>NZ_JACIET010000001.1:0-1346801 GCF_014197015.1 Niveibacterium umoris
TGATATTGCGGTCTCCCGTGAGAAAGTAGGTCAGCGTCAGACTACCCCATGCCAGAACCCCCGCCTTCATATGTTGGCGGGGGTTTTTGCTTTTGCGGCTCTCCCTCCTCAAATCAAGCGGACGGAACATCTTGTTGTCCCGGTAGAATTCGACTGTCCAACCTTTTCTCGGTCAGAGCACATGAGTGGATCTCAACGAGCAGTAGCGTTTGTGGTGTGCACGCTTGCTGCACCCATGGCCCTCGCGTTCAACCTTCAGTTTGCCAGTGAAGTGCCTTCAGCCCATTTCGGAGAGGTTGATCGCGGCAAGCATGAGGCAATGCTGAACGAGCTCTTTGACCAAGCGCCTGACGGAAAACACCTTTCGTGGGCGAATGCTGATACGCGGTCCGGCGGGGATGGTGTGGTACGCAAGACTTTCAAACGCGAGGGGAAGTCCTGTCGCGAAGTCCAGGTGAAGACTTACTATCGTTCGCTCCGCGCGACTAACGTTCTGCGAGCTTGCCGGGGGGAGGACGGAGCATGGTCGATCGCAAACTGATTTTCGTGGTGCTTGGCGTAGCGTTTGCGGTGCCGTGTTTTGCCGGAGACTTGAAACTTCCTCAGTCGCGCGAGGACTACAAGAAACTATCGGAAGGTGCTGAAGCGCCTGCGGCTGTTGGGCGGCGTGGCGTTGTGTTGCGTGTGACGGCCGTAAAGAGAACGGAACGAGCGCCGACCTTGATGGATAGCCAGGCGGCGCGAAGGAGTGCGGACATCATGTCTGACCGACCGTTGGTTGCTACGCCCGCGATTGGTAAGGGGGCGAGTGAGGCGCGGTCCGCATTGGCAGAGGTCCCGAAGGTCGAATATCAAGTTGTCGTGCGCTGGACGGACGGTTCGGTAGGAGTTGTGCGGCAAGAGCACGATCCGAAGCTGAAGAAGGGTGATGCGGTCAGCATCGTCGAAGGGAAGCTTGGGCGAGTAGCCCCTTGAGGCGGGAGCATTTCGCTCCCGACGACACGAACAAAAAAGCGCCGCAATTGCGGCGCTTTTTGCTGTCTGCACAGGGTTATTGTCTGATTACTCCGTGCTCTGGTAGCACGATATTGACCTTCAGAGCTTCGTAGTTGTCCTGCTTTTCAAGCTGCACGGAAATATCATCCGGGTTCACCGTGACGTACTTGGAAATCACCGCGATGAGATCTTTCTGCAGTGCCGGCAGGAAGTCAGGGCTCGGAGCGCCGTCGTCCGAACGCTGGCGTGCGATGACAACGGTCAAGCGCTCGCGAGCGATGTCGGCGGGCCGCGGCTTCTTCTGCGTGAAGAGTTCGGACAGCCAGGACATGATTAAGCTCCACCGAAGAATCGTTTGAGAAGGCCAGGCTTTTCGTAGTTCACGAATCGCAACTCACGTTGTTCGCCGAGGAAGCGCGCCACGACGTCCTGATACGCTTCCGCCACATCGGTGTTCTTCATGTGGATCGACGGAATACCCTGGTTGGATGCCTGCAATACGATTTCCGATTCCGGTATCACCCCGAGGAGCGGCACGCGAAGGAGCTCCTGCACGTCCTTGTACGACAGCATTTCGCCTTCTTCGACGCGTTTGGGCGAATAGCGAGTAACGATGAGGTGTTCCTTCACCGGCTCCCGACCTTCCTTCGCACGACGGCTCTTGCTTTGCAGGATGCCGAGAATTCGGTCCGAGTCGCGGATGGACGAGACTTCAGGATTGGTAACGACGAGCGCCTCGTCCGCGAAAGTCAGCGACATCACCGCGCCGTGCTCGATGCCCGCAGGGGAGTCGCACACCGCATAGTCAAAGCCCATGTGCTCAAGCTCCTTGAGCACCTTCTCGACGCCTTCCTCGCTGAGCGCGTCCTTGTCCCGCGTTTGGGACGCTGGCAGAACGAACAGATTCTCGCAGTGCTTGTCCTTGATCAGGGCTTGGTTCAGCTTCGCTTCGCCGTTGACCACGTTGATCAGGTCGTAGACCACGCGACGCTCGCAGCCCATGATCAGATCCAGATTGCGCAGACCGACGTCAAAGTCGATCACAGCGGTCTTGAAACCGCGCAGCGCCAGCCCGGAGGACACCGAGGCGGATGTGGTCGTCTTGCCCACGCCGCCCTTGCCGGAAGTCACCACGATGATTTTCACGATCTTCCCTTCAGTTCAACTTCGAGTAATGGATGCATGGTCGGTGATAGGTCAGCCAAGCTGCAGCGGGTCGAGCCGCAACTGTGCCTTGTCCCCTTCCCCTGTCAGTGTGATTTGTGCGGCGCGCCCGGCGACCTCTTCGGGAAGCCCGCGCTCAAAGGTACGGAACACGCCTGCAATCGACACCAGTTCCGCGCCCAGCGAGGTGGTGAAGATGCGCGCCTTCTGGTCGCCTTGTGCCCCTGCGATTGCTCGACCCCGCAATGGGCCATAGCAATGAATGTTGCCGTCGGCGATGATCTCGGCGCCATTGCTCACGCCGCCGACCACGATCAAGTCGCAACCGCGGGCGTAGATCTGTTGGCCAGACCGCAAGGGGCGGTCGATGACCATCGAGCGGTTCGCCGATGCGGGCGTGCTCTCCGGATCGGCTTTTGAGGCAACTGGCGCTGCAGCGGGTTCGGGTTGATTCGCGCCCGCCGCGGGTGCGTTGCGCAGGTCACCCGAAAGTACCGCCAAACCTGCCTTGCGGGCACCGTCGCCGTGGGCCTCTGGAATGCCGCGTACGGCAACTGGCTGCAGGCCATAACGGCGCAACAGACTGGCAATGCCAGACCAGTCCATGCGTTCGGGAAGGCTGGTGCCGGTCAGGTCGAGCACCGTTGGTTCGCCGGCAAAGAACTCACCCATTCCGCCGAGCATGGCGTGCATCGCGTCCGCGAGCTTCATGACATTGGGGTCGCGCACGATGGCCGTCATGGCCTGCAGCGTTCCGCCCTTGAATTCAATGGTCTTGCCGTTGCTGCGATTGGCCTGCATGCCTGTCATGTGCCGGGAATAGATCTGAAAAGTTTACCATCGACGCGAGCTCGGCTCGGCGGAATTCCTGCCGGATGCGTCAGGCTCAGTGCAGCGTGGGCGGTGGCGACTTGAAAATCGCGCGCGCCTGGTCTGCATCGAATCGGTATTCGTGGTTGGACAGATCATCGCGCACGACCACCTCGCCGTGCTCCGCAAGTATGGCTTCGATCTCGGCCGAGCCAAGCGCGCGCAAGGTTGCGCGTACCTTCTCCCAGTCGGGCAGGAAATCGTGGGAAACAGTGCGTGCCTCGAACAGCCTGAGCGTTTCTTCATGGAACAGACGTTGCAGCAACACCGGGGCTTCCAGCGATAGAAGCTCCCCTGGCGTAACGGTTTGTGCCAGGCCGGCAACCCGGCGCCAGCCATCCGGGTCTTTTTCGTCGGCGGCGGGCAATTTCTGTAGAAACAAGCCGGCTGCGTTGTCGCCATCGGCCGCGAGAAATAGTGCTGCGGGCGCCTGTTCCGACTGTCTCAGGTAGTGCTCGAACACTTCCGCGATGGTTTCACCTTCGAGCGGGACGTAACTCTGATAGGGCTGTGGCGCGTTCTTTGTGTCGAGGGACAACAACAGACGTCCGTCGCCCAGTAGCTCGCCCACCGAACGACCGACGATCGGCCCCTCGGATTTGGCGAAGCCACGCAGGTTAAGGGTTTCGGAGCAGTCGATGACGAGCAGGGGGACTGCGCCGTGGCCAGACAGCTGGAAGGTGATGCGACCAGGCGTCTTCAGATTGGCAGCGATGATCGTCGTGACCGCGGCCATCTCGCCCAGCAGAGTCTCGACAGCGGCCGGGTAGTCGCGGTCGCGCTTGATCTGTTTCCAAACAGGCCCGAGCTGAACCAGGGCGCCGCGCACGTCGAGTTCCTCGAAGATGAAGCGTTGCACGATGTCCATGATCAGTCCTTCAGGGCCGCCGCAAAGGCGGACTCGTCAAGACCGACGAGCAGCTGTCGGCCCCCTTCGATGACCGGCCGTTTGATCAGGCTCGGCTTGGCGACCATCAGGGCAATCGCGCGCGCTGCGTCGATGTCCTGTTTCTCCGATTCCTCGAGGCCGCGCCATGTGAGGCCCTGCGTGTTGAGCAGTTTCTTCCAGCCTGCTTCAGACGCCCAGCGTTCCAGTGTTGCGACGTCGATCCCCGACTTCTTGTAGTCGTGGAAGTGGTACTCGATACCGTTCGCGGCAAGCCAGTCGAACGCCTTCTTCATGCTGTTGCAATTCTTGATGCCGTAGATCGTGATCACGTCGGGATGCCAGATTCGGGTGAAATGTCACGCAATTATCCCTGATCGGACGCAAACAGTTGCCGTTTTGGCCGGACTGCATCCATAATGATTTGAGCAGGATTTCCAGGTCGTTGAATTGCGCGTGACCCCGCCGTCCAGAAACGGTGAAAGTTCGTCGGCTTTGCCTCCCTGAATTCCGTGCCAACGGGGCCGCCAGCCCCACAAATAGTAATTTTTTCGATTCGAGGACGCATCGACATGGCAACTGGTATCGTCAAGTGGTTCAATGACTCCAAAGGTTTCGGCTTCATCACCCCGGATGGCGGTGGTGACGACCTGTTCGCGCACTTCTCCGCGATTCAGTCCAAGGGTTTCCGCACCCTGGCTGAAAACCAGCGCGTGACCTTCGACGTCGTCGAAGGCCCGAAGGGCAAGCAGGCTGCGAATATCCGCCCGACTGAATAAGTAAGCGGCGGTTCCGCCAAATTGAAAACGCCCGGCTTGCCGGGCGTTTTTTCATTTCCGCGATCGCTGACCTATGCGTCGCCGCCGGTTTCCAGTTGAAAGCGCGCGTGACCATCCTGGGCAAGCGTTTGGGTCAGCCAGGGTAACGATTGCTCCAGAGTGGTCTTCAGTGTCCAGGGCGGATTGAGTACCAGCATACCGCTGCCGTGCATGCCCAGTCCGCTCAACGCGGGCTTGTGAACCGTCAGCGTGACGTTGAGCCATGCCTTTGCCGGGAGTTCTTTCAGCTGTTTGGGGAGTTCGTGGCATTCCGGACGCTGCAGCAGCGGATACCACACTGCGTAGGTGCCGGTGCTGAAGCGTTGCAAGGCGTCCTTGAGCACGCTGACAACGGTGCGATAGTCCGTCTTCACTTCGTAGGGCGGATCGATCAGCACCAGGGCGCGGCGCGGGGGCGGTGGCAAGAAGGCACGCAGGCCCTTGAAGCCGTCGGCGCAATCGATGATCAGTTGCGAGGCGAGGGGTTCGAAGTTCTGAGCGAGCAGATCAGCGTCCGTGGGGTGGAGTTCGAACAGGCGCATGCGGTCCTGATCCCGCATCAACTCGGCAGCAAACCAGGGTGATCCGGGGTAAAAGCGCAGCGGTCCGGGCCCGTTGAAACGCCGCACCAGATCGACGTAGCCGCCCAGCGCTGGCGGAAGATCGGGCGCGTTGATCAGGCGCGCGATGCCGCTTTCGAACTCCGCGTTTTGCACCGCATAACCGCGATCAAGCTCATACGCACCCGCACCTGCGTGGGTGTCGATGTACCACCAGGCTTTCTCTTTCTGGTTCAGGTAGCGCAGCAGTTCGACTTCGATGAAGTGCTTGAGCACATCGGCATGGTTGCCGGCGTGAAAGGCGTGGCGATAGCTGAGCATCGTGTGACTCCGGGCAGTGCTGCGCGTTTATTTTAGGTGACGAAGCCGCTGCCGGGCGGCGGAAACCTCCCGGCAGCGGTCGGCAGATGGGTTTGCGCGCCGCGCTCAGCGTTTGAGCGCTTTCGCGAAAGCGCTCGCGAAAGCGTTGGCCGGCGCCGGCTTTTCGTCGCGCCGCGGTGATCGTGCGGGAGCGTTGGTGCGACGGTCACCACCTTCCTGCTTGCGAGCTGCCTGGACTTCATCGGCAAGTCGCATCGTCAGCGCGATGCGCTTGCGCGCAACATCGACCTCCAGCACCTTCACCTTGACGATGTCGCCAGCCTTCACGACCTCTGCGGGGTCCTTGACGAACTTGTTCGACAGCGCAGAGACGTGCACCAGACCGTCCTGATGCACGCCGATGTCCACGAAGGCGCCGAAGTTGGTGACGTTGGTTACGACGCCTTCGAGCATCATGCCGGGAACGAGATCCTTCAGATCTTCGACGCCGTCGCGGAAGCTGGCGGTCTTGAACTCCGGGCGCGGGTCGCGGCCCGGCTTGTCGAGTTCCTTCAGGATGTCCTGCACGGTGGGCAGGCCGAAACGTTCGTCGGTGTAGCGCGCCGGCTGAAGCGAGCGGATGAAGCTCGCGTCGCCCATGATCTCGCGCACGTTGCGTTGCACGTCGGCGAGGATGCGCTCGACCACCGGATAGGCTTCCGGGTGTACCGCCGAGGCATCGAGCGGATTGTCGCCGTTCATCACGCGCAGGAAGCCGGCGCACTGCTCGAAGGTTTTTTCACCGAGTCGCGGCACGGCCTTGAGCGAAGCGCGGTTGCGGAAAGCGCCATGCGCGTCTCGGTGGGCGACGATGTTCTGCGCCAACGTGGTGTTGAGGCCGGAGATGCGTGTCAGCAGTGCGGCGGACGCGGTGTTCACGTCAACGCCGACCGCGTTCACGCAGTCCTCCACCACCGCGTCGAGCGACTTGGCGAGGCGCGATTGGTTGACGTCGTGCTGGTACTGGCCGACGCCGATCGATTTCGGATCGATCTTGACCAGTTCGGCGAGCGGATCCTGCAGGCGGCGTGCGATCGACACGGCGCCGCGCAAGCTCACATCAAGCTGCGGGAATTCCTTGGCCGCCAGCTCCGAGGCTGAGTACACCGATGCGCCGGCCTCCGACACGACGATCTTCGTCATGTGCAGTTCCGGCAGTTGTTTGACCAGATCGCCCGCGAGCTTGTCGGTTTCGCGACTGGCGGTGCCGTTGCCGATCGCGATGAGTTGCACATTGTGCTTCTTCGCCAGCACGGCCAGCGTATGCAGCGCGCCATCCCAATCGCGGCGCGGCTCGTGGGGATAGATCGTGGCGGTGTCGAGCAGCTTGCCGGTGGCGTCCACCACCGCGACCTTCACGCCGGTGCGCAGTCCCGGGTCGAGGCCCATCGTGGCGCGCGGGCCGGCCGGTGCTGCGAGCAGCAGGTCCTTCAGGTTCTTTGCGAAGACGCGGATCGCTTCTTCCTCGGCCTTCTCGCGCAGCACGCCCATCAAGTCGAGCTCGATATGCAGCGAGAGCTTCACGCTCCAGGCCCAGCGCGCGGTTTCCACCAGCCAGCGGTCGGCCGCGCGGCCTTCGTTGCGGATGCCGGCCGCGCTCATGATGCGGCGTTCGCAGGGGTTGGGTTCGGCGAGGCGGGTGCCGTCCTGCGGGTCGGTGTCGAGCACCAGCTTCACGCGCAGGATGTCCTCGTTGCGGCCGCGGAAGAGGGCCAGCGCACGGTGCGAGGGGATGTCCTTGAGCGGCTCGCGGTAGTCGAAGTAGTCGCGGAACTTCGCGCCGTAGTTCTCCTTGCCTTCGACGACGTTGGAGACGACGACGCCATGCGCCTCGACATACTCGCGCAGATTGCCGACCAGGCCAGCGTCTTCCGAGAAGCGCTCCATCAGGATCTGGCGTGCGCCGTCCAGCACCGCCTTGGTGTCGGCGAAGCCGGCCTCGGCGTTGAAGAAGCGCGCAGCCTCGGTTTCCGGCACCAGCGTCGGGTCGGCGAGCAGGGCGTCGGCGAGCGGTTCGATACCGGCTTCGCGCGCAATCTGCGCCTTGGTGCGGCGCTTCTGCTTGTAAGGCAGGTAGAGGTCTTCCAGGCGCTGCTTGGTTTCCGCGTGTTCAATCTCGTCGCGCAGCGCAGGCGTCAGCTTGCCTTGTTCGCCGATGCTGGCGATCACCGCGGCGCGGCGGTCTTCCAGTTCGCGCAAGTAGCCCAGGCGCTCTTCCAGCATTCGAAGTTGGGTGTCGTCTAGGCCGCCCGTCACTTCCTTACGGTAGCGAGCGATGAAGGGCACGGTGGCGCCAGCATCGAGCAATTCGACGGCGGCGATGACCTGGCGCGCCTGCGCGCCGAGTTCAGTGGCAAGGCGGGATTCGATCGGGGGAAGCATCGGGACTCTGCGGCAAAAAACGGAAGGCGCGGACTATGGCGGAAAGCGCCGCCGTCTTCAAGCGAGCATGCCCGACCGCCCCGGTGCGGATGGGATGCCCTGTCCGCTGCGGTAGAATTGCCCCACTGCATCCACTCGAACGGGCGATCCGCCCGGCAAGGTATCGCGTGAAGTTCATATCGTCCCCCCTGGCACGGCGCGCCTACGCCGTGCTGTGCGCGCTGATGTTCGGCCTGGTCGCGGGCACAGCGTTCCCATCTGTCGCGGAAGCTGCCCATCACCACGCCCATTCGGCGTCTGCCGGGAGCCATTCCAGCGGAAAGCACGCTACGACGAAGAAGCAATCTCACGGGTCGGGTTCGCACAAGTCCGGCCACTCTTCGTCGAAGAAGTCGTCGGGCAAGTCGAAGACCTGTTACGAGACGGTGAAGCGCAAGGGCAAGTCAGTGAAGGTCAAGAAGCCTTGCGGCGAGCCGGCAGAAACGGTGGTGAGCAAGAGCCCGATCCGGCAGGGTTCGCTGGAAGGGGCGGCGGCCGGCAGCGAGGGTGCCCCGCTGAAAGCGCGATCCGCGCCGATCCGTGCCTATGCGGTCGACGGCACAACCTTCTTCCACAACGGTCGCAAGATCGTCGTGGACGGTCTGCCGCTCGACGCGAACGCCGGTCTGACGCATGAACATGCCGCCCAGCGCTTGCAGCGTCTTCTCGATTCGGGGGCGGTATCGATCGATCCCGTGTCGGCCGATGACAACGGCGCGCTGCGCGCGCGCGTACGCGTGGATGGGAAGGATGTTTCGGAGCTGATGCGCGCCCAGCCCTGAGGGCCGCTCAGACCTTGAAGCGGTTTGCTGCCTCGCGCAGAGCGACAGCGAAGGCCTGGAGTTCTTCGGCGACACGTGAAGTTTGCTCGGCGGCGTCGGTATTCTCGTGGCTCATGCGTGCAACGTCCTCGACCTGACGCGCTATGTCCTGCGCAGCGGCGCTCTGCTCGGTCAAGGCCGCAGAGACTTCACTGATGGCCGATCGAACCTGCGTGGCGGACGCCTGGATTTCGTTCATCCGGCCAGCTGCCTGACCTGAAAGCGCCTTGCCGTCGAATACGCGATTGATGACTGAATCCATGCCGGACACCGCGTTGCGGGCCGACCCCTGCATCGTGACGACCATCTGCGCGATCTCTTCGGTAGCCTTGCTGGTACGTTCGGCGAGCTTGCGTACTTCGTCGGCCACCACCGCAAAGCCACGGCCCTGTTCGCCGGCGCGCGCGGCTTCGATCGCCGCGTTGAGGGCAAGCAGGTTGGTCTGGTCGGCGACTTCCTTGATCACCTGCATGATCCCGGAGATCCTGTCCGACTGACGGCCCAGATCGTTGATCGTCTCGCCGGCTGTCTGCACCGTACCTGCGATCTGGTCCATTTCGCTGTTGGTCTGCGCGATGATCGACGCGCCCGAATCGGCGGCCGAGCCGGCGTCCTGGGCGCGGACCTGAGCGTCGCGGGTGTTGTCGGAAATGTGGTTGATCGACACGGTCATCTCCTTGATGGCCGACGCCATGGCTGCTGCCGATTCGCTCTGGTTTGCCGAAGCGTCTGAGACCTGCCGCGCTGCCAGAGAGGCCCGGTCCGAGGCTTCCGCGATGCGCGCGGCGTTCGCCAGCACTTCACGCAAGGAGCTCTGCATCTGTTCGATCAACTGATTGAAAGCTGACGCGGTCTGGCCGGCCTCGTCATGTGACCGCACCGTGGCGCGCAGCGTGAAATCGCCGCTACCCGCCACGGCCACGATGGTTCCCCGCATCGCGTCGAGCGACCCGGTGATGGCACGCACGATCAGAAAGGCAAGCACCACGACGGCGGCAATCGAGCCGAGCGACACGAGTGCCACGAAGCCGCTGAAGCGCGAAACGGTGGCGCCGGCCTGCGCCTGGGTTGCGGCCATCCGCTTGAGGCTGAGGGCCTGGAGTTTGCCGAGGTCGCCTCGCACCGCATTGGCAGCATTGCGCTGGGCGTCGATCAGCTTGTAGTACGCCTCGAACAGTTCGCGCTGTTTGACCGGCTGATCGTTGGTGCTGAGGCTGGCGATGACCTCGTTCAGCGCGGTGTCCTGCTCGCGCCAGGCTTCGAACGGTTTCTTCAGCGCGATCCAGGCCTGCTCTTCCTCAGCGTTGCGGGGCGCGGCGGCGTAGGCCTTCCAGCCTGCGTCGATCTCGCTCCACGCCGCGTCCTTCTGGGCCATCAGCCCCTTGAAGAACTCCTGCGCGTACATGTCCTGCTCTTTCAGGGCGACTTCAAGCGTGGCCTCGATCACCCGGGCCTGCCCTGCGCGAACCTGCTGCAGGCCGACCAGGCCGGGCATCTGTTGCTGCGTGACGCCCGCGAGCGTGGCACCGAGCGCGCGCAGGCCCACCCATCCGCCAAGCGCAGCGGCACCGACCGCAAGGACAGCGATGAATGCGAGGATGCCGAGGCGCATCCGTATGCTGATGTTGCGCATGCAAAGCCCCCTTGCATCGACTCCGGCGAAGTGCAGGCCCTGGGCGGACGTCAGACCTTGAAGCGCGAAGCGGCCTCTCGCAGTGCGGATGCGAACGAATCAAGCTCCGTCGAGATCCGGGCGGTCTCCTGCGCTGCGTAGCTGTTGTCCTCGCTCATGCGGGCAACGTGCTCGACCTGCCGTGCGATGTCCTGCGCGGCGGCACTCTGCTCGTTGAGCGCAGCGGAAATCTCGTTGATCGCTTCGGTGACCTGGGTGGCGGAGCCCTGGATCTCGTTCATCCGCGCAGCAGCCTGATCGGACAATTCCTTGCCTTCGAACACGCGGCTCACGACCGAATCCATGCCCGACACCGCATTGCGGGCCGAGCCCTGCATCGTAACAACCATCTGCGAGATTTCCTCGGTCGCCTTGCGGGTGCGCTCGGCGAGTTTGCGCACCTCGTCGGCCACCACCGCGAAGCCGCGGCCCTGTTCGCCGGCGCGCGCGGCTTCGATCGCCGCGTTGAGCGCGAGCAGGTTGGTCTGGTCGGCGACTTCCTTGATGACCTGCATGATCCCGGAGATCTTGTCGGACTGCCGGCCCAGGTCGTTGATCGTCTCGCCTGCCGTCTGCACGGTGCCGGCAATCTGGTCCATTTCGCTGTTGGTCTGCGAAATGATCGTGGCGCCTGAATCGGCGGCGGTACCGGCTTCATGGGCCCGGTGCTGCGCATCGCGGGTGCTGTCGGTGATGTGGTTGATCGAGACGGTCATCTGTTCGATCGCCGAGGCCATGGCCGAGGCGGATTCACTCTGGCTGGTGGATGCGTCGGAGACCTGGCGTGACGCCTCGGCGGCCTTGCCGGCCGCGCCGGAGATGCTTTCGGCGTTGGTCAGCACCTCGCGCAGCGACTCCTGCATTTGCTCGACGAGCTGGTTGAACGCACGGGCGGTCTGGCCGGTCTCGTCGTTGCTCGTCACGTCGGCACGGATGGTGAAGTCGTTGTTCGTAGCGACCGAGGTGATCGCACGGCGCATCTTGTCGAGCGCGCCCGTGATGCTCTTGAAGAAGAGCCAGCCGAGGGACAGCAACACCGCAACGGCGATCGCGAACACCGTAAGCATGACGCCGATCGCTGCCTTGCTCGACGTTGCGCCCGACGCGCCGGCTTCTTTCGCGTACTTGACGTTCAGCTCGACCAGCTTGTTCAGGTTGCGCTCGACTGCGTACTGCGCGTCTTTCCAGTCGGTGACGTAGAAGTAGTACTTCTCGAACAGCTCAGCCTGATGTTCGAACTCTGTGTTGTTGCCCAAGTCGGTGATCACCGCGTTGAGCTTCACATCGAAATCACGCCAGCGTTTCAGGCCAGGCTCGAGTGTCTTCCACGCTTTGTCCTCATCCTCGGTGCGCGCCTGAGCCGCGTACGCCTTGAGTGCGGCGTCGAGGGCCGCGGTGGCCTTCTGCTTTCGTTCAAGAATGTTCTTGAACTGGGAGTTGGCGTATTTCTCCTTCTCCCAGGTGGCCGCTTCAAGCGTGTAGGCGTACAGCGCGTACTGGTTGCTGCGAACGTCAGAGAGCGCGATCACAGATGGCAGTTGGGTGCTGCCCAGTTGCGTCATCGCATTGCCAACCCGGCTGATGCCGACCCAGCCGGAAAGACCGACCAGTACGAGTGTGCCGATCGAGATGAGAACCAGCAGACCGAGTTTGGCCTTGACGGTCAGGTTGCCCATGAGGGTGCTCCTCCAGCTTTAAGCTTGTCGTTATCGATAGTCCACCGGCGCAGGTGGCTACTACGGATAACGGCACCCTGTGGGCGGGCTTTAGCGATTGAGTGTCGCGGCCAGTTCCGAACGGTAGCGGCGTACCAAAGATTCGTCCGGGATCGCTGCAAACAGTTGCAGCATCATCAGGCGTCCGGCGTCGTCCTCGAAACTGCGGTCGCGACGCACGATTTCGATCAATTGCGCGAGCGCCGGCTCGTAGTCGCGGCGCGCCGAGAGCAGGCGGGCAAGCGCCAGCCGGGCGCCGAGGTCACCGGGGTTTGCCGCGATGCGGGCTTCCAGCGCGTCGCGTTCGCTGTTGTCCGGCGCGCCTTCCTGCAGGGCAAGGCGCGCGCGCAGGGCAGCGAGTCGATCGACGTCGCGGGCGGGTTCAGCTGCGCCGTCGATCAACAGGCGGGCGGTCGGCAGGTCTTGCTGATCGAGCAGCACCTCGATCAGGTCGAAATAGCTGGCTTCGTCGCGTGGGTCGATGTCCTGCGCCTGCTCGAGCAGCGAACGTGCTTCGTCGAGGCGACCCGCGTCACGGGCGATCCGCGCCGCCTCGCGCAAGGGCGCGGCGGGCGAGGGCAGCAGGCTTTCGATGAAGGCGCGCAGCGTCGCTTCGGGCAGGGCGCCGGTGAATTCGTCGACCACCTCGCCGGCGACCACGGCCTTCACATTCGGGATACCGCGCACGCCGAACTTCGCGGCCAGCGCCTGGTTCTCGTCCGAATTGACCTTGGCAAGCAGGAACTTGCCGCCAAACTCTGTGGCGAGTTTCTCGAGCACGGGGCCGAGCGCGCGGCAGGGGGCGCACCAGGGCGCCCAGAAGTCGACCAGCACCGGTGCGTGGTGCGACGCGGCAAGCACGCGCTGCTCGAAATCGGCGGTGGTGACATCGAAGATGAATGCACTGCTTGCCATGGTGGACTCCAATGATTGCGTTTTACTGCTCAAGTTTGGGCAGCTGCCGGCCGTTTCAAGAGACTTCGAAACCCTGCCGACGAGGCGCCAAGTCCCGGTATAATCACGGTTTTTCACCGCCGGCGCCCATTCAGCGCGTCGGTCAGAACCGATTTCCCCTGGCTAGCCCCTTCGGAACCACCATGCCCGAGATCCTCAAGCTGCGTGGCGCGCCCGCGCTTTCCGCTTCCCGTCTGGAGCGCCTCACGGCCCAGCTCAAATCCGCCCTGCCGAAGTTGAAGGGGCTCGCCGCTGAACACTGGTACTTCGTCGAGATCGACACGCCGCTCGCTGGCGACGAGGCCGAGCGCCTGGCGGACCTGATCGGCGCCTATCCGCAGGGTGACGCGCCCGCGGGCGAACTGCTGCTGGTCACCCCGCGCCTGGGCACGATCTCGCCCTGGTCGTCGAAGGCCACCGACATCGCGCACAACTGCGGCTTCGCGAAGATCAAGCGGATCGAGCGCGGCACCGCCTACACGCTTGAAGTGCGTGGTGGCCTTGATGCCGACGCCCGCGCTGCCGCGCTGCCGGTGCTGCACGATCGCATGACCGAATCGGTGCTCGACAACGTCGACGCTGCGCACGGCCTTTTCGCCCACTATGCGCCGCAGCCGCTCACCACGGTCGACATCATCGGCGGTGGCCGTGCCGCGCTGGAAGTGGCCAACGGCGAACTGGGCCTGGCCTTGTCGGATGACGAGATCGACTACCTGGTCGACAACTTCACGAAGATGGGCCGCAACCCGACCGACGTGGAGCTGATGATGTTCGCGCAGGCGAACTCTGAGCACTGCCGCCACAAGATCTTCAACGCCAGCTGGGTGATCGACGGCCGCGCCGAAGAGAAAACCCTGTTCGGCATGATCCGCGATACCCACAAGGCGCAGCCCGAGCACACCGTGGTCGCGTACTCGGATAACGCCGCGATCTTCGAGGGCGCCGAGATCCAGCGCTTCTATCCGGAGAAGGATGGTCGCTGGAGCTACAAGCCGGAGCTGACCCACATCCTTGCCAAGGTCGAGACGCACAACCACCCGACCGCGATCTCGCCCTTCCCGGGGGCGTCGACCGGCGCGGGCGGCGAAATCCGCGACGAAGGCGCGACCGGCCGTGGCTCCAAGCCCAAGGCGGGCCTCGCGGGCTTCACCGTGTCGAACCTGCGTATCCCGGGCTATGAGCAGCCTTGGGAAGTGAACTACGGCAAGCCGGAACGCATTGCCTCGGCGCTGCAGATCATGATCGACGGCCCGCTCGGCGCGGCCGCGTTCAACAACGAGTTTGGTCGCCCGAACCTGACCGGCTACTTCCGTGCCTTCGAGCAGGAAGTGATGGGCGAGGTGCGCGGCTACCACAAGCCGATCATGATCGCGGGCGGCGTCGGCAGCATCCAGGCCGAGCAATCCTTCAAGAGCGACTTCGCAGCCGGCACGCTGCTGATCCAGTTGGGCGGGCCCGGCATGCTGATCGGCCTGGGCGGCGGCGCTGCCTCGTCGATGGCGACCGGCACGAATACCGCGGATCTGGACTTCGCCTCGGTGCAGCGCGGCAACCCGGAAATCGAACGCCGCGCCCAGGAGGTGATCGATGCCTGCTGGCAGCAGGGCGAGAACAACCCGATCCTGGCGATCCACGACGTTGGCGCCGGCGGCCTCTCCAACGCGATGCCGGAACTGGCCGATCACGCCAAGCTGGGCGCGCACTTCGAGCTGCGCAACATCCAGATCGAAGAGCCGGGCATGAGCCCGCGCGAGATCTGGTCGAACGAAGCGCAGGAGCGCTACGTCCTCGCGATTTCGCCGGACCGTCTGGCCGACTTCGAAGCGATCTGCGTGCGCGAGCGCTGCCCGTTTGCGGTGCTCGGCACCACCACCGCCGATGGCCGCCTGACGGTGAGCGACAGTCACTTCGGCAACAAGCCGGTCGACATGGACATGCAAGTGCTGCTCGGCAAGCCGCCGCGCATGACGCGCGACGTGGCCAAGCGCGACATCTTCCTGCCGCCGCTCGACACCACCGCGGTGGATCTTGCGGATGCCGTGGGCCGCGTGCTGCGTAACCCGACCGTCGCCTCGAAGAACTTCCTCATCACCATCGGTGACCGTTCGGTAGGCGGCCAGACCGCGCGTGACCAGATGGTCGGCCCGTGGCAGGTGCCGGTGGCTGACGTCGCGGTGACCACTGCCAGCTTCCACGGCTACCTCGGCGAAGCGATGGCGATGGGCGAGCGTACGCCGCTGGCCTGCGTGTCACCGACGGCATCCGGCCGCATGGCGGTCGGCGAGTCGGTGACCAATCTGCTCGCCGCTGATGTGTCGGACATGAAGCAGATCAAGCTTTCCGCCAACTGGATGGCCGCCTGCGGCCACCGTGGCGAGGACGCCCACCTGTTCGCCACCGTGAAGGCGGTGTCCGAGTTCTGCCAGGGCGCACAGCTGGCGATCCCGGTCGGCAAGGATTCGCTGTCGATGAAGACGGTGTGGCAGGACGAAGGCGCCGAGAAGAAGGTCGTCGCGCCGCTGTCGCTGATCGTGACCGCCTTCGCGCCGGTTGGCGATGTGCGCCGCACGCTGACGCCGGAACTCAAGACCCTGCCGGGTGTGGAGACCGAGCTGGTGCTTATCGATCTGGGCCGCGGCAAGCATCGCCTGGGTGGTTCGGTGTTTGCGCAGTGCTTCAACTCGGTCGGCGAACACGCGCCGGATATCGATGCGGAAACGCTGAAGGCCTTCGTGGCCGCGATGGCCGAGCTCAAGCGCGATGATCGCGTGCTCGCCTATCACGACCGCGGCGATGGTGGCCTGCTCGCCACCGTGGCCGAGATGGCCTTCGCGGGCCACACCGGTGTGTCGCTGGAACTCGATTCGATCGCCTACGACGGCCACCTGTCGGATGTGGATGGCGGCGAGAAGAAAGCCGGCATGCTCGCCGGCCGCTTCAACGATCGCGTGCTGGCCGCGCTCTTCGCCGAAGAACTCGGCGCGGTGATCCAGATCCGCCGCGACCAACGCGATGCGGTGCTGGCCACGCTGACCGCGCACCAACTCGGTGGCGCTGCCCACTTCATCGGTCAGCCGAACGATCGCGATGAACTGCGCATCTGGCGCAACGCGAAGATGATCTTCGCCGCACCGCGCGCGGAACTGCAGCGTGCCTGGAGCGAGGTCAGCTACCAGATCGCGAAGATCCGCGACGACGCGACCTGTGCGCAGGAAGAATTCGACAGCCTGCTCGACGCCAGCAACCCGGGCCTGTCGGTATCGCTGTCCTTCGACGCGGCCGACGATATCGCTGCGCCGATGATCGCTACCGGCGCACGGCCGAAGATCGCGATCCTGCGCGAGCAGGGCGTGAACTCGCAGGCCGAAATGGCCTCCGCGTTCGAACGCGCCGGCTTCGAGCCGTTTGATGTGCACATGTCCGACCTGTTCTCCGGCCGCTACACGCTGGACCAGTTCAAGGGCCTCGCGGCCTGCGGCGGCTTCTCGTACGGCGACGTGCTGGGCGCGGGGCAGGGCTGGGCGAAGTCGATCCTGTTCTCGGACGCCTTGCGCGCGCAGTTCGAGGCCTTCTTCGGCCGCAACGACACCTTCGCGCTGGGCGTCTGCAATGGTTGCCAGATGATGGCGCACCTCGCTCCGATCATCCCCGGTGCCGAGTGCTGGCCTACCTTCCAGCGCAACCGCAGCGAGCAGTTCGAAGCGCGCTTCGTGATGGCGGAGATCCCGGAAAACCCGTCGATCCTGTTCGCCGGCATGGCGGGCAGCCGCATGCCGATCGTGGTGTCGCACGGCGAAGGCCGCGCGGTGTTTGACGGCATCGACGCGCAGGACAACGCCAGGATCGCGCTGCGCTACATCGACAACGCGGGGCAGGTGGCGACCCGCTATCCGGCGAACCCGAACGGTTCGCCGGACGGCATCGCCGGCCTGACGACGCCGGATGGCCGCTTCACGATCATGATGCCGCACCCGGAGCGCTGCCGCCGCACGCTGCAGATGTCCTGGGCGCCGGACTTCCTCGGCGAAGATTCGCCGTGGATGCGCATGTTCCGCAACGCGCGCGTCTGGCTGGGCTGATGCGCCTGCGGTGCGCCGCACTGCTTTCGGCTTGCGTTATGGCAGGTGCCGCGCAGGCGGCGCCTGAGCGTTTCACCGACCCGGAAGACGGCCGCGTTGACGCCAGCGAATACCTGTTGACATACAAGGGCCTGCTGCCGGTTCCGGTGATCATCACCGAGCCGGCCGTGGGCTACGGCGGTGGCATGGTGGCCGCATTCTTCGATCAGTCGATGTCGGAGGCGGCGCAGAAGAACCTGGAGGAATCCGGGCGCGCGGCACCGCCGAACATCTCGGCGATTGGCGGCTTCAAAACGGAGAACGGCACCTGGGGTGGCTTCGCTGGCCACATGCACACCTGGCAGGGTGACCGCATCCGCTATCTCGGCGGCGTCGCGAAGCTCGACATCCGGCTCGACTACTATGGCCTGGCCGGCCAGGCCCGGCGTTACGGCGTCGAGGGCGTTGGCACGGTGCAGCAGGTGCTGATGCGCGTTGCGGACACGCCGTGGCTGATCGGCGTGCGCTATGCCTATCTCGACTCCACGATGCGCTTCGAGCGGGAGCGACCGCCTGAACTGCTGCCGGAATCGACCAAGGCGCGTATCGGCAGCGCCGGCTTGCTGGTCGACTACGACACCCGCGACAACTTTCTCTCGCCCAACAAGGGTACCTACGTCGAGGGTGAAGCCAACTTCATCCGCCCGGCGCTCGGCGCGTCGATGAGTTTCGATCTGTACGGGCTGCGTGCATACCATTGGTTGCAGCTCGCCCCGCAGTGGGTACTCGGCCTGCGCGGCGACTACCAGCATGCGACGGACGGCGTGCCGTTCTGGGGCCAGCCTTTCGTCAAGCTGCGCGGTATTCCGGCAGCACGCTATCAGGACCGCAGTACCGCGGTCGGCGAACTGGAACTGCGTTGGGCGCTGGACGAGCGTTGGTGGCTGGTCGGATTCAGCGGTGCCGGCAAGGCTTATGGCCCGCGTACCGAATTCAGCGCGGCAGAGACTGCTTACGCCTGGGGCGGCGGTTTTCGCTATCTGATCGCCCGCAAACTCGGCTTACTGGCCGGCCTCGATGTCGCCCGTGGTCCGGAAGACAGTGCGTTCTATATCCAGGTGGGCAGCGCGTGGCGCTGAGTCCGCAGCGCGCTATCGTCTGAACCCCCCGGTGCTCAGGCGCTCACGCGGGCTGACGCGCGATGGGCTCAGACGCGGAAGCGCCCGATCTGCTGGTTCAGATCACGGGTCAGGTCGGAGAGGCCCTTTACCAGCGCGCTCACCTGCGACACCGCATTGTGATTCTCTTCGGTCATCGCGGCGATGCGCTCGATGTTCTCGGTGACGCCATGGGCGGCGGCGCTCTGGCTGTGGAGGGTGCTCGATACGCCATGCACCTGCGTTACCGTGCTTGCCGACGCCTGCAGAATCTCGTCGAGTGAGCGGGCCACCCGATGGGTGCAGTCGACGCCTTCGTCGATGCGGCTGCTGGCGTCCTGAATCCGCTGGTTGGCCTGGCTGGTCTCGGACAGCACCGTGGCAATCCGCCGCGAGATGTCGTCGGTCGACGCGGTGGTGCGTTCTGCAAGTTTGCGCACTTCATCCGCGACCACGGCGAAGCCGCGCCCCTGTTCGCCGGCGCGCGCCGCTTCGATCGCGGCATTGAGCGCAAGCAGGTTGGTCTGATCGGCGATTTCGCGAATCGTGCGCACGATGGTGTTGATTTCCGCCGAACGGTCCACGAGGGTGTTCATCACCTGCGAGGCGTCCTTGAGCGCCAGCGCGACTTGTTCGATCTCGCCCTGCGCCTGAGCGGCCGCTTGTGCGCCTTCCTGCGCCTTGAGGCTGGTGTGTTCGGCGTCGTTGCGCAGACGATCGGTGCTGCCAGAGAGCAGGTCGATGCCGTTGCTCATTTCGCTGACGGCACTGGTGGCGGCGGAAGACGCCTGCGCCTGTTGCGAGGAGGCTTGTGCGACCTGGTCTGCGAGCTGTTCCATCTGGCCGACGGTGCTGTCGAGCTGCCGGGCCTTGAGCGTCGTTTCGCCGATGAAGCTGCGGATCGACTGGAACACCTGGCGGAACGCCCGCACGGTGGCGCCGATCTCATTCGCGCCCGCATCGGGGATGTCGCGGCTGAGGTCGTTCTCCGCGGCGATTGCGGTGGCTGCTTTCTGCGTGCTTTCAAGCGGCCGCCGGATCGAGAGGGTGACGAGCACCGCGATGGCCGCGCCCGCGAGTGCTGCGACCGCCGCGAGCGAAGCGAGCATGGTCGTCACTTTGTTGCGCAGGTTGGCCAGCTGGGCGGAGGCGCCGTCCGAGCGTTTCTGGCTCGCCGTTGCGAGCCCGTTTAGCGTCGCCTCCAGTTTGGTGACCGCCTCGACGGCTGACTGGATGGCAGTGCTTGCGTTGGCCGAACTGCTGAACTCGCCCTTGCCGATCCGGTTCGCCAGATCGTTGTAGCCGGCTGCATAGTCCTTCATCTGGGCTTGCATCGCATCGAGCTTGGCCCCGTCCTCAGGCTCGGCGAGCTTTCGGCCGGCGGAGAGTGCCGCGCCGAACCGGGCGTTAGCCTCGCTCCACTGTTTGCGCAGTTCTTCGACCTTCTTGATCTGAACGAAATTGATCAGCGTGTCTTTCTCGATCGAGCGCATTACGCCGAGCGCGTTGCTCATTTCACCTACACGGACGTAGAGCGCGATGTCGGAGTCGATCAGGCGGGTGATCTGGTCGTGCTGGCTGCGCACGCCGAAGATGCCGATCAAACCTACCAGCAGAATCAGCGCGAGCATGATCGCGAAGCCGGCGCCGATCCGAACCGCAATGGACAAATCCTTCATCCTTCCCCCCGCCGAGTGTCTTGAATGGCGGCATCAACCGCCAGCGCCTCGATACGTGCGCTTGTCGGGGGGTTAACGGCCGCGCCGCACCGCACTTGAATGGTGCAAGGCAGCACCCTTCATTCGTCAATCCGTGCGATCAAGTGGTCGCGTGAACGCTTACTTGCTTAATCAAGGGGGCGATATCGCCCGGGGTCGGCGGGGTAGCACCGGCGTGCAGACATGCTGCGCTGCCGCAGGCAATGGCATGAGCGAAGTGCTCCGGCCATGACGCTCCGGGCGCCTGCATCAGGCTTGCGACGAGGCCCGCGATCGTGGCATCGCCCGCGCCGACAGTGTCGACTACCTTGACGGCGGGGGGCGCTGCCGTCCATTCCCTGTCGGCGACAAAGAGGCTCGCGCTTCTCGCGCCGGTTGTGTAAAGGACAGGCTTGCCGCCGCGCGCGGCGAGCAGCGACGGCAGCGCATCGGTGGCGTTGGCTGTGCGATAGAGGCCGCAAAGGTCTTCATCCGAGACCTTCACGACATCGGCAAGGGCGAGCATCTGCTGGAGCGTCGCGTCGTAGCGCTCGTCCATCAGTACCCGGTAATTGGGGTCATAGCTGAGCTTTACCCCTTGCTGATGCAGCGCGTGGGCGAGATCGACCAGGCGCTGCGCGAGGCCGGGCCGGGTGAGGCTGATGCCGCCGAAGTGCGCCCACTGGATCGTTTCGCGCCAGCCCTGCGGCAGAAGCGCGACGTCGAATTCGAGATCGGCCGCGCCAGCGCCGATGAAGAAATACGCGGGTGGCCGTGTCTGATGGACGATTGCCAGCAGCGGGGCGGCGTGGGCCCGCTGCAGGTAGCGCAGATCAAGGCCTGCACTGGCACTGGCGTCAGCAAGCGCATCGCCGAAACAATCCTTGCTGACGCAACCGGCGAAGGCACTGGCCACACCGAGCGCGGCGGCGGCACGGCCAACGTTCCAGCTTGCGCCGCCGTTCTTGGCGTGCCACGCATCGCCTTCGCCGCGGATCATGTCAGTGAGCGCTTCGCCAAAGCTGACGAAGCGCGCGAGCGGCAGTGTCATGCGTGATGTCCCAGTTGGCCGAGGACTTCGTAACAAGCGCCCATGGTGTGGTAATCGACCTTGCCGGCCGGGCTCTTCTCGTCGCTGTAAGGCTTGTTGTCCCCGGTGAGGATGCGGAACCAGGCGCCGTAGCGATGATCCACGAAGTGCCGCCAGGCGTAGTCCCAGATGCGGTCATACCAGGTCCAGTAGCCGGACTCTCCGGTGCGGATCGCCAGGCACGCGGCTGCGGCAAGGCTCTCAGCCTGCACCCAGAAATACTTGTCGTCGTCGCAGATGCTGCCGTCGGGCGCGAAGCCGTAGTAGATGCCGCCATGTGTATCGTCCCACGCGCGCTGGAGCGCCGTGTCGAACAGGTGGCGCGCACGAGGCAACAGCCATGCGGGATCGTTCGCGAGTTGCGCACGATGCCGTTCGAGCGTCAGCAGCAGCTTGGCCCATTCGGTCAGATGCCCGGGTTGATAGCCCCAGGGCCGGAAGATGTTGCTCTTGTCGTGGCGGTTGTAGTCCCAATCGACCGACCAGTCGGCCTTGTAGTGCTCCCACATCATGTCGCCGGCGAGCGCTGCCTGACGGACGGTGATGTTGTGCGCAAGCCGTTCGGCGCGATGCAGGTGACGGACTTCTCCGGTTGCGTCGTAGGCCGCAAGCATCGCCTCGCAACTGTGCATGTTGGCATTCTGACCGCGGTAGTCGCTGACCACCCAATCGGCATCCGCCTCGTCGGCGTAGAGGCCAGCTGCTTCGGACCAGAATCGCGCTTCCATCAGCGCGATGGTCTCGTCAAGCCATGCGCGGCATTCGGTGATGCCGGCCATCAATGCATGTGCGTAGGCCAGTACCACGAAGGCGAGGCCGTAACAGTGATTGGTCGAGTCGGTGACGGTGGCTTTGCCGGTTTCGTCAAGCTGCAAGGTCCATGCATAGCCGCCATTGGGTTGCCGGTGCGCCTCGCGCAGGAAGCGGACGGCATGCATGCACGCGTCGCGATAGGCGTCGTTGCCGAAGCGACGGTAAGCCATCGCGTAGGTAAAGACGAATCGCGTGCTGCTGACAAGGTGACGGCTGTCACTATCGTAGATGCTTCCGTCATCGCGGAAGTAGTGGAACATGCCGCCGCGGGGATCGATCGCTCGCGGATGGTAGAAAGCCATCGTATGGCGGATGTGCGCCAGCAGGAATTCGGGCGCGCGAAAGTTCGGGTTCATGATTCGACGCCTCCAAGGTCGTCTGGCGCGATGCGCGCGCTGCCACGCACCACGAGTTCGACAGGCAGCACGACCTTCGTAGCGGGCTTGCCTGCGGTGATGTCGGCAAGGCACTGCATGCCGATGCGGCCCATTTCTTCCTTTCCGATGCGCAGCGTCGTCAACGGCGGGGTCGAGAGTGCGGCCGCGCCGATATCGTCGAAGCCGATGATCGAGATGTCTTCGGGAATCCGCACGCCGCGACGCTGGCAGGCACGCATCGTGGCCAGGGCGCAGACATCGTTGTAGGCAAAGATGGCTTCGGGCGGGGTCGGCCGCGCAAGCAACTCATCGACCGCGCGGGCGCTGGCGCCTTCGGGGTCGTCCGAGCGATCCAGCAGGATCTCGAGCTCGGGGTCACCGGGAATCCCGTGGTGAAACAGCGCGGCGCGGTAGCCGCGCATCCGCTGCAGGATGCTGTGGTGCGACAGCGGCCCATGGATGAACGCGATGCGACGGTGGCCCGATGCGATCAGTCGGGAGATGGCGGTAAAGGCGCCACCTTCGTTGTCGGCATTGATGGCGGGCAGATCGCGCCACTGGTAATCGATCAGCACCAGGGGGTGCCCGGTGGCGACCAGCTCCGAGAGGACTTCATCCTCGAGAAACCCGGCGCACAGGAACCCGTCTGGCTCGTGAAGGGCAACGATCATGTCGTGCAACGGGTCGGTCGGGGCGACCGAAAACAGCGACATCGCAATGCCGTGCTCTCGTGCTGCGGCTTCCGCGCCCTGCACTACATGCGAGAAGAACTGGTTGCCGGTCAGCGTGGAGTGCTGGCGATGAAGCAGGCACACGACGCGCTTCAACGGACGGGCACGCAAGCGCCCGATGTCGTATCCCAAGGTGTCTGCCGCGGCCAGGATGCGTGCGCGGGTCTCATCGCTGAGACCCGGTTGGTTCTTGAGTGCACGGGACACGCTGCCGACCGACACGCCGGCGCGCGCTGCCACTTGGCGAATGCTCACTGGTTTCATGGCGCGCAAGTATCCCGCACGGACGGCGTTTAGTAAACAAAAGTGCTTGCAGCTTTGATAAAGATCATGGTATACCCTGATTTGCAAGTCAGCATTAGCTGTCTTGGCAATTAGATGTTGCGTTGCAAGGTCGAAATGAACAAAAAATGCGCTTGCCGTTCTTTTGTTGTTTAGTAAACTGCATTATGTTCAGTCGGCTCTAAGAAGGGGCCCGCTCGCTCATGCGCTTATGGGGCGATGTCGGGTTACCGCCAGCAGCACGGAGGAGAAACCACAATGAAGGAGACAAAAATGCGTGTAGCGGGAATTGCTCTGGCAGTCGGTCTGGTTTTCGGTATGAATGCGGCGCGTGCCGCTGAAATCGAAGTGCTGCACTGGTGGACCTCGGGTGGCGAGGCAAAATCGGTGGCTGAACTCAAGAAGATGCTTGAGGCCAAGGGCCACAAGTGGAAAGACTTCGCAGTGGCTGGCGGCGGTGGCGAAAACGCGATGACGGTGCTCAAGTCTCGTGTCGTTTCGGGCAACCCTCCGGTGGCCGCACAGATCAAAGGCCCGTCGATTCAGGAATGGGGCGAGACCGGAAAGCTCGCCAACATCGATGCGACCGCCAAGGCCGAAAAGTGGGATTCGCTGCTGCCGGCTGGCGTGGCGAACATCATGAAGTACAAGGGGCATTACGTGGCGGCGCCGGTGAACGTGCACCGTGTGAACTGGATGTGGGCCAACCCGGAAGTCTTCAAGAAGGCCGGGGCGGAAGTGCCGAAGACCTGGGACGAGTTCTTCGTCGCGGCCGACAAGATCCAGAAGGCAGGGTTGATCGCGGTGGCGCATGGCGGACAGCCGTGGCAGGACTTCACCGTGTTTGAGTCGGTGGTGCTCGGCGTAGGCGGCCCGGCCTTCTACAAGAAGGCGCTGGTTGACCTTGACCAGGCTTCGCTGAAGAGCGACACGATGGTCAAGTCCTTCGAGGTATTCGGCAAGGTACGCAAGTACATCGACAAGGACAGCGCCAACCGCGACTGGAACCTGGCGACTGCGATGGTGATCAATGGCAAGGCCGGCATGCAGTTCATGGGCGACTGGGCCAAGGGTGAGTTCACCGCCGCCGGCAAAGTGCCGGGCAAGGACTTCATCTGCGCCGCCGCACCGGGAACGGACAAGGGCTACACCTTCAACGTCGACAGCTTCGTGATGTTCCAGCAAACGAATGCGGATACCACGAAAGGTCAGGGCGACCTCGCTGCGGCCATCATGAGCAACGAGTTCCAGGAAGTCTTCAACCTGAACAAGGGCTCGATCCCGGTTCGCCTGGGCATGAAGATGGACAAGTTCGACGACTGCGCGAAGATGTCCTCCAAGGACTTCGTCGCAACGTCCAAGTCGGGTGGCCTGGTTCCGTCGATCGCGCACGGCATGGCCGTTCCGTCGGCGACCGCCGGTGCGATGCAGGACGTCGTGACCCAGTTCTTCAACGGCACGGGTGTCACACCGAAGCAGGCTGCTGACAAGCTGGCTTCCGCCGCCAAGACCAAGTAAGCGGCATTGCACGGCAAGGGGCGGGGCTGCGGCTCCGCCTCTGTCGCAGAGTCCGGAATGCAGGGGCGCGGCATGCGGCCGCCTGCAGGGACGACGTATGCTCGGAGTTGCCCAATGAGTGGTGAGACCGCCCCGGTCGCCAGCAGTCCGATCGCAGGTAAGCGTGCTCCAACGAGCAGCCTGTACGACCTGATCGAGAACTGGTTGCCCAAGATCGTGATCGCGCCGACTTTTGTCGCGTGCCTTGTTTTCGTGTACGGCTACATCTTGTGGACGGCCATCCTCTCGATGACGCCTTCACGCATGCTGCCGACCTACAGCTTCGTCGGCTTCGAGCAGTACACCAGCCTGTTCGACAATGATCGCTGGTGGCTGGCGTTGAAGAACCTGGTGATCTTTGGCTTGCTCTTCGTGATCATCTGCCTCGTGGTGGGCTTGCTGCTGGCGATCCTCCTCGATCAACGCATCCGCCTCGAAGGCTTCATCCGTTCGATTTACCTGTACCCGATGGCCTTGTCGTTCATCGTCACCGGCACTGCCTGGAAGTGGGTCCTCAACCCGGGGCTGGGTATCGAAAAAGTCGTACGGGATATCGGTTTCTCGGACTTCACCTTCGATTGGCTGGTGAATCCGGATCGCGCCATCTACACCGTAGTGATCGCGGGGGTGTGGCAATCGTCCGGCTTCGTCATGGCGCTGTTTCTCGCCGGCCTGCGCGGGATCGACGACTCGATCATCAAGGCCGCGCGAGTGGATGGCGCTTCGATGCCGCGCATCTACTGGCGCATCATCCTGCCCAGTCTGCGCCCGGTCTTCTTCTCCTGCTTCATGATCCTGGCGCACATCGCGATCAAGAGCTTCGACCTTGTCGTGGCGCTGACCGGCGGCGGACCGGGCTTCTCCAGCGACGTGCCCGCCACCTTCATGTACACCCATGCCTTCACGCGCAACCAGATCGGTCTGGGGGCAGCCAGCGCCATGATGATGTTGATGATCATCGTGACGGTCGTGGTGCCGATGATCTGGTCAGAGACCCGGAGGACGAGCAATGGCTGAGGGACGCGTCATCCTGCCCGGCGAGTCGCGCTTCTCGTTTGGCCGCATCTTCGTTTACGGCGCGCTGGCTCTGGTCTGCCTGTACTACCTGATGCCACTGTATGTAATGGTGACGACCTCGCTCAAGACGTTGGACGAGATCCGCGTCGGCAATCTGCTTGCGTTGCCCGAGACGGTCACCCTGGAGCCGTGGGCCAAGGCCTGGGGTTCCGCGTGCACCGGCGTGCTGTGCGGTGGGCTCAAGGGTTACTTCTGGAATTCCGTTTCCTTCGTGGTTCCAGCGGTGCTGATCTCGACCGCGATCGGCGCTTTCAACGGCTATGTGCTGACGATGTGGCGCTTCCGCGGCTCGGACACCTTGTTTCTGCTGCTGATGATGGGGTGCTTCATCCCCTTCCAGGTGGTGTTGCTGCCCATGGCGCAGACGCTCGGGCTGATGGGGCTGGCGAGTTCGATCGCCGGCCTGATCTTCGTGCACGTGGTCTATGGTCTGTGCTTCACGACCTTGTTCTTCCGGAACTACTACGTGTCGATTCCGGAGGAGTTGGTGAAAGCCGCCCGCATCGACGGCGCGGGCTTCGTGCGCATCTTCCTGCGCATCATCCTGCCGCTTTCGGGCCCGATCATCGTCGTGTCGATCATCTGGCAATTCACCCAGATCTGGAATGACTTCCTGTTCGGCGTGGTGTTCTCGTCTGGCGAACGGCAACCGATTACCGTGGCGCTCAACAACCTGGTGAATACCTCCACCGGCGTCAAGGAATACAACGTGAACATGGCGGCGGCCATCATTGCCGCCTTGCCTACGCTGTTCGTCTACGTGGTTGCCGGCAAATACTTCGTGCGCGGCCTGACCGCCGGGTCGGTCAAGGGCTGAAGCCCCTCAGAAGACAAGGGAAAAAGACAATATGGGTGCGCTATCCATCCGCAACGTCCGCAAGGCCTTCAACCAGACCGAGGTGCTCAAGGGCATCGACATCGAGATCGCAAAGGGGGAGTTCCTGATCCTGGTGGGGCCGTCGGGCTGTGGCAAATCGACCTTGCTGAACCTGATTGCCGGGCTGGACAACATCACGTCCGGCGACATCCTGATCGACGACCGCGTCGTCAATCACCTGTCACCGAAGGACCGCGACATCGCGATGGTGTTCCAGTCGTATGCGCTGTATCCGAACATGACGGTGCGCCAGAACATCGCGTTCGGGCTTGAGATGCGCAAGATCCCCCCGGCGGAACGCCAGGCGAGTGTCGACCGCGTTGCGCAGATCCTGCAGATCGGCCACCTGCTCGATCGTCGCCCGTCGCAACTCTCCGGCGGGCAGCGGCAGCGAGTTGCGATGGGCCGGGCAATCGCCCGCAATCCGGCCCTGTTCCTGTTCGACGAACCGCTGTCGAACCTCGACGCCAAACTGCGCGTCGAGATGCGCACCGAGATCAAGATGCTGCATCACCGTCTCGGTACCACGATCGTGTACGTCACCCACGATCAGGTCGAGGCCATGACGCTGGGTGACAAGATCGCAGTGATGAACGCCGGTTCCGTGCAGCAATTCGGCACCCCGCACCAGCTCTACGACGACCCGGCCAATCTCTTCGTAGCGGGGTTCATGGGCTCGCCGTCGATGAACTTCATCAACGCGCGGGTCGAAGATACGGGCGACGGGGGCTGCGGTCTGCGTCTGGAGTCGGACGGGCAGACCTTCATCTTCCCGGCGTTCAACCAGACCGGCGGGCTTCGCAAGTATGTCGGCAAGGAAATCGTGTTCGGGATCCGGCCGGAGCAGATCACCCATGTGCCCCCGGGTTTGGGCGATTTGCCGAACCTGCGCCGGGTGTCGCTCAAGGTGCATCTCGACGAGCCCACCGGGCCGGATACGCTGGTCCTCGTGCTGATCAACGGGGGCAAGGTGACCTGCCGGGTGCACCCGGAATTCGCGCGACCTGCCGGCGAAATGCTCGATCTCCAGTTCGACCTGAGCAAGGCGGTGTACTTCGATCCCGACACGCAGGAGCGCATCCGCTGACGGCGACCCTGGTCCGCGATGACGCCCGGCCATTGCGCCGGGCGCTTTCGTTTTAGCCGGCCGCGAGCACCGCGTCGACATCCACCGCATCGACATATTCGGGCGCCATGAAACGCTCGGCGTAGGCGCGATACACCCCCGAGCGCAGGAATAGCTCGAAGAGGTCAGGGTCGATGTGCTGGTCCTTCTTCATCGCGGCCATGATCCGGATCGCCTCCGACAGCGTCTTGCCCTTCTTGTACGGACGGTCGATCGCGGTAAGCGCCTCGAAGATGTCGGCGATCGCCATCATGCGGGCGACCGGGCTCATCTGCTCGCGTGTCAGGCGTTTCGGGTAGCCGCTGCCATCCATCTTCTCGTGATGGCCTCCCGCGATTTCGGGCACCTGCTGCAGGTGTTTCGGGAAGGGGAGCTGCGAGAGCATCACGATCGTCTGCACGATGTGGTCGTTGATCTTGTAGCGATCTTCGTTGGTGAGGGTGCCGCGCCCGACAGTGAGATTGCTCAATTCCCCCCGGTCATACAGCAGCGCCGGTGCCTGCATGCGGATGCCCCATGGGTTGTCATCGGTCATGCAGTCGCCTGCGCCGCGCGGAATCCGGTGCTCCGGTTTGTCGGCCAGCAAGGGCTCGGTCACCGGCAGGGGCGCTGCAGTTGCCGCGGCCTTGCGCTGCGCTTCTTCATGGGAGATGCCGAGACGGTCGTCGAGCGTGCGCAGCCAGGTGCGCTGCGCGATCTGACGCAGACGCTCGATCTTGTCGGGCGCCATGAACTCGCCCCCCTGATTGCACGCCGCGACAAACGCGAATTCGTCGTCCAGCGTACGCCATTGCGCGTCGCGCTCCTGTTCGGCGGTGGCCACGTCCGCGCCGTCCTGTATCGCACGCAGCATGCGGATTTCCGCGTCGCGCTTGAGCACCTCGAAGCGCATCCGCACCTCGTGGATGCGGTCGTAGATCGTTTCGAGCTTGGTGGCCTTGTCCACCACGAATTCGGGCGTGGTGACCTTGCCGCAGTCGTGCAGCCACGACGCGACATGAACCGCCTCCCAGCCGCCTTCGTCCAGCGAAAAATCGCGGAAGGGGCCTTCGTTCGCCGCGCAGGCGGCATGGGCCAGCATCTTGGTGAGCTCGGGTACCCGCGCGCAGTGGCCGCCGGTGTAGGGGCTCTTCGCATCGATCGCCGATGCGATCAGGCGGATGAAGGCTTCGAACAAGGCTTTCTGGGCCTTGATGAGTTCGCGCGTTTCGAGCGAGATCGCCGCCGTGCCCGACAAGGCGCTGATGAAGCTCAGCTTTGCCGGGTCGATCGACGTCGCGCCGAAAAGCACGATGGCGCCAACGAGCTTGTGAGCCCGATTGAACAGGGGCACAGCCACGGCAGTACCGGCATCGGCCAGTGGCGCGAGCGGGGCGACCTGCTCGCCGAATACAGCAATCGCCCGACTATCGATGTTGCCTGCGCGTGCGCCGCCGTTCGTGTGGCTTATCGCGTCGCGCAGCAGCAGCGGTGTCGTGCCGACACTCACCGTCGCGGCGGCGCTGAGCGTGCTGGTACGACCCTCGACGCTAAGTGCCACCGGCTCGAGTGCGCTGGCGCCTGCGTCCGCGAGCAGCAGCAGCCCCCCTTGTGCCTCGGAGGTCGCAATTGTCTCGTCGAGCAAGCGCGGGAGCAGGCGATCGAAGTTGTCTTCTTCCGCGACCGCCCTGCTGATGTCGAGGAATCGCTGGATCGTGCGCTTCATGTGCTGCATGGTGTCGGCGAGTTCGTCGACCTCTTGCACCATCGAACTCACCTGGATCGGTCGCGCGAAATCGAAATGCCGGATCGTGTCGGCCTCGCCGACCAGACGCCGCAGCGGGTCGGCGATAGCGCGCGCGACGACGAAAGTGAGGGGGATCGCCAGCAGCATCACCAGGGCGGTCGCAAGCAACATGTCGCGGCGCAGCGAGCGCGCGTGTGCGAGCAATTCGTCATCAGGCACGGCGAGGCCCAGGTACAGCGGCCGCGCGTTGCGCGCCGACACGCGTACCGAGGTCGAATGCCAATCCCGCCCGCCCGCTCTCACCGCGTGGGGGCGTTCGGCGCCGGGCGTCCGGTCGTCCGCATGCAACCGGGCGATTGCCGGGTTGCCGAACTCTTCGAGGGTCACCAGGCGCGGGTGCTCGCCTTGGGCGTCGGTATGCACGAGGCGTTCAATCTGATCGGCCGCCAGGATCTTGCGCGACTCGTCGAACATCACCAGTTGCGTGCCCGGTGTGATCTTCTGTTCCTTGAGCAACTCCGCCAGCCGCTCAAGCCGGATGTCGACGCCCACGATCGCATGCGGATCCATCGATCGTCGCGCCAGCGTGATACCGACTTTCCCGGTCGTGAAGAACACGTAAGGTTCGGTGCGGATCACTTCGCCGGAGGCAGACGCCTGGGCATACCACGGCCGCGTCCGCGGGTCGTAGGCGGCATACGCGGCGCGCGCATCGCGGCCAAGCGGTTTCAGGTCAGCGTCGAAGAACAGAAACGCCCCGTTCGATTGCCCGCCTTCGCGTTCCACGCTCTGGACCGCATAGGCAGTGCCCGGTGGTGCGTTCAAGAGTCGGGCGGTCGGCGCGTCGTCCACCTTGCGCACCAGGAAGAAATCACCGTCGTCGTAACCGACATAGAGTGCGGTTGCGGCGGGCGAGGTTTCGAGGGCGCGTGTGAAGTAGGCGAGGCTGTCGAGCCGTTCGGCCTGGTTGCGCGCCCGCACTGCGCGCTGCTCCGCGAGCAGCGTGATGGCGGTTCGCGCAGGCGCGACGGTGCTCTCCAGTTCGCTCGTGGTCTCCCGCACGATGCGTCCGAACACATCCTGGACGGCGTCTTCGATGATCTGTGCGCTGCGCTGGTAGGACAGCCAGGCCAGCGTCGTGCCGACCGCGAACAGCAGCAGCATGAACAAGGTCGAGATGTGGAGGTAAAGCGGAAAGCGCCTGCGTCTGGGCTGTTCCATGTCATCCCCCGGAAAGTGACCCGAACGCTCCGAGTGTAGGCGTCGGTGGCTGTTCGGCGCTGCGCCCGGTCAAGCTTTCCCGCCAGCTCAGCCCGTCTTCGGTGGCTGCCGCGGGCGCGTACTCGCAGCCCACCCAGCCTGAGTAGCCGGATGTGTCGAGCTGCTGGAAGAAGGGGCGGTAGTCGAAGTCGCCGGTGTCGGGTTCATGGCGCCCGGGGCTGCCAGCGATCTGAACATGCGCGACATGGGGCAGGGCGATTCGCAGTTGCGCGATCGGGTCTTCACCCACCCGATGCACATGGTAGGCGTCGAACTGCAGTCGAAGGTTGGGTGCGCCAACCTCGCGCAGGATGTCCAGCGCCTGCGCAACGCGGGTCAGGTAGTAGTGCGGCATGTCGATCGGGTTGATCGGTTCGATCAGCAGGTCGATCTGCAGGGCGGCGGCTCGCGCAGCGGCCGCACGCAGGTTCGCGACGTAGGTGGCGCGTTGCTGGCTCCGTGGCACGTCCGGTTCGGTGAGTCCGGCCATCACATGCAACTGGCGCACGCCCAGCGCACGTGCGTGCAGCAGGGCCAACTCGATACTGAAGCGGAAGTCCTGCTCGCGACCGGGCTGCGCGGCAAGACCGCGTTCACCGTTACGCCACTCGCCCGGTGGCAGATTGAACAACACCGTCTGCACCTTGGCGTCGCGCTGAAGGCGCGCCAGTTCTTCCGGTGCGTATTCGTACGGAAACAGGAACTCGACCGCCTCGAAGCCGGCGCGCGCTGCCGCAGCAAAGCGTTCTGCAAAGGGCAGCTCGGCAAACAACCATGAAAGATTGGCGGCGAATCTTGGCATCTTGTCTGGTAAATCGTGGCCCGTGGTGCGCAGAAGATAGCGCTTCCGCGGCGCGAACGGGCGTGCGCGGCGAGCGTTTTGCCGCCGGTCGTGGGGTTGGGATCTTTGTTCGCCACATGGACGAAACGCCCTCGCGGCGAAGCGTTGCGGAATTCACAACAGTGCTGGTTGCCTCTGCCCGGAATGCCGGCGGCCCGGGTGACGCCTAACTGCTTGGCAGGCCATGGATTTGTGCAATCGCCATGGATCAAGGTGTTGCGGCCATGATGGATTCATAAATGAATGCAATCAAGCGGGCTCATGAGGATCGTTAGATTGCCGCTCGCGTACCGGTAACGGCACGCGGGGGCCGGGGCAATGCATCGATTGAATGGAGTGGTACTCATGACTCAAGTTTGGATCCGTATCTTCCTGGCCGTGTTGCTGGCCTTGCCTGGTTTTGCGCTGGCGGCGGGCGAAGTCGGCTTGCTCAAGGCCAACAGCTACATCTCTTACTACCGTGGCTATTCCCATATCGGGCGCTTCGAGGTGCAGGTTGCGAACCTCGCGTATGAAAAGCAGGTCAGCGCCTACATCAAGCGTAGCGACGGGGTGTGGGTCGACTACCCATTGAGCTTCGTTCGCGCGACCAACGGGAACAAGGAAATCTGGGCCGCGGATTTCTACAGCTACTCCTTGCCCGATACCGGCAGCAACATCGAGTTCGCGGTGAAGTACGCGGTTGGCGGCGCGACCTACTGGGACAACAACGGTGGCGCCAACTACAAGCTTGGCAAGGGCGCCGGCACCTTGCTCGGGAACGGCGTGAATGTGTATGGCGCCTACTTCAGCCCGGAAGTGGTGGTGGGGGCAGGCACGACGACTTGGTCCAACTACACCACGGTGCGCAATCTCGCCTACGCCAAGGAAGTGAAGGTTGTCTATACGACCGACAACTGGGCGACGACCAAGGTGGCCACCGCGACTTACAGCAAGGACTTCTGGAACTCGAGCTACTACACGATCCCCAACCCGAACGTGATGGGCTTCGAGGAATGGCGCTACACGCTGGATATCGGCAACGCCACACAGGTCGAGTACGCCATCTCGTACAAGGTCAACGGCGTGACCTACTGGGACAATAACTACGGTCGCAATTACTTCAGCCGCCTGATTCGCTGAACGCCAGCATCGCGGCGCATCCAGCAGGGCGCCCGCTTTGGCGGGCGCTTTGTTTCTTATGATTTCGGCGGGTTCTTGCATGCGTCGGGTAACCATGCAGCGGCAGCGGCGGCGCCATTTGTTCTCGCGGGTGTGCGGCGTCCGGTGGCGGTCGCATGGCGCGGCTATCGAAACCCTGCCTGTCTACGGCTGAACTTGGCGTGTGAGAGCGGCGCGTTTGGTTTTACGTATCGGCTCGCTATATTGAAATGAGCGTTTTTGGTACGCCCGCGGAAGCTCGCGGGAGTTGCGTGCTCGCGCCAAGGCAAGCACTGTCTTTAGAGAGGAGAACGAGAATGCTGAGAACTTACCTGCTGGTGAGCGCTGCGGCGCTGCTTGCAGCCTGCTCCACCACGCCGACGCAACCGGTTGCCGAATCCAAGCCGGCCGCGCCCGCGGCGGCGCCTGCCAAGCCTGCCGCCCCTGCACCGGCGGCCGAAGTGCTGCCGCCGCATCGCGACCCGAACAGCGAGCTGTCGAAGAACAACGCGGTGTATTTCGCCTACGACAAGTACGTAATCGAGGATAAGTACAAGGCGACGGTGGATCTGCACGCGAAGTACCTGGTGGCGCATCCCGAGCTGAATGTCCGCCTCGAAGGCAATGCGGACGAGCGTGGCAGCCGCGAATACAACCTCGCGCTGGGCAACAAGCGCGCCACCGCGGTGCAGAGCGCGCTGGGTCTGCTGGGCGTGAAGGCGTCGCAGATGGAGGCTGTCAGTTTTGGCGAGGACAAGCCCTTGGCGATTGGCCACGACGAGGATTCCTGGGCACAGAACCGCCGTACCGACATCGTCTATCCGCAACGCTGAGCGGTAGATAAGAAAACGGGACGACGCCCATGCGGGCGCCGTCCCGTTTCATTTGTGCAGCGGGTGAGGGGGGCGCTTACATCTGCGCGTAGATCGGGCCTTCGCCGCCCTGCGGTACCACCCACACGATGTTCTGCGTCGGGTCCTTGATGTCGCAGGTCTTGCAGTGCACGCAGTTCTGCGCGTTGATCTGCAAGCGCGGCCCGGCTTCTTCCTTGACGATCTCATACACGCCAGCAGGGCAGTAGCGCTGCTCGGGGGCGTCGTATTCGGCGAGGTTGATGCGCACCGGCACGCTGGCATCCTTGAGCGTCAGGTGGCAGGGCTGGTCCTCTTCGTGATTGGTGCTCGACAGAAAGACCGACGAGAGGCGATCGAAGGTCAGCACGCCATCCGGTTTCGGATAGTCGATCTTCGGGCAGTCCGCTGCTTTCTTCAGCTTGGTGTGGTCGGCGGTGTTGTGCAGCGTCCACGGCGCCTTTCCGCCGAACAGCTTCTGGTCGATGCCGTAGAGCAGCGTGCCGAGCCACAGGCCCTTGGCCATGTAGGGTTTGAAATTACGGGCGCGATACAGCTCGTCGAACAGCCAGGACTGCCGGTAGGCCGCCGGGTATGCGGAAAGCTCGTCCTGAGCACGACCGGCGGCGAGGGCTTCGAATGCCGCTTCGCCCGCGAGCATGCCGCTCTTGATTGCCGCGTGGGAGCCCTTGATCCGCGCGGCGTTGAGGAAGCCGGCATCGTCACCGATCAGCGCACCACCCGGGAAGGTGAGCTTGGGCAGGCTTTGCAGTCCGCCCGCTGCAATCGCGCGTGCGCCGTAGGCGATGCGCTTGGCGCCCTCGAAGACGCCCTTGATCGCCGGGTGCGTCTTGTAGCGCTGGAATTCCTCGAAAGGCGAGAGGTGCGGGTTGGTGTAGCCCAGGCCCACCACCAGCCCGACGGATACGAGGTTTTCGCCGTAGTGGTACATGAAGCCGCCGCCGTAGGTGTCCGGATTCATCGGCCACCCGGCCGAGTGCAGCACCAGGCCCTTCTCGAACTTCTCCGGTTTGACTTCCCACAGCTCCTTGATGCCGATGCCGTAGGTCTGCGGATCGACGCCCTCGCGCAGCTTGAATTTCTCTTCCAGCTGCTTGCCCAGGTGCCCGCGGCAGCCTTCGGCAAACAGGGTGTATTTCGCCAGCAGGGCCATGCCGGGCTGGAAGTTTGGGCCGGGTTCGCCATCGCGGCCGCGGCCCATGTCACCGGTGGCGACGCCGGTGACGCGACCTTGCTCGTCGTACAGCACTTCCGCGCCGGCAAAACCGGGGTAGATCTCGATGCCCAGCGCCTCGGCCTGCTCGCCGAGCCAGCGCGCCACTAGGCCGAGGCTGACGATGTAGTTACCCTCGTTCTTCAGGGTGTCGGGCATCGCCCAGTGCGGCACTTCGGTTGCGCCTTCGCGCGAGAGGAAGAGCACGCGGTCGTGCGCCACTGCGGTGTCGAGCGGCGCGCCGCGCTCTTTCCAGTCAGGGAAGAGTTCGGTGATCGCGCGCGGGTCCATCACGGCACCGGACAGGATGTGGGCACCGATTTCGCTGCCCTTTTCGATCAGGCAGACGTTGATCTCCTGTCCCTTTTCCTGCGCCAGCTGCTTGATGCGGATCGCTGCGGACAGGCCTGCAGGGCCGCCGCCCACCACCAGCACGTCGAATTCCATCGACTCGCGTTCCATTCACTCACTCCTGGAAGATTCATCGCATCCGCCTGACGCGTGTCGGCGAGATGTCATTCACCATACGGTACGGTATGGTAGATTACCCCCGGCAGGCGCCCCGAATCAAGGCGCGAAAACCCGGAGAAGATCATGCAGGACACCACCCGTACGCTGCTTCACGAATGCGACATCCCGGTTCGCTGGGGCGATCAGGATGCGCTGGGACACGTCAACAACACCGTGTTCTTCCGCTTCATGGAACAGGCCCGCGTCGAGTGGCTCGACAAGCAGGGCTTCATCTGCGACCCCGCTGAACCGCAGGTGCCGGTGATCGTTCACGCCGCCTGCACCTTCCTGCAACCGATCAATTATCCCGCAACCGTGAAGGTAAAGCTCTATGTGGGCGATCCGGGGCGTTCCAGCATCCAGACCAGTTACGAGCTGACCGACGCTGACAACGGCAAGACTTACGCCACCGGCGAGGCCAAGGCGGTGTGGATCAACCTCAATACCGGCAAGTCGGCGCCCTTGCCGCAGAAGCTGCTGGACATGATCGCGGCGTGATCGGCAACCGTGGCCGGATGCGATTCCGGCCAGGGCCTTGAAACACTAGCGCGCCGGAGTGAGGCCGCGCAGCACCGCGAGGCGTTGCACCCCCTCGGTGACATGGCGGCACGACAGCGTGGCGCCCGAGATGCTCTTGATCTGGTCGCCGAAGCGCAGTTCGTCGAGCGATTTCCTGCCGACGAACTGCTTGCGCCACGCCGGCAGGCGGATCTCCTGCCCATGCGATTCGCGATAGGCGAGGATCTCCACCGCCTGCACTTCGCCACCGGCGCCGAAGGCGACCGCGTAGGTGATCAGCTCGTACTTGCCGATCACGTCGTCGATGTACACGGTGCCGAGCAGCTTGCCGGCGGCATCGTATGCGGTCCACCCTCTGACCCGGCGCGGCTTGCCGGCGTTGCCGAGCGCCTGTTCGAGTGCCTGCTGCTGAGCGGCACTCGGCTCGAAGCTGACCTCGTCGAAGCGGGCTGCCTGCGGGTAAAGCGCCCCGCGTGCCTGTTCGGCGCTCATGTACACCACCGCATGCACCGGCAGCACGATGGCTGCCGGCGTCAGCGCGAGGGCGGCGATGATCCAGCGACGGTTCATCAGTACGCGACCCCCAGGCCGAGGTTGAAGATGTTGCGGGTGCTGTCCTCACGGAACCACTGGTAGTCGGTCTTCAGCACCACCTGCGGATGAAGCTTGAAGCTCAGGCCTGCGGTGACCACCTTCTCGGTCGGCCGGGCGCTGTAGCCGAACTCAGTGAGCGCGTCGTCGTACTTGCGCGCGGTATTGAAGGCCTCATAGCGTGCGAATGGCGACAGCGTGTGATCGCCGGCGCTCCAGGCTTTGTAGGCGGCTTGCACGTACCAGCCATCAAAGCGTTTGGGTACCGGGTAGGGGTTGCCCACCTGGGTCAGGTTGTAGGCCTCGGTATTGCTGAACTGGCCGATCGCATACAGCGTCGAAAGGTCCCAGTTGCCCGGCGTCCAGCGCGCATGCGCTTCGGCCAGCGTGAGGCGCGCGTCGGGGCTGGCGAAGTCGGCCTGCTTCTGCGCGACGCCGCCATGGAAGATGCCGCCGCCGGCGTTGAAGCCGGGAATGCCGTTGTAGTTCAGCGCGCCATACACCGCGAGGTTTCCGGCCTTGGCGAGCTGGCCTTCCTGGTGGATTGCGCCAAGGGGCGATTCGATCGCCTCGCCATCGGTCGAATCCCATTTCGTCAGGTCGAAGCCGGTGGTGACGCCGGCGTCCCAGCGCAAGCCGAAATCGGTGTTGCCGGTGAGGCCCAGACCGATCTCACGCCAGGTGGTCGGGATGATCGCGGTCTCTACGAAATTGCGCTTGACGCCGTAGTAGTTGGGCGGCTCGTGCGATTCGTTCATGTAGCCGAGCGGGATCAGGTACAGGCCGGCCTTGGCCGCGAGGCCATCGTTGATCTGGTGCTCGATGTAGGCCTGCTCGATGGCCACTTCACCGCTGTCGTCGGCCGAGACCACCGCATGTTCGACTTCCAGTTCGGTGACGAACTTGGTGCGTTCGTTGAATTGGTGACCCAGTCCGAATACGACGCGCCCGGCGGTCGCTTGCGTGGCGGCGGCATCCTTCGGCCGGCTGTAACTAAGTTCTGCATAGCCGAAGAGGCTGGTAGCGGATTCATGTTCTGCCGCGGCAGGCGCCGGGGCAGTCTGCGGTGAGGGCGACGGTGTGGGCGTCGCCGTGGCTAGCGGGGCGACGGCTGGCGCAAGCGGTGCAGAGGGCATCGGGACGGGCGCCGTCTTCTTTACGGCGTCGAGTTCGGCGCGCAGGCGCTGGACTTCTTCGCGGAGGGCGCGCATCTCGGCACGCAGGTCTTCCTGGGCGATCGCCGGTGTCGTGCTGAACAAGGCCGCCAGCGAAGCGGCAATCAAAGTCTTCTTCATTGTGGGTGGCTCCGGTGTCTTGGGCTTAGTGCTGGGGCGTCCAGCCGTCATTGAGGGTGGTCAGGAAGGCGATCAGATCGTCGATCTCGCTGTCGTTCAGCGCAGGGGCGTCGCCCGCCTTGCGGTTGTAGGGCACTTCGGTGGCGTTGACGTTCTTGCGCCAGGCCGCTGGCAGATCGTCGAACTTGTCGATAGAACCGTCGGGCAGGCGCGGGTACCACTCTTCCGGGTTGGTGTCGCGACGCACATAGAAGCGCATCGCCTCCTTCAGCGTGGCGAAGCGGCCGTTGTGGAAGTAGGGGCCGCCCACCGCGACATTGCGCAGCGTCGGCACCTTGAACGCGCCACACAGGTCTGTGCGGCCGGTCATATCCTTGCGGAAGGGGCCGCACAGGCCGAGGTCGAAATAGTTGGTGTCGCGGTTGGCGCGGATCTTGTCGTTGCGGGGCACGCCGAGAACGTCGTAGCTGAAGTCGGTGAACAGCGGGCCAGGTACGTTGGCGCTGCGAGCGCTCGGGTGGCAGGCGGCGCAGTTGCCCTTCTGCGGATCGTTGAAAAGCGCGAGACCGCGAAGCTCGGTCGGCGTCAGCGTCGTCTTGCCGGCGAGGAAGGCGTCGTACTTGCTGTCGAATGGCGCGAAAGCCGGGTCTTCCTTCTGGTATTGGGCCAATGCGTAGGCGATCCGGTCGAGTGCCTTGGCCGGGTCCCCAAAGACGTCGGCGCCAAATTGTGCCTTGAAGGCCGCAGCCCAATTCGCCGCGCCAGCCTTGCTGGCCAGCTCGGCTGCATTGGCAAGCGCCATCTCATGCGGCTCGAAGAAGGGCTTTCCGGCTTGTTCGGCAAGGCTCTGGAAGCGGCCGTCGCGCATGAAGCCGCCGTTGGGCGTGCCCTCAGCGTCGAAGTTGAAGGCCGGCGCGAACTTCAGGTAGCGCAGCGAAGGCGCCTTGCGGAAGCCCTGCACGTCGAGCGCCGGGCCACCGTCTGGCGTGCCGATGCCGTTGGTGCCGGATGCCGGTGCGGCGTGGGCGGCCGCTGGCTGATGGCAGGTCGCGCAGGACATCTTTCCCGAGGCTGAGAGCGAGGCATCGTTGAAGATCTGTTCGCCCAGTGCGGCGACGCTGCTCAGCGTCTCATTTGGGAGCCCTGGCGTGGCGGTGCCGCTGCTTTCGCTGCCACCCCCACAGGCGACGAGAATGAAAGTGGAAAAGATCAGGGCAGCGCTGTTTTGCAGGTAGCGTTCGGACATTGTTAAAACGCATGTGCGAGTGAGAATGGTTCGCATTATGTATTGAACGGTGCTTTTGGTACACTGCAGCGAATGATTTCTTGGAGCCGGCCATGACGCAGGAACCCCGCTCAGCCTCGTTTCGCCGAGCCCGTATGGCCATGGGCACCCTGGTCGAAATCGAGGCCAGCGGTGTGAGCGCGGACGCGATCGCAGATGCGTTTGTGCGGATCGATGCGTTCGAGGCGGCGTTTTCTTTCTATCGCCCGGACAGTCTTCTTGCGCGCCTCAACCGCGCGCTGCCGGGAGATGAATTCGCGCTTGAGGCGTGGCAGTCATTGGTGCTGCAGGGCGCGATGGCCTTCGAGCAGGCGTCGGGCCTCGCATTCAATGCCAATCTCGGTGCTGATCTGATCGCACTGGGTATGCGGCCGGCGCTGTTCGATGTGGCCGGTGTCGTCGCCGGAGGGGCGAGCGACGCGCTGCGCTGGCTGGCGCCGGATCAACTGCGCATCGAACGCCGGGTGTGTCTGGACCTTGGCGGCTACGCCAAGGGGGCCGCAGTCGATGCGGCGCTTGCAGTGCTGGGCGCGGCCGGGGCGAAGTCTGCCTGCGTCAACGCCGGCGGCGACCTGGCGGTGATTGGCGAGCATGCGGTTGGCGTGCGCGCATTGGCGGACTGGCGTCGACCGGCACGCGCCGTGACGCTGCGTGATCAGGCCATCGCCACTTCAGCGCGCTATGCCTTGAACGGCCCTTTTCATGGACGGCGCGGGCTGGCGGTATTGGGGCGGGATCGTGTCGATGTGGCGTCCCAGCCGCGCGGGGTCAGCGTCATCGCGCCGCGCTGTGCGGTGGCTGATGCGCTGACCAAGGTTGCGCTGGTAGATCGCGAGCGGGCGGAAAGTTTGCTGGCGGCACACACCGCTGAACTGATCGAGCTGGAGCAAGAATGAGACGACAAAGAAGATCGCGCGCGCCTGGGCTGCAACACCGTGCATGGAAGCCGGGGCTGTTGCTGCTTCTGGCTGCACTGCTTGGCAGCGGGTTGGTGCTGTTTGAACCGATCGCAATGCGCCTGCCGGACGCAGTCCTGCTGGAATGGCGACACGCAAATGCAATTGCGCACGGGCTGCTTGCGGGTTGGTCGCTCCTGCTGCTGGGTGCCGTGCTGGCGCGTCATGTCGTGCCGATGTGGCAGACGAACAGGGTGCGTTGGAGTGGCGTGGCGCTGGCTGCGGTGTGGGCGGTGCTGGCGCTGTCGGGTCAGTTCGCCCAGTACGGCAGCGATGGGCGAACCCGCGATTTCATCGTTGCCGCGCACGGCTGGCTTGGCTGCGCGCTGCTGGTGCCAGTCGCGCTGCATCTGCTGCGCCGGCGCCACCAGCCTGAAATCGTCCCCTAATACGAAATGGCCCAGCCCGCCGTGTCGACGCGGACATGCGGCCGACCGACGATTTTCAGGGTGTTGCGTGCATACACAACGGCCCAGTCGCCCGGCTGAGCAAAACGCGCCTCGCCGCCGTATTTGCCGACGTTGAGGATCTGGTCGACGATCAGCAGCTTGCCCATCGGGTTGGTCGGCGTGCATTCGAGCTCGACAAACTCGCGGTCGAACCATTGGCGCGCGGCCCGGGTTTCGATGGCGGCAAGTTCGTCGTCGCTGGCGTGGAATTCGTAGTCGCGGCCCTCGCCGAAACTCACGATCAGTATGTTCATGGCGTGCGGCTCCGGAAACTGCGCAAAACCGCATTGTGCGGCTTACGGCCGCGCGAGAGGCTGCCGCTTTGTCGGTGCTCTGACAGTGGTCAAGCGTGTGTGACGGGGTGGGGCTACAGCAGGGGGCTGACCAGGTGTGCCGCGTTTTCGGCGAGACGTGCGCCAGTACTGCGTCGTGCCCAGATTGCCGCATCCAGCGGTGCCGACGCATCCGCATAACTTGCCTGCAGTTGCCGCAATGCGGTGGTGAAGGCGAGGTCGTAGACCACCAGCGTGACCTCGAAATTGAGCCGGAAGCTGCGGATGTCGAGATTCGTCGTACCGAACAGCGACAGCTGACGGTCCACCGTCACGCTCTTGGTGTGCAGCAGGCCGCCATGGAACTGGAGGATGCGCACGCCGGCTGCGAGCAGCGGTTCGAATGACCAGCGACTGGCGTGCCGTACCAGCACCGAGTCAACCCGCGCCGGCACGATGACCGTTACCGCCACGCCGCGTTGCGCTGCCGCCTCGAGCGCGAGGAACAAAGGTTCGTCGGGCACGAAGTAGGGCGTTGTCAGCACGATTTCGTCACGCGCCGCGTAGATTGTCGCCAGCAGCAGGCTGCGCGCACCCTCGCCTTCGAAGCCGGGGCCTGAGGGCAGCACCTGCACCTCGGCGCCGTTCGGCAGTGGCGGCGCAACTGCGTCGGCAAGTCCGGGCGCGACTTGGCCGAGTGGCTCGCCGGTTTCGACGCACCAGTCCCACAACACGACACCGGCCAGCATCTCCACTACCGGCCCCTGGATCCGCGCCATGGCGTCGACCCACTCGCCGAATCCTGCGTCCTGCTTGAAGAAGCGCGGGTCGATCAGGTTGAGGCTGCCGGTCCAGCCGACGAGGCCGTCGATCACCACGATCTTGCGATGCAGGCGCAGGTCGAAACGTACGAAGGCGGCCCGCAGGATGCTCACCGAGAGCGTTTCGACCACCGCCACGCCAGCACTGCGCAAGAGCTTCGGCCAATCGCTGCGGAAGAAGTCGCGGCTGCCGACGGCATCGAGCAGCACGCGGCAAGCCACGCCGCGCTGCGCGGCACGCATCAGGGCCTGGCCAACCTGGTCTGCATCGCCGCCAGGCTGCCAGATGTAGAACTCCATCAATACGGTGTGCGTGGCGGTCTCGATATCCTGCGCGATCTCGGCGAGGATCCGCGAAGAGGCGTCGCGCAGCGCGATGCGGTTGCCCACCGTCGGCTCAAGCCCGGCTGCGCCGTGCGCCGTCTTCCGGATCGAGAGCCAGCGGTCGCCATCGCGCTTCGGGCTGATGATTTCGGGCGGCAGTTTGCGCACCCAGTCTTCCAGCAGCGGCAGCAGCATCCGTGCGTGCTGGCCGCGCCGTCGCCCTAGCTGGCGTTCGCCGATCAGCAGATAAAGGCCCGCGCCGAAGTAGGGTACGCCGATGATCAGCAGCAGCCAGGCCAGCGTGGTCGAGGGCGGGTGCCGCTGCATCAGTGCGCGCACTGCGAAGGTCACGGTGATGACCAGGTGTGCGACGGCTGCGAGGCTTCCGAGTGTCGTGGAAAGGGTCATGGGCGGGCGATGCCGGGCTGCATGGCTTGCGTCAGCATAGCGGAGCATGGAACTTTCGGCAGCTTGCGGTGCTCAATGAAGGCCCGGCGGCGAGCGTTCGGGAAATGCGCCACACGCGATCGTGATGGTGAGGGGCGCGGTGCCGGCCGTCGCGGCCCCGATGCTATGCTCCCGCGCGATCTGGATTCCACTGCTACTTTGGAGCTTCACAATGCGTCAGTTCTTCCCCTTCATGGCCGCGACCGCGCTCGTGGTGTCGATGCCTGCCATGGCCGACCCGGCGTCAATGGACTTCTCGGCGTCGTGGATTCATGTACTCAACAGCGATCTGGACAAGGGGGGCTCGGTCAGCATGTCTGGCTGGACTCTGAAAGGCGGGTCGACGTGGAAAGTGTCGCCGGCGACCACGCTCGGACTCGATCTGCGCGCCGACATCGACGACTGGCATTTCGACGGCGCGCCAGCGGGGTTCGGCGGCAATCTGCCGTGGAAGTCAGTGAATCGTTTCTCGGCCAGCCTGCCGTATGGTTTCGGTTTCGGCGAGGGCTGGCGCGTGTCGGTGAGCCCGAGTATCGAATTGAGCGGTGAAGAAGGGGCCAACGCCAGCAAGGCCCTTGGCTACGGCCTCGCCGGTATCGCCATCAAACCCTATGCCCGCGACAAGGTGATCGGCTTCGGTCTGGCCGCGTATCGCACGATCGAACAGACCAAGGTCTTTCCCTTCCTGATCGTCGACTGGAAGATTGCCGAGAACTGGCGAATCTCGAACCCGCTTCAGGTCGGCCCTTCCGGCCCTGCGGGCCTGATGCTTTCCTATGAACTCACGCCCAGGTGGGAACTCGGCGTCGGCGCAGCCTACCGCAGCTATCGTTTCCGGCTCGCGGAAGACAATCCGACAGCGAAGGATGGCGTCGGTGAGGCGAGCTATGTGCCGGTGTTTGCCCAGGCAACCTACCGTGGCGAAGGTGGCTGGCGCTTCGATGTGTACGGTGGTGCGATGACAGCCGGCGAGATCAAGGTCAAGGATACGACCGGCAAGGAGGATCTCGCCCAGGACAAGGTCAAGACCGCGCCGGCGTTTGCTGCGTCGTTCTCTGTGGCGTTCTGAGCTGACTAGCACCTAGGCACGAAGCAAAAGCCCGATCCTCTGGATCGGGCTTTTTCATTTGGCGAGCGCGTCGGCAAAGCGAGCGTCTGCGCTGGTTCATGCCATCTCTTCGTACAGCGGCAGCGTGAGGAATTCGGTGAAATCTTCACGGGTGCTCATGTTCTCGAAGATCTGCGCAGCACGTTCGTAGGTCGAGGTGTTTTCGCCCTGGGCGCTGACCGCCTTGCAGACTTTCGTCAGCTCGTCGGCGGTGAAGCTGCGCACCAGTTCGGCAGTGACCTTGCGGCCATCTTCGAGCACGCCTTTGGGCGAGCGAATCCACTGCCAGATCTGTGAGCGGGAGATCTCGGCGGTGGCGGCGTCTTCCATCAGGTTGTGGATCGGCACGCAGCCGTTGCCCGCAAGCCAGCTGCCGAGATAGTGGATGCCGACATTGATGTTGTTGCGCACGCCGGCCTCGGTGATTGGCGCTTCGGGCTGGAAGTTCATCAGGTCGGCACCGGTCACGGTCACATCGTTGCGCTGCTTGTCGATCTGGTTGGGCTTATCCCCCAACACGGCCGTGAATTCGGCCATCGCGGCTTCGACCAGCCCCGGGTGCGCCACCCAGCCGCCGTCGTAGCCGTCGGTCGCGTCGCGCTTCTTGTCGTTGATGATGCCCTGCATGGCAATCGCGTTTTTTTCCGGATCGTTCTTGATCGGGATGAGTGCCGACATGCCGCCAATTGCAGGTGCATTGCGCTTGTGGCAGGTTTTCAGCAGCAGCAGCGCGTAGGCACGCATGAACGGCGTCGTCATCGTGATCTTGCTGCGGTCAGCCAGGCAGAAATTCTTGTCCACCTTGAACTTCTTGATGCACGAGAAGATGTAGTCCCAGCGCCCGGCGTTAAGGCCCGACGAATGCTCGCGCAGTTCGTAGAGGATCTCGTCCATCTCGAACGAGGCGAGGATCGTCTCGATCAGCACCGTCGCCTTGATCGTGCCGCGCGGGATGCCCAGCTCGTCCTGCGCCAGGCAGAAGATGTCGTTCCACAGGCGCGCTTCGAGGTGCGATTCCATCTTCGGAAGGTAGAAGAAGGGGCCGGCGCCGCGTGCGATCTGCTCCTTCGCGTTGTGGAACAGGAAGAGGCCGAAATCGAAGATCCCGCCCGACATGCGCTGGCCGTCCACCAGCACATGCTTTTCGTCGAGGTGCCAGCCGCGCGGCCGCACCACCAGCGTGGCGACTTTTTCCTTCAGGGCGTAGCGCTTGCCGTTCGAATCGAAATCGATCTGGCGGCGAATCGCGTCGTAGAGGTTGATCTGGCCCTGGATCTGGTTCTCCCAGACCGGCGAGTTCGAATCCTCGAAGTCCGTCATGTAGCTGTCGGCGCCGGAATTGAGTGCGTTGATGATCATCTTGCGCTCGACCGGGCCGGTGATCTCGACGCGACGGCATTCAAGCGCCTTCGGAATCGGCGCGATCGTCCACTTGCCTTCGCGGATGTGTCGCGTTTCCGGCAGGAAATCCGGGCGTTCGCCCGCGTCCAGGCGCTTCGTGCGTTCGACACGGGCGGCGAGCAGTTCCTGACGGCGGGTTTCGAAGGCGCGGTGCAGTTTGGCAACGAAGGCCAGTGCATCGGGCGTCAGGATCGCTTCGAATTCGGGCGTGACCGGGGCAGTGATCTGCATGCCGGCGGGCAGTTGAAGGGCCATGAGTGTCTCCTTGGTCTCTGGATCAATGGATCTGGCGTTTGCCGGCGCGCTGGCCAGCAAGGAATTCGGTCAGGTCGGCCAGCGAGCGGCCTTCTGCGGTGGGGGCGATGTCAAGGTTCTCGCGGGGATGGCCACCGCGGTTGCACCAGAAGGTGCTGTAGCCGAACCAGCCGGCGCCGGCGGCGTCCCAGCCGTTCGACGACACGAACAGGATTTCGCGCGGGGGCCGTCCGAGGGTATGAGTGCCCAGTTGGTAGGCGGCCGGCGACGTCTTGTAAGCGCGCACCGCATCGACCGACAGCACGTGGTCGAGCAGGGCGGCAATGCCTGCGCTCTTGATCGCGATATCCAGCATCTGCGGCGTCCCATTCGACAGGATGCCGACAGTGAGGCCGGTGTCGCGCAACTGCTTGAGTGTCGGTTTCACGTCGGGGAACGCGGCGAGGCAGGCGTACTGATTCATCAATCGCTCGCGCTGCGTTGCGTCGAGGTTCAGATTCAGCCGCGCATTCGCGTAATCCAGCGCGTCGCGAGTCACTTCCCAGAAGGGCTTGTAGCGGCCGCCCAGCGTACGCAGCTGCGTGTATTCGATCTGCTTCTGGCGCCACAGCGCCGACAACTCGGCGCCGCGCCCCGGCGCGAGTTGCTCGGCCAGCGCCGCCACCGAATGCACGTCGAACAAGGTGCCGTAGGCGTCGAAAAGAACCGCCGAATAACGCATCTTTTCCCCCGAAAAGGCAGCCGCCGCCTCTCGTCCCCCCGGCGAGAGGCGGCGCTGCGCAACTGAATGCGCACGCTGCAGATGCAGTGTATTCGTGTTCAAACGTGTTTAGAATCAGTCGTAAGGTCAAATAATCTTTGTCTCTTGGTCAACAATGGATCGATTCAAGGAACTGTCCGCATTCGTGATTGCAGCGCAACGAGGGAGTCTTTCGGCTGCAGCGGCGGCCGAAGGCGTGACCCCAGCGGTCATCAGTCGAAGACTCGATTCGCTGGAGTCACGGTTGGGCGTCCGACTGCTTGTTCGCACGACACGTCGCATTTCGCTGACGTTCGAAGGCAATGCGTTTCTCGAGGACGGTCAGCGGGTACTCAATGAACTCGCCAACGCCGAGGCGGCGGTGAGTCTCGGTGGGGTCAAGGCGAGTGGGCACATTCGGTTGAGTGCGCCCGCAGGGTTCGGCCGCCGGCATGTGGCGCCTCTGGTCATGGCGTTCCTGGAAGACAACCCAGATGTGTCGGTGAGCCTTGACCTGTCTGACCGCATGGCCGATCTGGTGAACGAAGGGATCGATGTCGCGATCCGGTTGGGCGAAATGCGCGACTCGAGTCTGGTTTCGATCCGGCTAGGGCAGAACCAGCGCGCTGTCGTAGCCAGCCCGGCGTATCTGGCGCGCTGTGGCGTTCCGGCAACACCGGACGAATTGGCGCATCATAATTGCCTCGCGCTTTCGCAGCAGCGAGGATGGGTCTTCCGGGATGCGACTGACGCGTCAGGATCGCGTGTCCTGAGAGTCTCTGGAAGTTTTGAGTGCAATGATGGCGCGGTACTCCGCGAATGGGCGCTGGCCGGGGCGGGGCTCGCGTGGCGATCAATGTGGGAAATCGGGGCGGACCTTGCGGCCGGGCGCCTCGTCTCGGTGCTGGATGAATTTGCTGCGGCCCCTGTGGGCATCTACGCGGTGTTTCCGCAGCGCCGCCAGGTTGCACTGCGCGTTCGCCTGCTGATTGACCGGCTCAAGCATCATTTCTCGCATCCGGACTACTGGAAGCCATAGTGTCCATCGCCACCTGACGCGCCACCACTCGCGCTGTTCTGGTTTCGGAAATACGTCTCGCGATCCGCTGTGGCCCATAGCCGCCGGCGCCGGCCCGATTCGCCTGCGACCCGCTTGTCTGGCGCGCGTGTCCGTTCGTCGCACTTGGCGTTCAATTGCGTTTTGTAACGACTACATTTCAGTTGCCGCAAAGGAGACCTCGGTGAACCAAAAGGGATTTACCTTAATCGAACTGATGTTTGTCATGGCTGTGACCGCCATCCTGATGGCGATCGCCGTGCCCTCTTTCAGCGATTTGATCGCGAGGCAACGCATTGCCAGTGCTGCGAGCGACTTCTCGACAGATCTTGCGCTGGCTCGTATGGAGGCCATGCGCCGGGGCGGCCGGGCGACGGTGTGCGCCAGTACCGACGGCACCACATGCGCTGGGGGTACTGCTTGGCGCACGGGCTGGATCGTGTTTGCCGATACAAATGGCAACGGGGCTCATGAAGCGGCCGAACCGCTGATCAAGGTGCGCCGGCTTGAGTCCGCGACGCTTCAGTTTACCGAGGCGGCAGGCACCGGGTTTGCCATGTTCCAGAGTACCGGTCGGCTCAACGCGCAGTTGATCTGGACGATTTGCAGTACAGGCCGCACCGGTCGCGTGCTGAACGCGCGCATCACTGGTGCTGTCACCGGCTATCCAACCGCAACGGTGTGCCCATGATGCAACCTGCTAAGGCCTTTCCAGGCAACTCAAGCTCAGCGCAACGAGGCGTGAGCCTGATCGAAGTCTTGGTCGCAATGGTCGTTGTTGCGATCGGGCTGCTCGGCGTATCCGGCATGTTCGTCATGAGTACGCGTGGCACCGCCGATTCGGCTGCCCGTACTGCCGCGGCGCAGGCGGCGTATGAACTCGCAGACAAGGTACGTGCGAACAACGCGGCGATTGCGACCTACCTGGCGCCCACCTGGGGCGTGGCGACCGCTATCCCTACTGCCGCTGCGCCCGCGACCAACTGTTTCACGGTGGCCTGTACACCGGCCCAGCAGGCTGAATTCGACATGGTGGTCTGGGCGCGTTCGCTGACCAATGCGGCGCTGGCGGGTATGGCTCAAGCGCGAGCGTCCCGGCTCACCGCCGCGCAAGCAGTGTTGTGCCGTGATCTGACGCCGGACGACGGCACCCCGGCGGCGCCTGCGTGCAGCGGGGGCGCGACGGACCCCCTTGCCATCAAGATCTGGTGGAGCGAACGGGCGCTGAACGCCACCGAGGGCGCGGGCGTGCCGAGCCTGCAGCGACGTTACGTGATGAGTTTTGTGCCATGACTTCCAGCTTCCTTCACAAAATGCCCAAGAACACGAACCAAAGCGGTGTGTCGCTCGTCGAACTGATGGTGTCGATGGTGATCGGCATGCTGGTAGTGCTGGCCGCAACCCAGTTGTTCGGCGGCAACGTGACTGCGTCGCGGGCCACGAAGGACATTGCCCAGATTCAGGAAGGCGCCCGCGTCGGTTTTGACATTCTCGCGCGGCAGATTCGCATGGCGGGGTTTCATCCCGTTTCGTCATTCGACAATTTCAATATCATCAACGCAGGATGCGTGGCTGATTCGGCCCAGGCGATTTGCGGCGTCAATGATGCCGCCGCGCCGACTCCGAATCTTTCGGATGAGGTAAGGGTGCGTTTCTGGGGGGCTGACGGGTCCACGCCCGGCGTGGCGGATGGCGCAACGATGGACTGCGAGGGCCTCGCTGTCGGTGCGGGGCAGGTTGAAGAAGAGCGCCTGCGTATCGTTACTTTGCCGACCAACCCTGGCGACGCCAGCACAAACACCCCTACCCTGGTGTGCGAAGTGATTCGTGGCGCGGCCAACATCGCCGCCGGGGGACCGATTGCCGCGCAGGTGCCGCTGGTGTATGGCGTCGACACCATGCAGATCCTCTATGGCGAGGACACCAACGGCGACAGCTCGCCGGATATCTGGCGCCCGGCGAATCTCGCCAACATGGCGAATGTCAATGCTGTTCAGGTGGCGCTGCTGCTGAGAAGCGAGGGCACCAACAACCCGAGCCTGACTTACACATACAGACTATTTGGCGACCTGTATGGAGGTGCAGGGGATGCCGGCGCGAGTTTCGCCGACCCCTCTGATGGGCGTGCCCGCCGCATTGTCACCTTCTCGGTCAATCTCCGGAACCGGACGAAATGAAGATTCTGATAACGCACCGTCGCCGGCAGCGCGGCGCCACGCTGATCGTCAGTCTGTTGTTGCTGGTGATCATTACCATCATGGGTTTGGCGGCCATTCGCACCTCCACGCTTGAAGAGCGCATGGCCCGCTACGGGGTCGAGCAAGGGGTCGCCTTTCAGGCTGCCGAAGCTGCCCTGAGGGACGCCGAGATCGACCTCACCGGCAGTACCAGCACGCGCTTTGGCATCGTGCAAGGCGTGACCGGTTTTGCTGCCGATTGCAACGCGACCGCAGCCGCTGCAGCGAGAATCAATGGTCTCTGCCTGCCGGCGCCGGCGGGGTCTGCACCCGTATGGCAAACACAGATGGGGGTGGCAGGCGCTGCAGTGACCTATGGCACCTATGGAGGCAATCTGCCGTTGCCAACCACAGGAGGGCCGTCGTCGGTGGCGCAGCAACCTCGATACGTAGTCGAAGGGATTACCACCCCCGGCCCGGGAACCTCACTCAAAGTCGGTACGGTGAATGCGCGTTATCGCGTGACAGCGCAGGGGTTTGGTCCGCGCCAGGAAGTTCAGGCCTGGGTCCAGACCATGGTTCAACCCTGAACCAACAGGAGAATTGATCATGCAGATTTCGAATGGACTGAAACGGAAATTGGCTGGCGGACTGGCCTCAGTGCTGGGTATTGCCTGGCTGCCGGCAATGGCCGCGCCTCTGGCGCTGTCGCAGGCGCCGTTGTTCCTCGCGATTCCGCAAAAGCCGAATCTGCTTGTTACGCTGGATGATTCGGGCAGTATGACCTGGGCTTACGTGCCGGATGCGTATGGATCCGACATGCAGACTGGTACGTCGTTCAGCCCGAAGCGCATCTTCAGCGCTGACTACAACTCGATGTACTACAACCCGGCGACTACCTATTCGCCCCCCTTGAAGGCGGATGGCACGTCTTTCAGCACTTCCTTTTCCGCGGCGTATTACAACGGCTTCGACCCCTCCCAAGGGTCGGTCGACCTGCGTACCGCGTACCGGCCGACAAAAGACTACAACCCGACCGGCGCGTCACATACTCTAGCGACTCACCCGAACGACCTGACCGCACTCGGGGTCGCGACGAAAACGACCGCTGGCCCGGCGTATTACTACACGTTAGACAAGACGAATAGCGGTTGCGCTTCGCCCTTTACCGCGGACGCCTGCTACGACGTGCATCTGGTCACTGCCGAAACGGCCGCCCAGCAGCAGAACTTTGCGAACTGGTACTCCTTCTACCGAACCCGCAATCTGGCCGTCGCGTCGGCGGCGACGCTGGCGTTCTCGCAACTGGATGGAGGCATCCGACTCGCCTACCAGTCGATCAACAAGTGCAATTCGTTCAATGATTCTTGCCAGGGATGGGATTCGGTCGGTCGCAAGAACAAGATCCGGCGCTTTGAATCAAACAAGGCCGATTTCTACAACTGGCTTTCGCGCTTGCCGGCGAGCGGCAGCACGCCTTTGCGTACCGCCTATCAGCGTGTCGGCAACTACGTCATGAACGCCAGTCTGGGTGACGGCGATGTATACGCCTTCGATCCGAACGTATCGGGCGGCGCCAATCCCAAATACGCCTGTCGCTCGACCTATGCCGTGCTGATGACCGACGGTATGTGGAACAGTGATACCCCGACAGCATGTACTGGCGTTGCAGGGTGTACCAGTTCCGATATCGATGGCACCGGCTATACGTTGCCTGACGGAAAGGTTTACTCGCCGATCAACCCGTACAAGGACGGGACCGGCACGGCAAATAATCTTGCTGACATTGCATTTGCCTATTGGAGCCGCGACCTGCGGACGGATATCGGCAATCAGATCATCCGTCGCAGGGCTGACAAGGATCCGACCAAGACCTCGCCGGATGCAACGGTGTTGTCGAAATGGACCGATGCCGAGTATTGGGCTGCGCAGAATGACCCGGCGAACTGGCAGCATATCGGCCTGTACGCAATCGGGCTGGGGCTCGCCAAGGGTTTGCCGCTGGCAACGCCTCCGCTGACATGGGATCCCGCAGTGGGCACCTTCGGCGGTAGCTATCCGGACATTGTTTCTGGCGCCACCACCTGGCCTGTTGTGAGCGCCGGCACGGACAACCCAGCGAAAATCGCGGATCTGTGGCATGCCGCGATCAACGGGCGTGGGCGCTTCTATGCCGCGGAATCCGCGAGTGACGTGGTGAAGGCATTTGCGGAAATTGTTGCTGCTATCAACACTACCGAAGCGGCGGCGGGTGCGGCAGCCGCCAATACGCAGTCCTTTGTTGCGGGTGCGGCCACCTACATTAGTGTCTATCACCCCAATGCTTCGCCGGCAAAAGACACCGCAATACGCCCTTGGTGGGCGGCTCTGACCTCGTCGGACTCGCAACTGTGGTGGGGGGACATGGAGAAACTGCCGCTCGTGAAGACAACAGGATCGCCGCTGGATATCTCCTCCACGCCCACTTGGTCGGCTGCGGCGGGTTTGATTCATGATGCGAGTGTTGTTGCTACGCCGAACAAGTATGTCGATGCGCGCACAATTCTCAGTTATGACCCGTCCAAGACCGGGTCAGCCGGCGCTATCCCTTTCCGTTGGGCGAGTTTGTCTTCGTCCCAGCAAACCGCGATTACTGGCGCCACGTCCCCCAGAACCGGGGCGGACCGTTTGAACTGGTTGCGCGGGGATGCGACCTACGAAGGTGACTACGACGCGTCTAGTGGTAAAGGTGGATTGCGCGCCCGCCCGGTCACGAAGCTTGGCGACATCGTCTATTCCTCGCCGGTGCTGGTTTCAACGCCCAAAGACGGTTGGCCTGATCCGACCTACGCGGCATTCCGTTCTGCCAAGTCCAGCCGCACCGGAGTGATCTATGTTGGCGCGAACGACGGCATGCTGCACGGATTCCGTGAATCCGATGGTAAGGAGATCCTGGGTTATGTTCCGTCGGAGGTTTATCCCTACCTCCGCACGCTGACCGAAGCGAGTTATCCGCATCGTGCTTACGTTGACGGCCATATTCAGATCAATGACGCACAATTCAGCGATGGTTGGCATACCGTATTGGTCAGTGGCTTGCGTGCCGGCGGCAAGGGCTACTTCGCGCTGGATGTGACCACGCCGTCGTTCTCAGAGGGTTCTCCGGGTTCAACCGTGCTGTGGGAATTCAACAGCACGACTGATTCGGCGAATATCGGTTATTCCTATGGGCGCCCGGTGATCGCGAAACTGCGTAACGGCAAGTGGGCCGCCATTTTCGGGAATGGCTACAACAGCACCAGTGGCAAAGCGGGGCTTTATATTGCCTATATCGAAGCAGGCAAGTCTGGCTGGGTCTCCGGTTCCAACTTCCGCTTCATCGACACCGGTGCCACCGTCGGTGCCTCGCCCAATGGCCTTTCTTCGCCGGCGGTGATTGACATCGACGGCGACGGCACCGCGGACTACGCCTATGCCGGAGACCTCTACGGTAATGTGTGGAAGTTCGATCTGACCAGTACTTCCATGGCGGCCTGGAGCGTCTCCAAGAAGCTCTTCTCGGCTGTTGACACCGGTGGCAAGGCACAGCCGATCACGACCGCGCCGGAAGTCATGTTGCATCCCAAGGGCGGTTACATGGTGCTGGTGGGAACCGGCAAAGCGATTGAAGATATCGACATGGCCGACCAGAGCCTGCAATCCTTTTACGGAATCTGGGACTCTTCGTCGCCGGATACCATCACGCGTAGCCGAATGCTTCAGCACGTGTTTACGCTCACTGATACTGAGACGCCGGTAAATCCCGCCACGGGCGTCACGTACAGTTGGGAATTGCGGACCGTCGATAAAAATACGCCGAATTGGTACGACCCGGCCACCAATCCGACGGGCCAACTGGGGTGGTACGTTGATTTGAAGGAGGGGGTGTCGACGCTCGCGGCCATTGGTGAGCGCGTGATCGAGGACCCTCAGGCGCTCAATGGACACGTCCTGTTCGTATCAGCGACGCCGACAAATGACCCGTGCAATGGGGGGGGAAGCGGCTGGATCAATGAAATGGACGCAATAACCGGTGCCCGCTTGCCGGTGCCGCCCTTCGATCTGAATGAAGACCTGAAGTACGACGACTCAGACAAGATGGATACAGCTACCGAAGGCCGACAATCGCCGACAAGTCGGCGTGTGAGCCCGGTGGGTGGCCTGCCGGTCGTGATCAAGGACAAGACCATTTGCCCTGCATCAGGATGTGGGCCCGCTTCATTGACTTGTAACCGACTGGTCAAACGGAGCGACGGGTCGGTGGAAGTCATTAGCGGCATGTGTCCGGCCTCAACTGGCCGCCTGAACTGGCGCGACCTCACGCGCTAAGGGGAACGTTGTGAGAACCAAGCCAAGGGGTTTTACCCTGATCGAATTGATGCTCGTGATGGCGTCCATCGCGATTCTTACCGCGATCGCGTTGCCCATCTATTCGAGTTTCGGCGATCGTGCGCGTCGCGCTGAGGGGCGTGCCGCCGCGGAACAGGCGGCGCAGTTGCTTGAGCGGCTTTACTCGCGAACCAACACCTACTCGACCACCCTCGCCGACGCGGGTATCCCGGCGTCTTCCGCCAGCGGCCGTTACACGATCAGCGTGGCGGCAATGGCGGGGGACACGATCGCTACCTCGTACGTGGTGACGGCAACCCCAAGCGGGTGGTCCGATAGCACATGTGGCAACCTGACGCTCAGCAGCACTGGCCAGCGGGGCGTCAGCGGTACCGGGTCGGTGACGGACTGTTGGCAACGATAGCGGGCGATCCGCCGCGCCCGAATGGCCCGTTGATACGGGCCATTTTTCTTTCGGTCGCGCTGCATGTGCTGCTGGCGGTTGTGCTGGATGGCTGGATGTTGCGGCGACCTCTAGCTATCCAAACTGCCCATCCGGTAACGCTGAAGGTGGTCGCACTGGGGCGTGTCGTCCCCTGGGCGGGTCGGGCCGGCAATGTGCACGTCGCAGCTCCGGCACACAAGCCGCGCGTGCCTCCCAGGATCACTGCTCATCAGACTGACGCCGATGCCGCGCAGGTCATGGCCCCTCCGCCGGCCAATGTCACGCCATCGCCAGATGATCTGACCGCATCGAGGGCGGAGACGCCAGATCCAGCCCTGCCTCCGGCGCCTGCGCAGCACGAGGCGGAGGAGGCAGTGGGTGTGCGAGAGGCGGCGCTGGAGGACATTGAGGGTGTTCCGCTGCGGCTGCCGACGCCCGAGGAGTGGCACCCGTCGCTCGAATTAGGGCAGCGACCGTATGCGCTGGATCCATTGGCAATCGAGTTCGGGGACCTGCCGCAGCCACGCGAGGACATTGAATTCCACATAGCTGTGTTTATCGACCGGAAGGGAGTGGTTGTCTCTGCACAGGCCGTGGGGCGCGATGACGGATATGCCGTGGCTGTGATCGACGCGATCAGCAAAGTGCGCTTCACGCCGGGAATCCTCCATGGCAGTCCGGTACCGACCGTAATGGTGCTGTGGTTCGGCCTCGCGGGTGGCCGCTAGGGCTTGGGTTGGCAATTGGTATCATTCACAGCATGAAACTCCTTGCGCTCGAAACCTCGGTCACCGCGGCAACCGTAGCCCTACACGATGGCGCCCTCACGACGGAACTTGCTGTGGATGCCTCGGCGTCCGGCCCGTCGGGGAGCGTGCTGGTGTGCGTCGATCGCCTGATGGCGTCTGCCGGTGTTCAATTAGCGGATCTTGACGGCATTGTCGTGGGCAGCGGACCCGGATCGTTTACCGGCGTGCGGGTTGCCTGTGCGGTGGCGCAGGGTTTGGGGGTTGCGGCGGGTGTTCCGGTGATTCCGGTGCTGTCGATTGATGCGCTTGCCAGTACATGCGCAGGCGACTTTGTACTGGCCCTGCTCGATGCTCGTATGGAAGAGGTTTACTGGGCGATCTACGGGCCAGCAGCGGAAGGCCTATCCCGCATCGGCGATGTGCTGTGTACCACGCCTGAACGGATCAGTTTGCCGGACTCGCCGCATGAGTGGCGGGTGTGCGGGTCTGGCATTGCACGTTACCGGACGGTCTTGCCCGGTGAAGTGACATCGCGGATTGCGGGAGAGCCGGGCGCGTCCGATCCAACGGCGGGCATGCTGATTCGTTACTTCCTCGATCGGGCGTCGCAGTTGCCGGGAGTCGATGCCGCTGCCCTTGCCCCCCACTATGTGCGCAACAAGGTCGCCCTGACCACCCGTGAGCGCAACGCCCTGAAAGCCGGGCAATGACCGAATGTCGCGGGCTGCTCAGGCCGATGCGCCCGTCCGATCTCGACTGGGTCGCTGAGCAAGAGGCGTTGGCGCATGTGTCGCCGTGGAGCATTGGCCACTTTCGTGACTCGATCCAGGCCGGCTACAGCTGTTGGGTGTTCGTGGACAGTGATACTGCGATCGGATATGCGGTGTTGATGACCGTTCTCGATGAGGCGCATCTGCTCAACATCACCGTGGTGGGAGCGTCACGGCGTCAAGGCTGGGGAGCACGGCTGCTGGAAGCCATCGCCAGCGCGGCATATGACAATGGCGCTCGCCAGATGTTCCTGGAGGTGCGCCCGTCGAATCTGCCGGCGCGTGGTCTGTATGAAAAGCATGGATTCCGGATCATTGGCCGCCGCCCGGGCTACTACCCTGGGGTCGATGGGCAGCGGGAAGACGCCATCGTGATGCATCGGGAACTCGCACATGAGTGATCGCCAGCTGCTGACGCGCTTGGGTCTTGGCCCCACATGGCGTCTTCGCGAGGCCGTGTCGCGCGCGAACGATCTTGAGCCGAGCCCGGTCGCAGAGCCGACATCGCCAGTGATCCTTGAAGCCGAGTCCTGCGACTCCGGCGTTACGACCCCGGAGTTCGTTGCCGAGCAGCGATCGAGCGACCGGGCGAGTGAACCGGTGGGATCGGGATTGGATTGGCCCGACCTGGACGACGCGATTTCAGCCTGTCGCGCATGCCGCTTGTGCGAGCAACGCACACAGGCCGTCCCCGGAGTCGGCGATCGTTCTGCTGACTGGCTCTTCGTCGGCGAGGGGCCGGGGGCGGAGGAGGATCTGCGCGGCGAGCCTTTCGTCGGACAGGCGGGCAAGCTGCTTGACGCGATGCTGGCGGCGCTGGGCGTGGCGCGGGGCGACGGCGTCTACATTGCGAATGCGGTGAAGTGCCGGCCGCCCAACAACCGCACACCGGAAGCCGACGAGATCGAGGCCTGCTTTCCGTTCCTGCAACGCCAGATCGCATTGATCCAGCCGCGGGTGATCGTTGCGCTGGGGCGACCGGCGGCGCAGGCGCTCTTGAAGCAGGAAATCCGCATCGGTGCGGCGCGCGGCAAGCCATTCAGTTTCGGGGATATCCCGGTCGTGGTGACCTACCACCCGGCCTATCTGCTGCGCAATCCGGCCGACAAGGCCAAGGCGTGGGAAGACCTGTGTCTGGCGCGGCGGACGCTGGCTGCGCAGCCAGCGCGTCCGCAGGGTGCTGCACTCAGTGGTGACAGTCTTCCAGTTGGCTGACCGTATCCCGCTCGCGCTGGTTGGCTTCGTGACGCAGCTTGACCAGGTAGATGGTGCTGGCCACGAAGAGACCGAACAGCACGATCACCGTGTGCACCGATAGTCCGCCCCAGATCAGCAGGGCGTAGAGGCCGGTCATCGCAAGGATGCTCAGGTTTTCATTGAAGTTCTGAACCGCGATCGAATGGCCCGCACCCATCAGGATGTGGCCGCGATGCTGCAGCAAGGCGTTCATCGGCACGACGAAGAATCCGGCCATTATTCCGATCACCACCATCAGGAACATGGCGACCTTGATGTCGTAGACGAACACCATCACGTTCACGACGACGCCCATTGCGATGCCGATGGAGAGCACCTTGACCGAGCGGCGCATCGAGACGAATCGGGCGGCCAATACGGACCCCAGCGCCACGCCCACTGCGAAGACACCCTGGATCATCGATGCCTTGGATAGGCTCAGCCCGAGGTTCTGTTCGCCCCACTTGATCACGATGAACTGCAGCGTTGCGCCGGCTCCCCAGAACAGGGTTGTTACGGCCAGCGAAATCTGGCCAAGTCGATCGCGCCAAAGCAGCTTGCTGCAGTGGATGAATTCATGGACGAGGTACGAGGGGTTGCTGCGCAGCGGTTTGTGGTCGACGCCCGTGTCCGGAATGCGCAGGTTGATCATCGCCGCGACGAGATAGAGCACGCCGATCGTCGAGATCGCGAGTTCCGCCCGCGTATCGATGCCGGTATCGATGCCCGGCATGTCGAAGGCCAGCAACTTGTCGGCAAAGGCGGGTTCAATGAGTAGGCCGCCGAGCAGCGTGCCAAGCACGATCGCACCGACCGTGAGGCCTTCGATCCAGCCGTTGGCGATGACGAGATAGCGCGCCGGTAGCAGTTCGGTGAGGATGCCGTACTTCGCCGGCGAATAGGCCGCCGCACCAAGCCCGACGACTGCGTAAGCCAGCAGGGGATGCGCGTCGTAAAACATCATCGCGCAGCCGATCATCTTGATCGCGTTGCTGATCATCATCACGCGCCACTTCGGCATCGAATCGGCAAACGCGCCGACGAACGCGGCGAGCACGACGTATGAAACGGTGAAGAAGAGCTTCAGCAGCGGTTCATAGGCCGCAGGCGCGTGCATGTCACGCAAGATGGAAATTGCCGCAATCAGCAGGGCGCTGTCGCCAAGCGCAGAAAAGAACTGCGCGGCCATGATGATGTAGAAGCCTGGGGTCATCCGCTTACTTTGTTGTGGCCCCGAAGGGACCCGGCTTTATATCACGAACCTGCGTCAGTGCCGTGGCAGCCGGCCAGCCACGGCGTGCTCGCTGGCGGCCCTGCGCGATTTGTGATGCAATCGTGCGCTGCAAAAACCCCATTTGACGGGCATCTCGAAGGTATCGGCCGCGGCGCAGAACGTCGCATCCCGACCAAGGTGCCGGTCCGGAGCACTCACCATGGCAACCATGGCCGATCGCCGGCTTCAGGTCTTCCTGGCCGTCGCGAAACACCGATCTTTCACCCGTGCCGCCGAAGCGCTATACATGACGCAGCCGGCCGTCACCTTCCAGATCAAGCAGCTCGAAGAACACTTCAATACCCGCTTGCTCGATCGCGGCTATGGCAAGGTCACGCTGACCCCCGCGGGCGAAATCGTCCTCGACTACGCAGAGCGAATCCTCGGCATGAGCGCCGAGATGGAGGATCAGGTCGCCGGCCTGACGCAGGAGCCTAACGGTGTCGTGTCGGTCGGCTTGTCGCCGACCATCGCCTCGTACTGGTTGCCATCATTGCTCGATGGCTTCAAGCGGCAGTACCCCAAGGTCGTGCCGCGCGTGTTCGTCGGCAACTCGGAGTGGGTCGAGCGCCGCGTGGCAGACAAGGAACTGGATGTCGGCCTGGTCGAGATCGAATCGACCGACGCTGGTATCGAGTGCCGCGAGGTGGGTCGCGACGAGCTGTTCGCAATCGTGCCGCCGGGGCATGTGCTGGCGCGACATGTGCGCGTGCGTGCCGATGATCTGGTCGGCTTGCCCTTCATCGATCGGGACCCTGGTGCGGCGATCCGCGAGGCAGCCGAGCGCTTCTTCCGCGACGCCGGTTTCCCGCCGGAAAACCTCGATGTGACGGCGGAGCTGTCCAGCTTGTCGACCATCAAGCATCTGGTGCAGCAGGGCGTGGGCTTCGCCATCGCGGCCCGTGCGTCGATCGACAAGGACATCCAGAGTGGCCGGCTCGTCGCGCTGCCGCTCGAGCCGAATCTTTACGAGACGCTGTCGGTGCTGCTGCCCAAGGACAAGTTCCGCTCGCGCGTGGTCACCATCTTTGCCGATTTCGCGACCGAACACCTCAAGAGCAAGGGGTTCAAGCGCGATGCCTAGACCGATCCGCGCCGCGATCGATGTGGCGGCCTTTCGGCATAACTACCTGCGCGCGAAAGCGGCGGCGCCCGGGGCCCGTGCCTGGGCGGTGATCAAGGCGAACGCGTACGGCCACGGGCTGCTGCGCTGCGCACGCGCCGTCGAGACCGTGGCCGACGGCTATGCGATGCTCGACTTTGCCGAGGCGGCGACGCTGCGCGAAGCGGGCATACGGCAGCCGATACTGATGCTGGAAGGTGCGTTCGATCCGGCCGATGTGCGCCTTGCCGGCACGCTTGGGCTCGGGCTCACCGTGCACGATGCTGAGCAAATCCGCCTGCTCGAACTCGAAGTGCTTGCGCAGCCGCTGGACGTATTCCTCAAGCTCAACACCGGCATGAACCGCCTCGGTTTTGCGCCCGAGCGGGCGGGCGAGCTGGCTGCGCGACTCAAATCGATTAGCAATGTCGCCAGTGTGACGCTGATGACCCACTTTGCGCGCGCCGACGATGAAGTCGGTATAGCGGATCAGCTCGCGCGCTTCGATGCTGCCGCCAGCGGGCTTGGATTGCCGCAAAGTGTCGCCAACTCGGCCGCCTTGCTGCGCTTTCCTCAAGCGGCGCGAGACTGGGTGCGCCCCGGCATCATGTTGTACGGGGGCTCACCGATGCCCGGGCTTGCAAGCGCCGACGCGCTGGGTTTGCAGCCGGCGATGAACCTCGAATCGCGCCTGATTGCCGTGCAGACGCTGGCGCCGGGTGAAGCGATCGGCTATGGCGGTCGTTTCGTTGCGGAGCGCCCGACACGGGTCGGCATCGTCGCCTGTGGCTATGCCGACGGCTATCCGCGTCATGCGCCCAGTGGCACGCCGATCCTGGTCGCTGGCCAGCGCACTGGCACGCTCGGCCGCGTCTCGATGGACATGCTGGCGTGCGATCTCTCGGCGCTACCCGATGCGGGCGTCGGTTCGCAGGTCGTGCTGTGGGGCCGCGGCCTTCCTGCCGACGAGGTGGCGACCGCGGCCGACACGATCAGCTACGAGCTTTTCTGCGCACTGGCCAACCGCGTCCCGGTGACCGTCGTCGGCGCTGATTGATGGCGAAGATCAAGTCGGTCTACCAGTGCACCGAATGCGGCGGGCAGGCGCCGCGCTGGCAAGGGCAATGCCCGGGCTGCGGGCAGTGGAATACGCTGGTGGAAACCATCGCGACGCCCAGTGGCGCGGGCGCCAGTCGTTTCGCAGCACTGGCGGGCGAGGTAGGCCGGATCAAGAAGCTGGCCGACTTCACGCCACAGGAACATTCGCGTTTCGCTACCGGCATCGAGGAATTCGATCGCGTGCTGGGCGGGGGACTGGTCGCCGGCGGTGTCGTGCTGATTGGCGGTGACCCCGGTATCGGCAAATCGACGCTGCTGCTGCAAGCCTTGGCCAGCATGTCGCAGCAGTGCAGGGCGGTGTACGTCAGTGGCGAGGAGTCTGGCGAGCAGGTGGCGCTACGGGCGCAACGGCTTCAACTCGACGCTGGCGCCCTCGAACTGCTCCCTGAGATCAACCTTGAGCGCATTCTCGACACCCTGCGCGCCCAGAAGCCGCGCCTCGCGGTGATCGATTCGATCCAGACCATTTACTCCGAAGCCCTGCAGTCGGCGCCCGGTTCCGTCGCCCAGGTGCGCGAGTGTGCGGCGCAACTCACCCGATACGCGAAGCAGAGCGGGTGCGCGCTGGTGCTGGTCGGGCATGTGACCAAGGACGGCTCGCTCGCGGGGCCGCGAGTGCTCGAGCACATCGTCGATGCAGTGCTCTACTTTGAAGGCGATACCCAATCGAGCTTCCGGCTGGTGCGCGCGTTCAAGAACCGCTTTGGCGCGGTGAACGAGCTGGGTGTGTTCGCAATGACCGACAAGGGCCTGCGGGGGGTCAGCAACCCTTCCGCGATATTCCTGTCGCAGCACGAACAGGATGTGTCCGGCGCCTGCGTGCTGATCACCCAGGAGGGCACGCGGCCCCTGTTGGTCGAGGTGCAGGCGCTGGTCGATCCGGCGCATACGCCGAGTCCGCGGCGCCTCAGCGTCGGGCTGGAGCAGAATCGCCTGGCGATGCTGCTGGCGGTGCTGCATCGCCATGCGGGGCTGGTCTGCGCTGATCAGGATGTTTTCGTGAACGCTGTCGGTGGCGTGCGGATCGGCGAGCCGGCAGCGGACCTCGCGGTCTGCCTTGCGATCGTGTCCTCGCTGCGCAACAAGCCGCTGCGGCGCGATCTGGCGATGTTCGGAGAGGTCGGGCTCGCGGGCGAAATCCGCCCCGCGCCACGCGGGCAGGAACGTCTGAAGGAAGCCGCCAAGCTTGGTTTCAAGATCGCGCTGGTGCCCAAGGCGAACCTGCCCAAGCATGCGATAGCAGGGCTCGAAGTGATCGCTGTCGATCGCATCGAGACGGCGATTGCCAAAGCGCGCGAGCTTGAGGCCTAGCATCCCGAACAGGCGATTTGATCTGGCGGGTGTCGCTTCGCAACACGGCCCACTAAAATCGAATACTTTCCCCCTGCCGGCGCTGAGCCGGAAAATCGAAAACAAGGAGTTCCCATGCGCAAGACCTACGTCATCGGCAACTGGAAGTTGAACGGCTCGAAAGCCGCCAACAAGGCGCTGCTCGACGGCCTCAAGGCCGGTGTTCCCGCCGTCAAGGCCGGCGTTGCCATCGCCGTGTGCCCGCCGTTTGCCTATCTGGAATCGGTTGTCGCCGAAACCGCCGGTTCGGCGATCGGCGTTGGTGCGCAGGACGTGTCCGATCAGGACAAGGGCGCCTTTACCGGTGAAGTCTCGGTGTCGATGCTGAAGGACGTGGGGGCGACGTACGCCGTGATCGGCCATTCGGAGCGCCGTGCCATGTTTGGTGAAACCGACGCCTGGGTCGGCAAGAAGACGGCAGCGGCGCTTGCCGGCGGCCTGGTGCCGGTGGTGTGCGTGGGCGAAACCGAAGCGGAACGCGTCGGCAACCAGACTGAAGCGGTGCTGGCGACGCAACTCGACGCGATTCTCGCCGCGATCCCGAATGCCGCCCCGGGTAGCATCGTGATCGCCTACGAACCGGTGTGGGCCATCGGTACCGGCAAGACCGCGACGCCGGAAATGGCGCAGGAAACCCACGCCTTCATCCGCAACTACATCAAGAAGGCCGGCGAGGCGTTTGCTGCGGAAACGGCGATCCTTTACGGCGGTAGCGTCAAGGCCAGCAACGCGCTGGGACTGTTCGCAATGCCCGATATCGACGGTGGCCTGGTGGGCGGCGCGTCGTTGATCGTTGAAGAATTCGTTGGTGTGTACAACGGGGCTGCTGAAGCCTTCGCCAAACGCTGACGCAGAGGCGGGCTGTAACAAGAACGGGGCGCTCGTCAGCACGACGGGCGCCCCGTTTCATTGGCAACGGTGCTGGTTCAGGTCCCGGCGGATAGACGCTCAGCGTTGGCCAGCATGCGGCCCATCAGGCTGCGGAGCAGATCCACTTCTTCTACCGAGAATCCCTCGAAGTGCTGATTGAGCACATGTGCGGCGTATTCCGGCAGCTTCTTGTTCACCTCGGCGCCGCTTTCAGTCAGATGCAGGTACGCGGCACGACGGTCGTGATCGCTGCGGGCACGGCGGATCAGCCCTTTCTCTTCCAGGCGATCGAGCATGCGGGTCATCGATCCGGTGTCGTAGTGCACGCGGCGGCACAAGGCGGCCGCGGTAACGCCCGGTGTTTCCGCGACTTGTACCAGCACCGCCCATTGGGCGCTGGTGATGCCCAGGGGCGCGAGTTCCCGGTCCATCACCGCCATCATCCGCGCACGCAGCGCGTTGATCATGAACCCGAAGCTGTCCTGCAATCTGTATGTCTCCGCCGTGAACATCGGCGCTTCGTTCGCCATCGTTTCAGCCTTTCCTTGTGGTTGTGTTTTTTGCCTGCTCGTAAAGCGGCATGACTTCCGGGAGGCGACGCTCGATTTCCCGGATGCGATCCTTCCCTGCGGGGTGAGTGGATAGCCAGGCAAAGCCGCCGGAATCTCCAGCCTTTGCCATCTTCTGCCACAGTGAAACGCCGGCGCGCGGATCGTATCCGGCGCGCGCGGCAAGGTCGAGACCGACGACATCTGCCTCGCTCTCGTCTTCACGCGAGAATTTGAGCGTCAGCAGGTTGCCGCCGATGTTGAAGGCGTCGGCGTACTTGCCCTGGCCGACGAACTGGCCGAGCAGGCCGACGCCAAGTTGCGTCAGCTGGGTTTTTGCGATGCGTTCGCGGGCATGCTCGCGCAGCGCGTGCGCGATTTCGTGGCCCATGACGATCGCAATCTCGTCGTCCGAGAGCTTCAGACCATTGGTGAGGCCGGTGTAGAAAGCGATCTTGCCGCCAGGCATGCAGAACGCGTTGGCCTGTTTCGATCCGATCAGGTTGACTTCCCACTGCCATTGGCTGGCGCGCGGGTTGAAGCGCGGCGCGAAGGGAATGATGCGGCCGGAAATGCGTCGCAGGCGGAGCAGTTCCGGGTGGCCCTCCGGCGCGAGCGCGCGTTGTGCGTTCGCGCTGCGGAGCATCTGCGCGTACTGCTGGCGCGCCGAGTCCTCGAGTTGTTCGGCGGGTACCAGGCTACGCAGGCGTGAGGCCTCGCCGACGTTGACCCCGTCCGCACGCACGCCGGGTGCGGCCAGCAGCAGGGTCAGCAGCGCGGAGGTGGCAAGGCGACGGAGCATCTACAGTAACAGTCAGGGCAGTCAGCACGAGCGGCCGATCATACCGCCGCTCCGGGCGCAGGACTACTGTCGTGTGGGCTCAGCGCCGGTGCTTCGCGTGTTTTGAGCTGCGGGTGTGTGCCGACGATCGGGACTTGCTCGCGCCGTGTTTGCCCAGCCGCGGCGTCGGGGCCGGCGTCTGCGAGGCAAAAGCAAGTTTCGGCGCCAGCACCGGGGCGCTCTCGGCCATGGCGATCGCCTCGCCGGTCGGTACCAGCAGCGTGTAGCCCGGGCCCGGCCGCACGCGCGGTGCCAGTCCATTCACCTCGCGCAGCTTCGCGACGCTGATGCCAAAACGCGACGCCACCTGTTCGATGCGTTCGCCATGCTGCATGGCATAGGTCCGCCAGCTGAGCAATGGCCGGTCGTGGTTTTCGAGGTTGGCGACGAAGGCGTCGGCCTTTTCCTTCGGCACGATTACCTGATGGCCGGCCTGGCCGGGAATCACCGGGCGGTTGAACGAGGGATTGAGCTCGAGAAACTCTTTCATCGGCATCTCGGCCAGCTGCGCGGCGGTATGCAGATCCATGCCCACGGCCGTATTGATCGGCACGAAGTAGGGTTCGTTCGGAATTGGCGGCAACTTGAAACCGAACAATTCCGGATTGGCAATGATGTTCTTCAGCGCCTGCAGCTTCGGTACGTAGTAGCGCGTCTCCTGCGGCATCGAGAGATAGGCGAACTCGGTCGGCAGCCCCGCGGCCTTGTTCTTGGCGACCGCGCGGGCGACCGCATTCTCGCCCCAGTTGTACGAAGCCAGCGCCAGATGCCAGTCGCCGTGCATCTCGTAAAGCGCCTGAAGATAGGTGAGGGCGGCATTGGTCGACGCAAGGACGTCGCGGCGTTCGTCTACCCACCAGTTCTGGTCGAGATTGAAATCCTTGCCGGTCGAGGGGATGAATTGCCACAGGCCCGATGCCCGCGCGGGCGAATACGCCATCGGGTTGTAGGCACTCTCGACCAGCGGCAGCAAGGCCAGTTCGGTCGGCATGCCGCGCTTTTCGAGTTCTTCGACGATGTAGTACAGGTATTTGCGACCGCGCTCGAGCATCGTGCGCAACGCGCCCGGGCGGGCGAGGTACCAGATCTGGCGATCGGTGACCAGATCCATGGTCAGGTCGCGCATGGCAAAGCCCTGCCGCATGCGTGCCCACAGGTCGGACGATTCGGAGGTCAGATCCACGGTCGCCACCGAAGGCGTGCCGAGCTTCGAGAGATCGATGCTGGAGACTGCAGCGAGACCCGCGCCGGTGGTCGCGGCCACTGGCGCAGCGCCGGCGGTTTTGGCGGCGCCCGGCGGATCCATGTCGTCAGCGACGGCGATCCCGGTGGAAATGAGGGCCAGAGCGGCTGCAAAACAGAAGAGCGCAGCTGCCCGGCGCGCGATAGACTGCATGGGAAACGCTCGGCGACTTGCAAAGGCGCGATTGTATCGGGCTGCGGGTGTTAGGGTCAAAATGCTTTTGTATCATGGGCTTGCGGCGGAGTTTTGCAATCCGGTAGAACGGTGCCGGGAGGGGCGCGATGTCTGGGTCGGGTGAAGGCGGGCCATTTTCCCGTCGGGATGGCGGGATGAAAGCGCTGCTGATCGAGGATTCTCTGACCAGCGCAACACTGATCGCGCACCAGTTGCGCGCCATCGGTATCGAGCCCTTGCTGGCGCGCGAAGGCGAAGAAGGCATCGAGCTCTTCAAGGCCCATCGCCCGGATCTGGTGCTGCTTGACGTGATCCTGCCCGGCATGGACGGCTTCGAGGTCGCCAAGCGCATCCGGCAACTGGAGCAACACGGCGAGTGGACGCCGATCATCTTCCTCTCTGCCCGTACCGGCGACGACGACCTGCAGCGCGGCATCGAAGTCGGTGGTGATGACTACCTGTTCAAGCCAATCAGTTCCATCGTGCTGGCCGCCAAGGTGCGAGCGATGCAGCGCATCTCGCAGATGCGCTACTCGCTGGTGGTGCTGACGCGGCGCCTCGATGACGCGAATCGAGAGCTACAGCGGCTTTCTTCGATCGACGGGCTGACCGGCATTGCCAACCGGCGCCAGTACGACGCCGTGCTGATCCGCGAATGGCGGCGCGCGCAACGCCGCAGCGCACCGATTGCCTTGGTCGTGTGCGATGTCGATTACTTCAAGCGTTACAACGATCACTTCGGTCACCAGGGTGGCGACGAGTGCCTGCGGCAGGTCGCACGTGCGCTTGCGGGGCAGGCGAAGCGCCCTGCGGATCTGGTGGCGCGCTACGGCGGTGAGGAATTCGCGGTGATCCTGCCGGACACCGATGCCGAAGGCGCGCTGCTGGTTGCCGAGGGCATGCGGATCGCCGTCAACGAGCTGGAACTGCCGCACGCGCCGGCAGCGGGCCAACCCTTCGTGTCGATCAGTCTCGGTGTCGCTGCCGCCGTGCCGCCACGCGAGGCGCCAACGCCGGGCAGCCTGATGTCCGCCGCGGATGCTGCGCTTTACGAGGCCAAGCGCCTCGGCCGTAACCGCGTGCTGCTGGCCCAGCCGCTGCAGGCGTGAGCCTGCATCAGCGAAAGTCGTTCTTCCAGCCGCGCAGTGCGGCGAACACGCTCACAGGATCTTCCAGCGCCTGTTGTACGTAATGCGCAACGCTGCGCTGCACGCTCGCCTGGTCGCAACGCAGGAACGGGTTGATCGCACGCTCACGCCCGATCGTCGAGGGCAGCGTTGGCACGCCTGCTGCCCTCAAGGCGCGACAACTCGCGTGGTACGCCTGGGTCGCGGCGTTGTCGGGTTCCACGGTTTCGGCGAAGCGCAGGTTTGCCAGCGTGTATTCGTGGGCGCAGTACACCGCGGTGTCTTCCGGTAGCGCGGCAAGCTTGTCGAGCGAAGCGTGCATCTGCGCCGGCGTGCCTTCGAACAGGCGCCCGCAACCGGCCGAGAACAAGGTATCGCCGCAGAAGAGCGCGCCGTCCGCCACGTACGCAATGTGGCCGGCAGTATGGCCGGGCACATCCAGCACCGAGAGGCGCAGCGCGCCGTTCAGCAGGTTCAGACTTGATCCTTCTTCGACGCGCCGGGTCAGGCCGTCGATCGCCTCGTGCGCGGGGCCATAAATGACTGGCGAGCTGGTCTTCGCCAGTCGCATCAGTCCACCGACATGGTCGCCGTGGTGATGCGTCACCAGGATCGCATCCAGCGCGAGACCGCTTGCCTGCAGAAAGTGTTCGACCGGCGCAGCATCGCCCGGGTCGACGACAACGCAATGCCCGTCCGAGACGATCGCCCAGATGTAGTTGTCCGAGAAGGCAGAAAGCGGAACAATCTCCATCCCCGCAATTCTCGGCGCATGACTCACGATGTCAATTCCCGGATGTGCCGCGTGGCTTGAATCGCCATTGGGCCGCTACCTGATCGAGTGGGAATTGGCGCTGGTCGATGCGCGGGTGGCCGATGTCTTCGGTTTCCACGCGATCCAGATCGGTCTTCCCGAACGCGACTACCTCAGCCACAACCGCATCGGCTACAAGCTGCGCTGCGCCCGTTCCGGCGATGTAAAGCTGATCAGCGAGACTTTCGAGTTGCCGATCGCGTCGCAAAGCGTCGACTTGGTGGTGTTACCGCATGTGCTCGAATTCTCCGATCAGCCTCACCAGGTGCTGCGCGAAGTCGAACGGATCCTGGTGCCGGAAGGGCAGGTCGTCATCACTGGATTCAATCCGTTCAGCCTGTGGGGCATACGGCGCCTGATGGCGTCGAGCACGGGCGACTTTCCGTGGCAGGGTCAATTCCTCACCGTCAAGCGCCTCAAGGACTGGCTTGCGCTGCTCAGTTTCGAGAGCCAGCCCGCGAGCTTTGGCGCCTATGTGCCGCCGCTGACGGTTGCGCGCTGGATCGAACAGTGGGGATTCATGGACAATGCGGGCCCCCGTTGGTGGCCTTTCGCCGGCGGGGCCTATGTGATCCAGGCCACCAAGCGCGTGCGTGGCATGCGGCTCGTGGCGCCGGCGTGGCGCGATCGACTCGCGCGCGCCAAAGCCTTCGCGCCGGTTGCCCAGCGCGATCCGGTGCATACAGAACGAACGGGAACGAATGACTGATTCGATAGTGGACATCTATACCGATGGCGCCTGCTCCGGAAATCCCGGCCCCGGCGGATGGGGCGCCATCCTGCGCGCGGGCGGGCACGAGAAGGAGCTGTTCGGTGGCGAAGCCTCGACCACCAACAACCGCATGGAAATGACCGCCGTGATCCGCGCGCTGCAGGCGCTGACGCGGCCGGTGCAGGTGCGGGTGCATACCGACTCGCAGTACGTGCAGAAGGGCATTTCCGAGTGGATCCACGGCTGGAAGCGTCGTGGCTGGAAAACGGCCGACAACAAGCCGGTGAAGAACGATGACCTGTGGCGCGAACTCGACCAGCTCGCGGCGCTGCACAAGATCGAGTGGCTGTGGGTCAAGGGCCACGCCGGCCATCCCGAGAATGAACGTGCCGACGAACTGGCGCGCCGAGGCGTCGATCAGGTGAGGGGCAAGTGATGCGGCAGATTGTTCTCGATACCGAAACCACCGGCCTCGACTGGCGCAGCGGCGACCGTGTGATCGAAATCGGTTGCGTCGAAATGGTCGCGCGCAAGCTCACCGGGCGCCACTACCACGTCTACATCAATCCCGAGCGCCTGGTCGACCCGGGGGCGATGGCGGTGCACGGCATCACCGACGAATTCCTCGCCGACAAGCCGAAGTTCAAGGACGTGGTGGCCGATTTCGAGGCCTTTGTCGCTGACGCCGAGCTGATCATCCACAACGCGCAGTTCGACGTCGGTTTCCTGAACATGGAACTCGACCGCATCGGGCGCCCAAAGCTGGATGTGCTGTGTGGCGGCGTGATCGACACGCTGAAAATGGCCAAGGAGCAGAACCCGGGCAAGAAGGCCTCGCTCGACGCGCTGTGCCAGCGCTACGAGATCGACAACGGCCACCGCGAACTGCACGGCGCGCTGCTCGACTCCGAACTGCTCGCCGAGGTCTACCTCGCGATGACGCGCGGTCAGGACAGCCTGATCATGGATCTGGACAGCGAGCCCACAGTAGCGGCCGGCAGCGATGAGGCCGGCGCCCCGCTGGAGCGGCGCCCGCTGCGCATCCTGCGCGCTTCGCCCGAAGAACTGGCGGCGCATGATGAAGTGATCGCCGCGATCGCCAAGGCCAACAAGGGTAAGTGCCTGTGGCTGCCGCCGGAGCCGCCTGCCGCCTGATGCGTTTCCGCGTTCATCCGGTGACGATGTCGCTGACGCGCGCCGCTATGGCGAGCGATGCGGTCAGCCCCGGCGATTCGATGCCGAACAGGTTGATGACGCCCGCGACGCCATGGCTTGCCGGCCCGTCGATGCGGAAGTCCGCGGCGGCAGCTTCCGCCCCACCCAGTTTCGGACGCACGCCGGCATAGGCCGGTACCAGCCGTCCATCCGGCAAGCCCGGCCAGTATTGGCGGATCGCGCGTGCGAAGGCGTCGGCGCGCTCGACCGGCACAGTGTAGTCAGGCTGCTCGATCCAGGCGACGTCCGGCCCGAAACGAGCGCAACCGGCAAGGTCGAGCGTCAGGTGAATCCCCAGGCCGCCCGGTTCCGGCACCGGGTAGATCAAGTGGCTGAAGGGGCTGCGGCCGCTCAGCGAAAAGTAGTGGCCTTTGGCAAAGTGCAGCGCCGCAATATGCGCAGCCGGAAAGCCCGTTATCGCTGCCGCCAGCGGCTGCGCGCCAAGCCCTGCAGCATTGATCAGCCAATCCGCCCGAACTCGGTAGGGTGCAGCCCCCCCAACGTGCAGCGTGACGCCGCGTGCCGCGCACTCGCCATGCAGCACTGGCGCCGCAAACACCAGCATCGCACCGGCAGCCTCTGCGTCGTCGGCATAGGCCTGCATCAGCGCATGGCTGTCGATGATGCCGGTGTCCGGCGACCAGAGCGCGGCGCAGCAGTTCAGCGCGGGCTCCATCTCGCGCGCCGCTTCGCCGGTGATCAGTCGTGCGCGCTCGACGCCGTTGCCGCGTGCCTGGGCGGCGATGCGTTCGAGTGCTGCGAGGTCATCGGCGCGGGTCGCCACCACCAGCTTGCCGGTGCGGCGGTGTGCGACGCCGTGCGCCGCGCAGTAGGCGTAGAGATCGCGCGCGCCGGCTACGCACAGGGCAGCCTTCAGCGAGCCTTGCGGGTAGTAGAGCCCGGCGTGGATCACCTCGCTGGAGCGGCTGGAAATGCCCTGGCCGAAGCTGTGCTCACGTTCGAACAGGGCGACCTGCAGGCCACGCTCGGCGAGCCGTTTGGCGCAGGCCAGCCCGACCACGCCAGCGCCGACGATGGCGCAGTCGACGCGGACCTCGTCAGAGGCGGAGCAGTCCATCACCTTCCGCGGCCTGCAGCACCATGCGTTTCACCAGCCCGCGCAAATCGAGGCCTGTGTCGCGCCGCAGCGCCTCGGCGCGCAGATGCAATTCTTCGAAGCGCAGGGCGATCGCCTCGCCGGCATTGGCGATGGCGATGACGTTGCCCGTCTCGCATTGCGGCAGCGCGATCGCGCGGTCGTCGAAAGCGGCGCGTATGCGGCCAAAGCCCTCGCTGAAGCCCTTGCGGTGGCCGAACAGGTTGCTGACCATCAGCCCCTTGTCGTTCAGGGCCGCACGCGCCGCGGCGTAGAACGGCGCCTTGTCGAGCATGCCGGCGCGGGCATGGGCGTCGAAACCATCGACCAGGATCGCGTCCCAGTGCTGGCTGTCGCGGGTCACGATTTCGGCCCCGTCGGCGATCACGACGCGCAGCCGAGCATCTTCTTCCGGCAACTTGAAGTGCATGCGGGCGACGGCGACTACGCGTGGGTCGATCTCGGCCACGGTGAGCCGGCTCTGCGGCAGATAACGGTGGAAGAACTTGGTCAGCGAGGCAGCGCCCAGCCCGATCAGCAGCACCTTGCGCGGCCAGGGCGGCTCGCGCAGCAACAGCACCGCGATCATGTACTGGGTGTACTGCAGTTGCAGCGCGTAGGGGCGGCGAACCCGCATGGCACCCTGCACCCACTTCGACCCGAAGTGCAGGTAGCGGATGCCGGCCTCTTCCGATACATCAATCGAGTGCGCCATGCCTCAATCCTCTTTGCGCAGCGGGCGTGGGCGGATCCGGATCAGTTGCTCGGCTTCGGTATCCACCGTCACCTCAAGCCAGCCGGGGATCGGTGAGCCGAACACTTCGGCGCGGCGAAAACGCTCGATCGGCGCGCCATCGCTATCGACCAGCGGCCGGTCGATGCGCATGACATGGGTGTCGCCGTGGAAGACGACGACCTCGCCTTCGAATTCCATCACCTCCGATCGCAGCGCGTACAGCAGTTCCGAATACGCGCGCGCCGGCGAGCCGGCAGCGAAGGCCTCGAAGTCGGGATCGGCATGCATGAAGATCACAATGGCCCGCGCGCTGTCGCGGCGCGCCTTGGCGAAGCCATCGCCGAGCCAGCTGCGCACCGCGCTCATGCGCTGGCGGTATTCGTTGCTCGCTTCGCGCCCGCTGCCGAAGTTATTGTCGCTGCCCGGCACATTCAAGGTCAGGAAGGCCACCGGGCCGCGGCGCCAGCGCAGGTGTTCCTGGTAGGCGCCGTGCGAGAAGTCGACGTCGCTCTGCCGCTCCACCTTGAAGGGTTCAGCTCCGAGCGATTCGGCCTTGGGCTGGAAGAGGCTGCGCAATTTGTCGAGACGTTCGAGCGCGTCGAAACCGCCGGCACTGCGCCGGGTGCAGTCCACCCACTCGTTGTCGCCCGGCACATAAACGGTAGGGAAGGGCGCGCCGGCCAGCAGGTCGCGGATGTCGGTCAGCGTGATGTCATCGCAGGGCGTGCCGCCGGTCTTGATGTCGCCGACATGCACGCCGAACACGACAGCAGCCTCACGCATCGCATCGAGCAGCAGCGGGAACTCGGCGCGCTCAGCCTCGTTGTAGGGCAGATCGCCGAAGGCCGCGAAGCTGTATCGCTCGGCGTTTGCGGCCGGCGAGATCAACACGGCGAGCAGCACTGCGAGCACACGCATCATCGCGTAAGGGCTTTCAGCGCGTAGAGCCGTTCGAGCGCTTCGCGCGGCGACAGTGCATCGGGGTCGATCCCCGCGAGTTTTTCGAGCACCGGGTGCGGCGGCGCTTCTTCGGCTTCGGGCGGCAAGGCGGAGAACAGGTCGGCCTGCGGGCCGCCGGAGGCTTCACGGTTTTCCAGCGCACGCAGGCGGCGCCGTGCTTCGCGTACCACGGGCGCGGGGATGCCCGCGAGCGCGGCGACCTCGATACCGTAGCTCTGGCTGGCCGGGCCTTCTTCCACCGCGTGCAGGAAGACGATGCGGTGGCCATGCTCGACCGCGCCCAGGTGCACGTTGGCGCATTCCGGGTGCTCGACCGAAAGCCGGGTCAGCTCGAAGTAGTGGGTCGAGAACAGCGCCAGCGAGCGGTTCTTTTCGAGCAGGTGGCGCGCGATCGCGAAGGCCAGTGCCATGCCGTCAAAGGTGGATGTCCCCCGGCCGATCTCGTCCATCAGTACCAGCGAGCGCTCGGTGCCGCTGTTGAGGATCGCCGCCGCCTCGGTCATCTCGACCATGAAGGTCGAACGCCCCGAGGCGAGGTCGTCGGAGGCGCCAATGCGGGTAAAGATGCCGTCGATCGGCCCGAGCTCGGCGCGCCGCGCCGGCACGAAGGCGCCGCAGTGCGCAAGCAACACGATCAGCGCGATCTGCCGCATGTAGGTCGACTTACCGCCCATGTTCGGGCCGGTCACCAGCAGCATGCGGCGCGTGGCGGAAAAGTCGCAGTCGTTCGAGATGAAGCTGTCGACCTGGCGCTCCACCACCGGGTGACGACCCGCTTCGATGGCCAGCCCCGCTTCGCTGCGGAACACCGGCTTGCAGTAGTCGTAGCGCAACGCGATGCGGGCGAAGCTGGTGAGGCCGTCGAGCAGCGCGATCGCGCGTGCGATGCGCTGGAAGGCGAGGATGTCGGCGGCGAGCGTTTCGAGCAGCTCGTCCCACAAGCCCTTCTCGCGCGCCAGCGCACGTTCCTGCGCCGACAGGGCCTTGTCCTCGAAGGCCTTGAGCTCGGGGGTGATGTAGCGCTCTGCGTTCTTGAGCGTCTGGCGGCGGCGGTAGTCGTCCGGCACCTTGGTGGTGTTGGCGTGGCTGACTTCGATGTAGAAGCCGTGCACCTTGTTGAACTCGACCTTCAGGCTGGTGATGCCGGTGCGCTCGCGTTCGCGCGCTTCGAGTTCCATCAGGAAGGCGCCGCAGTTGGACTGAATGCCGCGCAGCTCGTCGAGCTCCGCATCGAAGCCTTCGGCAATCACACCGCCGTCGCGCACATTGGTGGCCGGTTCCGGTGCAATCGCGCGGGCCAGCAGCGTGGTCGGCGCCAGCGGCGCGTCGAGGTCGGCATGGATCTGCGCGAGCAGCGGCGTCTCGCCGCCGGGCACATGGCTGCGCAGTTCCGGCAGGCGGGCGAGCGTGTCGCGCAGCGCGGCGAGGTCGCGCGGGCGTGCGCTGCGCAGTGCGATGCGCGCGGTGATGCGCTCGACGTCGGCGATACCGCGCAGCACGCGCGCGAGGCCTTCGCCGGTGAGACCCTGGTCGGCGATGAGCGCCTCGACCGCCGCATGGCGGTGCGCGCACGCCACGCGGTCGGAGAGTGGATGGTGCAGCGCGTGGCGCAGCCAGCGCGAGCCCATCGAGGTCTCGCACAGATCGAGCAGCGAGAACAGCGTGGGCGCGGGCTCGCCGCGCAGGGTTTCGGTCAGTTCCAGGTTGCGGCGCGTGGCGGCGTCCATGCGCAGGAACTCGGCCTCGCGTTCGACGTGCAGGCCCGAGACATGCGACAGGCTCTGGCGCTGCGTGGCGCGCGCGTAATCGAACAACGCCGCGGCAGCGGCGAGCGCGACGTCGAATTCGTCGGCACCGAAACCCGAGAGGTCGCGCGTGCCGAAATGCTCGGGCAGCACGCGGCGCGCGGTGTCGGCGTCGAACTGCCAGTCGGCGAGGCGGCGCACGGCGGGCACGCGTTGTTCAAGGCCTTCGAGGGTGATGCCGTCCGGCACCAGGGCTTCGGCGGGGCGCAGGCGTTCGAGCTGCGAGCCCAGTTGTTCCGGCGCGCATTCGAGCAGGCGGAAATCGCCGTTGGCGAGGTTCAGCCAGGCGAGCCCGAGGCGGCCGCGAAGCTGCGTCGCGGCCAGCAGCGGGGCGTCGGTCTTGTCATCGAGCAGGGCCGAGTCGGTGAGCGTGCCGGGGGTGACGATGCGCGCCACGGCGCGTTCGACCGGCCCCTTGCTGGTCGCGGGGTCGCCTACCTGTTCCGCGATCACCGCCGACTCGCCCATCTTCACCAGCTTGGCGAGGTAGGGTTCGAGTGCGTGGAAGGGCACGCCCGCCATCGCGATCGGCTTGCCGGCCGACTTGCCGCGCGCGGTGAGCGTGATGTCCAGCAGGCGCGCTGCCTTCTCCGCATCGTCGAAGAACAACTCGTAGAAGTCGCCCATGCGATAGAACAGCAGGGTGCCGGGATGCTGCGCCTTGAGCGTCAGGTACTGCTGCATCATCGGCGTGTGGCCGTCGAGATCGGCGGAAGGGGGGAGCGGGGCGCGAGTGTTCAAGATCGGAGCGTGAGTGTTGAAACCGAATCGCCCGGATTGTCGCACGGTGCCTATGCTCGACGCGACAAGGCCCGGACGGTGCCGGGCCTTGTCTCAGTTGCTGCGTGTGCTCAGGCCTGGTCGGCGGCGAGTTCGCGACGGCGGTGCAGCCTGCGCCGGCACCACTCGCCGAAGTCGTCGAGGTAGGTGTAGACCACCGGCACCACGACGAGCGTAAGCAGGGTCGAGGCGATCACGCCGCCGATCACCGCGTGCGCCATCGGGGCACGCTGTTCGCCGCCTTCACCCAGCCCGAGCGCCACCGGCAGCATGCCGAAGACCATCGCGAAGGTGGTCATCATGATCGGGCGCAGGCGGGTGCGGCCGGCGTCGATGATCGCCTGGCGGCGGGGTTCGCCACGCTTCTGCGCCTGCTCGACGAAGTCCACCAGCAGGATCGCGTTCTTTGTCACCAGACCCATCAGCATGATGATGCCGATCACCGAGAAGATCGACAGCGTGCTGCGCGCGACGAGCAGCCCGAGGAACACGCCGATCAGCGATAGCGGCAGCGAGGTCATGATCGCCAGCGGGTGCAGGAAGCTGCCGAACTGCGAGGCGAGGATCATGTAGATGAAGATCACCGCCAGCGCCAGCGCGGATACCGCATAGCCGAAGGATTCCGCCATCTGCTGGTTCTCGCCGTCTTCGACGATGCGGTAGCCGGGGGGCAGCTTGAAGTCCTTGAGCACCTTCTGCACGTCCTTGCCGACTTCACCGGCTGAACGCCCCGAAACGCCAGCCAGCACCCAGATGTCGCGCATCAGGCTCTTGCGGTTGATGCGGGTCGGCGACGTGGAAGGCACCACCTTGGCGACCTGCGACAGCGCGATCATGTAGGGCAGGCCGGTGGCTGCATCGGTGCGGTTGCTGGCCAGCCACAACAGATCCAGATCCTGGCCATTACGGCGCAGCTCCGGCGGCAGGCGCACTTTTACATCGTAGGCATCGCCGTCCGGCGCCTGCCAGGTGGTCGCCGCCTGGCCCTCGATGAAGGGGCGCAGGGTGTTGCCAACGCGTTCGACCGAGATGCCCAGGTCTGCCGCCACCGCGCGATCGACCGCGATCTCCAGCATCGGGCGGGTGTCCTCCGCGGTGGTCAGCACGTCCACCGTGTTCGGGATGGCGCGGATCCGGGCGGCCAGGTCTTGCGACAGTTTGGTGAGCACGGCGAGGTCCTCGCCTTGCAGGCTCAGCGCGATCGGGTTGTCGCCACCGCCGCCGCCTTCGCCGATGGCGAGGTTCTTGAGCTCGACGCCGCCGATTTCCTTGAGCCGCGCGCGCAGTTTGACCAGCACCTGTTCCTGCGTTGCCTTGCGTTCGCGCTTGGGCACCAGCTTGATATTGAGGCCCAACTGTTCGGGGCCTTGCGCCTGCCAGCCGGAATTCACCGTGATGTAGCTGCGCTTGACTTCCGGGAACTCGCGCAGCGCCGCGTCGATCTGCTTGGCTTTGCCGAGCGTGTAGCTGAGGCTGGATCCGGTTGGCGTCATCATGCGGCCGCCGAGTTGGCCAAAGTCGCCCTTGGGCACGAATTCCGAGCCAATGAAGGGCAGCAGCAAGAAGCTGCCGACAAAGCTTGCCGTCGCTAGTGCCAGCACCGATTTGCGGTGGCCCAGCGCCCATGCGATGACGCGGCCGTAGCGTTCGGCGAGGCGTTCCTGAAAGCGCTCGAAGGCGTCGAGCCAGCGGCCGAGCAGGCCACCGCGCTTGGCGCCGTGGGCGTGCGGGTCGTGCCACACCGACGAGAGCATGGGGTCGAGCGTGAAGCTGACGAACATCGACAGCATTACCGCCGCGGCGACGGTGAGGCCGAACTGGTAGAAGTAGCGGCCGATGATGCCGCCCATGAAGCCGACCGGCAGGAACACCGCGACGATGGTGAGCGTGGTGGCCAGCACCGCGAGGCCGATTTCCTTGGTGCCATCCAGCGCGGCGTCGTAGGGTGACTTGCCGCGCAGGGCGTGGCGCACGATGTTCTCGCGCACCACGATCGCGTCGTCGATCAGCAGGCCGATGCACAGCGACAGCGCGAGCAGCGTCATCATGTTGAGCGAGAAACCCATGGCCTGGATCATGAAGATCGAGCCGAGCAGCGCCAGCGGCAGCGTGAGGCCCGTGATCACCGTGCTGCGCCAGGAGCCGAGGAACACAAACACGATGAACACGGTCAGGATCGCACCCTCGATCAGCGTCTTCTGAACGTCCGAGAGCGAGTCGCGGATTTCGTCGGAGCCGTCGAAAATCGTCTCGAGCTGCATCCCGTCCGGCAGGTTCTTGTTCAGGTCGGCAACCGTCTTGCGCACGCCGTCGGCGACTTCAACCGTGTTCGCCTTCGATACCTTGAAGATGTCGATCGATAGCGCCGGCTTGCCATTGATCAGCGCATGCGAGGTCGGCTCCGCTTCGCCATCTTCCACCGTCGCGATGTCGCGCAGGCGGATCGGCGCGTCGCCGCGCTGCACGATCACGATGTCTTCAAACGCGTGCGGTTCTTTCAGGCGGCCCTGCACCTGTACCTGCATTTCCTGACGCAGGTTCTTCAATGCACCGGCAGGCAGCATCTGGTTTTCGCGGCGCAGGGCATCGACCACTTGCTCCACGCCGACGTACAGCGCCCGCATGCGGAAGGGGTCGAGCCTGATCTGGATCTCGCGCTTGATACCGCCGACCAGCGACGCGCGGCCGACACCCTTGACCGTCTGGATGCGTTTGAGGATCAGTTTTTCGGCGCGCTCGGTCAGCTCCCGCGTCGTATGCCGATCGGAGACCAGGCTGATCGACATGATCGGCTGGTCGTCCGGGCCGAAGCTGGAGATCACCGATTGCTTCACGTCATCACGCAGCGAGGGGCGCACCTGGGCGAGCTTGTCGCGCGCATCGGCGGTGGCCTTGTCCGCATTGACCGTCAGCTCGAATTCGACAAAGACGAGCGAGTAGTCCTGGTACGAACGTGAGGTCACGCGCTTGACGCCGGCCAGCGTGTTCATCGCCTCTTCGATCTTGCGCGAGACCTCGACTTCGACCACCTCGGGCGTCGCGCCGGGGTAGGGCGTCTCGATCGCGACGGCGGGGAAGCTGACGTCGGGGAAGGCCTCGACCGTCAGGCGTTTGTAGGCGAACAGTCCGAGCACGGCGAGGCACAGCATCATCATCGCCGCGAAGACGGGGTTCTTGACCGATATGCGGGTCAGCCACATGGTTGGCGCTCCGGAATGTCAGGCCGCCGGCTTGAGCCGGACAGCGAGGTCGTCGGTGGCGCCCTTGAGCGGCATTGCGACAACCTGCTCGCCGCCCGTCAGCCCCTTGGTGATGCGCACTTGATCGACGCTCAGGCGCTCGTACTCGACGCCACGCCACCTGAGCTTGTTGTCGGCAATCACCCACACGCCACGGCCGTTCTTCGACGATTGCACGGCGGTCAAAGGCAGTTCGATCTGCTGCCGGGCGTTGCCGGTAGAGATCTCGCCGCTGACGTACAAGCCCACGCGCAGCCTTTCGGACGGATTCTCGACCGACACATAGGCGAGCACGTTACGGGTGCCGGCCTGGGTGCTCGGGTTGATGCGGGTGAGCGTGCCTTCGAAGGTTTCATTGCCATACCCCTCGGCACGCAACTTGACCTTCTGACCGGGCACCAGTTTCGCAAGGTGCTGGCTCGGGATCGCGGCTTCGACTTCGAGCTTGCGCAGGTCGACCAACGTAAACAGCTTCCGGTTCGCTTCGACCCACTGGCCCGGCTCCACTTGCCTGCTCGAAACGGTGCCGGCAAAGGGCGCCACCACATGTGCGTCCTTGAGCGCGCGCTGCACCAGCGCGAGCTGCGCCTTCTGTGAATCCAGCGCGGCCTGGCGTTCGGCGAATCCGCCCAGCGTGTTGTCGAAGGCGTTCTTGGAAATGAAGTTCTGGTCAAGAAGGGCGCGGCTCGATACACGGTTGCGCTCGGCCACCCGCATCTGTTCTTCAGCGCTCGCGACCGCGGCGGCCCGCTCGGCAAGGCGTGCGCGAAGGTCCGACTCGTCGAAACGGGCGAGCACCTGCCCGGCCGTGACCTTGTCACCGGGGCGCGCGCCGACCTCGGCGACCCGGCCCTCGAAGGGCGCAATCATCAGGATCTGCGTCAGCGGATTCAGCGTGCCGGCCAGCAGCACTGTCTCCTGATGAACCACCTGCCGGGCCTGCAGTACATCAGTCGGGCCGAGTTCGATCAACGCTGGCTTGGCATCGCCTTCCGGCGCCTTCGGGCCGGCATCCTTGCGTCCGCTGAGGGCATACACCGAGCCGACGGAAACAACTGCGACTGCCACGCCAGCGATGATCCAGCGACGCTGCGGAAGGGCGGGTCGGAAGCTCGATTTGGACATGATTCTTGGCTCCAGAGCGTTCCGGCATCGCCGGTCGCACGGTTGGGGATGCCTTCATATTAGGCGCCGCCCTCGGGGGCAGTTTGTCGGGTTTGTGTCACTCCGACGTACGCCGATACAAAGTAGATCGAGCGCAGCAGGCAGAATTGCGCGGCAGGAACGCGGCGGGTCGTTTCCGCCATGTCATGCGCCGCGCGTCGCGAATCGGAAAAAGGGGAGTTGGGGATGGCAGGGAAAGAACCAACGGGCGATCAGCAGGCCGACAAGCCCAAGCACACGCTGTTCTGGATCATCGTCGCCGTGTTCATCGTCGCATCGATCGCCGGAATGATGATCGGCGACATGTACGGGCAGGCCCGGATGGGCGACGCGGCAAAGGTGCGAGACGCAGCCGAGCAGTGAAACGCTGAGCTTGGGGGCTGCCCTGGCACCCGCTTAAGGGCTGGTCCTCGCAGAAGCCGACTCCGATGCACTTGAGTCGGCTGTTTGAGCGCGCAAAAGCAAAAAGAAAACGGCCCGCATGTGCGGGCCGTTTGCGTGTCTGGTGCTGCTGACCGGAATCGAACTGGTGACCTACTGATTACGAATCAGTTGCTCTACCGACTGAGCTACAGCAGCGAAGCCGCGCATTTTAGACGACCGCTATGCGTATCGGCAAGTAGCGTGTTGTGTAGATTTTCGAATCGGCGACATGTTCTGCTCTGAAAGCGTCACATATCCGACATTGGCGCGCGATTCAGGGGTTCTCAAGTTCTGTGGCGGATGCACTTTCCGGTCTGGTGCATCGCACCAATGCGGTGCAGAAATATCCTGAAATGACTGGAAATAGTTGGGCTTCGGGCGCTGTTTGCATGGCACAAGTCTTGCTGAAGCTGTTGCGGCAGCGGTTTTCATCACCACTGCAGGCATCGTTTGGGCCCTTGCGGCCGTTGGTCTTCGGGTGTGGCATCGCAACATGTCGGCAGATTGACACCCGGATTGACGTCCCGTGACAATGCGTCGCCCTCGAAAGGGGGTGGCATAACAATAGTTACAAAGTGCCTCGTGAGGGACAGGCGATCCATGCGGATGCTGCGGGATAAGCCCGCGCATCGATGAGTTTGCCCGTCGGAGACCCCGACGGGTTTGATTGGTACAAATACAAGGAGAGGCACCTATGGCACTTGCACTGAGACCCGGCTACCGGGCTCTGCTCCAGGCGTTCGGAACCACGATGGCGTTCGGCATGCTGCTGCAACCGGCGCTGGCTGACGAAGCTCCCGCAAAGGTTCAGAAGATCACCGTTACCGGTTCTTCGGTAAAGCGCATCCAGGGTGAAACCGCGCTGCCGGTTGAAGTCGTGACCCGTTCTGACATCGACAAGTCCGGCGTCAATACCGCCCAGGAACTGCTCGAGAAGATCTCGTCGAACGTCAACGGCTATAACACTTCGCAAGGTGTGGGTGACTCCGGTCAGCCGGGCTTCGCCGGCGCCAACATGCGCGGTCTGGGTGCCGGTTCGACGCTGGTCCTGATCAACGGCCGTCGTGTGGCGAACTACGCCTTCAACGGCGGCGCGGTCGACCTGAACTCGATCCCGATGGCTGCGGTTGAGCGCGTTGAAGTGCTGAAGGACGGCGCCTCGGCGGTCTACGGTACCGATGCGATCGGCGGCGTGATCAACTTCATTCTGCGTAATGACTATCAGGGTGTCGATGTCAGCGCCGGCTACGAAGCGACCGAAAAGGGTGGCGGCAATTCGACGAAGGCTGCGATCACCGCGGGTTACGGCGATCTGACCAGCCAGCGTTTCAACGTGTTGGCTTCGTTCAACTACGAGAAGGTTGAAGCCCTGCACGGCAAGGACCGTGATTTCGCGGCGACCGGTATCCGTCCGGACCTCGGCTTCACGAAGACCTCGGGTAACGCTTACCCCGCGAACTTCTACGACGACGTGGATGGCACCCTGTGGAACACCACCGCATACAAGGGTTGTATCCCCAGCGCAGGCTCTTACCAGATCAACACCACGACCGGTGCGCCGCAGCCGACGCGGAAGAACTGCCGCTACGACTACACCTCGGTGCTGGACATCATGCCGCCGTCCGAGAAGTACAACGCGGTGCTGCGTGGCGTCTTCAAGATCACTGAAGACCACGAAGCCTATGCCGAGTACATGCGTTCGGATACGAAGTACACCTTTGCGTCGTCCGAAACGCCGGTCAATGATTTCTCTGGCAATGGTCCATTCATCTACCCGGCCGGCGGAAAGTACTACCCGACGACCGTGACCCTGCCGGGTGGTAAGACGGCTACACCGTCGGGCGACCTTTCGCTGGCCTGGCGTCTGAAGGACGGTGGTCTGCGTACGAACGAATCGCACGCGACCCTGGATCGTATCCTCGCTGGCGTCAAGGGCACCTTCGGCGCGTGGGATTACGACACCGCTTTCAACTTCTCGAAGAGCCACGCTACCGATTCTTACGTCGATGGCTGGGTGTCCGAGAAGAAGCTCAAGGCCGCTCTGCTGACGGGCGAGATCGATCCGTTCTCCGGCAACGCGCAGACCGCGGTCGGCCAGAAGCTGATCAACGATGCCAAGATCATTCAGAAGGTGCGTGAATCCGAAGCCAAGGTCACCTCGTGGGATGCCAAGGCCAGTCGCGAACTGATGAAGGGTCTGAGCTTTGCAGCCGGTCTGGAAGTCCGCAAGGAAGAGCTGAAGGACACGCCGGATGCCATCATGAGCTCGGGCGACATCCAGGGCGGTGGCGGTGCTCTGCCTCCGGTGGCGGCTGATCGCACGGTGCAGGGCCTCTACGGCGAGTTGAACTACGAAGTGCTGAAGGGTCTCGAGACCCTGCTGCAAGTGCGTTACGACCACTACAGCGACTTCGGTGGTACGACCAACCCGAAGATCGGCGTTCGCTATGCGCCGACCAAGAGCCTGCTGCTGCGTGGTTCCTACACCACCGGTTTCCGTGCGCCGACGCTGTCCGACATGTTCCTGCCGAACTTCAAGGGCAACACTGCGAACAACTTCAGCGACCCGAATCGCTGCCCGGGGGGAACGGTTCCGCCGGCTTATTCAGGTTTCGTGAATGCTTCGCTTGAGTGCGACGCACAGCTGAACAACCTGCAAGGTGGTAACAAGGATCTGAAGCCGGAGAAATCCAACCAGTACACCCTGGGTCTGCGCTTCGAGCCGACGAACTTGCTGTCGGTTGGTCTGGATTACTGGAACATCGAGCGCAAGGACACGATCAGCGCGCTGGGTGATACCACGATCATGGACAACTACGCCAAGTACGACAACTTGTACATCAAGCACAAGCCTGTCGATAACACGCTTGGTGTGCCGGGCGCGATCGATTACATCGTCCAGACCGCGCAGAACCTGGGTACCTACAAGACCGATGGTCTTGACGTGACCTTTGCTGCTGCACTGCCGCGTGCCGAATATGGTCGTTTCCGTTTGAATTACGACGGTACTTACATCTTCAATTACAAGTACCAGCGTGAGAACGGCGGCGAGTACATCCAGAACGTCGGCAAGTACACGGACGACAACGGTGCGATCAGCCAGTATCGTCACACCCTCGCCCTGACCTGGGACTTCCAGGACTGGAGCGCGACCGTGGCGCAGAACTTCGTGCTGGGTTACCGCGACCAGGGCGACGAGCGTGATGTGTCCGACATCAGCACCTTCGATCTGCAGGGTAGCTGGAAGGGCATGAAGGGTCTGACCCTGACCGCCGGTATGCGCAACATCTTCGACCAGAACCCGCCGCAGTCGGTGCAGGGCCGCACCTTCCAGGTCGGTTACGACCCGCAGTACGCCGACCCGCGTGGCCGTTCGTACTACCTCCGCGCCGGTTACACCTTCAAGTAATCTGACGTGAAGCAAAGGGAGGGCCCCTCCGGGGTCCTCCCTTTTTTTGTGGTTCGCCGAGCGTGATAAAATCGTCGTCTTTTCGATAGCGTCGGTCGCACTGGCGTAACGGTAGTTGCGTCCTTGCACCCGACACTAGTCGAATCGTAGCCTTCGTCGCATAAGGATTTGGGTCTTCATGGCTCGGTATCCAGTGAGATGGACGGCGTCGCCGAAGTTTGAAGTTGCACGATCGGTTTTTCCAACCCCATAACCGAATGAAGGCGTGCCTGCGAAACGCTTTGCAGGTGTACGTCGGGGGAGGGTGTCGCGATCGCCTTACAAGGGCGTGAAACGTCGGCTTCCCACATTCCATAACTCAGGAAGTTTCGAATGCTTGAAACTGTTGTTGAATCCACTGTGATGCCGATGGGGTTCGGCCTCCTGATCCCAGAGGTTTGTTCATGAGTTACGCCCAACCCGCAGCCGCAGGCCGCAGGACGGTGGGTTTTGTCGTTGTCGTGGCACTTCACCTGCTGCTTGGCTGGGCGCTCGCGTCCGGTCTCGCACGCAAGGTGGTCGAGGTCATCAAGAATCCGCTTGAGACCAAGATCATTGAAGAAGTGAAGCCGCCGGAAGACAAGCCGCCACCTCCGCCTCCGCCCAAGCTTGCTCCTCCGCCAGCATTCATTCCGCCGCCGGAAGTTCGCGTTTCTACGGCCGCTGCGCCGGCAGAATCGACCATTACCACGGTCACGCAGACCAAGCCGACCGAACCGGCGCCTGCTCCAGCACCGGCGCCCGCGCCAAAGCAGTCAACGGTTCGCCATGCCGCGCAGTTTGTCAGCTGCGACCAACCGGAGTATCCCCGCGGTGCGGCTGATGCCGGTGAGCATGGAACCACCCGACTGGCCTTCCTGATCGACACGAACGGGCGGCCATTGGAGGGTCGAATCGAAAGCTCAAGCGGTTACCGTCGTCTCGACCAAGCGGCTTACAAAGCCTTTGGCCGATGCGTCTATAAACCCGCGATTGAAAATGGCCAGGCTGTGCAGTACTGGGTCATGTTCGACTTCGAATGGAAACTTGACGAGTGAGCGCCGAATCGTCGGCTCCTTGTGAACAGATCATCAACAACCGGAATTAATCACAAATGAATATTCGAATGACTACCCGCCGCGCTCTCGCCTCTGTCGCGGCTGCATTGTTCTCCCTCGCGTTCTTCGCCACCGACGCACTCGCCCAGGGCGAGAAGGTGACCGTCGATAACCCCTACGGCCTTGGCGCACTGTGGGCGCAGGGCGACCTCGTTGCCCGTGGCACCCTGATCATCCTCGTCATCATGTCGATGGGCACCTGGTACATCGCGATCGTCAAGATCATCGAGCAGGGCAAGATCTTCAAGCAGGCCAAGGAAGCCCAGGAAAAGTTCTGGAACGCGCCGTCGGTTGAAGCCGGAATCAAGGAACTCGATGAGGACAGCGCTTTCCGCTTCATCGCTGAAGAAGGCAACAAGGCCGCGCATCACCACGGCAATTCGATGACCTCGTCGGTTGACCTGAATTCCTGGATCGGCATGTCGATGCAGCGTGCGAACGACACGATCCACGGTCGTCTGCAAGGCGGTCTGGCCTTCCTCGCAACGGTCGGTTCGACCGCGCCGTTCGTCGGTCTGTTCGGTACGGTGTGGGGCATCCTGCACGCGCTGACCGCCATCGGCGTCGCTGGTCAGGCTTCGATCGACAAGGTTGCCGGCCCGGTGGGTGAGGCGCTGATCATGACCGCGATCGGTCTGGCGGTTGCGGTGCCGGCGGTGCTTGGCTACAACTGGCTGGTTCGCCGCAACAAGGCAGCCTCCGACTACGTCCGTCAGTTCAGCGGCGAGCTGCACATGGTGCTGCTCGGCGGCAAGAAGGGTTAAGAAATGGGCATGTCCGTCCCCTCGTCGGGCGGCGACGAAGACGAGGTTGTATCGGCGATCAACACGACGCCGCTCGTGGACGTGATGCTGGTGTTGCTGATCATCTTCCTGATCACGATCCCGGTCGTCACGCAGTCGATACAACTCGAACTGCCGCAGGAAAAGAACATACCGACGCAGACCAAGCCGGAAAACGTCGTCATCTCGGTCAACAAGGATGGCGACACTTTCTGGAACATGAAGCTGGTGCCTGACAACAACGCCCTGGTCGAGAAGCTCAAGGAAGTCTCGGTGAAGGATCCGCAGCCGGAGGTTCATATCCGGGGCGACGCCGGTGCGCGTTATGAGTTTGTTGGCAAGGTTGTCGTCGCGTGTCAGCGCGCCGGTATCGTGAAGGTCGGTTTCATCACCGAACCCTCCGCCGAAGAAGTCGTTCGCTGAACGGATAGGAGAACGACATGGGAATGAACGTAGGGGGTGGCGGCAAGTCTGGCGAGCCGGAGGTGATGGTCGACGTCAACACCACGCCGCTGATCGACGTGATGCTGGTGTTGCTGATCATGCTGATCATCACGATTCCGGTGCAGACGCACGCCACGAAGCTCAACATGCCGGTCAATGCACCGCCTCCGCAGACTAGCGAGGAGCCGGTGATTTACCGGGTCGACGTCGATTTTGACGGCACCATCCTCCTCAATGGCGAGGTGGTACCGGATCGCACCGCCCTTGAGCTCAAGATGAAGACGATTGCCGACATGCCGGTGCAGCCGGAAGTGCATCTGCGTCCCCACAAGCTCGTCAAGTACGACAAGGTGGCGATGGTGATGGCGACCGCGCAGCGATTGGGCGTGAAGAAGATCGGCTTGGTGGGTGCCGAGCAGTTCATGTAAGGAAGTGGTGGCGCGGCGGGATTCGATCCCGCCGCGTTTTTTGTTTTGTGCTTTAGATCAGGGTAACGAATGATCAAGGGATATCTTGCTGCCGCGATCCTTGCCGGGGTTGTGGGCACGGGTGTGTTGGCCCCGGTGACTGCAATGGCCGAAGAAGGTGCGAAGGCGGCGTCGGTGCGGCCGGAAGTGGGCAAACCTGTCCAATCCGCGCTCGATCTGCTCAAGTCCAAAAAGACGAAAGAGGCCTTGGCCAAGCTGAAGGATGCGGAAGCCGTCAAGGATCGCTCACCCTACGAGGTGTACCTCGTCGAGCGCGTCAAGGCGCAGGTGTACGCCACCTCGGGTGATTCGCTCGCGGCTGCGCGCGCGTTTGAATCTGCTGCGGCTTTGCCGGGTGCGCCGGCAGGCGAACGAGCCAGTCTGGTCTCGGCGGCGGCAGGCCAGTATTACAGCGGGCGTGATTACGCCAAGGCTTCTGCGATTGCCGGTCGTGCGATCAAGGAAGGCGCCGCGGATGCGTCGCTGCGCACGATCTATGTGCAGTCGATGTACCTGTCAGGGGATTTTGCCAACACCGCCAAGACGCTCAGCGCTGACATCCGCGCTGAAGAGCAGGCGCAGCGCAAGCCCAGCGAAGAGCAGCTTCAGATGCTGGCGACGGCGTACCTCAAGCTCAATGATCAGGCGAATTACGCCAAGAGCGTGCAGAAGCTGCTGAGCTACTACCCGAAGAAGGAATACTGGCAGTCGGTCATCTATGAAGCCAAGCAGCACGGCGGACTTGGCGATCGTCTGGGGCTCGACCTTGCGCGTTTGCAGCGTGCGACCGGCACCATCAAGACTTCGGCAGAGTATGAAGACGCGGTCGCGCTGGCGCTGCAGGCGGGTTACCCGATCGAAGCCAAGAAGGCGCTCGACGAAGGCTTGGCGGCCAAGATCATGGGGCAGGGCGCAGATGCCGATCGCCACCGCCGGCTTGGTGACATGACCAACAAGCAACTCGCCGAGGACAAGCAGCAACTGGGCTCGCAAGATGCGCAAGCGATTGCCGCCAAGGATGGCACCGCGCAAGTGAACCTCGGGTTCAACTATGTGCTGCACGGTCAGGCTGACAAGGGCTTGGCAATGATGGAAGCAGGGATCGCAAAGGGCGGATTGAAGCGCCCGGATGATGCCAAGCTGCGCCTTGGTTATGCCTACTACCTTGCGGGCAAGAAGGCCAAGGCGGTGCAGACGATGAAGACGGTTTCTGGTACCGATGGCGCAGCCGCGCTGGCCGGGCTGTGGGCCATCTTCCTGTCGCAGAACAACTGATCGGATCGCGCAGCGGATCCACCGCTGCACGTGTATTGCCCGAACGGGGAGCCGGAAACGCCTCCCCGTTTTGCTTGACGCTGCGCCTTCCGGCGCTCGCGGTATAGTTCGCACTATGGCAAACGAACCTCTCAAGATCGCAGTCGCGCAAATCAATTGCGTTGTCGGCGATGTCGATGGCAACGGCGAACGCATTCGTCAGGCGGCGTCGCAAGCGCGCGCTGCGGGTGCCCACATCCTTGTCACGCCGGAACTGAGCCTCTGCGGCTACCCTCCCGAAGATCTGTTGTTGCGCCCGGATTTTTATCGCAATTGCGATAAGGCGCTCGCAAGGCTCGCGGCTGAAACCGACGATCAGCTCGCGATCGTCGTAGGGCATCCGCTCCTGGAAGGGGATCATCGATACAACGCCGCATCAGTGCTGCGCGCCGGTGCGATTGTGGCGACCTATCGAAAGCTGCGGCTTCCGAACTACGAAGTGTTCGACGAGGAGCGCTATTTCGACGCAGGGACTTCCGCTTGCGTTTTCGAACACGGCGGCGTGCGCGTCGGACTGAACATTTGCGCCGATGTGTGGGAAGAAGGTGCGGCCGAGGCATCGCGCGCGGCGGGCGCCGAGCTGCTGCTGGCCATCAACGCATCGCCCTACCACATGGACAAGCTGCAGATCCGCCACGAGGTCTTGCGCGATCGGGTCAGCGGCACCGGCATCCCGGTGGTGTACTGCAACCTGGTCGGCGGTCAGGACGAGTTGGTGTTCGATGGCGCTTCGTTCGCACTCGGGCGCACCGGCGGCCTGCGTTACCAGGCGCCTTCGTTCGAGGAAAGCCTCGATGTCGTGACCTACGCCGATGGTGATGTCACGAGCGGAACCTTGGCAGCGCCCCGCGAGATCGAGGCCGACGTGTGGGACGCGCTGGTGCTCGGCGTACGCGACTACATTGGAAAGAACGGCTTCCCCGGTGTGCTGCTCGGGCTCTCCGGCGGGATCGACTCCGCGCTCACGCTGTGCATCGCGGTCGATGCCCTCGGTGCCGATCGTGTGCGGGCGGTGATGATGCCTTCCCCCTATACCGCGCAGATGAGCCTGGATGACTCCAGGCTTCTGGTCGAGCGGCTTGGGGTTCGCTACGACGAGTTGATCATCGCACCGGCCATGGACACTTTCAGTGCCATCCTGTCGCCGATGTTCGCGGGCCTGAAGGCGGATACGACCGAGGAGAACCTGCAAGCGCGCATCCGCGGCATGTTGCTGATGGCGTTGTCGAACAAGACCGGTTCGCTGGTTCTGACCACCGGCAACAAGTCAGAGATGGCGGTCGGCTACGCTACGCTGTATGGCGACATGGCGGGCGGATTCGCGGTCATCAAGGACATCTTCAAGACATTTGTGTACCGGCTGGCACGGTGGCGCAATCGCAACGGTGAAGTGATCCCGGATAACATCATCACGCGCGCACCGTCGGCCGAACTGAAGCCCGACCAGACCGACCAGGACACATTGCCGCCCTACGAGGTGCTCGATGCGATCATCGAAGCGTACATGGAGCGGGACGAGAGTCCGCGTGAGATCATCGCTGCGGGCTATCCCGAGCATGATGTGCGGCGGGTGGTGGGCATGTTGAAGCGCAATGAATACAAACGCCGGCAATCGCCGGTGGGCATTCGCGTGACGCGTCGCGGGTTCGGCAAGGACTGGCGTTACCCGATCACGGCGCGGTATCAGGACGAGTACTGATCACAATCCCGGAGGAGCAGCAGATGAAGAAAATCGAAGCGATCATCAAACCATTCAAGCTCGACGAAGTTCGCGAAGCCCTGTCGGAGGTTGGCATCACCGGTTTGACGGTGACCGAGGTGAAGGGTTTCGGCCGCCAGAAGGGCCATACCGAGTTGTATCGCGGCGCTGAGTACGTCGTTGATTTCCTGCCGAAAATCAAGATCGAAGTGGTGGTGGCGGATGCCGTGGTCGATCAGGCGATCGAAGGCATCATCAAGGCGGCACGTACCGGCAAGATCGGTGACGGCAAGATCTTCGTCACCTCGGTCGAACAAGTCGTACGGATTCGTACCGGCGAGACCGACGAAGCGGCCATCTGACCGTCGTATTCGAGCCTCGTCTCCACGCAAGGCCGCCTTCAGGCGGCCTTGTTTCATTTGAGGCTCCTGAACGTTCAGGCCGAAGGTTTGGGGGCGCGCAGCAGAACCAGCACGGCGCCGTCTCCGCCGTCGTGGGGCTTTGCCTGGCAGAACGCGAGGATCTCTTCACGCTGGGCGAGCCAGTTACGCGATAGCTGCTTGAGGACGCCGATGCGCCCCGGGGAGCCAAGTCCCTTGCCATGAATGACCCGCACGCAACGTTCGCCACGCGACAAGCGTAAGGCGAGAAACTGAGCCAGCGAGGTGCGGGCTTCCTCGCGGTCCATGCCGTGCAGATCCAGTTCCGCCTGCACCACCCAGCGACCGCGCCGCAGATCGGTCAGCACCCGTCGCGGGATTCCGGCGCGGATGAACACAGCCTCGTCTCCCATGTCGAGCCGGTCTTCGAAACTCAGCGGCGCGACGATGCTGTCGGCGAGCACCTGCTGGTCGTCAGCTTCACGTTGTCGTGGTTGCGGAGCCGGAGAAGGCGGGGCGAGGTGCACGCGTCCTGTGTCACGGAGCGGCGCCGCTGGGCCCACCGCATGCCTGAACAGTGCCGCCGGATCATGTGGGTGTTCGGCGCGGTCAAGCCAGGCGGCCAGTGTGTCTGTGCCGATTTCCTGCGTCGCCGGCATGCCTGTCGGCACGCGCCGACCAAGCCTGTCCGGATCTATCCGCCCGTCGTCGCGAAGTGCTACCACATCCTTCAAAGCATCGCGAAGCGCCGCTGCGTCAGACATCGGCACCGCCGGCTTCGCGCACGGTGCTTCCGGCGCGTCTTCTGCCGGCCGGGCACGCGGTATTGGCGCAGGCTTGGGCGTCGCGATCTCAGCACGGTTGTGCGCGCGAAGCGGCTTCGCGCCCCCGACGGCCGCTGCAAAGTCGATGTCGGCGTCGTCAGATTCCGGTGTGCGCGCTTGCGGCTTCTTCCTCATCAGCGCAGGGGCGGCCGGAAGCTGGGGCTTGAGCGCGCGCAGGGCATCTAACTGCCCCGCCTTGGGTGGTCGCTTGTTCATTGTCGTCGGGGGCGGTGCGCCCCGGTCTGTGCCGGGGTCTTCGCGTCGCTTAGGCGGTCTTGCCGTGGCTGTCGAGGAAGCGCTCGGCGTCCAGTGCAGCCATGCAGCCCGTGCCTGCACTGGTCACTGCCTGGCGATAGACGTGATCCTGCACATCGCCGGCCGCGAATACGCCCTTGACCGAGGTCTGCGTGGCGTTGCCATTGCGCCCGCCTTCGGTGATCAGGTAGCCGGTCTCGTCCATTTCAAGCTGACCCTTGAAGATGTCGGTGTTCGGTTTGTGACCGATCGCGATGAAAACGCCCTTGAGTTCGATGTCCTTGCTGGCGCCGGTCTTCACGTTCTTCACGCGCATCCCGGTGACACCCGTCTTGTCGCCGAGTACTTCGTCCAGCGTGGAATCGAGTTCGAGCACGATCTTGCCGGCCGCTACCTTTTCGTGCAGCTTGTCGATCATGATTGCCTCTGCGCGGAACTTGTCGCGACGGTGCACCAGCGTCACCTTGCTTGCGATGTTGGCGAGGTAGAGCGCCTCTTCGACGGCGGTGTTGCCGCCGCCAATGACGGCAACTTCCTGATTGCGATAGAAGAAGCCGTCGCAGGTCGCGCAGGCCGAAACGCCACGCCCGGCAAATGCCTCTTCGGACGGTAGCCCGAGGTACTTCGCGGTTGCACCGGTCGCGATGATCAGCGCGTCACAGGTATAGGTGCCTGAATCGCCGATCAGCGTGAACGGCCGCGCATCGAGTTTTGCCGTGTGGATATGATCGAACACCATCTCGGTGTTGAAGCGCGCGGCGTGTTTCTCGAAGCGCGCCATCAGGTCGGGCCCCATCACGCCGTCGGCGTCGGCCGGCCAGTTATCGACATCGGTGGTCGTCATCAACTGCCCGCCCTGGGCCATGCCGGTAATCAGCACCGGCTTGAGGTTGGCGCGTGCCGCATATACGGCGGCGGTATATCCCGCAGGGCCCGAGCCCAGAATGATGAGGCCTGCGTGGCGAGTGGTGGTGCTCATGGTCGTTTCTCCCTGTCCGATAGCCAAAAATTATAGCCGAGGGGGCTGGGCGCAAGCCCTGCGTTCGATTGGCATAGTCCTTGTGCGATAATCCGCGCGCTGAACGCTACTGCCGCAATTTCCGCGCGCAGATATGCGATACGCGCTGGCATCGCGACCCGGAGAATGTCATGAGCACAAGCCAACCCGTCTCGGTAACCGCCCTGAAGACCTTTCCGATCTTCCAGGGTCTGTCCGACGAAAAACTCCAGCCGATCGCGCGATGCGCCATCATGCGCCGGGCGCCACGTGGCACAAGCGTGGTGAGTGCCGGTGACCGCACCGATTACGTTTACTTTGTCCTCACCGGCAGCCTGAAAGTTCTCGTCTCTGACGAAGACGGCCGCGAAGTGATCCTGACCATGATCGGCCAGGGCGAATTGTTCGGCGAGATGGGCGTGGTGGATGAAGAGCCGCGCTCGGCTACCGTGGTCGCAGTAACGCCTGCCGATCTGGTGACGATCTCGAAGACAGATTTCCGCCGTATCCTGCAAGAGAATTTCGAGGTCGCGCTGCATCTGATGCGCAATCTTGCCCGCCGCTTGCGCGTCGCCGATCGAAAGATCGAAAGCCTTGCGCTGATGGATGTGTATGGCCGGGTTGCACGCTTGCTGCTCGACATGGCTGCCGAAGATGGCAGCGACCGGGTCGTGCGCCGCAAGATCTCGAAGCAGGACATTGCAAAGATGATCGGCGCCTCGCGCGAAATGGTCAGTCGGGTGATGAAAGACTTGCAGGTGCAGGGGCTGATTCAGGAAACCGACGACGGCATCGTGCTGTGTGATCGCATCGACGATCTCTGATCGGCCTTGTGGCGTGCAGACGCGCGCTGCCGAGCCCATCCAACTTTCTTAGCGGTTTCAGATGCTGTTTTCCGGTTCGATGCGCGCCCCGTCCCAACCCCTGCCAGAACGCATGGCAGGTCTGGTTCGTGAGGCGCGCTGGCTGTTTTTCGGCGCGCTGTCGATCTACCTCGGCCTGATCCTGTTCGGCTATCACAAGACCGACCCGGGTTGGTCGCACGCCGTGCGTGTCGAGCGGGTGCTGAATCCCGGTGGGCGGTTCGGCGCCTGGTTTTCTGACCTGCTCCTGTCGCTGTTCGGCATGTCCGCCTGGTGGTGGGTTGCACTGCTGGCGTGGGGCATCGTTGCCGGTTTGCGGCGCTGGCGGCAGGAACTCGCGAGCAGTCGCCGATCGGCCTTTCTGATCGTCGCCGGCTTCTTTGTTGTGCTGCTTGCGAGCGCAGCGCTTGAGGCGGTTCGCTTCTATTCCCATACCGCATCGCTGCCGGGAGACCCCGGCGGTGTGATCGGCATCGAGCTGGGTCGCATCGTGACCAACGAGCTCGGCTTTACGGGCGGGACGCTGGTGCTGCTCGCAGCCTGGGCGGCGGGCTTGAGCCTCTTCTTCGGTTTCTCGTGGATCAACGCGCTCGAACGTATCGGCTACTGGGTCGAGAACGGCGGGGGGGATTTGCGTTTGCGTATCCAGGCCTGGCAGGACCGGCGCGCCGGCCAGCAGGTCGCCGTGAAGCGCGAAGAGAAGGTCAAGCGCGAGCGCAAGAAACGTGAAGATGCGCCGCCAGTGCAGATCAAGATCGAACCACCGGTGGTCGAAGTAGTGCGTTCGGAGCGTGTCGAGAAGGAACGTCAGCAGGTGCTGTTTGCCGATCCCTCGGTGGGCGGTCTTCCGGCGCTTTCGCTGCTCGATCCGGCTTCGCACGATGTCGAACCGCCGTCGGTCGAGGCGCTTGAATACACATCGCGCCTGATCGAGCGCAAGCTCGCGGACTTCGGCGTCGAGGTCAAGATTCTCGCCGCCTACCCCGGCCCGGTGGTGACACGCTATGAGATCGAGCCGGCGGTGGGCGTCAAGGGCAGCCAGATCGTGAATCTGGTGAAGGACCTGGCGCGCGCCTTGTCGGTGATGAGCATCCGCGTCGTCGAGACGATTCCCGGCAAGAGTTGCATGGGGCTGGAACTGCCGAATCCGAAACGGCAGACGGTGCGGCTGTCGGAGATCCTCGGCTCGGCGGCCTATCACAACATGCACTCGGCGCTGACCGTCGGCCTCGGCAAGGACATCGGCGGCAACCCGGTGGTGGCCGATCTGGGCAAGATGCCGCATTTGCTGGTGGCCGGTACGACCGGTTCGGGCAAGTCGGTCGGCGTCAACGCAATGATCCTGTCGCTGCTCTACAAATCCGAGCCCGACAAGGTCCGCCTCATCATGGTCGACCCCAAGATGCTGGAGCTGTCGATCTACGAAGGCATTCCGCATCTGCTGGCGCCGGTCGTCACCGACATGCGCCACGCTGCCCATGCGCTGAACTGGTGTGTCGGCGAGATGGAGCGTCGCTACAAGCTGATGTCGGCGCTGGGTGTGCGCAATCTCGCCGGCTTCAACAAGCAGATCACTGACGCACAGAAGTCCGGCAAGCCGATCACCAATCCGTTCTCGATCACGCCGGAGAGCCCCGAACCGCTCGATACGCTGCCGGCGATCGTGGTGGTGATCGACGAACTGGCCGACCTCATGATGGTGGTCGGCAAGAAGATCGAAGAACTGATTGCGCGACTCGCACAAAAGGCGCGCGCGGCCGGTATCCACCTGATCCTGGCGACGCAGCGCCCATCCGTCGATGTAATCACCGGCCTGATCAAGGCCAACATTCCGACACGCATTGCCTTCCAGGTGTCGAGCAAGATCGACTCGCGCACGATTCTCGACCAGATGGGGGCAGAGGCTCTGCTTGGCATGGGCGACATGCTCTATCTGGCGCCTGGTACAGGCGTGCCGACCCGTGTTCACGGGGCCTACGTGGCGGACGAAGAGGTCCACAAGGTGGTGGAATTCCTCAAGCAGACCGGCGCGCCAGACTATGTTGAAGGCATCCTCACTGGTGCCGATGAAAGCAGCGGTGATCTGGTCGGCGAGGCGGGCGGCGCAGAGGCGGATGCGGAGTCCGACCCGATGTACGACCAGGCGGTCGATGTCGTGCTGAAGACGCGACGTCCGTCGATCTCGCTGGTGCAGCGTCACTTGCGCATCGGCTACAACCGCGCGGCGCGGCTCATCGAACAGATGGAGAAGGCTGGCCTGGTGTCGGCCATGGGGCCGAGTGGCGGGCGCGAAGTCATCGCCCCCAATCAGCAGCGCGAAGAGTGAGTGGACGCGTCAGACGCGACACCCGATGCCGCCGCGTCTTGACTCGCAACCGTCGTGCGTGACGCATTCAAAGGATATGCATGTCTAAACTGAAGGTGGCGGTGCTTGTTGCCGCTTTTTCGTTTCCCGGCGCGCTTGCGGCCGCGGGAATGGATGATCTGAAACTGTTCCTGTCGCAGACCAAGTCCGCGAAGTCGCGTTTTGCTCAAACGGTGGTGGCTCGCAATGGCAAGACGACACAGAAGGCGTCCGGCACCTTCGTTTTCCAGCGGCCTGGCAAGTTCCGCTTTGTCTATGAGCAACCCTATGCACAGGTGATTGTGGGCGACGGGCAGAAGCTGTGGACCTGGGACAAGGATCTGAACCAGGTGACGGTAAAGCCGATGACGCAAGCGCTCGGCGCGACGCCCGCCGCATTGCTGACTGGCGATGGCCAGCTCGAACGCAATTTCGTGCTGAAGGATGCGGGGGAGTCCGATGGACTTGCCTGGGTCGAGGCGACGCCCAAACAGCAGGATGCCGGTTTTGAACGGGTGCGGATCGGCTTCGGCGCCGGTCAGTTGCGCAACATGGAAGTGCGTGACAATTTCGGGCAGACAACGCTGATCCAGTTCACGAGCTTCGAGAGCAACCCCAAGCTCGATACGGCAGAATTTCACTTCACGCCGCCCAAGGGCGCGGACGTTGTTGGCGATTGAATCCGCACTGCCTTAGATCGCTTGAGTCGTGGGGCCCGCTCGTACGCAAGGCGCCTCCGACGCCAGATGCGCATGAGAGCCGGCCGTCGTGTCCGATTCCATGAACAGACCGGGCTCCGCCGCGATCTTCGTCGAGCGGCCGGTTGATCGTTGCCACATGATCCTGGCAAGAGCTGCGCGAGGGGCAAAGCAATGAGTGCCGATCTGTTTTCTCACCCTGACGCGGACAATGCACCGCTCGCAGAACGCTTGCGGCCGCGCGTTCTCGACGAAGTCGTCGGCCAGCGTCATCTGCTGGGGCCGGGCAAACCGTTGCGCTTGGCGCTTGAGGCCGGGCGACCGCATTCGATGATCCTTTGGGGGCCGCCGGGTGTCGGCAAGACCACGCTGGCGCGCCTGATGGCCACGCATTTCAACGCGGAATTCATTGCGCTTTCGGCGGTTTTCTCGGGCGTCAAGGAGATCCGCGAGGCGGTGCAGCGCGCCGAGATTTACAAGACTCAGGGGCGGCGCACGATTCTGTTCGTCGATGAAGTGCATCGCTTCAACAAGGCGCAGCAGGATGCCTTCCTGCCCTTTGTTGAATCCGGGCTCTTCACCTTCATCGGTGCAACGACCGAGAACCCGTCGTTCGAAGTGAATTCGGCCTTGCTATCGCGGGCTTCGGTGTATGTGCTGGAGAGTCTCACCACCGACGACATGCGTGCGCTGTTCGAACGTGCGCGGCGCGAGGCGCTCGCAGGGCTGGCCTTTGACGATCCGGCGCTTGAAAGGCTGATCGGTTGGGCCGACGGTGACGCGAGGCGTTTCCTAAATGTGCTGGAAACGCTCAAGACGGCGTCGGACGCCGCTGGCGTGCAGCAGGTCGACGCGGCCTTCGTCCAGAACACGCTGGCGCAGAACCTGCGACGCTTCGACAAAGGGGGCGACGCGTTCTACGACCAGATCTCTGCGCTCCACAAATCGGTTCGCGGCTCCAACCCCGATGCTGCGCTGTATTGGCTGGTGCGCATGCTCGACGGCGGCGCCGACCCGCTCTATCTCGGTCGCCGCATTGTCCGCATGGCAGTCGAGGATATTGGGCTGGCTGATCCGCGTGCGCTGACGATGTGCCTGGAGGCGTGCCAGACCTATGAGCGCCTTGGTTCGCCCGAAGGGGAGTTGGCGCTCGCGCAGGCGACGATCTATCTCGCGTGCGCAGCCAAGTCGAATGCCGTGTACATGGCCTACAAGGCGGCGCGCAAGTTCGTCGGCGAGGATCAGAGCCGCCCCGTGCCGCTGCATCTGCGCAATGCGCCAACCAAGCTGATGAAGGAACTCGGGCACGGCAAAGCCTACCGCTATGCCCATGACGAACCAGATGCCTATGCGGCGGGCGAAGACTACTTGCCTGACGGGATGCCCGCGGTCAGCTGGTACAACCCAACTGACCGCGGGTTGGAGGCGAAAATCGCCCAGAAGCTCGCTTACCTGAAGGGGTTAGACCGCAACGCACGCGAGGCGGAGGGTCAATGAGCGAGCGGGTGCGTGGCTTTGAACCGCGCATACACGTGTGAAACGTGTTCGGCTTTATCAAGCAGGCCGCTATGCCGCGCCTGCTCGATGAGATCTTCCATCACATGATCGATCAGCACGATGCCGTCCGGCGTCTGCACCAGACCGCACGCCACATGGGCCGCAACGTCGTGGGGCAGGTGCTCGTGTTCGGCGAGCACATCGACGTCTTCCTCGGTCAGATCGCAATAGTCCAGACAATCCCGCAATGACAGCATGGCGGCTCCTCTGTTGGTGTCGGCGGATCGTCTTGGTGCGATCAAGCCATGATTAAGGCTAGGCGAGTCGCACGCCAATGCAACCCATCAATTCCTATTGCGCGTTTGTAAGTGATTGAAATTGCTAATAAAATAGTGCGCCGCACCAATCGGTGTCGCAACGCCGAATTTCCTTGCGGATCATCCTCTTGCGAGCGCTTTCTCCGGTGCCGTGCGAGCTTCGGGGCATAATTCGCCCATAGCCAAGAAACACAGGACATACACATGCTTGATATCCAGCTTCTGCGCAGCCAACTCGATACTGTGGTGCAGCGCCTCGCCGCGCGCGGCCTTGCCTTCGATGCGGCGGCCTTCCAGTCGATGGAGGATGAGCGCAAGCAACTCCAGACCCGGACGCAGGAACTGCAGGCCAAGCGCAACAGCCTTTCCAAGCAGATCGGCATGCTCAAGGGCAAGGGCGAGGACGCCTCGGCCGTCATGGCCGAGGTGGCGGGCCTGGGCGACGAACTCAAGAAGAATGAATCTGATCTGGCGACCCTGCAGGAGCGTTTGAACGACTTCCTGATGCGCATTCCGAATCTGCCTCATGAATCCGTGCCGCATGGCAAGGACGAGTCCGGCAACGTCGAAGTCCGCCGCTGGGGCACGCCGCCGGCATTCAACTTCGAGGTCCGCGATCACGTGGACATTGGCGAGCGCCTCGGATTGGATTTCGACGGCGGCGCGAAACTTGCCGGTGCGCGCTTCTCGTTGCTGAAAGGGCAGGTCGCACGCCTGCATCGTGCGCTCGCGCAGTTCATGCTCGACACCCACACCGCGCGGCATGGTTACACCGAGTGCTATACCCCGTACATCGTCAATCCGGAAGTTCTTTACGGCACAGGCCAGCTGCCGAAATTTGCCGAGGACATGTTCCGTGTTGAAAAGGGCGGCGGCGAGAACGTGGTGACGCAGTACCTGATCTCCACCTCCGAAATCCCCCTGACCAACACGGTTCGCGATTCGGTGCTTCGGGCTGATGAACTGCCAATCAAACTGACTGCCCATTCCCCGTGTTTCCGCTCGGAAGCCGGGTCGTACGGCCGCGATACGCGTGGCATGATCCGCCAGCACCAGTTCGACAAGGTCGAAATGGTCCAGATCGCCCATCCGGACAAATCCTTCGAAGCGCTGGAAGAAATGGTCGGTCACGCCGAAACCATCCTGCAGTCGCTGGGGTTACCGTACCGCGTGATCACGCTGTGCACCGGCGACATGGGGTTTTCTGCGGCCAAGACCTATGACCTCGAGGTCTGGCTCCCGGCCCAGAACACCTATCGTGAAATCTCCAGCTGTTCGAACTGCGAGGCTTTCCAGTCACGGCGCATGCAAGCTCGTTTCAAGAACGAACAGGGCAAGAACGAACTTGTGCACACCCTCAACGGTTCAGGTCTTGCGGTCGGGCGTACGCTGGTCGCCGTGCTTGAAAACTATCAACAGCAAGACGGCTCAGTGACGGTGCCCGAAGTATTGATCCCGTACATGGGCGGCCTCACGGCGCTGCGCCCGTCGGCATGATTTTCATGAAGTACTGGCGCAAATTAAAAAGCGCTGTATAATGGCGGGCTAGATTTCGAGACCGCGGAGAGGTGGCAGAGTGGTCGATTGTACCTGACTCGAAATCAGGCGTACGTGCAAGCGTACCGTGGGTTCGAATCCCACCCTCTCCGCCATAACACCTGTCAATCCCTTGTGGGGCTTGGCATTCAAAAGAGCCGCTCAGCGGCTCTTTTGCTTTGGTGTTACAGAATGGTGTTACACGGCACCGGAAGCGTTCCTTCGACACATCAGGAGACGCTTCATGGCTTACCTTGTTCAGCACCACGGCACGTTCTGGTTTTCGATCCGCGTGCCGGTCTCACTTCACGGGCGCTTCGGCCGCAAGCGATCTAAGTGCTGTTTGCCGGTGGTCCAGTTCCCGAATTCCCGGCGTACGTCCGGTTCACTGCAATGACGCGACACAGTCTCAGGGGCGTTGAAGAAGGCCGTCACCGGGAATGTGATGGGCGAGATGCCGGAATTCGTCGCGCATTATTGGTTCTTCTGTTTGTATCAGTCGCGAAGATGAAAAAAACCGCCCCGACCGGAGGTGTTCGGTCGAGGCGGGTTCCGATGCAGCGATGTTCCTCCGCTGGGCCACAGGAGGTGCCGGTAACGCTCGCTGGTTCGTTTCCGACCCGGGGTGCTTGTGGCGGGGTCGGGCGATCGGCGATCCGGCGAGACGCCGGGCGGGCGCCGATGAGCGCCCGCCGCGGCGTTTAGAGCTTGCCGCGGAGGTTCAGGTAGAACTGACGACCATTGACGTAGAACGCGGTCGGCTGGTCTTCGTTGTTGGCGTAGTACTTGAGCTTCGGATTGTTCAGGTTCATGCCATCAAGCGACACCGCAAAGTTGTCCGAGAACTTGTAGCCAAACGAGGCTGCCAGCGTTCCCACACCTGCTTGGTACTGGGCCGTGCTGCGATCTAGGCCGTTATAGAACTCGGAACGGTAGTTGTAAGCAATACGGGCGTTCAGGAAATCATTCTCGAAGTAACCGGTCAGGTTGTAGGTGTTCTTCGAGGCGCCAACCAGCGGGCCACCACCCTTTTCCTTGGCGTTGGCGTAGGTGTAGTTTGCCAGCGCGCCGAAGCCGGCTCCGAAGGGCTGCTGATAGGCGAACTCGAACCCATTGACCTTGCCATTGCTGTTTGTCGGCGAGGTAACGTCGTAAACCTCGTACTGGTTCGTCTTGATGTTCAGGAAGGATTGCTTCGTGACACCGTAGCTGACGTAGTTGTCGAGGTTCATGTAGAAGGCGCCTGCTGACAGCAGGGCTTTTGGTGCGAAGTACCACTCGATCGACAAATCTGCATTGGTCGACAGGATTGGTTTGAGGCTCGCGTTACCGCCCGAACCTGTGTGGTTCGTATCGTCAAGTGATATTGCGCCACCCAGCGCCGAAAAGTCCGGACGGGCCATCGTGCGGGTCAGGGCGGCGCGGGCCACTAGATCCTTCGATAGGTCGAACTTCAGGTTCAGGCTTGGCAGGACGTCGTTATAGGCGTTGCTGACATCGTTGCGGTAGAAAGAGCCGAACGCTGAAGTGGTGATTGCTCCTGGCACGGCGGAGCAAGGCTTGAGTGGGGCGCAAACGGATGGGTCGATGCCGACGTTCTGCGTGACCTTTTCGTCGGTGCGGACGAAGCGCAGGCCAAGATTGCCCGACCAGCCCTTGCCCTCAAGTTGCCCCATCACGTACGCCGCGGTGGCGTATTCCTTAAGACTGAATTCTCCGGGGAAGTACTCGCGCTCCAGAGGGTCGCGGTTCGAGTGCGCGTCGCCCCAAGCTTCGAGGATCGCCGGATCGAGCTGCCACGGATTCTTAATGAAGTTACCGCCGAGGGAGTTGCCGAAGTTCGACGGATAGGTCGTGCCATTCCAGGCGGGCAGGTTGTTGAACGGGTCGCTCGACCAGAGCGGGCCTTGGGCGATCCACACCGCATCGCGCTTGTGCTGTGCACCGCGGATACCGAACTTGAGGGCGGTGAGCGGGCCCATATCGACCTGATACTCGCCATCGAACTGGAACCAGTTCTCTTCGTCATTCGTGCGGGCAGGGCTCGCGCCGAAGATCCAGTCGAGTTTCGTGCCGGTGAAGACCGAGGGATTGCCCTGCAGCAGACGCGAATCCGCGGGCTGGCCGATGCCGTGCAGCGTATAGGCGGCACCTGTGTCAAACACATCGCCCTCGAAGACCGCCTGCTTCGGCGTCTCGCCCTTGCCCTTGGAAGTGCCGATCTTGCCCTTGACCGTCAGCGTGTCGCTGAAGCGGTACTTGGCATCGAAGTTGAAGAACGAGGTTTCCGAATTTGCGCCTGGGCGGTAGATGTTGTCGACGATCGCATACTGGCTGCCAGGCTGGTTTGAGAACGTAGCGCTGGTCAGGGTGCCGTTCTGCACAACATAGCCGGGATCTGGTGCTTGTCCCTTGCCACCGTTGATGATGTGACTTGGCCAGACTAGGTAGTTACGGTTGTAGTTCGTCGCGTCCATCTGCGACGTGAAGCCGGTCAGATCCAGAGTCAAGTCGGCGAAGGGTTTCCATTGCACGTCGATCAGGCCGCCGGTGCGCTTGCGCTCCTGCTCGAACAGCGCGGACCCGATGGCGTTGGGGTAATACACCCCTGCAAGATCAGGGTGAGACAGAGCCATCGGGCTGGCCGGATCGATCTTGCTGTAGCCCAGCATCTCCTGGCCGTCGCGACGCAGGTGGCGCGTTTCAGAGAAGGCCTGCAGCATGACGCCGAAGCTGTTGTCTTCGTTTTTCCAGCTCACCAGGCCGCTGAACTGTGGATCGGTCTTCTCGGGCAGGTCAGCGTAAACCGCGCCTGCGCTGACTTCGGCGCTGAAGCGCTTCTTAAAATCAAGGGGTTTGCGAGTGATGATGTCAACGGTGCCGGCGACACCCCCCTCCACGAGGTCTGCGGTGGCGCTCTTGCGGACGATGACCTGACCCACGAGTTCGGACGGCAGCAGGGAGAAGCTCACGCTGCGGCCGACCGTGCCAACCTGGTTAAGGACAAACCAGTCGCCGGAGCTGACCATGTGACCATTGATCGTGGTCTGGGTGAGGCTGGGGTTGGTGCCACGCAAACTGACGCGGTCGGCTTCATCGAAACCACCTTCGCCTGCACCGGCCGAGCTGATCGTCACGCCGGGGAGGCGCTGCAGCGAGTCGGCGACGTTCTTATCCGGCATTTTGCCGATGTCTTCGGCAGTCACAACCTCGACTGCAGCCTCGGCATTGCGCTTGGCGTTAAGGGACTTCTGTAGGGATGCACGAATGCCAGTCACAACAATGGTGTTGAGTGTTTGGTCCTTCTCAGCGCCCTTGGTGGTGGCCTTGGCTGCCTTGGCGGGTTGCTGTTCCGCGGCGACCGGTGCTTCCTGCGCGAGCGCTGCGGCGCTGGCGCCCATCATCACGAGTGCAACTGCGGTCGCGATCGGCCTTCTCTTGAAATACATCCCCATCTCCTCGATTTTTGTGTTCGGACCCGTCTGCTCGCGGTCCGCTGCGATCAACGTAACGCCCCGGCCAGAACGGGGTGTCAACTGCCTCTCTTGGCATCCATCTGGTTATAACTCCAATGTGATACCAGTTGGTGCCAGAACACTACCACCGGAGCGCTGAGCCTTGCAATAGGGTAATTGCCTGTTTGCAACATCGTGAGCGATCGCCGATTTGGTTTGCCCTACTGGCATAGTCCGGCAAGACGCTTTGGGAAAGCCCTATTGGAGCGAGTGGAGCTTTATTGGTATTATTTGTCGCACCAAGGCGGGGCAATGCATGGCCCGTCCTGGCGCATCCCCCAGAACACGCGAACTTAAGCACCGAAGACATGAGCGATTTGTCCACGATCCTGCAGCGCCTCGATCCGCAGAATAGCCTTCCTCTCTATCAGCAACTCCAGCGCGCGCTGCGAGAAGCCATAGAAACCAACGTCCTGGCGCCGGACGATGCGCTGCCCTCCGAGCGACAACTCGCAAACGATCTGGGGGTCTCGCGGATTACCGTGCGCAAGGCGATTGACGGGTTGTCCGAAGAGGGCTTGCTGGTCAGTCGGCAGGGGTCGGGCAACTTCGTTCGTGCCCGGATCGACAAGAACTTCGCGAAGCTGACCTCGTTCTCTGAAGACATGCGTTCGCGCGGCCGTGTGCCGCACAGCGAATGGCTCAAGAAGGTTCAGGGCACGGTAACGCCGGATGAAGCGATGAAGCTTGCGTTGAGCCCGGGGACGCATGTCTATCGTTATCACCGTTTGCGCTACGCCGACGAAGCGCCGATGGCGATCGAGTACGCCACGGTCGTCGCCAGCTACCTGCCATCGCTGGACGCAGTCGACAACTCTCTGTACGAAGCGCTCGAAGCGGCGGGGCATCGTCCGGTACGCGCGCTGCAGCGCCTTCGTGCGCTGCTCCTGAACAAGGAGCAGGCCCGCCTGCTCGAAGCAAAGGAAGGTGATGCCGGTCTGCTGGTGGAGCGACTGGGCTACCTGCGCGACGGTCGTGCGGTGGAAATGTGCCAGTCCTTTTACCGTGGCGACACCTATGACTTCGTTGCAGAGCTGAGCGTGCCGGGCTGAACCGGCGGCCCTCCAATCGAGCGGACCGAGCGATCGGTCCGTTTGTTCGTCTGCAGCGCGCCGGACGGCGGTTCAGGGGGCGCGCGCTTGTCCCGTTCGCTTACGCAGCGCAGTGTGCCATGCGCTGCATGTGCACGTCAGCCACCTGCGGCGAGCTCACCGCATTCCGAACGCCAACCGGTTCGGGTTGTTCGCATCGACCACAGGCCACACCGTCCGGCGCCGGGCCTCAGATGTCGCACGCAGCGGGGAGGGGCGGAGTCGGCCCTGGCACCGTATCGACGCGGGCCGCGCCCGTCTGCCGATAGCGGCTCACTTCATCGAGTACCGCCTCCGGGCTCAGCACGCTGTTGCGTGCATGGAAGACCCAGTCGATCTGCTGGGCATAGCGGCGCAGACCGGCCGTCTCTGGCAGCAGTTGCCCTTCGGAGAACCACAGGCTGAAGTTGATCGACATCGGCACGACCGGGTAGTTGCGCCCGCCGTGCGTGGCGACCTGCCGGCCGTCGAGATACCAGCGTGTCCGCCCCTCGGCGACCTGCATCACCAGCACATGCCAGCCTGCGAGCTTTCCGGCAGTTTCCGTGGGCTGGTTGTAGGCCAGCCATGGGTCGATGCGGACGGTTTGCCAGGTAATGCTGTAGAGCCGCGTCTGCGGGCTGCCCCAGCCGCCGTTGGGCAGGTATTCCCAGTCGAGTTCGCTGAACTCGGGGTCGAAAGCAAAACGCAGCGGCGCGACCGCGTAGAAGGCCTGGATCACCGCATCGCCGCTCGGGCCGCTGACAGGCACGTCCACAAAGCGCAGCCGTGCGGCGTAGGTGCCTTCGAGGAACTTGCGTGCCTGACACACCTGGGCTTGCACCGTGCCGGCGGCACTGCCATCGGTCTGCGCGGTGAGCTCCAGTAGCTGGTTGCCGCTCGCCTCGCCATCGGCCTTGAAGCGCACCGCCTCTGGTCGCCAGGTCGCGCCCGGCACGCCGGGGTGCCCCGCGGCCGCGCGGACCTGCCAGCCTGCAGCCTCGAAGGCCGCTCGGTCGGCGTAGCTGAAATCGTCGAAAAAGCGCTCGTTGGTGGCGGCGCTCACGCTGGCTGCCAGCGGCAGCAGTAGGGTGGGCAGTAGCCGCCGCATCATGCCGCTTCGCCCGCCGGCGTGCCTTGCGGGTGCCTTTCGCGGGCCGGGATGCGGACGAACCACAGCAGCAGCAGCGGTGCAAAGCCGGCGATGACGGTCCATAGGAAGAATCGTTCATAGCCCAGCGCCAGCTGGATGTCGCCGCTGATGGTCTTCGACAGGATGAAGCCCAGTTGCATCACGCCGGTGCCCAGTGCGTAGTGGGCCGTCTGGTAGTTGCCTGGCGCGACTGCCTGCATGATGTACAGGATCATGCCGACGAAGCCGAAACCGTAGCCGAACATCTCGACGCTCACGGCGGCGCCGATGTGGAACAGGTCTGGCGGCAGGGCGCTGGCCAGGTAGTAGAAGGTGAAGTTCGGCACTGCCATGCCGAGGATCAGCCACGGCATCGCGCGCTTGAGCCCCAGCCAGGACGTGAAGTAGCCGCCGAGGATGCTGCCGACGAGAAAGGCCGCGGTACCCGCGGTGCCGTAGATGCCGCCGACCTGCTCGGTGGTCAGGCCAAGCCCGCCATGGTCACGCGCCTCGATCAGGAACAGCGGCCCGATCGTCTGCACCTGTCCCTCGGCGAAGCGGAACAGGATGATGAATAGGAAGGCCAGCGCGATGCCCGGCTTCTTCAGGAAATCACGGATCACCTCGACCAGCGTGCGGCCGATGCCGGCGGCGGTCAGGTCGCCGTGCGCGGTGTTGAGCGCGCCGGGCAAGGCGAAGGCGTTATAGGTCGCGAGCAGGCCCAGCAGCACGGCCAGCGCGGCGAAGATGATCGACCACGCCGGCTGCACGCCGACTGCGCGTTCCAGATGGCCAGCCAGCACCAGCAGGCCGCCCAGCGTCAGGAACTTGGAGGCATTGAAGAACGCGCCCTGCCAGCCCGCGTAGGCAGCCTGGGTCGCGCTGTCCAGACTCGCCATGTAAAGGCCGTCGCAGGCGATGTCGTGGGTGGCAGAAGCGTAGGCGAGCAGGAACAGCACCGCGATGCTGGCCGCAAAGTACATCGGCAGTTGCAGCGCGAGCGCCATCAGCAGCAGGCCGACGGCGCCGGTGAACTGCATCGCGACGACGACCAGCTTCTTGCTGCGGGCCAGTTCGAGGAAGGGACTCCACAGCGGTTTGAGCGCCCAGGCCAGGCCCAGCAGGCCGGTCCAGCGGGCGATCTGGTCGTTGGAAATGCCCATGTTCTTGTACATCAGGCCGGCAATCAGCATGACGACAAAGAACTGCATGCCCTGCACGAAGTAGAGCGTCGGCACCCAGCGGATCGGCGAAGTCACAGCCTTGGTAGTGCTTGTCATGGTCAGACTCCGTTGCAGACGTCCAGGCGCACGGGGGCGTGTGCCGTGGCGGTGACGCGGCCTTCCAGCCAGTCGTGCATGGCTTCGAGCGCGCCGGTGGCGTAACCCCAGGTCACGACAGAGGGGGCGGGCACGTCCAGCACCTGATAGGGGTTCCACAGCACCAGATGCAGGTCTGGCCGGCATCGGCGGGCATCGGCGCCATAACGCAGTCGCTGGTTCGAGACCAGCACGGTAAAGCGGCCGTCCTGCGGCAGATCGTCCGGGCGCAAGGCGCTCAGGTCGGGCAGCAGCGCGAATTCGACGTCATCGAAGCCCTCGAACAATGCTTCGACATCGCCCGCCGTGAGGCCGGCTTCCGAGACACCGTCGCTCGCCACGCTCTGCTGGGTGATGACGCGCAGGCGAGTCCCCTTCGCGGGCGCCTGCGCACCTGCCAGGGCCACCAGGCCGCGGGCCCAGGCGTCGCGCATCAGGGCTTCGTCGGCTTCACGCTGGCGCGGGTGATAGTGGCCGGGCAGGGCCGGGAAACGCGCCGCGAGTGCATCGATCCGGGCGCAGGCTTGCGCCAGTGCGCCTTCGTCAAGCTCGCCGGAAGCCAGTGCCGCGCCGATCGCAGCGATGGCCGCGGCCTGTTCGGCGCGCGAGCCCTGCGCCAGCGGCATGTCGGCCCCGGCGGCCAGCGCCAGCACGGCGGCGCGCGCATGGCCGTAGCGCTCATGCACCGCCTTCATCATCAGCGCGTCGGTGATCACCACGCCCTGGTAGCCCAGTGCGCCACGCAGTACGCCACCGAGCACCGCTTTCGACAGCGTCGCCGGATGCTCGGAGTCGAGCTGCGGGTACACGATGTGTGCCGTCATCACGGCGGGCGCTTCATCGGCGAGCGCCCGGAAGGGGATCAGCTCCAGCGCCTCCAGTTCGGCGAGCGACTTGTCGACCGTTGGCAGCGCATGATGCGAATCGACATGCGTATCGCCGTGTCCGGGGAAGTGCTTGACGCAGCAGGCAACGCCTTCGCGCAGCGAGCCGCGCATCCAGGCGCCTGCGAGCCGGGTGACCAGCGCCGGGTCTTCGCCGAAGCTGCGTTCGCCGATCACCGGGTTTGCCGGGTTGTTGTTCACGTCCAGCACCGGTGCGAAGTTCCAGTTGATGCCCAGGCTGCGCAGGCCACGTGCGACGCCGGCGCCAACCTGCTCGGCCAGCGCTTCGTCGCCGACCGCGCCCAGCGCCATCGCGGCGGGCGCCTGCGGCAGGAAGGTGGCGCGGATCACCGATCCACCCTCCTGATCGATGCCGATCAGCGACTTCGGGCCCATGACTTCGCGCAGGTCCGCGACCAGCTTGCGCACTTCCGCTTCGGTGCCGAGGTTCTTGCGGAACAGGCAGACCGCGCGGATGCGGTATTCGCGAAGGAAGGCCGCCGTTTCCGCAGAGAGGCTGGTGCCCTCGATATCGACCATCACCAGCTGGCCGGGGTGCAATGTACTCATTGGTGCGGCGCTCAGTGGGTCTTGGTGACCTTGGAGAGGTGACGTGGCGTATCCGGGTCCATGCCGCGGGCGCGAGCCAGTGCTTCGACCATCGGGTAGAAGCTCTGGATCGCTGCGATCGGGTCGAGATCCTCGTTGCCGGCCGTCACCAGCGGCAGTTCGGCGCCCGGCGTTCCGGCCGGCGCGGCCAGCAGCACCCGCGCGCCGCGGCGGCGCATGTCGTCCGCCAGCTGCAGCAGGCCGGCCTGGGCCGGGCCACGCGGCGCGAAGATCAGCAGCGGGAAGCCGTCGCCCACCAGCGCCATCGGGCCGTGTTGCACTTCGGCGCCGCTGAAGGCCTCGGCCTGGATGCCGCAGACTTCCTTGAACTTGAGCGCCGCTTCCATCGCGATCGCAAGCCCGGTGCCGCGGCCGAGCACGAACAGACGGTCAGCATCGGCGAGTGCCTCGACCGCCGGCGACCAGTCCTGCCGGGCGGCCTGCATCAGCACTTCCGGCAGTTGTTCGATGGCGACCTGCAAGGCGATGTCGTCCTGCCAGGCGGCGACCACGCGCGCCCCGGCGACCAGCTGCGCGATGTAGCTCTTGGTGGCGGCGACACTCTTTTCGGGTCCTGCATGCAGGCCGAACACCCACTTTGCGGCGTCGGCCAGCGGCGAGGCTTGCTGATTCACGAAGGCGGCGGTGCGCGCGCCCTGCTGGGCGAGGAATTCGGTCGGGATCACCAGGTCCGGGCTCTGGCCGGACTGCGAGAAGCCGAAGGACACCAGCCCCTCGCTCTGCAGCTTCGACTGGTACAGCGTCACCAGGGACATCGGCAGCGAGGTCACCAGGCGGCCCAGGCGCGCCATGATCAGGTAGGCCATGTAATGGGCGGCATGGTCCGAGCTGCCGCGCGCAATCGTCAGCAGCGAGGTCGGCGGGTGAACGCGCAGTTCGGCGCCGAAGGCCGCGTAGGCCTCACGGTCGGCTGCCAGCTGGCGCGTAACGGCGACGGGCGCTTCACGCGCCTCTTCAAGCATTCGCGAGATCAATCTCTTCTCCTTCTACGACAACGCGCTGCAACTGCAGATCGCGATCGAAAACGACGAGGTCGGCTACCTGCCCATTCGCAAGCCGCCCGCGGTCGCCCAGACCAAGGTAGTCGGCGGCGTGGGTCGAGGTGCGGTGCGCAGCTTCTTCCAGGGTGAGGCCGAGGCCGACCAGGTTTCTGAATGCCTGATCCATCGTCAGCGTGCTGCCCGCCAGCGTGCCGTCGGCCAAACGCACGCCGCCGAGGCACTTGGTGACGGTGTGGCGACCGAGGCGGTATTCGCCGTCAGGCATACCGGCGGCGGCCGTCGAGTCGGTGACGCAGAACAGGCAGGGTACGGCGCGCAGCGCGGCGCGAATGGCGCCGGGGTGCACATGGAGCAGGTCGGGGATGATCTCGGCGTAGCGTGCATGGGCGAGCGCTGCACCGACCATGCCCGGCGCGCGGTGGTGCAGGCCGGTCATGGCGTTGAACAGGTGGGTGAAGCCACCTGCGCCGCGCTCGAGCGCCGCGACGCCATCCTCGTAGCTGCCTGCGGTGTGGCCGATCTGCACGCGGAATCCGACGGTGCGCAGTTCGGTGATCAGGTCCAGGTTGCCGGGTAACTCGGGCGCCAGCGTGATCAGCCGGATCGGTGAGAGCGCGTTCAACGCGAGGATTTCCTCGGCCGATGCGGCGCGGACGAAGTCGGGCTGCGCGCCGAGCTTGCCGGCGTTGATGTACGGACCTTCGAGGTGGACGCCGAGCACGCGCGCAGCGCCGGCTGGCCGATCCTTGCAGACCGGACCGAGCGCGGCGATCGCGGCGCGGATTTCGTTCATCGGCGCGGTCATCGTGGTCGCCAGAAACGAAGTGGTGCCGCTGCGCGCATGGGTCCGGGCGATCGCGGCCACGGCCTCACCGGCTTCCATCGTGTCGTGACCGCCACCGCCATGTACATGCGTGTCGACGAAGCCGGGCATAACGATGGGCAGCGCTGAGGCGCGTACCTGCGCTTCGTCTGCGCGTTCGCCTTCGATTCGGGTGACGCGTCCGGCCTCATGTTCCAGCGTGCCGCACACGAAGCCCTGCGGTGTCAGGATGTGGCCTTCGATTCTACGAGTCATGGTGTTCCTGTTTTGGGGGCGGTTTGCCGCCCGGCATCGGCGGATGCGGACAGCAAATGCAGGGCGCCGTCGGTCGAATCACCCATCGGTTCGACGCAGCGCGCGGTGAAATCGGGTGCAAGGCGTGGCATGAGGCGGCGGCCGATGCTGCCAAGCAGGGCTAGCGGCAGCTCGCCGGCGGCATCGAGCGCGCGTGCGATGTCTTCGATTGCCTTGATCGCTTCCGTAATCAGCATCGCGGCGACCGGGTCGGCCCATTCCGCCTCGAACACGCGGGGGGCTAGCTGGGCGTAGGCATGTTGGCCGGCGCCCTCCATCCAGGCGAGCACGGCATCGACGCGGTCGCCGGTGACGGCAAATACGGAGCGCGCAAGCGCGCCGGCCTGTAGGCGTCCGTCCAGCACACGGTGCGCATGGCGCACCGCCTGAAATCCGAGCCAGGCACCGCTGCCCTCGTCACCGATCGGGAAGCCCCATCCGCCAACCGAGATACGCTGACCGTCGCGGCGCAGCGCTTCGCCGACGCTGCCGGTGCCCGCTGCGACCACTGCGCCGGGGCGCCCACCGTGCGCGCCGAGCAGTGTCGTCGTGCCATCCGTGTCGAGTACGAGGGCCGCATAGTCGGGTGCTTCGCGCAGGAAGGCGTCGCGGCGCGAGGCGACGCTGGCGCCAGCCAGGCCCAGGCCCAGCGCAAGCTCTTGCGGCCGTGGCTGCGCCAGCCCGGCTTCGGCAAACGCGCGCGCGATGGCCTCGGTGACATGACCCCAAGCCTGGCCTATGCCCTGACCCAGCCCGGACGGCCCGGCCTGGCCGCGCGCGAGCGTACGTCCGTCTTGCGCACAGAGCTGTGCGCGCGTGCCGCTACCGCCGCCATCAATGCCGACGTAGAACGTCGCGTGAGGCACGAAAGGCGGGCGTGAATGAGAGAAGTGGTCAGCGCTCATATAGAACCAATATAACACCAGCAATACCAGGTGGAAAGAGGAATCTTGTGTTGCCGCTTCCGAGCGTGCGACGAACGAGCGAAAACGGCCAGCGCGTTTGTGCGCACTGGCCGCGTGTGGCGCGGTTCTGTCGTCTCTACGCGGCGCTTAGCTTGTGCGCCGACGTACCGGCGGTGATTTCAGGATAGCTGGCTGGACGCGAGGGTCTCGCGCAGGCGCGTCGCAATTGCCGCGAGCCGTGCTTCTGCGGCGCCCTGGCCCTGCGTCAGATCCAGCAGTTCTTGCAGCAGCGCGCGGGTGAGGTCGCCGGGGGAGGAGTCGAGTTCCTGCTTGAGCCGTGCGTGCAGTGCACGGGCTGCGTCGTAGGCTTCGTTTGCCGCATCGGTTTCGCCCGCAACCTCGGCGTAGCGCGCCAGGTCGTAGTGGAGCTGGGCGGCAAAGCGCGTCGCGCCGGCGCCGCTTCCGAGCAGGGCGATGGCCTGACGCAATGTCGCCAGCGCGCTTGCCGCGCGCCCTTCGGCGAAATCGAGTTGGGCCAGCAGTGAAAGCGCATTGGTACGCACCCAGCGGCATTCAAGGGCGGCCGCCTGGGTCTCGGCGAGCGTCGCCTGCTCACGTGCGGCGGCATGGGCGCCCTCGGCGAGTTCGAGCTCTGCCAGGCGCATGTGCGCCTCGGCGGCAAAATCGGCAAGCCCGGCGCGCTCGCTGCGCATCAACGCATCGCGCAAATGGGTGCGTGCAGGCTGTGACTGACCCAGACGCATCTGGTTCACTGCCAGGTTAATGCCGCCCTTGGCGCGCAGATAGTCGTCGCCCGGGTCGGCATGGTCGTGGGCCGCCAGGTGGTGACGCAGTGCGGCCGCATAGTCGCCCTGCGCGTCGCAGATCTGGCCGAGGCCCATGGCCGCCTCCGCGGCGATCCGTCGCGCGGCAGGCACGCCGGCGCAGAGCGCTGCGCAATGTGCCCAGCGCCGTTTTGCTTCGCGGTAGTCGCCGCTGCTGTAGGCCAGGCGCCCGAACTGTTGCTCAAGCGCAGCTTCACCGAGCGTATCGCCAGCCAGACGCGCGGCGGCCAGCGCTGCCTCGAGGGCCGCGACGCCTTTTTCTGGCCGCCCGAAATGGTCCGCGAGTCGGGCGCATCGTTCGCTCGCCGCAACCAGCGCCGTTTCATCGCCGGCCTCGCGGGCTCTCGCCAGCAGGGCTTCGCTGAGCTCACGTGCCTCGGCAGGGCGGACATGCAGCGCAGCATCGATGGCGGCAAGCGCGGCGGGAAGATCGGGAAGAGACATGGTGAGCAATCCGGGAAAGGTGTCGCAAGTGTAACGATGGTGCGGCACCCCGCACAGCGGCCAAAGCCTTTGCCGGGGTGCTGCGGCGTGCTCGCACGGGGGAAGCTGTCGCGGCGCGTTTGGCGCCCGGCGGATCGTCGCCGCGCTGAGCGTCAGCGTCGGCGACGATCCGCCGCCTTGGGAGGGGGCAGGGCCGCGCGGCAGATGCCGCGCGGGATGTCATTCGACCTGAAAGACGAAGTCCTGCGTTGCGACGACGTCGTCGGCGCCGGAGACGCACCGATACTGCATGACGGCCTGTCTGACGGCGTTATGGAAGATCCGCGGACCGGAGAGGATCTGCACCTCGATGACTTTGCCATTGCGGATCAGCGCCTGGGCCTTCACCGTGCCACCGATACCGTCATCCAGCGCGCGCTGCGGCATCTCGGGGGCGATCTGTTGCGGGCAGGCGAGGCGCAGTTCGACCTTGGGCGGCAGCGCGGGTGCGGCCGGCGGCGGCGTGATGTGCGCCGGCTCGGGCGGCGGTGTGTTGGTCACAGCGGACACCACCGCCTCGGTCGCGGTCTGCGGCACCGGAACATCGGGCTTGGGCACGTAAGGTGTCGGCTCGCTGGCGGGCGGCTGTTCCTGCTTGATCTGCTTGGGTGGCGGCGGCGGCGGGGGAGGCAACTGCACCTCCTGCACCACCGTGGCCTCAAGCGGCTTCTTGATCAGGTTGACGGCCTTGCGTGCAAGACCGCTCACCAGTGCGTAGCCGACCAGCGCGTGCAGCAGCACCACGATGACGAGGCCCCGGGCCCGGCGAGGCGATTCCTCGACCGGATTGAGTGCGAACTCCATGTCTGTGCTCCTGCAGGGCTATTCGATGAATTGCTCGCTGCCAACGACAGCGATCTTCGACAGGCCGTCGCGTTGCGCGGTCGCGAGCACATGGGCGACGAGGTCGTACTTCGCATGCTTCTCCGGCCGCAGATGCACCTCCGGTTGCGGCATGCGCGCGGCCGCTGCTGCGATCCGGTTTTCGAGCTCGAGGCGGCTGGTGATCGGTTCCCCCTGCCAGTACAGCGTGCCGCCCTGGTCGATGTCGATCTTCACCACCTCGGGCTTGACGTCCGACGGGGGTGGGTTGCCGGTCGGCATGTTGAGGTTCACCGAATGCAACTGCACCGGAATCGTGATGATCAGCATGATCAGCAGCACCAGCATCACGTCGATCAGTGGCGTGGTGTTGATGTCCGCCATCACGCCGGCGGCTTCCGGCAGCGGTTTGCGCCGTTTCATGCGCGTAAGTGCCATGTTGTCTCCTCCTCCTTCGCGCCGGGCTTAGCTGCCGCGCGCACCCGGTTCGGTCACGAAAGCGACTTTCGCGATCCCAGCACGCTGGCAGGCATACAGCACCTTGCCGACGCCGTCGTAGTCCGCCCGCAGGTCGCCGCGGATATGCACCTCGGGCTGCGGCTTGATCGTCGAGATCTTCTTGAGCCGATCGACGAGCGCCTCGGTGTTCGCCAGCTTCAGGTCGTTCCAGTGGATCGCGCCCTGCAGGTCGACTGAGACCACGATGTTCTCCGGCTTCGTTTCCCGCACTTCGACGCGCTCCTTGGGAAGCTCCACCGGCACCGAGGTACGCACCACCGGAATCGTGATCAGGAAGATGATCAGCAAGACCAGCATCACATCCACCAGCGGCGTCGTGTTGATCTCGGAGACAACGCCCCCCTGGCTACCGCCTCCGACATTCATCCCCATGGCGTCAGGCCTTGGCGCGGGTCGTGCGCAGCAGGGTGCGGTAGAGCACGTTGCCGAAGACCTGCAGTTCGTCCATCGCCGTCTTGTTGCGGCGGACCAGATAGTTGTAGCCCAGCACTGCCGGCACCGCGACGGCGAGGCCGATCGCCGTCATGATCAGCGCTTCGCCCACCGGGCCAGCCACCTTGTCGATCGAGGCCTGGCCCGCGACGCCGATCGCCGTCAGGGCGTGGTAGATGCCCCAGACGGTGCCGAACAGGCCGACAAAGGGGGCGGTGGAGCCGACGGTGGCGAGGAAGGACAGGCCGCCCTGCATCCGCGCGTTGACCTGTTCGAGCGAATGATCGAGCGATGTCGTGATCCAGGTGTTCATGTCCATGTGGTCGTCCACATCGTTGTGCGAACGTGTCGCCTCGATGCCGGACTCGGCAATGAAGCGATAGGCGCTGCGCTCATGCAGCGCGCCGGCGCCTTCCTGGACGCTCGCTGCGCTGCGGAAGCTCTGCTGGGCTGCGCGGCCGTGCTTGCGCAGACGGGCCTGCTCGAGCGCCTTCACGACGATGATGTACCAGCTGCCCATCGACATGATCAGCATCATCACCAGCACCGAGCGGGCAACGAAGTCGCCGCCCTTCCACAGCGCGTCGAGGCCATAGGGGTTGTCGACGGCATCGCCCGTGGCGGCCTTGTGGGATGTGCCGGCGCCTTGGGCCAGTGCGGTGCCGAGGTTGGTGTCGGCAGCGGCGACCTGGACCGGCGCATTGTCGGGCGCCACGGCGGTGTCGGCGGCGATGGCCGGGTGGGTGAATGCAGCGCCGAGCGCGAGGCTCAGCGTGGCGAGCAGGTGGCGGAAGTTCATGGTTGCTCCTGACTTTGACGATGGTTTGCTGGCTCGAAATCGAACCTGGCATTTATTTGGTGTGATACCAGTCTAGAACCAGCAATAAGACCTGTCAATCGCCGCATCAGAAGTCCTGATCTGTCGAGGTCAGGGCGTGCGCACGAAGCGCCGGCGCTGCCCTGCGGCTGTTGCAACCGGAAGCGGACGGGGAGGCTCCGGCGCTTGGCAAGTCGCGGTGGCCCTCAGCGGGCGCGGAGTTGGGGGGGGGGGCGGCGCGGCGCATGCGCTCGCTCAGTCCTTGGTTTTCAGGTCGGGGACGCACTCGCAGTCGGATGCCCTGATGTCGCGCCGGTTGGCCGCTGTGTAATCGCCCATTGCAGGTGTCGTCCGCCCGAACCTTGCCTTCTCGGGGTCGGCTTACGAACGGATCGGGTCGTGCCGCGGAACGGTGGTGCCAATGCATGTGCACAGGATCGCTCTTGCCTGCAGGGCCTCGAGGCGCCGGCGCTTCCTTTCCCGCTTCGACCGACCGATCACGTTCCGCCGAGTCGTTAAAGTTTGTAACCGGGCCGCCGTTAAGGCCAGTGCGCCACCCCCCAGATGCGCTGCGTGTCGGAACCCAGACTTGTTTGGCCGTCAATCCGGTCTTTCGAACCGAATCGAGTTCAATGCAGATGACTCTTGGACCTTTGCGAGTAGTGCGCCTTCTCGGTTTGATGGCGGCAGTCTGGCTCAGTGGGCACGCCGTCGACGCGCTGGCCGCGAACCTTGGCCCTCAAACCAGTCAGTGTCTGGGCGCGTCTTGTCCGGCGACCTACACGCCGGTCGGTACCTGCGGGAGCTTTACCGGGCGTGACGAGGCTTACAGCGTCGTCGTCGGGGGGCGTTACTCGGTGATATCCGGGGCGGCCGAGGCAGAAGGCCGCATCTGGGTTGGCAACGGGCTGGTCCAGAGCAAGGGCGGGATTTTCAACGTCGCGCAGGTGGGTGTTGGCGCCTGTGTGGTGCCACCCGACGCAGGGGTTGATCCGCTGCCAGGCCACCTGCTGGTGAACGGCGGCATCACCCTCGGCGCCAGCGACACGCTGCTGGTGGGCCTGCCGAACATCATCTCGAATGTGGTGCTGAGCGGTTCGGTGAGCGCGACGGGCGTGGTGTCGACGCTGGGTACGGTCTCGTCCGGCGCTACGGTGCCGGCTTCGCCGGTCAATTTTGCTGCGATGCGCACGCAGGCAAGCTACTGGGCGGGGGTGAGTGCGAATGGCACCGTGATCCCCGGCGCGACCACGGTGTTCCAGGGCGACGGCAGCTCGAGCCTGCAGAAGTTCAATCTGCCCGCCGGCGGTTTGGGTGGCGTGGTCGTCCAGTTCAGCAATATCCCCGCGACGGCGACTGTGCTGATCAACGTGCCTGATAGCGGCACGGTGACGCTCAATACGCTGGATTTCGTCGATGCGAGCGGGTCTGGCGGCTTTGCGTTCTCGACCGCGCTGACACGGCGCATCCTGTGGAACTTCCCCAATGCGTCGCAGGCGAACTTCACCGGCTTCTCGCAGTTCCAGGGGAGCGTGCTCATCCCCAACGGCAATGCGTTGATGGCGGTGCCCGGTGTGAACGGGCGTTTTCTGGTCAGCGGCGATCTGACGCAGAACGGCGCGGAATTCCACAACTACGACTTCCTCGGCACGCTGCCCAATGCGGTTGGCACCCTGGCGACGACGAAGACGCTTTCTGCGGTCAATGGCGTGGCGGTTCCGGTCGGCTACCAGGCCAGACCGGGCGACGTGCTCACCTACAGCATCGCCGTGCGCGAGACCGGCGGGGCCGCGTCGGCGAGCACAACCCTGAGCGAGACCGTACCGGCAACCACCTCGTACAGCGGAAGCGGCGAGGGCTGGACGGGCGCGTGTGCGTCGGCGGGCTCAAGCTGCACGCAGACCGTTTCGGTCGGTGCCGGCGCGACAGTGACCAAGAGTTTCTCGGTCAAGGTTGCCAGTCCGATTCCGGATAACGTGACGAGCATCGCCAACACGGTGGCCAGCAGCGCGGGAAGCTGCACGAGCTGCACTGTGACGACGCCAACCGTACCCAAGCTCGCGGTGCAGAAGAGCGGGCCTGCAAGCTTCCTTGCAGGCGGGGCTGGAACCTATACGGTGACGGTCAGCAATCTGGGCGGCAGCAACACCACGGGGACGATCACCTTTACCGATACCCTGCCAGCGGGACTGAGCTTCGGGGCTCAGACGCTGGGCGCCACCAGTCTTGCGTGCACGGCGACAGGGCCGGTCGTGACCTGCAGTGGCACCCCGACGCTCGCACCGGGGGGCAGCGTGACGGTGGCCTATACCGCCGTAGCCGGGGTTGGCATCAGCGGCACGCTGACCAACGCGGTGACGCTGACGGCGCGCGGCGGCGACCCGCGCGTGCCGAGCTGCGACAACGCGGCGCCGGCAGCCGGCAGCAACAACCAGTCGACTGACAAGCTGTGCGCCAAGGCCAGCGCCGGGTCGGTCACCGGCACGCTGGTCACCACCAAGACCCTGACCACGGTGAACGGCGGGCCGGTTCCTGGCGGCTACCAGGCACGCGCCGGTGACGTGCAGATCTACAGCATCGCCGTCCAGGAAACGGGTGGCGTAGCCTCGGCGGCGACGACGCTTGGCGAGACAGTCCCTGCAAACTCAAGTTACTCGGGCAGTGGCGAAGGGTGGAGCGCGGGCTGTGCCGCGGCCGCGACGAGTTGCACCCAATCGGTTACCGTCGGGGCCGGCGCCACCGTCACCAAGCTGTTCACGATCACCCTGGCGGCCACCCTGCCGGATAACGTCACCAGCATCGCCAACACGGTGACCAGTTCCAGCGGCAGCTGTGCGGCGTGCACGGTTACGACACCGACCGTGCCCAAGCTCGCGGTCAGCAAGTCGGGGCCGGCAACGATCGCCGCGGGCGGGACGGCCAGCTACACCGTGACGGTGGCCAACATCGGCGGTGCAACGACCAGCGGCACGGTCAGTCTGTCCGATGCGCTGCCCAGCGGGCTGTCGCTCCTCAGTCAGACCGCCGGTGCACCAGGACTGGTCTGCAGCGGCACGACCACGGTGACGTGTAGCGGCACCCCGAACATCGCGGCGGGGGCCAGCGTGGTGCTGACTTACAGCGTGAGCGCAGGGGTCGGGATCAGCGGGACGCTGACCAACGCCGTGACGCTGACCGCGCGCGGCGGTGACCCGCGTACGCCGAGTTGCGACAACGCTACTCCTGCAGTGGGCGCCAACAATCAATCGTCCGACAAGCTGTGCGCCAAGGCGAGCGCAGCCACGACCAGCGGCTCACTCACCACCACGAAGACCCTCTCCTCGGTCAACGGCGGCGCTGTGCCCGGGGGGTATCAGGCCAAAGCGGGCGATGTGCTCGGCTATACGCTTGCGATTCACGAAACGGGTGGTCTGGCTTCGGCCTCGACGACCCTCGGCGAGACCGTGCCGGCCAACACCAGCTACACCGGCGTCGCCGAAGGCTGGAGCGCCGGATGTGCAGGCCCGGGCACAAGCTGCAGCCAGGCGGTGACCGTCGGTGCCGGTGCGACCGTCAGCAAGAGCTTCACCGTCACGGTAGCCAGTCCGATCCCGGATAACGTGACCCGTATCGCCAACACGGTGACCAGCAGCAGCGGCAGTTGTGGCAGCTGCACGGTGACTACGCCGACCGTTCCCAAGCTCAGCGTCCTCAAGAGCGGCCCGGCCAGTTTCGCGGCTGGCGGCAGTGGCGCCTATACGCTGACGGTGTCGAACACCGGGGGCAGCGTCACCAGTGGTGCTGTCACCTTGAGTGACGTGCTGCCATCAGGTCTGAGCTTCAGCGCACAAACGGCGGGTGCAGCAAGCCTGGTGTGCTCTGGCACCACCACGGTCACGTGTACAGGCACCCCCAGCCTTGCACCCGGCGCATCGATCATCGTTGGCTACACGGTGGCGGCAGGGGTCGGCATCAGCGGCACCTTGACCAACGCGGTGACGCTGACCGCGCGTGGCGGCGATCCGCGTACGCCCAGTTGCGACAATGCGGCGCCGGCGGCCGGCAGCAACAATCAATCGACTGACAAGCTGTGCGCGAAGTCCTCGGCGAACTCGACCTCCGGCAGTCCGGTTGTATCGAAAGCGCTGACCACCGTGACGCGGGGCGGTACGCCGCTGAGCGGGGCAAGCCTTCCGGCAACGGTGCGCGCTGGCGACGTACTCACCTACACGATCACGTCCCAGGAAGTGAGTGGCGGCGGCGCCATCTCGGTGACGCTGAACGAGACCGTTCCGGCCAACAGCAGCTATACCGGCAGCGCGGAAGGGTGGTCTGCGGGATGCACGACGGCAGGCTCCACATGTAGCCAGACCTTCCTGCTCGGGTCGAGCGCCACGGCGACGGTGAATTTCTCCGTCACCGTGGCATCGCCGATTCCCGACTCGGTGACTGCGATCACCAACACCGTCACGACAAGCCCAGGCGTCTGCACGACCTGTACCGTGGTGACGCCCACGGTACCGAAGCTCGCCGTGCAGAAGAGCGGACCGGCCTCGATCGCGGCCGGCGGCAGCGGCAGCTACACAGTCACGGTGTCGAATCTGGGCGGGACTACGACGAGCGGTGCAGTCAGCTTTACCGACACCCTGCCGTCCGGCTTGAGCTTCGGCGCCCAGACTGCCGGGGCGGCGAGTCTGGTCTGTTCGGCCGCCGGGCAGCTTGTGACTTGCACCGGTTCTCCCAGCATCGCTGCGGGCGCGAGCGTGGGGGTGAGTTACGGTGTCACGGCGGGTACCGGACTTTCGGCGACGCTGACCAATGACGTCACGCTGACGGCGCGCGGCGGTGATCCGCGCACGCCGAGTTGCGATAACAGCGCACCGGCCGCGGGCGCGAACAATCAATCGACCGACAAACTGTGTGCGAAGGCCACCGCGGTGACGACCAGTGGCACCCTGTCGACCGTCAAGACGCTCAGCCTTGTCAATGGCGTCGCGGTGCCGGGCGGCTACCGCGCCAAGGGCGGTGATGTGCTGACCTACAGCATCGCCGTTCAGGAAACCGGCGGCATTGCGGCAGGGACGACCACGCTCGGCGAAACAGTGCCGGCGAACACCAGCTACAGCGGTAGCGCCGAGGGCTGGAGCGCAGGCTGTGGCGGCGCCGGTACGACTTGTTCTCAGGCGCTGACGGTCGCCGCGGGTGCAACGGTGACGAAGACCTTCACCGTGACGGTGGCCGCACTGATACCCGATGGCGTCACGTCGATCGGCAACACGGTGACCAGCAGTGGCGGCACGTGCGGCGCCTGCACGGTGACGACGCCGACGCTGCCCAAGCTCACGGTGCAGAAGTCGGGCCCGGCCAGCTTTGCCGCCGGGACCAGTGCAAGCTACACCGTGACGGTGTCGAACGTGGGCGGCAGCGCGACCAGCGGTGCAGTGAGTTTCACCGATACGCTGCCGGCTGGGCTCACCTTCCTTTCGCAGAGCGCGGGGGCGGCGAGCCTGGTCTGCTCGACCGCCGGACAGACCGTGACGTGTTCCGGCACGCCGGCCATCGCACCGGCGGGGAACGTCGTAGTGGCGTACTCCGTCTCGGTCGGCCTCGGCGTTTCAGGCGTGCTGACCAACAGCGTCGTGATCAGCGCCGGAGGCGGCGATCCACGCACGCCGTCGTGTGACAACGCGGCGCCTGCGGCAGGTGCGAGCAACCAGTCGAGCGACAAGCTGTGCGCGAAGTCCAGCGGCACTGCCACCACCGGGACGCTGAGCACCACCAAGACGCTGAGCGCGGTCAATGGTGGCGCGGTCCCTGGGGGTTACCAGGCCCGCGGCGGTGATGTGCAGACCTATACCCTGGCGGTTCGCGAAACCGGCGGCGTCGCCTCCGCTGCGACCGTGCTGACCGAGACCGTTCCGCTGCATACCAGCTACAGCGGCAGCAGCGAGGGCTGGACCGGAACCTGCGCGGGTGCCGGCACCAGTTGCACCCAGAACGTCGTGGTCGCAGCGGGCGCGACGGTGTCGAAGACCTTCACCGTGACGGTAGCCAACCCGCTGCCAGACGGTGTGTCGGTGATTGCCAACACGGTGAGCAGCGACAATGGCCTTTGCGCAAGTTGCACTGTGGCGCCACCAACGGTGCCGAAACTGTCGATCCAGAAGGCGGGCCCGTCGACGCTCGCCGGCGGCGGTACGGCGACCTATACGGTAACGCTCGCCAACGTAGGGGGAAGTGCGACCAGCGGCACCGTGAGCTTTACGGATACCTTGCCGGCCGGGCTGAGCTATGTCGGGCAAGTGGCGGGCACGCCTGCGCTGGCCTGCAGCGCATCGGGTGCCGCAGTGACCTGTAGCGGCGCGCCGGCCATGGCGCCGGGCGCCAGCATCGTTGTCCGTTACCAGGTGGCCGTGGCGCTCGGAACGACTGGCATCGCTACCAATCCGGTGCGCTATGTCGCCACCGGTGGCGACCCGCGCACCCCGAATTGCGACAACACTGCCGACCCGGCGGCCGGAACCGGAAACACGTCGTCCGACCGCTTGTGCGCTAAATGGTCCGCCAATGTCGTAGCGGGGTCGCCGGCGGTGTCGAAAGCGCTGACGGCGGTGGTGCGCGGCGGCACGACGCTGAGTGGCGCCAGTCTGCCTGCGGCGGTGCAGGGCGGCGATCGACTTGTCTATACGATCACGGTTCAGGAAACCACGGGCACTGGCGGGGCGACGACGGTGCTGACCGAGGCGGTGCCAGCGAACACCAGCTACAGCGGAAGCGCCGAGGGCTGGAGCGGCTGCAGCGGAGCAGGCTCGAGCTGCACGCAGTCCGTTGGCGTGAGCGCGGGGCAGTCGGTCACCCGCAACTTCACCGTGACCGTGGCCAACCCCCTGTCGGTTGGCGTTGCGAGCATCGTGAACGGGATCACCAGCAGCGCTGGGATCTGCACCACTTGCACCGTGGTCACGCCGACGCTGCCGCGTCTGGCGATCAGCAAGAGTGGGCCACCCACGCTGGCGATTGGCGGGCAGGGCGACTACGTAGTGACCGTCAGCAACAGCGGCGGCGTGGCGACCAGTGGGGCCCTGAGCTTCACCGACACCTTGCCCACCGGCCTGAGTTTTGTCGCGCAGTCAGCGGGTGCTGCCAATCTGGTCTGCACAGCTGCGGGTCAGGTGATCACATGCAGCGGCGCGCCAGCGATTCCCAGCGGTGGAAGCATTGCGGTGGGCTATTCCGTGAGTGTCGGTGCGGGTGCGGTGGCCCCGGTGGTCAACCCGGTTCGCCTCACAGCGCTCGGTGGCGATCCGCGCACGCCGACGTGCGACAACACCAACCCCGGTACGGGCAGCGGCAATCAGTCTTCCGACCAGCTTTGTGCGAAGTGGAGCGCCAGCACCGTATCCGGCAACCCGGTCGTGACCAAGTCGATCGAACGCGTCGTACGCGGCGGCGTCACGCTCTCGGGCGCGAACTTGCCCTCCAGTCTCGCTGCCGGCGATATCGTGACCTGGGCGATACGGATCCAGGAAAGCACCGGCAGCGGCGGGATCTCGACCACGATCACCGAGACCGTTCCGAACCACACCACCTATGGTGGCAGTAGTGAGGGTTGGAGCGGCTGTAGCACGGCGACGACCACTTGCGCCCAGTCGGTCACGCTGAGCGCGGGCCAGATCCGCACCCTGGAGTTCACCGCGGTGCTTGCGACGCCGCTGCCTGCAGGTGTGACGTCGATTTCCAACTCGGTGACGACGTCAGTGGGATCGTGCGCGAACTGCACCGTTGTGGCGCCGACACCACCGCGGCTTGCCGTCAGCAAGAGCGGCCCGGCGACGCTGGTAGCCGGCAGTACGGCCAGCTACAGCGTGACCCTGACAAACGTTGGCGGCAGCTCGACGGTGGGGCAGGTCGCCTTCAGCGACACGCTGCCCAGCGGGCAGACCTTCGGGGCGCAGACGGCGGGCGTATCGACCATGGCCTGCAGTTCCGCCGGGCAGGTGGGGGCTTGTGTCGGCACGCCGAATCTTGCGCCAGGCCAGTCGCTCACGATCAGCTACAACGCGAACATCGACCCGGCTGCGCGGGGCTTGCTGACGAACGTGGTCAGACCGCTGCTGCCGCTGTCGCTCGGCGGTGATCCGCGTCCGCCCGTCTGCGACAACGCAGACCCGGCAGCAGGAACTGCCAACCAGTCCAGCGACCAGCTGTGCGCAAAGTTCACCGGCACCGCGGTGGCACCGGGGCTAAACACCACCAAGACGCTCAGTCTGGTCAACGGTGCGGCTGTGCCGGCAGGCTACCGCGCACGGGGTGGAGATCGCCTGACCTACTCGATCAGCGTGGCCGAAACCAGCGGGAGCGTCGGCGGCACGGTGGACCTGACCGAGGTGGTGCCGCAATACAGCAGCTACAGCGGCAGCGCCGAGGGCTGGGCCGGTTGCACTGCCGCCGGGTCGACCTGCGTGCAGACGGTCGCGGTTGCCGCGGGTGGCAGCACCACTCGAAGCTTCACCATTACCGTCGCGAATCCCTTGCCCGATGGCGCGGCCCGCATCATCAACAGTGTCGCAGCGAGCAGCGGTGCCTGCGCCAACTGTACGGTCATCACGCCGACGCTGCCGCGCCTTGAGATTGCCAAGGCCGGCCCCGCCACGCTGAGTGTAGGGGGTACGATCAGCTACACGGTGACCGTGTCCAATACCGGCGGCAGCAGCACCAGCGGTACCGTGAGTTTTGTCGACACGCTGCCGACGGCACTGACCTTCGCCGCCCAGACGGCTGGTGCGCCCGTGCTCACCTGCGCGCCGGGTGCGGGCAACACCGTTACCTGCAGTGGTACGCCCGATCTGGCGAGCGGCGCCTCGGCCTCGGTGAGCTACACGGTCAACGTTGCGGCGACGGTCGCCGGATCGCAGGTCAACGCGGTGCGCCTGAGCGCGCTCGGCGGCGATCCTGCTACGCCCGTTTGCGATAACGGCGACCCGGCGGGCGGGGCGAGCAACCAGTCCAGTGACCGCCGCTGCGCCAAACATGCTGTCGGCGCCAACGGGGTGGCCGCGACGCTCAAGCGTGTCATAGCGGTCGCGCGCGGGTCGCAGCGCTTCACGGCGGCTGCAGGCAACTTGCCGGCTGCCGTCAAGCCGGGCGACGTCGTGACCTACGCGATCGAAGTGAGCGAGACTTCCGGTACCGCCGGGGTACGCACCACGTTGACGGAACAGGTGCCGGCCGGGACCACCTACACCGGCAGTGGCGAAGGCTGGAGCGGGTGCGCGGCTGCGCTTTCGACGTGCAACCGCACGCTTGACGTCGGCGCGGGCCAGAAGGCGACGCTCAACTTTACCGTGACGCTGGATGCGGCGATCCCGAGCGGTGCCAGCGGTGTCACGAATACAGTCGCGAGCAGCAGCGGTACATGCAACCCCTGCACTGTGACCACGCCTTACTCGGCATCGCTGTCCGGAACGGTGTGGCTGGACGCGAACCATAACCGCAAGCTCGATTCGAACGAGAAGCCGGTGGCGGGCATCTCGGTCGTGCTGCTCGACGTCGATGGCAAGGCGCTGCCTGGCGTCGCGCCCGCTGTCACCGATGCTCGCGGCCAATACACGATCAGTGACCTCACGCCCGGCGTCACCTACCAGGTGACCTTCCGCGCAACGGGCGGCAGCATGCTTTACGGCGTGCCGACCTATGATGATCAGCGCGCAGGTTCGCAGCCTGGCGACCCCGTGCTCATTGTGCCCGAGGGCACCAGTCGCATCGCCGCGACGGCGGACCGTCTGGTGGTGAGCCTGACGCCGGGGCGCAATCTGATCAATCAGTCGCTTCCGCTCGATCCGGCCGGCGTGGTGTACGACAGCGTCTCGCGCCTGGCGATCGGTGGCGCCACTGTGCGCCTCAGCGCACCGGCGGGCTTCGATCCCGACAAGCATCTGGTCGGCGGTGCCGCTGCGATGACGCAGACAACCTCGCTGACCATCGGGGTGCCGGGCAGCTATCAGTTCCTGCTGCTGCGTGCTGCCCCGGCGGGTCGTTACTGCCTCGACGCGACGGCCCCCGACTACCGCCCGTCGGCGATGCTGCCGGTGGCCGGACCCGCCTTTGCGGTCCCCGCCGGATCCGGCGTTGTATCGATCAACCGTGATGGACTCACCGGTCTGCCGCCTCCGCAGCCAGGGCAGGATACGACCCACTATGCCTGTTTCGACATCACGCCCTCGAGCGCGGTCAACATCATCAACAACCACTTGCCGCTTGATCCCGCAACGATGCCGGTACTCGTATTGAGCAAGTCGGGTGACAAGTCCAAGGCGGTGATCGGCGATCTGATGAAGTACACGGTGGTTGTCCGCGTGGCGGAAGGTCGCAATCTGGCACAACTGCGGGTGCTCGATACGCTTCCGGCCGGCATGCGCTACATCGACGGCACCGTGACCGCACAGAAGACCGGTAGTGCGACGCTTGCAGCAACGCGCCTTGCCGAACCGGTCGATCCGGCCACGGGCAAGCCCACGCATGGCCTGCCGATGCAGATCGACTTGCCGGCAGCCTTCCTGCCGTTGAGCAAGGGGGATCAGGTGACGCTGACTTATCGCACCCGCATCGGCGTAGGTGCCCTGCAGGGCGATGGCACCAACCGGGCGAGTGCTACGTCTGGTGCGATCCGTTCCAATGAGGCCCGCTTCAAGGTCGAAATCGGCGGCGGCGTCTTCGAGACGGGGGCCTGCCTGGCCGGGAAGGTGTTCGTTGATTGCAACAACAACCAGGTGCAGGACGATGAGGAGGTCGGCATTCCGGGGGTTCGCCTCTTCCTTGAAGACGGCACCTACTTTGTGACCGACGTCGAGGGCAAGTACAGCTACTGCGGCCTGAGACCAATCACCCATGTGCTGAAGGTCGATCCGCTGACCTTGCCACGCGGCTCGCGCATGGTCACGACCAGCAGCCGCAATGCTGGGGATGCCGAGAGCCTGTTCCTCGATACCAAGTTCGGCGAACTGCTGCGCGGCGACTTCGCTGAGGGCTCGTGTTCGAACCGCGTCATGGAGCAGGTGATGGCGCGTCGCGCCAAGGGTGGCACGCAGGCGGTCGAAAGTGAGCGTCGGCGCGGTCCGGCCTTGCGCTTCGACAGTCGGCCCGAAGCGATTCCGCAGGAGGGCACCATCAGTGCCGACCAGGCCGTCATCCGGCTGCGCAGTTCCGATTCTCCGGCGGCGGTGAGGGCGGTTTCGGGTCCAAGCACCGGTCAGCCGCTGGTTGAACATCCGGAGCTGTTTGATCCACCGCCTCCTCCAGCGCAACCGTCGGATGCAAAGGAGGGTCGCCATGCACACTGATCGCGTGTCGCCCGCCATGTGGCCCGATGTTTCCCGCCCATCGTCGATCAGCCGGATCGCACTGGCGGTGGCGCTGGCCTTGCCCATGTTGGCACAGGCGGACGAAGAGCCGGCGCCGCGTCTGAAGATGAGTACCGAACTGGGCGCACTGCCGCATTTCGACAGCCGCCCGGCGCCGGGCGACTCGGTTCCGCCCGTCGATGGTCGCCTTGCGTTGCGACCGGCGGTGTTCTCCGGGCGTACCGGGGGCGTTGACTACGCACCCAATGCGGTGGTCGGGAGGATCGAGGTCGATGTCGATCGCAACAACATTCCCGCCGACGGGCAGAGCAGCGCCGAAGTCGAGATCCGCGTATTCGGGCGCGACGGCAAACCGCTCAACGAGCTGGTCGTTGCAACAGTTGAAGTGCGCGGTCGCGCACGACTGCTCTTGCCGGATGCCTCAACGGATGAACTCGGGGCCGCCGGACGCGACCTCGACCGCGTCACGCCTGGCGTGCAGGTGCGGGTGAAGGACGGCCTTGCGCGATTGAAGCTCGTTGCGCCAGCCGAGCCGCAGGACGTGCTGCTGCGCGTGACGGTCGGAGCGGAGCGCGCCGGCGGCGTGGTGACCTACGTCCCCGAATTGCGCGAGTTTGTTGCGGTAGGCATCGTCGAGGGCGTCATCTCGCTTTCGTCGGTGCCGTCTGGCTCGGTGACCGAATCCGGGCTCAATGACGGGTTCGAATACGAACTGCGCCGTTGGAGCCGGGACTTCGACAATGGCAAAGGCCGTATCGAGAGCCGCGCGGCGATGTACCTGAAGGGCAAGATCTCGGGCGATGCCTTGCTGACTGCGGCCTACGACAGTGACAAGGCGACCTACTCGCGCCTGATGCGTGACGTCAATCCGGACGCGTGGTACCCGGTCTACGGCGACGCCTCGACAACCGGATTCGATGCGCGCAGTTCCAGCCCCTTCTATGTGCGCATCGACAAGGATCGCAACTACATCCTGTGGGGCGATTACGTCACCGGCGACGGGTTCTCGCAGCTCACCGGTGGGGGTAACGTTGCCCCGCTGCAAACGCGCATGCTTGGTGCCTATAACCGCATTGCTACCGGGCTGCGGGGGCATGTCGATGAGGGCGCCCTCTACGGCAATGCCTTCGCGAGTTTCGATACGCTCAGTCACGTCGTCGAGCAGTATCCGCTCAATGGCACCTCGATTCTCCCCGGCGTGAGTCGCGGCGAAGCGGTCGTGAACTCCGAACGCGTGTCCATCGTCACCTACGACAAGGACATGCTGACGCGCGTGGTGTCCACGGTGCCACTGGAGCGCTACAAGGATTACATCTTCGAGCCCTTCAACGGCCGCATCCAGTTGCTCGGCGGCGACCTCAACTACCTCGATCCGAACGGAAACCCGCGCTATGTGCGCATCGAGTATGAGGTCCGCAAGGAGAGCGGCGACAAGTTCTGGATCTTCGGCGGCGACGCACAGTACCGGCTCGGCCCAAGCCTGGAGGTCGGCGGAAACGTCGTCGACGACCAGAATCCCGATGCCCGGTTCCGACTGTACAGCGGCAATGCACGTATCAAGCTCGGCGACAACACCGCCGTCGTGCTTGAGATGGCGCGCAGCGAGGCCGACCTGTACCTGCAGGCCGACGGTCATCTTTCCACGACGCCCGGGGCCGCCGGGGTCATGCCTGAAATGGCGGGCGGCAACGCGGTGCGGGTCGAGGCGCGCCATGACAGTGACTATGCGTCGGCCAGCCTGCGCTACCAGAAGACGGATGCGGCCTTCGTCAATCCGACGGCGGCGATCCTGTCGGGCAAGACCGACATCAAGGCGCGCGTGGCGGCGAAGACCGAGCTGGGGCTGGTGCCTTTTGTCGAGGCGACCCGCCTGCAGGACGATGTCCTGCCCAACAGCCCCAAACGAGAAGTGGGCGAGGTCGGCGTAACCTGGCTCGCCAACAAGGATCTGAGCGTCACCGTGGGGGTGCGGCGCATCGAGGAAGACGCCGGCCTGACATCGACCAGTACCCTGCCGCCAAACTACGGGACGGAGTACGGCGCGACGCCCGGTTTCGGGTCGAGTTCGCCGGGCGCCCTCGCGCCGATCAGCTCGACGCCGGTTGCCAATAGTCATGACATCAAGGCAACCACGGCGCGCGTGACCGCGCTCTACAAGCTGACCGACCGTGCATCGCTGATTGGCGAGGCCGAAACCGCCATCGCGAGCGAAGGCAGCGACGTGCGGCAGTCCCGCTGGCTGGCTGGCGCAAGTTACCAGCTGGCGGAACGGACACGGCTGTATGGCCGCTACGAGAATCAGACGGGGCTGGGCTCGGCGCTTTCGCTCAACCAGGGCGATCGCAGCAACGTGTTCAGCATGGGCGTGGAGTCGAGCTACTTCGCGGGTAGCCAGCTGTATTCCGAGTACCGCCTGCGCGACGCGATTTCGGGCGAGTCGCTGGCCGTGCATGACATGCAGTTTGCCAATGGCGTGCGCAGCCTCTGGGAAGTGGCGCCGGGCGTCGCGTTCACGACCAGTGCCGAATATCTCAAGGTGATGGAGGGTGGCGCGCGCGATGCGCTCGCCCTGGGCGCTGGCATCGACTACACGGCGCACCCGCTGTGGAAGGGCGCGACCCGCGTGGATTGGCGGCGACTTGCCGATGACCCGTCAGCGCCAGGCAATCAGGGGGAAGAACAGTACATGTGGACCATCGCCGGTGCGCGGAAGATTGACCGCGACTGGACCGCGCTGGTGCGCAACTACCTGCTCTACAACCGCTATCACGACAATGCGCAGGGCCAGGCCCGCGGCGATACGGTGCAAGACCGCTTCCAGCTGGGCGCGGCATGGCGCCCGGTCGACCACAACCGCTGGAACGCGCTCGGGCGGTATGAATACAAGGTCAGTCATGACCAGTCCGGGCTCGCACAGGAGGACTACCGGGTGCATCTGGTTTCCGCGCTTGCCGACTATCACCCGAGCCGACCCTGGTGGTTAACCGGGCGAGTCGCTGCGATGGATCGCGTCGATGTCATCCCCGAAACTGGCGCGCGCGACCGCTACCAGTCCGGCCTGTTGAGCGGGCGGGTGGTGTACGACGTCACCGAGCGCTGGGATCTGGGCTTCCTGACCTCTGTCATGTACAGCCCGCAAGGGAGCACGACGCAGTGGGCGCAGGGCCTGGAAGCGGGGTACCTGATCCAGACCAATCTGTGGGCCTCGGCCGGCTACAACTGGTCGGGCTTCAACGCCGGTGATCTGGCGGGGGGCGACTATCTCAAACGTGGTTTCTTCCTCCGCCTGCGCCTCAAGTTCGACGAGAAACTCATGCTGGGCGCCGACCGCGAGGTCAATCGAACGCTCGATCGGGACGGCACGCAGCCTGCCCGCCAGGAGGGACAGAAGTGATACAAGCGCAAGTCATCCGCAATAGCGTGATCCTGCTTCTCTTCGCAACCGCCTCGGCGGCGATGGCGCAGACAAGCCTGACGACACCGGCCGGAAGGATCTCCGATCCGGCAATCCGCGCCGATCAGGAGGTCTATGCGAGCACCCAGATGCGGCTGCGACGTATCAACGAAGCGGGCACGCCGCTCTCAGACGAACGGCTCGCCAAGGCGCAGTGCTGGCTGGATGTGAGCTTCCATGAGTACAGCCGCAACGACCGCAGCGACTTCCCGCAGCGCGCGCTGACCGAATCGGTTCGACTGGCGGAAGCACTGGAAACCCGATCGACTGCGCCTTTGCCGGAGGCAGACTTCGTGACCCGCTCGCGCAGCCTGAGACCCGACCTGTGGGCGCGCCTCGCCGCAATGCGTGGTGGGGCTGGATTCGACTGCGCCGCACGTCACGCCGCGTGTGCCGAAGTCGAACTGGTCCATGCGGCCAATGAAAATGAGCAGTTGGGCTGGCGCCATGCGACGCCCTACGTGCTCATCGCTGAAGACGCGGTGGATCGTGCTGCCAAGGTCATGGCCCAGTGTGCAACGGTGGCGCCGGCACCGGTGGCGACACGTGAGGCGCCTCAGCGAAATCTCGTTCTTGAACGCATCGAGTTGTCTGCGGATGCGCTGTTTGCCTACAAGCGTTCAGGACTTGCCGACATGTTGCCCGAGGGGCGCGCCAAGCTCGACGAAGTCATCGCGAAGATTGCGGCCCATGCCGCCCTGGTCGAGAAGATGCGCGTGGTGGGACACACCGACCGGTTGGGCGGAACTGATTACAACGACCGCCTCGCATTGCGGCGTGCACAGACGGTGGCGGATTACCTCGCCAAGGGCGGCATCTCGGTTCCGATTGCGGTGGCGAGCATGGGCAAGCGCGAACAGATCAAGGCGTGCGAGGGCAACAAGCGCACGCCAGAGCTGATTGCCTGTCTGCAGCCCAATCGTCGGGTCACCATCGACATTACCCGTGCGCGCGAGTAGCGGGAGCGCTGTGGCGGCCATGCCGGCACGGACGCCGCTCGATGCTAGGGCGCAGACAGTTCAGCGTCGCTCAGCGGGCGCGGTGCTGGCGCGCCCGGCGCGAGCTTGACGATCTCGATGAACACCGTGCCGCCGCGGATCGGTGCTCCGGGAAAAGTCTGAAAGGTCGCGTACGCTGCCGGATAACCGCGTGTGCGGTAGAAGTGCGTGATCTTCGCCGCGATTTCGTTGAGTGTCGCCGCGTCGCCGGTACGTCCGATGTATTCCGCGACGCTTGATTCCAGTGTCTCGGCCGGAATGCGGACCGATCCGGCGACGCGTATCGCCTGGATCTTTTGCAGACCTTCGACGATCTCGATCGTCACCACGCCGTTGGCAGGGTTTACCGATACCGCACCGATCCACGCCGCGACGCCGCGCGCTCGATAGCGTTCAAGCACGGCGCGCTTCGCTTCGGCCAGACCGGCGGCATCAGCCGGCCTTCCAATGAGCGATGACAGCCGTGATTCGAGGTCTGGGGCGGAAACGCTTTGCGCACCGCCCAGGCGGAAACCGCTGATGGATGTACGGGCTGCGTTGCTGTCAGCGGTGGCGACATCCTTCGACGGCGCGGCGCTCACGGGGGCGCACAGCATGAGCGAGGCGGCGAGGAAGACTGACAGGGTGCGATACATGGTCATCAGGACGTGCCCGCCGCGGCGGTGGGTGCAGACGCGATGGTGACGAAGAGGCAATGTGGAATCAAGCGATGCCGGCCGCATCGGGGGGCGCTCATCGTCGCATGCCGCCTACGTCTGGCACGTACTGGAAGCGCCAGGACTGGTAGTTCTGCGCTTCGCCGAATCCGGCGAAGTCGTTGCTGAACCCCACCCGCTTGATCGGTGTTCCCGGGGCAAGACTGTAGACGCCCATGATGCCGCCGTCTGGCGAGAGCACCAATCCCCACTGATTGAGGTCGCTCATCGGGTCTGGATATCCGCGGCGCAGGTAGCGGCGCGCGAAGGGTATGCGCGGATCCTGCAACAGGTCTTCGAGCGCGCGGGGGTAGCGGCTGCCCGTCCCCGGGTAGGCGCGGTAGTAGTCGCGAATCGCATGCTGATAGGCCAGTCCGACACGCATCAGTTGTTGTTCGCGCAGGCGGCGGTCTTCGAACGATGCAATGGTCGCGACCTTGACCAGATAAACGCCGAGCACCAGCACCGACGCCAGAACCCAGGCGTATGCGAAACCGCTCTGCGCGCGACGGTCAGTAGGTCTTGAATTCCTTGCCATCACCACCCTTGCCGTCGGCACCGCTGCGCACATCGAAAACCCCTTCGCCTTTCTCGGGGCGCACGATCTGCCAGGTATCACGCCGGTTGGTGATCGGGTCGAGCGGCACCTCGCGGATGTAGCGTTGCTGCGCCAATTCGTCGAGCGACTTGGGGTAACGGCCCCGATCTGCCTGGAATTTGTCGATTGCTTCGCGCATCACCATCAGGTCGTGTCGAAGCACAGTCTCCTTGGCGGTATCCACGCGCTCGAAGTAGCGCGGCACCACGAGCGTCAGCAAGGCGGCCATGATCGCCAGTACCACGAGCAGTTCTATCAGCGTGAAACCGCGCTTACCACTGTCGATACGGAATGCCATTGCTGCCAAGATCCAGGCTGAGTGAATGCACGTCGTAGACATCGCGACCGGGTTGCGGATTATCGGCCGTGCTGGCGTAGCTTCGCACGCCCCAGGTGTCGATGTTTGAACGTTCCGGACAATCGCAGGTGGGGTCGCGCGGAATGCGACGCACAAAGAAGATGCGCGGCCCGCGATTGTCGCGCTGGTCGGTGACGCCGGTTTCCAGCACCGCAAGCGAGGGCGGATATCCGGTGTCGTCCGCCGAGCGGCGGATGCGCCCTTCCTCAAAAGCGCGTTTGTAGGCATCAATGCCGTCGCGGATCGTCCACAATGCCCGGCGCAGTTCGTTCTCGCGGCTCCGCTTGGCCGCAACCTGCGTCAGCGGCAGGGCGACGCTGGCCAGCACGGCGAGGATGGTCAGTGTGACCATCAACTCGATGAGCGTGAAGCCGCGCTGCCGGTGCAACAGAAGCCGCATCATGCTGCCTACTGTGCCGCCTGCGGACCTTGCGCCGACGCGGCCGGCGGGGCGTCCCGCAGGCGCAGCGGCTTGACGTCCGGCGACTGTTCGACGCCGCTGCTGAAGTTGCCTACGTGGCCGGGCGGCAGGTTGAGATTGCGCACGATGCGCGGCGTTATCAGCAGGATGATCTCGTCCTGGCCATCCGTGTCCTTGCGGCTGCCGAAGATGCGGTCGAGTCCGGGCAGGTTACCCAACCCGGGAATCGCGTTGGATTCGATCGAGTGCGTGCGTTCGAGCAGTCCGCCGAGGGCCTGCGTCTCGCCGTCCTTTACGCCGAGAATGGTTTCCGCGCGCCGCTGTCCGATTTCATAGGCGATCAGGCCCGTCTTCGTAGTGATCGTGTTGACGATGTTGCTGACTTCAAGCCCGAGCTTGACCGTGACCTCGCCTTCGAGACTGATGTTGGGCTCCGCACGAAAGGTCAGACCGACATCCTGGTAGTTCACCATTTCGGTGGTGACCCCGTTGTTGGTGGTCGTCGTGACGACAGGTACGCGGTTCCCGATCTGGATCTGCGCCTTCTCGCGGTTCTTCACCCGGATGTTCGGATTCGCGAGGATCTTGTTGTGCCCCTTGTTGTAGTTGGCGCTGAGCTTGAAGGCGGGCGAACCAAAATTCACCAGGGTATTGCCGCGGTTGACGTTCGCGAGTTCCTCCAGCGTGAGTACGCCGGCAATACCTGCTGGCGTCAAACCGCCGTAGCCTGAGCCATAGGGCGTGATCTCGATCGGGCTCGGATACCGCAACCCGAGGTCGAGGATGTCGTTCCGGTTGACTTCCAGTACCTGGACTTCAAGCACGACTTCGGACTGGGGCAGGTCCTGCGCCGCAACAAGGCGTTCGATCACCGCCATGGTTTCCGGGCTGTCGCGCACGACGATGGTGTTGAGCCTGTCGTCGTTGTAGATCTCCTTTGGATGCACCATCTGCCGGATCATCGGGGCCACTGCCTTTGAGTCCGCGTTCGAGAGATAGAAGGTCCGCATCACCAGTTCGCGGTATTCCTTTTCCTTCTCCGGTGTTTTCGGATAGATCAGCACCGTGTTCTGGTTGAGCGTTTTGCGTGCGAGCTGGTTTGTGCGCAGCAGCAGGTCGATTGCGTCTTCCGTCGTGGTGTCGTTACCGTAGATGGTCGCTTTCAGCGATGGAGAAACATCCTTGTCGAAGATGAAGTTGATCTTCGTGATGCGCGAAATCATGTCGAACACCGACGACAGATTCTGGTCCCGGAAGCTCAGCGAAATTGGCTGGCGAAAGGCGGTGGCGAGCTTTGCCGGCGTATTGGTGTCTTTCGCCGCGGTTGCGTCGAGGCGTTCCAGCAGGGTACGGGCCGTCTTGTTGCGCGGATTCTCGGAAAGGATTTCCTTCAGGATCGCACGCGCGCCGTCAGGGTTCGAGGCAAACATGGCATCCACGCCGGCGAGCTGGGCTTCGTGCTTGCGCGCAAGCGTCACCTTCTGCAATCCGAGCTTGCCCGCAGGTGCAGTCTCATCGGTCAGAAGGATCTGGCGGTAGAGCGCCTCGGCCGTGTCGTACTGGCCAGCGGCGACCGCGCGGTCGGCGTCGGCCGCCCAGCGCTGGACCCAGCGCTCGCGCTCGCGCAGGCTGTAGGTGCGCAGTTCGATGCTGTCCGGATTCTTCACCAGCGCGTCATCGAGCAGCTTGAAAGCGTCGGCAGGTTTGCCCGCATCCATCAGCGTGCCCGCATCCCGGATCGCCTGTTGCGCGGCGCAGCCGGCCAGCGCAAAAAGCGCGGCGGCCATGATCAGCGTTCGGACGCTCATTGCATTTCTCCCAGGGGTAAGACCTGGCGGGTGTTCTTCGGCAGGTAAGTGAAAACAATCTCGCGCGGCTCGATGGCCTCAAGGCGCCAGGTCAGCAGGGTGTCGCCGGGTACGACGCGGCCGAGTGCATCGCATTTGTGGCAAAGCAGGAACTGGCTACCTTCGCCGTTGAGCACCCAATAGCTGTCCGTGGTGTCGCGCCAGTGGCCGGCAACGACGAAGGGCAGCGTTGGCACTGCCGGCGCCGGTGGGTGCTTTGGTGCTGGCGGCGCTGGCGGGGCCCAGCCCTGCGCGGGGAACAGGTCGACGGCTTCCGGCGCGGCCTGGCCGGCGGAGCCCGGTTCGCGTCGCTCCGGTGAAGCGGGAGGAGACTGGCTCTCCGCGGCGACCTCGCGTGCAGCCGGGCTCGCAGCAGCGACCGGCTCATCCGGGGTCGCGTTGTGTTCTTTCCACGCCGCATATCCAGTCAGCGCGATGGTGATGCCCAGCGCGATCTGCAAATTGCGGTTCATGGCGACTCGATCCGTGTCAGTGCGCTGAACTGGATCTGCGCGGCGAGTTCGCGATCCCCGACCTGGCCGCGTGTGAGCTGCAGCGATTCGAGCCGCACGCCCGGCAGTGACTCCGCAGCCAGTACGAAGCGGCGCAGACGAGGATAGTCCCCTCGCAGGGGCAAGGAGATGCGGTAGCGATTGAGTTTCTTCGGAATCTCGTTGGTAACGGCGTAGTCGCCGGTCTCCAGTGTCAGCGAGGCTTCTGTGGCCAGGCGGAACAACTGTTCCTGCAGGTGCACGAAATCCTTGTCGGCCGTGAGGCGCAACTCCGGTTCCTGCGTCTTGCCACCGACGGGCATGGCAAGGCTCGCGCGGAGTACGCGTTCATCGCGCGCATGATCGGCTTCGGCCTCGGCGAGTTTTGCGTACTGCGGCAGGATGTGTGACTGGTACGCCACCAGCGCGCCCAGGGTCATGATGATGCCAAACAGCCCTGGCGTACCCAGGTGCGTCGAGGCGCGTCGCAGATGCCAGCGAACAAGCGGCTGCAGTTTCATGGCTCGTTGCCCCATGAAAGCTCGAGCGACACGGCGATCGGTTTCTGAGGGTCGGCGCTCTTGACGTTGTGGCGCGTCAAGCGGGCGTCGGCAATGCTGCCACTCGCGCGCAGCCGATCGACAAACTTGACCACATCTTCGAACGTGCGCGATTCAAGTTCGAGCAGCATCCGGTGTTCGCCGGGCGACAGGAAGAGCTGCAGCAATGCGATGTCCGGACTCCATTGCATCTCGATCGCGCGCAACTGGGTGTCGCCACTGTCGGCCTGCGCCTGCACCAGTTCGCGCAGGTGGGAACTGTCCGGAGCGACGATCCGTGCCTCGCGCTTTTCGAGTTGGCGTTTGAGGCTGTCGAGTCGGTCGGATGTGATGTCCGCCTGTCGAGTGCGTTCCTGCAGCAGCGCTTCGCGAGAGGCGATCCACCCGAGTGCGGCGAAGCCTGCCAGCAGGGCCAGCGCGCCAGCCAGCGTCGCGCGCCGCCGCACTTGTCCGAAATCGAGTGAAAGGTACGCCATGGCAAGGCCTAACGCGGCCAAAGCAGCGCATGCGCGCCGCCGTGGCGGTGGTAGTTGTAAGTGCTGCCGGCGCTTTGGTGCGCGTTGGCGGGGCGCGCCTCGCAAACATGTACGACGCGTGGTGAAGGGCTGTCGCTCAGCATGACCGCTTGGGTGACGACGTGGTCGATATCGAAGCGCGGCGCGGTTGCAAGGGTGACGGCATTGGTCCAGCGCCTGCCGGCACTGGCGAGGAACGTGGCGAATCCGTCTTCGAGCAGCAGAAGTGGGGCGCGCCGGCTGCTGAAATGCAGGCTTGAACTGTTGTAGGCGTGCATGAGCATCGGTTGGATGCTGCCGATCGAGAATCCGGTGGCCTTGCCGACGCTCTGAAGCGTATCGATCAGCGATTGCGGCACGCACGACGCCAGTGGGCCCTCGCCGTACGCACCAAGGGCTACCCGAATACGCAGGGGGCCGGAAGGAATGCCGCTGCGACGCTCGAACTCCAGCCGTGCGAATGCCTCCCACTCGGCAGCAGTGTAGAGGCCCTCCTGCCAGGGGAGCACCAGATACTGCACCCAGGGCGCGCCGATGAGGATCGAGACCGAGCGGGCGGGCATCGTCTGGCGTGGCGAGCGTCCGAGCAGATCTGCGAGCCGCTCCGGCATCTTCGTCATGTCGCCTTCAAAAGCTTCCACCCAACGTGCCACGCGCGAGGGGCGCAATCGGTCTGCGCAAGCGAGAATCAACTCGTCTGCGCAAACGGCAAGTGCGTAGTCAACCCACAACGGTGACACGGTTGATTTCCTCCAGCGTGGTTTCGCCGCGCGCCACCGAGCGCATGGCGATGCGGCGCAGCGGCGCAAACCCTGCCCGCGCGGCAGCGGCGCGCAGATCGCCGATCGGGCGGTTGGATGACAGTACCTGGCGAATCTCGTCGTTGGTCCGCAGTACTTCCGCGATCGCTTTGCGGCCAAGATAGCCGGTGCCGCGGCACTGCTCGCAGCCCTTGCCCTTGCGGAAGCGCCAGTTCGCAACGCGTTCCGGCGGAATCCCGTTGGCGCGCAGCATCTCCTCGCTCGGTGCGTCGGTCTGGACGCAATGCGGGCAGACACGACGGATCAATCGTTGGGCGACAACGCCTATCAAGGCATCGGTGAAGCTGTGACGATCGATGCCCATGTTCATGAAGCGATCCATCACCGAGAAGGCGTTGTTCGCGTGGACAGACGCGAACACCAGGTGACCCGTCTGCGCTGCCTGAATGGCAATCGTCGCCGTTTCCGCATCGCGGATCTCGCCAACCAGGATCTTGTCGGGGTCATGACGCAGGATTGACCGCAAACCGCGCGCGAAGGTAAGCCCCTTCTTGTCGTTCACGGGAATCTGAAGAATGCCCGGCAGCTGATACTCGACCGGATCTTCGATGGTGATGATCTTCTCTTCGCCAGAGTTGATCTCGCTGAGCGTGGCGTACAGCGTCGTCGATTTGCCGCTTCCGGTCGGCCCGGTGACGAGCAGAAGGCCGTATGGCTCGGCGGCGAGCGAACGGATCTGGGCGATGGTGTCGGTGTCGAGGCCGAGAATGTCCAGCCGCAGGGTTTTCCACGCATCGTCGGCGCCCTGTTTGTCGAGCACACGCAGCACCGCGTCTTCGCCATGGATGCTCGGCATGATCGAGACGCGGAAATCCACTTCGCGCCCGCTGATCACGACCTTGAAGCGACCATCCTGCGGAATGCGTCGCTCGGATATGTCCAGTTCCGCGAGGACCTTGAGGCGAGAGATCACCTGTTCGGCGATCTGCACGCCGCCGGCTTGTCCGCCTGCCAGCAGCACCCCATCGATGCGGTACTTGATCTGGATGCCGGTGACAGTGCTTTCGAAGTGGATGTCGCTCGCCTTGTTCTTCAGCGCGTCATAGAGCGTTGAATTGACCAGCTTTACCACCGGCCGGGTGTCACCTGCGAGCGAAGCGAGCGAGATCGTGGTCGAGCCCTCGTCAACCCCGACCGAGTCGTCGCCGACCTCTACCTGATCCATCGCGCGATGCTTGCGCTCGTGTTTGGCGAGAAACACACGCATGTCGTCGGGATGCGCGATTGCGACCAGATGTCGCCGGTGCAGACGGTTGGCGATCCAGTTGCGCATCTCTGCCGAGAACGGGTCAGTCAGCACGACGACCGGCATGTTCGCGGCCATCTGGTGCAGCACATCCTTCGGATCGTCCATCACCAGGCAGTTGCGTTCGTAGCACTCTGCGAAGGGCAACAGGTCGAAGCGCGGCGTCATATGCTCGAGTTCGGGCAGATGCGCGGATTTGATGCCGAACAGGCGGCTGACTTCGTGCAGATAGCTGATCGGCCCGATGCCCAGCGCATCCTGTATCAACTGCGGCAGTACCACGGTGTTGCCGGCGTTCTCGCTGCGCAGGCGTTGCACGAGGTCGAGGGTCAGCGCCGAGGTCATTGCATGTTCCCCGCGAGCTCGAAGATCGGCATGTACAGAAGAAACACGATCACGCCGATCAAGGTGCCGACGCACAACATCAGCACTGGCTCGAAAAGCCGCGTCAGCAGGTCGATTGCCTTGTCGAGTTCTTCATCGCAGAACACCGCGATACGCTCGCTCATCTGTGCCAGCTCGCCGCTCTGTTCGCTGACGCGGAGCAAGCGTTCCGCCACCGGCGTCGTCAGGTGGTGACGGCTCAACACGGTTGACAGGGGCTGACCGCTGCGCAGTTCCTCGCGGGCTCGTGCGAGGTTGATGCGCATCGCGTCTGGCAGCAGGGGTTCGGTGAGTCGCATCGCCGCGACGACGGGCAAGCCCCCGGCGAGCAGCAGCGATAACGTCCGGTAGAAGCGGGCGAGGGCAAACAGGCGTCGATACTCGGAAAGGCGCGGCAGGCGCCAGAAGTGTTCGAGCAGGAGGTTGCGGATCGCCGGGGTACGCAGCGCCCATATCGCGCCCGCGATTGTCATTGCGATGCCGAGGCCGATCTTGTTGCCATGGGCGGCGACGATGCGGCCCCATTCGAGCATCAATTGCGCGGCAAACGGCAGGTGCCGCATGTTTTCGTAGATCGCGCTGAACTTCGGAATGACGTAGAAGAGCAGGAACAGCAGGATGCCGCCGCCGATCGTCACGATCACCATCGGGTAGATCAGTGCTGAAACGATCTTCTTGCGAAGCGCGGCGAGCCGGGTGTCGTAGTGGTGATAGCGGCGCAGCGCATCGGCGAGGTGGCCGGTGCGCTCGGAGGACGACACCGTTGCAATGTAGAGCTCGGGAAAATGCTGCGACTGCTGCGCCATTGCGACCGACAGCGGTTTGCCCTGTTGCAGGGCATCGAGTACATCGCCGAGCACCTGTTGCGTGAGTGGGTCGTCACTCTTCTGGCGCAGCGTATCGACCGATTCCACCAGCGAGAGGCCCGCGGTGAGCAGCGCGATCAGTTCCTGGGTAAACAGCGAAAGCGAGAACTGCGGGCGCTTGAAACTCAGGCCGAGGCGGCTTTCGGCGGAAACCAGCGACAGGCCGCGTGCCGAAAGCATGCGTTCGAGGTCGCGCCGGTCTGCGGCTTCGATCTCGAGTTGCTGGATGGCTCCGTTCGCGAGCGCCTTGACCGTGAATTTCATCAGAAGTAGCTGATATCGGCATCCTCGCCTGTGCCACCGGCCTTGCCATCGGCGCCGTAGCTGAGCAGCGAGTAGTCATGCCCGTCCTTGCCGGGGCGGGCGTAGACATAAGGGCGACCCCAGGGATCCAGCGGCAAGCCCTTGACCAGGTAGGGACCCGCCCAGGCGGGTTCGTCCGCGGGTTTTTCGACAAGGGCTTTCAGACCCTGCTCGGTACTCGGGAAGTGACCGGTCGCAAGGCGGTAGAGGTCCATTGCATCGGCGAGTGCCTTCAATTGGGCCTGTGCGGTCTGACCCTTCGCCTTTCCGACTTCGCCGAACAGCCGCGGGCCGACGTAGCCGGCAAGCAGTGCGATGATCAGCAGGACAACCAATAGTTCGAGCAGCGTGAAGCCGCGCGAGCGCACTCGCGGGGCATGCAACGCGTATGTCGGGCGGCGATTGGCTTGCGATGTGTTCACTGGGGTGTCCTCCGGCGCAGCGTGTCGAAACGGTCCAAAGACCGATCTACCGACTCACTGCGCCTCGTTAGCGTGGATCGTGCTGCAAATAACGGACAATCGAAGCGGGAAGTAAGGGCAAATTTGCCCGGTAATTCTTCGCCTTCATGGCAGCAGCGCCGCGCCGTACGAAAACTGGCGGGCGCCTGCACATGGCCAGAGACAAGGCAGGGACGAATCGTTTCTATCCCTTGAACGGGCGGCGGCCCGCAATGGGCCGGATCGTCCAATCTTCGACCGTCTGACGGCGGCGCAACGCGGGTATGCCGCGTGTGCGATCCAGCCCCCCGGCGCACAAGACTGTGGATCAGCCGGGTGGTCGGGGGCGCGTTGAGGGCGTGAGTCGCCGTGTTCCTCTGCGGGAACACGGCGCGGCATCATCAGAGGCCGACGTTGGTGGTCGCCGTGAATTTGGCGTTGAGCCCGGTCGAAAGGTTTGCGATCGCCGATTCCAACACCGCGAAGATTCTTGCCCGGTCGGTGGTGGTGCTCAGATCCAGCGAATCGGTAGTGCTGACGCTGTTGCTGGCGAGGGCCGCCTTGAACGCCGCATCCGCCTTGGCCGCCGGGATGTAGACGTAGCCCCCGTTGGCATCGACATAGGCGAGCGTCTGGAACACCTTCGAGAACACCGTCGCCAGGGTCGTCATCGGGAAGGCGACGTGGATGTTCGACGCGGCCAGGGTGGTCGGGCTGGAAGTGGGTACCGGCTTGCCATACAACTGGTCAAGGTAGTCGCGCACCTGATACGGGTACTGCTGGTAGGTGTCTTTCGACCCCCACACGCGGCTGTACTTGTTGAGGTCTTCAACCGTCTGCGCCGTCGCCGTCGCGGCGAGCTGGCTGTATTCCTTCATCAGTGGCCCATAGGAGCCCTGGTTGTAGGCCACGTTCAGCAGGATGTCGAGAAAGTTGCCCGGAAGCGCCTTGAAGCGTTCGATCCCCTGGTCAAAGTTGGGCTGCCACGGCGTGGTCCAGCCCCCCGGGCCCTTTCCGGTCTCGATCAGCGCGAGCAGATCGGTGTAGTGGAAGTAGGCAGTGACGACCGGCCCGTAGAACTTGTTATTGAACGAGGCGGGCGTCGGCTTCTGGAACTGTGTCGCCGCATCGGCCATCTTGTAGCCAATGTTCTTCTGCAAGGCGATGTAGTTGATCAGCGAGTGACCGGCCGGGGCATAGGAGCCCGACACCATGTCTGCCGCGTAGTTGTTGATCTGGTAAGGGCCGCCCTGGCCGACACCCATCACGCTCTGCTGATCCGCCGCCGGTGCCAGCAGATCGCTGGTCGGCTCGTACATCTGGGTGGCGATGTTTTCCTGCAGCAGTTGGCCGAGGATGGAACCGTACAGATAGTCCTTGTTGAACTGGATGCCGGGGATGTGTTCGCGGATCAGATGGCCGTACAGCACACCCGCGACCATGTTGGACATGATCAGATCGGTGTAGCGCTCCCCGTCGAGCACCAGTTGGTCTTGCGGCGTGCCGGCGCCGAGCAGGTAGTGGAACTGCAGGGTGCCGGAAGACTTCACCGCGCCGGTGGCAACGACCGGCGTCGTGGCGGTGCTGCCTGTCGTCGTGTTCGTGCCGCTGCCGGCGGAAGTGCCGCTATTCGATGCCGTGGCGTTGCTGGTCGAGGTGCTGGTCGAGTTCCCGGTGGCGGTGCCGCCGGTCGCGTTCGAGCTCGTGCCGCTGGTGCCGCTCGCAGCCGCCGGGGCCACACGCCACACGCCCCACTGGCCGGACTGAGACGGCACGTCGCCCTGCGTCCACCACTCGTTCCTGTACAGCGCGCCGTTGTAGCTGACGAGCGTTCCGGCGGTGGCATAGACCGTGGAGGCGGACCACGCGGGCGCCGCGGCAGCAGCGGTGCTGCCTGAGCTGGTGCCGGTGCCTGACCCGGCGGTGCCGCCCGTGCTGGTGCCGCTGCCGATCGTGCCGGTCGTCGTGCTGCTCGTCGAGCCGGTGCTGCCGGTGGCGGCGCCGCCCGTCGAAGCACTGCAGGTGCCGCCGGCCTTCCACAAGGTCGGCGATTTGTCCGGGTACCAGTTCGAGCCGGAGTAGCTCACGAAGCCGACGAGCGCGGTGTAGCTCGCACCTTTGTAGCTGACAACGTCACCGGCTTTGTAGGTGTTGCCGGTTTGCTGCCAGACCTGACAAGTGCTGCCGGAAGATGCGGTGCTGCTGCCGCCTGTGGCGGTGGAGCCGGCCGTCGAGCCGGTGCTGGCCGTTGAACCCGTGCTGGCGGTTGAGCCCGTGCTGGCGGTTGAGCCAGAGCTGCCCGTCGACCCGGAACTGCCGGTCGATCCGGCCGGATTGCTTGCCCCTGCGGTGCTGCTGGTAGCAATTGGCGCCGAAGACCCGTTGCCGTTGTTCAGGCCCAGCACCTTGAGGCGATTGAAGAGCCAGCCATTGTCGTCAAGCGCTGACGAGAGCCCGGCAACCGAGGTGGTCGAACCGCCGCCCCAGAGGATCGCGAACACGTTGGCCGCCGCCGCGTCGGCAAGATGGCCTTTCTGCCAGCAACCGGCCGCAGTGCTCGGGCAGGCGAGGTAATCGCGCACCGTCGCCGCGTTCGAACGGTAGGTCGGGTTGGTGGCCGGGTTCGGCATCGCCGTCGTCGTGATGTAGCTCGCGACGCTGGCCAGGTTGTCAGATACCGCAGGGTTGCCGAGGAAGTAGTCCGCCTCGGTCGAGCCATGGTTGAGGCGGGCGTCGATATCGCCGCTGGTTTGCAGGTGGCCGCCCGGAATCTGCCACAGCATCACCGGGATGTTGCTGAACGCACTTGAAACGCCCTTGACGTACTTCATCATCACGTCGAGGTCCTTGGTGCTGTACAGGTAGCCGTTGGACACCCCAGCGCCGCCAAGGCCCGCGTCGAAAACGTCGCGTTCCCATTTGTCGAAGGCAACAAAGCTGGGGTTGTACGCCGCATTGGCGTTGCCCATGACGTTCATCCGCTTCAGGAAGGCGACGGTGGCATCGACATGGGTCTGGATGGCGGTCGGATCCTGATTCGCCGCTTTGTGCAACCAGCCGTGGCCGGTTTCATCGCCGGCCCAGACGTTGACCTGCCAGCCAAACGGCACGCTCGGTGCAAAAGTGCGGCTCATCCAGTTGATGGCACGCAGGTAATCCTTGATGGTCGTGCCGGAAGCAAGGAATTCCGCTGGGATCCGCGACGGATCGAGGTTGAGGTAGGCAAATGCCTGCTTCATCGCGTCCGCTAGCGGGACCGCCATTTCCGGCGACACCGGGCAGTAGTACTGCTGGCACTGCTTGTGGAGTTCGCCGAGGAAATCGGGCGATAGCAGCAGCGTCGCGGGCACCGGGTGGTAGGTGTCCTTGTAACCCTCGAGCTGCTTGGCGATGCTGATGAAGTTGATGATGTGCTTCTGCAGCAGGGTGTCCGGCGCGCTGTTGCCCAGGTCGGCCACCAGCGGGTCGGTGCCGCCGCTGCCGTTGATGTTGTAGAACACCACGGTCAGCATCTGCTTGTTGCCGGTGTTCGCCTCCATCGAGCGCATCTGTTGCACGATCTGATCGATCTTCGAGTCGCGCGTGATGATGCGGCCGGGATCGCCGTCACCGCCGATGCCGGCGTACGTGAAAAGCGAGTCTACCGGGCGTTGCTGCAGCAGCGGCAGTTCGGTACCGCCGTTGATGACGCCGCCGTGGGCGATCCGGTTGCTCGGCCATCCGGCGACCGTGTTGACGGCGCCGGCGGGCGACGCGAACGCCAGCGCGAGCGCGGTGCTCAGCGTTGAAATGGCAAAACGGGCGACACAGACGGGGGTGGCGGTGGGCATGTTGCGTGTCCTGATGTGGGTAGGCGAAGCGCGCGCGTTCGCGTCAAATTACGAATATGGCAAATTTAACAGAAACGCCATTTCACGAATACCAAATGGACACCAGCAGACACTTGATTTGACACTCTGCAATCTTCTTGGTGAATTGCAGCATAAGGCATTGCGGCCGTGCGCAATGGTTTTTCGACGAAGTTAGATCAGGAACCACTGCAATACCAAAAATATCGGTGCGGTATTGCAGTGGCGCCACCAGGGGCCGGCAAGTGTGTCGTCCGGAAAGTCAGGCCTTGACCGCACGCGGGCGCAGCGGCACCGGGATGGCCGGTGCGTCAAGCACCGGCTGCCGCGTCATCGCGGCAGAGGCGAGCGCGTCGAACCGGGTGCTCCGTGCGACCAGACGAGCGCGATTCTTCAGCAACATCGCTGCCAGCGCCGACGATGAAACGCTGGTGGCCTGTGCCGACTCAAAGCTCGTGAAGACATGATGGTCGCCGGCCTTGCTTGTCCATACCAGGCGCTGCATGACTTCGGGCGCCCCGTCATCGCGAGCGAACACGACCCAATCGCCAGGTGCGAGGTTGCCAGCGGCGGCAAGTGCCTCCCTGGCGAGGCAATCGGTGATGTCATCAGGGCTTTGGTCAGGCACTTCGGTGACCTCGAAGACGCCAATCCGCTGCGGATGCTGGCCTGGCGCCTGCATTGCCGGCATGAGTGAGGGCAGATCACTGCATCGCGTTTCGATCGGGCGCCCTTGCAGGGCACGGATTTGCACGGGCAGCAGCGCGGCGAGAGGAACTGCCCAGACCTCCGCAGGCAGGTCGCTGGCTTCGAGTTGGAGCGTCACTTCTTCGATCAGCGCGCGTAGCCCGGCGCGAATCTCGGCGCGTTCGGCATCCGTTTGCGCCGGATCCACCGTGCGTACCAGGCGCGCTGCCATGCCGTGAAGAATGCCCAGTTCGCGTTCTCGCGCTCCGGACACGATGGCGGCCTGGATGATCGGAATCCAGGCATGAAGGAGGAAGTTGCGCATCTCTTCGGGCAGTGGCCCGGCACACAGCGGTCGCAGCAGATCGGTCGCGGATTTCAGCGCCGTGGCGTCGCGCGCGTTGCGCTCGATCGTCGCCAGCAGGCTGGCCGATGCGGCGGCTTCGGCGCGGTCGCGTGCCGCGGTGAAGGCTTCGAGCGAGGCCAGCGCTTCAACAAAGTGGGCCGAGCAAGGCGCCGTATCGGCATGCAGTTGTTGAACGATTGCGTTCAGGCGTGCGCTCACCTTGTCGCCACCGTCGACGCTTGCGTTGCAACGCCTGCTGGCATCCACGACGGCGTCGATCAGACGGATCGCGGGGTGTGTCGCGGTCGCGAAAAGTGCTTCATCGCTCAGCGCAAGGATCATCAGCGGACGTTTCAGCGCGGCGAGGAGACGACGCCCGATGGGCGGAAGATCCGGTGTTTCGAGCAAACCTGCGAAGACCTCGTCGGCGAGGCTCAGCAGGGTGCGAATCGGCGCACTTGCCGTGCTCAACGGGGCCGAGTTCAGCATCACGGCGAGCGGGGCTGCGTCGGTGCCCTGCGCAGGTTCGGCCAGTGCGTCGTGAAGGTAGCTGCAGATCTTCGACATTTCCGACGGCTTCCCCGTGGCCAGACGCTTGCGCTCGTTCACCTTGAGTGCGTCGTGCAGCGCGATCGCTGCGTTGCGGTGACGCTCGATGCTGGCGGGCGCGCCGCTGCCGAGCGTCGGATGCTTGCGGATGAAGCGTTCGCGGGTTCGTTCGATCCCCACGCCACGGGCAGCGAGTTCCGCGTTGATTTCCTGATAGACGGTTGGTAGATCGACCGCGAGGCGGTTCGCGACCACGCGGGCGAATGCGTCGCGCACGGCAGGCGGCGCGTCCACCACCTTGCAGCCTTCGATCAGCGCGTGACTCAGTCGCGTCGGACCCATCGGGTTGCCAAAGGCATGCTGCGCGCGCGGCAGTCCAAGCAGGCCGCCGATACGCTCATCGAGTGCGTGCAGTTCTTCGCCGGCGGCTTCGCGCAGCGGCCCGCTGACGGCATTGGCCAGACGCAAATTTTCCATCTCCGCGTCGTCGAACAGATAAAGGTCGCCAAAGGCGCGTTCGTCAGCGCGCGCGTGCGCCACACCGTTGCGTACATGACGCATGAATACGGCGGGGAATGCACTCCAGGTGCTCTCGAAGATCCGGCACAGCGCGATGGCGTCTTCCTGTTCGCGGGACGAGGTGGCGTTCGCGGCCTGTTCATAGAGGGCTACGAGTACCGGCGTGCGCACCTGAGCGAGCCAGTCCGAAAGATGGCGGCTGAAAAGATCCTGCATTTCGCGCACGAGCTGGCGTTGAGAGGCGCTGGCGCCCCCGGTGATCTCGACAATCTTGGTGTTCTCTAGGCGTGTCACGACAGTTGTTCCTGGGTTCGGCAAGACCTGCAGGGCGTCGATGGCCCATGTCACGTGCGCGCGGAGGCGCTGCAGGCTCGCTGTTTCGCCCGGCCGTGTCTGGCCAGGGCGGTGGTGCGAATACGGCGGGTGCGTTCAGGGCTCGCGCATGCCCTGGCGGCGGCTCAGTAGCGGCGCTCGCGCACCCACTTGGTCATGATCCACTTCTCGCCGGCGGTGACCGGTGCGCCCGCATGCAGGCTGAGCGGGTCCAACTGGCCCGCCGCATTGGCGTAGCGGAAGTACACCGCGCGGCCGCGACGCGGCGCGACTTCGATGCCTGCATCGGGGAAAACGGTGGCCCCGCCTGCCTCGACGTCATTGAGATAGAGGACCATCGTGGCGACGCGCTGCCCACCCGTCGCAAGGTGCGCTGCACTGCCCGGATCCTGTGGCGGGAAATAGTCGAAGTGGGGCGTGTACTGCGCGCCGACGCCGTAGCGCAGGACCTGCATCCCTTCGCCGTTTTCGAGCGGCCAGGCCATCAGCGCGGCAAGACGTCGCTCGATCCGTTCGATCAGTTCGTCTTCGCAACGGGCAAACGCTGCGCCGCTGCTGGTGCGTTCTGCGATCACCTGTTCAGCGCCGCTGTTCGGGTCGATGATGGTCGAGCGGTTCATGCGTGCCCGGCAGCGCGCGATGAGGGTCGCGCATTCTTCGTCGGTGAGCACCTTGTCGAACACCACCACTTGGGGCTTCGCGCAGCGCGCAATCACCTCGACCTCGCGGTCGTGCGCATAGATCCGGTTGCCGGCCGCTACCGGACAGGCGTCGTACTGATAGGCGGGCACGCCAGCGAAGCGCGCGTAGGTTGCCACCGACTGCTGCGCGAAGGCCGGTTCGAATCCGGCATCCAGCATGGCGATCACGATGCTCTCGTGGCTGCAGCCGCGCGCCAGATTGTCGAGCAACCAGGCATGCCAGCGGTCATCAAGCGAAGTCATGGATTTCTCCTTCGTGCCGTGCGGCGTTCCGGACGACACGATCACATTTGTGGACGCCACTTGTCTGACCGTCAAATCGGTCGCGCCATCGCGACGTGGCTTCGAAAGCGGTCGCGGGCGGCATGCGGCGGAATGCTGCGTAGAAGACGTTACCGGTGCGGGGTGGGCAGGCAGCGAGTGTGCGTATCCCGGCGCCGAATGCGGTGCGGTCTCTCGCGGTTTCAAACAGTCTCTGCGAGACCGCTTGAAACCGCGGGCGGTGGCATCGGCCACCACCCGCGAGACCTTGCTTACTGGCGAACCTTGCTCATCGCGTTGAGCAGCGTGCCGCTGGCGTCATCACCATCGACCGACCAGGACATCATGCCGCCCAGGCCGTTGGCCTTCACGTAATCGACCTTGGTGCCGATCACGGTGGTGTCGTCGTAGCTCCACCACTGCTTGTCGCTGGTGTAGAGGTACAGCTGCTTGGTCACCGGGTGGATCTTGCGGATACCCGACAGGTTCATCAGCACCTTGTAGTCGTTGATGCCCGCCTCATACTGGCCCGGAGCGGCACCGCCAGCGGCCGACTGGTACAGGCCGTCGCCGTTGGCGCCTGCCGGCACGTTCTGCCAGCCGCGGCCGTAGAACGGGATACCCATGACCAGCTTCGAGGCCGGTGCGCCGGCTGCGATCAGGTTCTTCACCGCGTTATCCACGGTGTAGGTGGCGAGCGCACCACCGGCCTTGATGTTCGGGCTGGCCGGATCCGCATACAGGTTCGACTGCGAGTCGGTCACCGACGATTCCCAGCCGCCGTGGAAGTCGTAGGACATCATGTTGATCCAATCCACGTACTGGGCGTACTTACCCGGTTCGGTCTGGTCGATCTTGTCCTTGCCCACGTTGATCGCCACGGTCAGCGGGTAGCTCTTGCCGGTCGTTGCCTTGAGGGCATCGAGCTGGCGACGGAACTCGGCGAGCAGCAGGGTGTAGTTCTGCTTGTCGGCGGTCGATACCGTGTTGTACGGCTGGCCACCACCACCCGGGTTTTCCCAGTCGATGTCGATACCGTCGAAGACACCTGCTGCTGCAGCGACGCCGCCGCGGCCATCGATGACCGGCAAATTGCCCTTGATGTACGTGTTGATACAGCTCGACACCAGTTGCTTGCGCAGCGCATCGGTCTGCGAGGCCGCCGAGAACCACTTCGACCAGGTCCAGCCGCCGAGCGAAATCATCACCTTCAGGTTCGGGTACTTGGCCTTCAGGTCGCGCAGTTCGCGGAAGTTTCCGGCCAGTTTGTCGTCCCACTTGATCGTGGTCGTCGGATCGACGCGACGAGCGGCCGTGCGACCAAAGTCAGCCCAAGCGTCGCCGCCGGTACCGGCGTCCGGTGCGTTCGGGTTGGTGGCGCCGGGTTCGGCCTTGTTCACGATGTCGCATTCGTAGCCACCGTTCTTCTGGTAGATGTTGCCGAACGCATAGTTCACGAACGTCAGCTTGGCGGCGGCGCCGCTGGTGACCATGTCGGCCACTTCATAACCACGGCCATACACGCCCCACTGCGTGAAGTAGGTGCCAACCTGTTTGCCCGAAACCGACGGCGCCGGAGCAGGTGCCGGGGCCGGGGCCGGAGCAGGTGCCGGAGCAGGTGCCGGGGCAGGAGCCGGAGCCGGAGCCGGAGCGGGAGCAGGTGCCGGAGCCGGAGCCGGAGCCGGAGCCGGGGCCGGGGCCGGGGCCGGAGCAGGTGCCGGGGCCGGGGCCGGAGCAGGAGCCGGAGCAGGTGCCGGAGCCGGGGCAGGTGCCGGAGCGGTCGTGCCGCCGCCGGTCGTCGTTACCAGCTTCCACACGCCCCACTGGCCGGACTGCGAAGGCACATCGCCCTGCGTCCACCACTGGCTCTGATAGACCTGACCGTTGTAGCTGACCTGGGTGCCGGCGGTGGCATAGACCGCCGACGCCGACCACGGTTGTACGCCGGTGACCGGCGCGGGGGTCGGAGCGGGAGCCGGAGCCGGAGCCGGAGCAGGTGCGGGGGCCGGAGCGGGGGCCGGAGCGGGGGCCGGCGTCGGCGCAGGCGTCGTTCCGGTGCAGCTGGCAACCGGCTTCCACAGCGTCGGCGTGGTGTTGGGATACCAGTTGGCGCCAGCGTAGTTGGTGAAGTTCACGATCGCCTGATAGAAGGCGCCGTTGTAGCTGACGACATCGCCCACAACGTAGGCATTGCCGGTCTGTGCCCACAGCGCGCACGCGCCGCTCGGTGCCGGAGCCGGGGCCGGGGCCGGAGCAGGAGCCGGAGCAGGAGCCGGAGCAGGAGCAGGAGCAGGAGCAGGAGCCGGAGCAGGGGCGGGAGCCGGAGCCGGAGTGGGCGTCGGCGTGATCGTGCTGGCGCTCTGACCGGTCTTGAAGATGTTGTAGAACTCAAGGTCGCTGTTGTTCACGCCACTGAACAGCGCAAGGTCGCCCTTGCCTGCCTGGTCGCGTTGCATCGCCCAGTACGACAAGAGGCCAACACCGTTCTGTTTGGCGAAGGCGGCCACCGTTTGGGCATGCGCCTGCGTGAAGACTTCGGCGGCCACGTCGTTGATGCCGATCATCGGCGTGATGCCGATCAGATCCCACAGCTGGGCCTCGCTATAACCGGGGAAGAGCGGACGCATCTGCTCGCGGGTGCGCACTGCGGCGTCGATGGCAAGCTGGCCGAGGTCGGTGCGGCCGTTGGTCGAGTACGAACCGTAGTCCATCGCCATGATGTTGACGCGCGAGACCTTGACGCCGGCGCTCACGGCCGACTGCACCACTGCCACCGAGTCGGCCGAGAGGCCGCCCGGATCGGTGCCCCAGCTGTAGGTAACCGGCGGCACAACCGCGAGGGTGAACGAAACCTTCAGATCGGGGTACTTGGATTGCAGGGTCTTGAGCGCGGCCGAGCGGACCGTGTTGGCCGCCTTGTTGCCGACGGCGCCGCCTTCAACGTCGAAATCCAGGGTCTTGATGCCCGAGCTGACGATCAGCGCATCAATCTGGGACACCATCTGGTCTGCGGTACAGGCCGCCTCAAGGTAGGTGCCGTTGGCGCCACCGAAGGAGATGATCAAGTTGCCGCCAGCCTGGCGGAACGACGCGATATCACTCTTCATCGCGCCAGTAATCGCGTTGCTCGAACCGTCAGTGGTGGCAACACAGCCGTTGCCGGCGATCACGAAGGCGAGGGTCGCGCTGTTTACGCCCTTGGCCTGCGCGCCCATCAGCGTGTTGGTCTTGTAAGCCGCGTTACCGAAGCCCCACGTATAGAAGTAGGGGGCCACATCGGTAGCGTGGGCGACGCCCGAGGCGATCAATGCGCTCGCAAGGAGAGTGCGTGCGACCGGTGCTGCATGCTTCCCTAAGGTGTTCTTCATTTGAAAGTCCTCTGTTTCCTGTGGCGGCGTCGCCGTCTGAAAGTGGTTAAACCTCGAATGACGAGAAAAATAACAAAATCGACAATTAAATACCAGTAAAGCGGCAGGTATTAACCATTTTTCACACTTGTTCGCGATTGGCGATGCCATTGGCATCAACATTGGAGTGTGGAGATGTCGAAAAAACAACGACTTAGCTTTTGCGTGCGGGTAACTACTTAGGTCGTGATCTTGCAGGGTTTCCGCGGACGCTGGTGTGAAGTGGTATCCCGCTGGGCTGTGAAGGGTTGTATTGGTCTGCTTGGAAATGACGTGAGGCTCACGGTGCAAGGAGTTTTCACGACCCGGCTCGCGAAAACTGCCATTCGGCGCGACGTGCTGGTGGCCTGCAGGAGGCGGGGGGCGCCACGAAAACAGCGACGTGGCTGCCGGGTTTTACGCACTCGGGCTGCAGCTAAACACTTACGTCGGCGCGTGCTACCCCAGCGATCCCTGGTCTTGAGTGAGGTGTCAAACGGTTTGCTTGCTGCGCTCAGCGTGTTCGCGCCGCGCATCCACTGCTGTCAGGGCCGGCAGGACTACGTTGCTGAGCCTTTCCTGCGCCGACGCCAACAGGTCAAAGGTGCCGCAGCTTTTGGACGGATGCTGTCCTGCCTGTGCCGGCGTTGAGTGGTACTAGCGGCGACGCCACATAAGTCTTGTGGCTGCTGCAGCGGATCCCCTTGATGGGTGGAGCAGGTGAGGCCTTGGCTCAGGCTTGGCGTGCGACGGAAAGTAAGCGGTGGCGCGACCAGGTCGGAGCTTATGCGTGGAAAAGGCGCGATTGGCCGGTATCGGTCGGGTTCAGAGTGGCTCGATTTCGTGCGGCCACGCCAAGGCGAGCAGCGGGGCCTTGCCGTGGCGATCGACAGCTACGTACCAGCCACCAAAGCGGTTGGGGCGCACCAGGGTGCCCAGGCGCTGCGCTTGCGCGCCGAGCGGGGATGTAAGAGGAGGCGAGCGCAGGATGCGGACACGCGCGCCTGCAGAAAGGATTTGAGGGGTGTTCATTGCTTGACTCACTGGACTTGGGGTTCATTGGCGGCCGTCGTCGACGGCAGTTGATGACGAATCAGTGGGCCAATGCGACCGCGGCGTTGCTGGAAATTACAGCGCTGGCCCAGCGCTCTGCTTCGGCGAGCGCCTCGGATGCGGCGCCGCTTTGGTGCAGATTGTTCGAGCGGACGTAGAACTCATTCACGCTGTGCGTGGCCATGCGCAGGTCGTGAGCGGTTTGCTTGGACTTGCGCGGCGCCACGGCGCTCTGTGGCTGCGGTTGCCGCGAAAGCGGGGGCTTGACCGTCACTTTGTGCAATTGATGTTGCTCGGCCCAGCTTGTGAGATTGTCGGTAAGCCAGTTGCGGTTGAAGGCGGTCACGATCGCAGCGTAGTGTTCGCGAAGCAGGCGAACCGCTGCCGGGGTGTGCTCCTTTTCAGTGCTTTCGTGACTCGGTCGTTCCCCAAGGCCGTCAATCCGCTCGCGAAGCGTCGGGATCGGCGATGCCTCGTTGGGCTGATCGGCCAGGGCGCGTGCAAGCGCGCGTTGTCTCTCGATGGGTGTCGATACATCCACTGCGACACGGATCCCGGTGTAAGGGAGGTACGCAGGGTGCGCCTCGGTGTTCGCGCGAGCCTTGTAGTTCGCCCAGAAGAAGTCGGCGAGCAGGCGCTCCTGAGTGCTCAGGTGTGCAATTGCGCGTGCGATCCGCCGGGTGCTCGAGCCGCGCGAGAGTTGGCGATCTACGCCAAGCGTCAGTTCCCGCAGCAGGATGGTGGTCTGAGCGACATGACTGGCAAGGGCGTGGGTCAGCAACGGACGGCACACGAGTGCATCAGGGCCCATGTGGGCGAGGCTCTGCTCGATCAAGGAGAGCGCGTTGCGCTGGCGCCCGAGCCAATTCAGGGTGCCCATCTTGCCGTGGCTGCTGACAAGGGCGTGCTGGATCGCAATCGCGAAAGTGCGCGTATCCACCGATTGCATCAATTCAATACCAATTGCCAAGCTGCGGCGACTGCGCGCGAACAGGCGCGGCACCTGGATCACGGCCACACCGAAGTCTGGCACCAGGACGATTGCGTCCACCGCCTGGGTTCCGGTACGCAAGCACGCCTTTTCGACGAGGCGATGGAGCGCTGGATAGGAGCCAGCATCAAGGCGTTTGCCATCGATTCGCGATGCGCGACGCAAGATGGCGTCACAGCGCAAGAGTGCAACCAGCAAGGCGCCGAGCAAAGCGACTAACCCCATAACGCCGTCGAATGTGGCGAGCGCGAACCCAACGATGGCGAGGGCAGTGGCGCTACACGTTGCGGCAAGCGCGACATAGAGCGCCAGAGTGTTCGCGGTGGCCTTGCGATGAGTGAGTTGTCTTTTCATGGTTTGCGCGTGGACTGCGACTGGTATGAATAAAAAGAATACCAATGGCGATTTCGAAGGCGCGCAGTGTATCTGAAATGCCTAAAACGCCAAAAGCGACATTTGTGATGAATTGCAAAATGCCGGAGGGATGGCGACTTGGCTTCGGTAACGGTGTCGTCGCGAAAGCAGAGGATGCTGTCCGCCGCCATCGGACATCTTGATAGCCCACTCTCCCGCCTTCGCGCTGCGAAGGCGGTGTCGGCAAGTGACATGGCGGTAACGCGCTTGTTCCGTACGCTGATGACCGTCGGATGCCGCTGGATGTCAACGGATCTTGGTGGGGTGTATTGGAGGCATGTCAGGTCGTAAGCCCTGGTGCCATTGAGATTTGCGGAAACTGCTGGATCAATCTGGAAGATCTATTGGTGCCCGAAACGGGACTCGAACCCGTACTCCTTACGGAAGCGGATTTTAAGTCCGCAGCGTCTACCGATTTCGCCATTCGGGCAGGCGGGCGGGCATTGTAGCGGATCAGGCGGGTGGCGCTTCGCCTTTGCGGGGGGCGATGCAGGGGAGCGTGATGTTGAAGCAGGTGCCAACACCGACGCTGCTGTCGACGGAAATCTGCCCGCCGAGGATGCCGGTGACGATGTTATGCACGATGTTCAGGCCCAGCCCGCTGCCTTGACGGCCGCGTTTGGTGGTGAAGAAGGGGTCGAAGATCTTCTTGATGTGTTCCGGCGGGATGCCGCAGCCGTTGTCACGCACGGTAAGCGTTGCCGCGCCGCCGTGTTCGCCGCGCCCGCTGACCGTGATCTCGCCGCTGCTGCGCCCCTCCAGACCATGGATGATCGCGTTGGCGATCAGATTGGTCAGCACCTGGCCAAGTGGTCCGGGGTAGCTATCGAAGCGGATGCCACTGGCGACGTCGGTTCGCACCTTGAAGGGGGTGGTACGGAAGGTGGGCTGCAGGGTGACGATGATGCCGTTGACCAGATCGTCGAGCAGGAAGTCACGGCGTTGCTCACTGGCCTGGTCTACCGCCACCTGCTTGAAGCTGGAGATCAGCTCTGCAGCGCGGTGGAGGTTGCGTAGCAGGATGTCGGTGGCCGAGTCCGCCTCATCGAGGTAGCTTTCCAGCATCGATCGGCGCATGCCGGTCTTCATGTGCGAGTGGATCCCCTCGGTGGAATCGCGCAGCGTGCTGGCCACCATCATGCTGTTGCCGATCGGCGTATTCAGTTCGTGCGCAACCCCGGCGACCAGGCCGCCCAACGCGGCGAGCTTTTCGGCGCGCACCAACTCGTCCTGCGCGAGTTGCAAGCGCTCGAGGGTCTGTTGCAGATCGCTGGTACGTTGTTCGACGCGCGCTTCGAGTGTGCGATTGAGCTCCTCGATCTGGCGCTGGATGCGGTGTTGCGCGGTGACATCGACGATGTTCACCAGCATCGTCCCGTCATTGGTGTTGGGCATGATCCGGGCCCAGGTACGTGTCTTCAGCGGTGTGCCGGTCTTGGTACGCATGTCCAGATCCGCGCCGGAAACAAAACCCTTCTGCGCGACCTCGCGCACCCAGGCGATGCGATCTTCCGCCTGTGCGAACAGGCCAAGATCGATTGCGTTCTTGCCCACGGCTTCTTCATGCGCGTAGCCGAAGAGGTCGGAAAACGCGCGGTTGACGTCCAGCAGCATGCCGTCGCTGATGCGGGCGATCGTCATGCCCACCGGTGCCTCGTTGAAGGCGAGCGAGAATTTTTCCTGGCTCTCGGTGAGGGCGCCCAGCGTTCGCTGGCGGGCATGTTCGGTTCCTGCGCGCAGCGCAAAAACGTCGCCGAGCGAGCGCGCGAGATCGGGGTTGGTAATCGGTTTGTCAAAGTGAGCGGTCAGCACGCCGACCACCTGACCGCCCGCCCCGGTGAGCGGTACCGCGAGATAGCCGCCAACGGGCTGTTCGCTGCTGCCGCTGCGATTGCTGGCGTTTTCGGCAAGGTCAGGCACCAGCACCTGCTCGCCTGCGAGAACATCGGCAAGCAGTGGGGAATCGAGCGCGGGCGAATCGTTTGCCGGGACCGTCGCCAGGATGTGCCAGGCGCCCGCGTCTTGCAGTGCCAGCGTGGCGTGCCGGGCGCCCACTGCATCGCAGAACAGCGAAAGCAGCGTCCGGTAGAAGTCGGGGTCATTTCCAGTGTCGCCCGCCTCGGCAAGCGCTCGCAGGGCATTGGCGGTGCGCCGCAGGTCAGAGACTTCGCGGAACAGCACCGCGACCCGATTCGGCGCGGTCTGGAAGGCGTGCGCATCGAAACTCAAGCTGCGATTGCCGACTTCGAAAGTGAAGTCGTCGCTGGCGAAACGCTCGCCGGTTTCGGCAACGCGCCGGAAGGTTGCCGGGATCTGCGTGCCCACGAGATTGGGGAAGGCGACTTCCAGCGTGATCCCGCGTAGCCGTGCGCAGTCGATGCCAAGAATGCGGTCGGCGGCCCGGTTGGTGGTGATCAGCACCAGCAGGTCGCCGTCGCCCAGTTCATATTCGAAGACGCCGAACGGGGCATAGTCGATGAGCGCGCGCAACCGCGCTTCGGACTGCGCCAGCGCTTGTTCCGCGGCCTTGCGATCGCTGATGTCGTCGTAGACGCCCAACACGCCAATCACACGATCGTCCGCATCGCGCAACGCGACCTTGCTGCTGCGCCGCCAGCGGGTGCTGCCATCCGCGGCGACATAGGCCTCTTCCTTGTGGATGCGCGGAACGCTGCTGGCCATGGTTGCGCGGTCGTCGGTTTCAGTCTCTGCGGCGCCGGCGCGGCCAAGGGTGGCGTCACTTTGGCCTATCAGGGCGGTAATTGGCAGTCCGGTATCGCGCGCGAACAAGGTGTTGGCGCCGAGGTAGCGTGACGCCGTGTCCTTCCAGTACACCCGGACCGGGATCGTGTCGAGCACGTTCTGCAACATGCGTCGCGATTCGCGAATGCGCAGTTCGGCTTTCTTGCGTTCGGTGATGTCGGTCTGGACTTCGATGAACTGCACGACAGCGCCGCGATCGTCGAATACCGGCTGGACGTCGACCTGGGCCCAATAGGACCGGCCGTCGCGCGCGTAATTGAGTATCTCGCTCTCGCGTACCGCCTGCCCACGCGCGAAGGCGGCCGCCAGCCTCTGTCGCGCCGCCGGGTCAGTATCGGCGCCAGAGAGCAGGGCGCCGATATGCTGACCCACCGACTCATGGATCAGCCAGCCTGTCTGGCGTGTAAAGGCTGCGTTCACCCAGGAGATGGCGCCTGCGGCGTCAGTGATGATGACCGGGTTGGTGGTGCGCTCGACCACTTGCGCGAGCAGCGTGTTCTCGCGCTCGGCGCGCAGGCGCTCGGTGATGTCCTCGGCCATGGCGACGATCAATTGAGGCAGGCCAGCGACGTCGCGAACGATGTTGTTGTGCCACTGGCAGGTGATGCGGGTACCGTCTTGCCGGATCACGTCGAGCACGCGACGCCAGCCGCCCGTGTCGTCGGTGTCGGCTCGCGTGAACCACGCGGCGCCGACATCCGTGTGGTCGGGCAGCAGGAAATCGATTCCGCGCCCGATCGCCTCACCCGCCGGCCAGCCAAACATGCGCTCTGCCGCGGTGTTCCAAGCCTGGATGCTGCCATCGAGCGTGATCTCGAGGATCGCGATCGGGCTTTGCGCCACCATCGAGCGGATCCGGGTTTCGCTGCGCTGCGCGGCGTCTTCTGCGCGACGTCGTTCGACCAGGTCGACTTCAAGCTGCAGATTCTTTTCACCCAATCGGGTCAGCAAGTCGTTGAGCGCGCGTCGGGTCGATTCGAGGCGGTTCTCGATTGCGCCGATTTCGTCGTCCGAGTGGGCGATGATCGGCGTGTCCAGCGACCCCGCCGCCAGCCGGTCGGCTTCCGCACCCACGCGCTTGAGCGGTTGGACGAGGCGACGTTCCAACACGATCGCAATCAGCACGAAGGCCAGGACGAATTGCGTGAGCAGCGTGAAGATGAAGGCAAACAGCTGCGCGTTCAACGCACGGGTGACCTGCACGTCGGAAATCTCGATGCGGACGGTGCCCAGCGGCCGCTCATCGTGGAAGATCGTGCGCGTGGTCTGGTACCGCGTTCCAGTCTTGCGTTCCGGGCGTTGTTCCTCGACGAATACGCCCAGGTTGCTGTCGAGCACCTGAACGTTCTCGACATCGGGGCTGCGCATGACCGCTTCAATGAGTTTGCGGGCTGCCTGAGGATTGAAGGCCCACAAGGGTTCCTGCAGGCCCAGCGCGAGCACGTCGCCGTACTGATTCAACGCCTCTTCGGTACGGGCGTGCAGCGTGTCGGCATAGATGCGCTGGCCACCTACGATGCCGACGAGTATGCCCGGCACCAGCAGACCGAACAGCACCGCAGCGAAAATCGCGCGGCGGACGTTCAGTCTGCGAGCCATGATCGGCACAGGGCGTCAGGTCGTGGCTTGGATCAAGGCGACTGTGTGCCCAACCAGTCGAGCAGGTTTGAGAACTCCATCGGCCGCCCGAAGTAGTAGCCCTGAGCCTCATGGCAGCCGAGCTTCTGCAGCATGTCGGCCTGGGCGAGTTTCTCGACGCCTTCGGCGATCACCTTGAGCCCGAGATTATTTCCGAGTTGAATCACCATTTCCGGAATCTGCGCGCCACGCTCGGATTCTCCAATTTCTTTGACAAACCCGCGATCAATCTTAAGGCGATCGACACTGAGGCGTTGCAGGTAGGCCAGAGACGAGAATCCGGTTCCGAAATCGTCAATAGCAACGGTGATGCCAGTCTCTTTGAGTTTTTCGAGTGTAAGAAGCAAGTAGTCCGCTTCGAGCATCGCCATCGACTCGGTAATCTCAAGTTCGATGCAGGTCGGGTCGCAACCGCTGTCGTCGAGCGCTCGTTTGAGCATAAACGGGAAGCGTGGATGACGGAACTGTGCAACAGAAATGTTGATTGCCATCCGCAGGTGCGGGTATCCGGCGCGCGCCAGTTCGGCCTGCTTGTGGCACGCGACCCGCATGACCCATTCGCCGATGCTCACGATCAGACCGGAATTTTCTGCCAAGTGGATGAAGCGATCAGGCGGAACAAACTCGCCATTGTCCTTCTTCCATCGGATCAAAGCCTCCATTCCGATCGGACTTCGAGTCACCAGGTCGACCTGGGGTTGATACATCAGGAATAGCCGTTCGTTGTCGAAGGCCTTGCGCAGCGCTTGCAACAGGTTGTGCTTTTCTTGGATCTCCTTGCTCATGTCCAGGGTGAAGTAGTTGATCTCGCCGCGGTTTCGCTCTTTCGCCCTATTGAGCGCGATGGTTGCGTTCTGAAGTGCATCAGCGCCACTCGGACCCGCGTCGGTGAGGCTTAGCACTCCGCAGGTGACCGACACCATCAGTTCCTGCTCGTCGATCATGAAAGGTTCGTCGAAGAGCGCCATGACCTGGTTCGGCGACAGTTTGTCGGTCGTGCCGAGCATACCGAACGTGTCGCCCGACACCCGTGCCACCACCACTTGCTCATCGAGCGCCTGCTTGAGCCGGGTCGCAACTTCCTGCAGCAACTTGTCGCCAAAACGGTGCCCGAGGGCATCGTTGGTCTCGGCAAAGTGATCCACATCGATCAGCGCGAGGATCTGGTCGCCGTGATCGGTGGCCAGTCGGCGGTCGATCTGGGTGATGAAATGTGTCCTGTTTGGCAGGCGCGACAACTGGTCGAAAAAGGCCAAGGCGTTCAAGCGCGAGAACAGGGCGGCGTTGTCGAAGCCAATGGCGATGTTGGTGCTGAAGACTTCCAGCAGGCGACGGTCGATGTCGTCGAGCGATTCACGCGTATCCAGGAAGGCGGCCACGTCACGATGGGTGTTGCTCTGAAAGAACAAGGTCGTACCTGGGCCATCGTAAAGGTTGCGCTGGTCGTGCAGGCAGCGCGTCAACGCGTCGCGAATTTCGGGATCGCTGATCGTGTCGAGGGGCTGATTGATCAGGGAGGCATAGCGCCCAGCTGCTGCAATGACGACTAAGTCGTCGGACGCGGGCCCTGAGCCGGTGCCGGTATCCTGGGCGCAGACCAAGCCTTCCGGCGTGAGCCTGAGCAGCGCGGCGATCTGGGTGATCACGCCAGTGGCGAAGTTGCGGACACCTTGCAGCGCCATCAATTCGGCGCTGGCCTGAACGATCATGTCGAGACCGCGGCGGCTGGCATTGATCGTGCAGATCTGTTCATAGGAGCGGATCGCCGCGGTCAGCGTCGTGTACAGCTTGTTGCGTGTGAGTTCGGACTTGGTCTTGTAGTCGTTGATGTCGTAGTCGCGGATCGCGTCGATTTCCGGCGCATAGCCCGGCTGGCCGGTACGCAGGATGATCCGCGTCTCGTTCATGCTGTGCTCTTCGCGGATGGTCTTGACCAGGCGCAGGCCTGCGTCCTCGTTCTCCATCACGACGTCGAGCAGGATCACCGCAATGTTGCTCTCGTGCTTGAGCAACTCACGGGTTTGACTTGCCGAATAGGTGTGCAGGAACTGCAGCGGACGGTTGATGATCTGGGTGTTTCGCAGCGCCAGGATCGTCGTGCTGTGGACGTCAGGATCGTCGTCTACGATCAGCACCCGCCACGGCTTGCGCGAGCCATCATGGCCTCCGCCGACGCCGGAACCCGGCTCGTCGTCGATGAACTCCAGTTCGTCATCAGACTGGTTCTGAGCCTCGCTCACCTTGATCTCCCGTGATTCAGCCCGGTCATCAGGCTGACCGGTGCAATGCCCGATTCCCGCGTTCACGGCATTTTCGCGAGGAACTGTAGTGAATTCTGCCAAGAAGGGCGTTGCTGCCGTTCCGGCTTGCCTTAAACGACGTGCAACGACCGCAGCAACAACCCCGGCGCGCAGTCGGGCCGGGGGTTTCAATGCGGTGCCAGGTCAGGTGTCCCGGCACCTCGAAGGCGATCACGCGCCGAAATTGGCGGCCGCGAAGTCCCAGTTTGCGAGGTTGTTGAGGAACACTTCAACAAACTTCGGGCGAGCGTTGCGATAGTCGATGTAGTAGGCGTGCTCCCACACGTCGATCGTCAGCAGTGCGGTGTCGGCGGTCGTCAGCGGGGTGCCGGCGGGGCCGGTGTTCACGATGTCGACGCTGCCATCCGGCTTCTTCACCAGCCAGGTCCAGCCCGAGCCGAAGTTGCCGACGGCGCTCTTTGTAAAGGCTTCCTTGAATGCATCGAAGCTGCCGAACTTGGCGTTGATCGCCTCGGCAAGAGCGCCAGTCGGGGCGCCGCCGCCGTTCGGCTTGAGCGAATTCCAGAAGAAGGTGTGGTTCCACACCTGCGCGGCGTTGTTGTAGATGCCGCCGGCGGGCGCCTTCTTGACGATGGCTTCGAGGTCGAGTGACTCGAACTCGGTGCCGGGGATCAGGTTGTTCAGGTTCGTCACGTAGGCCTGATGATGCTTGCCGTAGTGGTACTCGAACGTCTCGGCGGAAATGTGCGGGACCAGGGCGTCCTTCGCGAAGGGCAGGGCGGGAAGCGTATGTGCCATGTTTGCAAGCTCCTGTGGGTTGGATTCCGGATTCTAGTCGGGCAGGGGGTCGGGGTTCGACCCTTTTGCGAGCAGGGTTTCAACCTGCGCCGATATATGCGTGTCGTTTGTTTCAATCTTGATGCGTTCGCCGGGGGACAGCGTGCTGCCCAAGCGGACCACCTGCCCCCTCTGGTTGCGGACGATCGCATAGCCGCGGGCGAGCACCGCTGTTGGGTCGAGCTGACCAAGTTGCGCCCCGAGACTGTCGAGGCGCTGTCGTCCTTGCAACAATTGCCCTGCGACCCCGTGGTCGAGCCGACCTTGCAGCGCTGCAAGCACCTCGTGCCGCTTTGCCATGGCGGGCGCGGCGCGCCGCAAGCGTTGCGCGAGCGCACTGGCACGCAGCTTCATCAGGTCGGTGCGTACGTTCGCGGCGCGTTGCAACCGTGCGGTGAGCATGTCAACGCGCTCTTGCTGGCGCGCAAGGCGGTCGCGTGGATGGCGCAAGCGGGCGCGTGCGCGGTCGCTGCGTTCCCAGGCGCGGTCGACCTGCCGTTGGGCCAGACGCGGCAGCATCGCCGCGTAGCGCGTCAGTTCGCCCAAAGCTTCAACCGTGCCGGCGCTGACGAGTTCGGCTGCCGCGGTGGGGGTGGCCGCACGCACGTCGGCGACGAAATCGGCCAAGGTGAAGTCCGTTTCGTGTCCGATGCCCGTGACGACAGGAAGCGGGCACGCGGCGATCGTCCGCACCAAGGTTTCGTCATTGAAGGCCCACAGGTCTTCCAGGCTGCCGCCACCGCGGCACAGCAGCAAGACGTCGATGCCGTCCGCCTGCGCGCGACGTCCGGCGCTGGCAACGGCGTCGGCAAGGCGGTTGCCGGCTTCGGCACCCTGCACCGGGCTAGGGTAGATCACCACCCGCAGATTCGCTGCCCTGCGGCGCAGGGTGACCAACACATCGTGCAATGCTGCACCGGCGGTCGAGGTGACCACACCAATCCCGCGCGGCAAGGCCGGCAGCGGGCGCTTGCGGGCTTCATCGAACAGGCCTTCGGCTGCCAATCGTTCCTTGAGGCGCAAAAGGGCTTCGAAGAGTCGGCCGCAGCCGGCGGCGCGCAAGCCCTCCACCTGCAGCTGGAATTCGCCACGCGGCTCGTAGAGTGTGGTCAGCGCGCGCACCTCGACCTGCTGGCCCTCTTGCAGGCGGAACGGGATCAATTGAGCACGCGAGCGGTACATGACGCAGCGCACCTGAGCGTCGCTGTCGCGCAGCGTGAAGTAGACGTGGCCGGACGCGGCGCGGGTCAGGTTCACGACCTCTCCGCCGACCCATCCGAGCGGAAACGCGCCCTCAAGCAGGCGCCGTGCGTGTCGGACTAATTCCGACACGGCCAGCACTTGATCTGCGGGGAGAAACGGGCTTGCGGGGCGCGTAAACATTGGCTGCATTCTAGCGGAATCCACATCCCGCGCTGCCTGGCGGGCGATTCGTGCGGCGCGCAGACAAATATTCAATCCGGGCTTGTAAGTTACTGAAAAATATGATCTTTCATCGCAGCTTCATTTTTCATCGGAGCAGGAAAATCCCTTTCGGAACCGCTACTTAGTGGTGCCGCCGCAACTCAATTCACCGACTTATCCACAGATTCTGTGGATTGTGACAAGCGTCATCCAACTTGCCCGCGGTGGGGCGGCGCGATAAAGTCCAAAGCTTCGCGATACCACCGCATCTACAGGAGCTGTACCCGTGTTGGCGATCATTCAGGCTGCCGGTTGGCCGATTTACTTTCTGGTCGTGGCGTCGGTCATCGCCCTTGCGCTGATCCTCGAGCGCGTTGTTGCACTGCGTCGCAGCAAGATCGTGCCGGCCGGGCTGGTCGACAAGATCATCGGCGACCTGCGCCAGGGCGGCATTACCGACGAACTGATCCTGCGCGTTGCGAACCATTCGCCGCTGGGGCGGGTGCTCGCTGCCGGGCTGAAGAACGCCAAGGCGTCGCGCGACGTGATGAAAGAGTCGATCGAAGAAGCCGGCGGCGCGGTGGCGCACGAACTGGGTCGCTTCCTGACGACGCTGGGCACGATTTCCACCGTCACGCCACTGATGGGCTTGTTTGGCACCGTGATCGGCATGATCGAGATCTTCGGCTCGACCTCACCCTCCGGCACCAATCCGCAGCAGCTGGCGCACGGCATTTCGGTCGCGCTGTACAACACCGGTTTTGGCTTGATCATCGCGATCCCTTCGCTGATCGCCTATCGGCATTTCCGCGCGCAGGTCGACGATTTCGTCGTCGAGATGGAGCAGCAGGCGATCAAGCTGGTCGAAGTGCTGCACGGCGAGCGTCGCTGAGCCGCCGGGAGCCACGCAATGAATTTTCGCCGCGGCCGCCGCACCGAGGATGTCGAGATCAACCTGATCCCGCTCATCGACGTGATGCTGGTGATCATCATCTTCCTGATGCTTACCACCACGTACTCGAAATTCTCCGGGCTCGAGATCAACCTGCCGACGGCCGCATCGCCAGCGACCCAGAGCATTCCGAATGAAATCGACGTGATCATCACAGCCGCAGGCGATGTGCTCGTTAACCGCGCGCCGGTGGGTGGCCGCGAGCCTTCGGTGATCGCCGATGCCTTGCGTCGCGCACGTCCGCAAAGCGAGAAGGAGCCGGTGGTGATCATCAATGCCGACGCCAAGACGCCGCACCAGGCTGTCATTGACGTCATGCAAGCCGCGCAAGCGGCCGACCTCCCGCAGATCACGTTCGCGACCCAGGCTGCTCAGAACTGATCGTGCGTTCGGCGCCTCGTTTCTGGAAACGCCGCGGACTGACCGCGGCGTTTCTCTTTCCTGTGTCTCTGCTGTTCCGGCTGCTGGTTGCGCTGCGTCGCGCAGTATTCCGCCTGGGGCTGCTGCGCAGCTACAGCGCAGGCATTCCGGTGGTGGTGGTCGGCAACATCGCGGTCGGGGGAAGTGGCAAGACGCCGGTCGTGATCTGGCTTGTGGAGCGTTTGCGCGCGGCCGGGTTGCGGCCGGGGGTTGTCAGTCGCGGTTATGGCGGTAGCGCCGAAGGCGTGCATGGCGTCGAATCCGCTGCGGATCCGGCGGTCTGCGGCGACGAGCCCGTCCTGCTGGCGCGCCGGTGCAACTGCCCGGTGTGGATCGGGCGCGACCGGGTCGCTGCTGCACAGGCCTTGCGTGCCGCGCACCCGGAGGTGAATGTGCTGGTGACCGACGATGGCTTGCAGCACTACCGTTTGCGCCGCGACGTCGAGATCGTCGTGGTCGACGCCCATCAAATGGGCAACCGCTGGATGCTGCCAGCGGGCCCCTTGCGCGAGCCTGTCTCACGCCTGGCGAAAAGTCAGCTGGTGTTGGCCCATGGCGACCTGCCGCCGACGGTGCGCGCGAAGTGCCCGCCAGCCCCGGTGTTCTCGATGCGCCTGTGGCCGACCGCCTTCTACCGGCTCAGCGATCCGCGCCAGCGGCGTTCGCCGGGCGAATTCGCCGCGCTCAAGCTGCGGGCATTGGCCGGCATCGGGCGCCCGGAACGCTTCTTCACCACGCTGCACGATTTCGGTTTGCAGCCGGTCGCGGAAGAGGCCTACCCTGACCATCATCCCTTTACGGTCGACGACGTGGCCTTGCGCGATGCCGATGCGCTCGTGGTGACCGAAAAGGATGCGATAAAATTGCAAGCTTTTGCGCCCCGCGAAACCTGGGTCTTGCCAGTTGATGCCGAGATCCGCGAAGGGGCGTTCGAACGCGTACTGGAGCGCCTGAATGGACCCGAAGCTGCTTGAAATCCTCGTCTGCCCGCTCTGCAAGGGGCCGCTGGAGTTCCACAGGGCTGCCAATGAACTGGTCTGCAAACCCTGCCGACTGGCGTATCCGGTGCGCGACGGCATTCCGGTGATGCTCGAGGACGAAGCGCGCGCGCTGGGCGAGGATGAGGCGGGCGCCTGAGCATGGCGGCCAGCACTTTCCACGCCGTTGTGCCGGCGCGATTTGCCTCGACGCGCCTGCCGGGCAAGCCGCTCGCTGACATCGCCGGCAAGCCGATGGTGGTGCGCGTGATGGAGCGCGCGCAGGCCTCTGGCGCAGAATCGGTGTGGGTTGCAACCGATCATCCTGAGGTGGAAACGGCGGTTCGCGCCTGCGGCGGCGCGGTGCTGATGACGCGGCCGGATCATCCGAGCGGCACTGACCGGCTCGCCGAAGTCGTCGATACGCTCGGCTGGGCCGACGACACCATCGTCGTCAATGTGCAGGGTGACGAGCCGCTGATCGATCCGGCGCTCATTTCGGCCGTCGCACGCGCGCTGGCCGACACGCCCTCGGCGGCGATCGCCACGGCTGCGCACCGGATTCACGATGCGGCGGAGTTCTTCAACCCCGCCGTCGTCAAGGTGGTGTGCGATGCTGCCGGCAACGCGCTGACATTTTCGCGCGCGCCAATCCCCTGGGCACGCGACGCGTTCGCCCAGTCCCGCGACACGCTTCCGCCCGACCTTGGTGCGCTGCGTCACGTCGGGTTGTACGCCTACCGCGTTTCGTTCCTGCGCCGCTACGCCCAGTTGGCGCCATCGCCGCTCGAAACGATCGAGATGCTCGAACAGTTGCGGGCGCTGTGGCATGGCTACCGGATTCGCGTGATTACGCTGGATGCCGCGCCGCCGGCGGGCGTCGATACACCGGAAGATCTCGCCCGCGTGCGGGCCAGTTTCGAATCTGCCGCAATCGGGCTTTGAGCTCGGCGCGGTAAGTTCGGGGTAAGGGCGGCTGCCGATACTGGCGCTAGCCGCCACACATATCAGGAGAAGGGGAGATGCGTCTGATTCTGTTGGGCCCGCCGGGTGCGGGCAAGGGTACCCAGGCCAAGTTCATCACCGAGAAATACGGGATTCCGCAGATCTCGACCGGCGACATGCTGCGCGCGGCGATCAAGGAAGGCACGCCGCTCGGCCTCGCGGCCAAGCAGGTCATGGATGCCGGACAACTGGTGTCGGATGACCTGATCATCGGTCTCGTCAAGGAACGCCTGGCCCAGCCGGACTGCGCCAAGGGCTACCTGTTCGATGGCTTCCCGCGCACGATTCCGCAGGCCGAAGCGCTGAAGACTTCGGGCGTCGCGCTCGACTTCGTGCTGCAGATCGATGTGCCGGATTCCGAGATCGTCACTCGCATGAGCGGTCGCCGTGCCCACCTCGCGTCGGGACGCACCTATCACGTCGTGTTCAATCCGCCGAAGGTGGAAGGCATCGACGACGTCACCGGCGAGCCGCTGGTGCAACGCGACGACGACAAGGAAGAGACGGTCAAGAAGCGTCTTGACGTGTACCACTCGCAGACCGCACCGCTGGTGAAGTACTACAGCGACTGGGCCGCCACCGGCGATGCGAAGGCGCCGAAGTACCGCATGATTTCCGGGCAGGGCAGCGTCGACGCGATCACCACGCGCGCGCTCGAAGCACTCGCCTGACGCCGCAAGGGCGTGGCCGTTGCAGCGGTCACGCCCGGCGTTTCAATCCTCTGCCTCGCGCCACCACCGGCGCAACACCGCGCTGCCGGCCACAATCAATGCCAGCGTGATCCCCAGCAGTGCCAGCGTCAGCCCGTTCGGCCGGGCCACGGCACGCACGATCTGTTCGGCAAACAGTGCGCTGGCAAGCGTCATCGGTAGCATCCCCAGCAAATTTCCGATCAGGAAATGGCGCAGCCGGATCGCGCTCACCCCCGCAAGCATATTGACCACGGCAAAAGGGGCGACGGGCACGAGCCGGATCATCGTTGCGCTCAACACCCCGCGTCGGCCCAACTGGCGATCGATGTGGGCGAGGCGGGCGCCGGCGAGTTTCTGCATGGCACGGCGCCCGATCCTGCGACCGATCAGGAAACTCGTCGCGGCACCGATGGTGGCGCCGGTAACGCCATACGCGACGCCGAGCAGCGGGCCGAAGGCGAGAACGGTCACCAGCATCAGCACGCTCAACGGCACCGCGACGACGCAGGCCAGCGCGAATCCCCCGACTGCCGCGAGCGGGCCGATGCGTGCGGCGGCCTGACGGATTCCCATAATCAGGTCATCGAGCTTGAGCGCCTGCTTGAGGGGCGTGAACTGCCACGCGAGCGCCAGCGCCATCACGCCCGCGAGCAAGGCGATGAACAGGTGGCGACGGCGGCGCAGCGCGGCGAGTTCTTCCGGATCCAGGATGTGGGGGCGCATAGCCCTCAATTATCGCGGAACACTTCGGCGAGAAGTGCCGCAGCAAGGCCATCGACATGGTCCGCATCGAACACCGAGCCGTGCAGGCCGGCGATCTGGCGCACTGTCATGCGCTCGCCGGACAACTGCAGCCACGGGCGGAACAGCCAGCGATCCCAGTTGGCGAGCCCCGATGACTTGATGAGGCAAGCTCTGCCCGCAAAGGCTTGCGGCCGGTAGTCGTGCAGCGCCATGACCTGCGACACCAGCCCGGTGTCGGCGAACATGGCGCCAAGGCGGCGGCCATTCATGCTCAGTTCCTGCACGTACAGGCGCCGCGTCAGCCAGGCCAGCAGGCGCCAGAAGCGCGGGCGGCGCAGCATGCCGCTCGGGAAAACGGTGTCGATCAGGATCAGGCGCTCGACGGCGCGGCCTCGCGCCTGCAGCAGCCGTGCGGCCTCCAGCGCCGCAATGCCGCCCACCGAGAAACCTGCAATGTTGATGGCGCCCGAAGTGGTGTTCGCCATCTCGTCGGCGTAGCGCGCCGCGAGGTCGGACACCCCGGAGAACCCGTCCGGCGGCGGTTGCAGCATGAAGAGCCGGACGCGCGGCCCGAGTGCATGCGCCAGGGTCTGGAAGCGCAGCAGGTCGCCGTGCCCGGATGCCGCAAGGAACAGTGTGGTATCGCCCGACTGGGCTCCGAGTGGCAGCATCAGTCGCGACGGCTTGACGCCGCTCGCCAGTGCTTCCGCCAACTCGGCGACCGAAGGGTGTTCGGTCAGCGTCAGCAAGGATGCCTGCTTGCCGGTGAGGCGCTGCACGCCGGAAAGGATGTCGACGGCTGCAAGGGAATCGCCGCCGAGCTCGAAGAAGTCATCGTCGATGCCGATGTCGCGCCGGTTCAGCGTCGCCTCCCACAGGCCCAGCAGATCCTGCTCAAGCGGGCTGCGCGGCGCACGGCCGGGTTCGCCGACATGCAGCGTCAGCGGCTCCGGCAATGCCGTGTAATCGATCTTCCCGGTGTTGTTGAGGGGCAGCGCGGGCATCAGCGTGATGCCGCTCGGCAGCATGTAATCGGGGAGGCGGCTGCGCAGATGGCGGCTGATCGTGGCACTGTCCTGCAGGCCCGAACCGACCCAGGCATAAAGGCGCTGTCCCAACGCGGTATCGACCAGGCGCACCGCCGCCTGATTGACGCCATCAAACGCGAGCAGGGCAGCTTCCACCTCGGCTGGTTCGATGCGGTAGCCGCGCAGCTTGATCTGGCGATCGCTGCGCCCGAGGAAGTGCAGCGTCCCGTCCATCGCGATCTTGCCGCGGTCCCCGGTGCGGTAGAGCCGCCCGCCCGCCACGAACGGGTCGCCGCAGAAGGCTTGCGCATCGAGATCAGTGCGATTCAGGTAACCCCGCGCGAGCGTGCCGCCGCCCAGATACACGTCGCCCTGGCAGCCGAACGGCACCGGGCGGCGCTGTGCGTCCAGCACATAGACGCGCGAGTCGTCGACCGGGCGTCCCACCGGCAGTACGGCATCGCTGGTGTCGGCGCTGCATTCCCATGCTGTGGCGAAGATGCAGGCTTCGGTGGGGCCATAGACATTGAACAGCCGCGCCCCAGTCTCGCTGATGAAGCGACGCGCCAGCGCTGGCGTGAGTACATCGCCGCCACAGCAGGCCACGCGTAGTCGCAGATCAAGGCCGCGCGCGCCATCAAGGAAGCGACGCAAGGTCGAAGGCACGAAGGCCATCAACGTAACGCCGTGCTGTGCGGCGAAGGCTGCCGTCGATTCGGGCGCAAGGCGGCCGGAAGGCGGCAACGCAACGCTGGCGCCATGGGTGAGCGGCACCACCCATTCGATCAGGGCCGGATCGAAGGTCAATTGGGTCGATTGCGCCGCTCGGTCATCGCGGGTAATGGCCCAGGTCCTGCCGAGCCACGCGACACGCCGGGCGAGCGCTTCATGCGCCACCATCACGCCCTTGGGTCGGCCGGTAGAGCCGGAGGTAAACAGCACATAGGCCAGATCGCGCGCGCTAGGCGCGGGCCAGTCGGGCGCCTGTGGCGGGGCGATTGTGGTGGCGCCCACCACGATGACCTTTCCGTGCAGTGCGCTGAGTCGCTGACGCTCGCCCGGTGCCGTGAGCACCGCAATGGCCGCGCTTTCGGCCAGGATCAGCGCCAGGCGGGCGTCGGGGGCGTCCACGTCGAGCGGCAGGAATGCCGCACCGGCCTTGGCAACCGCCAGCATCGCGACGATCGCGTCGGCCGAGCGCCCCATGCACACTGCCACCACCGTATCCGCCCTGGCGCCGGCCCGGCGCAGCGTGTGGGCGAGGGCGCGTGCGCTGCGGTCGAGTTGGGCGTAGCTCATGCTGCCTTCGTCCCAGACCAGCGCCACCGCATCGGGGGTGCGCGCTGCGTGCGATTCGAACTGGCTGACGAAGGTTTGCGGATCGGCCGTGTGTCGCAACCGCGCATGTACCTGCGTCACCAGCGCGTCGCGTTCATCGCGCGGCACGATATCCAGCTCAGCGAGGCGGCGCTCGGGGGCATCTGCCAGTTCGCAGATCACATGGCGAAGGCGGCGGCTCAGCAAGTCGATCTCGCCCTCGTCAAAGCAGGCGCTGCTGCCTTCCAGTACCAGGTCGAGCGGGCCGTCTTCATCGAATTCGCAGACCGTCATCCCGAGCGGATAGCGGGCGACGCCGGGAAACAATTGCCAGGATCCAACCGCATGGGCCTCGCCAAAGGACACCGCGTAGCCCTGCCGTTCATACGACAGCAGCACGTCGAAAAGGCTGTCGCGGTGGCTGCGGATCGCGTGCAGATGGCGCGCAACTTCGCTCAGCGGGTAACGCGCATGCCGTAGCGCGGCACGCAGGTTGCGGCTGACGGTGGCTATCAGGCTGGCCGCGGTATCGTCGGGCGCTACGGCGATCCGCACCGGCATCACGCCCACGAACATGCCGGGCGTTTCCTTGTAGCGTTTGCCGTTGCGGTTGAGACTTGGTACGCCGATCACGACATCCTGCAGATCTCGCACGCGGCAGAAATAGAGCGCGAGCGCGGCGAGGAAGACACAGAAGGCGGTCTGGCCGGGGCCGCACGCTGCGTCGGCAATGCGCTGGTAGCTGGCTCGGTCGAGTGGCAAACGCGACAGGCGCGAAGCCGGCAGCCGGGTATCGGAAGGTACGTCGCGGGCCGCTGCCGGCGCATGCCGGTCGAACAGCGCAGCGGGCAGGCTGGGCAGCTGCGATTGCCAGAACGCGGCGTCCTTGTCGAATTCCGGGGCGTTGCGGTATGCGGTCGATTCCTCGATGAAGCGCAGGTAGTGGCCCTGCTGGGCCACCGGTGGCGCCTCACCCGATGCCAGCGCCGCATAGTGTTCGCTCCAGCGCCGGATGATCTGGGTGGTGCCCCAGCCGTCCATCACCAGATGGTGGAACTGGATCAGCGCGCAGTGCTCGAGCGGCCCGAAGTGCAGGACAGCAAAGCGCCACAGCGGCACATCATCGAGCCGGTAGGGCGTCTGCAGTGATTTTGCCCACCACGCCTGCACGGCGGTGCGCACGTCATCGGCGCCTGAAGCATCAACCTCGATCAGCGGCGCGCGGTAGCTTTCGAGCAGGTGCTGGCCGCCGCTCTCGTGCGGCACCAGGCGCAGCACCTCGTATTCGCAAACCATGCGATCGAGTGCTTGCTGCATCCGGGCGACATCCAGCGGGCCGCGCATATGCAGGCAGCCGCCGATCACCAGGTGGGCGTTGTCGGGCCAGGCACGCTGGTCCAGCCAGACTTCGTGCTGGCTCAGCGAGAGCGGCAGCAATGCATGAGCTACCGAATGATGCTCAGACGGTCCCACCGGCTGATTTCCTGTGTGGCGTAACGGTAGCCTGCCTCCGCAATTTCTACGGCGCGTCGGTAAGCCATGAGCGGGAACTCCGCCACCGGCGGCTCGAGGTAGTAGTCCGACAGGGCGATGGTGCGGCCCCGCTGGGTCAGACCGCCCATGTGGCTCGCGCGGTAGAGGATGTCGCCGATGCCGGGCATGCTGGGCGCGTCCGCTTTGAGGTGGCCCTTGATCTTGTTCCAGGGCGACAGGCGTTTAAGGTCGGCCTCGACCTGCAGCGCTTCACGCACGTCGACGTCGACGGCGATCACCGTGCCGTTGCCGCGGCGTTTCTCGAGTTTGGTGCCGAGCCGGGTGCGCATGGCCTCGACCGGCACGTTGTCGAGGATCGCGCCATCGACCAGCAGGTCGCCCTGATGCAGCACCGGCGGCAACAGGCCCGCGGGCGAGTTGCTGGCCAGCACCGCGCGCCAGAGCGGCCCGCTTTCCTGCACGGTGGTGCAGGCCTGGCTGAGATTGCATGCCGCTGCAAAGTAGGGGCGCCAGAGTCCGTCCACCGGGGTATCGCCGAACACCTTGCGCAGCTCCCGTTCGATGCGACGCCCGGAGAGGACCGAAATGACCGGCACCGCCGGCCGTTCGCCGGTGCGGGTGAAGCGCAGGATCATGTCGCGGATCGTGTCGAAGTCGAATCCGCAAGCGTACTGCGCACCGATCAGCGCGCCCATGCTGTTGCCACCGAGCAGGTCGATCGGAATCGCCGCTTCCTCGAGCGCCCGCAATACCCCCAGGTGGGCGAAGCCGCGTGCGCCGCCGCCGCCCAACACGACACCCACCGCGTGGCCGGTGAGGAAGCGGCTGAGGCTGTCGAAATCGGCGTCCGTGTCCTGTCGCAGCAAGTAGATGCGTTCGACGTCGCGGCCGCTGCGCCACGGCCCAGGAAGCGTCGGGTGTCGTGTGCCTGGCGGGTGCATCAGTACCAGGTGCTGGCGCTTGAAGCTCAGGCCCGGCTCTTCGCGCAGCCGCAATTCCAGTTCACAGGCCGTCGGCGTTTGCGAACTCGCCGATACGAAGATGACCTGATCAGCCTGGCGCACCGCGAATCGCGACCATGCCGAAAGCTCCGGCTCGGCCTCGTAGATGAGAAAGTCGGCGGACGTTTCCATGCGGTCGACCGTCGCGATGAAGTCGGCCAGTGCGCGCTCGTTCAGCGCGTGACCGTCAGCGCGCGGGGGTCGCAGGTGCTCGACGCGGCCGTGCGAGAGTGCTCGCGCCAGGCCATGTGCGAGCGTTCCGGCGTCGTCGCCCGGGTGCAGCGGCACCACCGCGAAAGCCTGTGCGCGCTTGCGCTCCGAGAGCTGCGGCAGGTGGCGCAGGTAATGGAAGATGGCCTGCGAAAAAATCTGGCTGAAGACCAGCGGGTTCTGCAGCAGCAGTGCCTCGTACCCCTCGCGCGACAGTTCCGCGACGCTCGAATCGCGCAGTGCGACGACGTCCGCCGTGCGCGGCTGACGCAGGATCATGCCGGTCTCGCCGATGCATTCGCCCGGGCACAGCTCGTTGTAGAGCAGCAGGTTGCCTTCCGGCGCCCGCCGTGACACGCGCAGTCGCCCCGCCAGCACGATCACCATGCTGACCGAAGCGTCCCTCTCGCGGTACACCACGTCGCCGGCCGCAACCCGATGCACGCTCAGACGCTCGATCAGCTGGGTCAGCGCGACATCGTCGATCTGGCCGAACAGCCTGCTCCCCCGCAGGATCTCGCGGACTTGCGGAGCCTCGTGGTGAGCGTCGCGCATGCAATCTCCGGCGAGTGGCGGGATCAAACCCGCTCAGAGCGTGACAGCGGGGTTCAAGGTGTAGCGGCCGGTGATGCTGGCCTGGGCGAGGACATGGCCGTCGATGGCCTTGCGCACGTCGGCACCAGTGAAACGACCCGCGACGTCGACATGTTCGATGTCCAGCGCGTACAGCGTGAACACGTAGCGGTGCGGGAGTTCATCATTCCAGGGCGGGCAGGGGCCGTCGTAGCCGAAATAGTCGCCCGCCATTGCCGCGTCGCCGGCAAACCACCCGGTGTAGTCGTTGAGCCCCTGACGGGTTTCGAGAGGTCCGGCGCTCGGCTTGCCGCGTGCCACGACACCGTCGCTGAAACTGCCGGCCATGATTTCACCGATGCCGGCCGGGATATCGACCACCACCCAGTGGAAGAAATCCACGCGCGGCAAGGTAAGTGGCACGGTGCGCCCTTCCTGATTGACGTCGTCGCCCCGACTTGGCACATCCGGGTCGTGGCAGATCAACGCGAAGGATTTCGTGCCGACGGGATTTTCCGCCCAGGCCAAGTGCGGGTTGCGGTTGGACGACAGTGCGACATGACCCGCACTGGCGGGGACGGCGAAGGCGAATTCGCCGGGGATCGGCGCGCCGTCGCGAATGCTGCTGCTCCAGAGCTTCATCGTGTGCCTCCAGAAGGATCAGGTCTCCGACCGCGCCGCCGCGGTCGGATTCAACCCATCGATGCCACCTTCGGCACGCCGCGTCCCTAGCCGCGTCGCCTGAAATCCGCGACGCGAAAGCCCAGCGCGAAGAGGGTGGCGAAATAGCTTGCCGCGCCACCGGTTACAACTGCCACCAGCCAGAGCGCCCGCTTCATCCCGCGCACTTCAAGCCACGTTGCTTCCTTGCCCATGCCGAACCACAACACCAGCGCCATCACCACCAAAGCCACTGCAAGGCGCAGTGCGAACCGCCGCCAGCCGGGCTGGGGTTTGAAGATGCCGCGACTGCGCAGACCATGGAACAGGAGTGCAGCGTTCAGACTGGCGGCAAGGCCGATCGACAGCGCGAGTCCAGCATGTTTCAACGGCCCGATGAAGGCAAGGTTGAGGGCTTGTGTCACGGCCAGCGTCAACAAGGCGATCTTCACCGGCGTCTTGATGTCCTGCCGTGAATAGAAAGCAGGCGCGAGGATCTTCACCAGAATGATGCCGGAGAGGCCGACTGCGTAGGCCGTCAGCGCGATGCTGGTCTTGCCGACGTCGTCTGGGCCGAACGAGCCGTGGTGAAAGAGCGTGGCAACCAGCGGCACAGAGAGGATCGCGATGCCCACGACGGCCGGCAGGGTCAGCATCAATGCCAGTCGCAGGCCCCAGTCCAGCAGCGACGAGAATTCCTCCCGATTGCCCTGTGCATGCAGCCGCGAGAGGCTGGGTAGCAGGATCGTGCCGAGCGCGACACCGAGCAGGCCGGAGGGGAACTCCATCAGCCGGTCTGCGTAGTAAAGCCAGGAGACGCTGCCGGTGGGCAGGAAGGAGGCGAAGATCGTATTGATCAACAGACTGATCTGCGACACCGACACGCCCAGCGTTGCGGGGGCCATCAATTTGAGGACGCGGCGCACACCGGGGTCGGACCAGTCCAGCCGGAAGCGCGGCAGCATGCCGATCTTCTTGAGCGCAGGCATCTGGATCGCCAGTTGCAGGATGCCGCCGATGAACACAGCCCAGCCCAGCGCCATGACTGGCGGATCGAAGTAGGGCGCGGCGAACAGCGCCATCACGATGAAGCTCAGGTTCAGCATGACCGGCGTGAAAGCCGGAATCGAGAACTCGCTCCAGGCATTGAGAATGCCGCCGGCGAGCGCGACCAGCGCCATGAACAGGATGTAGGGGAAGGTGATGCGGGTCAGCTCGACGGTGAGCGCGAATTTGTCCGGCGTGCTGGAGAATCCCGGCGCGGTGATCAGGATGACTGCCGGGGCAAAGATGATGCCGAGCAGTGCGACAAAGGCGACCGCGACCCCGAGCAGGCTGGCCACATGATCGATCAGGGCGCGCGTTTCCGCCTCACTGCGCTTGTTCTTGTATTCCGAGAGAATCGGAACGAAGGCTTGAGAGAACGCACCTTCTGCGAATAGGCGCCGCAACAGGTTGGGCAGGCGGAAGGCGACGAAGAAAGCATCGGTGGCGATGCCGGCGCCGAAGGCGCGGGCGATGACGAAGTCGCGGACGAAGCCAAGAATGCGCGATAGCAGCGTCATGCCGCTGATCGTCGCGAGAGCCTTAAGGAGATTCACAGGAGGAGCCGAGGGATGCCAAGTGGGCGATGATAGCCAGCCGACATGGCTGGCGGCAACTGAAGTACTTGCCTATTGTGGAATAGGTCGTTAAAATCGCCGGCTTTCTCTCGAATACAACTGGACGTTCCAACATGGCCAACACGGTACAAGCCCGCAAACGCGCGCGCCAGGCGCTCAAGGCGCGTGCGCACAACGCCAGCCTTCGTTCCCGCCTGCGCACCGCGATCAAGGCGGTGCGTAAGGCCATCGACGCGGGCGATCAGGCTGCTGCAAAGCAAGTCTTCGAACAGTCGATGAGCACCATCGATTCGATCGCTGACAAGAAGATCATTCACAAGAACAAGGCTGCTCGCCACAAGTCGCGTCTGTCTGCCGCGATCAAGGCTCTCGGCGCTGCTGCTTGAGTTCTTGCTGAACCGGTCGTAAGAAAGGGCGGCTTCCTTCGGGATGCCGCCCTTTCTGTTTTTGGGCAGACAAAATAGTAAGCCTGCGCTACGTGTTGCGGGTGTGCTGGTTCGCCGACTATTCGTCGCTCAGTGCTTCGACCTTGAGGTCGTTGTCCTTGGCGAAGTTTGCGAGGAAGTTGAATGCGAGCGGTTCGAGTTCGTACAGCCGCTTGTCGACGACGACGCACTTGTCGCCATTCAGCGTGCAGCCGGGTCGTACATAGGGCGAATAGCGCATGCGCTTTTCCGCACCAAAGGCGGACATGATGCCGCAAAGGCGGTCGGCCCAGTCGCTGGGGCGGAACGTGCGGCCCTCGCGCGTGAGGCCGACGATGACAAAACTCTCAATCGACATGGCTTGCTCCGGGGCCTGACGAGGGATTTTGGCCCCGTTGAACTACCCGAACGATGCTGTTTGTGGCGCCGATTCTAGCAGAGCGTTTGTGGCCTTCCGGCCCGGACGGTGTCGTATTGCGATCAATCGTTGTTGCGGCAGAAAGTTCCATTGGGTCGACGTGATTTAGCGGCTGCCGTAAAATTTAAGGTTCCTCTATGCGGCTGACGTCAGCCTGACTGCAGCGCATGGGACTCTTTCAAGCAATGCACGATACCCGTGCCGTGTCCGATCCGGATGTGGCCAAGCGAGACAACGATGGCGCCGAAGCATTTCCTGCAGTTCAACGATTTTTCGCGCGAAGAATTCGACTACCTCTTCGAACGCACCCGCTGGATCAAGGACAAGTTCAAGCGCTACCAACCGTATCACCCGCTTTTCGACCGCACGCTGGTGATGATCTTCGAGAAGGCTAGCACCCGCACACGGCTCTCGTTCGAGGCGGGCATGTTCCAACTCGGTGGATCGGCGATCTACCTGAATACGCGTGATTCGCAACTGGGGCGCGGCGAGCCGGTTGAAGACGCTGCGCAGGTCATGTCGCGCATGTCTGACGTGGTCATGATCCGCACCTTCGAGCAGGCGATCATCGAGCGCTTCGCGGCGCATTCGCGTGTTCCGGTCATCAACGGCCTCACCAACGAATACCACCCGTGCCAGATCATGGCCGACATCTACACCTGGATCGAGCGTCGCGGCCCGATCCAGGGCAAGACGGTGGCCTGGATCGGCGACTCCAACAACGTCTGCAACACCTGGCTGCAGGCGGCCGAGGTGCTCGATTTCAACGTGCACGTATCGACGCCACCGGGCTATGAGGTCGAGCCCGAGCGCGCCAATCTTTACGGCACCGGACATTTCGAACAGTTCGCCGATCCGATGGACGCGGCAAAAGGCGCCGACATCATCACGACCGATGTGTGGACCTCGATGGGCTTTGAGGCCGAGAACGATGCACGGATCAAGGCCTTTGCGGATTGGGAAGTCGATGCCGACATGATGCGCGTCGCCCATCCCGAGGCCTTGTTCATGCACTGCCTGCCGGCGCACCGCGGAGAAGAGGTTTCTGCCGAGGTGATCGACGGCCCGCACAGTGTCGTGTGGGAAGAGGCAGAGAACCGCCTGCACGTGCAGAAGGCGTTGCTTGAATACCTGGTGATGGGTCGGGTCGACGGCAAGTAAGCGATCGGAGGCTGCACCATGATCGACCACATGACCTTCCGCGTTGCCGACATCGAGCGCGCCAAGTCGTTCTATTCGGCGGCACTGGCGCCCTTGGGCTACGTGGCTGCGTACGATGCGGTGCATGACGGCGTCCGGGTGCTAGGGTTTGCCTCTAACAGCAAGATCGATACCTGGTTTGTCAGCGCGCCCGAGTCGACAACACGCTGTCACCTGGCGTGGCGGGCTGAGAGCCGTGCCAGCGTGGATGCGTTTCACGCGGCAGTCGTTGCCGCGGGTGGCACTGACAATGGTGCGCCAGGGCCGCGGCCCCATTACCATCCAGGCTATTACGGAGCCTTCGTGATCGACCCGGAAGGCAACAATATCGAGGCGGTTTTTCACGCGCCTGACTGAAAGGTTTTCTGGGCCTCCGAACGCCGGGCGGAGGCCGCGCAAGATCCTGTCCGCACATCGGCATGCTCGGTGCGGATGGTGACCTACCCGGCTTGTATGCACCACCTTGAGCACGCCGGTGGGGGGTGCGTCGGAAACATCGAGGAATCGAGATGAGTGAAGCAAAGAAAGTCGTTCTGGCCTACTCCGGTGGCCTGGATACGTCAGTGATCCTGAAGTGGCTGCAGGACACCTATCAGTGTGAGGTCGTGACTTTCACGGCAGACCTGGGCCAGGGCGAAGAGCTGGAGCCGGCGCGCGCCAAGGCGCTCAAGTTCGGTATCAAGCCGGAAAACATCTTCATCGACGATCTGCGCGAGGAATTCGTGCGTGATTTCGTCTTCCCGATGTTCCGCTGCAATACGGTTTACGAAGGTGAGTATCTGCTGGGTACCTCGATTGCGCGTCCGCTGATCGCCAAGCGCTTGATCGACATCGCGCGCCAGACCGGTGCAGAGGCGATCTCGCACGGTGCGACCGGCAAGGGCAACGATCAGGTCCGCTTCGAACTTGGCGCCTACGCGCTGATGCCCGGCATCAAGGTGATTGCGCCGTGGCGCGAGTGGGATCTGCTGTCGCGCGAAAAGCTGCTCGCCTATGCCGAACAGCACGGCATTCCGGTCGAAATGAAGCACAAGGCAGGTGGCGCGCCGTATTCGATGGATGCGAACCTGCTGCACATCTCGTTCGAAGGCCGTCACCTCGAAGATCCGAAGAACGAGGCCGAAGAGTCGATGTGGCGCTGGACGGTGTCACCGGAGGCTGCGCCTGATGCGCCCGAATATGTCGATCTCGAGTTCGAGCGCGGCGACGTGGTGGCGGTCAATGGAGTCCGCCTCGCCGCCCATGAAGTGCTTGCGAAACTCAATGAACTGGGTGGCAAACATGGTGTCGGCCGCCTTGATCTGGTCGAGAACCGCTATGTCGGCATGAAGTCGCGCGGTTGCTACGAAACCCCCGGCGGGACGATCCTGCTCAAGGCGCACCGTGGCATCGAGTCGATCACGCTGGATCGCGAAGTGGCGCATCTGAAGGACGACCTGATGCCGCGCTACGCCAGCCTGATCTACAACGGCTACTGGTGGGCGCCGGAGCGCCGCGCCCTGCAGGTGCTGATCGACCACACGCAGACCAACGTGAATGGCTGGGTGCGGGTCAAGCTCTACAAGGGTTCGGTGTCGGTGGTGGCGCGTGATTCGAAAGACACGCTGTTCGATCAGACGATCGCGACCTTCGACGATGACGGCGGCGCATACAACCAGGCCGATGCAGGAGGTTTCATCAAGCTCAATGCTTTGCGTATGCGGATCGCGGAGAATGCGCGTCTCAAGCGTGGTTCCTGAGCGTTGACATAGTCCAGGCCGCCTTCGGGCGGCCTTTGTGTATCAGCGACCCGCTTGTCGCCGCGAGCGGCGGAAACACCCCGCCAGGCGAAGTTGTACGGATTGACCCCCTAAGTTCGTTCAAGAATGAGGCACAACATGATCAAGAAAATCGGTGTCCTGACCAGCGGTGGCGATTCCCCCGGCATGAATGCGGCGATCCGCGCGGTGGTGCGGGCGGGCCTGTCGAGCGGGATTGAAGTGTTCGGTATCCACGACGGTTACCTGGGCCTGCACCAGGATCGCATCGAGAAGCTCGAGCGCTACAGCGTGTCCGACGTCATCAACCGCGGCGGCACCTTCCTCGGTTCGGCGCGCTTTCCCGCGTTCAAGGAAGAATCGGTGCGTCGCGAGGCAATCGAGAACCTCAAGCGGCACGCAATCGATGCGCTGGTCGTGGTCGGCGGCGATGGTTCCTACATGGGTGCCAAGAAGCTGACCGAAATGGGCTACCCCTGCATCGGCCTGCCGGGCACGATCGACAACGATATCGCGGGCACGGACTACACGATCGGCTTCGATACGGCGCTCAACGTGATCATCGACGCGATCGACCGCCTGCGCGACACCTCCAGCTCGCACAAGCGGATCTCGGTGGTTGAGGTGATGGGGCGCCACTGTGGCGACCTCGCGATGTCAGCCGCGGTGGCCGGTGGGGCGGAGTTCGTGGTGGTGCCGGAGCAACCCTTCGACAAGGAATCGCTGTTGTCGCAGATCGAGGCCGGTGTTGCCCGCGGCAAGCGCCATGCCCTGGTCGTGATTTGCGAGCATGTGACCGATGTGAATGCGCTCGCGAAGGAAATCGAGTCCCGCACCGAACTCGAAACCCGCGCGACGATTCTCGGCCACATTCAGCGCGGCGGTTCGCCGACCGCGCGCGACCGTATCCTGGCCTCGCGCATGGGGGCCTATGCCGTCGAATTGCTGCTGGCCGGTCACGGTGGCCGTTGTGTCGGATTGCAGCACAATGAGCTGGTGCATCACGACATCATCGACTGCATCGAGAACATGAAGCGCCCCTTCAATCAGGAACTTTTCGACCTTAGCGCGAAACTGTTCTGATCGGCGCCTACGCCGCTGCGAGGCCGCCTTCGGGCGGCCTTTTCATTGCTTGCGCCGCCGTGCCGGCCGGCAAGTGGTAAGCCCAAGTCGCTGAAACGTAGGAGATTTTCTGATTGTGCGGTGCGGATGCGCCGGCTAGAATTCGCATTATGGCGTTTGTCCAAAGCGGGTTCGGTGAGCCGGGCTTCGGACAAATCCCAATCTCAGAGAACCCATGGAATCCGTAACCCTGTTCGGTCTGACCGTTGCGCAGTTCGAAGACCTCTCGCTGAAGTTCTTCCTCACCGCGCTCATCGCTTACATGTTTTTCATCATCTGGAACCTGGCCAAGGAATCCAGGGCCGGCAAAACGGGCACAGCCGTGCTGTTCTTCGCGCTGGGAACGGGCATGTTCGGCTTCATGGCCAAGTCGGTGATCGCGAAGGTGCTCGGTATCGAGTAATCGTCGGCACCATTTGCGGCACTGCCAGCGAAAAGGCCACGGCTATAATCCGTGGCCTTTTTCATTTCTGAATCGAAATCCGGAGAGTCCGATGTCTGCAGCAGATCGCTTCGATGGTGTGTCCGTCGTCAAGAAAGCCAATGTGTATTTCGACGGTAAGTGCGTCAGCCACACCGTCCAGTTTGCCGATGGCACCCGCAAGTCTGTCGGCGTGATCCTGCCGTCCAGCCTGGTTTTCAATACCGGGGCACCGGAAATCATGGAAGTCATCGACGGCCGTTGCCGCGTGAAACTGGCGGGCAGTGACGCAGTCGTCGAATACGCCGCCGGTCAGTCCTTCAACGTGCCGGGCAACAGCAGCTTCGATATCGAGACGCTCGAGACCCTGCACTACGTCTGCCACTTCGGCTGAAAGGCTAGCGCCGCAAAAGAATCAGCGCTGCTCCGCCCCGCGGATCGCCACTGCGGGCAGGGGCAGCGAGTGCCGGTCATCCACCATGCCGGAGAAGTGCAGGCACTTGATGTTGGCGACCGGAAACGCCATTACCTCGTTTTCGGTTTCCACCACCACCCAGGGACTCTGAAGAAAGCCCTCGATATTCAGTTTTTTCGCGGCGTCGGAGGTCGTTTGTTCCGGGAAGGTGAAAGTCTCCTTCTTGCCGTCGATGAATTCGATGACGAGATAGCGCGTAGACATGGCGTGCTCCGATCGTGTGCGATTCTGCATTATGCTCGGCACGCACGCCAATGAAAAAGCCCGGATTTTGCCGGGCTTTCTCGTTTGGCAGACCCGCGCGAGGGGTCAGGCGATGTGGACGGGGATTTTGCCGATCTTCGCCTGCCACTCGGCCGGGCCGGTCTGGTGCACCGATGTGCCCAGCGAATCGACCGCCACGGTGACCGGCATGTCGACCACGTCGAATTCGTAGATCGCTTCCATGCCCAGATCGGCGAAGCCGACCACTTTGGCGGTCTTGATCGCCTTGGATACGAGGTAGGCGGCGCCGCCGACGGCCATCAGGTACACCGACTGGTGCTTCTTGATCGCCTCGATCGCCGCCGGGCCACGTTCGGCCTTGCCGATCATCCCCAGCAAACCGGTTTGCGCCAGCACCTGTTCGGTGAACTTGTCCATGCGCGTGGCGGTGGTGGGGCCGGCGGGGCCGACGGCTTCGTCACGCACCGGGTCGACCGGCCCGACGTAGTAGATGAAGCGGCCGGCCAGATCGACCGGTAGCGCCTCGCCCTTGTTGAGCATGTCGACCATGCGCTTGTGCGCGGCGTCGCGGCCGGTCAGCATCTTGCCGTTGAGCAGCAGCACGTCGCCCGGCTTCCAGGAGGCGACTTCCTCGCGGGTGACTGCGTTCAGATTCACGCGCTTGCCCTTGGAAGCGTCGTAGGTGAGGCTGGGCCAGTCCGCGAGCGAGGGCGGGTCGAGGAAGACCGGGCCGGAGCCGTCGAGCACAAAGTGCGCGTGGCGGGTCGCGGCGCAGTTCGGGATCATCGCCACCGGCAGCGAGGCGGCGTGCGTCGGGTAGTCGAGAATCTTCACGTCCAGCACCGTGGTGAGGCCGCCGAGACCCTGTGCGCCAATACCTAGCGCATTGACCTTCTCGTACAGCTCGATGCGCAGCTCCTCGATGCGGTTCTGCGGGCCGCGCTTAAGCAGCTCCTGCATATCGATCGGGTCCATCAGCGCTTCCTTGGCCAGCAGCACGGCCTTCTCGGCGGTGCCGCCGATACCGATGCCGAGCATGCCCGGCGGGCACCAGCCGGCGCCCATGGTCGGCACGGTCTTGAGCACCCAGTCGACGATCGAATCGGACGGATTGAGCATCACCATCTTCGACTTGTTCTCGGAGCCACCGCCCTTTGCGGCGACGGTGATGTCAACCTTGTCACCTGGCACCATAGAGTAGTGGATCACCGCCGGCGTGTTGTCCTTGGTGTTCTTGCGGGCACCGGCCGGGTCGAGCAGGATCGACGCGCGCAGCTTGTTGTCCGGATCGTTGTAGGCGCGGCGCACGCCTTCGTTGATGGCGTCGTCAATCGAACCGCTGAAGCCTTCCCAGCGCACATCCATGCCGACCTTGACGAACACCGTGACGATGCCAGTGTCCTGGCAGATCGGGCGGTGGCCTTCCGCGCACATGCGTGAGTTGATCAGGATCTGCGCCATCGCGTCCTTGGCTGCCGGGCTTTCTTCAAGCTCGTAGGCGCGCGCGAGGTTGGTGATGTAGTCCACCGGGTGGTAGTAGCTGATGTACTGCAGTGCGGCGGCGACGCTGTCGATGAGATCGCCTTGCTTGATGGTGGTCATGTGGTCTCTCCCCCCGGATTGATCAGTGGTCTTTGGTCATCAGCAGCGTGCTGTTCATGACCTTGTCTGTGTAGGCCATCACCAGCGCCGACACGACGAAGGTGACGTGAATGGCGATCTGGTACATCACCCCGTGCTCGATCACCATGAGCTGGAAAGCGTCGGTGGCCTGAGTCATCTTGTTGCCGACGTCGATGAAGACCTTCAGCAGGTGGATCGACGAGATGCCGATCAGCGCGGTCGCCAGCTTGATCTTCAGCACGCCGGCGTTGACATGGCTGAGCCATTCCGGCTGGTCAGGGTGATCGTCCAGGTCGAGCCGGGAAACAAAGGTCTGGTAACCACCGACGGTGACCATGATCAGCAGGTTGGCGACCATCACCACGTCGATCAAACCGAGAACGATCAGCATGATGTCGACTTCGGACAGTGAGGTCGCGTGCGACACCAGGTGGTAGAGCTCGGCGAGGAACTTGTAGACATACACGCCCTGAGCGAAGATCAGGCCCAGGTACAGCGGCGCCTGCAGCCAGCGGCTGGCAAAGATGAACTTCTCGAGCGCATTGATGGCTTTGTGGCTCATGGTCTTTTTGGGATCGTCATGTGAGGAATGGAAGGTGTTGCGGCACCTCGCAGTGCAGCGATCGATTCTAGCAGGGCCGCTCGCAGACTCCGTGCGGGTAAGCCCCAAGTCTTATGTAAGAGCTGCGTAAGGCGCTAAGGCTGTAATTCAGACTCATAAGAGCCGGATCGGTTCGCGTGCATCGAAGGCGCTGACCCGAATCAATGGCATTCAATCCAGTCCGAATCCGAGGAGGCTAGTGGCGATGTCTGACGTCGAAACCGCAACGCATGAGCACCGTGTCTTCCCGCCGTCCGAGGCGGTCGTCAAGGCCGCAGCCGTTTCGGGCGTGGCCGCCTACGAGGCGCTGTGCAAGGAAGCCGAGACCGATTACGAAGGCTATTGGGGCCGTCTGGCGCGCGAGCATGTCAGTTGGAAGCAGCCCTTCACCCAGACGCTGGACGAATCCGGTGCCCCGTTCTTCAAATGGTTTGCCGACGGCAAGCTGAACGTCTCCTACAACTGTCTCGATCGCAATCTCGAGGCTGGCCTTGGCGACAAGGTTGCGATCATCTTCGAGGCGGACGACGGCAAGGTCACCAAGGTCACCTACAAGCAGTTGCTCGCGCTGGTCAGCAAGTTCGCCAACGGTCTCAAGTCGATCGGCATCAAGAAGGGCGACCGCGTCCTGATCTACCTGCCGATGTCGGTAGAAGGCGTGGCGGCCATGCAGGCCTGCGCCCGCATCGGTGCGACGCACTCGGTGGTGTTCGGCGGCTTCTCCGCGAAGAGCGTGCAGGAGCGCATCCAGGATGCCGGTGCGGTGGCGGTGATCACCGCCGACGAACAGTGTCGCGGCGGCAAGAACATCCCGCTCAAGCCGATCATCGACGAAGCCTTTGCGATGGGCGGCTGCGAGTCGATCAAGAACGTCGTGGTCTACCAGCGCACCGGCGGCAACATTCCGATGACGGCGGGTCGCGACCTGTGGCTGCACGAGCTGATCAAGGACCAGTCCGAGACCTGCGAGCCGGAATGGGTCGATGCCGAGCACCCCTTGTTCCTGCTCTACACCTCGGGTTCCACCGGCAAGCCCAAGGGCGTGCAGCATTCCTCGGGCGGCTACCTGCTGCATGCCATCCTGACGATGAAGTGGACCTTCGACATCAAGCCGGATGATGTCTTCTGGTGCACCGCCGACATCGGCTGGGTCACCGGTCACACCTACATCACTTACGGCCCGCTCGCCTGCGGCGCGACCGAGATTGTCTTCGAAGGTGTGCCGACCTATCCGGACGCCGGCCGCTTCTGGAAGATGATCGAATCGCACAAGGTGTCTATTTTCTACACGGCGCCGACGGCGATCCGTTCGCTGATCAAGGCGGCCGATGTGAACCCGGCGGCCCATCCGAAGAACTACTCGCTGACGAGCCTGCGCCTGCTCGGCTCGGTGGGCGAGCCGATCAACCCGGCCGCATGGCAGTGGTACTACGACAACATCGGCGGCGGCCGCTGCCCGATCGTCGATACCTTCTGGCAGACGGAAACCGGCGGCCACATGATCACGCCGCTGCCAGGCGTCACCACGCTGGTGCCGGGCTCCTGCACCTTGCCGTTCCCGGGTATCCAGGCCGCGATCGTGGACGAGACCGGCAACGATGTGCCCTGGGGGCAGGGCGGTATCCTGGTCGTCAAGAAGCCGTGGCCGTCGATGATCCGCACCATCTGGGGCGACCCGGAACGCTTCAAGAAGAGCTACTACCCGCAGGATTTCCAGGGCAAGTACTACCTCGCGGGCGACGGCGCGATCCGCGACAAGGACAACGGCTACTTCACGATCACCGGTCGCATCGACGACGTGCTGAACGTCTCGGGCCACCGCATGGGTACGATGGAAATCGAATCCGCGCTGGTCGCCAACCCGCTGGTCGCCGAAGCGGCGGTCGTGGGGCGCCCGGATGAACTGACCGGCGAGGCGATCTGCGCCTTCGTGGTGCTCAAGGGTGAGCGCCCGACCGGCGATGCCGCGAAGAAGATGATCAAGGAGTTGCAGGACTGGGTCGGCAAGGAAATCGGTCCGATCGCCAAGCCCAAGGACATCCGCTTCGGCGAGAACCTGCCCAAGACGCGCTCCGGCAAGATCATGCGGCGTCTGCTGCGCGCACTGGCAAAGGGCGAAGAGATCACGCAGGATGTGTCGACGCTGGAAAACCCGGCGATCCTGGAACAATTGAAAGGCTGAGCACCGCGTTCGCGTTGCGCAGGCCGTACTGGTTGGCACGCAGGGGAAACGCCGGCGCCACGCGCTGGCGGCGTTAAAAACGGTAAGGGCGTTGGGGGACGCCCTTACCGTTCGTTTTCTTCCACGCAGAGCGGATTGATGTCGCACAATTCCGGGCTGAACCGCCAAGGGTTCAATGCACCGGTGATTCCGCCACGGCGGATCAAACGACAATCCTGCCTCGAAGCAAGGCGGGAGAGGAGGAGAGTAATGGCCAAGCGAGTCCTGATCCTCGATCCGGACGAGTCCATCGTTGTCTCGCTCGAATTCCTGCTTCACCGCGCCGGGTACACCGTGCTTGTGGCGGATGCAGCAAGCAGCCTTCTGGACCAGATCGTCAATGAGGCGCCCGACGTAGTGGTGCTGGCCGACGAGCAGCGCCAGGGTGCCGACGGCTTCGAGCTTTGCCGGGCGGTCTGCGCAGAACGGCCGGCCCCGCCGGTGCTGATGCTCGCGTCACGCGCACGCGACGCAGATGCGGCCAAGGCGCGCGCGGTGGGCGCGGCGGATTTCCTCGCCAAGCCCTTCCCGACGCGCGATTTTCTCGAACGCATCGCGCGGCTTGCTTCGGAGGTGGTCTGAGTACCCGATTGACGCGGGCGCTGTGGTGCGCCGCTGTGGCGGTGCTGCCCTTGCTCGCCATGCTGCTTGGTCTGGCCGCGGTACGCAGCGATTTGGACGACGCTCAGCGCGACACGCTCGCTGTGCTGATCCAGAACCAATGGCCACTGGCCATACTGATCGCGTGTGCGGTCGGCGCGCTCGCCGCCGCGCTGGTGTGGAAATACGGCGCGGGCTACGGGCCGGTAGCGCTGCGCATGGGTGACGATGTCGAACTCGTGCTCGGAGGTCAGCACGGCCGTGCCATCGCGCCACACGGCGCAGCCGAGATGGTCACGCTCGCGGGTCGGGTCAACAGACTGATCATTGCCTTTGAGGCTTCGCGCAGGGACGCAGAGTTGCGCGCCGAGCAGGCGCGCGCAAACGTTGAACGCGAGCGCAATCAGCTTGCCGCGCTGGTCAGCGAAATGCCGCAGGGCGTGCTGGCCTGTAATCGTGAAGGCCGCATCCTGCTCTACAACGGCCATGTGCGGGAACTGTTCGGCGGCAGTGGCGAGGCCAGCCTGATCGGACTTGGTCGTCCGGTCGATGCGGTGTTCGACCGGCGCCTGCTCGCGCACGCGCGCGACGGTTTGTGGCGCAAGCTGGAACGGCAGCGCGGCCGCGTCATGGTGAGCTTTGTCACCGCCACCGTGGCCGGCCGGCTGGTGCGGGCGCGCATCACGCCGGTGCTCGATTCCGACGCGACACGGCCGATCACCGAACGCTTGAACGGCTATCTGATCCTGACCGAGGACATTACCCGCGATGCCGAGCAGGCCGCACGGCGCGACCGGCTGGTGGAATTGCTGACGCAGTCTCAGCGTGGCGGGCTGGCGAGCATACGTGCCGCCGCCGAGAACCTGCTCGACTACGACGATCTGGATGCGACGCAGCAGCGCCGCTTCCTCGAAGTGATCCGCAACGAAGCGGTGCGCCTGTCGGACCGGGTGGTCGAAACGGCCCGCGAATTTTCCGACGTTTTGCGCTCGAACACAGCGCTCGAGGTGATGCACGGCGTCGATCTGGTGGGTGCCGCGCAGCGACGCATCGAAGCACGTACCGGGATGCTCACGAAACTCGACGATGTCGATCCGGACATCTGGGTCAACGTCGACAGCTTTGCAATCGTGCAGGTGATAACCGTGCTCGCGCAGCGCGTGCATGAATCGGTCGAACCGCGCGAAGTGCGCCTCGCGGTGCGTGGCGACGCGGGGACTGCTGTGGTCGAACTCTCTTGGGGGGGCACGTCGCTGTCGAGCGAATCGGCCGCCGGTTGGGAGATGGAGCCGATGCTGCTGGCCGGGGAAACCAGCCCGCGCTCGATCCGCGAGGTGCTGCACCGGCACGAGGGCGAACTGGTCTATGGTCGCGAGCGTGCCAGTGCGCGTTCCTGGTTCCGCGTGCTGTTGCCACTGGCCGTTGCCGGTGAGTCCGCAGCGGCAGACGAGGCGGGCGATGGCACGCGGCCGGAGTACTACGACTTCGACCTGTTTGCCTGGGGCGAACAGGGCAGGGCGCTGCAGGACCGCCCGCTGGCAACCCTCGCCTACACCGTGTTCGATACCGAGACGACGGGCCTGGACCCCTCCGGCGGCGACGAGATCATCCAGATCGGCGCGATTCGCATCGTGAACGGCCGCTTGCTTCGCGGCGAACGCTTCGAGCAACTAGTGGATCCGAAGCGCGACATCGACCCGGCGTCGGAGGCCATCCACGGCATCTCGCGCGAGCGGCTGCGGGGTCAGCCGGAAATCGGGGTGGTGCTGCCGCGTTTTCATGCCTTCGCGCGCGACACGGTGCTGGTCGGCCACAACGCGGCCTTCGACATGCGCTTCCTGCAGATGAAGGAAACCGTCACCGGCTTGCGTTTCGATCACCCGGTACTCGATACGCTGCTGTTGTCGGCCGTCCTGCACCCGAATCAGGAAACGCACAAGCTCGACGCAATCGCCGAGCGCTTCGGCGTACCGCTGCTCGATCGCCACGACGCATCGGGCGACGCGCTGGTGACCGGCCAGCTATTCCTGCGCATGATCCCGTTGCTGGCCGAACGCGGTATCGTGACGCTCGGTCAGGCCCGTGAAGCGTCCGAGAAAACCTACTATGCCCGCATCCGCTACTGAGCCAGCAGCCGCGCCAGACGACACCATCACCCCGGCGGCGTTTTCGCTGCATGCGCCCTTGCGCACGCTGGTTCGCCGGGTGCCGGTGACCGTATCGCCCGACGCGAGCATTCGCGAGGCGCTCGAGTTGATGGATGCAGGCCGCATCGGTTCGGTGATCATCGCGTCGGGCGACGGCGTGCCACAGGGCATCCTGACCTTCGGTGACGTGTTGCGGCGCGTAGTGCTGGCAGAGGAGGCCGATCTCTGGCGCCCGGTCAGCGAAGTCATGACACCCGGCGTGGTGCAGTTGGGCTTTGAGGCCAGTGCCTACGACGCGGTGTTGCTGATGGCGCGGCGCAACGTCCGCTACGTCACGGTGATGGATCGCGCCGGCCGGCTGGTCGGGGTCGTGTCGCGTGGCGACCTCTACAGCGCGCAGCGGATTGCCTCGGAAGAGGCGGTGAATGCGGTGCTGTCGGCGCGCGACCTGCCGCAACTGGTACTCGCGGCCGAGGCGGTGCGGGCGTTTTCGGCGCGCCTGGTGACGCAGGGCATGGCGGCGGAGCAGACGATTCAGTGGATCTCGTCGCTCAACGATCTGGTCGCGCTGCATGCCATCGACCTGGTGCGCGAACAGCACGCTCTGCCTGAGGTGCCCTGGTGCTGGCTGGCCTTTGGCTCGGAAGGGCGTTTCGAGCAGACGCTCGCGACCGATCAGGACAACGGGATCATCTTTGTCGCGCAGGACGAATCGGAAGCCGCAACCTTGCGCGCACGCTTCCTGCCATTTGCCCTGGCGGTGAACGAAGCGCTCGCGGCCTGCGGCTTTCCGCTGTGCAGCGGCCAGATCATGGCAAGCAATCCGAAGTGGTGTCTTTCAACGGTCGAGTGGCGCGCGCGTTTCCTTGACTGGATCACGCATGCCGAGCCGGTGTCCTTGCTCAACGCCAGCATCTTCTTCGACTTCCGCCCGCTGTATGGCGACACCCAGTTGTCGGATGCGCTGCGCGACTGGCTGCTTGATCACACCGTTGGCAGCGCGCTATTCCTGCGCCTGATGGCAGCGAACGCGCTGCAGAGTCGACCACCGCTCGGCCTGATCCGCGAATTCGTTTTTGACAAGAAGGGGCAGCACCCGCGTACCCTTGATCTGAAGCTTCACGGCGTGCGCCCCTATGTCGATGCGGCGCGCCTGTTTGCGCTGGAGCAGGGGCTGCGCGCCACAAACACTGCGCAACGCTTGCGCGACGCCTCGCGCCACGTATCCTTCGGCGGAGAGGACATCGCTGCAGTGATCGACGGTTATCACTTCATCCAGTTGCTGCGCCTGAAGAACCAGAAGGGCGAGGCGGAGTACGGCTCACCAAACCGGATCGACCCTGCGCGCAGCATCAACCATCTGGAGCGGCAGGTGCTCAAGCACGCCTTCCGCCAGGCCAATCGCCTGCAGGACCGCCTGCGCGCGGACTACCGCCTGTGACGCAGCGTCGTAGGGGCTTCGCTGCCGTGCACATGCGACTTTTGAGCCAGGCGCCTGACGGCCGCGCGTGATGGAAGCCTTCACCCGCCGGCTCGCCCGCCTCTCGATCTCGTTCGTACTCGGCTTCTTCGGTCTGGTGCTGTTGCTCTTGCAGGCAGAGCGTGCCGGTATGCCGACGCGCCTGATCGGCTACATCTTCCTGCTCGCCCCGATCCTGATCTATGCAGTGATCGGCGCGGCCTCGCGCACTTCGGATGTGGTCGAGTACTACGTCGCCGGCCGTCGCATCCCGGCCGTCTTCAACGGCATGGCGACCGCGGCCGACTGGATGAGCGCCGCAAGCTTTATCGGGCTGGCCGGCACGCTCTACTTCGCGGGCTTCGATGGCCTCGCCTTCGTGATGGGCTGGACCGGTGGCTACGTGCTGGTGGCCTTGTTTCTCGCGCCTTATTTGCGACGCTTCGGCCAATTCACGATTCCGGATTTTCTGGGTGCGCGCTACGAGGGGCATCTGCCGCGTGTGATCGGCGTCGTGATCGCGGTGATCGCCAGCTTCGTCTACGTGGTGGCGCAGATCTACGCGGTCGGGCTGGTCACCAGCCGATTTGCCGGCATCCAGTTCCAGATCGGCGTTTTTGTCGGGCTCGCCGGCGTACTGGTGTGTTCCTTCCTCGGCGGCATGCGTGCGGTGACCTGGACTCAGGTGACGCAGTTTCTCGTCCGCATCGTTGCCTACCTGGTTCCGGTCGTGATCCTGTCGTGGCAAGTCACCGGGCTCTTCGTGCCGCAGCTCAGCTACGGGCGTGTCCTGCAGAATCTGGCGCCAATCGAACGCAAACTCGCCGAGAGCCCGGATGAACGTGCAGTGCAGGCGCAGCGGCAGGCGCGCGCGGCGAGGTTCGAATCGGAAGTGGCAGGGTTGCCGGGTTCGCTGACGCGCGCACGAGAGGCTGCTCGCACCAATTTCGAAGCGCTCCTTGGTAAGCCCAATGTTCCCGGCCACGACATCGCGGCGGCCCAGCGTGCGCTGCGAGAGCTTCCGAAAACGCCAGCCGAAGCGCGCGAGCAGTGGGGGCGGATGCGCGCCGAAGAACTGGCACAGGCTGCGCCGTTGCGCCCCCATGCCGAGCCCTTTGTCGCCAAGACGCCCTCTGACTCGCGGGCCGCGAGGAATAACTTTCTCGCCCTGGTGTTCGTGCTGATGGTCGGTACTGCGGGAATGCCGCACATCCTGACTCGCTATTACACGACGCCCGGCGTCGCGGCGGCACGGCGCTCGGTCTTCTGGTCGCTGTTCTTCATCCTGATGCTTTACCTCGCGGCGCCTGCATATGCCGTTTTTGCCAAATGGGTTGTGTATACCCAGCTGGTCGGCTTGCCGGTGTCCGACCTGCCAGCATGGGTCGCCTCGTGGGGCAAGGTCGGTTTGGTGCGGGTGGAGGACGTCAACCACGACGGCATTCTCCAGCTTGCGGAGTTGTCCCTGAGCCCCGATGTCATCGTGCTCGCGTTGCCCGAAATCGCCGGTTTGCCATACGTGGTGACCGGGCTTGTCGCCGCTGGCGCACTCGCTGCAGCCCTGTCTACCGCCGACGGACTGCTTCTGACGATATCAAGTGCGCTGTCACATGATCTCTATTACCGGATGATCAACCCGTCGGCATCGATCCCGCGGCGACTGGTCATCTCGAAGGCCGTGCTGCTCTCGGTTGCCGTGCTCGCGGCGGCAATCGCATCGCTGCGACCGGAAAGCATCGTGCAGACCGTCGGTTTCGCATTCTCGATCGCAGCCGCCGGCTTCTTCCCTGCGTTGACGTTGGGCGTGTTCTGGCAACGCGCCAACAAATGGGGTGCCGCTGCCGGCATGATCGGCGGTATCGCGGTGACACTCGCCTACGCCGTGATGACACACCCGTTCTTTGGTGGTTCCATGGCCAACGCCTGGTGGGGCATCCAACCCATTGCCAGCGGCATCTTTGGCGTCATGGCCGGCTTTGTCGCGATCATAGCTGTCAGTTTGGTGACCCCCGCACCCAGCGAAGAGGCACGCTCGGTCGTGCTCTTCATCCGCATCCCGCGCGAACGCGCCATCGCTGCCGCGGACGCTGCTGGTTTGGAGAAGTAGACTGAAGTCTGATATAATTATCGGCTCACCGCGGAGAGGTGGATGAGTGGTTTAAGTCGCACGCCTGGAAAGCGTGTTTAGGTGAATAACCTAACGCGGGTTCGAATCCCGCCCTCTCCGCCAGAACACCAGCAATCAAGCACCTTCCGGGGTGCTTGTTTGTTTTCCTGATCAGTTACCCCATCAAAATCACGCGTGGTAGGGATTTCGCTGAGGCGGTTCTTCTGCCAAGTCCCTTCATAACCTGCGTCTTCAACCTGTTGCACTGTCAGGATCAGATTGCGATCAACATCCAACGCGTTTCGACGCGGGCTAATCTGAAGACTGCTTGGAGCGCGCCATCGCGTTGAGCATCATCTCATCGCCCAGTTTGTCGCCGGCCATCAGGACGCCAAAGAGGCGTTCCCTTCCGTTGGCTTGGCACACGAAGTAGAACTCGACGGCTTCTGTGATGCGGCCGGCGGCGCGGGTGCGATCGTAGAAGGCCACCAGGGCGTCACGCAGTGCTTGCGTCTCTGGCGAGCTCGCAATCTCTTGTGCCGCGAAGCCGGCGCACGGGTTAAGGCCATCCGCCACAACAAGGCTCACGTCGATCTCACATTTTTCATTCGTCACCGTGGGGCTTGCTTTGCTTGCTCTCGGATAGGGTGTCCGCAGGTATGGATAGGGTAGCGATACCGTATTGACGCCCCCGGTGCGCGATCGTCTCTGCGTTTCCGCGCTACATCATCGCTAAGCACCCTCAGCCATCGCTGCATTCTTCCAGTGCCATAGCGCGACCGTCGCATCGACGTAACGGTGGTTCGGCAACTCCTGTTCCATGAAGCGCACGACGGCGCTCGCTTCCGCTTTCAGCCCGACCAGGGATAGCGACTCAATCATCCGCGAGATGCGGTAGTCGTGATCGCCGCTGCGGTTGGCCCACCAGTCGAAGCGGTGCTCCCAGTTGCCGGCTTTGCACACTTCGCCTTCCACCCATTCGAGTCCAAGCACGGCCAGAGTTCGCGCAAACGAGCGGCGCATTGCATCGATGACCGCGGCGTCCTGCGCGAAGATCGCGAAGTCTTCCGGCGTCGGTGCCGGGCCCAAGGGGCAATTGCGCCCCTTTCGTGGCAGCGGAAACTGCCAGCCGGCCAGATCCGGTGCAACCGCGTAATCAACATCCGACATCTCGATCATGCGCTGCAGGGTTCGGCCCGCATGATCCTTGCCACAGCCGGCGAGGAAGGCGTGCGCGGCGGCGCCGTCCGGGCTCAGTTGCACGTCGGAAGAGACTGGGTCCGCCTTTTGCGCGAGGCGTTCTATCAGTCGGCGCACCACATGCAGCGATCCCCCGAGCACGCATTCGTCCACCAGATCCATGCTCGATTGCGGGCCGGAACCGAGCATCACGATCGTCGCGCCACGGACCCGCGCCTTTTCGATCAGGGACCGCGTCGGGGAAAGCGTCAGATCACTCTCGAGCACCAGGACCAGATCGGCGCGCTTCGCCCGCAGTTCCGCTTCATAGAACGCGCCGAACTCGAGCCCTTCGTTCAGCAAGGTGATCGCCGGTCGGCGCAGGGGCGAGTGCGCGCGGCATTGGGGGCAAACGTCTGCTTCAGCGCCCAGCGGCGCTGCACAATGACCGCAGGCATCCTTGAACAAGGAACCAAACATTTCGATCGGCGCCGGAATGCCTGCACGCTGAAGCCACTCGTCCGTACGCTCGGTGATGAGCGTGGGGGAGGGCAGCGCGCGATAGAGTGTGGCGACTTCATTGAACAAGGCCGGCACCGGCTGCTTCTCAAGTTCCTCGCGCAGTCGCTTCCAGTACGCGAGAAAGCTGGTGGGCTGCGTTCGCAGCGCTGATGCATCGGCGAATCGCTGGCGGTCGGCCGCCCGCCACGCGGCGAAGTTCTCGCCGCTCGCCAGACCATTCTGGCTCAGGGCGTAGCCAGAGCCCACCAGCACGGTTACCGTCTTGGCGCGCTGCAGATGACGCACGACGCGCTCGACCTGGATCGGAGAGACCGCTTCCTCGTCGCGATCGCGGTAGACCCCGTACAGATGCTTGCGTGCGCGCTTACGCCGGTACATGTCTTCGTCCGCACGCGCGAGGAAACTCGCGACGGTGTCGTCCCGCTGCACTTCGGCAACGCCGATCGACAGGCTCACCCGCAGGCCGCTCTTTACTCCCGCCCAGTCAAAGCTTTTGACGTCGGCTTCGATCCGGTCGCAGATCAAGCGCGCGACATCATCGGTGGTGCCACGCAAGAGGATCGCAAATTCGTCGCCACCGATGCGGGCCGCCAGATCGCGTTCGCGTACGTTGGCACGCAGCACCGCGCCGACCTGCTTGAGCACGAGGTCTCCCACCTCATGCAAGAACTGGTCGTTGATCTGCTTGAAGCGGTCCAGGTCGATCAATGCAACGGAGAGCGGCTCGCCTGCGTCACGGCCCTGTGCCCGCCATTCTTCAATGCGGTCAGCAAAGCGACGTTTGTTGGCAACGCCGGTCAGGGCGTCTTCATAGGCCAGTTTCTCAAGTTCCAGCCGGTTGGCCCGCAGCTCGCGATTGGCATCGGCGTTGGCACGCGCTTCGATCTGATCCGTCGTGAAGCGCCGGCGGTCTCCAAGGTCGCGACTCAAGCGCTGGTGTTCAAGTTGGCTGAGTTCGAGCATCACTTCGATCGCGGACTCTCTGGCATTGAGTGCCAGCAGCGCCGATAAGGCCGCGCGGCGCGCGAGAACGCCGAGTGCTTCGCTTTCCATGTTCGTGGCCGCAATGCACGCATTCGACAGATGCAGAGAAATCGCCTCGGTCTTGCGGGCCAAAAGGGCCCGCTCAATGCCGATCAATCCGGCCAGGATCTGGCCCAAGCCTTCGATACGCGCACTGCCCATTGCGCTCAGCGCATCCGGCAACGGGTCGTGCGCCGAAGCTTTGGCGGCGTCCCCCGCGGCGTGCAGCGCGCGGGCGAAGCAATTCATCAGGGCAAGGGAGACCTGTTGCCCGGGGAAAACGCACGCGCCTCGCGCTTGCGGTGGCGATTCCGTGTCGGCGCTGTGGCGGAAGCCATCGATACTCATCGCCCCTGGGTGAGAGGCACGGCCCGCGTTGACCCATTCGCAGTAGTCAATCCAGACATTGAGCTCCGAGAGTTCGCCCGGCATTTCAGTGGCCGCGAAGGGGGCCTCGTGCGCGGTGAGCCGCGCGAGCGTGCGTCGCGCCATCGCTGTGTTGGCGTTCCACAGGTAGGCGTTGGCGAGTGCAATCTCTGCCCGAAGTGTCCAGACGCCAGGGTCGAACCGCGCAGCCAGTTCGGAGGCCAACAACGCGAGTTCCACTGACTCGACCGGGCGTCCCATGCGCGCGCCCGCCAGCGCTTGCGCGGCGAGGGCGCTGATCTCGGTAGCAAGGTCGCGCGCTTCACGTGCCGCTTCCACGGCAAGGCCTGCCGCATCGTAGGCGCGTCTGAGGCGTCCGAGCGCCAGGTCAAGCATGGACTGCAGGAACGCCATGCTGGCGCTGTCCTTGGCGGTCTGACTCCCGGACGGCTCTGCCCGCCAGCGCTGAAGGCAAGACTCCACTTCGACGAACTGGCCCGTCGTCAGCAGATGCTCGATATGCGGTGCGAAGGCTTGTTGGTCAGGGGTTCCGATGGGCGTATGGGTGTTGTCGTTGGCGGGAGGCGTGACAGTCATGGTCAAAGTGGCGCAGGTCGACATAAAAAGGGGATTGCGCAGTCATCCGCACCCGATGCGCAGCACGCGTGCGCGACGGAACGGGGGAGGGCGGCATCAGATTGCGCGGCATGCACGAAATTACGGCCGCTTGAGCGCACACTTGAGGTGACTGCCTGATCAGGCGTCTGTTTCGTTGGCGATGCCATAGAGCACCTGCCCGGTCGGGCCGGCGCTGACTGCGCCTTCGCAATGCCCCGCCTGGTCGTCGAAGAAGAAGTCTGGTTCGAACGCCTTGAGGAAAGGGCCCTTGGGCAGACCGCCGAGAAAGCAGGCCTCATCGACCTCGATGCCCCAGTGCAGCAGGGTGCGGATCGCGCGCTCATGCGCTGGGGCGCTGCGGGCGGTGACCAGTGCGGTACGAATCTGCACGGTGTTTTCGCGCGCACGCGACTGCAAGCCATGCAGCGCGGCGAGGAAGGGTTTGAAGGGCCCCGCCGGCAGCGGCTCGTTGATGCGGATCACCTCGTGCTCGACAAAGCGCGCCAGGCTCTCACCCTTGAATACCCGCTCGGCCTGGTCGCTGAAGAGCACCGCGTCACCGTCGAAGGCGATGCGGATCTCGTCCGGGTTGCGCGCCGCATCGGCGGCGGAGGCGGGATAGACCTGGGCGGCCGGATAGCCAGCGAGCAAGGCTGCACGCACGTCCTGCGGATTGGCCGAGAGGAACAGCGAGGCATTGAGCGGCGCTAGGTAGCGGTGCGGCGAGCGCCCGCGGGTGAAGATGCCGCGTTCTATCGACAGCCCGTAGTGTTTGGCGGCGCGGAAGATGCGCAGGCCGCTGACTGGGTCGTTGCGCGACGCGATCACTACCTCCACCGGCTGTGTCGCCGCGCTGTTCAGACGCAGCAGCTTCTGCACCAGCGGATACGCGACCCCGGTCGGCGGGGGATCGTCGAGGCGTTCGAGCTGCAAGGCCCGATAGGCGCCATCGTCACCCGTTTCAAAGACCGCGTTCTCTGATTCCAGGTCGAAGAGCGCGCGCGACGAAATGGCAACGACGAGTTTTCCATCAAGGGTCGGGGACATCGCTGCGCCTCTCAGTTCGTGTTCGCTTGATCCGTCATCGCCACGGCATCGCCCGCAGGCGTCGCCAGCCCTCGGGGATCCAGAAGAGCGCGGGCAACGCGAGCACCAGGCACAGCGCTTCGGTGCCTTCCCACGACAACGCGCCTTGCAGCGGATTGGCGTCGGTCAGTGGCCACCATGGCTGGATGTCGTGATGCACGATACCGTCGAGCAGCAGGTGGCTTAGCGTACCGGCCAAGGCCCCGGCGAGCGCCGAGCGGGCGGAGATGCGGATGCCCAATGCCCGTTCCGGCCATCGTTTGAGGGCGACACAGATCAGCGTGATCAGCAAGGCGCCGGCCAGGGTATGCGAATAACCATGCAGCACGCTCGCGCCACGTAGCATGCCGATACCCGGTTCCAGGTCGATCAGGATCTGAGCGCAGGTGAAGCTTGCAAGGCTCATGCGCGGGCCTGCCACGCGCTTGAGCGTAACGCCGGGGCCAAGGTGGAAGGGCGTGAAAGGCATCGCTGTCTTCGGCGGGCGTTCGGTGATGAAAGTCGGGTGTCCAGGCGATCAGGGCGTCCAGTCCCAGGCGAGTCTAGTCCAGTCCAGCGCGTCGATCTGCGTGAGCACCAAGGGCTCGGTCGGAACACCGAAGGCGTCCTGGAACCACACGGCCACAAGGGATGAGTAACACTCCCCCGGGTCACGTGCGACCTCGGACGATTCGAACACCCCGATGCAGGTGACAAAGCCGACGCGTTGCCAGCGTTCGCTACTCCCGTCGCTTCGTGTGACCTCGCCCACGAAACGCTGAGGCGTCAGCAACACAGGCGTTCCGAAATGGGGAGGTAACCGGCCGCGCGCGCTGCGCAGGGCTTCCTTGCCGCGATATTCGATTTCATCCCAGAACTGACCGGGGAGGCCACACAGCATGCCATCGTAAGTACCGAACTGAATCAGCTTCGTCAGCGCGATCACACGCCCATCGGCAAGCGTGCGCGTCCAGCGCTGATGCGTCAGTGGGTGACCTTTCGTGCGGCCGGTATCGATGACCGGCGCATTGGTGCTGCAGCGCTTGGCCTGTATGTCGAACATCTCGCGTTCCGCTTCGTTCAGATCGCCGTGCATGGACAGTCTCCAGTAGGGACTTCGGGTCGGGGCAGGCTCAGAGGGCCTCGTAGAGCTCGCGCAGCGACGCGGCACCGGGGCGGCAGCGATCCATGAAGGTCACGATCTCAGCAGGGGCAAAGCGGCTGGTCACCAGCGGCAGCACAGCGTCGAACGGCCGGCCTGATGCGCGTGCCCAGCGCAGCAAGGCTTCCAGCGCGACATCGGCATCGTCAGCGGTGTAGGACGGAGCGCTTGCGCAGGTCGGCAAAGGGGAGGGGTAGGCGGGGCGCGCAGTGGCGAGCAGGGGTTTGGAGAACATGCGAGGACCTCGCGAACTTGATGAAACGCATTCTTGCGCGCGCCAGGCTCACCCGGTGAGCTACCCATGCGGCAAGATGCACGTCATCCTCACAAGACCCTGATCCGTCATGGACCGCACCGAACGCTTCTACAAGATCGAACGCCTGATCGCCGAGCGGCGGGTGGTGACCCGCGACGAGCTGCTGGCGGAGCTGGAAGTGTCGCTTGCGACCCTCAAGCGCGATCTGGAGTACCTGCGCTCGCGCCTGGAGGCGCCAATCATCTGGGATCGGGACGCCGGCGGGTATCGCTACGAAACTGACCCGAACACGCCATCCTTCGAACTGCCCGGGATGTGGTTCTCGGCGGCCGAGATTCACGCGCTGCTGTCGATGGAGGCCTTGCTCGAGAGCCTCGGCCCGGGGCTGCTGACGCCCCATGTGCAGCCGCTGCTCACCCGGCTGCGCGCGATGCTCGATCGCGAGGACATTCCGCTCGAGGCGGTGAACAAGCGCATCCGGGTGATGCGATCGAGCGGCCGGCGTTATGAGCCGCGCCACTTCACCCCGATCGCCCATGCGGTGCTCAAGCGCCAGCGCCTGATGATCGACCACCGCCATCGCGGGCGCAATGAAGTCACGCGACGGGAGGTGTCGCCCCAGCGCCTGACCTATTACCGCGAGAACTGGTACCTCGAAGCCTGGTGCCACCTGCGCAATGAGTTGCGCAGCTTCGGGCTCGATGCGATCGAAGGGGTGTGGAGCAGCACCGAGGCCGCGAAGGAAGTCTCCGAGCAGCGTCTGAAGAAAGTGCTCGATGCCGGTTATGGCATTTTCTCGGGCGAGAAGGTCGAATGGGCTGAACTGCGCTTCGCGCCCGAGCGCGCGCGCTGGGTCAGCAAGGAAACCTGGCATCCGGACCAGGAGGGCGCGTTCGATGACGCGGGGTACTACACCCTGCGCATTCCCTACAGCGCACCCTTCGAACTCGCGATGGATGTGATGCGCCATCTGCCGGAAGTGGAAGTCATCGCCCCCGCTTCCCTGCGCGAAGAAGTCCACGCGAGATTGACCCAAGCGCTGCAAGCCATGCAGACACCGCAGCGTTGACGCAGTCAGACGCCGCAGACCCGATATACACGCGCAGGAGCCCCCATGGCCGACGTGATGAACCGCGACAACCTCTACGCCGCCCCGCGTGCCGCGCTGCACGAGGACCGACTGTCACCGCGCCACTGGCTGGTGGAGTGGGGATGCGCGGCCGTTCGCGCCGTGCTCGATCTTGCGATCCTGCTGCTGATGCTGCTCGCTCTGACAGACGTATTCGATCTGCTGCAGGGCGAACCGCGCGCAACCTGGATCGCCCCGGCGGCGTTCGGTGCCGGATTGGTCGTGGCAGTTCTCGTTCGCAGGCTGTTCGTTACGACAGATGACGACACGCCCGTGCGAGGTCGTTGGCGCGCGCGGCAATGCGCGCGTCGCACGCGATGATGCCGGCGGTGAGGCAACTGCTGGAACTGCTCGCCCCCGGCGAATGGCGCCGGCCGTGGAAACTTGCCACGTTCGCTGTGGGCATGGCATGGCTGCTCTGGGGCGCGCTGACACTCGAGATCGGGGATTGGGATGTCGGCGTGTCGATTCTGATGGGCGCCTTCACCTACCTGCTATCGCCCATGGCTGCGCGTATCCTGATGCGACGTCAGTGGCGCTGGCTACCGCTGAGTCTGCTCGCCTGGTGGTGGTGCGTCGACGGCGTGTACATGGCCTGGCATCTGTCGATGGGCAACCCGATCTACCGCGAGGCAAACGCCTACGCGTCGACGTGTCTGTTCTGGCTGTGCGGGTTTATCTGGTCGCCGCGCGCGGCGCTGGTCGAAGTCTTGCACAACCGTCGAAGCGTCGGGTTCTAAATCGGCCAAGCGAGCAACGTATTCACCGACATCGTAATGTTGTTCAGTGGCTACGGTCATCATGAGGACGGCAACGGGCCGTCTACGCATACTTCGAGGCGCCTTTCTTTTAGACAAGCTGAATGAAGTCTTGGTTTATTGGCCAAGCGCAGCGAGGTGTTGTTGTGCTTCAGCGACGTCCTTGCCGAATTCCTTCAGGTAGCGTTCTTTCTGTTCGCTTTGCCACTCGACGTTCGCAAAACTGCTCAAGGCGTACTGCGCGCTTGTCAGCACCTTGCCTTCCAGGCGCGGCATCAGCAGGCGATCGGGGTGGCCTTGCTCGCGCAGCAGGTAGCCATCGACATCGCGCACCTGCAGCGGGAAGGTCGGTTTGCTGTCGTGGATCAGCTTCCCGAACACGGTCAGCGTGACCGGCTGGGAGCCCGCCGCCAGTTCGTCGTTGAAGGTGACGAGCGCCAGCGGCGTGCCGCTGGCGTCGTCGACCCGCGCGTTGATGACATAGCGCCCCGCCTGCTTCACATCGACCGGAACGCGCAGCACCAGCGAACCGTTTTCCTGCGCATCGCGGAAAGGGCCCGCCCATGTGGCCGGCACCTGCGGCGAATAGACCACGTCAAACAGATGTCGCCCGCTCTTGCCACCTGCCGTGAATGCCACTTCCACCCGGATTGTGCCGTCGAAATCCGCGAGCGACGTGCCGCTCGGGTCGAGCGTCGCCGACTGTGTGCCATCGCCCGCCTGCGCGTCGCCCGCCTGCCCTTGGTCGTTGAACGCGACCGGCGCGCTGCGGCTGCCGCCATTCGTCGTCGGGTTCATGCCGATCGCACGCGCCGCCTGTACCGCGACCGGCAGCGGATGTCCATCCTGGTCGTGCGCGGCGATCGTGAACAGCACCGATTCGCCGCTGGCCATGAAGACCCGGCTTTGGCTGGTGACGACTTCGACCGAGGTGTCGGCCTCGTCACTGCCGTTGTTCAGGGGACGCGCTTCGATCACCGGCCGGTTGGGGTAGAGCTGGTCGGCGTGCTCGCTCGCCGGGCGGGAATTGAACGGGTATTCGCTGGCCTTGCGATAGCTCACCAGCGTCGCGCGCGCGCGTGCCAGTCGCTCTGCCCACAGCGCACGCTCGGCCTCGATGCCTTGCGCGGTCGCAGCCCCCGCGCTGTCTGCAGGCCGCGCCGTCAGAAACGCGGTGCCACCCGCAGCCCCTGCGGACGTTGCGGCGCGCACGGTGCCGGCGCTGTCGGCGAGTTTCGCGGCGACATCGGGCCAGATCAGCCAGCCGACGCCGGCGAGGCCGACCAGCGCAAGCGATACCGGCAAGGCCCAGCGGCGGCGGTCTGGCTTGCCGCCCCCCGGATCGTCAGCGCGCATTGTTGACGACGTTGGTACGCACGACCGAGACGATGCCGCCCCACGCGCCGTTGGTGTAGTGGTTGTAGGCCTCGCCGTCGTCGCGGAAGCTCACCGAGTGGTAGCTCCACTTGGTGCGGCCACCCTCGTTCGCGGCAGTACCCAGCGTCAGGTCATTGCAGAACCAGTCCGACGGGTTGCAGAACGATGCGCCCGCGCTGCCCGAGACGCCGCCGGTCGAGTGGTAGGCGACCACCTCGTCATCCTGACCCGGCAGGATGCCCGAGTACAGCGTGCCCTTGGCGCCGGCGTACATGTAGAACCAGACGCCCTGCGTGGCGTTGTGGTTGTAGAGCGCACGGGCGGTGGTGGTTTTCAGGTCCTGCGTCAGCACGTCCGACACCGCCCACGAGCCAACATCGGCCAGTTCAGAGCCACCGCCGGCGCCCGAGGCGACGTTCACCCACTTGATGTTCCAGCCGGTCTGGGTGGTGCCGTCGGCGTTGCTGCATTGCCCGGACGCGTTCGGCTGCGGCGTTTTCTTGTAGCGGGTCGAACTGCCGTAGTTCGCCATCGTGTAACCCATCATCAGGTCGCCGGCGCTATGTACGGCCACATAGCACCAGTTGTTGCCGGTACAGAAGCAGTCCAGGGCGTTGCGGACGAGGTAGTTCTGGTCGGCGATATGGCTTTTGCCATCCCAGTTCACGGCCTTCTTGTTAACGCCGGCGGCGGTGCTCGCCGGGCCCCAGTAGGTGAAGGAATCGTAGTTGCCGATTTGCCCGCCGCCATTGCGGCCGTTGATCCACAGCGTGAAGTTGTCGGCCAGGGCCGGCAGCGCCAGCAAGGCGAGGGCGGTGGCAAGGAGGGCGGCAAGCGTTCTGCGATGCGTGTGCGACATGGTGCGGTCTCCGTGGATGAGTGACACGATGCGATGCATGTCGGGCCGTGATCCCTCCCTCGTTGCGGTAGCCCGAGGTCGCACCCGGTTCGAAGCCCTGTCCGGGGAGATGCCTGAAGGAGGTGTTCCCCTTTGCCAGCCGGGGAACGCGCGGACTATAGCCGCCGTATCACGGGGCACAATGGCCCCTGTGGCGGTGCTGCCAGCGCACAAAATGCCCATACCGCCACGTATGGCGAAATGACAGCGGCAATGCGGCTCGGTGGCTTGTCGATACTGGCGGCCGCGGCAGTTTTGGGGTGTTCGTGGGCGCTGCAGCACGGGCATCGTCAAGGGGACGAAGTGCTACGACGGTACAATTCCGTCGTGCGCTACCTTCCGCTGCCCGCAAGATTTCCCCCGCAACTCATTGCGCTCATCGGCGTCATGCTGTTCGGGCATATTGCTGTCGCGGGCGGACGTGTCACGGCATCGCTGTTCCTGCTGCGCCACGGTTACGGGGAAGCGGCGGTCGGGGTATTGATTGCCCTTTACAGCGTCTTGTCGGTCGCCTTCGGTATGCACTTCGGCCGCTGGAGCGACCGTTACGGGCCGCAGCCGGTGATCCGCGGCGGGCTTGCAGCGATCCTGCTCGGCATCCTGTTGCCGGCCGCCTGGCCGGCCTTGCCCGCGATGATGGTCGGTGGGGTGCTGTGCGGCACGGGCATCACGATCGTCTCGGTCGCGATCCAGCACGCCGTCGGCAACCTGCCGGTGGCCTCGCCGACCCAGCGCGTCGCGCTATTTGCCTGGCTCACCCTGGGCCATTCGACCTCTTCGGTGATCGGTCCCTTTATCGCCGGGACGGTGATCGATACTGCCGGTTTTCGTGCCGCGTTCGCCGTCCTCTGCGGCGGGACGCTGCTGGCTTTGCTGCTGAGCACCCAGTTGAGGGGCGATGCGGTTGCGGCCGATCCGCAAGCCGCCACAAGTACAACGAAGGCTGGCTGGCGCGGCCTGTTGCAAAGCCCGACCCTGCGCCGTGTGTACCTGCTCACCACGATCAATGCCATCGCCTGGGATGCCTTCACCTTCTTTGGCCCGGTGCTTGGCCATCGCGCCGCGCTGTCGGCGACCGCCATCGGTACCGTGATGTCGGCCTTCGCACTCGGCACGCTGGCGATTCGGCTGGTGGTGTCGGCGGCGGGGCATCGCTTCAGCGAGTGGCGCATGCTCGCCGCAGCGCTGGCGCTCGAAGCGCTGGTGTGGAGCGCATTCACGGTCGCCCGCGGCGCCTCGGCGCTGATGGCGCTGGCCTTCCTGCTCGGGTGTGGGGTTGGCTGCGGGCAACCGAACGTGCTTTCACTGCTTCATCGCCACGCGCCGCAGGGCCGGGCGGGCGAGGCGATCGGTCTGCGGTCCCTGCTCGGCAACGTTTCCGGGCTCGGGGTGCCATTGCTGTTCTCGGCAACTGTTGCGCTGGCGGGCGTTTGGCCCGTGTGTGCTGCGATTGCGTTGGCGGCTGGCGTCGCGTCGGTGGTCGGCGCGCAAACAAGCGACTGACGCGCACACGGCGGCTGGCAGTCGGTATCCTTGCGAGACCAAGAATATTGACCTCGCCACGGGAATCAGCAGAAAGCTGGAATAGCGAGGCAGACATGAAAACAATGCAATGGCTGTGGCCCCTGCGGGTCGCGACGATGGGCGCGGTCATGGTGGCCGGGTGTGGGGGCGGAGCCGCGGGCACTGCGCCAGCGACCCCGGTGCCGGATATCGCGAGCTACCCGCCGGTGGCCAACAACGCTGCACCTGGCGCATCGGCGCGGGCGGTAGCGGCAGCCGCGTCGATCGGGCGCGGCGTGAACTTCGGCAACATGCTCGAAGCCCCGACCGAAGGCGCCTGGGGGATCAGCGTCACCGACGACTTCATCGACAAGGCCTGGGCGGCAGGTTTCCGCTCGGTACGCTTGCCGGTGCGCTGGAGCAACCACGCGAGTGCCGAAGCCCCGTACACGATCGACGCTGCCTTCATGGCGCGTGTCGAGTCGGTGGTGGACAAGTTGCTCGCCAAGGGCTTCGTCGTCGTACTCAACATGCATCACTACCGCCAGCTCGACGGGGATGCGCTCGATTCGGGTGAACTCGCGGTGGCCAGCGCCGCGCTCGACGTGCGCTTCGTGATGCTGTGGGAGCAGATTGCGGCGCGTTTCCAGACTCGCAGCGAGCAATTACTGCTGGAGCTCTACAACGAGCCGCACGGCCGGCTCAATGGCGAGCCTTGGAACGTGCTGGCGGCGCGGGCGCTTGGCGTGGTGCGCAAGTCCAACCCGCAGCGGGTGGTGGTGATCGGCCCGACGCACTGGAACAACGCGAGCGATCTGGCGCAGTTGAAAATGCCGAACGACGCCAACCTGATCGCGACGGTGCACAACTACGAACCCTTCGACTTCACGCATCAGGGTGCCGAGTGGATCAGCCCGCCCAAACCCACCGGCGTGACCTGTTGCAGCAGTGGGCAACTGTCGGCGATGACCTTGCCGCTGGATACCGCCAGCGCGTGGTCGGCGCGAACGCGTTACCCGGTCTTCGTCGGTGAGTTCGGCGCCTACAGCAAGGCCGACGAGGCCTCACGGATCCGCTTCAATCGCGCGATGCGGACGGCGATGGAGGCGCGCGGCATGAGCTGGACTTACTGGGAGTTCGCCTCGGGATTCGGCGTCTACGACCCGGTCGCGTTGAGCTTCAAGCAAGCCCTGCTCGATTCGCTGCTGGGGAGTTAGTCCCGACAGGGGGGGCCGGGGGGCGGGGAGGGGGTCGGTATAATCAGGGCGATGAATTCGACCCCAGTCGCCAGCGCTCCGCCGGCCCTCGACACCCTGCGCCATGTCTTCGGCTACCCGGCTTTCCGCGGGCAGCAGCAGGCGATTGTCGAGCATGTCGCGGGCGGCGGCGACGCGCTGGTGCTGATGCCGACCGGCGGCGGCAAGTCGCTGTGCTACCAGATCCCCTCGCTGTTGCGCGACGGCTGCGGCATCGTTGTGTCGCCGCTGATCGCGCTGATGCAGGATCAGGTCAGCGCGCTCAAGCTGCTCGGCGTGCGGGCTGCCTTCCTCAATTCCTCGCTGCCGCTCGAACATGCCTCGGTGATCGAGCGCGAACTGCTCGAAGGCGAGCTGGACATGCTCTACGTCGCGCCCGAAAGGCTGATGACGCCGCGCTTCCAGCAACTGCTCGGTCAGGCGCGGATCGCGCTGTTCGCGATCGACGAAGCGCACTGTGTGTCGCAATGGGGCCACGACTTCCGCCCCGAATACATCCAGCTCTCGGTGCTGCACGAGCGCTTTCCGGACATCCCGCGCGTCGCGCTGACGGCCACTGCAGACAATGCTACCCGCGCCGAGATCATCGAACGCCTGCAGCTGCAGCACGCCGAGGTCTTCCTCTCCAGTTTCGATCGGCCGAACATCCGTTACACGGTGGTGGAGAAGGACAACCCGCGCAAGCAGTTGCTGCGCTTCATCCGCAGCACGCACGACGGCGATTCCGGCATCGTATATTGCCTGTCGCGCAAGAAGGTCGAAGAGACCGCGAAGTGGCTGCGCAGCGAAGGGCTCAACGCGTATCCGTATCACGCAGGGCTGGATGCGGAAACGCGTGCGACGCACCAGCACAAGTTCATCCGTGGCGAGGGCGTGATCATGGTGGCGACCGTGGCCTTCGGCATGGGCATCGACAAGCCGGACGTGCGCTTCGTTGCCCACCTCGATTTGCCCAAGTCGCTCGAGGCCTACTACCAGGAGACCGGCCGCGCGGGGCGCGACAGCCTGCCGAGCAATGCATGGATGGCCTACGGGCTGCAGGATCTGGTGCTGCAACGCGAGATGATCGAGCAGTCGCAGGCGCCGGATGAAGTGAAGCGGGTCGAGCGGCAGAAGCTCGATGCGCTGCTCGGCTACTGCGAGGCGCCGGCCTGTCGTCGCGAGGTGCTGCTGCGCTACTTCGGCGAAGAATCCACCCCCTGCGGCAACTGCGACATGTGCCTGAACCCGCCGCAAACCTGGGACGCCAGCGTCGCCGCGCAGCAGGCGCTCTCCACCATCTACCGAAGCGGACAGCGTTATGGCGCCGCCCACCTCATCGATATCCTGCAAGGGCGTGAAACCCCGAAGGTGATCGAACGCGGGCATCAGCACCTGAGCACCTTCGGCATCGGTAAGACGGTGAGCGATGTGCAGTGGAGCTCGCTCTTGCGCCAGATGGTCGCGCAGGGCCTGATCGGCGTGAACGAGCACGGCGGCCTGCTGCTGCTCGAACCTTGCCGGCCGATCTTGCGGGGCGAGGCGAGCTTCATGGCGCGCAAGGTGCGCGAGGCGACACCCGGTGGCGCCACCAGCGTGCGTCGCGAGATCGAGTTCGCGAGTGACGAAGCGCGCACCCTGTGGGCGGCGCTGCGCCAGTGCCGGCGCCAACTCGCCGAAGAGAACAACGTCCCCGCCTACATTGTCTTTGGCGATGCCACACTCAAACAGATGCTCGAACGCCGCCCCGCGTCGCTGGCCGAGATGGCTGAGCTTTCCGGCGTCGGCGACAAGAAACTTGAACGTTACGGCGCCGAGTTCCTTGCTGTGATTCGCGCGCACGAGGTCGAATCATCGTGACGGTGGAAACCGTGGACCCCGCTCCTGCTTTTCCGTCACTCACGACGCCACGTTTGCGTTTGCGCGAACTGACTCCCGATGACACACCGGAGGTCTTCGAGATTCATTCGGACGCGGAGGGTATGCGATGGTTCGGCAGTGATCTGCTTACCCGGTCGGAACAGGCGCTTGGTTTGATTGAAACCTTTGCTGCCTGGCGAAAGATGCCGAATCCAGGCACGCGGTGGGGTATCGAACGAAAGGAGAATGGCCATCTGATTGGAACCTGCGGGCTGTTCAAATGGAATCGTGCCTGGCGCAGTTGCACGATCGGCTACGAACTTGCGCGCAGTGCATGGGGCGTCGGCTACATGCGCGAGGCGCTGGTCGCGATGCTGCAATGGGGCTTCGACAACATGGCACTGAACCGAGTCGAAGCCTTGATTCATCCTGAAAATCAGCGCTCGCGCCGGACTGTGGCGCGACTCGGTTTCGCCTTTGAAGGCCGGATGCGCGAAGCAGGTTTCTGGAACGGCGAGACACAGGATCTTGAACTTCACGCCTTGCTCATGCGTGACTGGCCGCCTGGGCGGTTGGGCTAAGGAAACGAGGGCAAAAATGGAATGGCTGTGGATTCTGGCGATCGGGCTAATGGTGATCGGCCTTGCGGGCATCGTGCTGCCAGTGTTGCCAGGCACGCCTCTGCTGTTCGGCGGCATGCTGCTGGGGGCCTGGATCGATCACTTCGAGAAGGTGGGCGTGATCGCGGTGGTGGTGCTGGGTGTGCTGGCGGCACTCGCGTGGGCGATTGATTTCGTCGCCGGCATCCTTGGCACGAAGCTGGTCGGCGCGAGCGGCTATGCGATGGCGGGGGCCGGCATCGGCGGCGTGATCGGGCTGTTCGGCGGCATTCCGGGGCTGATCTTCGGGCCGGTGATCGGTGCGGCGGCGGGCGAACTCTATGCCCGTCGCAATGCGGGGCAGGCCGCGCGGGCGGGGGTTGCCGCGGGCCTGGGCTTCGTGCTGGCGATGGCGGCCAAGTTGGGTATCTCGGTTGCAATGCTTGCAGTATTCGTTTTTGCCTACTTCGTCTGAGACGGCCGCCCCGGCTATGATGAGGAAACACCCGTGACGTTCTAGCTCCGCTTCTGGCAGGAGGCCGTGCCATGCAACGCAACAGCCCGCCCGCTCATGCACAGCACCATGCGCGTTTGCACGAAGATGCGCTGGGTATCGAGGAGTCGGTCGTGATGGGGGTGGCCGGCACCGCGCCGGCATTCAGCGTAGCGGCCACGACGGCGACGCTGGTGGCGGCGGTCGGCATCCTTTCGGCGGGTAGCCTGCTGTATTGCGGCTTGATCATGTTCGGCGTGACCTTCGCCTTCATGCATCTGAACCGCGTCATCACGAATGCGGGCGCGTCTTACGCCTGGGTGGGCGAGGTCTTCGGGCCGCTGTTCGGTTTCATCGCGGGCTGGTCGCTGCTGGTGGCGTCCGCGGTGTTCATGGTGTCGGGCACGATACCGGCAGCGACCGCGACGCTGATCCTGATCAGCCCGGAGCACGCGGCCAATCCGACCACTGTTTCTTTCGTTGCGGCCGGCTGGTTGCTGGCGGTGAGCAGTGTCATCGTCAAGGGCATCAAGCCGACCAGCTACACGCAGATCGTCATGACCGCCATCGAGGTGGGCGTGCTGGTCATCGTGATCGTCGCCTCGGTGTGGCAATACGCGGCGCATCCGGCCCATCCGTTTTCATGGAAGTGGCTGTCGATTGCCGAGTTCACGCCCTCGCTTTTTGCCACCGGGGCGTTGACGGCGCTGTTCTTCTTCTGGGGTTGGGATGTCACGCTCAACCTCAACGAGGAAACACGCGACGCGGCGCATGCACCCGGTCGCGGTGCGGTCGTGGCGATGGTCATCGTGCTGCTGCTGTTCATCAGCTTCGCGATCGCGGCGCTGCTGGTGTTGAGTGACGAAGAGATCGCACAGTCGAGCACCAACGTCGTGTTCGCGCTGGCCGAAAAGCTCCTGCCGCGGCCCTGGAGCTACCTTGCAGTGGTGGCGGTGATGCTCAGCTCAGTCGGCACGCTGGAAACCTCGATCCTGCAATTCACGCGGACCATGTATGCCAAGGGGCGCGACGGCGCGCTGCACCCGCGTTACGCCGTGCTGCACAAGAGCTGGCGCACGCCCTGGGTGGCGACCAGCGTGATCGTGGTGCTCGGGCTGCTGTTGCTGTTCCTCTCGTCCTACTTCCCGACGGTGAACGACATCATCAAGGACTCGGTCAACGCGATCGGCTTCCAGGTCGCTTGCTACTACAGCCTGGCCGGACTGGCGTGCGTGTGGCACTTCCGCAAGACGGCGCTGCGTTCGGCGGACAACTTCGTCTTCCTGTTTCTCTGGCCGGGGCTCAGCGCCGCGTTCCTGATCTTCATTGCGCTCTACAGCGTGCCGACCTTCGATCTGGCGACCAACATCGTCGGTATCGGGGGGATCGCGCTCGGCGTCATCCCGTGGGCGCTGAATCGCCGTCGTGCTCGCGTCGCTGTGCGGCCGCGCCAGAAGTGAGGTGCTCGCGCGGCTCGTTGTTGTCGGTCGCGGAGAGTGTTGGAACGTCCGCATCCACCGCGTTGTCCTCTTGCCCGGTTGTGCGCGGGATGAGGCGCGGACAGCGGATCGTGAATTGCGTGCCGTACCCGGGTGCGCTCTGGACGCTGATCGTGCCCTTGAGCACATTGGTGACCAGGCTGTGCACGATGCTCAGGCCAAGCCCGGTGCCGCCCTTGCCCATGCGGGTGGTGAAGAAGGGGTCAAAGATCCTAGGCTGTACCTCGGCAGACATGCCGCGCCCGTCGTCCGCTATGCTCAGTTCCACCGTGTCGTCGCGCAGCGCACCCGTGATACGGATGCTGCCGGATCCGTTTTCGTCGTAGGCATGCGTGAGAGCGTTGCCGACCAGGTTGGTGATGATCTGGGCAATCGCGCCCGGGATGCTGTCCATGACGATGGGGGATGCGACCGTGCAATCGACGGTGATCGGGCGGTGTTTGAACGAGGGGCGCAGCGATACGAGGATTTCGTTGAGCAGGCCGCCCAGCTCGAATTCTCGCCGCCGGTCGCTGGTCTGATCCGCGGCCACCTGTTTGAAGCTCTGGATGAGTTCGGCGGCACGCAACAGGTTGCGCTGTGTGATCTGCTCGGTCTCGGTGAGATCTGCCAGCAGCGCATTGAACTGGCGCTTGGTCAGCGACTCGTTCGATTTCTGACTCAGTTCGACGACGCGACGGTGGAGCGTCGACGAGGCCAGCAGCGCGTTGCCGATCGGCGTGTTCAGCTCATGGGCGATGCCGGCGACCATGTTGCCCAGGGCGACCATCTTCTCCGCCTGCACCAGCTCCTGCTGTGCCAGTGTGAGCGTGGCGAGCGCCTGCGACAGTTCGTCGTTGGTACGCGAGAGTTCGGCGGTGCGTTGCGAAACGCGTGCCTCAAGGGTTTCGTTCGCGCGCACCAGCGCGGCTTCGCGCTGCGAAAGCGTGTTCGCCATGTTGCGCAAATCGCGCGAGAGCATGTCGACTTCCGCAATGCCGCTGTGCGGCCACTCGCTGCCCGGTCGGCCATCGGCGATCTGGTGGGCGCCCTCGGTCAGCCTTAGCAGCGGCCGCGCGAAGCGGCCGGCGGCATAGGTGCCCAGCGCCAAGGCGAGCAGCGCCGAACCGCCGAGCGCGACCGCAATGACAAGGATCGTGCGCTGGTAGATCGGATTGGTGGCGCCGGATGGCACCGCGATGATGTAGCGCCAGCTCAGGCGCGCCGACGACGCCGCCGCAAAGGCGTACTTTCCGCGGCCTTCGAAGTCGGCCTCGGTGAACGCCACGCCGCCGAGCAGGGCGCGGATGGCCGGCACGGTGCCGTAGTTGCTCATGCGTTCGCCGAAGAAGGCGGAGTTGCTGGAGATCCAGTCGCCGCGACCGTCGACCACCAGCAGGTCCTGCGAAACCGAGCGGGTGGATTCCGTGAGCGCGCGGTGGACGCGCTCGGGCGCGATTTCTGCGATCAGCACTTCACCGTCGATCCGGGTCATCGCGGCGATCACGATGTTGCCAGTGACGATAGAGAGCAGGCGGTCGCTCCAGACGAAGTCGGCGTCACGCAGCGTGGCCGGCATGGTCTGCGCATTCAGGTAGTTGATTTCGCCGGCTTTCTGCGTGTTCGGGTCGCGGGCGAAGGCGGTGACCTTGCCCTGCGCGCCGACGGTATATACCGCAAGGTACTGGCCGGAGCCGGCCATGATCGCGTCGAGCAGCGCCTGGCGCGGGAGTCGGTCGGACTTGCCCGCCGCGACGGCAGTGCGCAGCGGGGCTTCGAAGGCCGCAAGCGCATGGTCGACCGAAATCGCCGCTGCCTGGGCCGATTCGACGGCGCGTTGGCGCTGCTCGCGCTCGATCTCGGGCAGGCGCAGTGTCAACAACAGCAGCGCCACGAAGGCGGTGATGGCCGTGGTGCTGCCGAGCAGGACGAGGACGAGTGCGGTGCGGAGTTTCACGTGTCGGGCAGCGGCCGTTCAGCGGATCACCTTGAACTGGCCGTTCTCAACGCGCACGATCACCGCCTTGCGGTGCGCATCGCCGAAGCGGTCGAAGCGGATCTCGCCCTGCACGCCAGCGAAACGCGCCACGCGAACGATCGCCGCCTTGAGCGATTCGCCGGATTCGCGATGCGCGAGGCCTTCGAGGGTCACGCGCGTCGCGTCGTAGCTGGCGATCGCTTCGAAGCCGGGTTTTGTCTTGAAGCGCTGCTCGTAGGCGGCGACGAACGCGGCATAACGCGGCGACGGGTCGTCGCGGTCAAAGGTCTGCGTGGCGACAAGGCCTTCGACCGCTGCACCGCCCAGCTGTATCACCCGTTCTTCGGCGGTGTCGCCAAGCAGGCGGACTTTCTCGTTGCGGCTGCGGACGACCTGGCTGATGCGTGCGGTATCGACCGGGTTTGAAATCATCAGGATCGCCTCGGGCGAGGCGGCCAGCAGACGCTCGGAGGTGGAGGTGGCGTCCTTCGCGTCGAGCGGGGTGATCAGCACGACCTTGCCGCCGAGGTCTTCGAATGCCTTGCGAAAGGCATTGGCAAGGCTCTCGGAATAGGAGCGGTTGGCTTCCTCGAAAGCGATTGCGAGCGTGCGTACGCCGAGCGTCTGCCAGGCATAGCCCGCCAGTTGCAGCGCGTACTCGGGATCGGACGAGAGGATGCGGAAGAGCGGGTCGTCTTTGCCTTCCAGCTCGGAGCTGGTGGCGGTAGGGCTGATCAGCGGAACGTCGGTGCCGGTGAGCACCGGGATCACCGCCTTGGCCATCGCGCTGGTCATCGGGCCCACGACCGCACGTACCTGCTGGGCGAGCAATTCGCGCGTGGCGTCCGCCGCCTTGGCATCGTTGTGCTGGTCATCGCGAATGACGGCTTCGATACGGCGCCCATCGACGCCGCCGGCAGCGTTGATTTCCTCGAGCGCGAGCAGGAATCCGTTGCGTCCGCCTTCACCCAGGTAGGCGTACTTGCCGGTGAGGCTGCCGAGAAAGCCGATGCGGTACGGCGATCGATCGCCACATCCGGCCATCAGCAAGGCTGCGCCAAGCAGGGTGCTTGCGGCGACGGCGGCAAGTCTGCGTGCGCGCTTGAGGGGGAATACCGATGCCGTGTCGCCGCGTTCGATCCAGCCCATGGTGCGTAATCCTCGAGGTGAGCCTGCGCAAGGGGCGTCTGCCGGCCTTGACCGGGAATGGGGTAGCAGCCCGCAGACACGCGCGCAAATTCAAAGCCTGGCCGCTACGTGTTTCAAGCGGACGAGGCTGCAGTGGACTTTTACGGATCTGCGCGGCCGAGCTTGAACCCAGCCGGCAGTAAGTCGTTGCGTCAGGCGGCGGTGCGCCAGCCCTTGGCGAGGAAGAGTTCGAGGTAGTCGTCGGGGACGTACAGGCGGTCTTCCGGGTTTTCGACCGTGTAGTAGCGCTGCGGGTCGATCAGCAGATCGTCTGATCGTGAGAGGTCGATGACCCAGCGGTTGGGCGCCTTGCGCTGCGTCAGGTAGCGCAGCTCGAAGGCCTGCAGGCGCAGCGGATCTTCACTGTCGAAGACGCCGACGCCCGCTTCGCGGTTGGCGCGGAACCACTCACGCGCCTGCTTCAGACGCATGTCGGTCTCGGCAATGCGGGCCTGGCTGCCAGGGATGGGGATCGCCTCGCGCAGCGCGCCGATGCGCCGCCACGGGGCAACGTTGGGCCAGATGAAGTAGGGCAGCGCGAGGCCCTTGAGCATCATGCGGTGGTTGTAGGTCGGCGGGCGATCGTCGGAGGCTTCCTCGCGGTTGATCCAGCCGAGCAGGCGGCCGTAGCCGTCGATCGCCTCGCGGGAAAAGCGAACGTAGAAGCGGAAATCTTCGGGTGCCAGCCCGGTCGCGGCAAGGTCGGCGAGGATCTCGCCTTCCAGCCCGCGCTCGGCCGCTTCCGCATGGCGGTGGTGGTTGGCGGCACAGCCCGGCCCGATGCGGCCCTGCAGGTATTCGCGCAGCCCGTCCGCGAGCCGGATCGGCGGCAGATGCGGTGCGAACGGGTCGGTCAGAAAGGCCTCCCACGCCGCGTGGTCGGTCTTCACGAAGGCGCTGGAGCCGGGCAGTGGCAGGCTTACTTCCGGGGTGTCGACGCCAAGAAAGCGCACCGCGATGTTGCCCAGCGGCCGCACCAGCACGGTATCGCCGTCATGCACCAGATTGCGCACGCTGCCGATGCCACCGCCGTGCCCGCCCAGGCCCATGTGGCCCACCGTGATGTTGCCGATCCGCTCGAATGCCTTGGTCATGCTTTCCCCCTTGCCGCTGCGCTCAAACCGCAAGCCTAGTCGTCATCATCCTCAGCGCCCTGCGCTGGATCAAGCCGACAGGGCTGCCGGCGGCTGCACTGTCGACACTCAATGCTCGGTGAAACCGATGTCCGAATACCAGGCGTCGACGCTCTCGCCGGTATTGTCGGTGTCGGTGAGCACGCCGTAGGCGAGCATCCGGCCCGGTGCTTCGCCGAAACAGTGCCGGAAGTCCTCGACCCAGTTGCGGCGCACCGTTTGCCACGCGCCACCGGGGCCGCTGGCCGCGACAATCATCTTGACCCGGCCAGTGTGCGGGTTGTCGATGACGGTGCCCACCGGATCATGCGCCGACCAGATGTACATGAGCGTTGCGTAGGCCATCTCGCGACCCGAGAGATGGCTGCTGATCGCCAGCGCAGCTTGGTCGAACAGGCCGAGCGCGCCCTTGTCTCCGTCGAAACTCAGCACCACGCGCGCGGCAGCGTCTTCCTTGGCGCCGACGCGGTTGTCGGCCGATTCAAGCGCGTGCGAGACCTTCCAGCGCCAGCGCAGGATCGGCCGCTGCGTCGCGTCGTCCGGCGCGGTGTGCGCGAGCGCCATTGCGGCGGCTTCTGCGTGCGCGTGGATGACGTTGCGCGCCCCTTCGTGCTCGAAGCTGTACGCCGTCGGTTTCTTGTCGGCCGTGAGCGGAATCGCGTGCCAGCCAGCCGGCAAGGCGGTGTCCTGCGCCGCGGTAATCGCGGAGACTGCCGACAGCGCGAATGCGAGCGCAATTGTGGTGGCGCGACGTGGCGAGGTGAGCGGGGCGTGGGTCAAATGTGTGAGTGCCAGAAAAAAGAGGGGGTCGCCAGCTTGACGCCCCCCTAACCACAGTAACTACGAGGTGCTGCAAATTGCTCAGACGTCGAAACGGATACCCTGCGCCAGTGGCAGTGCGTCGCCGTAGTTGATCGTGTTGGTGGTGCGCCGCATGTAGGCCTTCCAGGAATCGGAGCCGGACTCACGCCCGCCGCCGGTCTCCTTCTCGCCGCCGAAGGCGCCGCCGATCTCGGCGCCAGAGGTGCCGATGTTCACGTTGGCAATGCCGCAATCCGAGCCGGCCGCCGCCATGAAGCGTTCTGCCTCCTGCATGCGTTCGGTAAAGATTGCGGACGACAGACCTTGCGGCACGCCGTTGTTCAGCGCGATGGCCTCGTCCAGCTCGCGGTAGGTCATCACGTACAGGATCGGGGCGAAGGTCTCGTGGCAGACAACCTTGAGGTTGCCGGGCACTTCGACGATCGCAGGCTGCACGTAGAAGCCCCCGGCCGGCACGTTGTCGGCGATGCGCCGGCCGCCGCAGACGATACGACCACCCTGGATCTTGGCGTCGTCCAGCGCGAGCTGCATCGCTTCGAACGAGGCGGCATCGATCAGCGGCCCGACAAGGGTGCCGGGTACGCGCGGATCGCCCACCGGCAGGCTCTCGTAGGCTTTGACGAGCTTGGGCAGCAGTTCCGGCAGCACCGATTCGTGCACGATCAGGCGGCGCAGCGTCGTGCAGCGCTGGCCAGCAGTGCCCGCCGCGGCGAAGACGATCGCGCGCAGGGCAAGATCGAGCCGCGCCGTCGGCGTCACGATCATCGCGTTGTTGCCGCCCAGTTCCAGCAGGCTGCGGCCCAGCCGCGCGCCCACCGTGGCCGCGACGCGCTTGCCCATGCGTACCGAGCCGGTGGCGGACACCAGCGGTACGCGGGTATCGGCGGCGATGGCTTCGCCGACATCGGCGAGGCCCACGACGAGTTGCGACAGGCCGGCCGGCGCTTCATCCATCGATGCAATCGCCTGCCCCACCAGGGTCTGCACGGCGAGCGCGCAGAGCGGCGTCTTCTCCGACGGCTTCCAGATCACCGAGTCGCCGCAGACGAAGGCGAGCATCGCATTCCACGCCCACACCGCCACCGGGAAGTTGAAGGCGGTGATGACGCCGACCGGCCCGAGCGGCAGCCACTGCTCCATCATCCGGTGGTCCGGCCGCTCGCTGGCGATGGTGAGGCCGTGCAACTGGCGCGAGAGGCCGACGGCGAACTCGCAGATGTCGATCCATTCCTGCACCTCGCCTTCGGCTTCAGCAGGGATCTTGCCGGCCTCCAGCGTGATGATGCGGGCGAGTTCGCGTTTGTTCTGGCGCACTGCTTCGCCGATGCGGCGTACCAGCTCACCGCGGCGCGGCGCGGGCACCGTGCGCCAGGCCATGAAGGCCGCCTGCGCGCGCTCGACCGCCTCGGCGGCGAGTGCGGGGTCAGCCAGCAACTGGCTGCCGAGCGGGGCGCCATCGAGCGGGCTCTTCAGCGCGCGCGCGGGCGCCCCTTCCGGGAAGCGTGCTTCGCCGTCGATGATGGCAGCGGGGTAGGTGGAGCCGCGCACCGGCGGCTGAACGCCGGCGAGCACCGGCAGGGTGTTGTCAGTCATGCAGCGTCGTCCTCAAAGCGTCACGCGCTCGGCGTGATGCGATTCGGTGGAGTAGTAGCGGCCGAAACGGTTGGCCAGGAAGTGTTCGAGGTCGACCTGCTCCTGCCGCACGAAGCCCTTGTTCGGCAAGCGGCCCTCACGGTGCAGATCGACCGCGGCGCAGGCGCCGGCCGCGGTGGTGAGCTGGATCGAGCTCCACGCTTCGCCGAACAGATTTTGATGGTAGATCTTCCGGGCGTCGGTTTCCTGCCAGTAGTGGCCATCCTTCCAGCCGGATACCGCGCAATACACCAGCACTACGTCCTGCTTGGTGATCGGCAGGGCGGATTCCATGATCTCGCGCAGCTCGTGGCGGCGCTCAAGGCTGTGGCCCATCTTCAGCCCGTTGATCAGGAAGTCCATCAGGTACTGGTGGCCGGGGTAGCGCACGGTCTTGTAGTTGAGGTCGTTGATGCGGCCTTCCAGGGTTTCGCACAGCGTGCCGAGCCCGCCCGAGGTATTGAACGCCTCGTACTCAAGACCATCGAGCGAGAAGCGCTCGAGCCCTTCGAGCGCCAGCACTTCCATGCGGCGCCCCTTGTGGATCACCTCGCAGGGGTTGCAGTACTCGTTGATGACCCCGTCGGTGGACCAGGTCAGGTTGTATTTCATGTGGTTGTGCGGGTACTGCGGCAGCGCGCCGACGCGCATCTTGATGCTGTCGAGCCGGTCAAAGCGGCGGCTCATCGCGTGCGCAATGATGCCGATGAAGCCCGGCGCCAGCCCGCATTGCGGCATGAAGATCTGGCCTTCGCGCGCATCGGCCGAATACTGACGCACGCGGCGGGTGGTCTCGACGTCTTCGGTCAGGTCGAAGTACGAGACGCCGGCTTCCAGCGCCGCTTGCGCGATCGCCGGGTTGACGTCGAAGGAACACGCCGAGAACACCGCGCGCTGACCGACCAGCGCTTGTCGCAGCTGTTCGGGCTGCGACAAGTCGATCAGCTGCGTCGTGACATGGAGTTGCTTGGCGAGGCGTTCCAGCGTCGCAGCGTCGCGGTCGGCAACGGTGACCTGGTAGTCGCCGCTCATGTGCAGCAGTTTGGCGATGGATGCGCCAATCTTGCCGGCGCCGAGGATCAGGATCGGATACATCGTTTGTCTCTCTCCGTTGTGGGTTGGAGGTGCGCCGCCTTGGTGACGGTCGTCGGATATCGCCCGCTACGATCGTGTCGTGCGGTGACTAGTGCGGGTATCGGATGAAACGGGAAGGCGTCTCGCTGGCTGGTCGCGTGCTGCGGGGCCATCGGTCATGCCGGGTGTCGAGTCGCTGCAGGCCGCGACGCGGCTGGTGGTGAAAAGAAGGGCGGACGCGCGACCCGGGATCCCGGCATTCGTGCGTAAAGCCAACATGCGCATAGTCAAACTGCAGCAACCCACTCGCATTCCCCCCAGAAGCGAAGTGGCTTCGTCCCGAGGAGAGACGAAGCGGGGGGATCGTGTCCCCCCACATGTTGGGCGTGCGCACCGGGGTTGCCGATACGCGCGTCCGCTCACCGGAAGCCGTGATGCGGTGTCTTCCGGTGCTCGCATTAGAGACTGAGGCGACCGGGCAGGCTTGCGGGTCTGCGGCGCGTGTTGTCAAAAACGGGACGCTCTGTCGGGCAAACACGTGTTGCCGTGCGAGTGGTCACGTCGCGCGCACCGGCACATCGTCGCGGCCTGCAAGTTGGCGCGCCGATACTCCGGTGACGGGAAGCGAGAACCCTGTTTGCTTGTGACTACTTCTGGCCGGTTTTCTTGGCCGAGTAGAAATGATCCGACACGGTAGCGAGGAACTCGGGCGTCATTTCGTTCCAGTTGCGCCAGGTCGGTACGCCGTCGAGTCGCATGAACGGAACCGTGATGCCGAGCGAGCGGGAGCGTTCCATCAATTGCCGGTACTGCGGCGGCGCGCAGCCTTCGGTGGTGCAGAAGAGGTGCAGGCGGAAGGGTTGCTTGTCCAGCTGACCGGCGATGACGGCATCGTTGAAGGTCTCATTCATCGGCACCACCAGGCTGAAAGCCTTCGGGTGCGCGAGCGCAACGGCGAGCGGCCCGAATTCGCTGATCGACATGCCGCCGATGGCCCGCTGGGAAGTCTCGTTGGTGACCGGCTGCTGCTTGGCGAGCCACGGCAAGGCAGTCTGAACGACCGCTTCGGCGTACTTGGGCATCGCGTGACCAGCGTGGCCGCCGGGCAGGAACACCGCAAACGGCCGCAGCAAACCTTGCGCGAGGAGATTGTCCATGTACTGCTTGATGCGGCCGTTGGTGGCCCACTGGTTGGCCCGCATCTGATGGCCGTGCATCAGCACCAGCAGCGGCAGCTTGTCGTTTTCCCTCGTGCCGGGTGGCAGATAGAGCTGGCCGGGCAGCGAGCCGCCGAGCTTGGAGCAGGGAATGTGCAGATCGAGGAGTTCGCCGCGCGGTACCTTTGGCTTGTCGAGCCAGTCGCCTTCGCCGAGGAACACGTAGGAATGGCACTCACCCATGCCCATGCCGTCTTCGGCCAGCAGTGGGTTGAGCGGATCGGGGATGCGGCGCGTGTCGACGTCGAACTTGTAGTGCCACTGGCCGCGACGGAGCTGGAGCTTGAGGTGCCAGACGCCGTCTTCCCCGCGCGTCATGGGTAGCTTGCCGTCTTGCCAGTGCGTCATGTCGCCAAAAAGGAAGACCTCCTTCGCAGACGGTGCATACAGCGAGAACTCGCAGGGCGATAGCGACCCGGCGAGATCCGACTGCGTGAGGATGAGCGAGTGAAGTCCGAATGGCATGCATACCTCCTGGGTGCGCGATTTTACACGCCGGAGATGTGATCTCTGGTGCAGCGTGATGTGGGCGCATCATCCCGTGGATTCGGCGCAACAGCCCTTTGCGCCGATGCGGGCTCTGGATGAGCGTGCGAGTCGTGCTGCCCTGTGTTGCGTCGGTGGCGCGTTCGGCTGCTTCAGGCGTGTCCGTTTCTCGCTTGCATTGCGCTTGTAAGCTCGTTGCGAAGCATGCGGTACTGCGCGAAGCGTGAGGCGGCGATGGCGCCATCGGCGAGCGCTGCGAGCAACGCGCAGCCAGGCTCGGCATCGTGGTGACAGTCGCGGAACCGGCATTGGCCCAGATGCGGACGGAACTCGCGGAATGACCACGCAAGCGCGTCGTGCGACAGTTGTGCGAGCCCGAACATCTGCAAGCCCGGGCTGTCGATCAACGTACCGCCGCCGGGCAGGCGGTAAAGCCGCGAGAAGGTCGTCGTGTGCCGTCCGGAATCCAGGGCGGTCGAGATTTCCGCGGTAACGGCCGCCGCATCGGGAATCAACGCGTTGGTCAGTGTGGACTTGCCCATTCCCGACTGCCCCACCAGCAGGCTGACCTCGCCGGCGAGCCGCTCGAGCAACGGCGCTACCGATTGCTTGGCGCAGGTTTCGAGCACTTCGTAGCCGACATCCAGGAACGGTCTGAGGAGCGCGCGTGCGTCTGCAAGCCGGTCTGACAGATCCGCCTTGTTCAACACGATCAGGGCCTTGAGTTCCTGATCTTCGACTGCGCACAGGCAGCGCGTAAGCAGTTCAGGACTGAAGCTCGGTTCCGTCGCCACCACGATGACCACTTGGGTCAGGTTGGCGGCGATCAGCTTCTGCTTGAAGGCGTCTTCGCGGTACAGCAGGCTTGTGCGCGCGTGCAGCTTTTCGATGACGCCCTGGTCCGGCGCGGTGGCGCTGACTTCGACGTGATCGCCGCAGGCAAAGGAACTCTTCTTGGCGCGGGTAAAGCAGAGCAGGCGGGTACCGTCTGCAAGTTCGACCTCGTACTGGCGCCCGAAGGCTGCGACGATGGTTCCGTCAATGCCGTTTTTCATGCAGCGCGCAGACGCGCCACGCGGATCGGTGCGGGCGGGTGGGAGTCGTAGAACGCTGAGTACAAGGGGTCGGGTGTCAGCGTGCCGGCATTGTCGCGATAGAGTTTCACCAACGCCGAGACCAGGTCCTCCGCCCGTGCGTGGTGGGCGGCATAGGCGTCAGCCTGGAATTCGTGGCGGCGCGACCAGAGGCTGGTCAGCGGCGTCAGCGGGAACGTGAACACCGGCAAGGCGAACATCACCAGTGCGAGCGCTGGCGCTTCGCCAGTCGCCTGCATGCCGAGCCCGTTGAAGAACCAGGCTTGCCCCATCAGCCAGCCGAGCAAGGCGAGGATTGCGAGGCTCATCAGCGCCATGACGCCGACCCGCTGCCACAGGTGGCGCAGTTTGAAATGCCCGAGTTCGTGGGCCAGCACTGCCTCGACCTCTTCTGGTGCAAGTTTCTCGATCAGCGTATCGAAGAACACGATCCGTTTGGCAGCTCCAAGCCCGGTGAAGTAGGCATTGCCGTGGGCCGAACGCTTCGATCCATCCATCACGAAAAGACCGGAGCTGCGAAAGCCGCAGCGCACCAGCAGTGCTTCGATGCGCTGCTTGAGGCTGCCGTCTTCCAGCGGCACGAACTTGTTGAAGATCGGCGCGATGACGATCGGATAGAGCACCATGACCAGCAGGTTAAAGCCAAGCCAGAACGCCCACACCCATACCCACCAGTTCGGGCCGGTACGCTGCATCATCCATAGCACAACGGCGATCAGCGGTATGCCAACGATGGCAGCCACCAGTACGCCCTTGATCAGGTCGGAAACGAAGGTCGCGGGGCTGGTCTTGTTGAAGCCGAAGCGGGCCTCGGTGACGAAGGTGCGCCAAACCGAAAAGGGCAGCCCGACCGAGAACGATGCGATCGAGATCAGTGACAGGAACGCGATGCCGTGCCAGATGCCGCCAGCCTGCAGGTACGGGCTCGCAAGGTCGTACAGCCACTGCAGCCCTCCGCCGAGCGTCAGCGTTACGAGGAAGGCCGTCTCGACGATCAGCTCGATTCCGCCTACACCCAGGCGGGCGCATGTGTAGTCAGCGGCTTTCTGATGGGCGTCGAGCGGAATCCGGTCGGCAAAGGCCGCGGGCACTGCTGCACGATGCTTTGAAACGTGTCGCGATTGCCTGAACGACAGCCAGAGTCTCAGACCCAGGGTGAGTGCGACGACAAGCAGGAAAAGGGTGCTGAATCCGGAGGCTGTCATGAATCTGGAAGGCGCGCCGTACTAGTGACGGCAAGGCCTGTGAGAGAATGGGATTTTGAATCAGGAGCTTGCGATTATGGCACAGGACCCCAACCGTCTCGTCTGGGTGGACATGGAAATGACAGGCTTGGAGCCGGATCGCGATCGTATCCTTGAAATCGCGGTCATCGTCACCGATGCCGATCTGGTGACTGTGGCCGAAGGGCCCGTGCTGGTGGTCCATCAGAGCGACGCAGTACTGGATGGGATGGACGACTGGAACAAGAACACGCACGGCAAGAGCGGTTTGATCGACCGGGTGCGTGCATCAACCACCGACGAAGCTGAGGTCGAGCGGCAGTTGCTGGCCTTTCTGAACGAGTTCCTGCCTGCGCGCGCGACGCCGATGTGCGGAAATTCGATCGGACAGGATCGCCGCTTCATGGTGCGTTACATGCCTGCTCTCGAGGCGTGGTTCCATTACCGCAATCTGGACGTGAGCACGCTCAAGGAACTCGCCAAACGCTGGAACCCAGCGGTCTTCGCCGGACTCAAGAAGCAGGGTGCCCATACCGCACTTGCCGATATCCGTGAGTCGATCGAAGAGCTCCGCTACTACCGCGAGAACTTCCTGCGCTTGCCCTGAACGCCGCTAATTGCGACGCGGATTCAGATACGCCGATAGAGCGTGAAATGCTCTGCGGTCCGGCGCCGTCCGCGTTGCAGGTTCCACACTTGGGTCCAGCCCGATCCGGGTTCCAGACCCTCACCGCTACTGCCGCGATACACAACCAGCCATTCGCAGCGGGTGATTCCGCGTTCAGCAGGTTCGAAGCGCAGGTTCTCGAAGTAGAGCAAGGTTGCCAACTGCGCTTCGCCCATTCCGCTCTCGGCGATACAGGCGTGTGGCTGTGCAGCGATCTGCGCCGAAAGGTCGCGCGCAATGTCGTTGTAGCGCTTGTCGTGGTCGACGAAGGGCATGAATAGCGCGACAACCAGCGCCCACAGGAAGCTCGTGCCGACTGCCCACGACAATGCACCGCGAAGCGGCGAGCGGGGCGGTCGTGCTACGAGCGCGACCCATCCGATGGTGAGTAAGGCGCCCGCGACAACCGCAACAGGGGAAATACTGGGCACGAAGTCCGGCACGATGCGTGCGACGTTTCGTGCCAAAGGGGCAGGCCAGCCGAAATGCTGTGCGTACCAGGCGAGCCAGACGAACACGCCGACCGCAAGGTAGGTCATGCGACCGAACCAGTCGAATGCACTCGCTGCGCCGCGCCGCAAACTCATCACGCCGTGGGTGGCGAGCAGAACCAGTGGTGGAATCAGCGGCAGCGCGTGCGCCGGACGCAGCGGGCCGGTAGTCACGACGAGCAGCCCGGCGAGCAGCAGCGCGGCCAGTGGAAGCGTGATGCGCGTTTCCTTGAGTTGCTTGCGCTCGTACCAGATCGTCCACAGCATGATCGGCCAAAGGGGCCACATGAACCAGCCAAGCAATTCGAAGAGCCGGCCCAGGTTGGCAAGATGCCCGCTGTGCGGCGTGATCGAAAAGACTTCACTGGCCCACCAGATCTTCAGGTGCGTCGGTTCAAAAGTGGCGAGCAGGATCGGCCAGATCGACGCCACCGCGAGCGCAATCGCGGCACCCATCCACAACGCCCGGACGCGCTCTGTTGTGCGGCATTCGCTGCATAGGCCGGGCAGCAAGACCCACAAGGGCATCAGGATCAGCATTGCCGGCAAGCCGGCGGCGAGTGCAGCCAAACCGATAGCGCTGCCGGCAATCACTGCGCCGCGACGCGGGGCATCTAGGAATTCGGCGAAGCCGAGAAACGCGCCGGCAATGCTGGCGAGAAGGGCGAGTTGCGGCTGGAATTCGTGTGCGTGGGTCAGTAGTCCGAGCGTGCCGAGTCCAAGCAGCACGGCCGCGCGGTCTGCTGGACTCCCGTAGAAGCGCCGCGCGGCGCGGGCCAGACAGTAAAGCGTGATGGCCACGCAGGCTGCGGATGCCAGGCGTGCGGCGCTATGGAGCGGAAGTGCCCAGCCAAGCGCCTTTGCTAGTACAGCGCCAAGCCAGAAATAGAGTGGGCCGAAATCGAAGGTAGGACGATCTGCGACTGCGAGTGTCAGCCAGTCACCGGTGCGCAGCATCTGGTGGATCACGCCGAAGTAGGCGCCGTCGTCGCCGCGCCAGGGCGTATGGTCGATCAGGCCGGGCAAAGCATAAAGCGCGAAAAGGGCCCAAAGCGCCCAGATGGGAAGCGTGAGCGTCGAGGGTGGTCTTGGGGCGTGGGCCATGCTTCGTTTTCTTTGGAGAGCCCGGAGAATCGCGCAATTTTAGCTGCAACGCGATGACTAGGGAGGTGGCGGGGCGATATCCCGCCGCGCGAAAAACAAAAAAGGCAGCCGAAGCTGCCTTTTTTGGGGCTGATCGGAGATCAGCGGCCGTACTTCTGGCGGAAACGCTCGACACGACCGGCGGTATCGACGATCTTCTGTTTGCCGGTCCAGAACGGGTGGCATTCCGAGCAGACTTCAACGTGGTAGGCGTCTTTGGCCATCGTCGAACGGGTGGTGAAGGTGTTGCCGCAGGAGCAGGTGACCTTCAATTCGTTGTACTTCGGATGCGTATCGGCTTTCATTTCTGAATCCTTTGTGCGCGGCCGGCGGATGTGACCGGCCAAGTCGAATAAACGAACATGATGCCATGCGGCGTGTCAACGAGTCAAGGATTCCCCGGCTGGCATAATCGACGACTCTCCAACGGCGGGATTGTCCGATGCAGTATCGACCTTTAGATCCGGGGCGCGAGTTCCTTGTGGCCTGTCTCTGCGCCGAGTGGTGCGGCACCTGTCGCGATTACCGGGCAGGGTTCGAGGCGCTGCAGGCCCATTTTCCGCAGATGGGATTGATCTGGGTGGACATTGAAGACAGCGCAGATCATTTGGGCGATATCGACGTCGAGAACTTCCCGAGCATCCTGATTCAGCGCGGTGAGCATGTGGTCTTCTTCGGGACCGTACTGCCGGACCATGGACTCTTGCGGCGCCTGCTGGAGACCTTCGCGGCCCAGTCTGTCGAAGAGAGTGCGGCGTATGCGGCGGCGACCCCGGAGCGTCGCGGATGGCAGACCGGGCACAATCTTCGTGCCTTGCTTCGAGAGGCCTGAATCACGCAATGAAAAACGGGGCCGAAGCCCCGTTTGTGTTCTGACTGATCGTGGATCAGGCTTTCATGACGGTCGCCAACGCATCGGCGACATAGTCGATGTTCTTGCTGTTCAGCGCGGCGACACAGATGCGCCCGGTCGAGACGGCATAGATGCCGAACTCGTTCTTCAGCACTTCCACTTGTCCGGCTGAGAGGCCGGTATAAGAGAACATGCCGCGCTGACGCGTCACGAAGGACAGGTCACGCGTCACGCCGCGAGCGGCGAGGCGCTCGGCCAGACCCTTGCGCATTTCGCGGATGCGCACGCGCATGCCGGCCAGCTCGTCTTCCCACTGCTGGCGCAGTTCCGGGCTCGACAGCACGGCCGCGACGACCGCGCCGCCATGCGTCGGTGGATTGGAGTAGTTGGTGCGCACAACGCGCTTCACCTGCGACAGCACACGGGCCGACTCTTCCTTCGAAGCGGTGACGATCGACAGTGCGCCGACGCGCTCGCCGTACAGCGAGAAGGACTTCGAGAACGAGCTGGAGACGAAGAACTGCAGGCCGCTGGCCGAGAAGGCGCGCACCGCGACGGCGTCGGCATCGATGCCATCGGCGAAGCCCTGGTAGGCCATGTCGAGGAAGGCGACGAGGCCCTTGGCACGGCAGACGGCCACGACCTCTTCCCACTGTGCATCGGTGATGTCGGCGCCGGTGGGGTTGTGGCAGCAGGCGTGCAGCACAATGATCGAGCCGGCCGGCAGGCTTTCGAGCTTGGCCTTCATGCCAGCGAAGTTGGCGCCGCCGGTTGCTGCGTCGTAGTACGGGTAGGTGTCGACCGGGAAGCCGGCGGACTCGAACAGGGCGCGGTGGTTTTCCCAGCTTGGGTCGGAGATGTACACCGTCGCATCCGGGTTCAGACGCTTCAGATAGTCTGCGCCGACCTTCAGTGCGCCGGTGCCGCCGAGGGCTTCGACGGTGATCACCTGGCCGTTGGCGATGAGTGCCGAATCCTTGCCGAACAGCAGCGCCTGCACCGCGTTGTTGTAAGCGGCCAGACCCTCGATCGGCTGGTAGCCGCGTGCCGGCATGGCTTCCAGGCGTGCCTTTTCGGCGGCCTTCACAGCGCCCAGCAACGGGATCTTGCCGTTGTCGTCGTAGTAGACGCCGACGCCGAGGTTCACCTTGGTGGCGCGGGTGTCGGCGTTGAAGGCTTCGTTGAGGCCGAGAATCGGGTCGCGCGGGGCCATCTCCACCGCGGCAAAAATCGAGGCAGTCATCGGAACTCCAGGTCGTTTGGTCGCGACGTTTCGGGGGGAAAGTCGCTGGAAATCAAGCTTTTAAGTTTAGCACGCACGCTGAAGCGCAGTCGCCGCCAAGCGCACGTGGGGGATGTCATCAGAGGATCAGGTTCTTGATCGCGTCGTCCTTGCGCGCAAGGTAATGCGTCGAATGGATACGGCGGATCGTGCGCGATTTGCCGCGGATCAGCAGCGTTTCGGTGGTCGCGAAGGTGCCGTCACTGGTGACCCCTTCGAGCAGATCGCCCTTGGTGATGCCGGTGACCGCGATGATCACGTTGTCCGTGCGGGCCATCTCGTCGAGCGTCAGCACCGTGTCGACCGCGATGCCCATCTTTGCGCAACGTGCGCGCTCTTCGGCGCCGAGCGCCACGTTTTCCGGTGTCGCGCCCTTGGCGATGTCGCGCGGGATCAGGCGGCCCTGCATGTCGCCATCGAGCGCGCGGGCGACTGCGGCGGAGACAACGCCTTCCGGTGCGCCGCCGATGCAGTACAACATGTCCACTTCGTTGTCGGGCATGCAGGCCATCACCGACGCGGCGACATCGCCGTCGGGGATCGCGAAGACCTTGCAGCCAAGCGCATGCATTTCCTTGATCGCGGCCTCATGGCGCGGCTTCGCCAGCGTGATCACGGTCAGCCGGTTGAGCGGCTTGCCGAGTGCGGCTGCGACCGAGCGCAGGTTGTCTTCGAGCGGCTTGTGCAGATCGATCGCGCCCTTGGCCGGGTTGCCGACGATCAGCTTCTCCATGTACATGTCCGGCGCGCGCATGAAGCTGCCCTTGTCGCCCGCGGCCAGCACCGCTACCGCGTTGTTCTGGCCCATTGCGGTCATGCGGGTGCCATCGATCGGGTCGACCGCGATATCCACGCCGTCGCCGCCACGACCGACGTGTTCGCCGATGTAGAGCATGGGGGCCTCATCGATCTCGCCCTCGCCGATAACGATCTCGCCGTCGATCTGGATCTGGTTCAGCACGAAGCGCATCGCCTCGACGGCAGCGCCGTCTGCCTTGTTCTTGTCGCCGCGGCCGAGCCATTTATAGCCGGCCAGTGCGGCGGCTTCGGTGACTCGGGTGAATTCGATCGCAAGTTCGCGTCTCATGCTCTGGGATTCCTGTCGTGGTCCTATGCGCTCGTGGCGCGTCGGTAAGTCAATTCAGGGGCGGGATTGTAAACGGATGGGCGTGTCAGTGCCCGGCCAGACGAAACGAGGCGGCGGCGAACTTGCAGAGCGGCATACAATCCAAGGTTCGGCCTGTTTCCCGGAGCGCCCTTGTGATCGTTGAATTCCCTGGTAGTCCGTTCCGTCTGCATCAGCCGTTCGAGCCGGCCGGCGATCAGCCTACGGCGATCAGCAAACTGGTCGAGGGCGTTGAAGATGGCCTGATGTACCAGACCCTGCTCGGCGTCACCGGCTCGGGCAAGACCTACACGATGGCCAACGTCATCGCGCGCACCGGCAAACCCGCGCTGGTGCTGGCGCCGAACAAGACGCTGGCGGCCCAGCTCTATGCCGAGTTCCGCGAGTTCTTCCCGGAGAACGCGGTCGAGTACTTTGTCTCGTACTACGACTACTACCAGCCGGAAGCCTATGTGCCCAGCCGCGACCTCTTCATCGAGAAGGATTCGGCGATCAACGAGCACATCGAGCAGATGCGGCTGTCGGCGACCAAGAGCCTGCTGGAGCGTCGCGATGTGGTGATCGTCGCGACCGTGTCCTGCATCTACGGTATCGGCGACCCGGTGGATTACCACTCGATGATCCTGCACCTGCGCGAGGGCGAGAAGATGCCGCAGCGCGACGTGGTGCAGCGTTTGGTCGGCATGCAGTACACCCGCTCCGATCTCGATTTCAAGCGTGGCACCTTCCGCGTGCGCGGTGACGTCATCGATATCTTCCCGGCCGAGAATGCCGAAATGGCGGTGCGGCTGGAGCTCTTCGATGACGAGATCGAACACATCACGCTTTTCGACCCGCTGACCGGGCATCTGAAGCAGAAGCTCGGGCGTTTCACCGTGTTTCCGTCCAGCCATTACGTGACGCCACGTGCGACGGTGCTGAAAGCCATCGAGGGCATCAAGGAAGAGCTTCGGGAGCGCATCGACTTCTACGTGCGGGAACACAAGCTGGTCGAGGCGCAGCGGATCGAGCAACGCACCCGTTTCGATCTGGAAATGCTGACCGAGGTCGGTTTCTGCAAGGGGATCGAGAACTACTCCCGGCACCTCTCGGGCCGCGCGCCGGGTGAGCCGCCGCCGACCTTGATCGATTACCTGCCGCGCGATGCGCTGATGTTCATCGACGAATCACATGTCGCGATTCCGCAGGTGGGCGCCATGTTCAAGGGCGACCGGGCGCGCAAGGAAAACCTCGTCGGTTACGGCTTCCGGCTGCCCTCAGCCGTGGATAACCGGCCGCTGAAGTTCGATGAGTTCGAGCGGCTCATGCCCCAGTCCATCTTCGTGTCGGCGACCCCCGCGGCGTATGAGGAGCAGCACCAAGGCCAGGTGGTGGAGCAGGTGGTACGGCCGACCGGGTTGGTGGACCCGGTCATCGAAGTACGCCCGGCGATCACGCAAGTCGACGACCTGCTGACCGAAATCCGCAAGCGCACCGCAGTTGAGGAGCGGGTGCTGGTGACGGTACTGACGAAGCGGCTTGCCGAAGAACTGACCGATTACCTGAGCGAGAACGGCATCCGCGTGCGCTACCTGCATTCGGATATCGACACCGTCGAGCGCGTCGAAATCATCCGCGACCTGCGCCTGGGCGAGTTTGATGTGCTGATCGGCATCAACCTGCTGCGTGAGGGGCTGGATATTCCGGAAGTGTCGCTGGTGGCGATTCTTGATGCGGACAAGGAAGGCTTCCTGCGCTCCGTGCGCAGTCTGATCCAGACAATCGGCCGCGCCGCCCGTCATTTGCACGGTACCGCGATCCTGTACGCCGACCGCGTGACCGATTCGATGAAAGCGGCCATCGGCGAGACCGAACGGCGCCGCGCCAAACAGATCGCCTACAACGAGGCGCACGGCATCGTGCCGAAGTCGGTGCACAAACGCATCAAGGACATCATCGACGGCGTGTACCACGAGGATGAGAGTGGCAAGATCCTGAAAGCCGCCGAGGCTTCCGCCGACTATGCGGTGATGGACGAAAAGGCGCTCGCGAAGGCCATCAAGAAACTCGAGAATGAGATGCTCGAGCACGCGCGGAACCTGGAGTTCGAGAAAGCCGCGGCGGCACGTGACGAACTGTTCCGCTTGCGCCAGCGCGCGTTCGGTGCGGATCAGCACGATTCCCCATGAACTGAACAAGCTCAGCCAGAGAACAACCAAGCATGAAGCGCGTACTTTTTGTCTGCACGGGAAACATCTGCCGCTCGCCTACCGCTGAGGGCGTTGCGCGCCATCTGGTCGCGCAGCATGGGCTGCCGATCGAGGTGGATTCGGCCGGAACGCAGGGCTACCACGTCGGCGAGCCGCCCGATCCACGTGCGCAGCGCGTTGCGCGCAAACGCGGTTACGACCTGTCGAAGCTGCGCGCGCGCAAGTTGATCGCCGCCGACTTCGGGTTGTTCGACCTGCTGCTGGCGATGGACCGGGGGCACCTGCAGCAGATGCAGCGCATGTGCCCGCCAGAATTCGCCGACCGTGTTCATCTGTTTCTGGATTATCTGCCCGGCCCGAAGACCGAGGTGCCTGACCCCTACTACGGCGGCGAAGCTGGTTTTGAACATGTCCTCGATCTTTGCGAGGACGGCGTCAATGCCCTGTTTGCCGCACTGCGCAAACAGGGCATGTGAGCGGTGGATCGCGCCGCGCCGGCTTAGCTCAGCGTGCCGCCATTCTTGGACATGACCGAGGTATCGGCGTAGTGCGACCAGCGGTTATGTTCGCGCGCGGAGAGTTGCCAGCCACCGAAGTCGAATCCGTCCAGCGAACGGAGCGAAGCGGCCAGCGTGGTGGCGCGCGGATCGCTGTTTTTCTTCAGCGTTGCAACCAGCGCACGGGCTGAAAGGTAGCCTTCCAGGCTGCTGGCCGAAGGGGCTTCGTCGAGGTAACGCTCCAGCGTCTTGACGAATTCACGAACCACGGGCGTGGTTGTCTTGTTGGGCTCCGGCACGACGCGAGACACCACCACGCCGGATACGACTTCCGGCGGCAGCAGTTGGCGCAGTACAACCTGGTTCACGTTCGACAATGCACAGATGAAGACACCCGGATTGCGTGCGCGCATTTCACGCGTCAGCATTGCCATCGGGATCGTGTCGGCGAGAACAACCAGGGCCTGCGGCGCGCGACGCGCCACTTCGGCGGCCACCGAAGCGGCATTGCGGGCATCGTCCGCCAGCGGCACCAAGGCGGCGGGCTGCAGATTGCGCGCCTTGAGCAGCGCCTGTGCCGCGTCCAGACCGGCACGGCTGGTTTCGCTCTGCGTGTGCGCGATCATCACTGACTTCATTCCGATGCCGTGGAACTGCGTCAGGATCATCGCAAGTTCTTCACCATAGGTTGCGCGCAGATAGAACACCCGTTCGTGGCCGACATCCATGCCGCTCATCGGGGCGAACAGGGCGCGGTCTGAACGCGAAAAGGCCTTGCTCTTGATGACGCGAGCCACCGAAGCGTCTCCGGTCAGTCCGAACAGGACATCCGCGCGTTCCGAGTCCAGCAGTTTTTCGGCGTTGGCTTCGGCACGCGCGGCGTCGCCACCATCGTCCAGCGACAGGAACTTGACTGGCCTGCCGTTGATGCCGCCGGCTGCGTTGGTCGCGTCAAAGCAGAGCTTCGCACCGGTGAAATAGTCCCGGCCGATGTCCTGGGTGGGGCCGGACAAGGCGCAGGTCTGTCCGACGATGATCGGGGGGGGCACGTTTGCCGCACGGGCGACGGAAGGCAAGGAACTCAGCAGGAGCGGAGCGGTGGTGCTGAAAAGAAAACGGCGTCGATCCATGAGGCATGTCGTCACAAAATCGCAAAATGCGATAGTGCCAATGGATCATTGTGAGATTTTTACAAAGCCGCCCTTTCTGCTGCTTTTTAGCTGGCGGCCAAAACAAAGAAGCCGCGCGGGCGGCGCGGCTTCTTCATTTACAGCAATGACCTGCAATTACGGGCGACGGGTTTCGACCTGTTGCAGAGACTCTTCAGCCGGCACCTGCGTCGGCGTGCGCGGCTGACGACGGCGACGCGGCGATGCAGCCTGTTGCTCGGATACTTCGACGCTTGGGAGTGTCGGCGCACTGCTGGTCGAACGCGTTTCGATCATGACCAGATCGTTGCTGTCGATCAGCGCCGCCAGATCGAAGGGAAGCTGAGCCTGGCCACGCGCAGCCGCGGCGCGCACGACGAGCGGTTCCTCTGCCGGGGCCACCGTCGCGGCGCTCGCGGGTGACGCTTCTTGCGCATCAGCGGCAGGCGCAGCCGGCGCATGTGATTCGCTGACTGCAGTTTCCTGAGCATCGGAGGCTTGCTCAGCTACCCGTGCTTCTGGCGCGGCGCGTGATTCGAGCACTGGCGAAGCGGCGGTCACTTCCGCGACCGGCTCCGACGCTGCTTGGACCGCAGCACTGGATGCTTCGGCTGCGGCCGCTGCTGCTGCCTCGGGCGTCGGATAGAAGACCGTTTCGACCGGCGCCTGACGCTGACGGCGTTCGCGATTGGCTTGGCGTTCGGCGTCGCGCTCTGCGCGGCGAGCCTTGGCGGCTGCACGGCGCGCTGCGTCTTCGGCGGCTTTGGCTTCTGCGGCGGCGGCTGCTGCTTCCGGCGTCGGGTAGAAGACGATTTCGACCGGCGCTGCCACGCCCGCTTCGGTCACGTTGTTCGCGCCAGCTTCGCCGTTGCGACGCTCGCCTCCGCGGCGCCCACGACGATTGCGGCGGCGGCTGCCGGTGTCTTCGCCAGACTGGCTTGCAGCAGTATCGACTGCCGGGACGTTCGACTCCGCAAGCGTCTCAACCGCGACGTCCACATTCTCGACTTCCGGCGCAACCTGCTTCGGCTGACGCGGCTCGCGCGGCTGGCGCTCGCGGCGTTCCTGCGGCTGCGCCTCGCGCTTCTCCTGGCGTTCTGCGCGCGCTTCATCGCGCCGACCGCGTTCGGCGCCATCCCGCTGGGGTTTGACCTGCGGCTCGATCGTCGTTTCGGTCTTCTGCGGTTGACGGTCGCGGTTCTTGCCTTCCGCGCGCGACTCGTTGCGGTTGCGCTGGTCGTCACGACCCTTCTGGCCGTCGCGATTGCGTTCTTCGCGATTGCCGCGCTCTTCCCGATTGCCACGGGCGCCGCGTTCGCCGCGATTGCGGTCGTTGCGACGAGGCTCGCGGCCCGCACTCTTTGCTTCGGGCGCGGGTGTCGCGGCGGGTGCGGCTTCGTTTGCGTCGCCGCCGCGCAGCCAGTTCATGACGCGCTGGAAGAAACCAGGGCCGGCTGGGGCGGCGGGTGCCGCGGCGACCGGGGCGACCGGTTTGGGTTCGATGACCGGCGCAGGCTGATCCGGCGTGAAGGAACGAATCGCCGCTTCCTGGCGTGCGGGTTTGCCTTCGGTATTGGCCGATGGCGGCTCGTAGGTCGCATCGGCCGGCATCTGCGCCATCTTGTAGCTGGGCAGGTTCAGTTCTTCCGAATTGAGCTGGTCGTGACGCAGGCGGATGATCTCGTGGGCCGGTGTTTCCAGATGGCGGTTCGGGATCAGCAGCAGGTTGACCTTGTGGCGCAACTCGATCTTCGCGATATCCACCCGCTTTTCGTTGAGCAGGAAGGTCGCGACATCGACTGGGACCTGGCAGTGCAGGGCGCCGGTGTTTTCCTTCATCGCCTCTTCTTCGAGGATGCGCAGGATGTGCAGCGCAGCCGATTCGGTCGAGCGGATATGGCCGGTGCCGGTACAGCGGGGGCAGGTGATGTAGCTGGTCTCGGCAAGCGCCGGGCGCAGGCGCTGACGCGAGAGCTCCAACAGGCCGAAGCGGCTGATCTTGCCGGTCTGAACACGGGCGCGGTCATGGCGAAGGGCATCGCGCAGGCGGTTTTCCACCTCGCGCTGGCTCTTCGGGTTTTCCATGTCGATGAAGTCGATGACGATCAGGCCGCCCAGGTCGCGCAGGCGCAACTGGCGGGCCACTTCGTCGGCGGCTTCGAGGTTGGTCTTCAGTGCGGTCTCTTCGATGTCCGCGCCGCGGGTAGCGCGACCGGAGTTCACGTCAACCGCCACCAACGCTTCAGTGTGGTCGATCACCACGGCGCCGCCCGAGGGCAGGTTCACTTGGCGTGAGTAAGCCGATTCGATCTGGTGCTCGATCTGGAAGCGCGAAAACAGCGGCACATCGTCGCGGTAGCGCTTCACGCGATGCACGTTGGCCGGCATGACGTGGGCCATGAACTGCTTGGCCTGTTCGTACACGTCGTCGGTGTCGATCAGGATTTCGCCGATGTCCGACGAGAAGTAGTCGCGGATCGCCCGGATCACCAAGCTGCCTTCCTGATAAATCAGGTAGGCGCCGCTTTGCTCCTTGGACGCGCCTTCGATGGCTTTCCAGAGCTGGGCGAGATAGTTCAGGTCCCACTGCAGTTCTTCCGCTGCGCGTCCGATCGCCGCCGTACGGGCGATCATGCTCATGCCCTGCGGGACGTCCAGCTGATCGAGCGCCTCGCGGAGTTCGGCGCGGTCGTCGCCTTCTACCCGGCGCGAGACACCGCCACCACGCGGATTATTCGGCATCAGGACGAGATAACGACCGGCGAGCGAGATGAAGGTGGTGAGGGCAGCGCCCTTGTTGCCACGTTCGTCCTTCTCAACCTGGACGATCAGTTCCTGGCCTTCCTTGATGGCGTCCTGGATACGGGCGCGCGAAGCCTCGACACCTTCCTTGAAGTAGATGCGCGAGATTTCCTTGAACGGCAGGAAGCCGTGGCGCTCAGCGCCGTAGTCGATGAACGCGGCTTCGAGGCTGGGCTCGACGCGCGTGACAACGCCCTTGTAAATGTTGCTCTTGCGTTGTTCTTTCGAGGCCGATTCGATATCGAGATCGATCAGTTTCTGACCATCTACGATCGCGACGCGCAGTTCTTCGGCCTGCGTCGCATTGAAAAGCATGCGCTTCATTTCTATTGTTCTCCCGCGCGCCAGCGGGCAGAACGAACCTCGCACCTTGGGGTGCGTACGCCGACTTCAGGTGGCGAATCCTCCCGCCCCACGGGCGGAATGTTCGCGACCGAACGGATCTGGTGCGCTCGACGCCCAGCACGAGCCCGACTCCCGGTCGGAGCAGGCGATGCGGCATGGAGAGGTCTGGCGCAAAGTCATTCGATAGTTCGGATCAACGAGAGTCACGGGGTTCGTACAGGAGGCCCTGAAAGTCCGGCAAGAAACTGCCGGTGATGCAGGGCATCGCATTCTGCGAGTTGCGCGCCAACTATGTGGTCAAGTGTTTTTTGGGTACCATCGCGAGCTTTTGTGCTCCAGCGACGGTTGGCTTGGCGTTCTGCCGGGAGCTGAGCTCATCGCCGACCGTCCCGCGCATGCATTCTGCGAAGCGCGGTCCGAGCCAGACGTACCGGACGAACCCAAGCAGTATATTCAACATGGTGTTGCAAGGCAAAACCCCGTCCGCCCCTCCTGCCGTCCAGCGCCTCGTCATCGATGAGCATGACGCTGGCCAAAGGATCGACAACTTCCTCATCCGGGTCTGCAAGGGCGCACCCAAAAGCCTGATCTACAGGATTCTTCGCAGTGGCGAAGTGAGGGTGAACAAGGGGCGGATCGATCAGACCTATCGGCTGGCGCTCGGCGACGAAGTTCGCATTCCACCGCTGCGACTGGCGGAGAAGGCTGACAAGTCGGCTGTGCCCGGTCGTGAATTTCCGGTCCTGTTCGAAGACGATGCGCTGCTGGCAATCAACAAACCGGCAGGAACGGCGGTGCATGGCGGCAGCGGCATCAGCTTCGGGGTGATTGAACAGTTACGGCAGCAACGGCCGGAGCAGCGTTTTCTCGAGCTGGCGCATCGCCTGGATCGCGAGACCTCCGGAATCCTTCTGATCGGCAAGAAGCGTGCGGCGCTGAGCCGATTGCACGATGTGCTGCGCGAGGGCGGCCTCGATAAACGATACCTGGCTCTGGTGTCGGGCAAGTGGCCCAATCCGGTTCAGCACATCAAGCTCGCGTTGACCAAGTACCTGACCGAAGACGGCGAACGTCGCGTGGCGGTCGACAAGGATGGCAAGGCGTCGCACAGCATCGTCCGACTCGTTGCGCGCTGGGAGCGATTCAGTCTGGTCGAGGTGCAGATCAAGACCGGCCGCACCCATCAGATCCGCGTCCATCTGACGCATCTGGGTTTTCCGCTGGCAGGCGATGACAAGTACGGAGATTTCGCCTTGAACAAGGCGTTGCAGAAAGAAGGTCTGAAGCGGATGTTCCTGCACGCAGCCAGTCTTGTCGTGCCGCACCCGGTGAGCGGCGAGCCGCTTGAGCTTGCTGCGCCGCTTCCCGACGAACTGGCGCAGTTCGTGGCCCATCTGGACGCCAGCGAGGCGCGCAACTATGGCTGAGCGCCGTTTTGACCTGATCGTTTTTGACTGGGACGGCACCCTGATGGATTCAACGGCGTCCATCGTCAGTGCGATTCAGGCGGCTTGCGCGGATCTGGGTCTGCCGGTGCCCACGCGCGAAGCGGCGAGCCATGTGATCGGGTTGGGTCTGAGCGATGCTTTGCACACGGCGGTGCCGGAACTCGACCCGGCGGACTACCCGCGCATGGTGGAACGTTATCGCTACCACTACTTCGCCCGCGACGGGCAATTGGTGCTGTTCGACGGTGCAGAGGAACTGGTCAGCCAACTGCGGGCTGCGGGTTACATGCTTGCCATTGCAACCGGGAAGAGTCGAGCTGGCTTGGATCGGGCGCTGGCGTCGACCGGTATCGGTCCGCTATTCCAGGGCTCCCGTACAGCGGACGAAACCCACTCCAAGCCGCATCCCGCCATGTTGCTTGAGCTAATGGATGAATTTGCGGTGCCGGCCGCTCGTGTGCTGATGGTGGGGGATACGACGCACGATTTGCAGATGGCGCAGAACGCCGGCACGGCGGCTTTGGGAGTCAGCTATGGCGCGCACCCGGCAGAACAACTTGTAGCTGCGGCGCCGCTGGCCCTGCTGCATTCGGTCGCGGAGCTTGGCGAATGGCTGGCAGCGAACGCCTGATCTGCGCCAGCGACGCGGTGCTGGAGGGGGGCGACGGCGTGCGCTTTCCGATCGAAACCGCGTGGGGCGACCGCACCGGGTTCGTGGTTCGTTACCGCGGCCAGGTCCGCGCCTATGTAAACCGCTGCGCGCATGTCCCGGTGGAGCTGGACTGGCAGCCGGGCAAATTCTTCGACGACAGCGGCCTATACTTGATCTGCGCCACGCATGGCGCCCTCTACGACCCGGCAGGCGGTTACTGCCTTGCAGGGCCTTGTCGTGGAGGTCGATTGCCTCAACTTGAAGTCGTCGAGCGCGACGGAAACGTATTTCTCATCGAGCAGGGTGAATGAGCGAACTTAACTGGGAACGAAAGCTGGTCGAAGATCTGGCGACCGAGGCACTCAAGGAGCAGCGTCGGCGCCGACGCTGGGGCATCTTCTTCAAGTTCCTCGGTGTCGCCTACTTTGGCGTGTTTTTGTGGATCATGTGGTCGGGCCGCAGCCCGGACGGTGTCGACGGACACCCGCACACCGCAGTCATCGAGCTGGATGGCGTTATCGCGGCAAACAACCCGGCAAGCGCTGCAAGGGTGAATTCCGCGTTGCGCGAGGCGTTCAAGAGCGATGCCGTCAAAGGCGTAGTTCTCAAGATCAACAGCCCGGGCGGGAGCCCGGTGCAGGCCGGAGCGATCTACGATGAGATTCGCCGGCTCAAGGCGGGCAAGCCGTCGCTGCCGGTGTACGCGGTCGTCGAGGAGTTGTGTGCGTCCGGCGGTTACTACGTCGCGGCGGCGGCCGACAGGATTTATGTCGACAAGGCCAGTCTGGTTGGCTCGATCGGCGTGATCATGGATGGCTTCGGCTTCACCGAAGCGATGCAGAAATTCGGCGTCGAACGGCGCGTGTATACCGCTGGCGACAACAAGGCGTTTCTTGATCCATTCTCGCCTTCCGTGCCCAAACACGTTGAGCACGCGAATTCGATGCTGCAGGAAATCCACGCTCAGTTTATCGACGCCGTTCGCAAGGGACGCGGCAAGCGTCTGAAGGAAACGCCCGAGATGTTTTCCGGGCTGGTCTGGACCGGCGCGAAGAGCATCGAACTCGGGCTCGCGGACGCTACTGGCACCGTCACTTCGGTGGCGCGCGACGTGATCAAGGCGGAAAAGCTGCGCGACTATACCGAGCGTGAGCCGGCATTCGAGCGCTTTGCGCGACGCTTTGGTGCTGTGGCTGCAGAGGCACTGTCCAGCGGATTGGCTGAGACGCGCTACCGCTGATCTTGGCGCCGCTGACAGGCGGTGGTGGGCCGTTGGTCAGCTGTCGGCCAGCAACAGGAACACCGTGGGGCGACGATCAAGTTCTGGCGGCGAGCGGTGTTTCCACTCCGAGACGCGCCGGGTTTCGATCCATTCGCCTGCGGTTGTGACTTCGCGCGCGACACACAGGCGCGTATTGGGTGCGAGGCTGGCAAGCAGCGCCGCGAACATTGCTTCGTTCCGGTAGGGCGTTTCAATGAAGATCTGCGTTCGGCGGAACTTGCGCGATTCTTTCTCCAGATCCTTCAGTGCTGCCTGCCGCTCGGCTTCCTTGATAGGCAGGTAGCCGTGAAACGCAAAGCTTTGTCCGTTCAGCCCGGAAGCCATCAAGCCTAGAAGCAGGGATGACGGACCGACCATCGGAACGACTCGGATGCCGTGCTTGTGCGCCGCTTCAACGAGCGCCGCGCCCGGATCCGCCACTGCGGGGCAACCGGCCTCGGACATCAGGCCGATGTCGTGCCCCTGCAGGGCGGGCGCCAGCAGCGACTCCAACGAATTGCCCGTCGCGTGTTTGGGTAACTCCGCGATGGACAGTTGCTGGAGCGGCGTCGGGTGTTCCAGGCGTTTCAGGTCCACGCGTGCCGTTTTGGCGTTCTCGACCACGAAATGCGTGATGCGCCGCGTTGTTTCGAGCGCACCGGGGGGGTGGAGGTGGGCGGAATCCGCTGGTCCAAGCCCCACAGGAATCAGAATCAGCCGGCCGTGCATCAGACGACCTGAACGCCCGCGTCGCGCAACAGCCTGCTCAGCGCGATCAGTGGCAATCCGACCAGCGCATTCGGGTCGTCACCCCGGATATGCTCAAGCAGCGCAATTCCGAGGCCCTCGGACTTCGCGCTGCCCGCACAGTCGAGCGGCATTTCGCGACCCACGTAGCGTTCGATCTCATCGTCGCTGAGGGTCCTGAATCCGACTTCGGTCGGTACACAGAGTGTCGTTGCCTTGTCGCTTTGAGTGTCCAGCAAACAGACGGCAGTGTGGAACGTGATCGATCTTCCGCTCATCTGCCGCAGTTGGGCTTGTGCGCGTTCGGCGGTACCCGGTTTCCCGAAGCGTTCGTCGCCAACACTGGCGACCTGGTCTGAGCCGATGATCAATGCATCGGGGTGTCGCGAGGACACTGCGCGCGCCTTCTCTTCCGCCAGACGAATGGCGGTGCTTGCCGGCGCTTCTCTGGGTAGCGGGGATTCGTCGGTCTCTGGTTTGTCCGTTTCAAACGGCAGGCCCAGTTTTTCCAGCAGTTCTCGCCGATAGCGAGACGTGGAGGCGAGGATGATTTTGCGCATCGGGGCTGGCGGACGGTTGCTGCACGGCACGTCGCCTTTGACAGGGAAGGGGAACGATAATATCATTGCACGTTTATGTCGCAATAGCTGGACGACTTCTTCATGACGCTCATTGCCGATCCGCTTGAATTTGCTCAGCGCGGCGAGCGTCTGCAGGGAAGTGTCGAGCTGAAGGCGTTGTCGCGGTTGGCCGACGAGTTGGTCGATCGTGAGGGTTCGGTCAAGTTCGAAGTGTTTGGGGTTGTGGTCGGTGATGATCACTTCCTTGAAGTGTCGATCGAGGCCCAGCCCCGCGTGCAATGTCAGCGTTGCCTGCAGTCGCTTGCTCTTGATCTGGCGCTTCAAGTGCGTTTCCTGCTGGTGCCGCCGGGTGAGGTGATTCCGGACGACGAGTTGGAGGAGGATTCCTTCGACGCGATCGCAGCAGAGCGAAATCTTGATGTGCTGGCTTTGATCGAAGACGAGTTGCTGCTCGCGCTGCCGATCTCGCCGCGACATGAAGTGTGTGATACCCCGCAACCCCGCGAACGGGACGACAGCGCGTCGCCCTTCGCCGCGCTGGCGAGCCTGCGCGGGGCCGGAAAGAAGAGTTGAGCCCGTTCTGCTAAGTCAGACGGGCCGGGTTTTTGAACAATTGAGCGAAGGAGCATCAACATGGCTGTTCAACAGAACAAGAAGTCGCCGTCGAAGCGCGGTATGCATCGGTCCCACGATTTTCTGACCGGCCCGGCAATCGCTGTCGAAGCGACCTCTGGTGAAGTGCATCTGCGTCACCACGTGTCGCCGTCCGGCATTTATCGTGGCCGCAAGGTCATGAAGGCCAAGGGCGAATAAGAAGTTGATTCGAACGGACGGCGCCAGGGTGCCTGGCGCCGTTTTTGTTCGTCTATTCACTCCAGTCCCATTTCGATGCAGGTAACTCTCGCGATCGACTGTATGGGCGGTGACTTTGGCCCGTCGGTCACACTGCCAGCAGCCCGCCAGTTCCTGCGCGATGATCCATACGCCAGCGTACTGCTGGTTGGTCGCCCGGATGCCATCGAGTCCGAGGCGAAAAAGCTAGCCTCTGAGTTTTCTGGGCGTGTGCGATTCGTGCCGGCGACGCAAGTCGTCGAAATGCACGAGGCGCCTGCCACCGCTTTGCGATCCAAGAAGGACTCGTCCCTGCGTGTGGCGATTGACCAGGTCAAGACTGATCAGGCGCATGCCGCCGTCTCTGCGGGAAACACGGGCGCGCTGATGGCGATCGCGCGCTTTGTGCTTAAGACCCTTGACGGCATTGACCGTCCCGCGATTGCAACGATTCTGCCGGCCTTGAAGGGCCAGACCTATGTTCTGGATCTTGGGGCAAATGTGGATTGCTCGGCCGAGCATTTGCTGCAATTCGGCATCATGGGATCCATGCTCGTGTCCGCGCTTGAGCATAAGGAGCGGCCGACCGTCGGATTGCTCAACATCGGGGAAGAGGCGATCAAAGGCAATGAGGTTGTCAAACAGGCGGCCGAATTGCTCCGGGCGAGTGGGCTGAACTTTTACGGCAACGTTGAGGGCGATGACATCTTCAAGGCGACGACTGATGTCGTCGTGTGCGATGGCTTCGTCGGAAACGTTGCGTTGAAAGCCTCCGAAGGCGTTGCCCAGTTCATGGCAACGACGCTCCGTGAAGAGTTCACGCTGAACTGGTACGCGAAGGTGATTGCGTTCCTGGCGCTGCCGGTCCTCAAGCACTTCAAACAAAGAATTGATCACCGCCGCTATAACGGTGCAGCGTTGCTTGGCCTGCGTGGCGTAGTGTTCAAGAGCCATGGCTCGGCCGACGCATTCGCTTTTGAACACGCACTGCGACGTGCTGCCGAAGCAGCGCGGAATCAGGTTGTTGAACGCATTGCTGAGCGGATGACCGCGCACCGAGCCGCAGAGGGAGTTACGCCTTGATTTATTCGCGCGTAGTGGGTACCGGCAGCGTTTTGCCTGGGAATCCGGTTTCGAACGATGAACTGGTGGCTCGCGGAATCGAGACGTCGGATAGCTGGATCATCGAGCGCACCGGTATCCGCTTTCGCCATATTGCCGAATCGGGGCTCACCTCCAGCATGCTTGGCGCCGAGGCTGCCCGGCGCGCGCTGGATGCGGCGGGGCTTGCGGCATCCGATGTTGATCTCATCATCGTTGCCACGTCGACGCCGGACAAGGTGTTTCCGAGCACGGCTTGCTTGGTGCAGGCGGCGCTGGGTGTATCCGGGTTTCCTGCATTTGACGTGCAGGCGGTCTGCTCCGGATTTGTTTACGCACTGACGATTGCAGACAAATTCATTCGTTCTGGATCGCATCGCCGCGCCTTGGTGATCGGCGCCGAAGTTTTCTCGCGGATCATTGATTGGGAGGACCGGCGGACCTGCGTCTTGTTTGGAGATGGCGCTGGTGCTGTGGTGCTGGAGGCTTCAGAGCAGCCAGGCATTCTCGCCACCGCCCTTCGCGCGGACGGGAGCCAGCACGAGATTCTCGAAGTGCCTGGCAACATCCGCAATGGTCATGTCGAGGGATCGCCCTTTGTGCACATGGATGGCGCGGCGGTATTCAAGCTCGCCGTCAGGGTGCTGGGCGATGTTGCGCAAGAGGTGCTGGATCAAGCGGGCCTCACCACCGAGCAACTCGACTGGCTGATTCCGCATCAAGCCAATATCCGGATCCTCCAGGCGACGGCAAAGCGACTGCAGTTGCCGACCGAGAAAGTCGTCGTCACCGTAGATCGTCACGGGAATACCTCGGCCGCTTCAGTGCCGCTTGCGCTTGATACCGCTGTGCGTGATGGACGTGTCAAGGCCGGCCAAAACGTGATGCTGCAGGGTGTTGGCGGCGGATTCACTTGGGGCGCAGCGCTGCTGCGCATGTAAGGACTGCACGGGGTCAGAATGAATTTTGCATTTGTGTTTCCAGGGCAGGGATCTCAGTCCGTCGGCATGATGGCGCCGTATGGTCAGGCAGACGTTATCCGTGCCACATTCGACGAAGCTTCGGCTGCGCTTGGGGAAGACCTTTGGGCGATGGCCGCTGAAGGGCCGGTTGAGCGTCTCGCGCAGACGGTCAATACCCAGCCCCTCATGTTGACGGCGGGTGTCGCAGTCTGGCGCGCGTGGTGCGCTGCGGGTGGGCCCGCCCCTGCGGTTGTTGCAGGTCACAGTCTTGGTGAGTACTCAGCACTGGTTGCGTCGGGTGTACTCGATCTCAAGCAAGCGGTGCCTCTTGTGCGCTTGCGCGCTCAGGCAATGCAGGACGCAGTGCCTGCGGGCACCGGGGGCATGGCGGCCATTCTCGGTCTGGCGCCGGAACTCGTGGCGCAAGCGTGTGCGCAAGCAGCTGGCGATGAGCAAGTGGCCGCAGCCAATCTCAATGATCCCAATCAGATCGTGATCGCAGGTCACGCTGGTGCGGTGGCGCGCGCGTGTGACGCAGCCAAGGCGCTCGGTGCAAAGCGAGCCCTGCCTTTGCCCGTCAGCGCACCGTTTCATAGTGCGCTGATGCGTCCTGCGGCAGAGCGTCTCGCATCTGCGCTGGAGGTCATCGAATTTCGCACGCCTGCAATCCCGGTGGTCAATAATGTGGACGTCGCGATTGAGACCGATCCCGCGCGAATCAAAGACGCGCTCGTGCGTCAGGCTTACTCGCCGGTACGCTGGATCGAAACGGTGCAGAAAATAGCGTCGCTTGGATCGAGTCATGTTGTCGAGTGCGGCCCCGGCAAGGTATTGATGGGCTTGGTAAAGCGCTGCGGCGCCGGACCCGACGCGCTGGGCATTTTTGATGCCGACAGCTTTGCAAAGGCTCTGGATCTGGTGAATGGGGTGGCTGTATGACGCTGCTTGAAGGTCAGGTTGCGCTCGTAACGGGCGCGAGTCGAGGCATTGGTCGGGCAAGCTTGCTGGAGTTAGGGCGCCAAGGTGCTGTCGTGGTTGGCACGGCGACTTCGGATACGGGCGCCGCTGCGATTTCCGCGGCCCTGGCCGAGGCGGGCGTGCGCGGTGCAGGAATGCGCCTCGATGTGACGAACGCTGAAGAGTGCGAAGCCACGATCAGTGCCATCGAGAAGGAGTTCGGGGCGGTTTCGATTCTAGTAAACAATGCCGGCATTACTCGCGACAACATTGCGATGCGAATGAAGGACGACGAGTGGGATGCGGTGCTCGACACCAATCTCAAGGCGGTGTTCCGCATGTCAAAGTTGGTGATGCGTGCCATGATGAAGGCGCGCTATGGTCGGATCGTCAATGTGACCTCAGTGGTTGGGTCGTCCGGCAATGCAGGTCAAGCCAACTATGCCGCTGCGAAGGCCGGCGTGGCGGGGATGACCCGCGCGCTTGCACGGGAATTGGGTAGCCGCAATATCACCGTCAATTGTGTTGCACCCGGGTTCATCGATACCGACATGACTAAGTCGCTCGGCGACGCGCAACGGGATGCCTTGCTCGGACAGATTGCGCTCGGCCGTTTGGGGCGACCGGAGGAAATTGCGGCGACAGTTGCCTTTCTGGCATCCCCGGCCGCCAGTTACCTTACCGGAGTTACGCTACATGCCAACGGTGGCATGTATATGGCCTGAACATCAATTAGGTGTCTAGGCAGGATGGGCTTTTGCCCGTTTCTTGTGGTTACTTTTTGATAAAATGTGGCGGTTTTTACGCCCGTAAATAGAGAAGGAGTAGTGTCAATGGAGAACATCGAACAACGCGTCAAGAAGATCGTTGCCGAGCAACTCGGCGTCAACGAAGCTGACATCAAGAACGAGTCTTCCTTCGTGGATGATCTGGGCGCTGACTCGCTGGATACCGTTGAACTGGTCATGGCGCTCGAAGAGGAATTCGAGGTCGAGATTCCGGACGAAGAGGCCGAGAAGATCACCACGGTTCAGCAGGCAATCGACTACGTCGTTGCCAACAAGAAGTAATCAGATTTTCTAATTGAAACTGGATCCGGAGCGCACTTTGGGCGGTCGTAGAGTCGTCATCACCGGTCTCGGCATTATCAGCCCGGTCGGTAATTCCATCTCCGAAGCCTGGGACAACATCCTTAATGGGCGTTCCGGCATCACTCATGTCACGCGTTTTGATGCTTCGGTCTTGCCGGTGCAGATTGCCGGCGAAGTAAAGAACTTCGACGTAACGACGTACGTCTCTGGCAAGGAGGCGCGTCGCTACGACAAGTTTGTGCATTACGGTGTCGCAGCGGCAATCGATGCGCTCAAGGATGCGGGCATCGGCGAGCATCCTGAAAATGCCGAACGTATCGGCGTTTGCATCGGTTCCGGCATCGGTGGTTTGCCGATGATCGAGGACACCTTGCGCGCAGCATTTGAGGGCGGTGCGCGCAAGATCTCGCCCTTCTTCGTGCCTGGGTCGATCATCAACATGATCTCAGGGCTGTTGTCGATCCAGTACGGTTTCAAGGGGCCCAATTTCGCCACAGTCAGCGCTTGTGCGACTGGCAATCATGCTATCGGCGAGGCGCAGCGTCTGATCGAGTACGGTGATGCTGATGTCATTGTTGCCGGTGGGGCTGAGGGCACCGTGTCCTTCCTTGGAATGGGTGGCTTCTGTGCGGCACGCGCGCTTTCGGGGAGAAACGACGATCCCGCCGGTGCCAGTCGTCCGTGGGATGAGGGCCGTGATGGGTTCGTGCTGGGCGAAGGCGCCGGTGTGCTCGTGCTCGAAGAGTACGAACATGCAAAAGCGCGTGGCGCAAAGATCTATGCAGAGCTTGCCGGCTACGGCATGAGTGCAGACGCCAACCACGTTACGGCACCGTGCGAGGATGGCGAGGGCGCATCGCGCAGCATGCGCAACGCGCTCCGCAACGCGAAGACCGACGTTGCCGAGATCGACTACATCAATGCGCATGGCACTTCGACGCCGCTCGGTGATCTGGCCGAAACGGTGGCGGTGAAGCGTTGTTTTGGTGATCACGCGTACAAGCTCGCAGTGAGTTCGACCAAGTCGATGACTGGGCACCTGCTAGGCGCCGCTGGCGGCATCGAGGCGGTGTTCACGACCCTTGCAATTCGCGATCAGATCGCGCCGCCGACGATCAATCTCGATTCGCCCAGCGAGGGGTGTGACTTGGATTACGTGCCAAAGGTGGCCCGCAAGATGAAGATCGATGTTGCTATGTCGAATTCATTCGGTTTTGGCGGCACCAACTCGACACTGGTGTTCCGCAAAGTCTGAAGACCGGGCTGGGAATCACGATGAGGCTTGCCGGCGAAATTCGTCCGCAAGCCTCAGTCTTTTTCTGGGGCTTGCTTGTCGGGCTTCATGCGTGCGCCTTGCTGCTTTTGAACTTCCCAGGCGTTTCGGGCGTGGCACTCGGGCCTGGGTTGGTCGCGGTTTGCGCGTCTGCAATGCTCGCATACCGTGCTTGGTCCGCGGCTCGTGGGCTTGTCATCACACTCACCGATGAAGGCCAGATCCACGTCCGCGGTCCGGGCTGCGAACCGCAGGCGATAGCGCTCAATCGCGAATCGAAGGACTACGGTTTCTTTGTCGTGCTGTGTTGGCGGCGTCCCGCGTCCGGAGGAATGCTGCGGCTGTGCTTGACGAAAGCGGCGCTGACTGATGCCGAATGGCGCTTGCTGCGTAGCTGGTTACGTTGGCGCGCGTTTAACGCTGATTCGTCCAGCGCTCCATATCCTTCGGCCAGCGAGCATTTCTGAGTATCGTCGGCTTCCCCTTGGGGAGCATATCGGGATAGTCGCGGCTGTAATGCAGCCCTCGGCTTTCTTTGCGCAGTAGTGCACCGCGCACGATCAGTTCAGCGCTGACAACTAGATTCCGCAGTTCAATCAGGTCGTTGCTGACGCGGAAGTTGGCATAGAACTCGTCAATTTCCCTGTGCAGCAGCGCGATGCGGTGCTGTGCGCGTTGAAGGCGTTTGGTAGTGCGGACGATGCCGACGTAATCCCACATGAAGCGGCGGAGTTCGTCCCAGTTGTGCGCGATCACCACTGATTCATCTGCGTCGGTCACCTTGCTCTCGTCCCATTCCGGAAGGTCGTCAGCGATCGTGCGCGGATGATCAATGATGTCCTGTGCCGCGGCTTCTCCAAAGACCACGCATTCGAGCAAAGAGTTGCTCGCGAGGCGGTTCGCACCATGCAATCCGGAACACGCGGTTTCTCCGACTGCGTATAGACCGGGGAGGTCGGTCCGTGCGCGTAGGTCGGTGAGGACGCCGCCGCAGGTGTAGTGCGCAGCGGGAACGACCGGAATCGGTTCGCGCGTGATGTCTATGCCCAACTCCACACAGCGGGCGTAGATGTTGGGGAAATGTCCCTTGATGAAGTCTGCCGGCCGGTGACTGATGTCCAGGTAGACGCAATCGAGGCCGTGGCGCTTCATCTCGTAGTCGATTGCGCGGGCAACGATGTCGCGCGGCGCAAGTTCGCCGCGCGGGTCGTGATGCGGCATGAATCGGGTGCCATCAGCCAAACGGAGCAACCCGCCTTCCCCCCGAACGGCCTCGGAAATCAGAAACGATTTCGCCTGCGGGTGGTACAAACAAGTCGGATGAAACTGGATGAACTCCATGTTCGCGACCCGACAGCCCGCACGCCACGCCATCGCGATGCCATCGCCGGTCGCTGTGTCAGGGTTGGTGGTGTAGAGGTACACCTTGCCGGCGCCTCCAGTCGCAAGCACGGTATTGCGGGCCGCAAAGGTACTCACCCGATCAGCAGCGATGTCCAGAATGTAGGCGCCAAGGCAGCCAGCGTTGCCGCGCCCGATGCGGTGTCCGACGATCAGATCAACCGCAATGTGATGTTCGAAGACCCGAATGTTCGGATGAGCGCGCACTTTCTGGGTCAGCGTCTCCTGCACCGCAGCGCCGGTCGCGTCGGCGACGTGCACGATCCGGCGATGGCTGTGTCCGCCTTCGCGCGTCAGGTGCATGTGCAGCGGACCTTCTTCTGCGGGTGTGAAGGGGACGCCTTGAGAGGCGAGCCACTGGATAGCTTCACGACCGTGCTCGACAACGAAGCGCGTGGCATCGTCATCGCAGATGCCGGCGCCGGCGATATGCGTGTCCTTGACGTGCGCCTCGATCGAATCCATCGGATCGACCACCGCAGCAATACCGCCTTGTGCCCATGAACTGGCGCTGTCTTCGAGTTGGCACTTGGTGACGAGGGCGACCGAATGGTGATCTGCGAGCCGCAGAGCAAGCGATTGGCCAGCAAGACCGCTGCCAAGGATCAGGACGTCGAACTGAAGCACGGGAATGACGGCGCGGGGCGCGCTACCGTGAGAAAGGGGATGCGCAAATATAGCACGTGGCCGTCGCAGGGCATCCCGTGCGGACGCGACAAATGACCCTGCTGTTGACTGAACTATTTCCATTCTGCCGGGTCTTTGCAAGCGTAAGCGGCCGCCTTCAGGGGCTGGGGTATACTGGTTTTTGCGCCACTCAGAGCGCGAACCACTGTTCTCACTACCCATTCCCATGAGCGACCGTCAGTTGGATTTGCAGTTGGTTGAGCGTGCGCAGCGCGGAGACAAGCAGGCCTTTGGTCTCTTGGTTTCCAAGTATCAGCGCAAGCTCGCGCGACTGCTTTCGCGGATGATTCGAGATCCGGCAGAAGTCGAGGATGTGACGCAGGAAGCCTTCATCAAGGCATACCGTGCCCTGCCTGCTTTTCGCGGCGACAGTGCGTTCTATACCTGGCTGTACCGGATCGGGATCAACACTGCAAAGAATTACCTGGTGTCGCAGGGTCGTCGCGCCCCGACATCGACGGATATTGATTCGGAAGAGGCGGAAGGGTACGAAGAAGGCGACTTGCTGCGCGACAACGACACGCCCGAAAGGCTGTTGTTGACCAAGCAGATCGGTGAAACCGTTAACGTGGCGATCGAGGCATTGCCGGAAGAGTTGCGAACAGCAATCGTCTTGCGGGAAATAGAAGGATTGAGTTACGACGAGATCGCCACCGTTATGGGGTGTCCGATCGGAACAGTGAGATCACGGATTTTTCGGGCGCGCGAAGCTATAGCGGAGCGCTTGCGGCCGCTGCTCGATACGAATCCGGAAAAACGATGGTGAGCGAGACATGAAAGAGCAGTTGTCGGCATTGATCGATGGTGAATTGGATGCGGACCAGGTATCGCGTTCTTGCGATGCCATCAAGGTCAATCGCGATTTGCGCAAGTGCTGGAACGAATATGCCCTGATCGGCGACGTGATGAGGGGCGAGCTGGCGCTCCGCAGTGATTTCACCGACGATGTACTGCGAAGACTGGAGCAGGAGCCGACGGTGTTGGCGCCCAGTGTCCGCGCGACCACGGCACGATCAAAAAGCGCATGGGACCGTTACTTGCCCATCGCCGCCACCATCGCCGGTGTGGCCGTCGTGGGCTGGATGGGCGTGCGCACGGGCCTGCCGGCAACGGCGCCAGCATCTGCCCATCCGACACTTGTGCGGCAACAGGCGCCCGCGCAGGATACCGAGCGCGCATACCTGTTGGCGCATCACGGCTACGCGGGGGCGCAGGCGGTGCCCGGTGTGGGCTACTACATGCGAACGGCTGCCGATGTGCAGAACGGAGAGATGGCACGATGAGGCGCGCGCTGGTCGCGTGCTGTTGCGCCATTGCCGTCATGAGTCCCGCGTCCGCGGCAGATCGCCCGGACGCTATTGCATGGCTGGGTAAAGTCAGCAGCGCCGCTGCGTCGCTGACTTTTTCTGGGACCTTTGTCTACCAGGCCGGGAAATCGTCCGAAACGTCGCGCATTGCCCACATCACTGATGCGACGGGCGACTACGAGCGACTCGAAACGCTCGACGGGCCCCCACGGGAAATCGTGCGCAGTAATGGCGAGGTCCGTTTCTACCTGCCACAAGAGAAGATCGTCATCTCTGACCATGCCATGCCGCGTCGATTCCCGGCGTGGTCACATTTTTCGCCGGATCAATTGGCCGGAAACTATGGCGTACGCATGGGGTCGCTCGACCGCGTAGCTGGCTTGCCTGCGCAGCAGGTGCTGCTCGATGCGCGTGATGGCTTGCGATATAGCCACGTATTCTGGATCGAGCCGGCCAGCGGTCTGCTGCTGAAGTCTCGCATGCTCGACGCGAATGGTGGGTCGGTCGAACAGTTTGCCTTTTCTGAAGTCACGATTGGTGGTTTGGTCGAGCGTGACAAGGTGCGTTCATCCTATGCAGTTCTCGCAAAGGACTGGCGCGAGATCAATGCGCGCGGCGAGGTCGTCAAGCCGGAAGAGAACTGGGTGACCTGCGGTGCGCATGTCCCGGGCTTCAAGCAGATCAGTGCTGTCCGGCGCAGGATCAAGGCCGGCGGCGCCGAGGCTTTGCATCTTGTTTTCTCCGATGGCTTGGCGACCATTTCGGTATTCGTAGAGCCTACATCGGGCAGTTCCACAGCGACCCTTGGAGAGAGCAGCACAGGCCCAACTCGCATATTCAAGCGTGCGCTGACGGGGCAGTATCTGGTGACTGCGCTGGGAGAAGTGCCGCCGGAAACTGTACGCAGACTGGCCGAAGCCATTGAGATCAAGCGCAAATGACGACTCGCAAGGCAATTGTTCTTCGCGTAGAAGGCGGAGCCGCGATCGTCAAGGTCGGCGCCGAAGGGGGCTGTGGCCGTTGCAATGAAACCGGGGGATGTGGCTCGGATGTCCTGGGCAAGATCTTCGGCGGGCGTTGCACGACGTATGCGGTGGAATCGGACGCTGCGCTGCAGGCTGGCGACGAGGTGGAGGTCGTCGTAAATCCGCGTGCGCCGCTCCTGGCTGCGGGCGTCGCCTATGGCTTGCCGCTTGCCGGGATGTTGCTGGGGGCGGTAATCGGATCCATCGCCGCCAACGATGCAGGCGCAGTGGCTGGCGCGCTGACCGGCTGCGTTGCGGGCGCCCTGCTAGCAAAGATGCTGGCGAAAAGGTGGGTGGCGCAGTTCAACGTTCAGGTCGTCGCGTCGAGTCCGGAAGCACTATCGGGAAGGGCGACATGAGCGTGCGCACGAACGTATTTGGAATGCTGCTTTGCCAGTTGGTCCTTGCGCTGGGTGTCTGGTCTGGTTCCGTTGCCGCTCGCGACTTGCCGGAGCTGGCGGATCTGGTGGACCGCTCGGCGCCGGCGGTCGTTAACGTAAGCACCGAGCAGATCCGTACTCGTGGCAAGCGTGCCGATTCGGATGCCAAGGATCCGATGCAGGAATGGTTTCGACGTTTCATGCCGAAGCATCCCCGGATTCCGCGCGATGAAGATGAAGGCGATTCGATGGGCTCTGGCTTCATCATTTCCGCCGACGGCTACATCCTGACCAATGCGCATGTCGTGGAGGATGCCGATAGCATCCTTGTGCGACTGACCGACAAACGGGAATTCCGTGGTCGCCTGATTGGCGCGGACAAGCGATCGGATGTGGCGCTGATCAAGATCGATGCCGTGGGCTTGCCAAGAGTTCCGGTAGGCGACAGCAGCAAGTTGCGGGTTGGCGACTGGGTCATGGCTATCGGTTCGCCATTCGGTTTCGATCACACCGTGACCGCGGGCATCGTGAGTGCCAAGGGGCGCTCCTTGCCCGACGAGTCTTTGGTCCCATTCATTCAGACTGACGTTGCGATCAACCCGGGCAATTCCGGTGGGCCGCTGTTCAATCTGAAAGGCGAAGTCGTGGGTATCAACTCGCAGATCTACAGCGAGACCGGCGGCTTCATGGGGCTTTCCTTTGCCATACCGATTGAAGTGGCAATGGACGTTCAGAATCAGCTGCGAACCTTTGGTCGGGTGACCCGCGGGCGAATCGGCGTGGTCATCCAGGAGGTCACCAAGGATGTGGCCGACAGTTTTGCCTTGAAGAGCCCGGTCGGGGCGCTGGTCAGCAGTGTGGAAAAAGGTGGACCCGCGGAGCGCGCGGGCGTTGCGATTGGCGATGTGATCCTGAAATTCGATAACAAGCCGGTCGCCACATCTTCCGACCTGCCTCGTCTGGTCGGGGCAACCCGGCCCGGCTCGCGCTCGTCAATGCAGGTTTGGCGCCGTGGCGCGGTCAAAGATGTGGCTTTGGTCGTTGAAGAGTTCGCCGATGAAGCGCCAGAACCGCGCCGCGTGCCACCCAAACGCGTGGAAGGCGCGGGGACCAATCGCCTCGGCTTGGTTGTGGCGCAACTTTCATCCGAGCAGCGACGCCACTATCGCGGCGAAATCGGGGTTTCCGTCAAGGATGTCCGAGGGGTCGCGGCGAGAGCGCAATTGCAGGGCGGGGACGTGATCCTGTCCGCCGCGCGCAAGGGGGCTCCGGTGGAGTTCCGCAACGTCGAGCAGTTCAACCGCTTTGCCGCCTCGATCGAGCAGGGCGAAAGTGTCTCGCTGCTGGTGCGTCGGGGCGATACACAGAGTTTTGTCAGTCTGCGGGTGCCAGAGTAGTCCTGAACCGCCGATCAATGGGCGTATCGGCTATACTCGCGCGTTCTCAAACCCGATGAATTCCTGAGAAGGGTGCGGCAACGCACCCTTTTTTCGTGGCATGCAGCACATCAGAAACTTTTCGATCATTGCCCATATCGACCACGGCAAGTCTACGCTTGCCGACCGGCTCATCCAGCGTTGCGGCGGCCTTTCCGACCGTGAAATGGAGGCTCAGGTGCTCGATTCGATGGATATCGAGCGCGAGCGGGGCATCACGATCAAGGCACAGACAGCCGCGCTGTCCTACCGCGCAAAAGATGGACAGGTCTACAACCTGAACCTCATCGATACGCCCGGACATGTTGACTTCTCTTACGAGGTCAGCCGATCGCTTGCTGCGTGCGAAGGTGCACTGTTGGTGGTCGACGCTTCGCAAGGTGTTGAAGCACAGACCGTGGCCAACTGCTACACGGCAATCGAGCAGGGTGTCGAAGTGGTGCCTGTTCTGAACAAGATGGATCTGCCCTCGGCGGATCCCGATAGCGCACGTCAGGAAGTCGAAGACGTCATCGGGATCGACGCAACCGAGGCGATCCCCTGTTCCGCCAAGACCGGCATGGGCATCGACGAAATCCTCGAAGCGATCATCAGCAAGGTGCCCGCTCCGCGCGGCACGGTCGATGCACCGCTCAAGGCGCTGATCATCGATTCCTGGTTCGACAACTACGTCGGCGTCGTGATGCTTGTGCGAGTCGTCGATGGCGCGCTGCGCCCCAAAGACAAGATCCTGTTCATGAGCAACGGTGCGCAGCACCTTTGCGAGCAGGTAGGTGTATTTACGCCGAAATCGGTGTCGCGGGATCAGTTGTCCGCGGGCGAAGTCGGTTTCGTGATTGCCGGCATCAAGGAGCTGACCTCTGCGAAGGTGGGCGACACGATAACCATCGCCAACAAGGCGGCGTCTGAACCGCTTGAAGGCTTCAAGGAAATCAAACCACAGGTCTTCGCAGGCCTCTATCCGGTCGAGGCGAGCGAATACGATCAACTGCGCGAGTCGCTTGAAAAGCTCAAACTCAACGACGCCTCGCTCCAATATGAGCCGGAGGTGTCGCAGGCGCTGGGGTTCGGTTTCCGTTGCGGTTTTCTTGGCCTGTTGCACATGGAGATCGTGCAGGAGCGTCTGGAACGCGAATTCGACATGGACCTGATCACGACTGCGCCGACCGTGGTGTATGAGGTCGTGCTCAGCAGCGGCGAAGTGATCAAGGTCGAAAATCCGTCGAAGCTTCCTGAAATCTCGAAGATTGAGGAGATTCGGGAACCGATCATCACCGCGACAATCTTCGTGCCGCAGGACTATCTCGGCCCGGTCATCACGCTTTGCAATCAGAAGCGCGGCAATCAGGTCGATATGCACTATCACGGCCGTCAGGTGAAGTTGATTTACGACATGCCCATGGCCGAAGTCGTCATGGATTTCTTCGATAAATTGAAGTCGGTATCTCGTGGCTATGCATCGCTTGACTACGATTTCAAGGAATACCGCACGGCAGACGTCGTGAAGCTCGACATCCTCGTCTCGAGCGAAAAGGTCGACGCCCTGTCGGTGATCGTCCATCGCGCCAATGCCCAATATCGCGGTCGTGAACTCGCGGCAAAGCTGCGCGAGTTGATTCCGCGCCAGATGTTCGATGTGGCGGTGCAAGCGGCAATCGGCTCGCACATCATCGCGCGCGAAACCATCAAGGCCTTGCGCAAAAACGTGCTAGCGAAGTGCTACGGCGGCGACATTACCCGGAAGAAGAAGCTCCTCGAGAAACAGAAAGAGGGCAAGCGCCGCATGAAACAGGTCGGAAACGTTGAAATCCCGCAAGAGGCCTTCCTGGCTGTCCTGCGAGTCGAAGACGGCAAGTAACCCTCGAATTACCAGGAGTGAATGTGGATTTCGCGTTGATTCTGTTCGTGCTTTCGGTGGTGACCGGCGCACTTTGGTGTGCGGACCGCTTTGTTTTCCGCAAGAAGCGCCCGGAAGGATCGCCGGAGCCGGTGTGGGTTGAATGGGGCGCGGGATTCTTTCCGATTCTGTTGGCGATTTTTTTGCTGCGTTCGTTTCTGGTTGAGCCGTTCCGAATTCCTTCTGGCTCGATGATTCCGACGCTTTTGGTCGGCGATTTCATTCTGGTCAATAAGTTTGCATATGGCATCCGTCTTCCTGTGATCGACAAGAAGATCGTCGATACCGGTTCTCCCAAGCGCGGCGACGTGGTGGTTTTTCGCTACCCGCAGAACCCGTCACAGGACTACATCAAACGGGTTGTCGGACTGCCCGGCGACTCGATTGAATACATCAACAAGCGCCTGCGCGTAAACGGTCAGGAAATTGCGGTTCGTCAGGTCGAGGATTACCTTCATACCGATCGGCTTCAGTACTCGCACCGATATGTCGAAAAACTTGGCGAAACCGATCACCAACTCCTGAACGACGCCGACGCGCCGCCTTTCGTGGCCCAAACGCTGCCTTATCCTGGTCGCGAGAACTGTGTCTATACTGTGGAAGGCGTTCGTTGCAAGGTGCCGCCCGGCCATTACTTCATGATGGGTGACAACCGGGATCAGAGTTCCGACTCTCGCGTCTGGGGCTTTGTGCCTGATGAAAACCTGCGCGGCAAGGCGTTCTTTGTCTGGTTCCATTTCGGGGATCTGTCCCGGATTGGATCGTTCCACTGAACCACGGAGTGATCTATGCGGAAACAACAGCGTGGGATTTCCTTGATTGGCACCTTGATTGCGGCGATCCTCATTATCGGCGCGATCATCATGGCCATGCGAATGGTGCCCGTCTATAACGAGTATTTCGCGGTTAAGAAGGCGTTGACTGCAATTGCATCTAGCGGCGACGCGTCAAGTCCCGAAGCAATTCGGAGTATGTTCAATCGCAAAGCAAGTGTCGAAGACATCAATTCTGTAACGATGAATGACCTCGCGATCAGCAAGGAGAACGGTCGTTGGATTGTCACCGCAGAGTGGCAGCGAACGATTCCACTCGTCGCGAACATAAGTTTGCTGTTCCAGTTTTCGGCTTCAAGCGCAGCAGATCCTGCAGCTGCACAATAGCAACACGATGAGTCGTGTCGCATTGCAGGCTGCGCTCGGTTATCGATTTGCCGACGAGGCATTGCTGACGCAAGCCTTGACGCACCGCAGTTTTGGCGCCATGCATAATGAAAGGCTCGAGTTCATTGGCGATGGTGTGCTGAATTGTGTTGTCGCGCGAGCCCTTTTTGAGCGTTTCCCGGAGCTGGATGAGGGGGCTCTATCCCGTTTGCGAGCGGGGCTGGTGAAGCAGGACGCCTTGCACGCACATGCAATCGCTCTTGATCTGGGTGCTTTGCTTCGACTCGGCGAGGGCGAACTGAGAAGTGGCGGGCATGCCAGACCATCAATCCTCGCAGATGCGCTGGAAGCGATCTTTGGCGCGGTGTTTCTTGATGGCGGATTCGATGCCGCAAGTCAGGCGATCAATCGACTCTATCGGGATTCGATTGCGGCGATTGACCTGAAAACGGCAGGCAAAGACCCCAAGACCGCACTGCAAGAGTGGTTGCAGGCACGGCGTCACCCCCTGCCGCAATACGATATGGCGCAGGTTCGCGGTGAAGCGCATTCACAGGAATTTGAGGTGACTTGTCGCATCCCTGCGCTGATGCTTGAAACCAAGGGGCGTGGTACGAGTCGTCGCGCCGCGGAACAACAAGCTGCGCGTGCTGCGCTGGATCGGATCGAATCGCTATGACAGATATCGCAGAGCCAGACTCCAATGGTTTTCGCACAGGCTTTCTGGCGATCGTTGGGCGGCCGAACGTTGGCAAGTCCACCTTGCTGAATCATCTGATCGGTCAGAAGATCAGCATCACGTCGAGAAAGGCGCAAACCACGCGCCATCGCGTTACCGGTGTATTGACCAATGATACGCACCAGTTCGTCTTTGTAGATACGCCCGGATTCCAGAAGCAACACTCCAATGCTTTGCATCGCGCAATGAATCGCAGCGTCACCCAGACGCTGTCCGATGTCGATGTTGTGTTGTTTGTCATTGAAGCGGGCCGTTTCACGGCGCCAGACAGGGTTGTCCTTGAATTGCTGCCGGCAAACGTGCCGGTCGTGCTGGTGATCAACAAAGTCGATCGCATCGCCGATAAAGCGCAATTGCTTCCGTTTATTGCAGCTATGGCTGGCGAGAGGGATTTTGCTGCGATCGTTCCGCTCTCGGCGGAGACTGGCGCGAATGCCGACGAATTGCTCAAGGCCTGCGGTCCTCTGCTTCCTGAACAGGCGGCCATATTCGATGCGGACGACATCACCGATCGCAGCGAACGTTTTCTCGCTGCCGAATTCATCCGCGAAAAGCTGTTCCGCTTGCTCGGCGAAGAGCTCCCCTATGGCCTTGCGGTAGAAATCGAGAAATTTGAACTCGATGGCCCGGTAAGGCGCATCTTTGCGGCAATCATTGTCGATCGGCCAAGCCACAAGGCGATGGTGATCGGCCGGGGCGGCGAGAAACTCAAGCGGGTATCGAGCGAAGCGCGAGTTGATCTGGAAAAGCTCTTTGATGGCCCGGTCTATCTTGAAGTCTGGGTCAAGGTGAAGGGTGGCTGGGCCGACGACGAACGTGCGCTCAAGAGTCTGGGCATCGAGTGATAGGGCGAACTCGCAGCCCGATCTGAGCAGCGACGATGGCCAACAAGCGAGTCGAACAACAACCCGCCTTCGTGTTGCACTCGCACCCTTGGCGTGAGACGAGTTATGTCGTCGATGTGCTCTCTCGTGATCACGGTCGTGTCGCGCTGGTGGCAAAAGGCGCACGCCGACCGCGCTCCGCACTCCGCGGTGTACTGCTGGCATTTCAACCGCTTGATGTGAGCTGGAGCGGTAGCGGCGAGTTGAAGACCCTGGTCGCGGCGGAGTGGTCAGGCGGACAGCCCATGCTTTCCGGCAGTGCGCTGATGTGTGGCTATTACGCCAACGAGTTGCTCGTTCGTTTGCTGCCCCGTGAAGATCCGCACCCAGGCTTGTTCGACGGCTATGCTGCGCTTTTGGCGGGGCTTTCCCGGGGCGAGCCGCAGGATCAATTGCTGCGCAGCTTCGAACTGAGCTTACTGAGCGAACTCGGCTACGCCCCAACGTTCGATACCGACGAACAGGGTCTGCCGGTCAGGCCGGAAGCTTTCTACGTCTTTATAATCGAGCGAGGGCCCGTGCTTGCCGATCGTGAAATGCAAGGTGAGCACGTGCTTTCCGGGCGTGTATTGCTAGACCTCGCACGCAGTGATCTCTCGAATCCCGAAACGCTGTTGCAGGCCAAAACACTGATGCGACGCCTGATCGGCAACCTGGTCGGTGCGCGTCCGCTCGAATCCCGACGAATTTTCTTGGAGTTGCAGGAACTGTGATCGAACTCGGCGTCAACATTGACCATATCGCCACCTTGCGCCAGGCGCGCCGCACCTATGAACCCGATCCGGTGTGGGGCGCCGTAGAAGCCCACCTGGGCGGGGCGGACGGCATTACCGTCCATCTGCGCGAAGATCGCAGACATATTCAGGACGAGGATGTGCGCCGGCTGCGTGAGCTCACCCACATCAAACTCAATCTCGAAATGGCGGCAACCGATGAAATGGTCGCGATTGCCTGCCGCTTGAAGCCCGAGATGGCGATGCTGGTGCCGGAAGGCCGCCAGGAAGTGACCACCGAAGGCGGTCTGGATATTGTCGCCAACGAATCGCGGATCCGCGATTCGATCTCGCGGCTGGCGGATGCCGGTATTCAGTCCAGCGTATTCATCGACGCGGAACTCGACCAGGTCGAGGCTGCGGCGCGCGTCGGCGCCCGCGTCTGCGAAATCCACACCGGCCCCTACGCCGAGGCATTCCACCTGAAGGGGCGTGATGCCCGCAGCCCGGCGGTCCTCGCCGAGCTGGAGAAGATCCGCACAGCAGGCGCCGCGATTGTCGGGCTCGGAATGCGCTTCAATGCCGGCCATGCGCTCAACTACTTCAACGTTCAGCCAGTGGCGGCCCTCGCGGGGGTCCGCGAGCTTCACATCGGCCATGCAATTGTCAGCCGTGCGGTCTTCGTTGGCCTGCGGGAAGCAGTGGGCGAAATGAAGCGGTTGATGCGCGAAGCCGCCGCGGCACCGCATCTCTACGCTTGACGCAGGCGCCATGATCGTCGGCATTGGCACCGATATTGTCGCGATTGCCCGTGTGCGGGCCTCCCTTGAACGGCATGGCGATGCCTTTGCCGAACGTATCCTCGCTGCCAACGAATTCGACGACTATCGCGCAGTGCGAGATGGCGCTCGCTTTCTCGCCAAGCGGTTTGCCGCCAAGGAGGCTTTCGCGAAAGCGTTTGGCACCGGGCTGCGCCCCCCGGCAACACTGCGTGCGATCTCGGTCGCCCATGACGATCTGGGCAAACCGGTCTATGCCTTCGATGTTCCCCTTGCACAGGCGATGCATGCCCGGCAGTGGGTCGCGCATCTGTCGATCAGCGATGAAAAAGAATCTGTCGTGGCCTTTGCCTTGATCGAACATCGCGGCCAGAGCGCAGATGCGGCCTAGCCGAGCTCCTGGTTCGGCCCGACGCTTGCACATTCAGGATAATCATTCATGACCCCGCTTGAGTTGCCACTTGGACCCGTGATGTGCGACGTCGCGGGCGTCTCCTTGACCGACGATGAGCGCCAGCGGCTGCGCCATCCGCTCGTCGGGGGCGTGATTCTTTTCGCACGCAATTTCGAGTCGCCTGAGCAACTCGCGGCACTCGCGCGCGACATTCATGCGCTGCGCTCGCCGGCCCTGATCATTGCGGTCGACCATGAGGGCGGCCGCGTACAACGCTTTCGTAGTGGCTTTACCCGCTTGCCGCCGATGCGCGCGCTCGGCGCTGCCTGGCTGCGCGATCACGTCGAGGGGCTGGAACTGGCGCGCCACACGGGCTACGTGTTGGCCGCAGAGCTGCTGGCTCACGGTGTTGACCTGAGTTTCACCCCGGTGCTCGATCTGGACCATGGTCGCAGTTCGGTCATTGGCGATCGCGCGTTCTCCGGTGACCCCGCTGTTGCGGCTTCATTGGCGCAGGCGCTTGTGGTCGGGCTGCGCGAAGCCGGTATGGGCGCGGTCGGCAAGCATTTTCCCGGTCATGGTTGGGCCGAAGCCGATTCCCACGTCGCGCTGCCGCAGGACGAGCGCGGTTTCGACCAGATCTGGGAGCAGGACATTGCGCCTTACCGGCACCGCCTTGGGCGACAGCTTGCTGGCGTCATGCCGGCGCATGTGATCTACACCCAGGTCGACCCGAAGCCGGCGGGGTTTTCGCACTACTGGCTTCAGGAAGTGCTACGTCAGCGCCTGGGCTTTACCGGGGTCATCTTCTCGGACGACCTCACGATGGAGGGGGCGACCGTCGCCGGAGATATTGCCGCACGCGCTGACGCCGCGTATGCGGCGGGGTGCGACATGGTGCTCGTCTGCAACCGGCCTGATCTGGCGGATACGCTTCTGGCGAAATGGCACCCGCAGGTCTCTGCGTCCAGCACCGCACGCATTCAGGCTCTTCGCCCGAGCGTAGATCGCGACGCTTTCGACCTCGCGGTGGAAGCGAAGTACGTCAGCGCCCAGCGCGCCGTATCCGATTTCAACGCCACGCTTGCCTGAGCCGCTCATGGCATTTGATGCGCGGGAGTTCCTGAGGACGCTGACCGAATCCCCGGGGGTCTACCGCATGATCGGCGCTGACGAAGAGGTGCTCTACGTCGGCAAGGCCAAGAACCTCAAACGTCGCGTATCGAGCTACTTCCAGAAAAACCACCCGAGTCCGCGCATCGCGCTGATGGTGTCGCGGATTGCGCGGGTGGATACGACGGCAGTGCGCTCCGAGACCGAAGCGCTGATCCTCGAAAACAACCTCATCAAGGCCCTCAAGCCGCGGTACAACATCCTCTTTCGCGACGACAAGAGCTACCCGTACATCATGCTCAGCGGCGATGCGTTTCCGCGCATTGCTTACTATCGGGGGGCATTTGCCAAGGGTTCGCGCTACTTTGGACCTTTCCCCAGTTCCTGGGCGGCGCGTGAAAGCGTCAACCTGATTCAGAAGATGTTCCGCCTGCGTACCTGTGAAGAGAGCGTCTTCGCCAATCGCTCGCGGCCCTGTCTGCTGCACCAGATCAAACGCTGCTCCGCCCCCTGCGTTGCGCTGATCTCGCCTGAGGATTACGCACGCGATGTTCGGATGGCGAGCATGTTTCTCGACGGGCGCCATAGCGAAATCATCGATCAGCTTGGCGTGCAAATGCAGCAGGCGGCAGAGCGATTCGCATACGAAGAAGCAGCCTTTTTCCGCGACCAGATCCGATCCCTGCAGACTGTTCTGCACAAGCAGTTCGTCGACTCCGGTCGTGACGAAGATGTGGATGTCGTGGTTGCGGTCGAAGTTGCGGGCGTCGTCTGCGTAAACCTTGCGATGGTCAGAGGCGGACGCCACCTTGGTGATCGTCCGCAATTTCCGCAAGGCGGCGAGACGCTGGGCGCCGGCGATGCATTGCTGGCCTTCATCGAGCAGCACTACCTCGAACATCCTGCGCCAACCCGTTTGGTGGTGTCGGGGGTGGTGCCCGAAGATGCCCGCCGTTTTGTCGATGAGACACTTGAACTCCGGATTGCCGTGGTCGCCCCGCGTTTCGAGGCCGAAAGAGCGTGGGTCGAGATGGCCGAGCGCAATGCCCGTGAGGCAATCGAAATCCGCCTGCGCGAATCCGGGCGCGTTGCGGACCAGCTGGACGCATTGAGATCGGCGCTCGAACTTCAGGATGCGCCACAGCGCATCGAATGTTTCGATATCAGCCATACGATGGGCGAGGCCACGATCGCGTCCTGCGTGGTGTGGGAAGACGGCGGAATGAAGAAGTCCGAGTACCGTCGATTCAACATCGCGGGTGTCGAACCCGGCGACGACTACGGCGCGATGCGACAGGCCCTGGAGCGACGCTATGGCAAGGTGGCTGCGGGGGAGGGGGCACGGCCCGACCTCATCCTCATCGACGGCGGTAAGGGGCAGGTCAGCGTGGCTTACGAAGTGCTCGTCGAACTGGGTCTGGAAACGATCGCCATGCTGGGGGTTGCGAAAGGCGAGGCGCGCAAGGCAGGGCTGGAGCAATTGGTATTCCCCGACAATCGGGCGCCGCTGGTGCTCGGTGGCGAGCACGCCGGGCTTCACCTGATCCAGACCGTGCGCGACGAGGCACATCGTTTCGCGATCACCGGAATGCGCGCGAAGCGAGCCAAAGCGCGCGTCGGATCTCGTCTCGACGATATCCCCGGAATTGGGCCGACGCGTCGCAAGAAACTCATCGAGACGTTTGGCGGGCTCGCTGGCGTCAAGGAGGCGACGGTCGAAGACCTCTGTCGCGTCAGCGGCGTCAATCGAAAACTCGCGGAAGCGATCTACAATGCGCTACGCGACTGAATCGCTGGCGCCTCATCCAACCCGCACATGCAGCTAAATATTCCGAACACCCTGACCTGGGCCCGCATCGTTCTCATTCCGTTGTTTGTCGGCGTCTTCTATCTGCCCGAAACCTGGCTCTCGATGCCGGAAAAGAATATCTGGGCGTGCGTCATGTTCGTTGCGGCGGCCGTAACTGACTGGTTTGACGGCTATCTGGCGCGCAAGCTGGGTCAGACGTCGGCATTTGGCGCATTCCTCGATCCGGTGGCCGACAAACTCATGGTCGGCGCGGCGTTGGTAATGCTCGTGGAGTTGGGGCGCGTCGATGCATTGATCGCGTTTGTCATCATCGGGCGCGAAATCACGATTTCCGCGCTGCGTGAATGGATGGCCCAGGTCGGCGCCTCACGCAGTGTCGCGGTTTCGTTTATCGGCAAGCTCAAGACGACCGCGCAGATGATTGCCATTCCCGTGCTGCTGTTTAATGGAAACCTGTTTGGCTTCTCGGTCAATCCTGTCGGAATGTTGTTGATCTGGGTGGCTGCGGTGCTCACCCTGTGGTCCATGGGCTATTACCTGAAGCGGGCCGCCGTTGCGCTGTCCGAGGCAGGAAAGGGTTGACGCTGGCAGAAAGTCGGCTATAATTCATCTCTCTGCGACGCGGGAGTAGCTCAGTTGGTAGAGCGCAACCTTGCCAAGGTTGAGGTCGCGAGTTCGAGACTCGTCTCCCGCTCCAGCCGAAATTTGGGGAAAGCCCGGTGCTTTCCCCTTTTAGTTAGGCTGCGGGTCGTCACAGGTTGATCCGCACACGGCGCGGTAGCAAAGCGGTTATGCACCGGATTGCAAATCCGTGTAGGTCGGTTCGACTCCGGCCCGCGCCTCCAGAGTACTGCGGGAGTAGCTCAGTTGGTAGAGCGCAACCTTGCCAAGGTTGAGGTCGCGAGTTCGAGACTCGTCTCCCGCTCCAGGCACAGAAGGGGAAGGCTTTTAGCCTTCCCCTTTTTTGTTTGCTTTCCTGGGTCGTTGGGTGTGGTTGCGCGTCAGCCGACGTGCACGGACGACTGAGCGCTCCCGGTTGGGCGCGGGTACGTACCGAAGCCCACCCTGCAAATCCGGGACTGGCCTGCTGGGATGATCTTGAGAACTGCAGGCATTACGGCGTCAGAGAGTTCCTGCTGACTTTCGCGTCAATCACGGGTATGCTGCGCCCACCCAGCGTTTTCCAATCTTCGCTGCGGTCTCTGATTACCACCCGATCGCACGGCCCAAGGCCTTTTCGCCGATCTCATTCTCGTCAGCCTGGATTGGTGTCGCTCGATTTCGAGAGACGGGCCGTCGCTGGAGCAGTTTCATGAATTCCGAAGTTACGTTTGCCAGCTTGGCGCTGGCCGAACCCCTATTGCGTGCAATCGGCGAGGCCGGTTACACGCACCCGACGCCGATCCAGGCGCAGGCGATTCCTCTGGTGATGCAGGGGGGTGACCTGATGGCTGCCGCGCAAACCGGCACCGGCAAGACGGCCGGATTCACATTGCCGATCCTCCATCACCTCGTGACCAAGCCCAAGGGCGCGACGCCTGGCAAGCCGCGCTGCCTGATCCTGACCCCGACGCGCGAACTCGCCGCGCAGGTGGAAGAGTCGGTGCAGACCTATGGCAAATATGTGGACGTGACATCGATGGTGATGTTCGGTGGCGTCGGCATGAATCCGCAGATCGCGGGGCTCCGCAAGCCTCTCGATATCCTTGTTGCGACTCCCGGACGTCTTCTGGACCACATCGGCCAGAAGACGCTGTCCTTGTCCGACGTTGAGATCCTCGTGCTGGACGAGGCGGATCGAATGCTCGACATGGGCTTCATTCGCGACATCAAGAAGGTGCTCGCGCTGTTGCCCAAGCAGCGCCAGAACCTGCTGTTCTCGGCTACGTTCTCGGATGAGATCAAGGCGCTCGCCGATGGGCTGATGAACAAGCCCGGCTACGTTGAAGTGGCGCGGCGGAATACGGCGAGCGAACTGGTGGAGCAGTCGGTGTTCCTCATTGGCCAGAAACAGAAGCGGCACCTGTTGGCGCATCTGATCAAGAAACACCAGTGGTTCCAGGTGCTGGTCTTTACCCGCACCAAGCACGGCGCCAACCGCCTGGCAGAGCAGCTGGACAAGGACGGCATACCCGCCTTGGCGATCCACGGCAACAAGAGCCAGAACGCGCGCACCCGCGCTTTGTCCGAATTCAAGTCGGGGGATCTGCAGGTGCTGGTGGCGACCGACATTGCCGCCCGCGGCTTGGATATCGACCAGCTCCCGCAGGTTGTGAATTTCGAGTTGCCAAACGTGCCGGAAGACTATGTCCACCGAATTGGTCGTACCGGTCGTGCCGGGTCGAGTGGTGCAGCAATCTCGCTGGTCGACGATGAGGAGATGAAGCATCTGGTGGCAATTGAGCGCCTGATGCGGCGCAAAATCGATCGGGTCAACGATCCGGACTTTGTGCCGGTTGCACTCCCGGTGGGCGGCGAAACGCATGCACGCCCGGCTCATCCCGCGCCAGCGCATACGCGTGGTGGTCGCGGTAGCGGTGGTGGGCGTGGCGGCAATGCTTCGCCGCAACAGCATCCGGCCCGCGGGCAGCAGCCCGGCCCCCGGCACGGGAAGCCCGCCGCAGTGACCGCGCAAGCGCCCAAGCGGCACGCTGCCCCGGCCAAGCCCGCTGCTGCCGGTGGGCAGCCGGCCGACGGCGCTCCAGCGCGGAGCGGCCGGCCGGCCAGGCCGCAAGGGGAGGGCCGCCGTCCGGGCGCTGCCGCGCCGCGTGGCGACGGTGGTCGCCGTGGGCAAGGCGAGGGCAGCAGGAATGCGCCGCGTAGCCCCGCCGCACAGCACACGCCGGCAACGCGCCCAGCGCAACCGGTTGAAGAAAGCGGTGCTCGGCGCGCACTCAAGGCGGTAGCGGCGTTGCTTGGTGGCAAGCGCGACAAGAACTGACCGGATCGGCGGCTTCGATGTCGCCGTTCCGGCTACCCGAATGAGCACTCTTCAGCGCCGGAAACGCAGACGTGCTGCAAGCTTATTTGACGACCGGGCGGTGTCTGTGTATATTCTCGCCCTCTCGGGGTGTAGCGCAGTCCGGTAGCGCGCTTGCTTTGGGAGCAAGATGTCGGGAGTTCGAATCTCTCCACCCCGACCAGCAAGTTTGGATAAACGTTCGGACAGAACCCGCCCGTAGCTCAACCGGATAGAGCACCGGCCTTCTAAGCCGGGGGTTACAGGTTCGAGTCCTGTCGGGCGGGCCAAACCTTGCAGAGTAGTACCCAGTGGCGGCATTAGCTCAGTCGGTAGAGCACTGGATTGTGATTCCAGGTGTCACCGGTTCGATCCCGGTATGTCGCCCCAAGCTTTCCCAAGAAAAACCCGCCTTCTGGCGGGTTTTTCGCTTTCCGGGGCGCCGCGGGCATGGGCTCCTTACTTCGGCGCTGCGTGAGTCCCCGTCAAAAATGCTCGCCCGGTTTCCTTCCCCTCCTGGCCGCTGGCGGTGTGCCCATCCTGGCCTTGCACCTGCAACGCAATTTGCATTCCCTGCTGCTTGCAGCGACGCAGGTGGGAGTCGTGCTGCTGGCGCGCTGCGACACTGGTAAGGCGGACGTCACCTTGTTACCGTGTGTGAAATCGATCGTCGATAAAGAATGCTTCACTCGGCGCCGATAAGCTGGGTGTTCGCGCAGACCTTGCCTGGCAGCTTGGCCGGCTTGCCGTCTAAAGCGAAGAAGAGATGCCGGTTGGCGCAAGTCGCCGGGACCAAATCTTGACTTCAAGTCGTACCCACACAGGAGAGCCCTTTCATGACGATTTCCCGCAAGCTGGTGATTGCCGCATTGAGCTGCTGTTTTGCCGTCACCGCAATGGCCGCTTCACAGAAGAAGCCGAATCTCAACAGCGCCAAAGCGGCTCCGACACCAGCCACTGCCGCGGTCGACAAGATTGCGACGGCCCATGCGCTGGTGCGTTACGGCAATGCAAATGGCGATCCGCTTGCCTTGATCACCGCGGCCAAGATCATCAAGGAGGCCGGCACTGTCGAGTCCCCCGCCAAGCGCACCGGCGGCAAGCCTGGCGCAGACAAGGGCCGGCCCGATGGCTATTCGCCCGACGTGATCCTCGCGCATGCGCGGGAACTGGCTGCGGGCCGCCCGGACATCATTGCGCTGGCCGACGACGTGGCCAAGACCGGGTCGCGCGGGCGTGATCGTGGCCCGGGCCGTATCCATACCGTGGTCGGTTCCGGCGAAGTGGATTCGTTCGACGTTGTCTTCACCGGCGGCGAGCCCGCCAGAATCCTGGTGAGCGGTGATGGCGACTCCGATCTCGATCTGTACGTCTACGACGAGAACGGCAACCTGATCTGCAAGGACGACGACAACTCCGATGACATGGTCTGCGGCTTCACCCCCGCGTGGACCGGCAAGTTCAACGTGCGCGTGCGCAATCGTGGCATCGCAAACGAATATGTCCTGATCACGAACTGATTGCTACAGTCACGCCTCCCGGTCACTGCCGGGGGGCGTTTTCATTTCAGGGGCGCCCTGAACCGCCCGATCCAGATTTGCCGCGTATCCGGAGACTGTTCGTGAAACGCATTGCGTGCGTAATCCTGTTTGCCGTAGCTGCCCTGATGCTGCCCTTGAAGGCCTTGCACGCGCGCGAGATGCGGGCGCTGCTGGTGGGCGTGTCCGAGTATCCGGTGCTCGACAAGAATTTCCAGCTCGAGGGCCCGCGCAACGACATCCAGCGCCTGCGCGATCTATTGCAGCAGCGCAGTTTCGCTGCGAACCACATGACCGTGCTGGCCGATGGTGTTCCCGGGGCCAGCGGCCTTCCTACCCGCGCGGCGATACTGAACGCGCTTGACCAACTGGCACTGCAGTCGGCCAAGGGCGACTATGTGCTGCTGTATTTCTCCGGGCACGGCAGTCAGCAACCGGCCGATCGCAACACGCCCGAAGGGCGCGACGAGGCCGACGGTCTGTTCGAAATCTTCCTGCCGCGCGACATCGGTGCCTGGAACGACGAAGGCCAGACGGTGCAGAACGCGCTGGTCAGCCACGAGTTGCGGCGCGCGGTAGACCGCATCATCGACAAGGGGGCCTTCGTCTGGGCGATCTTCGATTCCTGTCACAGCGCGACCATGGTTCGTGGCGCGGGCGACAGCAGCGAAGTGCGCTATCGCTACATCACGCCGGATGCGCTGGGCATTCCTGCGAAGGTAATCGACCGCGCGAATGCCGATGCAGTGCGCTCCCGCGGCAAGGCTGATGCGGCGTCCGCCGACCCGGTGGCGAGCACCAAAGGCATGGCCGGTGGCGTGTTCTTCTACGCCGCGCAGACGACCGAGCTTGCGCCTGAGATGCGACTGCCGCTCGGTCACCCGGACCGCAAGCCATTCGGCTTGTTTGGCTTCACACTGATGCAGGCGCTCGAATCCGGCGCGCCGATGACGTATCGCCAGCTGGCGCAACATGTGCTCAGCCAGTACGGCGGCATGAACCAGAGCCGCGTTACGCCCCTGTTTTCCGGTACCCGCCTCGATGACCTGTTGTTCGGTCAGGAAAGCGTGCCGATCCGCCAGTGGAAGGTCGACCGGGGTGCGACGCCGTCGATCCCGGCCGGTGCGCTGGCGCAAGTGACCGAAGCGTCTCTGCTGGCGATCGTTGCCAGCCCGCTCGACAAGGACGACGCGGCGATAGGCTATGCCGAGGCGCGCAACGTCGCGCTGGCCTCGAGCACGCTGGTGCCGCTGGCGCACGGCGGCAAACCGGCGCTCGATCCGAAGGACATCCCCCCCGCCGCCCATGCCCGCCTGATCCGCAGCGCCGGCGAATACACCCTGCGGGTGGTCGCGGACTTCACCGATTGCGATAGCGCCTGCATCGCGCGCGGCCCGATCGACGCCTTGAAGAAATACGGCGTTCCTGGCGCACAAATCAACTGGTTTTCCTTGCCCGAGACCGGCGATGTTGCAGTCAAGGCCTACCGTGACCGCGTGCAGCTTGTCCCGCCCGCGCTGCAGGGTCTTAACTGCGCGGCACGCAAGAAGGCCGCCGAGCGCACGCAATGCGAAGAAGAACTGCGCACCGGCTCGCTCACGCTGCAGTGGAACGCCGCCAAGGGCGCACCGGCCCTGCGCGAAGAGTTGGCCTCTGCGCTGCACAGCGTTGCGCGTGCCACCAACCTGATGCGCATCGCCAGCCAGTTGGGCGATGCCGCCGGCGGCAAGCTGGCCGTCACGATGAAACAGGTCACCGCGGCCGGCAAGACGCTGCCGATTACCGCAGAACGCAGCCCGGTGCTGCATGCGGGTGACAAGGTCGAGGTCAGCCTCGTTAACCAAGGCAACCTGCCACTCGATGTGACGGTTCTCTACCTCGATGCCGGCTATGGCGTGTCGGCACTGTTCCCGAGCAATGGCGAGAGCAACCGTTTCGAGGCCAAGGCCTCGCGTACTTTCACCCTCGACATTGATGACGAAACCACCGGGCTGGAGCGACTTGTAACGATTGCCGTGCAGGCGCGCGGGCTCGCCGAGCGCGTAGACTTTTCCTTCCTCGCACAGCCGCCGCTCGCGCAGGCGAACCGCACGCGCGGGGCAGAAGACGACGAGACGACGGCTTTCCGCGACGCAGGCTTCGCGGACTACGCCACGCGCGGTGCAAAGCTCACGCCGGCGACACCCGGGCAGCGCACCGCGATGCAGGTGTTCAACTGGACCGTGCGCAAGTAAGGCCGACCGCGATATGGAAATCGCCGAACGCAACGCCCGCGACCAGCGCTGGCTTGACGACATCGCCGCCGGTGGCAAGGCGGGTGAACGCGGGGTGGCCGGGCTCTTCCGTGAGTACCGGCGACCGCTGCTGGCCTTCCTGATTCGCCACGGCGTGCAGGCGGATCTGGCGGAAGATGCGCTGCAAGATGTCTTCGTGCGGGTTGTCAGGCACGCGGCCAGCTTCCGCGGCGACTCGGCCGTGTCGAGCTGGATCTATCAGATCGCGCGGAACCTTGCGGCGGACATCACCCGCGCGCCACGCCGCGAGGAACAGCTCGACGACGAAGGCTGGCAGCGGGTGTCCGACGCCACTGTGTGCGACAGCGACAGCAGCGATCAGCAAGCGCTCGATGACTGCGTGCAGGGCGGCTTTGCGGCGTTCGGCAGGGCCCACCCCGAGCGCGCCGAGGCGCTGCGCCGCGCCGCGCTCGATGGCTGGAGCGTGCGCGATGTGGCAGCTTTCCTTGATCGCACCGAGGCAGCCACGCGCGAGTACCTGTCGCAATGCCGCAAGCGCCTGCGCGAATTCCTGCTGCCATGTCGCGAGTTGATCGCGGAGGATGAGTGATGGCCGAGCGCCCTGAGCAGATCGACAGCTGGCTGGCAGAGGTCGCCGGGCAGCAGCCTGGCCGCAGCAATCGCAGCGAAACGCAGGCCTTGCGGCGAGCGATCCTTGCCGAGGCGGCGGCGGATCAAGCCGGCGATGCCGCCGACGAAGCGCGCGCGCTCGAGCGCCTGCAATTTCGCCTGCGGCGCGAGCGCCTCTTGCCGCGCAACGCGCTACCGACCTGGTCTTACGCCGTGGCGGCGACGCTGGCAGCGGTGGCGATCGGCCTGGTGGTGATGCGGCAGGCGCCGCCACCTGCGCCGGAGGTCGTGGCTTACGCCGAACCGCCGATCTGGCGTGGCGCCTTTGTGCGTCTTGATGTGCATACCCCCACACCGCGCGCCGCGGCCGAGCGTCTCGTCAGTGCCCTGCGCAAGGAAGGCGTCGCCGCAGACATCTACGCGTCCGGCAATGTGTTCAGTGTCGACTGCGAACTCGTCGCGCCACTGTCGCCCGGCGTGACGCAAGCCTTCTCCGCGCTCGCTCTGGAAGCCACGCCCGGCCGTGTCCGCATCGAATTCAAACCGTGAGGCGGCGACCCTTCCGCTGCAGTCGCCCGATCAGCCTGATGGAGTGTGCATGTTCAAAGTGTCCCTGACCCTCACTGCGTTGCTGCTGTGTCTTGCAGCCCGCGCCGACGTGCTGCCACCGCAGGCGCCCGATGTCGCGCAGCGCTATCGCAACAATCCTGGCGCTTTCGACCGCACCGATGCCTGGTGCGAAGGGCTCCGTGTCGGTGCGGCCTGCCTGATTCCCGGCACCCCCTTCGAGGGCGGTGGCAGCGGTACCTGCGAGCGCGAGGTGCACAGGCGCGACTTCCAGATCGATCTGCTGTGCACCCGCAAACCCGCGCCCCGCATCGAACGCGGCTTGCCGGAAGGGCCGTGGCGGGCCGACGAGCAATTGTGCGAGGTGGCCGCACGCAATGCCGAGATGGCACAGACCCTGCAGTCGCATGGCTGGCTGTGTGCCGAACCGCCGCTTGCCGCCGACCGCTTCTGCAAAGGGCTGGAAGCAGGCAAGCCTTGCACCGCCGAAGTTTCGATAGGCGCCGACACGCGCCGCTTCGACGGCGTGTGCGCCGTGCAGCGCGCCGAGATGGGGGCCTATTTTCAGGGCCGTCGCACACTGACACGGCCGGTCATCACCTGCGAGCCGGAACGACCAGCACCCGCGCTCACGCTCAAACCGGTCAGTGCCTGGCGCAAGCTGTTCCAGTAGACGATGTTGTCGCAGGGCGTCGCGCTGGGCGTCACGCTGCTGATCGAAGCACCCATCGTCTGGTTCGCGAGCGCCCGGTCGCGGCGTGGGCCTGCGTGGCGCGCCGCCGCCGCGCTGTTGCCAAGTTGCGTCACGCATCCGTTCGCCTGGCAGGCAATCGGCCACTTTGGCGCACACGACTATCTGGTCGGCCTGGTGCTGATCGAGGCCCTGGTGGTGCTCGCCGAAGCGGTGATGGTGGCGGTACTGGCCGGGCTGACGCCGCGCGTTGCCTTGTTGATGTCACTTGCCGCCAACCTTGCTTCCGCCCTGTTGGGCGGCCTGCTGGCATGAGGCGCGTCCGCGAATCCGCCTGGATCGCGTTGGCCGCGGTGCTGGGGCTACTCGCGCTGTGGCAGCCGCAAGGGCTCTACCTCTTCGCGCTTGCGCTATTCGGGCTGCCTCATGTGCTGTGGGAACTTGCCTGGGTACGGCAGGTCTGGGGCGCAGCGCTGCCACGTATGCTGTGGATGCCCTTGCTGGGCGTGCTCACGATGCAGGCGCTGGCGAGATTCGGCCTCTGGTCGGGGCGGCTTGACGCAGCCACGGCCGCGGCCTGCGATGCGGCCAGTCTGGCCGTGTGTCTGTTCGTTACCGTGTTCATGACGCCGCGCCTGCCGCGTCCGCGGCGCTACGCCTTCGTTGCGGTGGGCCTTGCCGTGCCAGCAGGCTTGATCGCCGTGGCCGATACGCCCTACGTGGTGGGTGTGCTCGCGGCGCTGGCGATCGCCCACAACTTCACGCCGCTCGGCCTGATGCCCTCGGATGCCCGCATCGGGCGCTGGCCGGCACGTCCGCTGCTCGGTGTCATGTTCCTTGCGCCGCTGCTGTGCTGCGGGCTCCTGTGGGGGGCGCATTCAGGCGTCGCGACAGGATCGACTCCGCCATCGGAGATCGGCTGGCTGCAGGGCCGCTCGACACAGCTCGCTGCGGCGGCGCTGCCCGCGCTGGTGTGGGCACAGTGTCTGCACTATCTGTCCGTGCTGTATCTGATGCCGCGCGCGATCGGGCCGGCGTGGCGCGGCTTGCCGATGCGGCCCCTCGCGCTGCTGCTGTGCGCCGGCCTTAGCCTGTATTTCTTCACCGACTACAAGTCGGCGCGCGGGCTCTATGCCGTGGCGGCCGGCGTGCATGCGTGGCTGGAGTGGCCGCTGATCCTGTTGGGCGTGGCGGGCCTGCCGCTGCACGCGCCTGACGATTCAGTCGTCGCGACGTCGTAGTGCAAGGGCCGCGCGTCGTCGGTCCGACGCATACAGGAGGCGCTTGTGGAGGGACTGTTCGTTCGGGTGACGTTGGGGCTGTGTGTCGCGGGCACGCAGGCCGCGGCGCAAGTGCACGCGGCTCCGCAAGCACCCGCGCCGGTGGGTGCCGCGCGAGCGGTGAATGGCGAGCCTGTGGCGAACACGTCTGCGAAACGCTGGGATCTGCGTATGCCGCGCCTGGATTCGCTACAGTTCCTGAGCGGGCTGGATGCTGCCCTCAAGCCTCTGCGAACGCTTCCGCTCGGGTCTTGCGGCCTGGTGATGCAGCACGACGGGCAGTCGAAACCTGCGTCGCCAAGCCCGACACCGTGACGGACCTGCCCCCATCCACAGATTCGGAATCGAACTTGAAGAACATGACGCGCGGCGTTCGATCAGTCTCCTTGCTCCTGTGCCTGGCCTCCGCGAGTGCGTCGGCCAGCGATGCCGCTGATGCCGCCGCGCGCAAGGCTCGCGACGACGCGCGCGCGGTGGTGTCAGGTGCCGAGGCTGCCACGGGCCCGGAGCAGTCGGCTGACGATGCGCGTCGCGCTGCGGCGATGGCAGCCGAACAGGCGCGTGCGCGACAGGCCGCGGCAGCGGCCGGGCATCCGGACGAATCGCCGCATGCGTTGAGCCTTGTGCTCGAATCGGCGTTTCCGGCCGACGCGAACCAGTTGTCGGCGGATGCCATGCGGCGTCTCGATGAACTCGCTGCGTTGGTGCTGGCGCACACCTTGCTGTCGCCGATACGCGTAGAAGGCCACGCCAACGAGCCGGGCACCGATGAATATCGGCTTGCGATCGCGGCGCACCGGGCCGATCTCGTGCGCGATTACCTCGTGGCGCGCGGGGTGCCGGCGGGGCAGATCGAAACCATCGGTTCGACCGAGCGGACCGGGCCGCTGTCGGCTGCTTGCGATTCCGGTGGCAAACGGCAGCGGGCGAGCGACTGCGCGGACCCCGGTTCGCCCGTGATCACTTCGTTCAAACTTCTGCATGCACAGTGATGCGCAGCCCGCCTTGTTCGCTTGGTTTGCGCGTCATTGCCTGGGTACTGGCGACGGGCGCTGTCACAGGAGTGGCATTCGCCGACACGGAGTGCGCCAAGGTGGAGGCCGCAGCGGCAGCGGGCCGCGGGGGCATGCTCGCGCTCTACGACAAGGGTTGCTACGACGCCGCGCTGCAGCGCGCGAACGCGCTGATCGAGGCTGCCGGTAGCGGCGACGCCCGCACGCGCGCGGTGCTGCTCAACGACGCCGCCGCGATCAGCGAAAAGCTCGGCCGCTATGCCGAGGCGAACGAGTTCTATGCGCAGGCTGTTGGCCTGTTGCGCAGCGGCCCGGATGCGGCATTGGGCGGCACGCTTGCCGGCAATCGCGCGGTGCTGCTGTACCGTGTCGGCGCGTACGACGAAGCGCTGAAGAGCTACACCGAAGCGATCGCGATCCTCGAAACGGCGTCGGGTGCCGATCCGTCTGCCTTGAGTGCGGCGGTGGGCGGGCTCGGTCTGGTCGAGCAGACGCTCGGTCGCTACCAGGACGCGGCGATCCATCTCAAGCGCGCGCTCGAACTGGACGAGAAGCTGCGCGGCAAGGTGCATGCCGATGTGGCGACCGATCTCTCGAACCTTGGCGACCTGTATCGCGCGCTGGGCGATTTCGACCATGCGCTGCCGACCTATCGGCGCGCCTACGAGATCCGCCGCAAGGTATTGCCACCCGATCATGCCGACACGACCAACAGCCTCAGCAAGCTGGCCTATGCACACGAAAACCTCGGGCAGAACGAGGTGGCGCTCAAGCTCTACGAGGAGGCGCTTGCGATGCGCCAGCGCGTGCTGCCCGCCGGCCACCCCTTCATTGCCAGCGCACAGAGCAGCATCGGCGACATCTTGCGGCGCGGCGGGCAATTCGACGCGGCCCGACCGTGGTACGACCAGGCGCTGGCGATCCGCCGCGCGGCACTGCCGCCGGGGCATGCCGACATCGCCGATACCCTGCACAACCTGGGCTGGCTGCTGCAGTTGAAAGGGGACTTCGCAGCCGCCGAGGCGCACTTCCGCGAGGCGCTCGCGATCCGCGAACAGGCGCTGGGTGCTGGCCACGCGCGCACGGCCGACACGATGGCGCGACTGGCAAGCGTCGTTGCCGCGCGTGGCGACTCGACGCAGGCCCTGGCGCTGTCGCTGCGTGCATTCGCGATCGCGCGCGCAGCCGGCGTGCCGCAGGTTGAATTCGAGTCCGGCGTGTTGCTCGCGACGCGCTATCACGCGGCAGGTCGCCCCGAGCAAGCGGTTTTCGTTGGCAAACAGGCGATCAATGCGATGCAGCGCATCCGCGGGCAATCGCGCACGCTCGATCCGGCACTGCAGCGCAGTCTGATGCAGGAAAACGGCGGGGCCTATCGCGAACTGGCGAGCTGGCTGGTCGACCTTGGGCGGCTCGCGGAAGCCGAACAGGTGCTGACCATGCTCAAGGAGGTCGAGCTTGCCGATCTCGTGCAACGTTCCGATGTCCAGCGCACACAGGCGGAATTCGTTGGCGCGGAAAAGTCCGCGGCGCAGCAGGGCGATGCGCTGGTGGCCACTGGCGTGGCCGAGGCGAGCGAACTGGCGGCGCTGCAACGACGCCAGCGGGCCGGCGAGAAGCTCGACGAGGCGGCGCAACAGCGGCTGCAGGCGCTCAAACAGCGCCAGCTGCAATGGCAGATCGATTTCGAGAAATGGGTGTCCGCGCTGAAGTTCGTCAGCGATGCTACGGAACTGCGTGCCGAGGTGCTGCACCGGGGCAGCGATCTGCAGACGCTGGTGCGGCCGGATCCCGGTGCGGTGGGCGTGTCCTACGTGGTGGGCGAACAGCGACTGGCGATAGTTGTGTCGACCGGGCGCGGCAGCTTCGGGCGTGAGGTGGCGATCGGGCGTGTCGAACTCAATCGCCGGGTCGCGGCACTGCGGCAGGCGATCGAAGCGCGCGCCGACGTCTTGCCGGCAGCGCAGGCCTTGCATCAGGTGCTGGTCGCGCCGATCGCAGCGGACCTTGCAGCGGCCAAGGCCACCACGCTGGTGCTGGCGCTGACCGAATCGCTACGCTATCTGCCGTTCGCTGCCCTGCACGACGGCAAGCAGTTTCTGGTCGAACGCTACGCGCTGGTGCATTGGCTGCAGGCGGGCGGAACGCCGTCCGGTGGGCCTGCGGGCGAGTGGCAGGTCGCCGGGCTCGGCGCCGCGCGCGGGGCGTCCGGCTTCAAGCCTTTGCCGGCGGTGCCGGGTGAATTGGGGCGCATCGTGCGCGACGCCAGGCATCCGGACGGCACCCTTCCAGGCGAGGTGCTGCTCGATGGCGAATTCGATCGTGGCGGGCTGGAGGATGCCTTATCCGGCCGCTTCAACGTGGTGCACATCGCCAGCCATTTCGATTTCCGACCGGGCGACGCGGAACGTTCGGTGCTGCTGCTCGGCGATGGCAACACCCTGAGCCTGCGGGAACTGGCCGCACTCGACTATCTCAACGTGCAGTTGCTGACGCTGTCCGCCTGCAACACCGCCAGCGGCGGCGGCACAAACGAGAACGGCGCGGAAGTGGAAGGGCTCGCCGCCGCAGTGCGGCGCCAGGGCGCCCGCAGCGTGCTGGCGAGCCTGTGGCCTGTTGCCGATGCCAGTACTGCGGCGCTGATGCAGCGTTTCTATTCGGCGCGCGCGGAGGGCCGCGGGAACGCGCTGCGCACGGCACAACTGGCGATCTTGCAAGGCGCCGCTGTCGCCGCAGACGAGAGCGAGCGCGGCGCCAAGCTGGCGGGCGGTGGCACCATGAAGGCAGTCGGGATCGATCCGGCACGCCCCTGGGCGCATCCCTACTTCTGGGCGCCCTTCGTACTGAGCGGAGACTGGAGATGATGGCTGCAACTTCCTGGCGAAAGGCTCGTGCGGCGCTGATTGGCGTGTTGGCATTGCAGACCCTGCCGATCTGCGCTGTGGTGCGTGCGGAGTCGCCCGCCGTGTCGCTGGTCGAGGCGCCGGGGCAGTGGAAGTCCGGGCCTTGGACATTGATCGAGCGCGACGCGTCAGACGGCTGGGTGACGCTGCGCTGCGAGGGCCCTCCGGAATGCAACGAGGCGCTGCTGGCGGCCGCGGCACGCTGGCCTGAGGCGCAGCAGCGCCTGGAGCAGGGGGCGCTGTCGGTGCGCGCCGACTATTGGCGACGAGAGGTGTTTCCGTATTTCGGCGCCTTCCGTGCAGTCGAACCCACCGCGGATCTGGCTTTGCCTTCGAGGATCTGGCTCGACGACCGGTATGCGGGACTCCGTTGCAGCTGGCGCGACGCCGCCGGTGCACACACTGCGGACTTGTCTGGCGGCGATCGCGCGCGCTATTCCGGCCCCGACTCGGCCTCAAGCGAAATGGTGCTGATATCGGCGAAGGCGTGTTCCCGCTGCCGCGCACACTATCTGCACCTGCAATTGAAGGGCAGCGGAGAAGGTGCTGCGCCGGCACTGTTCCTCAACTGGAGCGGGGTGGAGTTCCTGCCGATCGAAGGCGCGCTGATGCAAGGGTTTGCATCACTGGGGGGGAAGGCTCCGGTAAGAATGCGCTGCACGGGCCGCTGAATCTGGGCCGCAATGCCTGTCGATGAATTGGCGAGCGTACCCCGGGCACTGTTGCGGACGCCCGGGGTGCATCGTTGAGCCCGATGCTCAGGTGCGCTGTGTGCGTCGCCGGGCCAGTGCCAGCACGCCAAGACCTGCCAGCATCATTGCCGTCGTTCCGGGTTCTGGCACTGCGGCGACTTCGGCGCCGGTCAGAGCGTGGTCATACACCGCGATGTAATCGACCTTGCCGCGTGAGGCTTCGCCCTGACCGGTCGCGAAATCGTCGATGAAGAAATTGACTGTCCGGTTTGGCGTGCTGAACACGAAGATGTTGCTGCTGTCCGTGTAGGTCGCACGCAGCGCGCCATTGACGTAGCCGTTGACGACCTGGGTCGTCGCGTCGCGCGTCAGCGTCACGCGCAAGGTCTTGTCGGCGATGAAATCATTGGCCGGGCCATTGATCTGGGTGCTGCAATCGCAGATCTGCAGCGCGGAGTTGAAGTTGTAGAGCCCTGCGTCACTTGTGAGCCCCTTGAAGTCGAGCACTTTGCGCCAGCTGCTGGTGGCGCCGAAGCTGAACGACAGATCCAGCGTGTAGTTGCCGGCCGGCAGTGCGCCGTCCAGGCTCAGGCCTTGATTGGCTTCAAAGCTGTAGCTGGTGGCGCCGAGTACGCCGCCGTGGGCTACCAGACTCGGGCCGCCGAAGGCATCGGCCAGGCTGCCGTCGAGCTGATACAAGTGGGTCGGGTCGGCAGAGGCGATTGGCGCGGCAAGGGAAACCAAGGTCGCGCAGACCAGCAAGCGCAAGTGATGATGCATGGGTCTTCTCCGGAGTGGGTAGGGGAGCCCCGGCATCATAGCAAGGTGCTTGCATATGTCATATTGCAGGTTGCCGCGTGTAGCCGGATTTCTCTGCGTTGCCACAGCGCACATCGTGCCCGCAAGGGTGACGCAGTGCTATCGGCGTGGCGTCGATCGCGGTGTTCCGGGCCGGATCCAGCGCCCGATGCGACCGACCAGCCGGTCCGGAAAGTGCGAAACCGCCCACGCGACGACGCTGTACTTGATGGCCTTGCCGGCGGCGACGGCCAGGAAGACGCCGAGGTAGTCATGCCGTACCGCGGACAGCACGATCAGCGCCGGGGTTTGCGGCAGTGGCAGGGCGGCGACAAGCAGCAGGGCGGCAAGGCCATAGGCCTGCGTCCATTGTGTGACGAGGTGCCAGCGCGGGTGCGTGCCAAGTGCCGGGAAGTGGGCGTAAAGCTGTTCCCAAGCCATGTGGTGGAAGAGGATGACCAGGGCGCAGGCGCCCAGCGCGCTGCCCAGCGTGGACACTGCAGCGATGCTGCGCCAGCGCTTCGGAGCGATCAGCACGGCGGTGCTGATGATCAGCGTGATCGGGTAGGCGGCGGTCAGCGTGCCGGCGGCCGCCAGTCCGAGGCAAGCCAGAAGCAGATGCTGGCTCGCTTCGGCCCGCGCGATCAGTTTGAGGATGCGTTCGCTGAGTCGGGCTGACATCGGCGCTCGGTGGCGTCGCCGTGCCCCGTCCGAGGCACGGTCACTGGGGCTACTGGCGGCGCTGGTCGATCTGCACCGCGAGCGCGCTCTGGTTGGCATCGCGGACCTGCACGATGCCGAAGAGGTCGCCTGGGGCCGACTGCGGCGTGCCGGACGCCGATACGCGAGCCTCGATCTCGATCGCCGGCACGCTGGAAAGCGGGCGGTTGGCGTTGAGCGAGGCGCTGTCGTCGAGGGTGATCGTGGCCGGCAGACCTTCGGTGCCACGCTTGATCACGGCCAGTGGCATGCGCTCGCCCGGCGCGCGGGCGATCACGAACAGTGTCTTGCCAGCGGCGTCGGCCTTGAGCGCAGGTGCGATGCCAATGGCGAGGGCAATCGAGCGTTGCGTGGCGGCGGCCGGTGCGGTGGTCGCTTCGGCCTTGGCGGTGGCGCTCGGCGCCGCGGCCGGTGCTTCAACCAGCGGTGCTTCGCCGCTGCGGCTGCGCAGTTCCGCCAGCGCGTTCTTGAGGAAGCCGGCATCTTCGGATTCGTCCGGCACCTTGCTCAAGGCGTGCTGCAGGTAGGTGATCGCGGTCTTGTTGTCGCCGCGCTCGGCCGCGGCGGACCCGGCGAGCATCAGCGCCAGCAAATGTTCCGGATCGAGCTTGAGCGCCTTGAGGGCGAAAGCCTCCGGCTTGCCGGCGAGCTTGCCGCCGGTGGTCATCGCAAGCGTGTCGGCGTATTCGGCGAGCCAGTCGGCGCTCTCTTCCAGCGCGGGGCCGATGCGTTCGAAGGCGGCGGCGGCGTCGTTGAAACGCCCCATCACCTTGTAGGACCGACCGAGCATCGCCCAGCCCTTGGGATTATTCGGTTCGGCCTCCAGCTTGGCGGCCAGGTTGGCGACCATCTTGTTCACGTCCGGCTGTCCGGCCGCGGCTTGCGGTGCGATGCCGGTGACGGCCGCGGGGGTGCCCAGTTTGGCGTAGATCGCACCGGCGACCAGCGGCAGCAGCAATACTACCGGGATCACGGTCCAGCGCGGCCGAGTGGTACGGGCGGCGGCTGGCGTGGCGGTGCCGGCATCGTCGATCAGGCGGCGATGCACGTCGTCACGCGCGGCGGCGAATTCTTCCGCGGTCAGCGCACCACTTGCATGTTCGCGTTCGAGCGCGGCGATCTCGTCACGCAGGATGCTGGCATTGAGCCGGCCCATGTCGACCGCGGCGGCTTGGCCACGCCGGAAGATGAACGGGCGGGTGAGGAGGCCGAGCACCAGAACGGTCAGCGCGGCGGTGGCAATGATGAAAGTGGTCATTCGGTGACGTTCCGTTTCTCGGCGTCCGCGATCAGGGCTTCAGCCTTGCGGCGTTCGGCCTCGTCCAGCGGTTGTTCGACGGCAGCGTTACGCTGGCGCAGGTAGATCAGCAGGCCGGCGATGCCGCCCAGCAGCAGCACGAAGGGGCCTCCCCACAGCAGCAGGGTGGTGGCCTTGAGCGGCGGGCGGTAGCGCACGAAATCGCCGTAACGCTGCACGAGGAAGTCCATGATCTCGGCGTCGGTCTTGCCTGCCTTGATCATCGTGCGGATCTCGCGGCGCAGGTCCTCGGCGAGTTCGGCATGCGAGCCGGCCAGCGATTCGTTCTGGCAGACGAGGCAGCGCAGTTCTTCGCTGATCGCGATCATGCGTTGTTCAACGGCTTCGTCTTCGGCCAGCGGGCGGGCGTCCTTGGCCAGCACCGCGCCGCTCAGGCACAGCGCTGCGAAGAGCAGGGCGAGTCGTTTCATGTCGAGAGTTTCTTGATCAGCGGAAGGATGGTCTGGTCGAGCACTTCCTGGGTCACCGGGCCGATCTGCTTGAAGCGGATCACGCCGTTGCGGTCGATCACATAGGTTTCCGGCACGCCGTACACGCCGTAGTCGATGCCGACGCGGCCATCCGCATCGACCGCGACCAGCGAATACGGATTGCCGAACTGGCCGAGCCAGCGCTTGGCGTCGGCGGGCTGATCCTTGTAGTCGAGCCCGACCAGCGGAACGGTGTTGGTGCGCGAGAACGCGACCAGGACCGGATGCTCGTCACGGCACGACACGCACCACGACGCCCACACGTTCAGCATCCAGACCTTGCCGCGCATGTCTTCGGGGCTGAAGGTCTTGCTGGCGTCGCCGAGCTGCGGCACGCGGAAGGCCGGCGCCGGCTTGTCAATCAGTGGCGAGGGGATGCTGTGCGGGTCCTTGTTCAGGCCGACGGCGAGAAAGCCGAGCAGCACGACGAACAGGACGATGGGAATCCAGACGATGCGCTTCATGCGCGGACTCCTTCCAGGCCGGTGGCGGCGCTTTTCGCGCGCATGCGGTAACGGCGGTCACTTGCCGCAAGGATGCCGCCGAACGCCATCAGCAGGGCGCCGCTCCAGATCCAGATGACCATCGGTTTGTAATACACACGCACGGCCCAGGCCTTGCCATCGAGTGGCTCGCCCAGCGACACATAAAGGTCGCGGAACAGGCCGGAGTCGATCGAGGTCTCGGTCATCGGCATCGCCGAGCTGTTGTACTGGCGCTTTTCCGGGTGCAGGGTGTCGAGCAGCTTGCCGTCGCGCGATAGTTCCACTTCCCCGACCGCCGCGCGGTAGTTCGGGCCCATGCGCTCGGTGACGCTCTTGAGCGTGAAGCTGTAGCCGCCGACCACGGTGGTCTCGCCCGGCTCCATGCGTACGTCGCGCTCGGCTTCGTAATGCTTCACGAAGGCGACGCCGAGGATGCTGATGGCGAGCCCGAAGTGGGCGATCTGCATGCCCCAGTAACCGGCCGGCGGCATGCCGCTGCGCAGGCGCTCGCGCAACTGCGCGACCATCGATGTGGCGAGCCATAGCGCGCAGAAGCTGCCGAGTGCGGCGCCGAAGGTCCACTTGCCGGCGATCAGCGGCAGCGCGACCGCCGCCACGAGGCCTACCACGGCGGGCAGGCGCAGGCGCGGCAGCAGGTCGGCCTTGGACGACTGCTTCCACCGCAGCAGCGGGCCAATTGCGGCGAGCAGGAAGATCGGGATCACCACCGGCACGAAGACCGAGTTGAAGTAGGGCGGGCCGACCGACAGCTTGCCCAGGCCCAGCGCGTCGATCGCCAGCGGGTACAGGGTGCCAAGCAGCACGCAGGCCGCGGCGACCACCAGCAGCACGTTGTTGCAGAGCAGCAGCGTTTCGCGCGACAACAGTGCGAAGCGGCCGCCGAGTCCGCTCTTCGGCGCGCGCCAGGCGAACAGCGCGAGCGAGCTGCCGATCACCAGCGCGAGCAGGATCAGGATCATGATGCCGCGGCGCGGGTCGGTGGCGAAGGCGTGCACCGAGGTCAGCACGCCCGAGCGGACCAAGAAGGTGCCCAGCAGCGACAGCGAGAAGGCGCCGATCGCGAGCAGTACTGTCCAGTTGCGGAAGCTGCCGCGCTTCTCGGTGACCGCCAGCGAATGGATCAGCGCGGTGCCGACCAGCCAGGGCATGAACGATGCGTTCTCGACCGGGTCCCAGAACCACCAGCCGCCCCAGCCCAATTCGTAATACGCCCAGTAGGAACCGAGCGCGATGCCCAAGGTCAGCGAGATCCACGCGGCCAGCGTCCACGGCCGTGACCAGCGCGCCCAGGCGGCATCGAGCCGGCCGGCGAGCAGCGCGGCGAGCGCGAAGGCGAAGGCCACCGAGAAGCCGACGTAGCCCATGTAGAGCATCGGCGGGTGCACCACCAGGCCCGGATCCTGCAGCAGCGGGTTGAGGTCGGCGCCGTCCGGCGCAGCCGGGATCAGGCGGTCGAAGGGGTTCGAGGTGACCAGCACGAAGAGCAGGAAGCCGGCGGCGACCAGACCGAGCACGCCGATCACGCGGGCGACCATTTCATCCGGCAGGCTGCGCGAGAACAGCGACACCGCCAGCGTCCAGCCCGACAGCATCAGCAGCCACAGCAGGAAGGAACCCTCGTGGCCGCCCCACACCGCGGCGAACTTGTAGATCGAGGGCAGTTGCGAGTTCGAGTGCTCGGCGACATAGCGCACCGAGAAATCGTCGCCGACAAAGGCAATTGCGAGGCACACGAAGCTCGTCGCCAGCAGCAGGAAGAGCGCCTGTGCCGCGGGGCGAGCGAGCGCGATCCAGGTGCGGTCGCCGCGGTGCGCGCCAAGCAGTGGAAGGATGCCCTGCAGCAGGGCGACGGGGAGCGCGAGGATCAGCGCAAAGTGTCCGAATTCCGGGTTCATTGTTTGAGCGTCGTCCCTGCCTTGTGGGCCTGTTCCACCGCGTGCTTGGCTTCCGGTGGCATGTAGTTTTCGTCGTGCTTGGCGAGCACTTCGGTGGCGGTGAACTTGCCGGTCGGATCGAGCTTGCCCTGCGCGACCACGCCCTTACCCTCCTTGAAGAGGTCGGGCAGGATGCCGGTGTAGGCGACCGGGATTTCCTTGGCGGTATCGGTGACGACGAAGTTTGCGGTAAGGCCGTCGCGCTGCAGGCTGCCCGGCTTGACCAGCCCGCCGATGCGGAAGGCTGCGCCGCTCGGCGCCTTGCCGGCGACGACGTCGCTCGGCGTCACGAAGAGCGCGATGTTGCTGTTGAGCGCGTTGAGGATCAGCCCCGCGGCGATGGCGAGCGATGCCAGCGCGCCGAGGATGATCGCAAGACGTTTGTGACGAGCCTTCATGTTGCCTTTCCTTCTGCTTCGATTTCGTCTGCCCGGTGTTCGCGGCGCAGACTTGACAGGATTTCGCTGCGCCGATTGCGCACCAGCACCACTTCGACGATCACCGCCAGCACGCAGGCGGCAAAGCTGCCCCACACGTAAAGGGCGTAGCCGCCCATCGCGAAGAATTCAGCGGGTGAGTTCCAGTTCATGCGTTCAGCTCCGGCAGTCGGACAACCCAATCGGCGTGACGTTCCCGCTCGAGGATGATGGCGCGCGCGCGCACCAGTGCGACGGCGATGGTGTACATCCACGCTGCCAGCGCCATCAGCAGCATGCCCCACAGCATCGTGTGCGCCATCGAAGGCGAGCGGGTCATCGACACCGACGACCCCTGGTGCAGCGTGTTCCACCACTGCACCGAGAAATAGATGATCGGGATGTTCACCACGCCGACCAGCGCCAGCACCGCGCAGGCCTTGTCGCCGCGGCGCGGGTCGTCGATCGCCGAGCGCAGCGCGATGTAGCCCAGGTAGAGGAAGAACAGGATCAGTTCGGAGGTCAGCCGCGCGTCCCAGATCCACCAGGTGCCCCACATCGGCTTGCCCCACAGCGCGCCGGTCCACAGCGACAGCGCGGCCATGATCGCGCCGGTGGGCGCCAGCGCCGTGGCCATCACGCCCGACAGCCGCGTGTTCAGCGTCAGCCCGACCGCCGACCAGAAGGCCATGACCAGGTAGATGAACATCGACATCCACGAGGTCGGCACATGCAGGAAGATGATGCGGTAACCCTCGCCCTGCTGGAAGTCGGTGGGTGCGACGAAGAAGCCGATCCACAGGCCGGCGACGCAGAAGATCACCGCCAGTGCGGTAAACCACGGCACCATCTTGCCGGCGAGCGGGTAGAAGGTGGCGGGGCTCGAGTAATGGAACCAGTTGATGAGGCGGTTGCTCATTCGAGTGCAATCCTGATGGCGGCCGTCACGGCCAGAGGGGCGAAGAATATCGAAAGTGCCAGCATCGCCGCGAGCAGCGACAGATGACCGCCGGCCGCGAGCCCCTGCAGGTGCGCTTCCACCGCGCCGGCGCCGAAGATCAGCGCGGGCACGTAGAGCGGCAGCACGATCAGCGACAGCAACGCGCCGCCCCCGCGCAGGCCCAGCGTCAGCGCAGCGCCGATCGCGCCGATCATCGACAGCAGCGGGGTGCCGATCAGCAGGCCCAGCGTGAGCAGGCCCAGCGCGTCGGGCGGCAGGTCGAACTGCAGCCCCAGCACCGGCGCCAGCACCACCAGCGGCAGGCCGGACACCATCCAGTGCGCGAAGATCTTGCCGCCGACCAGCCAGCCCATCGGCGTCGGCGATACGGCCATCTGTTCCAGCGTGCCGTCGTGGAAGTCGTCGGCGAACATGCGGTTGAGGCCCAGCAGCGTGGCCAGCAGTGCCGACACCCACAGGATGCCGGGGCCGATCTTGCGCAGCAGGTGCGGATCTGGCCCGATGCCGAGCGGGAACAGGCTGGCGACGATGACGAAGAAGAACAGCGCGGTCAGCGCCTCGCTCTTGCGGCGCACCGCCAGTAGTAGATCGCGCCGGATCACGGCCATCAGCGTGTTCATGGCGCGCCCTCCAGCATCAGTTCGCGGCTACCGGGCAGCGGGATCGCCTGGTGGCTGGTGAGGATCGCGATGCCGCCGCGCGCAAGGTGGCCGGCCAGCAGTTCGCCGAGCAGGTCCACCGCCTTCACGTCGAGCGCCGCGAGCGGTTCATCGAGAATCCACAACTGCGCTTCGCGCGTCAGCAGACGGCTCAGCAGCACCCGGCGGCGCTGTCCCTGTGACAGAAACTTCACCGGCAGGTCTTCGCGACCACGCAGGCCGAAGCGCGATAGCGCAGACAGCGCTGCCTTCTCGCTCAGGTGCCCGCCATCCAGCGCCGAAGCAAGGCGCAGGTTTTCCAGCGGCGTCAGTTCTTCCTTCACGCCGGCGTGGTGGCCGAGGTACAGCAGGGCCTGGCGGTAGGTGTCGCCAGCGGCGCCGATTTCCTGCGCGTTCCACAGCACCCTGCCTTCGGCCGGGTGCGAGAGGCCCGCGAGCTGGCGCAGCAGGCTGGTCTTGCCGGCGCCGTTGCTGCCGCGCACGTACATCCACTCGCCCGCGTCGAGGCTGAAACTCAACCCGGTGAAGAGCGTGCGGTCGCCGCGGATGCAGGAGAGGCGGTCGGCGCTCAGTTGGCTGGCGCTGTGGCGGATAGGGGCTTGCGTCATGCAGGCAGCTTCCCGTCCCGGGTGGGGCAGGCGCGGCCTGACGGTGGTGTGGCGCGGGAACTGCGCAAGACTTGCCTGACGATCATGTTTCTATTTACCAACGTGTCGTGATTGTCGTACCGGGGTCGGGTCGGGCCGGCTCTTTGTCCGGCGCCAGAACGCAATGGTAATTCATTCGCCCCGACCTGCCGGGTCGGGTTGGCGGGTCGCGCGACCAGACGCGGCCGTATGGTGGGGGAGTCGGCCCTGGTTTGGAATGCGCTGCGTCAAGTTCCGTTTGCGCATGGGTGTGCTGTGCGGCACGAGGCGCTCGCCGTGCATCAGTGTTCGGTCAGCGTCATCAGGATGTCGGCGTACCACGCGCAGTTGAGGCCCAGCGCCTCGTCGAGCTTGAGGTCGCGTGTGCCGACATCGAGCCGCGACGAATGCACGCCCAGCAGCAGCCAGGGCAGGTCGTCGCGCTGGCGGGCAGGGTCGGTGATGCGCATCACCACAGGCGCGCCGCTGCCGCCGCGGTGGGTGCGCGCATCGGTCAGGAAGTAGCCCTCGCCCTGGAAGCGCAGGCCAAAGGACGAGGCGATGCCCGCCTGCCGCACCACCGGCAGGTGGTGCAGCGTGTCGTGAAAGCCGAGCGGGTAGCCCACCACCAGGATCGACGAACCCACCTCGATGTGGTCTTCGCGTTGTTGCAGGTGCTGCGGCCCGAACGCGTAGTACACCGTGCCGGGCGGCAGGGCATTGCGTTCGAGTTCGATGATCGCGACATCCACCTCGCCGGCCGAATCCTTGCCCTGCCGCCACAGGCTGCGGCCGTTGCGGAACAGGGGCACCGAAAAGCCGGTGGAGCGCGCCATGTTGCTCGCATCGATGTGCAACTCGATCTCGATGCGGTCTGGGTTGTGGCCGCTGTCTTCATCGCACATCACATGGCGGCTGGTGACGAGGAACAGACGGGAGCCGCGCTCGAAGAAGAAGCCGCTCGCGTTGGTCAGAAGGCGATCACCGTCGAAGGTCCATACCGGTACGGCGCACAGCAGAATCGGTTCGATCATCAGGTACTTTCCGTTGGGGGGCAGGCCCAGCATGCGCGCAATGTTGCGGCAGTGCACGCCTTGCCCGGTGCAATTGTCTGGCGGGCCCGGCGTCAGGCTTCGAGGTGGGGCGCCATCACCTCGCCGAGCCAGGCCATGAAGACCTGCACCCGCTTCGGGATATGGCGCCGGTTGCCGACCAGCAGCGATACCGGCATCGACGCCGCGCGAAAGTCCGGCAGCACTTCCACCAGCAGCCCTTGTTCGATCAGCGGGCGCACGCCGGCGGCCGGCACCTGGATCAAGCCGAGCCCGGCCAGGCAGGCGGCCTGATAGGCGTCTGAGTTATTGACAGTGACGGCGCCCGCCATCGTCACGAAGCGGGCCTCGCCGCTGCTCGCATCGTGGTATTCAAAGCCCTGCGACTTCGTGCCCAATGTCGGCACATAGTGGATCAGACTGTGGCGGGCGAGGTCGGCCAGCGTGCGCGGTGTGCCGTGCGCGGCGAGGTAGGCCGGGCTGGCGCAGTTGATCAGCCGGTAGCGGCCGAGTGGTCGCGCGACCAGGCTCGAATCGGCGAGCGGCCCGACGCGAAGCACGCAGTCGAAACCCTCGCGCACCAGATCTACCCGGCGGTCCGTACTGCTGAATTCGATCTCCAGCCCCGGATGCGCCCGCAGGAACGCGGGCAACTGCGGCATTACCACCGAGCGCGCCACGCCCAGCGGCAGATCCACCCTCAGGCGCCCCTGCAGTGCCTGATCGCCCAGCCGGAACATGCCCTGCAGTTCCTCAACGTCGGCGAGCAGATCCTTGCTGCGCTCGTAGAAGGCCTGCCCGTCGTGCGTCATCTGCACCCGGCGGGTGGTGCGGTGGAGCAGCCGCGTGCCCATCTGCAATTCAAGGCGCTGCACCGCGGTCGAAATGCTCGCCTTGGGCAGGCCCAGACTTTGCGCGGCCTGCGTGAAGCTCGCCATTTCCGCCACCCGTACATAGATCCGCAACGTGTCGAGCTGATCCATCCGCCGCCCTTTGATTGTTCTGCGTTGGCGAACAGTTTAATCGATTGCGGCCAGTTTATCTTGTGAAGGGCAGTCAATAGGATGCGTTCCATCGCGCTGGTTCCGGCGCGCCCTGACCCCAGAAGGAGCCTCACATGACCCGCAGGATCGCACTCATCACCGGCGGAAGCCGGGGCCTCGGCCGCAACGCCGCACTCAAGCTCGCCGCCCGTGGCGTCGACCTGATCCTGACCTATCGCAACCAGCGGGCCGAAGCCGACGCCGTGGTCGCCGAAGCCCAAAAGCTCGGCGCCCGCGCCGTCGCGCTGCAACTGGATGTGGCGGACGCTGCGTCCTTCCCCGTCTTCGCGGCGCAGGTCAAGGCGCAACTGCAAAGCGTCTGGCAACGCGAGCAGTTCAACTACCTGCTCAACAACGCCGGTTCCGGCGCGCATGCGGCCTTCGCCGACACCACCGAGGCGCAGTTCGACCAGATGATGGCCATCCACCTCAAGGGCGTGTTCTTCCTCACCCAGGCGCTGCTGCCCCTGCTGGCAGATGGCGGCCGCATCCTCAACGTATCCACCGGCCTCACCCGTTTCGCGCTGCCCGGCTACGCCGCCTACGCCAGCATGAAGGGCGCGGTCGAAGTGCTGACAAAGTACCTCGCCAAGGAACTCGGCCCGCGCGGCATCGCGGTGAACGTGCTCGCCCCCGGCGCCATCGAAACCGATTTCGGCGGCGGCGCGGTGCGCGACAACGCCCAGCTCAACGCCTTCGTCGCCGCGCAAACCGCCCTCGGCCGCGTCGGCCAGCCCGACGATATCGGCGACCTCATCGCTGCGCTGTTCTCGGATGATGCGCGGTGGATCAACGCGCAACGCATCGAAGCCTCGGGCGGCATGTTCCTCTGAGCGGCGGGCTCGCTTGGGCAGGGGCGGCGGCAATACGCATCAGGCCACCGCACCCGGCGCAATGAGCTTGGCTATCTGCCGTTCAGCCAGGCAGGCGGCATCTTGGTCTTTCTCCTGCCAAGCAATCTCTTAGTGATTACGAAAAGCCTCGGTACTTCAGAGTGGGGCAGCGTCCAAGATGAAACATTCTTCTTAACAACTCGCCATGTCCAGATTCCGAGTTTCGGGAGCCCCGACTGACTCCCGCGTATCTACGGGGGCGAAATCTGGTGCGTCCACGCCTGTCTGAACATTTGCATTGCCTCGGGACGATTTAAAGCTCAGCGTCCTGTGCCATTTCACCAAATCCGGCGACGCCAAAGAAAAAGGGCTCGGCGCGTCACGCCAAGCCCTTGATCTGAATAAGAATTCTGTGGTGGAGAGGAGGAGGATCGAACTCCCGACCTCCGCATTGCGAACGCGGCGCTCTCCCAGCTGAGCTACCCCCCCACAAGAGGGCGCAATTATAGCTTCGGGTTTTTGATTCTGCCAATACCTTCGGGCGGGGCTTGCGTGGGGGTGGTGGCATAATTCGCGGTTTCCCTGAATTCGCGGCGCGCCCGCCGTTTCTGCGCCGGATGGAGTTTCCGCATGTCCCAGGTTCCCGCTTACCTCCGCTTTCCGACTGTGGCCGGCGATACGCTGGTCTTCGTCACCGACGATGACTTGTGGTCGGTGCCGCTGGCGGGTGGGGTGGCGCGGCGGATCTCGGGTGGGCGCGGGCTGGTGGGTTTTCCGCGTTTCTCGCCGTGCGGCACCTGGCTGGCCTTCATCGCGACGGACGAGAGCCATTCCGAGTTGTATGTAATGCCGGCGCAGGGGGGCGCTGCGCGGCGATTGACCTGGTTGGGCGCGCAGACCGCGGTGGCGGGTTGGACGCCAGACGGCCGGGTGGTGATTGCAAGCAACGCGGACCAGCCCTTCCACCACATGCGCCGCTTGTTCACCGTGGCACTGGATGCGCCGCTGCCGGTGTTGCTGCCGTGGGGCATGGCGAGCGAGATTGCGTGGGGTGGCGACGGCGGCTGTGTGCTCGGGCGCAACACGAGCGACCCGGCGCTTTGGAAGCGATACCGCGGCGGCACTGCCGGGCATCTGTGGGTCGACACGACGGGCAGCGGCGAGTTTGCCCAGCTCGATCCTTTCGGCGACGTGCGCAAAGCCGGCAACATGGCGTGCCCGATGTGGATCGGCGCGCGGATCTGGTTCATATCCGACCATGAAGGCATCGGCAACCTGTATTCGTGCGAGCCCGGCGGTGCGGATCTGCGCCGTCACACCGAACATGGCGAACACTATGTGCGCCATGCCTCCACTGACGGTCGCACGATCGTCTATCAATGCGGTGGTGAGCTTTATCGGTTCGACCCGGCCAGCGGCACCGTCGCGGCGATCGACGTCGAAGTGCCCGCGGCGCGGCCGCAACTGGCGCGCAAATTTGTCAGCGGTGACGCCGAACTCGATGCCCTGAGCGTGCATCCGGACGGCCACACGCTGGCGCTGTCGGTGCGCGGCAAGGCAGTGAGTCTGCCCTTGTGGGAAGGAGCGATGCGCCAGCTCGGGCAGGAGCAGGGCGCGCGCTACCGCTTGCCGGTGTGGCTGGCGGAGGGCGCCGGCGTGGTGGTGATCTCCGACGCCAGCGGCGAGGAGCGGCTCGAACTGCACACCGACGATGGCGTGCAGGTGCTGGACGCTGATTTCGGCCGCGTCACCGGCATCGTTGCCGCGCCGCACGGGCGGCGGCTGGTGGTGACCAATCATCGCAACGAACTCTGGTTTGCCGACTTCGAGACGCGCGAATCGCGCCTGCTCGACCGCTGCGACTACCGCCGTATCGACGAACCGGCGTTCTCGCCCGATGGTGCGTGGCTCGCCTACGACTTTTCGGTCAGCCGTGCGGCGCGCGCGATCAAGCTGCTGGAGATCGCTACCGGCCGCAGTGGCATGGCGAGCGGTGAGGATTTCGACGATTTTTCGCCCGCCTGGGACCCGTCCGGCAAGTACCTTTTCTTCCTCTCGACCCGCGCCTTCGAGCCGGTCTACGACGAGATCGTCTTTGACCTTTCCTTTCCGCGTGCGACACGCCCTTACCTGGTGGCCTTGCAGGCGGACGGCGTCGACCCCTTCGAACCCTTGCCGCGCGGGTTTGGCGACGATGACGACGAGGATGAGGACGACGACGATGAGGAAGAGGGCGACGAGGAGGGCGGCGCGGAAAGCGACACGAAGGCCGACGAATCCGCCGACAAGAAACGCCCGCCCAAGCCGGTCGTGGTGGAACTCGAAGGCCTTGCCGACCGGGTTCGCGCCTTTCCGGTCGGCGCTGGTCGCTACGGTCGCATCGACGCCGCGAAGGGCATCGTTTACTGGACGCTGCATCCGGTAACGACCGAGAGCGACGACGAGCATGATGTGGCCGACGCGCTGCTGCAGAGCTGGGACATGCGTGAGCAGAAGCTCGACACGGTGCTCCCCGATGTCGCTGGCTTCCTGCTCGCGCTGCCGGGCAAGGCGCTGATCGCCGACACCAGCGAGGGTATTCGTGCCTTCAAGATCGGCGAGAAACCGAAAGAGGAAACCGAGATCGGCGACTTCTCGCGCGAATCCGGCTGGGTCGATCTCGATCGCGTGCAGGTGGAGGTCGATCCGCGATCGGAATGGCGGCAGATGCTGCGCGAAGTCTGGCGCCTGCAACGCGACCAGTTCTGGACGGCCGACATGAGCGGCGTCGACTGGGGCCGTATCTGGGCGCGCTACGCGCCGCTGGTCGAACGCATTTCGACGCGCGAAGAACTCTCCGATCTGATCTGGGAAATGCAGGGCGAACTCGCGACTTCGCATTGCTACGAATCGGGTGGCGATCGCAAGCGCGTGGCCGCTTTGCCGCTCGGGCACCTGGGTGCCGAATTCTCGTGGGACGAAGCGAACGCCTGCTACCGCATCGAACGCCTGGTGCGCGGCGATGCCTGGCGCGAAGGTCATGATTCGCCGCTCGCCGCGGTGGGCGTCAAGGCCAAGCCGGGGGAGCGGCTGCTCGCAATCGACGGTCTGGCATGCGACCGCGAACATCCGCCGCAGGCGCGCCTTGTGGCGCGCGCGGGCCGCAAAGTCGAACTGCTGCTCGCCGACGCCGATGGCGGCAACCGTCGCCGCGCGGTGGTGCGCGCGCTGCCGGGTGAAGATGCGGCGCGTTACCGCGAATGGGTCGAGGCCAACCGCGCGAGGGTGCGCGAACTCTCTGGCGGTCGCTTGGGCTACCTGCACATCCCGGACATGGTCACTTGGGGCTTCTCGGAATTTCACCGTTACCTGCGCACCGAGAGCCTGCGCGAAGGGCTGATCGTTGACGCGCGCTTCAACCGCGGCGGCCATGTCTCGCAATTGCTGCTTGAAAAGCTCGCGCGCCGTGTGCTCGGTTACGACGTTTCGCGCTGGGGCGCGCCCGAGCCTTACCCCGCGTATGCGGTGGCGGGCCCGGTGGTGTGCGTGACCAACCAGCACGCGGGCTCGGATGGCGACATCTTTTCGCACTGCTTCAAGCTGATGGGCCTCGGCCCCTTGGTCGGCACGCGCACCTGGGGCGGTGTGATCGGTATCTGGCCGCGACATCGACTGGTCGACGGCACCATCACCACCCAGCCGGAATTCAGTTTCTGGTTCAAGGACGTGGGTTGGGGTGTGGAGAACTGGGGCACCGAGCCCGACATTCATGTCGACATCGCGCCGCAGGACTACGCCAACGATCGCGATCCGCAACTCGACAAATCAGTCGAGGTTGCGCTTGCCGCGCTCAGCAAACAGCCGCCTCGGGTGCCCGACTTCTCGCAACGCCCCAGGCTGGATCTGCCAAGCTGGCCGCCCAAGGGCTGATCTCCGGATGCGATGCGCGTGGCCGACCCCGTGCCACGCCAGCCTGCAACACCGATCGACGCGACTCACGAGGTCGCGTCTTGCTTAATCGAAGGACTAGCGACATGTCGAACACGCCCGCCTACGACGCGCTCATCGCGCGCAGCCGCTCGCAGTATCACCTGCACCATCTGGCGATGATCGCCGGCGTCGATCGAGAAACCTTGATGCCCCCGGGCGGGGCGGAGGCGCGGGCGCTGGCGCTGGCCGAGCTGCAACAGGTGATGCACGCGCGCAGCACCGATCCGGCCATCGCCGATCTGCTCAAAGCGGCCGCGCAGGAAGAACTCGACGATGAGGCCCGTGCCGACATGCGCGAGATGACACGTGGCTACACGTTGGCTACTGCACTGCCTGCCGAACTGGTCGAAGCGAAGGGACTCGCCGCGTCACGTTGCGAATACGAGTGGCGCGCGCAACGGCAGGCGAACGACTGGGCGGCCTATCTGCCCAACTTCCGCGAAGTGCTGCGCCTGAGCCGTGAAGAGGCTACGCGCTTGTCCGATGCGCTCGGCCTGTCGCCCTACGACGCGCTGCTTGAAACCTTCGAGCCCGGCATGCGCGGCGCCGAAGTTTCGCGCGTGTTCGGCGCGATGCGCGGCTGGTTGCCGGGCTTGATTGCACAGATTCGCGACAAGCAGGCCAAAGAAAGCGTGATCGAACCAGTCGGCCCGTTCGCGTTTGAAGCGCAGCGCGCGCTGGTGCGCGAGATGGCCGAAGCGCTGGGTTTTGACTTCACGCGCGGCCGGCTCGACGAGAGCACCCACCCCTTCAGCGGCGGCGTGCCGGAAGACGTGCGGATGACCACGCGTTTCCGCGAGGATGATTTCTCGGTCGCGCTGTTCTCCACGATCCACGAAACCGGCCATTCGCGCTACGAGCAGGGCAGCCCGCGTGGATGGCTGGGGCGGCCGATCGGCACGTGGCGATCGATGGGGATCCACGAAAGCCAGAGCCTCGCGTTCGAAATGCAGCTCGCACGCTCGCAAGGGTTTCTCGAGCGGCTCGCGCCGCGCCTTGTGCATCACTTCGGCGCGCAGCGCGCGTTCGAGCCGGAAAACTGGGTACGCGCGGCGACGCGTGTGGTGGCCGGCAAGATCCGTGTCGACGCCGACGAAGCGACCTACCCCTGCCATGTGATGCTGCGCTTTGATATCGAGCGCGCGCTGATCGCAGGCGAGATGCAGGCAGAGGATCTGCCCGCCGCGTGGGACGAAGGCATGCGCGATCTGCTGGGCATCGACACCCGCGGCGACTACCGCGACGGCTGCATGCAGGATCCGCACTGGGCCGGCGGCGCCTTCGGCTATTTCCCGTGCTACACGCTTGGCGCGCTGTATGCCGCGCAGTGGTTCGCCACCATCCGCCGTGCGACGCCGGACCTTGATGCACGTATCGCCGCGGGTGACTACGCGCCGGTGTTCGACTGGCTCGGCGCCAACATCTGGTCGCAGGCCAGTCGCTGGACGACGCCGGAGCTGGTGCAGCGCGCCAGCGGCGAGGCGCTCAATCCTGAGCATTTCCGCCGGCATCTGCAGGCGCGTTACCTCACGTCGAGCTGACGTTTCCCTTCGTCGTAGCAGGCGGGGGCGGGCTGTCACGACGGCGATGGGGGTGTGGTGTTATCTTCGGGGCCGCGACAATTGGCGCGTGCCCTGCGCGCGGGCTCTGGTGGGTGCTTCCTGATGATCAATCCGAAACAGTTCTTTCCTCGCCAGGTCGTCGAGTCCTCCGGCAATCGCTGGGACTGGTACCTGCTGCCGCTGTTCCTGTCGCTGCTGATCATGCTTTCGTTTGGCGCGTCGCAGATGGCGCGCCCGTACCAGATCGGCGAGCAGTTGCCGCTCTCGCTTGACCCCTGGTGGCTGCCGTATTACCTGATGCGCACCACGCTGCGCATGTTCTTCGCGCTGGCCGCGTCGCTCGTGTTCAGCTGCGTCTTCGCCGCACTGGCGGCCAAGGTTCGGGCAGCCGAGAAGGTGCTGATTCCGGCGCTCGACATCCTGCAGTCGATCCCGATTCTCGGCTTCCTGTCGATCACGGTGACCGGCTTCATCGCGCTCTTCCCCGGCAACCTGCTGGGCGTGGAGTGCGCGGCGATCTTTGCGATCTTTACCTCGCAGGCGTGGAACATGGCGTTCAGCCTGTACCAGTCGCTCAAGACCGTGCCCGGCGAGTTGCAGGAAGCCGCACGCATCTTCCAGCTTTCCGCATGGCAGCGTTTCTGGCGGCTGGAGCTGCCGTTCGCGATGCCGGGCCTGCTGTGGAACATGATGATGTCGATGTCCGGCGGCTGGTTCTTCGTCGTCGCGTCCGAAGCGATCTCGGTGTCGAACCAGAACATCAAGCTGCCGGGTATCGGGTCGTACATTGCGCGGGCGATCGAGGAACAGAACCTGGCCGCGATCGTGTGGGCGATCGGCGCGATGCTGATCGGTATCCTTGCGTATGACCAGTTGCTGTTCCGCCCGTTGCTCGCGTGGGCCGACAAGTTCCGCTTTGAGCAGTCGTCGAGCGAGACCGCGCAATCATCGTGGCTGCTGACCTGGCTGCGCCGTACCGACAAGCTGCAGGGGGTAGCTGTCGCGGGCACCAAGTTGCTCGAACGCTCCTTCACGATCTTCAAGCGCGACTACGATGGCACCTCGATCCGCGCCCGCCAGAACACCGTGCCCGGCAACTGGATGCGCGCCTGGGATGCGGTGGTCGCCGCGCTGGTGCTGTTCGCAGTCTGGCGCCTTGCCTTGTTCGTGCATGCCGAGGTGGGCTGGGGCGAGGTCGGGCATGTGTTCATGCTCGGCATCATCACGCTGACCCGTGTGATCGTGCTGATCGGCCTCGCCGCGCTGGTGTGGGTGCCGATCGGCATCTGGATCGGGCTGCATCCGCGCGCTGCAGACCGGCTGCAGGCCGTCGCCCAGTTCCTCGCGGCCTTCCCGGCCAACCTCATGTACCCGATCGCGGTGATGATCATCGTGCGCTGGCACCTGAATCCGGACATCTGGCTGTCGCCCCTGATGGTCTTCGGCACCCAGTGGTATCTGCTGTTCAACGTGATTGCAGGCGCCTCCAGCGTGCCGACCGAGCTGCGCTATGCGGCGAAGAATCTCGGCCTCAAGGGCTGGCTGAAGTGGAAGCGCTACCTGCTGCCGGCGGTGTTCCCGAGTTTCGTCACAGGTGCGATCACCGCCAGCGGTGGCTCGTGGAACGCGAGCATCGTGTCCGAATATGTGACCTGGGGCGACACCACGCTCGAAGCGCACGGGCTCGGCAGCTATATCGCACGCATGACGGCCACCGGTGACTTCCCGCGCATCGCGCTGGGCATTGGTGTGATGTGCGTGTTCGTGATGGGGTTCAATCATTTCGTCTGGCGCCGGCTCTACAGCATGGCCGAAGACCGGATGCACTTCTAGGAGCAGGCGATGAGTGCGCCAATCATTTCGCTGAAGGATGTCGGCAAGTCTTTCCGCAGCAGCGACGGAACGCCGCGTTCGGTGCTCGAAAACGTCGACTTCGAACTGCGCGAGGGAGAAATCGTTGCGCTGCTCGGCCAGTCCGGTTCGGGCAAGTCGACGCTGTTGCGCATCCTCGCCGGGCTCACGCCTGCCGATGCGGGCGACGTGCGTTATCGTGGCCAGCCGCTGTACGGCCCGGCGCGCGGCATCAGCATGGTGTTCCAGTCGTTCGCGCTTTTTCCCTGGCTGACGGTGCAACAGAACGTCGAACTTGGTCTGGAAGCGCGCGGGATTCCGCCGGCCGAGCGCGAGGCGAAAGCCGAGGCGGCGATCGACCTGATCGGGCTATCGGGCTTCGAGGGTGCGCTGCCGCGCGAGTTGTCCGGCGGCATGCGCCAACGCGTGGGCATCGCGCGTGCGCTGGTTACCGATCCGGAAGTGCTGCTGATGGACGAGGCATTTTCCGCGCTCGATGTGCTGACCGGCGAACGCCTGCGCGACGACATGCTCGAACTGTGGGACAGCGGCAAGATGCCGACCAAAGGCATGCTGATCGTGTCGCACAACATCGAAGAAGCGGTGATGATGGCCGACCGCGTGCTGGTGTTCGCGAACAACCCGGGGCGGGTGCGCGCGGAGCTCGCGATCGATCTGCGTCGGCCACGCGACGTCGATAGCACCGAAGTGCGCGCGCTGATCGACGAAGTCTATGCGCTGATGACCGCCAGCGCGGCGCGGCCGGGGCGGGCGCCGGAAGAGCCGGTGCGCATCCACCTTGGGGATCGTCTGCCGGAAGCCGATATCAGCCGCATGGAAGGCGTGCTCGAACTGCTGGTCGACGAACCCTTCAACGGCATCGCCGACCTTCCGCAGTTCGCCGAAGAATCGGAACTTACCGACGAGGAACTGCTGCCGCTCACCGAAGCGCTGCAATTGCTCGGCTTCGTGCACCTTGCGCGCGGCGACATTTCGATCACGCCGCTCGGCCGGCGTTACGTCGAAGGCGAGAACGTGCTGCGCCACGAGATCTTCGGCCAGCAATTGCTGCAGCATGTGCCGCTGGCGGCGCACATCCGCCACAGCCTCGAACAGGAAAACTCGGGCGAGCTTCCGGAAGAACCCTTCCTGCGTCTGCTCGCCGAGACCATGGATGCGGCCGAAGCCGAGCGCGTGCTGCGCATCGCGATCGAGTGGGGCCGCTATGGCGAGGTGTTCGAGTACGACTACCACACCGGCCTGATCCACCTGCCGGACGGCGACGAGGAAGAGTCCACCGCATGATGGGCGGATCCGGTGCCTCGGTCGAGGCGCGGGCGATGCAGGCGCTGATGATTGGCGAACCCGCCGAGAAGGGGCGCGCGGTGAATGCGCTGCGTGCTGCATGGAAGGCGGGCGCCTTGCCGCGTGCCGGGCAAGCGGTGCTGAGCGAGCCGGTATTCGAACCGGGGCGCCCGGCGCGACCCGCGCTGGTGCGGCCGGACGAAGTGCCGCGTCGTTCGCCCGGCAGTCGCGAAGGACATGCGGCGTTGTTGCACGCGGTGGCGCACATCGAATTCAATGCGATCAACCTTGCGCTCGATTGTGTCGCGCGCTTCCACGATCGCCCGGACGATTTCGTCGATGGCTGGATCGACGTGGCCGCCGAAGAGGCCTACCACTTCGGGCTGGTGTGCGGGCGGCTCGCTGCATTGGGGCACGCCTACGGCGATTTCCCGGCCCACAACGGTCTGTGGGAGATGTGCTGCGACACCGCTCAGGATTTCGTGGCCCGCATGGCGCTCGTCCCGCGTCTGCTCGAAGCGCGCGGGCTCGATGCCACGCCGCCGATCGTCGCCAAGCTGCAGAAGGCGGGTGACGCCGAAACGGTTGCGGTGCTCGACATCATCCTGCGCGACGAAATCGGCCATGTCGCCCTGGGCGATCGCTGGTTCCGCATCGGCTGCGCTGAGCGCGGCCTTGAGCCGGAATCCACCTATCGCGGGCTGATCGTGCATTTCGATGCACCCTGGCCCAAGCCGCCATTCAACCTGCCGGCACGGCTCAAGGCCGGATTCACGCAGGCCGAACTCGATACGCTCGCCGCCACGCCAGCGCCGCGGCGTCGCACGACGCAATGACAAGCGCTGCGGTTACTTGTCGGGCCGAGTTTCTCGCCGGCGTGCGCGCCGAGCTTCCGCTGCTGCTCGGTGTGGTGCCCTTTGGCCTGATCTTCGGCGTGCTGGGGCTGGCGGCGGGTCTGCCGGCCTGGGCGGTGATCGCGATGTCCTCAGTGGTGTTCGGCGGATCGTCGCAGGTGGTGTTCGCGCAGTTGTGGGGTGCGCAGGTGCCGCCGCCAGTGATTACCGCGACAGTCGGCGTGGTCAATCTTCGGCACGCGTTATACAGCGCCAGCGTGGCGCAATACCTGCGCGATCTGCCGATGCGCTGGCGCGTGTTGCTGGCGTATCTGCTGACTGACGAGGCCTACGCTGCGGCGATCGGGCGCTTTGTCGACGGGCCGGCGACGCCGCATCGGCATTGGTTTCTCTTTGGCACCGGGTTCACACTGTGGGCGTCGTGGCAGGTTTCGACGATCGCGGGCGTCTTGCTCGGCGCGGCGATTCCCGCGTCCTGGTCACTCGATTTTTCCATTGCGCTGACGTTTCTCGCGCTGTTGCTGCCGGCTATCCACCGGCGCAGCGAAGCGATGGCGGCGCTGGTGGCGGGCGGCGTGGCGCTGGCCGCGCAGGGCGTGCCGCACAAGTTGTGGATCATCGTTGCGGCGGTGGCCGGCATTGTCGCCGGCGTGCTGTCGCGCCGTTTTGACCGGAAGTCGGCCGATGTCTGATACCACCGTGCTGATCCTGACGCTGTGTGCCTGCGGGCTGGTCACCTTCCTGACGCGTTTTTCCTTCATCGCCGGTGGTCGGCGCCTCGCGCCGGGGCCGCGTTTGCAGGCCGGCCTGCGCTACGTGCCGCCGGCGGTGCTGGCGGCGCTGATTGCGCCCGAAGTGTTCGTGCAGGGCGGGGTGGTCGCGCTGTCGCCGAGCAGCCCGCGTCTCATTGCGGCCGTGCTGGCGTCGATCGTTGCGCTGCGCACGCGCAGTGTGTCGCTGACGATAGGGGTGGGCCTGATCGTGCTGTGGGCGGCGCAGCAGTTGTTGCATTGACGGCATAGGCAGAATGTTTGCCAGCGAGTGACGCTGGTCGCGGACGTACGGTGAATCCGCGCCGCATCGGATGCGGCGCTGCTACGATGCCGCTTTTCCTCCCGGCCACGGGGATCCCCCGCGTTTCCCGCCGTCCATGCGTCCAAGACTCTTCCTCGATACCCGCTCGCGCGTTCTGATGACGCTGATCTGCGTCATCACGCTGGCGTTGTGCGCGGCGGCGTTCTGGGCTGGTAGCGGCATGATCGAGATCCAGCGGGCCGGCGATCAGGATGAACACCTGCAGCATCGGCTCGAATCGTTGCGCTCGGCGATCCTCGCCGGGGCGTTGGCGGATGCCACCTTGCCCGCAACCGACGACAGCGTCTCGAAAATCCTGGCTGAATGCCTGCATTTGTCTGCGGACGACGCCGCACAGCAGCGCCGTCTGACCAAGCTGGGCACCTTGCTTGACCAGCAGCGCGAACCGCCTGCGCAGCCCATGCCTTCCGACGAAGCGGGGGTAGAGGAAGGCGTGGTGCCGCCGCCGGTCGATATCGGCAGATCCTATGTTTTGTTGGCGGCGCAGGCGTGGATCGATGCGATGCAGATCGAGCTTTCAGCGCGTGTCGACGCTTCCCGGGTGCGGCAGGACGAATTGCTGCGCTGGCTCATCTGGTCAGTTGCCGCGGCCGCGATTGCCGCGCTGTGTTTCGGCTTGGTGCTGATTCGCGTGATGCGGCGCCTGACCCAGCAGGGCCATGCCCGCATCTCGACGCTGGAAGCGCGGGCCAATCGCGATCCGCTGACCGGTCTGCCCAACCGCCGCCTGCTGCCGGACCGCCTTGAGCAGGCCCTGCTGCGCGCCGAGCGCCGTAACCGCCATGCCGCGGTCATCGTGATCGATCTTGATGGATTCAAGCCGGTGAATGACACCCATGGCCATGCGGTTGGCGACGTGGTACTGCGCCGTGTCAGCAAACGGATGAAGAGTGCGCTGCGCAGCGAGGACACGGTGTGCCGCATGGGCGGGGACGAATTCGTCGTGATCATCGGCGAAGTGGAAGATCCCGTGCTCGCCGTGCGGCGCGCGCGCGATCTGGTACTGCGCATTTCACGCCCGATCCTGCATGAAGAGAAGGTGCTGCGGGTCGGCGCCAGCGCCGGCCTGGCGCTGTTCCCGGACGACGCGGAAGACGGTACCGAACTGCTCGAACTCGCCGATCAGGCGCTCTACGCCGCCAAGCACGGGGGCAGGGGGCAGGTCGTGACCGCGCGGGAAATGCAGCAGGGCAACACGACCTTCCACCTCACGCCGGGCGATCAGCTCGAATCGGCCTGAACGCCGCCACCTCTGGGTGTTTGCGGAAAACGAGGTGACGCCTCGCGGATCCTCGTGATCGCTCATGCCGCCGGGTACGCCCCCATAAAAAAACCCCCGCGGGTCTCGCGGGGGCATGCCACAACAGACAGGCGACTTGCTCGTTTTACTTGAAGGAATAGCTCGCCGAGGCGTAGTAGGTGCGGCCACGCGGGTCGGTGTAGGTCGGGTCGTAGGTCGACAGGAAGTAGTACGACTGGTTCGAGAACGGCGGAGCGGTGTTGAACAGGTTGATGATGCCCGCGCGCAGCTTGAACGACTTGCTAGGAATCCAGGTGCCGACAAGGTCCCAGGTCGAGTATTCGGAGACGTCGCGCGGTGGCAGCAGAGCCCCATCGCCGCCGGCCGCATTCGGGTCAACCGCCTTGTTGTGGTCGGTGTAGCCGGACGAGTAGCTGTTGGCGAGCGTCAGCCCGAACTGCGCCAGCTCCCAGTCGAAGGAGAGGCGGTGGCGCCACTTCTGCACCACCTGATCGACCAGGAACTTGCCGACGTTATCGACGAACTCTTCCGAGCCGAACTGGCGCTTGTACTCCAGCACCCAGGTTCCGGAGAAGTTCATCCCGAAACGGCCGTAAGCCGTTGCGCTGCTGCGCCAGGAACCCTCGAAATCAAGGCCTGAGGTCCTCAATTCACCCTGATTCTGCTTTTGCAGAATCATGTTGGCGATGAAGCCGTCGCTGTCGCGAGTAACGTACTTGGCTTCGTACTTGTCGAGGTTCTCTAGGATGATCTCTTCGGCAAGGCCGCTGATGATGTCCTTCTTCTTGATGTTCCAGTAGTCGACGCTGACAGTGGCGTTGCGTGCGGGTTCGAACACGAAGCCGGCCGAGAACTGGCGCGATTTTTCGGGCTTCAGATCCGGGTTCGCACGGCGTTCGACCGGCACCTGATCGGTACAGTCGACCAGGACATTGCCCGCCGCCACGCAGCCCGGATCAGGCAGGATCGCCGAGCTGCTACCAAACGAGGTGGGGCGATACAGTTCGCTGAACGTGGGGGCACGGAAACCGGTGCCCGCCGAGCCGCGCACCAGCAGCGACTTGGAAGGCTGCCAGCGCAAGCCGAGCTTCGGGTTCACCGTACTGCCCACATCGCTGTAGTTGTCGTAGCGCAGGGCGAACTGTGCTTCCACCTGCTTGGTGAACGGTGCGCTCAACTCGGCGAACACGCTGCTGATGTTGCGGCTGTTGGAGGTGGCCTCCAGCGTCGCGCCGCTGCTGCTGCGGTCTCCGGCGATATTGTTCGAGTTGAGTAGAGCCGACGGGGTGAACTCCGCCTTTTCGCGCCGGAACTCGAAGCCCGCAGCGAGATTCAGGTCACCGCCTTCAAGCGCCATCAACGCGCCGCTGATCTTGCCGTCGATGCTGGTCGTTTCGCCTTTGGACTCGCGACTGACCTCATTGACCTTGAGCGAGTTGATCAGCGATTTGCCCGCCGCGGGTGAAGCGCCAAAGGGGTTGATCTGGCCCGCCTTGATGCCGGCGACAAACTCGTTGTACAGGAAGTAGCCGTCGACCATGCGGTCGCTGGTCTCGTTGCTGGCGTAGTTCAGCCCGACGTCATAGTCCCAGTTGCCAACGCCGCCGTTGATTGCAAAGACAATCCGCTGCGCATCGGATACCACTTCGTTGCTGCGGTTGCCGCCTTCGGTCACGCGCTGCCGTAGCTCCACGTTGCCGGTGGTCGGCAGTGCGCGGCTCCCCAGCCATCCATTCACCACCGATACCGGCACACCGGTCACGGCCAGCGGGTTCGGGCTTGCTACATAGGTGGTGGTGGTCTGGTTCTTCATCACCTCCAGCGAGATATCGGTCCGCTCGCCCATGCGATATACGCCGCGGCCAAGGAAGCCGAGCTTTTCAGACTCCGGGTAGATCTCGGTGTCCTGCATGTAGTCGTAGCTGCAACCCTGCGACACCTGATTGGCGGCATACACGGTGGCCGGCGGGTTGCACTTGGGCGAGAACGGGTTGATCGTGCGTTCGGTAATCGGCTCGCCACCGATCAGGTAACCCGCAGCCTGCAGGTCGGCGCGTTGCGCCTTCGATAGCCGGATGTTGGCCGGGTCGGTGCGGCTCGACATGTAGAAGGGCAGGTTGGTTGCCAGCGGCCGCTCTTTCAGGAACTCGCGCTGGGTCGAGCGCAGGCTGTCGAGCTTCTGTGCATCGAACACGCCAAAGACATTGAAGCGATCGGTGTTGAGGTTGCCGTATCCGCCACCGATCGATGCCGCCGTCTTGCCGGCGCCACCTTCTTCGGTTGCCGAGGCATACACGTTCACGTCCGCCCCGATGTAGTCCTTGCGGGTGATGAAGTTGATCACGCCGCCGATTGCATCAGTACCGTAGATGGCCGATGCGCCGTCCTTGAGGACGTCGACGCGCTCGATCGCGCCGGCCGGAATGTTGTTCAGGTCGACACCGGCGCTGTCACCGGGCGACGCGAAGTTCGCCATACGGCGACCATTGAGCAACACCAGCGTGCTCGATACACCGATGCCGCGCAGGTTTGCACCGTTGAAGCCGCGCTGGCCGCCGGTGTTGTCGGTAATGCTGGCGCCATCGGTGAGCGGGGCGTTGTTCGCGCTGATGATCTTCATCAGTTCGGCGGCGGTCGTGGCGCCGCTCTTGATGATGTCTTCCTTTTTGATCATCTGGACCGGCAGAGCCGTTTCGCCCTCGATGCGCTTGATGCTCGAGCCGGTGACCTGGATCTTGTCCACCTTGGCCACCTCTTCGGCGTGTGCGCTGACGGCGCCGAGGCTGACGGCCAGTGCCACCGCTTGGGCGCACGGGGTCAATCGGAACGGTGCTGCACGCCGCTTGGGCATGCGCTGCTGGGCTTGGGTCATGCTGGCTTACCTCTCTCAGATGTTTCGTGCTGTCGGGTCCGGGCATTTTTCTTCGCCCATTCAGCCCGTTTGAGCGGGCATGGCGTTGCAGTCTAGGGAGGCAGCCGGGCTTTGCGAACGGGGTGAAGTACCCGCCGTCGCAAGGTGGCAAGTTAGGGTCGCAATCCGTAAAACGCGAAAAAACCGGCTTGCCACAAAGCGACATCGACTTGCCAGCTTTCACAAACCGCGGGCACCGGCGTGGAAAACCGGGCGCGTTCGGTGCGACCATCGCTTCCCGATGCGGTCGTGGCAAGACCGCGCCTTTGAATGCTCATGATGATCCGAATCCAGACCCTGATGCGCTGTGCCCTGCCGTTGGCGATGCTGGCGAGCGGTGCTGCAAACGCTGCCGATGCGCTGCCGGCAACGGGCTATGCGGTGCCTATTGGTGGTGCGCTCAAGTTTGACAACGAGGCCGTGTGGGCACGCCTGGTCGAGTTGGCGGGCGGGCCGGGCGCGCGTTTCGTCGTGCTCGCGACAGCCGCCGGCAACCCGCAACGATCGGGCAAGCAGATTGCCGATGCGCTGACGCGCCGCGGTGCGCAGGTGGATGTGCTGCCCGTTGCGCCGCGGCTCGAAGGCTTCGATGCCGAACAGGCGGTGCGCGATCCGGCCTTGGTCGAGCGGGTGCGCGCCGCGCGCGGCGTGTTCTTTTCCGGCGGTGCGCAGGAACGCATTGTCGATACGCTGGCACCGGGCGGCCAGGAATCGCCGCTGCTCGCCGCGATCCGTGATCTGCACCGTCGTGGTGGCGTCGTCGCCGGCACCAGTGCTGGTGCAGCGATCATGAGCAGCGTGATGTTCCGCGACGCGCAAGATGTGATGGGCATCCTGAAAGGGCGCCTTCGCGAGGGACAGGAAATCGATCGCGGGCTGGGCTTCGTTGGCCCGTCCCTGTTCGTCGACCAGCACTTCCTCAAGCGCGGGCGTGTCGGTCGCATGCTGCCCTTGATGCTTGCCAGGGGATACAAGCTCGGTATCGGCGTCGAAGAAAACTCCGCGGCCGTCGTTCACGGCGACCAGATCGAAGTTCTGGGCGGCAAGGGCGCGCTGCTGGTCGACCTGCACGATGCGACCCAGGATGCCTCGCAAGGCGTCTTCAACCTGCGTGGCGCGCGGATCAGCTATCTCGATCGGGGCGATCGCTACGACATGGCGACCCGCACCGTGCTGCCGTCGCAGGCGAAGCTGTCCGACCACAAGGTGGATCCGAATGCCGCCGACTTCAAGCCGTTCTTCGCCAATGATCCGTTCTACCTCGACATCCTTGGCGACAGCGCGATCGTCAACGCGATGGGGAATCTGATCGATAACGCGGGTCGCGAGGTGTTCGGCCTGGCCTATGACATGCGGCCAAAAGCGGATGACCCGCGTCCGGAGCTCGGCTTCGAGTTTCGGCTTTACAAGAAGGCTGACAGTGTGGGCTGGTTCACCGGCAGTTTCGGTGGCGAGGACTACACCGTTGCCAACCTCTACCTCGACGTGACGCCGGTGCGCGTGAAGCAACCGCTCTACACGCCGTGGCACAAGTGAATTGCAAGCTCCGCACAACCCCCGCCGGGAACGATTGATCCATGCAGATACGTAAGCACCCCCTGACCGCCGCAACCCCGGGAGTCGTGAGCGAGTTGCCGAGCTTGCATTTCGGTGCGCCGGGCAGCGGGCAGAAGGTCTATATCCAGGCGTCGCTGCACGCCGACGAAATCCCGGCCATGCTGGTTGCGCATCACCTGCGTCAGCGCTTCGAGACGCTGGAGCGCGATGGCAGGATCAAGGGCGAGATCGTGCTGGTGCCGATGGCGAACCCGCTCGGTCTGTCGCAAACCCTGCTGCATGTACCGCAGGGGCGTTTCGATTTTTCAACCGGTGAGAACTTCAACCGATACTACCCCGACTTCGCGCAGCAGGTGGGCGATGCGGTCGAGGCATCGCTGGGTTCCGATCCGGCGACCAACGTCCTGCGGGTGCGCGAGGCGTTGCGCGCTGCGGTGGCGACGATGCCGGTCGACACCAATCTAGCCAGCCTGCGGCGAACACTGTACGGCCTGGCCTGCGATGCCGATGTCGTGCTGGACCTGCATTGCGATACCGAAGCGGTGCTGCACATGTATACCGGCACGCCGCTGTGGTCGCAAGCCGAAGCGCTGGCACGCCATCTCGGTGCCGAGCTCACGCTGCTGGCCACCGAGTCGGGCGATGCGCCGTTCGATGAAGCCTGCTCGCAACTGTGGTGGTTGCTCGCCGAGCGGTGGAAAGGGCGTTTCCCGATCCCGCTGGCCTGTCTGTCAGTCACCGTAGAACTGCGGGGCTTCGCCGATGTCCGCCATGAGGCGGCGATTGCCGACGCCGAGGCCATCATCCGCTTCCTGGCAACGCGCGGCATCGTCGATCTGGAGGTGGCGAGCGTGCCACCCCTCCTGCGCGAACCCATGCCGCTGGCCGGATCAATGCCGGTTCACGCGACCCATGGCGGCGTGCTGGTGTTCCTGCGTGAATGCGGTGCCGAAGTATTGCGTGGCGAGGTCATTGCCGAAGTCATCGACCCCCTTTCGGCACAGGTCACGCCGCTGTGCGCGCCGGTCGACGGCCTGCTGTATGCGCGCGACAACCGCCGCTTCGCGACGGCCGGCATGCGCATCGCCAAAGTGGCGGGTCGCGAGGCCCTGCGCAGTGGCAAACTGCTGAGCGCTTGAGCAGACGCGAGCCAGACTACCTTGACCACACCCCAGCGCTACGGCTTCCTGCTGCTGCCCGGATTCCCGATGTTCGCCCTCGCGGGCGCGCTCGAGGTGCTGGGTGCCGCGAATGGCCTGCTGGGCGAGCAGGGCTACGCGCCGTATCTGCTGTCGCTCGACGGTGCGTCGGTTGCCGCTGGCGGTGGCGCGCGGGTCGAGGTAAACGCAGGCTTTGCCGAAGCGACCGAGCTGCATGCGGTGTTCGTGGTGTCGGACCACAGTCTTGGCGCACTTGATCTGGGCGCCTGCTGCCAATGGCTTGCAGCGCGCGGCGATGCCGGTTGCCTGATCGGGGGTATCGGCACCGGCGCTGCAGTCCTCGCCGACGCTGGCCTGCTGCGCGGGCATCGCGCCACGGTGCACTGGCCGCACGTTGCGGAAGTCGCCGAGCGGCACGCCGAGACGGTCGTCTCCTCGAACCTGTACGAAATCGACCGTGGGCGCCTGACGTGCGCCGGCGGCACCGCCAGCGTCGACATGCTGCTGGCGTGGATGGGGGTGCGGCACGGCGAGCGGGTGGCGCAGGAAATCGCCGCGCAACTCGGGCTCGAGCGCATTCGCGCACGCGACGAACGCCAGCTGGTGCCCAGCGCTGCGCGAATCGGCGGTGGCTCGGCCAAGCTCGCCGAAGCACTTGCGCTGATGGAAGCGAACCTGAGCGAACCCTTGCCGACCGAAGACATCGCGCGGCTGGTCGGCGTGTCGCGCCGTCAGCTCGAACGTCTCTTCAAGCAGCACCTCGATGCGTTGCCCTCACGGTATTACCTCGATCTGCGCCTGACTCGCGCGCGTCGCCTGCTGCAACAGAGCAGCCAGTCGATCCTGCAGATCGGGCTGGCCTGCGGCTTCGCTTCGGGCCCGCACTTTTCCAACGCGTACCGCAGTCACTTCGGCCGCACCCCGCGCGAGGAACGCAGCCAGCGCGCTGCCGCGTGGCGTGACGTAGCCCCGGTACGAGAGGAGTCCCCATGACGATGAGTTTTTCTCCCGGGCAGTTCGTGCTGCGCCCCTCGACGCCGGAAGACCTGCCGGCGATCGAGCGCATCGCAGCCGCCAGCACATTCGGCATCAATTCGCTGCCGCCTGATCGCGACTTCCTGCTCGCGCGCATCGAACGCTCGCAGCATGCCTTCCAGACGCTCGACGACGCGAGCGGCGAAGAGCGCTACCTGTTCGTGCTCGAAGATCTGGCCGCCGGCCGTGTGATCGGCACCAGCGGCATCGCGGCGAGCGCCGGCTTCCATGATCGCTTCTACAGCTATCGCAACGAGTTCGCGGTGCACGCCAGCGAGGCCCTCGGCGAGAGCAACCGCATCCACACATTGCACCTTTGCCACGATCTCACCGGCTATACCCTGCTGACCTCGTTCTACATCGAGCCGGAGTACGCCGACACGGTCGCGCCGCAGTTGCTGTCGCGGGCTCGCCTGCTCTTCATTGCCGAGTTTGCCGAGCGCTTCGCCGACCGCATCGCGGCCGAGACACCGGGGCTGTGTGATGCGGGCGGCAATTCCCCGTTCTGGGACGAAGTCGGGCGCCGCTTCTTCAACATGGACTACCCGCAGGCCGAGCGTCTTGCCGGCGGCCGCAGCAAGAGCTTCATTGCCGAGCTGATGCCGCACTCGCCGATCTATGTACCGCTGTTGCCCGAGACTGCGCAGTGGGCGATCGGCCAGTTGCACCCCGATGGCGAACTGCCTTTCTCGATCCTGCTTGACGAAGGCTTCGAGGCCGATACCTATGTCGATGTGTTCGACGCAGGCCCCACGGTCGAGGCGCGTCTGGCGATGCTGCGCACCGTGCGGCACGCACGCCGCGCGACGGTGGTCGATGCGGCGGTCGCGCGCGGTCCATGGCAACTCGTGACGCGCACCGTGCGCGAAGGCTTCCGCGCCACGCTGGCGCCGGTCGATGCGCACGGCCCGGCGGGGCTGGATGCCGCGACGCGCGCGCGTCTGGGTGTGTCAATCGGCGATGCGGTGCGTGTGTCACCCCTGGTGGTGGATGAAGCGTGCGGCGAGGAGGGTGAGGCGTGACGCTGCTGAGAATCCGGTGCGCCCGCGCCGATGATTTGCCGGCCATCGCCGGACTGATGGCCGACTGCGGCCGACCGCAGGTGAGGCCTCAGTTGCCGACCTTGCCCGGCGAACATGCATTGGTCGTGGAGGCGGGTGAGGGGGGCGCTGTGCTCGGCTGCCTGCGCTTGCGGGCCGCCATCGGGCTCCAGCAGCCGCGTTACTGGTACCACGTTGGCTGCGTCGTGCATGCGGCGCGCGAGCTGCAGCTCTTCCAGCGCCAGCGCACGCTGCTGCTCGGCAACAACCATACCGGTGCGAGCGAACTGGCGGACATCGCCTGGGCGCGCAGCGGCGTGCCGCTGGCCGAACAGGGGCTGATCCTCAAGCTGCTGGTGCAGGCGACGCTGCTGCTGATGGCGCGCCGGCGCGAGGCCTTTGCCAGCCACCTGGTGGTGGAACTGCCAGGGCTGCGTGATGCCGCCGGGCAAGCGCCCTTCTGGCTGGGGCTGGGTCGGCAGTTCTGCCGGCGCGATCCCTTGCTGGCGCGCGAGCAGTTCGGCGACGAATGGCGCGCGCATGCGGCCGCGCTCTTGCCGCGCCAGACCATCTACGCATCGTTCCTGCCGCCCGGTGCGCAAGAAGCGATTGCGCAGGCTGCACCCAGCGCACGGGTGCTGCAGGACGTGCTCGAGGCCGCCGGCATGCGCTACAGCCACCACATCAGCATCGACGATGGCGGGCCGGTGCTAGAGGCGGATGTCGATACGCTCGGCACCGTGACCGCGGGCCGCCTCTGGTCGCTTGTCCAGCGCGATGCGGCGGGGCCGGGCGTGCCGATGTTGGTGGCGCATGGCGATGCAGGCAACTGGCATGCGGTCATGGCGCAGGCCACCCTGCATGGCGGGCGCCTGGCGCTGCTGCCGGACGACCTCGCTCGACTGGGCGCCCACTCCGGCGAGCAGGTGTGGGCCGCACCCTTGCGCAGCGAATTCGACGCAATGCCCGCCGTCGGCGGCCACTCGGCGCCCGACGCCTGAGCTGCCTGCGTGCATAAGAAACGTGGCGTGGTGTCGGGCGCTCGGAAGATCGACATGATCAGCCTGGCGCGCGCGACGCTATCGACCGCTGTTCCATCCTGTCATCAGCCCGCGCAGCAGCGGGCGATGGCGAACTCATTGAGGAATCCGGCATGAAGTTGCGCCTGCCCAACACCTATGTGCTACTGCTTTCGCTGCTGGCGCTGATCGCGCTGTCGACCTGGATCGTGCCTGGGGGCAAGTTCGAGACCACCGTCGTCGCCGGCAAGACCCTGGTCGTGCCCGGCAGCTACCATCTGGTCGAAGCGCGGCCGCAGGGCCTCGCCGCACTGCTGACCGCGCCGATCAAGGGTTTCGTCGAGGCCGCACTGATCATCGGCTTCGTGCTGATCGTCGGCGGCGCCTTCTCGGTGCTGCAGAAGACCGAGGCCATCGACGCCATGATCAAGTCCGTCGCCCGCGCCCACAGCCGCTCGGCCTGGGTGCGCGCCGCGGTGATCCCGGTCTTCGTCGGTCTATTCGCGCTGGGGGGCGCCACCTTCGGCATGGCGGAAGAGGCGATCCCCTTCGTGATGATCTTCATCCCGCTGGCGCTGGCGCTGCGGCTCGATACGCTGACCGGCATGACGATTCCCTTCGTCGGCTCGCAGATCGGCTTCGCCACCGCCTTCCTAAACCCCTTCAACGTCGGCGTCGCGCAGGGCATCGCAGGCGTGCCGATGTTCTCCGGCATTGGTTACCGGGCGATCTGCTGGGCGGTCGCGACCGCCATCACCATCGGTTTCCTGCAGTGGTGGGCGGCGCGCATCCGCCGCACGCCGGAGCTGAGCCCGACCTTCGCACTGGATCAGGAGCGCCGCAAGACGCTCGACCTCGCCAGCTTCGAGCAGTTCGCTGGCATGACCGGCCGGCACAAGCTGGTGCTGTGGCTGTTCGCCGCCACGCTGCTCGGCATGATCTTCGGCGTGGTGCGTTTCGGCTGGTACATCGAGGAGATCGCTGCGCTGTTCCTGGTGATGGCGCTGGCGGTCGGCCTCGTTGCGCGGCTGTCGGCCGACGAGCTGACCGGCGCCTTTCTCCACGGCGCCAAGGACCTTGTCGGCACCGCGCTGGTGATCGCGCTGGCCAAGGGCACGGTGATCCTGATGCGCGACGGGCAGGTCATCGACACGCTGCTCAACGCGCTGGCACCGCTGGTCGCTTCCGACAGCCCGGTGTTCGCGGCGCAGAAGATGTTCGTGATCCAGTCGGTGATCAACTTCTTCATCCACTCCGGCACCGGGCAAGCCGCGCTGACCATGCCGATCATGGCGCCGCTGGCCGATCTGGTCGGCATCACGCGCCAGACCGCGATCCTCGCCTTCCAGTTCGGCGAACTGGCCACCGCGATCATCCCGACCTCAGGCATCACGGTCGGTGTGTTGGCGCTCTCTGGCGTGCCCTACACCACCTGGGTGCGCTGGATGCTGCCGCTGCAGGGCCTGTACCTGATCATGGCCCTGGTCCTGCTGGCGCCGCCGGCCTTGCTCGGCTGGCAGTGATCGCGGCGGGTTGCAGGGCTGCGCGAGCTGCCTTGCCAGCTTGCTAAGCGGTTCGCCCGAGGCGGTAGACGAGTTCGACGCATGGCTCGCCGCGAAACGTCGTTTCGCAGCGCGCCTGCAATGTGAAGCCGAGTCGCTGCAGCAGGCCAACCGATGCGAGATTGCGGGCATCGGTGATCGCCCGCACCTCCGTCACCGCGGTGCGCGCAAACACCATGTCGATGGCTTCGCGTACCGCCTCGCGCGCGATGCCCTGACCCTGGGCGGCGCGCGCCAGCGTGAATCCGATTTCGGCATGGGCGCCGTCCGGCGACAGGAAGAGGCCGATGTCGCCCAGCAGTACATCGGTCTCCAATGCGGCGATTCCGAGTTGCACCCATTCCCCCTGTCGGAGCAGCGGCGCGGCGCTCATCTCGGCGAGGAATGACGCGGCGTTCGCATCCGGCATGGGCGACCAGCCCTGATAGCGCCCGACTTCGGGGTCGCCGCGATAGGCCTGGAAGGCGTGCAGATCCGAACCGCGCAGGCGTCGCAGCACAACGCGAGCCGCCACGCGCGGCAGGGTGTCGGTGGGCGCTGGGGCGTCCGGCGCCGGATTCGAGCGTGATGTCATCGTCCGCATTACACCGCATTGCGGCCGCGAGCGGCTTGTCTGAGTTCGCTCAGCGCGACTGCAGGCTGCGCAGATGCGCCAGCTTGGCCGCGTAGCGTGTGCGGTCGTTGCCGGTGGTGCTGTTTTCTTCGGCGAGCGTGATCTGCTGCTGGGCCATCGGCAGGTCGCCGAGGTGGTAGAGCGCGAGGCCCAGCCAGAAGTGAAACTCGTGGTAGTCGGGGGCACGTTTGACTTCATGGGCGAACAGGTCGCGCGCGCCGGCGTAGTCCCCCGCCTGCATCGCGGCCATGCCGCGGTCGAAATAGTGGAAGGGCGGTTCCGGGTCGATGCTCGCGAGGCGTTGCAATAGCGCTTGGGATTCCTCTTTGCGCCCGAGCGCGGCGAGCGCGTCGGCCAGGTTCGACATCGCCAGCGTGTTGCCCGGCTCGCGCTGCAGCGTGGCGTTGAAGGCGAGTTCGGCGGCATCGGGATTGCCGTGACGTCGGTAGACGACGCCCAGCGTGTTGTAGGCGCTGGCGAAGTCGGGGTCGGTCTGGATCGCGGCGCGCGCCCACCAGTAGGCGTTGTCGACCTGCCCCTCGGCGAGCGTCTCGGCCGCGCGGTTGTTCATGAACATCGCCATCACCGTGCGTTCGCTGATCGGCTGCATGCGCAGGCCCCGCAGATCCTCCGGCGGCAGGAAGTCGATCGTCATCGGATCGACCGGCCGGTTCTGCAGCGTAGGGTCGGGGTGATGGGTGTCGAGCGTGAGGTTCACGTGATCGATCGACAACTGCAGGCTGCCGCTGCGGCCCAGCGCGGGGTCGGCGGTGTAGCGCTGGTAGCGCACGGCCAAGCCGACCTCGCGCGCGAAGGCGCCGGTCATGATCACCAGTGACAGGCAGTTGCCGGATCGCGAGGCGAAGGCTTCGGCGGCGGTGCGGGTGAGGCTGCTGTCGTAGCGCAGCTTGAGTTGATCCTGGTGGTACAAGGCTTCGACGAGCCCTGCGCGCGGGCCCTTGCCGGCGAGAATCGGCGCCGCGGGGCCGGCCAGGTAGCTGCGCATGTCGCTGCTGAGTGCGAATACCGCGTCGCTATCGACGCGTGTGGTGGGTGGCGCGAACAGCGCGTCGCGCAGGATGGGCGTCTCCTGCACCACCGGTTTCGACGCGCAGGCCGAGAGCAGGGCAGCGAACAGCAGCGCAAGGATTGCCTTCATGTGCGACCTCCACAGAAATGCCAGACCGCGATCCCGCCGGATTGACGATTCGGACGATCCATCTTCCATCCTAGCTCCGGCCGGGGGTGAGCGCGCGGGTACGATGCGCTCGCGGGGCGTCGCTCAATCGGACGGGGCGTCTTGCGGAATGACGGCCGCGGCGTCACTCGCCTGGCACTCGGCCCGCAGCCAGTCGGCAAAGGCACGCGCTTCACGTGAGGCCCGCCCGGGAGGCCACACCAGCAGATATCCCTCCAGCCGCGCTTCATGCGGAATCGGCCGGACCAGTTCGCCGCGGGCGAGTTCGTCGGCGACCAGCAGCGGATTGGTCAGCGCCACACCGGCACCGGACTTCGCCAGATCGAGCACCTGCTCGGCGCTGACATAGGACATGTCGCTGCTCGGCCGCGCGCGCACCCCCTGACTGTGGAACCAGTCGCCCCACCAGGTGCCGTCGTCTTCATGCAGCAGGGTCAGCCTGAGCAGGTCGGCAGGGTGACGCGGCACCTCGTGGTGCTGCAGATAGCCGGGCGAGCAGACGGGGAAGATCGCGGGCTGCATCAGCAGCTCGGTACGGCCGCGGAAGTGCATGGGCAAGCCGAAGCCGATGCCCAGATCGGCCTGGCCGGCGCGTACCTCCTCGAAGGATGCGTTCGGCTCGAGCGCGATGCGCAGGTCCGGGTGGGCGGCGCGAAAGGCCGGCAGGCGCTCGCGCAGCCAGCGTGACGCAAAACCCGGCACCGCGATCAGGCGCAGCCAACGTGCCTTGGCGCGTTGTGACAGGTCGTGGGACGCATCCGCGATGACTTCGAGCGCCTTGCCGACCTGTTCGTAGTAGATCCGCCCGGATTCGGTCAGCAGCACGCCGCGCGGCGTACGCTCGAACAGGCGGCTTCCCAGCCAGTCCTCAAGGCTTTTCACATGTCGGCCGATCGCCGGCTGGGTGACATGCAGTTCTTCGCCAGCGGCGACGAAGCTGCCCAGGCGCGCGGCGCTCTCGAAAGCACGCACGGCGTTCAGCGGTGGCAGGCGATGGCGTTTCATGCGGCCCTAGGTATTAGTTTTTTTACTACCGTAGCACACAAATCGCATGTTGAGCCGCAGTGCCGCGCTGCCTACGCTGGCGCCCATCGAACTGTCCGCAGGTGTCCCGCGATGCAGCGCCCCGTGTTTCATGCCAGCCTCTACGACCGCGAAAGCCCGCCCGCCAGCTACTGGGCTGCGGTGACGCCAGCGCCGGTTTTCGATCCGCTCCCCGGCGACTGCGAGACCGAAGTGGCGGTGATCGGCGGCGGCTTCACCGGACTCTCGGCGGCCTTGCACCTTGCACGCGACCACGGCATCCATGCGGTGGTGCTGGAGGCCGGCGCCATCGGCTGGGGCGCCAGCGGCCGCAATGCCGGCTTCAACACCTTGCCAGCGACCAAGCACGCCACCCGCACCTTGTTCGCCCACTGGTGCGAGGACGACGTACGCGCCTTCTTCGAGGCCCAGCAACAAGGGCAGGCGCTGGTGCAGGACCTCGCCATGAGCGAGGGCTTCGACCTGCAATCGACTGGCTCGGGCGTGTTCTGGGTGGCGCACACGGTGCGTGCGGTGCAGGCGCTCGCCGAAGAGGGGCAGTGGCTGGCCCGCGCCGGGGTGACGGCCCGCCTCCTCGACGCCGAGGAATTCCGGCGCTGCGGGCACGGCGGGCGCGAGGCCTTCGGTGCCCTGCATCTGCTGGCGGGCGGCGGCATCAACCCGCTGGCGCTGACCTACGGGCTCGCGCTCGCCGCCCGGCGGCACGGCGCGACGGTGTGCGCCCATTCACCGGTCCGCATCTGGCGCGCGGCAGACGGGCGTCATGTCCTCGAGACCCCGCAGGGCAGGGTGCGCGCCCGCAAGGTGGTGCTCGCGACCAACGCCTACCGCGACGGCGTCGACCCGGCCGCCCTGCAGCGCCGAGTCCTGCCCGCCATCTCCAACATCGTCGTGACCGAGCCGCTTTCGGCCGCAAAGTGGGACGCGTTGGGCCTCGTCACGGAAGCGCCGATGTCGGATTCACGCCACCTCGTCAGCTACTACCGGCGCCTGCCGGACGGCCGCCTGCTGTTCGGCGCACGCGGCGACACGCTCGGCGATCCGGGCCAGCAGGCCCGGATGCAGGCCCGGCTGATGGCGCTGATCGCCCGCAAGTTTCCCGATGCAGGGCCGCTCGCGCCGGCCTGGTTCTGGCAGGGGCTGGTGGCCCTGACGCGGCGCTTCCTGCCCTCGCTCGGCACCGTGCCCGGCGACGACTCGGTGCACTACGCCTTCGGCTGTTTCGGCTCGGGCGTGAACACCATGCCCTGGATGGGCCGCACGATCGCGCGCCGCATCGCCGGGCGCCGCCCCACCGCCGCCGAGTCCTGCGAACTCTTCCGCGACCTGCCCGCGCCGCTTCCGCGCAGCCCCTGGCTGCAACGCAAGGGGCTGCAGCTCGCCTATGCCCACTACGCCCTGCTGGATGCACTGCCTTGATCAGGAGAGATGCCGCGATGACCATGACACCCACCCAGATCCAGATGTCCGAACGCTCGGGCCATCACTTCGTCTCGGGCCAGTACCGCCCCGGCGCCGGGCCGCGGCGTGCGGTCATCGATCCGGCCAGCGAGGCCGTGGTCGCGCACTACGCCGAGGCCAACGCGGAAGAAGTGGCGATAGCCGTCGAGTCTGCGGCGCAGGCGCAGCGCCAATGGTGGGCGCTCAGCGCGCTGGACCGCGCCAACCTGCTGCATGAGGTCGCCGCCCGGCTCGAAACGCTCGCCGCCACGGTGGGCGAATGCCTGACGCGCGAGATGGGCAAGCCCTACCGCGAATCACACTGGGAGGTGGGCGCCTCGGCAAGCGCCTTCCGCCACTACGCAGAACTGGCCCGCCACGAGAACGGCCGCGTCGCCGGCCCCGCCATCGCCGGGCAACTGCATATGACGCTGAAGGAGCCGCTCGGCACCGTGGTGTCCATCGTCCCCTTCAACTACCCGGTGCTGCTGTTCGGCTGGCAGGCCGCTGCAGCGCTCGCCGCCGGCAACGCGATCATCGGCAAGCCGTCGGAACTCACCCCGCTGACGCTGCTGCTGCTGATGCCCGCCTTCGAGGGGCTGCCGGCAGGCCTCGTCCAGGTACTGACCGGCGGGGCCGAGACCGGGCGCCTGTTGATCGAGGACGAACACACCCATGCCGTGGCCTTCACCGGCAGCGTTGCGGCCGGGCAGGCGGTAGCCCAGGCCGCCGGCAAGCGCTTCAAGCCGGTACTGGTCGAAGCCTCGGGCAACGACCCGTTCATCGTGATGCCCTCAGCGCCGGTGGAGATTGCCGCCCGCGCAGCCGCCTACGCGGCCTTCCTCAACTGTGGGCAGGTGTGCACCTCGGCCGAACGGATCTATGTGCATGAGGCGATCTACGACGACTTCGTCGCCGCGCTGACCCGCGAGGCGCAGGCGCTGCGCGTCGGCAGCGGGCTGGGCCGGGTCGATGTCGGCCCGCTCGCTTCGGCGCGGGAACGCGACCGCGTGGAGCACATCGTCGCCCGCGCGGTGGCGCAAGGGGCTCGCCTGCGCTGCGGCGGCCGGCGCCCCCCGGGCCTGGCGGCAGGCTGGTTCTACCAGCCCACCGTGCTCGAAGTCCGGCATGAGATGGACATCATGCACGGCGAGTGCTTCGGGCCGCTGGCGCCGGTCTGCATGGTCACCAACCTCGACGAAGCGATCGCGCTGGCCAACGACTCCGAATACGGCCTCGGGGCCAACATCTTCACGCGCGATCTGGCCGAGTCGATGCGGGCGGTGCGCGAGATCGAGTCCGGCATCGTGTGGGTGAACACCCCGCTCAACGACAACGACTGCGTGCCCTTCGGCGGCCGCAAGCTCACCGGCATGGGGCGCGAACTGGGCATCGAGGGGCTCGAACAGTTCCGCCGCTCGAAGATGGTGATGATCGCGCCGGAGGCCGAGGCAGACCCCGAATGGTTCCCGTACCCCGACCAGGACGCCTTCGCTCAGGCCTGAACATGCAAGCGCCTGCCTCCGGCCCGCCCCCGCCAGCCTCAGGGCGACCGCCCTGAGTGCGCGGCGCCGCACTGCGCCGCCCGACCCGTTCCGCGAAGCCGCTGCCTATCGCCCGATCACGAGGCGAGGGCCGTGCTCCGCCCTGTGCATGCCTGTTCCACCCCTGACACCCGACTGTCACCCACGGAGAACCAATCATGAAACGCATCACTGCCCGCCTGCTCGGCGTCGTCGGCCTCGCCTGCCTGACGCTTTGCAGCGCCGCCCGCGCGGAAGACGAGGAGAAGATCCTCAACATCTACAACTGGTCCGAGTACATCGCCGACGACACGATCCAGAACTTCGAGAAGGAAACGGGTATCAAGGTCCGCTACGACACCTTCGACAGCAACGAGATCGTTCACGCCAAGCTGGTCGCCGGTAAGACTGGCTACGACATCGTGGTGCCCTCGTCGACCTGGGCCAAGTTGCAGATCGACGGCGGTCTGTTGCGCACGCTGGACAAATCCCAGATCCCGAACCTGAAGAACCTCGACCCGGCGCTGCTCGCCCAGCTGGCAAAGATGGACCCCGGCAACGCGCACATGGTCAACTGGCTGTGGGGCTACACCACGGTCGGCATCAACACCGACAAGGTCAAGGCCGCGCTGGGCGACCTGCCGATGCCCGACAACGCGTGGGACCTCGTCTTCAAGCCGGAGTACATCAGCCGGCTCAAGCGCTGCGGCGTGTCCTTCCTCGACTCGGCCTCCGAGATCGTGCCGGTGGCGCTGTTCTATCTGGGCAAGGCGCCCGACAGCAAGAACCCGTCCGACTACACGGCGGCCGGCAACCTGCTCAAGACCGTGCGGCCGTATGTCACCCTTTTCAGCTCGTCGGGCTACATCAACGACCTCTCGTCCGGCTCGCTGTGCGTCGCGATCGGCTGGTCGGGCGATATCGGCGTCGCGCGACAACGTGCCATCGCCACGAAGACCGGGCAGAACATCCAGACCCTGGTGCCCAGGACCGGCAGCCTGCTGTTCTTTGACGGCATGGTGATCCCGGCCGACGCGCCGCACCCGGGCAACGCGCACAAGTTCATCAATTACATCCTGCGGCCCGAGGTGCACGCCTCGCTGACCAACAAGCTGTATTACGCCAACCCGAATGCCGAGGCGCGGCGCTTCGTCAAACCCGAGGTCGCCAACGACCCCACCGTCTTCCTGCCCGCTGCTGCGCTGGCGACGATGAGCTCGCCGGCAGCGCTGAACAACGACCTGCGCCGCCTGATGAACCGCACCTACACCACCTTCAAGACCGGGCTCTGAGCACGCCCGCCCCACGACGAGGATTCTTCCGATGAGCACGTTTCGTCACACCGCACTCGCGCTGGCGCTGGGCTGCGCCTTGCCGGGTCATGCAGCCGCCGCAGCCGACCTGCAGACCGAAGTGGCGGCCCTGAAAGCCCGCCTGGCCGAGCTGGAGGCGCGCCTCGCAGCGCAACCCGCAAGCCCGGCGCCCGCAGCGGCCGGCATGACCGCCGAGCAGCAGCAGGAATTCAACCGCGTCGCGATCAAGGCCGAGGCGCTGGAAGACGCGCGCGATGCCGCCGGATTGCGGCAACTCAAGATCAGCGGCTATGCGGACCCGGCCTGGGTCTACAACCAGCGGCAGGATCGCGCCGGCTTCCAGTTCCTCAACAGCGTTGCCGACGGCGGCTACAGCTACGACAACTCCTACTTCGGCAGCGTGATGCTCGACTTGCTCAAGGAGACCGAGAGCGGCACCCGCTGGCATCTGGCGCTGGCCCCCAACCGCGGCGTCGGGGCGGTGGTGGATGGCAAGTCCATCGTCAACGAGGCCTCGGTCTCGATCCCGCTCACCGACCTGCAGACCCGCCTGATCGCCGGCCAGATTCCGGACTGGAGCGGCTACGAGTACCAGGCCGCGACCTTGAACAAGCTCGTCACCCACAACCTGCTGTTCGACTTCACCGTGCCCACCGCCTACACCGGTGCCGGGCTCGAAATCACGTCCGGCAAGTGGATCAGCAAGGCCTTGCTCGCCAACGTGAATGCAACGATCCGCAAATCCGGCGAGAAGCGTCCGGTGCTGGCTTACCGGGTGGACTACGCGAAAGGGGAGTTCAACGGCTTCGGCTTTGCGGGCCAGCATGGCCAGCAGACCAACCTCGCGGACCCGGCGCTCAAAGCCTCGCGCTTCGATCTCGTTGAGCTGGACGGCTATTTCATCCGCGGCGACTGGACACTGCAGGGACAACTCGCAGTGGGCCGCCACAAGGGGGCAGCCATCGCGCCGGATCCGCTCAGCGGCGCACTGCGCGACGCCCAGTGGGCGGGCGTGTCCGGGCTCGCCGGCTACAAGTTCAGCTCGCGGCTGGAAGGCGTCCTGCGGGCCGACTACCTCTACAACCGCAAGAACGGTGGCGGTCTGTTCGGCTACACCGGGTACTGGAACCCGGCGCAGGGCATCCACGGCGACTATCGCAACGGCATCGGCGTGGCGGGCAACGCCGACTGCCTGGCCGACCCGGCCAGCGGCGCCTGCAACCGCGGCGCCAACCGCAGCGCGCTGAGCCTCGGCCTGCTCTACCTGTTCGACCTGAACACCCAGTTCAGGCTCGAATACCGGCAAGACCTCGCCGACACCGCAGTGCTGGTGGACGTCCGCGACGGCAGCTACCACCGCGACAACTCGGTCCTCGCCGCCTCGGCGCTGGTGTCATTCTGAACGCATCGGATCACAGTGAAATGCGGGGCGCCAGAGCGAGGAATGATCCCCGCGCAGGCGCCTTCCGCTTCGAGGCGAAGTAAGTCAGCACTTCGGCTATCGACCAGCAATCGGTTAGCGGCGCAACCCGTCTCGACACGGCTGTGGCTGAAGACATATGGATATTTTTCTGTGGGCAGGGGGCAGGTCATCGCCGGACTCATGCATCGCAGCGCTGGTCGAATGCTGTAAATGCGAGAGCGAGATTGTTGTTCGGGTTCACAAAATTCATCCACAAGGACGGTGGAGATCCCTGTGGGAAAGCTGTGGATATCGATGCGGCGGCATTGCCCCTCTGCAGCCTGCTTTCGCTGCCTCATTTTTGAGCAGGCGTGCCTTGTCGCGGTGCGCTCTTGCAGGCATGCATGCCCGGAAACGCTTGCGGCACCTGCCTTCGGCGTCGATGCACCTGCAATGGCCTTGCCGTCGCGACGGCGCGCCTCGGGGATGCTTCGCTGGTGTGGTGATCGCGAGCAAACGCAAAATCTGGTTCCCCGGCGCGCAAGGCGCTATTGCGGCGTGGCGCCCGCGCGGCTGCGCGTCGGGCAAGAGGCGACGAGCCATTCCGTCAAGTGGCTGACAAAGCTGCGCACGGCTGCCGACAGATGCCGTCGCGTGGGATAGACGGCGTAGATCGTCAACGGTTTGGGGCGCCAGTCGGTCAGGACTTCGACCAGGCGGCCGCTGTCGAGCAGCGGTTGCAGGATGAAGTCGGGCGCTCCCGTCAGCCCCAGGCCCTGCGCGGCGAGTTCGGCGAGCATGGGGCCATTGTTGGCGTGAGCCGGGCCGCGCACCGGCACCTTGATGCGCTCGCCGTCGGCGCCCAGGAATACCCAGTTCAGACCCTCCGATGAATAGGCGTAGGTCAGGCAGGCGTGCTGCGCGAGGTCGGCGGGTGTGTGCGGAATTCCGTGCGCGGCGAGGTAGGCCGGGGCGGCGGCGATCATCAGCCGCGCCTCGCCGATCGGCCGCGCGACGAGGGTCTGGCTGCCCACTTCGCCGACCCGGATCGCCAGATCCAGCCCTTCCTCGACCAGGTCGACCTGCCGGTCAGATAGCGACACGTCGACCCGCACACCGGGGTGGTTCGCAAGGTAGGCCGCGATTGCCGGCGCGAGGTGGCTGATGCCGAAGCTGATCGGCGCGGTCAGCCGCAACGTGCCGCGCGGGGTCGGGTCGCGTGAACCGGCGAGTTCCTCCGCTTCGGCGATGTCGGCGAGCAGTTGCACGCAGCGCTCGTAGTAGGCGCGACCGTTGTCGGTCAGCGACAGGCGGCGCGTGGTCCGGTGCAGCAGGCGCGCGTCGAGCAGGGCTTCGAGCTGGGCGACCAGTCGCGAGACGGCTGAGGTAGAGAGTTTCAGATGCTCGGCGGCGGCGGCGAAGCTGCCCAGTTCGACCACCTTGGTGAAAACAGACATGGCCTCAACGCGATCCATAGAACTGTCCCGAAAATTGCAATAAAGAATTGCTCGTCTGCCAGTTTATCCCATGTTTGTTGATCGTCAGACTTCGCTCCATCGCATCACGCGAAACCCGAACAGGAGAGACGACATGGAAAACACGCAAGCCACCCGCATCGGCGCCTTCATTCTTCGCATCAGCCTCGGCCTGATGTTCATCGCCCACGCGGGTTTGAAATTCTTCGTATTCACATTGCCCGGCACCGCTGCGTTCTTCGCGTCGATCGGACTGCCCGGTGTGCTGGCCTATCCGGTCTTCGCCGCGGAACTGCTGGGCGGTATCGCGCTGCTGCTCGGCTGGCAGACGCGCTGGGTCGCGGCGGTGCTGATTCCGGTGCTGCTGGGCGCCAGCTGGGCGCACGCCGGGAACGGCTGGCTGTTTACCGCGCCTAACGGTGGCTGGGAGTACCCGGTGTTCCTGACAGTGGCGACGGCAGTGCAGGCCCTGCTGGGCGCCGGAGCCTTCTCGATCGGTTCGCGCAAGCCGGATGTTGCCCCGGCTTATGCTTGATACCCCGAACCGGGTGACGCATCGTCGCCCGGCATTTGCTGACCCTGCTTCAACGGAGATACCACAATGAAACTGTACTTCTCGCCCGGCGCCTGCTCGCTCTCGCCGCACATCGTCCTGCGTGAGGCCGGCCTGCCGGTAGAACTGGTCAAGGTTGACCTCAAGGCCAAGAAGCTCGCGGACGGTTCCGACTTCCTCGCAATCAACCCGAAAGGCTATGTGCCGACGGTGGAAATCGAAGGCGGCGAGATCCTCACCGAAGGCCCGGCCATCGTTCAGTACATCGCCGACCAGAAGCCGGAAAGCGGGCTGGCGCCGGCCAACGGCACCCTGGCGCGATACCGCCTGCAGGAATGGCTCACCTTCATCAACTCCGAGTTGCACAAGAGTTATGGCGCCTTGTTCAATCCGGCCTTCCCCGATGCGGCCAAAGCGGTGGCGAAGGAACTGCTGGCGAAGCGTTTCGACTATCTCTCGACGCGCCTCGCTGCGCAGGACTACCTGATGGGCAACCAGTTCTCGGTGGCCGACGCCTACCTATTCACCGTCATCAACTGGAGCCAGTGGGTCGGCATCGATCTCGCCCAGTGGCCGGTGCTGGCGGCCTTCCATGCGCGCGTGGCCGCCCGCCCGGCCGTGCAGGAAGCGCTGCGCGCCGAAGGCTTGCTGAAGTAATCGCGTTTCAACCGCCGCGCAGGTCGTGATGGCCTGTGCGGCTTTTTCAGGTATCGATCATGAACGTTCCGAACGTGCAACCCGTCCTCTTCCTCTCGCACGGCTCGCCGCTGCATGCAGTGCTCGACAGCGAGCCGGCGCGAGCATGGGCCGCGCTCGGGGCGCAGTTGCCGACACCGCGCGCGATCATCGCGGTATCGGCGCACTGGAATACCGGCATTCCGATGCTGACCGGTGCCGCGTCGCCCCCGACGATCCACGATTTCGGCGGCTTCCCCGATGTCTTGTACCGCCTGCGCTACCCGGCTTCCGGGGCACCGGAACTGGCCGAACAGGCGCGGGGATTGTTGCGTGACGCCGGACTGCCCGTCGGTATCGATGGCAGTCGCGGTCTCGACCACGGCGCCTGGGTGCCGCTGATGCACATGTTCCCGCAGGCCAACGTGCCGGTGATCCAGCTCTCGGTGCAGCCGGAACTGTGTGCGCGCCACCACTTCGCGGTCGGCCGCGCCCTCGCGCCGCTGGCCGCGGACAACGTACTGATCGTCGCGTCCGGGCACACCACCCACAACTTGCGCGACGCGTTCCGCAGGCCGGATCTGCTCGGGCAGTCCGCCGAACCGATGCCCTATGTAAAAGCCTTTGCGGATTGGGTGGCGGACGCGATTGCTGCGCAGCGCATCGACGAATTGCTCGACTGGACCGAGCGGGCGCCGGAGCCGCTGCGCGCGCACCCCAGCCCCGAGCACTTCCTGCCCCTGTTCGTCGCGCTTGGCGCGGCGGGTGACGCAGCCAGTGCGACGCGCTTCCTCGATGTCTTCGACGGCCCCGCGCTGGCGATGGACAGCTGGCGCTGGGATCGGCTCGCCGCGGCGGCGTGAGCCGAGATTGCCGATCGGGCCACCGTGGCAGGCCAAGCTGCTGCTTGAGGGGGGTGCCAAAATTGACTAAGATGGATGCCATATGGCATTGATCGAGGTGGCGACATGAGCACAGCGGCATTGCGACACGAGGATCACTCGGTCGAGGATCTGCTTGGCGGGCTGGGCGTGCTGCAAAGCGCACCGCGCACGCCGCTCGAATGGGTGTCGCTGATTCGTAGCGGGATTCCGTCGCAGTCGGTGGACGCGCTCGCCCGCACCGTGCAGATGTCGCAAGCCGAGCTTGCGGCGGCGCTGGGCATCCCGGAGCGCACGCTGGCGCGGCGCAAGCGCGAAGGCACGCTCAACAGCGAGGAATCGGCCAAGGTGCTGCGCATGGCGCGTGTCGTCGAACGCGCCGAGGCGGTCTTCGAAGATCTTGAAGTCGCGCTCGATTGGCTCAAGTCACCCAACGCCGCGCTCTGTGCGGTGACGCCGATGTCGCTGCTGGATACCGACATCGGCGCCGAGAGCGTGCTCGATACGCTGGGCCGGATCGAGCACGGCGTATTCGCCTGATGCGATGACGCTGACGGTCTGGCGGCTGGTGACCGCGCGCTTCGCCGACAGCGCCTTCAGCGGCGAGGGCGCGCGCCTCTATGGCGGCCGCTGGAATCGCAAGCATGTGCCGATGGTCTACACCGCCGCGACGCAATCACTGGCGATGCTCGAACTGCTGGTGCAGGACGACCCGCTGCGTGCGCGCTACGTGATGATCCCGGCCTTCTTTCCCGCCGATCTGCCGATCGAGCAGATCACATCGGCGAGCCTGCCGGACGGCTGGCGCGAGCTGGCGGCGCGGGAACACCTGCAGCAGATCGGGTCGGACTGGGTGCAATCCGGGCGCAGCGCGGTGCTCGCGGTGCCGAGCGCGGTGATTCCGTCCGAGACCAACTACCTGCTCAATCCGCGTCATGCGGACTTTTCGCGTATCCAGATCGGCTCGCCGCTGGAATTCATCACCGATCTGCGGCTGATCCGGCGCATGCAGCCGGGCGTCCACAAGGCGCCCTGAGAGGCATTCAGTTTTTCGCGCACGGTGCCGCTAATACGGGTGATGCCGTGAATACCAAGCGATGGAGGTTGGGTGTTGGAGCGCGAGGACCATTCGAACGACCACTACATCACGCCGCAGCAGTTGTGCATCGGGCTGCACATCCATCTCGACCTGTCGTGGATGGATCACCCCTTCACGTTCTCGAGTTTCAAGATCAAGAGCCTCGACCAGATCGCCACGATCCAGTCGCTCGGCCTGGAACGCATCCGCTACTCGCCCTCGAAGAGCGAAGCCGACCCGCTTGCGGTGCCGACCGGGGAGATCTCGCAACCGCCGCCGCCTGCGTTGTCAAAGGAAGACGACCCGGCCTACCAGGTCAAGCGCGAGCGCATCCAGCGCCTGGCCGCGCAGCGCGCCAAGGTGAATGCCTGCGAACGCGAGTTCCAGTCCGCCACCAAGGCGATCAAGACGATCACGCAGAACCTGTTCGCGCGCCCGAAGGAATCGTACGAGGCGGCGAGGGGCCTTGCCGAGACGATGGTGGCTTCGATGCTTACCGATGCCGACGTCGCGATCACGCTGATGAGCGACAAGGCCGGCAACGAGGACGTCTACTACCACTCGCTCAACGTCACCGTGCTGGCCATGATGCTGGCCAAGGAGCTCAAGGCGCCGGCCGAGGCGATCAAATCCCTCGGGGTCGGGGCGCTGTTCCACGACATCGGCAAGGTCGAGATTCCGGACAAGGTGCTGCGCAAGATCGATCCGCTGAGCCACGCCGAGCAACAGTTGATGCAGCAGCATGTGGTGTACGGGCTGGAAATCGGCAAGAAGCTCGAACTCACCGGCGAAGTGATGGCCATCGTCGCGCAGCATCACGAGCACGCCGATGGCAGCGGCTACCCGCGTGGCCTGCAGGGCAACCAGATTTCGTTGCTGGCGCGCATCGTCACCATCGTCAACGCCTACGACAACCTGTGCAATCCGCCAAACCCCGCGAAGGCGATGACGCCCCACGAGGCGCTGTCGGTGATGTACGCGCAGCAGCGCGCCCACTTCGATGCCAACGCGCTGTCGGTATTCATACGCTGCATGGGTGTGTATCCGCCGGGCTCGATCGTGGTGCTGTCGAACGAGACGATCGGCATGGTGGTGTCGGTGAACAGCACGCGCCCGCTCAAGCCGACGGTGCTGGTTTACGACCCCGCGGTGCCGAAGGAAGAGGCGATCCTGGTCGACCTGGAACAGGAGCAGGAAGTCGCTATCGCCCGCACGCTCAAACCCCAGCAACTGCCACGCCCCATCTTCGAATATCTTTCGCCTCGTCGCCGGGTGACGTATTACTTTGACGCTGAATCGGGCGGCGGAGTAGGCGGATGAGCGACATGAATCCGGCGCTTCCGGCCGATGTTTTCGCGCAGTTGCTGAGCGGCAGCACCACCCCGGTGCTGCTGGTCGATGCGGCAGACCGGCGCATCGTGTTCGCCAATGCCGCCGCCGCGCGCTTGCTGGGCTACGCGCAGGAGCCGCTCGCCGGACGTTCTATCAGCGATTTCGAAGCAGGCCTGGAAGACATGTTCTTCTGGGAAGAAGTGGCGGCCGGCCAGGTGCATGACATCGACCGCGTGCCCGGCAGTTACCTGCATGCCAACGGCGCGATGGTGCATGTCGAAAAGCAGGTGCGTGTGCTGGCTCATGGCGGACACACCTGGATTGCGCTGACGCTGACCGACGTGTCGGCCGAGCTCGCGCGTTCCGATGAAACCGCCGAGATCGCCTCCTTGCTGGCGGCAACGCTCGAGTCGATCGCCGACGGCGTGCTGGTGACGGACCTCTCGGGCGGCTTGCGCAACTTCAATCGCCGCTTTGCCCGCATGTTCGGTGTTGCCGACGTGGATGTCGACGGTGACGCGGTGATGTCGGCGGTGAGCGGGCTGCTGATCGATCCGGGACCCTGGCAGGCGTTGCTGGCCTTGGTGGCGAGCGATCCGCAGACCGATCAGCTGATCACGCTCGCCTTGCGGGACGCGCGTTTCATCGAGTGCTCCGCGCGTCCGCAGACCTTGCGCAAGCGTCCCGTCGGGCGGCTCTACACCTTTTCTGACGTGACCGACAGCAAACGCTACGAGGCGGCGCTGGTGGCGGCGCGCGAGGCGGCGGATCGTGCGAATCAGGCCAAATCGGCGTTCATCGCCTCGATGAACCACGAGCTGAAAACACCGCTCAACGCGATCCTCGGTTTTGCCGACTTGTTGCGCGAGGACCTGCCCCCGGCCGAGGCCGACTTTGCCGAGCACATCTATGTCGCGGGTCAGCATCTGCTGGCGTTGATCGGCGATGTGCTCGATCTCGCGCAGGTCGAAGCCGGGCGCGTCGATCTGCACGCCGAACTGATTCCGCTCGCGACCCTGATCCAGGAATGCTGTGCAATGACCGCCCCGGTGGCCGCGCGCTACGGCGTGCAGGTGATCAGCGAGGTCCCCTCCGATGTCACGATATGTGCCGACCGGCGACGTGCGCGCCAGATCGTGCTCAACCTGATTTCGAACGGCTGCAAGTACAACCGCAGTGACGGCACGCTGACGATTTCCGCGGCCCCGGGTGGAGATGGCCACACGGTGGCCCGCTTTACCGACACCGGAATCGGCATCGACGCCGGTGATCTGGCCCGCATCTTCGAGCCGTTCACCCGGGTGGGTTCGCGGCGCGGTGAAGTCGAGGGCACCGGTCTGGGCCTCGCGCATTCGCGCAAGCTTGCGAACCTGATGGGCGGTGACATCACCGTGTCCAGCGTGCCGGGCGAGGGCAGCACCTTTTCGCTGACGCTTCCGGCCGTAGCGCCCGCGGAAGTGCTGCCATGAAGGGGGCGCAGCGGGGCTGCAACGGCTAAAATGAAGGCTTCGCGGCGCATCTCTGGCCGCAACGGAGCAACACAGACCTGATGGAATTCTTCCTGCTGATTGGCCTGATCATCATCAACGGCCTCTTTGCGATGTCCGAAATCGCCCTCGTGACGGCCCGGCGGGCGCGGCTCGCGAAGCTGGCAGCGGATGGCGATGCGAGTGCCGCGGTAGCGGTGAAACTCGGTGAAGAGCCGACTCGCTTCCTTTCGACGATCCAGATCGGCATCACCTCGATCGGCATCCTCAACGGTATTGTCGGCGAGGCCGTGTTTGCGGCACCGCTCGCCAAGTGGCTCGAGACCTTCGGGCTCGCTGACCGCATCGCCGAAATCGGCTCGACCGTGCTGGTCGTGCTGGTGGTGACCTACATCTCGATCGTGGTCGGCGAACTGGTGCCCAAACGTATCGGGCAAAACAGCCCCGAGCTGATCGCGCGCATCGTCGCGCGCCCGATGGAAGGCCTGTCGCTGCTCACCCGGCCCTTCGTGCGCTTGCTGACCTTTTCCACCGACACCTTGCTGCGGCTGTTCGGCATCGATCGCAACGGCGGCCCGGTACTGACCGAGGAAGAAATCCACGCGATGCTGGAGGAGGGCAGCGAGAGCGGCCTGATCGAGTCGCGCGAACACGAAATGGTGCGCAACGTGTTCCGGCTCGATGAGCGCGAGATCGGTTCGCTGATGGTGCCGCGCGCCGACATCGTGTACATCGATATCGACGCGCCGATGGAGTCAAACCTGCAACACGTGGCCGGATCGGAGTACACCCGCTTCCCGGTGTGCCGTGGCGGGCTCGATCACCTGCTGGGCGTGGTGCATGCCAAGCAGATCCTTGGCCAGACCTTGCGCGGCGAGAAGCCCGATTTCGAGAAGCACCTGCACCCCTGCGTCTTCGTGCCGGAAACGCTGACCGGCATGGAGTTGATGGAGCACTTCAAGGCTTCTGCAACGCAGATGGTCTTCGTCATCGACGAGTACGGCGAAGTGCAGGGGATCGTGACTTTGCAGGATCTGCTGGAAGCGGTCACCGGCGAATTCAAGCCGCGCGATGTCGACGACGCGTGGGCGGTGCAGCGCGACGATGGCAGCTGGCTGCTGGATGGCCTGATCCCGGTGCCGGAACTCAAGGATCGCCTCGAGCTCAAGGATGTGCCGGAAGAAGACAAGGGCCGCTACCACACCCTTGCCGGCATGGTGATGCTGCTGCTTGGCCGGCTGCCGCGCACGGCCGACGCGATCGAGTGGTCGGGCTGGCGTTTTGAAGTGGTCGACATGGACGGCAAGCGGATCGACAAGGTGCTCGCGTCGCGCCTGGGCGTCGGCGAAGAAGCCGACGGCTGAGCGCGGATCAACGGATGTCGTTTCGAACGGGTTCCGCCCCGAGGGTCGCTGTCATCGGTGGCGGACCGTCCGGCTTGATGGCGGCCGAGGTGCTGGCGCAGGCTGGCGTTGGGGTCGACCTCTACGACGCCATGCCCTCGGTGGGCCGCAAGTTCCTGATGGCGGGCAAGGGGGGCATGAACATCACCCATTCCGAGCCGCGCGAACCTTTCCTGGGCCGTTACGGCGTAAGACAAGCGGTGATATCGCCGATCATCGACGCCTTCTCGCCAGACGCATTGCGTGCGTGGATTCACCAGCTTGGCGTCGAGACTTTCGTGGGCAGTTCCGGCCGGGTCTTCCCGACCGACATGAAGGCGGCGCCCCTGCTGCGTGCGTGGCTGCATCGACTGCGCGAGGCGGGTGTCGCATTCCATGTGCGGCATCGCTGGGTCGGCTGGAGCGCCGACGGTGACGCCGTATTCGTGACGCCGGAGGGCGAACGCCGGGTGCATGCCGATGCACTTGTGCTGGCGCTGGGCGGCGGTAGCTGGGCGCGGCTTGGGTCGGATGGCGCCTGGGTGCCGTGGCTGCGAGCACGCGGCGTCGACGTTGCGCCGCTGGTGCCCAGCAACTGTGGGTTCGACGTCGACTGGAGCGCGCATTTCCGCGATCGTTTCGCGGGCGAGCCGGTCAAGGCGGTGGTCGCGAGTTGTACTGATGCAGGCGGGAATGCTTGGCAGCGGCAGGGTGAATTCGTCGTCAGCGCCACCGGTGTCGAGGGCAGTCTGATCTATGCGCTGTCGGCACCACTGCGCGACATGATCGCCGTGCAGGGCGGTGCGACGCTATACCTCGATCTGGCGCCGGGGAAAACGCTCGATCGCGTTCGCGCCGAAGTCGCGCACCCGCGCGGATCGCGCTCGATGGCGAGTCACCTGCAAAGCCGCGTCGGCATCGCTGGCGTGAAGGCTGGCCTGCTGCGCGAATGCACGTCGCGTGAAACCTATGACGACGCCGATGCACTGGCCGCTGCGATCAAGGCGTTGCCGCTGCGGCTGCGCGCCCCCCGGCCGATCGACGAGGCGATCAGCAGCGCGGGTGGCGTGCGCTTCGAAGCGCTCGACGCGCGTCTGATGCTCAAAGCGCTGCCGGGCGTGTTCTGCGCCGGCGAAATGCTCGACTGGGAAGCCCCCACCGGCGGCTACTTGCTGACCGGCTGCTTTGCGAGCGGGCGTGCCGCGGCGCACGGCGTGCTCGACTGGCTCGCCCACGACGACGCCTGAACGCAATCTCTCGTCGGTTCCCGGACTGTCATTGCGCGCCGTCGCGTACAGACTCGCCTTCCATCACGGTGGCGCCCTTTGGCGCATGACGGAGGATGCATGACGACCCATCCACCCAGCGGCGCACAAGCGCTGGTCGAGGCCTTGCTGACCCACGACGCTGATACCGCTTTCTGCGTACCCGGCGAGAGTTACCTTGCGGTGCTCGATGCGCTTTACGACGTGCGCGACCGCTTCAAGCTGGTTGTGTGCCGGCAGGAAGGCGGCGCAGCTTACATGGCGGATGCCTACGGCAAGCTCACCGGCAAGCCCGGCATCTGTTTCGTCACCCGTGGACCCGGCGCGACCAACGCGGCGGTGGGCGTGCATACCGCCTTCCAGGATTCGTCGCCGATGATTCTCTTCATCGGGCAGGTCGGGCGCGGCATGCTTGAACGCGAAGCCTTTCAGGAGATCGACTACCGCCGCATGTACGGCCAGATGGCCAAGTGGGTGGCGCAGATCGACGATGCGTCGCGCATTCCCGAGTTCATTTCGCGCGCCTTCCACATTGCGACGTCAGGGCGCCCGGGGCCGGTCGTGCTCGCGCTGCCGGAAGACATGCAGCACGACGCGTGTACGGTTCCGCAGCCGCAGCACTACCGCAGGGTGATGCCGGCGCCCGCGCCCAGTGACATGGGGGAACTGCGTGCACGCCTGTCGGCGGCGCAACGCCCGCTGATGATTCTCGGCGGACGCGGCTGGAGTGAGGCGGCCTGCAGCGACATCAGGCGTTTTGCCGAGGCCTGGAAACTGCCGGTGGCCTGCGCCTTCCGTTATCAGGATCTATTCGACAACCTGCATCCGCAATACGTCGGCGATGTCGGGCTCGGCATCAACCCGAAGCTGGCAGCCCGGGTGCGCGAGGCGGATCTGGTGCTCGCCGTGGGGCCGCGTCTCGGTGAATCGACGACGAGCGGCTATGCGCTTTTCGATATCCCGCGCCCGCGCCAGACCCTGGTGCATGTGCATGCCGGCATCGACGAACTGGGTCGCGTGTATGCGGCTGATCTGCCGATCAATACCGGCTACGCGGAATTCGCCGCCGCCGCGTGCGAACTGGCGCCGCCCCCGGCATTGCCGTGGCAAGACGGTGTTGCCACGGCACGTGACGAATACCTTGCGTGGAGCGAGCCGCCCGCTACGCCTGGCGATGTCCAGATGGGCGAGGTGATGCGCTGGCTGCGAGCGCGCCTGCCGGAAGACGCGATTGTCTGCAACGGCGCCGGCAACTACGCGATCTGGCTGCATCGCTTTTACCGTTACCGGCGCTTTGCAACCCAGCTCGCACCGACCAACGGTTCGATGGGTTATGGCGTGCCGTCAGCGGTGGCCGCGAAGATTACGCATCCGCAGCGCATGGTCGTGTCGTTTTCGGGCGACGGCTGCTTCATGATGAACGGGCAGGAATTCGCGACCGCGGTGAAGTACAACGCGGCCGTGGTGTTCGTGGTGGTCAACAACGGCATGTACGGCACGATCCGGATGCACCAGGAGCGCGAGTTTCCGGAACGTGTATCGGGAACGGAGCTGGCCAACCCGGACTTCGCCGCGCTGGCACATGCCTACGGCGCGTTCGGTGAAGTCGTGCGTTCCACCGCGGAATTTGCCCCGGCTTTCGAGCGGGCGCTTGCGGCAAACGGCCCGGCCTTGATCGAGGTGAGGACCAACCCGGAAGTGCTAACCCCGGCGGCGACGATCGCGCAGATCCGGGGGCAGGGCAGGCGGTAGTGCGGGTCGCCCACGAATCCGTGCCGGTCGTTGCGCCGGCCGGGTTCGCGAGAGCGGGACCGATCAGCCGAAGCGGCCGGTGATGTAGTCCTCGGTTTCCTTCTTGGTCGGGCTGAGGAAGATCGATTCGGTGACACCGAATTCGACCAGATCGCCCAGGTACATGTAGGCGGTGAAGTCGGACACGCGCGCCGCCTGCTGCATGTTGTGGGTGACGATGGCGATCGTGAAGTCTTCGCGCAACTCCTGGATCAGCTCTTCGATGCGCGCCGTCGAGATCGGATCGAGCGCGGAGGTTGGCTCGTCGAGCAGCAGCACTTCCGGCTTCACCGCGATGCCGCGCGCGATGCACAGACGCTGTTGTTGGCCACCGGAAAGGCCCTGGCCGCTCTGGTTGAGCTTGTCCTTGACCTCGTCCCACAGCGCGGCGCGGGTCAGCGCCCACTGCACGCGCTCATCCATTTCAGAGCGCGAGAGCCGCTCGTGCAGGCGCACGCCGAAGGCGATGTTCTCGTAAATCGTCATCGGGAAGGGCGTGGGCTTCTGGAAAACCATGCCGACCTTGGCGCGCAGCTGGTTCAGATCGGCGTCCTTGTCGAGGACGTTGACGCCGTCGAGCAGGATTTCGCCTTCCGCGCGTTGCCCCGGATACAACTCGTACATCCGGTTCAGGGCACGCAGCAGCGTGGATTTCCCGCAACCGGAAGGGCCGATGAACGCGGTGACACGCCGGTTGAAGATGTCGAGATTGACATTCTTGATGGCGTGGAACTTCCCGTAATAGAAGTTGAAGTTCTTGACCTGGATCTGTGCCTTCAGGTTCACGGCTTGTTCGCTCTTCATGGGAACGCTCATCTCTTGTTAATTGGTCGGCCGCTTGGGCAGCAGCACGCGGGCGAGGATATTGACGGTCAGCACGCCGATGGTGATCAGGAAGACCGCGGCCCAGGCGAGCTTTTGCCAGCTCGGGAACGGACTCATCGCGAATTTCGCGATGGTGACCGGAAGGTTGGCCATCGGCTTGTTCAGATCGAGGCTCCAGAACTGGTTCGACGTGGCGGTGAACAGCAGCGGGGCGGTTTCGCCCGCGATGCGCGCCACCGCGAGCAGCACACCGGTGATGATGCCGGCCTGGGCCGAGCGGACCGTGACCATCATGATCACTTTCCAGCGCGGGGCGCCCAGCGCGAAGGCCGCTTCACGCAGCGTGTTCGGAATCAGCAGCAGCATGTTCTCGGTTGTCCGGACGACCACCGGGATCACGATCAAGGCCAGCGCCAGAACGCCCGCCCAGCCCGAAAACGTGCCCATGTGCGCGACGTACACTTCATACATGAACAGGCCGACCACGATCGACGGCGCCGACAGCAGCAGATCGTTGATGAAGCGGGCGACCTCGGCGATCTTGCTGCGCTGCCCGTATTCGCCGAGGAAGACGCCGGTCAGGATGCCGATGGGCGTGCCGATGAGCGTCGCCAGCGTGACAAGGATCAGGCTGCCGACGATCGCATTGGCAAGACCGCCTTCAGTGCCCGGCGGCGGGGTCATTTCGGTGAACAGCGTCAGTGACAGAGCGCTGCCACCGATGGTCAGCACGGTGAAAAGTATCCAGATCAGCCATACCAGTCCAAACGCCATCGCCGCCATCGACAGGCCGAGCGCGAACCAGTTGACCAGCTTTCTCTGAGTCCGAAGATCCATGATCGTTTGCCTCTTGCTGGCTTAGTGACCGCTATGCAGCTTCTGCATGCGGATCAGCATGAATTTGGAAAGTGTCAGCACGGCGAGGGTGATGCCGAAGAGGACAAGGCTCAGGTACATCAGCGAAGCGGAATGCAGCCCGGCCTCGGCTTCGGCGAATTCATTCGCGAGCGCTGAAGTGATGCTGTTGCCGGGGTAGAACAGCGAGATGCCCTGGAAGCTGTTGGTGTTACCGATCACGAAGGTGACGGCCATGGTCTCGCCCAGTGCGCGACCCAGACCGAGCATGATGCCGCCCACCACGCCGACTCGGGTGTAGGGCAGAACCACCTTCGAGACGACTTCCCATGTGGTCGCGCCGAGGCCGTAGGCCGATTCCTTGAGCATCGGCGGCGTGACTTCAAAAACGTCGCGCATCACCGAGGCGATGAAGGGGATGATCATGATCGCGAGGATGATGCCGGCGGTCAGCATGCCGATACCGATCTGCGGGCCATCGAAGAGCGCACCGATCAGCGGGATATGTCCAAAGGTATTGGCCAGGAAAGGCTGTCCGTACTTGGCAAACAGCGGCGCGAAGAACAACAGGCCCCACATGCCGTAGACGATGCTGGGGATCGCGGCCAGCAGTTCGATTGCGGTGCCCAGCGGGCGGCGCAGCCAGCGCGGCGAGAGCTCGGTCAGGAACAGCGCAATACCGAAGCTGACCGGTACCGCGATGACCAGCGCGATGACTGAACTGAGCACAGTGCCGTACATCGGAATCACGGCCCCGAACTTCTCCATCGGGGGGTTCCAGTCCGTCGTCACGAAGAACTTCAGTCCGAACGCCTTGATCGACGGCCAGGCGCCAATCGTCAGCGACACGATGATGCCGCACAGCACGATCAACGCGAGCACCGCAAACGAGCGGGTCAGATTGAAGAAGATCATGTCGCCAAATTGGCCGGAAGCGGCTTGCTTCGCGGGTTTGGCGCCTTGGGCCGCTTCAACGCTTGACGATGTCTGCACGGTAAGGTGTCTCCAAAAGAAAAGCGACGCGACGGAGTGGTCCGCCGCGTCGCGATATTACGTCAGCACGCGGTTAGGCGTGATTACTTGACCTGAAAGACCGGCTTGCCAGACGCATCCTTGATGTTGTTCCAGGATGCGTGGATCAGCTTGATCAGGCCGTCGGGCAGCGGGACGTAGTCGAGATCGCTCGCCATCGCGGAACCGTTCTTGTACGCCCACTCAAAGAACTTCAGCGCTTCGGCCGATTGCGCCGGCTTGTCGGCGGTCGCCTGCATCACGATGAAGGTGGCGCCGGTGATCGGCCACGACTCCTTGCCCGGCTGGTTGGTCAGGATCTGGTAGAAGGCCGACTTCGACCAGTCTGCGCCAGCGGCCGCTGCCTTGAAGGTCAGATCGTCCGGCTGCACGAATGCGCCGTCAGCGTTCTGCATCGACAGGTGGGTGAGCTTGTTCTGCTTGGCGTAGGCAAATTCCACATAGCCGATGGAGCCCGGGAGCTGCTGCACGAAGGCCGACACGCCCTCGTTGCCCTTGCCGCCGGTACCGGTCGGCCACTGCACAGCGGTGCCTTCACCGACCTTGTCCTTCCATTCCTGGCTGACCTTGGCGAGGTAGTTGGTGAAGATGAACGAGGTGCCGGAACCATCGGCGCGGCGCACCACGGCCACGGCCTGATCCGGCAGCGCGGCGCCCGGGTTGAGCTTGGCGATGGCCGGGTCGTTCCACTTCTTGATCTTGCCCAGGTAGATGTCAGCCAGCACCGGGCCGGTCATCTTCAGCTGGCCCGGCTTGAAACCGGGAATGTTCACCACCGGCACCACGCCACCGATGACGGTCGGGAACTGCACAAGACCTTCCTTCTGCAGCTCTTCCGGCTTGACCGGGGCGTCCGAAGCACCGAAATCGACGGTTTTGGCCTTGATCTGCTTGAGGCCACCCGACGAACCGATCGACTGATAGTTGACCTTGTTGCCGGTTGCTTTCTGGTAGGCGTCGGCCCACTTGGAATAGACGGGGGCCGGGAACGACGCACCGGCGCCGGTCACTTCAGCGGCGGAAGCGGCGCCGACGGACAGGAGGGAGACAGAAACTGCGATAGCGATGCGCTTGAACATTTTGACCTCGCGATGACACGGACTTCGTACACTAAGGAGTGCGCATTACGGAAATGTTACATGTAGCCATTTCGTAACCAAATCTGCTTGCTAGCGTTGGTTTTTGCGAAATTCACAAGAAAACGATAAGGCCGAGGGCCGTACTTCAACATAGGCGTGTTACATCACTGCGACGCAAGGGCGCGCAAGCCGATGTTGAAATCCCGAAGGACATGAGTTCTGCGGCTCACGATGAAATTTGGTGGCGTGGACCGTTTTGGTTGCTGACGGCTGCCTTCGGAGTTGGAGGCGCCGTGTTGCGCGAAACGGTGCGGAGTGACGGTATTGCGATGGCCGCGTCGCTTCCCGCGACAGGGCGGATGGATCGAGGATTGGGCTGCCGCCTTGTTGCAAGAAGCCGAGGCGGCGGCCCAATCGGGTGCGGTCCAGGTCAGATGAACAGCGTCGTGCCCGACTCCGCGGCCTCGCCGAGAAATGCTGCGACGCCGCCAAGCTCGACGCCGTCGACCAGCTCTGCCTGGCGGATGCCCATCACGTCCATCGACATGTTGCAGGCGATCAGCTGGGCGCCGCCGTCGACCAGGCTCTTGAGCAGCGCGGTCGGGGTTTCGACGCCCTTCTGGCGCATCACGGTGCGGATCAGCCTGGCGCCCATGCCGGCAAAGTTCATCTTCGAGATCGAGTTCAGGCGGTCGGTGCCGGCCGGCATCATCGCGCCGAACATCTTGTCCATGAAACCCTTGGGTACCGCTGGCGCATCGGGGCGGCGCAGCACGTTGAGCCCCCAGAAGGTGAAGAACACCGAGACCGGCTTGCCCATCGCCAGTGCGCCGTTGGCGATGATAAGGCTAGCCATGACCTTGTCGAGATCGCCGCTGAACACGACCAGCGTGGTCTTGTCGCGTGCCGGTAGGAGTTGGGCGGCGCTGGCGGCGGGCAGGGCGGGGGCGGACTTGCCTTTGCGGATCAGCACCGTCACGAGGCCCTTCTCGGTCTCGACCGATAGCACATCGTTGCCGGTCTTCTTCGCCCAGGCGCGGATGTCGCGGCCGAAGGCGGGGTCGGAGGCCGTGACCTCGAGCAGCTCGCCCTCGTTCATCGCGTCGACCGCGCGGTAGGTCTTCATGATCGGGCCGGGGCACTGCAGGCCGATCGCGTTGAGCGTGTGGCGGTTGCCGGCGTTCGCGACGATCGCGCAGCGGCCACCGCGCTCGGCTTCGATCTCGTCCGGGTCGCGGCGCTTGATGTCTTCGTAGTCGAAGATGTCGGGGTTCGATTGTTTGTCGATCGCCCAGGCGTAGGTCTTGTAGCCGCCGGAAAGGTTGCGCACGTCGGCAAAGCCCGCCTGCTTGAGGATGCGGTAGGCGAGGTAGCCGCGCAGGCCGATCTGGCAGAACACGATGGTCGGTTTGGCTGGATCGAGATCCGCCAGATGTTCGCGCAGGGTGTTCACGTCGATGTGGCGCGCGCCACGGATCGTGCCGAGCTCGAACTCCTCGGCGGTGCGAACGTCGATCAGCTGCATGGTGGTGGTGTCGAGCGCCTGCAGCGCGCGCCAGTCGAGCAGCTCGTGCGAGCCGTTGAGTACATTGGCGGCGACGTAGCCGGCGATGTTCACCGGATCCTTGGCGGAGCCGAAGGGCGGCGCGTAGGCGAGTTCCAGCTCGGTGAGGTCTTCCACCGTCATGCCGGCATGGATGGCGGTCGCGATCACGTCGATGCGCTTGTCGGCACCGTCCGCGCCTACCGCCTGCGCGCCGAGGATCTTCCCGTCCGGTGCGTAGAGCAACTTCAGGCTGATCTGCTTGGCGCCGGGGTAGTAGCTGGCGTGCGAGCCGCCGTGGGTGATGCTGGTGCGGTAGTCGGCGCCGGCGGCGATCAGCTGCTTCTCGTTGAGGCCGGTGGAGGCGGCGGCGAGGTCGAACGCCTTGAGGATCGCCGTGCCCAGCGTGCCGCGGTAGGCGCGCTGGTTGCCATGCACCATGTTGTCCGCCGCCATGCGGCCCTGGCGGTTGGCCGGGCCGGCGAGCGGGATCAGCGCTACACGCCCGTTGAGCGTCTGCGTCACTTCGATCGCATCGCCCACGGCGTAGATCGCGTCGTCGGAGGTCTGCAGGTATTCGTTGACCTTGATGCCGCCGGTGGCGCCGATCGCGAGCCCCGCTGCACGTGCCAGCGTGGTTTCCGGCCGCACGCCGATCGCCAGCACCACCACATCGGCCTGCAGGCGCTTGCCGCTTTGCAGGTAGACGACGGTGTGGTCCGCCTTGTCCTCGAAGCGTTCGATCTTGTCGGCGAGGTAGAGCTCGACGTTCTTGTCGCGCATGTGGGCATGCACGATCGCAGCCATCTCGTAGTCGAGCGGCGCGAGGATCTGGTCCGCGCCCTCGACGAGCGTGGTGAAGAGTCCGCGTTCATGGAAGTTCTCCGCGACCTCGATGCCGATGAAGCCGCCGCCGATCACTACCGCGCGGCGCGGCTGCTCGGTCTTGAGGTGTTCCATGATGCGGTCGAGATCCGGGATGTTGCGCAGGCCGAACACCCGCTTCGATTCGATGCCCGGCAACTTCGGCCGTACCGGCTCGGCGCCGGGGGAGAGCAACAGGCGGTCGTAGGCTTCGTCGTATTCGTCGCCGGTGGCGAGATTGCGCAGGCGCACGGTTTTCGCCGCCCGATCGATCGCGATGGCCTCGGTGCGACTGCGCACGTCGACGCGGTAGCGCGCCTCGAAGGCGCCTTCGCTGGTCACCAGTAGCTGCTCGCGCTCGGCGATTGCGCCGGAAAGGTGATACGGCAGGCCACAGTTGGCGAAGCTGATGTAGGGGCCGCGCTCAACCATCACGATCCGGGCGGACTCATCGTTGCGGCGGATACGGGCAGCGGCGGTGGCGCCACCGGCGACGCCTCCGATGATGACGAATTTCATGTGGGGGATTCCTGTGCAATCGGGTGAGTGCACAATATCGCTATATAGCGATCAAAGGATTGATATGCATCAGCCTTGGCAGTCAGTTCGACTACATACAGTTATGTAGCAATCTAGAAAACTTTATAGCTATTGGGCTATGTCAACATTGCGCCGGACCGATGCTCCAACAATCGTGCTGTTGAAGCATCAGGTACCGCTATGCCCGAAACCACGCGCGAAAACACGGCACCCGCACAGAAGGTCCGTTTCGCTAATCCCCGCATTGCTGCGGCTGACGAACAGTCGCTTTATGAAGTGCGTCGCAAGGTCTATCCCCGCGCGGTTTCTGGCGTGTTTGCGCGTTGGCGCTGGGCTTTGGTGATTCTTACCCAGGTGCTGTTCTACGGCCTGGCGTGGGTGCAGTGGAACGGCCGTCAGGCCTTCCTGCTGCATCTTTCGGAGCGCAAGTTCTACATCTTTGGTTGGGTGTTCTGGCCACAGGACGTGGTGTACCTGACCGTGTTGCTGATCATCTGTGCGTACTCGCTGTTCCTGTTCACGGCGGTGGCAGGGCGCTTGTGGTGCGGTTACGCTTGTCCGCAAACGGTCTACACCGAGCTGTTCCTGTGGATCGAGCGCAGGATCGAAGGGGATCGCGCCAAGCGGATGAAGCTCGACAACGCGCCGCCATCGTTCGTGAAGTTCGCCACCAAGGCGGCCAAATTCGGCGCCTGGGGTGCGGTGGCGCTATGGACCGGCATCACCTTCGTCGGCTATTTCTCGCCGATCCGCGAACTGTTGCCGAACATCGCGCGCTTCGATCTGGGTGGCTGGGAGCTCTTCTGGATCTGTTTCTACGGCGGCTTCACCTACCTGATGGCCGGCGTGATGCGCGAGCAGGTGTGCAAGTACATGTGCCCCTACGCGCGCTTCCAGGGTGTGATGTTCGACCCGGACACGCTGGTCATCACCTACGACCCGGAGCGTGGCGAACCTCGGGGCGCCAAGCGCAAGCAAGCCGAGCAGAAGCTCGGTGACTGCGTTGATTGCGGCATCTGCGTGCAGGTCTGCCCGACCGGTATCGATATCCGCGACGGCCTGCAGTACGAGTGCATCGGCTGCGCCGCCTGCATCGACGCCTGCGACCAGGTCATGGACAAGGTTGGCTCGCCGCGCGGGCTGATCCGCTACACCACCGAAAACGCGATGAAGCAGCACTGGGGCATGCGCGACGTGCTGCGCCATGTGATCCGGCCGCGCGTGCTGGTCTACCTCTCGGTGCTGCTGGCGATCATCGCTGCCGGCGGCTGGTCGCTCGCCCATCGGCACACGCTGCGGGTCGACGTGATTCGCGATCGCACCACGCTTTCACGTGAAGTGGAAGGTGGCCTGATCGAGAACATCTACACCCTGCAGATGATGAACATGGCCGAGACCGCACGGCGCATCCAGGTCAGCGTGTCCGGGCTGGATGGCGTGTCGCTGGTGGAAGCGCCGCGTTTCGAACTGCCGGCGGCTGGCAACAAGTCCTACACGATCCACGTCCGGGTGCCGGTCGATTCGGCGCCCAAGGGCTCGCACAAGATCGTCTTTGACATCCGCAGCGAAGAGGGCGACGGCGTAAAGCTGGCCGAAAAGGCCAGCTTCATGATGCCCTGAGCTGCTTCAACTGGAGGGGGGAGTCACCATGGCACTCGAGATCCTGTTCGGAACCGACATCGGCTTGCTGAGCCTGTTCACCATCGTGTTCGTGCTGGGCATGGGCGGCTATCTCTGGCATTTCGCCCGCAAGCACATGCAGGACGAGGAAGAGCATCTCCATCCGCACTGATGGGGTCGATCTCTTCCGCGTCGTGCCAAGGCCCGTGCGCTTGCCTGCACGGGCGGGCTGCGTTATCAATCCCGACCTGATCGTCACGCGGCCAAGCTCGGTTGCGTGATGAGGTTTCAGGAGCGCGACTGATGGACCCTCTGCATCCGGAATCATTGCGCCGTCGCATCGAGGAGGAGTTGCTCGATGGCTACGACGAAGAACTCGAAATGGAGATCGAGGATCGCCATTACGAGGAGGTGCTCGCCGACCCGTTGGCGCCGGCTGACCCTGTTCAGCGGGAGAGGCGACGTAACTACTTCCGCGAACTGTTCCGCCTGCAGGGCGAGCTGGTGAAGTTGCAGGACTGGGTGGCCGTGAATCGCCGCAAGATCGTCATCCTGTTCGAGGGGCGCGACGCTGCGGGCAAGGGCGGCGTGATCAAGCGCATCACCCAGCGCCTCAACCCGCGTGTCTGTCGCGTGGTGGCGTTGCCGGCGCCCAACGATCGCGAAAAGACCCAGTGGTACTTCCAGCGCTATGTGCCCCATTTGCCGGCGGCTGGTGAAATGGTGCTGTTCGATCGCAGCTGGTACAACCGCGCCGGTGTTGAGCGGGTGATGGGCTTCTGCTCCGATGAGGAGTACGAAGAGTTCTTCCGCTCGGTGCCGGAGTTCGAGCGCATGCTGGTGCGATCCGGCATCCAGGTGATCAAGTACTGGTTCTCAATCTCGGACGAAGAACAGCACCTGCGCTTCCTGAGCCGCATTCACGATCCGCTCAAGCAGTGGAAGCTCAGCCCGATGGACCTCGAATCCCGCCGTCGCTGGGAGGACTACACCGAGGCCAAGGAAGTGATGCTGGAGCGCACTCACATCGAAGAGGCGCCGTGGTGGATCGTGCAGGCGGTCGACAAGAAGGCGGCGCGGCTCAATTGCATCCACCACTTGCTGGGGCTGATCCCCTATCAGGAAGTCCACCGTGATCCGGTGGTACTGCCGGAACGGGTGCGCCATGAAGACTACCGTCGTCGCCAGGTGCCGCCCGAAATGATCGTGCCGGACGTTTTCGGCTAGGCGGCGATTCGATCCGGCACCAGGGGCAACGTGGCCGGCGCGGCCCGTGGCCAAGGCCCCGGGGTGCCGGCGCACTTTGATTGCGCACCGAGGCTAGCGGCGAGGTTTGTCGGTGGCGTTCGCGGGTGCCGACGGCGGCGCCGATGCGGGGCTCGCGCCGTCCTGGGGGCGCGGGCGGCTCGGGCGCGCCACCAGACCTTTGGGGGAGTTCACGCACACCGCAGGTACCACGCCTTCCGGTGTGGTGTGCTGCACGGTGGCACCTTCCTTCTTCCCCTGGCAGTCGGTATAGGCCTGGGGTGGCGGGTCGTGCCGCGGGCCTTCACCGGCCGGCGGTGTGGGGGTGGATTGCGCGAACGCTGTTGTCGTTACCAGCGCTGTGGCGATGGTCAGGAACGGGTATTCAAGTCTCATGACAGGTCTCCGGATGTGCGTCGCACGCATCAAGGTGCCGAGAACAGCGCGTCGGATGCGGCAAGGTAGCTGCTGATTGCGTTGGCATCCGTGATAGGCGCTGCGTACAGGTAGGGCGTGGTCGCCGTGGTGTAGTCGAAGGGCGTGCCGTTGGCGTAGCTCCCGGACAGGATCGAGTGCCGCAGCGCAGCCAGCTGGGTTTTCTGCGCGGCAGAGAGACTCGCGTAGACCTGTGTGAAGACCGTCGCGTAGCGGTAGTTGTTCTCGCCGTCCAGGTCACCGTAGGTGGCGGAGAGCGCGAGCACCTTTGCCTTCACTGCGTCCGCGTTTGCCGCCGAGACACGCAGGCTGCGCAGCAGCAGGGCGATGTCGGTCCGCAACTGCACGATATTGGTCGGGCCGGCGTAGAGGTTGGCGCGCTGCGTGTCCACCAGGCTGGACATGGTGGCCGCTTGCGCAGTGGTGACGTAACCCTTGCCGGCGTCGCTGAGCGCTGCCCCGGCGGTTGCTGTGAGCTGCTCGCTGATGCTGTAGCCCTCATGGCCGACGGCAGGCGCATCCTTGATGTAGAAGCCGCCGTAGTAGGTGCCATGACGTTCGGGGCAGAAGTACACATCGGCGTCGACGCTGCCGGCATACCAGCTGAACAGGTCACTGGCGTAGGTCATCACCGCCACCGCAGTGCCTTGCGGCAGACCGGCCATCTTCGCCTTGATCTGCGCGTCGGCGATGTCGGGCCACGAAGCCCAGCCCTTGCCCTTCATCGCGTCGAGGTAGGCCTTCTGGCTGGCATCCAGCGAGCGGTAGAGGTTCGCGTAAAGCAGGGCGCGGTCGAAGCTGATCTGGCCGTCGATCAGGTACAGCGCCCGCGAGGCCGCCTTCACCGCATCAAGGTTCAGGGCGGTGCCGCTGGGCATGTTGCCATCCATCTGGCGGCGGAAGGCCTGCATCAGCGTGAAACGCTGGTAACCGTACTGGTTGATCTGGTCGAGCTGGCTGGTTGCCAGCGCCTTGAGCTGCGCGAACTGCGCATCGTTGAGGATGTAGAGCACGTTGTTGGCCACCCGCGTCAGGAAGCTGGTGTTGTGCCCCATGTTGTCCGGGTCGTTGTCGCGCAGGTACTGGAAGCCCGTGTAGTCCGCCACCTTTCCGGGCGGGAAGAAGGACTGCGCCGCCAGGTTGCCCGTCATCAGCGCCAGACCGTCGAAGGCGAGCGTGGTGCGCTGCGCTTCATCCGACAGCGTTTGCGCCATGTTGAATGCGGGCGATCCGGCGGGCGTCTGCCCCACCGTGATGCGCTGGCTGCTGCTCAGCTTGCCCGCGGCGGTCGTGGCGGTCAGCGTCACCGTGTAGGTGCCGGGCGCTGCATAGGCGTGCCCGGTGTTTTGCTGCGTGCTGGTGCTGCCATCGCCGAAGTCCCAGGCCCAGGCGCTCGGGCTGCCGCTGCTTGCATCGCTGAACTGCACGATCTGCCCGGCGACCGCCGCAGCGGTGGAGGGCGTGAAGGCGGCGCCGCCGGTGGTTCCGGTGGTGCCCGTACTGCCTGTGCCGCCAGTGGTTCCGGTCGTGCCGGTCGTCCCGTTTGTGCCGGTGCTTCCCGTGGTGTTCGTGTCAGAGCTGGATCCCCCTCCGCCGCAACCGGCGAGTACGAGGGCAATCAGCAGGATCGCCCGGCGCAGCGGCTGGGCTGAAGGCTTGGGTCGCTTCATGATGGGTCTCCCCGCTTGGATGACGCTTCCATCGTGGCTCTGCCGGATGGCGGCTGACCCCGCCGCTCGATGACAGATCTGTAATGGATTCGCGCGCCGATCGGGCTAAGCTGCGCGCAGGAGGAGTGCATGAAAGTCCTGCTGATCGAGGATGAACGCAAGATCGCCGATTTCGTCACTGCCGGCTTTCGGGAGCAGGGTTTCGTGGTCGAGCACTGCGCCGACGGCAACCTCGGCTACGAAGTCGCCCGGCGCGGCGGGCATGACGTGATCCTGCTCGACATCATGTTGCCGGGGCGCGACGGCCTCTCGATCCTCAAGGCGTTGCGGCGTGCCGGCGATGCGACCCCGGTCCTCCTGCTGACTGCGCGCAACGAACTGGACGACCGGGTCGAAGGGCTCAACCTCGGCGCCGACGACTACCTCGCCAAACCCTTTTTCTTCGAAGAGTTGCTGGCACGGGTGCAGGCGCTGCTGCGCCGGGTTTCCGGCGAGCGTCAGAACTTCCTGATCGTGGGGGATCTCCGGCTCGACCGCATCGCCCGCGAAGTCACGTGGTGTGGCAAGGCGGTGGATCTCACCAGCCGCGAGTTCAACCTGATCGAGTATCTGATGCGCGCCCCCGGCCGCGTGCTGACCCGCACCCAGATCCTTGAACACGTCTGGGGCTACGACTTCGACCCGAGCACCAATGTGGTCGACGTCTGCATCCAGCGCATCCGCAAGAAGCTCGCGTCGCTGGAGGGTGACACCGCGGGCGACTCGCCGATCGAGAGCGTGCGCGGCGTCGGCTACCGCTTCCGGAAGCCGGCGTGATCCGCAGCTTCCGTTTCCGCCTCGCACTGCTGGCCAGCCTGCTCACCGGGGCGGCGCTGCTGGCCTTTGGCGGCGGCGCATGGGCCTTGCTGAGGGTGCAGCGGCTGGATCGGCTCGATGCCGACCTGCGCGCCCACGCCGAGCGCGAGACTGGCCGGCGGCGCGATGTGGACGACTGGCGCCGAATCGAGTCGAGGCTTGCGGCAGACCTGGGTTTCGACGATGCGCGCGCGCTGGCCCTGGCGGTGAGCGACGGACAGGGCAGCGACTACCGCTCGCCGCATTGGCCCGCCGGACTCGCGATGGCGGCGCTGCCCTGGCCGGCTGCCGCCGAGGGGCACGTGGGAGAAGCACCGCCGCGCCGGCCGCCACGGGAGGCACCCTCTGCGCCGCCAACACCTCGGCAGGACGAGGCGGGGGGCGATCGGCCGCTGCCGCGAGATCGTCCGCCGCGTGACCGAGGGGGCGAGGATGGTTCGCCCGCCGAACGGCCCCATGTTGTGTCGCTTACCCGTCGCGCAGGCGAGCAGACCTGGCATGTCGCACTGGCGGTCGCAGGCGGCAATCGTGTCGCTGTCGCTGCCGACGAGCAGGTGGTCGCCGCCGAGATGGCGGAAGTGCGACGCGCCTTCGTCTGGGCGTTGCCGCCGGTGCTGCTGCTGGTCGGCTTCGGCGCCTGGCTGTTCTCGGCGCGGGCCTTGCGGCCGCTGAAGACTCTGACCGCGGTCAGCCGCGAGCTCAGTGTGGCGGCGCTGGACCGGCGCATTCCTGCGGCGGGCGAAGACGCCGAATTCGTCGAACTGATCGAAGTCTTCAATCACATGCTCGCGCGGCTCGAACGCAGCTTCGAGCAGGCGCAGCGCTTCTCGGCCGATGCGGCCCACGAGCTGAAGACCCCGCTCGCGATCCTGCAGGGCCAGCTGGAGCGCGCGATCCAGGCGGCCGAGGCGGGCTCGGCGCTGCAGGCGCAACTCGCGGACATCCTTGACGAAGTCCGTCGCCTCTCCAGCATCTCCGGCAAGTTGTTGCTGCTGTCGCAGGCCGATGCCGGGCGACTGCGCCTGCATCGCGAAGCGGTGGACCTGAGCGCGGCGCTGGCCGAACTGATCGAGGACGCGCGGCTGCTTGCGCCGCACCTTCAAATCAATGCGAAGGTGCCTCCCGGCCTGGTCGTGCAGGCCGACGGCGCGCTGCTGCAACAGGTCCTGCATAACCTGCTCAGTAACGCGATGAAGTACAACACCGAGCATGGCTGGATCCGGTGCGAGGCATCGGCGGGCGCGCAGGGCGTGACGCTACGCATCGCGAACGCCAGTCATCAACCGGCACCTTCAGACCCCGAGCAATGGTTCGCGCGTTTCGTGCGTGGCGATGTGGCGCGCACCCGTGCGGTGGATGGCGTCGGGCTGGGGCTTAGCGTCGCACGCGAGATCGCGCGCGCCCATGGCGGGGACTTGCGCTGGGTGCCCGGCCCCGTCGGGGAGGTGTGCTTCGAACTGCAGTTGCGCTGACGGGCGGGCGCCCCGGCTGAAACGCCCGCCGTCGGGTCAGCCGCCCATGCGCGACTGGAAGACCAGCCCCGCGTGCTCGCGCAGCGCGTGGAACTTGACCTCCGGGTAGCGTTCGCCGGCTACCTGCAACTCGGCGCTGTGGCTGGCGAGGAAGGTCGGCGCATCGACCACGTCGTAGGCAATGCGGTGCGCGTTGGCGTCGATGAAGCGCTTGAGGATGTTCGGGTCTTCGCAGGTGACCCAGCGCGCGAGGCGGTAGTTGGTGCTGCCCAGCCGCGCCTCGACACCGTACTCGGTCTTCAGGCGGTGCTGCACCACTTCGAACTGCAGCGTGCCGACCGCGCCGAGCAGGATCATCGTGCCGGCGTGCGGGCGGAAGACCTGGATCGCGCCTTCTTCGCCCAACTGCCCGAGGCCGGTGCGCAGCTGCTTGGTGCGCAGCGGGTCTTTCACTTCGACGGTCTGGAACAGCTCCGGCGCAAAGAAGGGCAGGCCGGTGAATTGCAGCACTTCCCCTTCGGTCAGCGTGTCGCCCAGTTGCAGCAGGCCGTGGTTCGGGATGCCGATGATGTCGCCGGGGAAGGCCTCGTCCACGATCTCGCGGCTTTGCGACAGGAAGCTCACCACGTTGTTGGTGCGCAGTTCCTTGCCGTTGCGCGAGATCTTGAGCTTCATGCCGCGGTCGAAACGGCCGGAGCAGATACGCACGAAAGCGACGCGGTCGCGGTGCGCCGGGTCCATGTTGGCTTGGATCTTGAACACCACGCCGGAGAATTTCGGCTCGTCGACATGCACATAGCGCTGGATCGCCGTACGGTCGCCCGGGGGCGGTGCCATGTCGACCAGCGCGTCGAGCACTTCCTGCACGCCGAAGTTGTTGATCGCCGAGCCGAAGAACACCGGTGTCTGCTTGCCGGCGAGGAAGGCTTCGCGGTCGAAGGCGGGCGCGGCCATTTCGACCAGTTCGATGTCGTGCTGGGCATGCTCCCAGCGGGTGTCGAAGCGCGCTGCGATTTCCGGGTTGTCGCGGCCGTCGATGGATTCTTCCTCGCCCGACACACGCTCTTCGCCAGCGCGGAACACCCGCATGCGGTTCTTCGGCATATCGAACACGCCACCAAAACCCTTGCCCATGCCCACCGGCCAGGTGAAGGGCACCGCGGGCATGCCCAGCGTGCGCTCGATCTCGTCGATCAGCGACAGCGGTTCCTGCACTTCGCGGTCGAACTTGTTGATGAAGGTGATGATCGGCGTGTTGCGCGCGCGGCAGACTTCGAGCAGGCGCAGCGTTTGCGACTCCACGCCGTTGGCGCCGTCGATCACCATCAGCGCCGCATCCACGGCGGTCAGCACGCGGTAGGTGTCTTCCGAGAAGTCCTGGTGGCCCGGGGTGTCGAGCAGGTTGATGACGCAGTCGCGGTACTCCATCTGCATCACCGACGAGGCGACCGAGATGCCGCGCTGCTTTTCGATCTCCATCCAGTCCGAGGTCGCGTGGCGGCTGGCTTTGCGCGCCTTCACGCTGCCGGCGATGTGGATCGCGCCTGCGAACAGCAGCAGCTTTTCCGTCAGCGTGGTCTTACCCGCGTCAGGGTGCGAGATGATGGCAAAGGTGCGACGTCGGGCGACTTCGCGCTCGATCGGGGAAGCTTCGGACATGTTGGGACCCGGCAGCAGGCGGCGAGCGCCCGCGTGAAGACGTAAAGCCTTGAATTATCGCACGTTCGTGCCGGCAAGGAACGACCTTGGCGCGCGTGCAGCGAGTACCTACGCTGCGTTGGCGACGCCCGCGCCGTTGCCGCCGGGATCGCGCTTCCCGTAGAGCAGCGGCGTCACCTGATCGGCCGGCATCGGCTTGGCGAACAGGTAGCCCTGCGCGGAATGACAGCCTTCCATCGTCAGGAAATCCAGCTGCGCAGGGTGTTCGACCCCTTCGGCGATGACGTCGAGCTTCATGCTGCGGCCCAGTTGCACGATGGTCCTGACGATGGCCGCGTCGTCCGGGTCGTTCGCCACATCGTTGACGAAGCTGCGATCGATCTTCAGCCGGTCTACCGGGTAGCGTTTGAGGTAGGCAAGGCTGGAGTATCCGGTACCGAAGTCGTCGATCGACAGCTTTACGCCGATCGCCTTGAGCTCGTGCATGGTCCGCATCACATCGTCGGCGTTATGCATCAGCAGCGATTCCGTCAGTTCCAGTTCGATCATGCCGGCCGGCAGCGCGCAGCGGTCCAGTGCGCTGCGCACCTTGGCGACGATGTCGCTGCGGCGGAACTGCAGTGCCGACAGGTTCACCGCGACGGTGATGCCGCTGATGCCCTCGTCACGCCAGCGCCGGGCCTGCGCGCAGGCCTCGTTCAGCACCCATTCGCCGATCGAGACGATGAGGCCGCTTTCCTCGGCAACCGGGATGAAGCGCGATGGCGGCACGCTGCCAAGCGTCGGGTGGGTCCAGCGCAGCAGGGCTTCGACGCCGAGCACTTTCGCGGTGGTGAGTTCGACTTGCGGCTGGTAATGCAGGCTCAGTTCGTTGTTGGCGATCGCCTGCCGCAGGGCGTTTTCCAGGCGCAGGCGCTCGATGGTCGAGAGGTTCATCGCCTCGGTGAAGAAGCGGAAGGTGTTGCCGCCAGCGTACTTGGCGTTGTACATGGCGGCGTCGGCGTTCTTGGATAGCGAATCGACGTCGATGCCGTCTTCCGGATACAGCGCGATGCCGATGCTGGCGCCGGTCGAGAGCGTCTGGGACTGCACGTCGAGCGGCACCGAGAGGCGATCGATGATCTTGCGCGCAATGTTTGCAACGTCCTGATCCTCGACGCATTCGAGCACGATGATGAACTCGTCGCCGCCCTGGCGCGCGATCGTGTCGGTGTCGCGTACGCAAGTGCGCAAACGCGCGGCCACCGCTCGCAGCACGTTGTCGCCGAAGTCATGGCCGAGCGAATCGTTGATGTTCTTGAAGCGGTCAAGATCGATGCAGAGCAGGGCGGCGCGCTTGTTGGCCCGCAGTGCCCGCGCCATTGCCTGCTGCAGCCTGTCACGCAGCAGGGTGCGATTCGGCAGGTCGGTCAGCGGATCGTGATGGGCCAACCATTCGAAACGCGCCTTGGTGGCGCGCCGCTCGGTTACATCCTCGATCGAGCAGATCAGCTGTTCGGGTTCGCCCTGGGCATTGCGCATCACCGACACCGTGCTGCTGACCCACAGTTCGGCGCCGTACTTGTGGCGCAGTCGCGCTTCAAGGTTGAACGACGATTGCGTGCCGGCGAGGCAGGATTCGAGTTCTACATGGAAACTCTCGCGAGCGCCGTTTTCGGTGATCGCGGCAAAACTGCTGTGCAAGAGCTCGCTGACGTCGTAACCGGTGATGCTGCTGAAGCGCGGGTTGACCTGGACGAAGCGGGTGTCGAGCGCAAGTATCGCGATACCGACCGGTGCGTTCTCGACGGTGAGACGGAAGCGGGCGTCGCTGGCACGGGCGGCCGCTTCGGCACGCTTGATGTCGGTGAGTTCGACATCGATGCAGTACATCTCGGGCTCGCCATAGCGATTGTGGGTCATCACGTGGCTTGAGAACACCGACACCGTTGAACCGTCCTTGCGCAGCAAGTCCAGTTCGCCGGCTGGAATCGGTTCGCCGGTGTCGAGCCAGCGCTGATGCAGGCGGATCACGTCTTCGCGCATCGGCGCGGGAATGATCAGGTCTTCCAGCAATCGACCGCGCGTTTCGGCCGCGGTGTAGCCGTAAAGGCGCTCGCTTGCACTGTTCCAGAACACGACCCGGCGCGACGGGCTGTAGCCCTGCACCGAGATGTTCGGCACTTGCTCCATCACCGCGCGGAAGCGCTGTTCGCTGTCGGTCAGCGCATGCTTGAGCGAACGGTCGGTGGTGACATCGATCAGCACGCCACTCAGCGCTACGGCGCGGCCATCAGCGTCAAACCGCACCACCACCAGATCACGCACGAATACCTCATGGCCATCAGCATGGAGCATCCGGTATTCGATCTCGTAGCGTTCGCTCTCGGCCGCATGGGCGGTGTCGAGCGCGACCGCGAAGCCGCGGTCCTGTGCGTGCAGGCGCGACTGCCAGAAGCCCGGCTGCAGCCATTCTTCGATCGGGAAGCCGAGCAGCGCCGGGGCGAACGGCGACACGAAGGTGAAGCGCCGCGCCGGCAGCTCCGCCTCCCAGAACACCAGATCCAGCCCCTTCGCCAGCTCAGCGAAGCGATCGTCAGACATGCATGCTTGCTCCGTCCGGTTTGGGACGATCGGGTCGCGATGCCCGGTCGTCGCAGGTCTACCCCGTGCCGCCTTGAAGCTTGTCGAGCCTTATAACCCAGAAGTCACGGTGTTGCGTGGATTAACGGCCGCAGCAGACGAAGCTTGAGCGCATGTTTTCGATAATCAGTCGATTCGCAGGTTCTTCGACCAACGGTGATAGATCGCCTCGGCGACCTGTTGGCTCACAGGCAGCGCCGACGGGGTTGCCGCGTGAATGCCCGGGATGCTCTGTACGCCGGGCGACGTGTGCGTCGCGATCTCGGCCTGGCCCTCATGGCTGGTGGTCCAGGCGGCGATTTTTTCGGTGGTGATCTCGCAATGGAACTGCATCGCGATGTGCTTCTCGCCAATGCTGAAAGCCTGGTTCGCACAGTAGGGACTGGTGCCGAGCAGCACGGCGCCGGGCGGCAGGTCGAAGCTGTCGGAATGCCAATGGAAGATCGGGAACTGTGTGGTGCCGAACCATTCGAGCGCTGCATCAGCGGCATGTGCGTCGATCGGGATCCAGCCGATCTCGGCCTGTGGCGCCCGGCGAATCCGTGCGCCGAGGGCGGAGGCCATCAGTTGGCCACCGAGGCAATGCCCGAGCACCGGGACTTCCGCTTGCATCGCGGCGCGGATCAGGCGTTCGGTGTCGCGCAGGTGGGCGAGATCGTCATTCACGCTCATCGGCCCGCCCAGCACGCACAGGCCAGCATAGCTGTCGATCGTGGCCGGGACCGCATGGCCCCGCCAGACCTCGATGATGTCGAGGGTGTGGCCCTGTCGTTCGGCCCAGTTCGCGAAGTGCCCGGGGCCGTCATTGGCGACGTTCTGGATCACTGCAATCGGTTTGCTGCGCATGGGTTTCCTGAGTTTGTCCTGACGGGTGGTCGGGGCAGCGGTCGTGGCCGGGCAATGACCGGCGCACGCCATGCCGAAATTGTCGTTGTCAGCGCAAAAAGTCAAATGGTACTATCACAACTGCAATTACGGAAAACCAATAGAACCATTGCGGTGCATGACGCCTCAGACTGGTGCCCCGGAATGCATAGACTTGCCCAGAGGACCCGCAATGAGTGATCACGCCTTTCCGTTCCTGTCCGCCGGCACCTTCCTTCTCGCGCCGACGCGCCAGCAAGCGCCCGACCGGCCCTTCTGCGTCGCCGGCATCGCGTGGGATGGTTCGGTGACGAACCGGCCGGGCGCACGCTTCGGGCCGTCGGCCATTCGCCGCGCCAGCCAGATGCTGTGCGACGCCGAGCACCCGGTGTTCAACCGCGCGCCACACGGCCATGTCTGCGACGCGGGCGACCTGTTCCTGCCCAACACCAGTCTAGACACGATGCGTGCGGCCCTGCAGCCGCAAGCCGAGGCACTGATTGCCGCGCATCGCATGGCCTGGATCGGCGGCGATCACTCGATCACGCTGCCCTTGTTGCGTGCCTACCGCAAGGTGCTCGGCCGGCCGCTCGCGCTGGTGCATTTCGATGCGCACTGCGACACCTGGACCGACCACTTCGGCGAACCCTCGGGGCACGGCACCTGGACCTACGAAGCCCTGAAGGAGGGCCTGGTGATCCCGGAGGCCACGGTGCAGATCGGCATCCGCTCGGCTGGTGTGCGTGAAGCGCGCGAATACGTGAATACCGTTGGCGGGCGAGTGTTTACCGCGCGCGAGATGCGCGGCGCCGAAAGCCCATCGCAACTCGCCTTTGTCATCGACGAGATTCGCCGCCGGGTTGCGGCCGCAGGCAATCCGCCCCTTTATCTGTCGCTCGATATCGATTGCCTGGATCCGGCCTTCGCGCCCGGAACCGGTACGCCTGAACCGGGCGGAATGACCTCCGCCCAGGTGCTGACGATTCTCGAAGAGACGGCCGATCTGCCCTGGGTCGGCATGGACTGCGTCGAAGTCGCGCCGCCCTACGATGTTTCCGAACTCACCACCAACGCCGCCTCCACCTTCCTGTGGACCTGGCTCGCCGGACAAGCCCGATGAACGCCCCTTTGCCCCGATTCTCCGAAGATGCGCGTGAGCAGTCGCTCACCACACATTCCTACTACCTCGCGACGGCGCCGGCGGCCGGCCCATGGCCGACGCTGCAGGGTGCGGTGCAAGCGGACGTTTGCGTGGTGGGTGGTGGTTTTGCCGGCTTGTCGTCTGCGATCGAGCTTGCTCAGAAGGGCTTCAGCGTCGTGGTGCTGGAAGCCGAGCAGGTCGGCTGGGGCGCGTCGGGGCGCAACGGTGGGCAGGCCATCGTGGGCCACGCGTCGGACGCGCCGTTCGAAAGCCAGCTCGGCGACGCCGATGCCCGCACCGCCTGGTCGGTGACCGTGGAAGGGCTGCAGTTGATCCGCGAACGGATCGCGCACTTCAACATCGATTGTGATTTCGTGCCCGGCTACAAATACCTCGCCGTCAACGAGCGCAAGGCCCATGCGCTGTACGAGTGGTACGAACATGTCACCAGTTTCTACAAGCACCCTTACTGGTCCTGGATCGGGCGCAAGGACATCGGTGCGCACATTGCCAGCCCGCGCTTTCACTCCGGCCTGCACGACACCTTGTCGGGCCACCTGCATCCCTTGAAGTACTGCCGAGGGCTTGCGCGCGCAGCGGATAGCCTTGGGGTGAAGATTTTCGAGAACAGCCGCGTCACAGCGGTGGAACGGGGCGACCGCCCGGTCGTGAAGACGGCCAGCGGACAAGTGCAGGCGCGCTTCGTGGTGTTGGCGGGCAATTGCTATCTCGGCGGCCTGGTGCCGGAATTGCAGTCGCGCATCATGCCGGTCGGCACCTATGTGGTGGCCTCCGAGCCGTTGCAGCCGGACGTGGCAGATTCGCTGATCCGCGAGCGCGCGGCGGTCTGCGATTCGAACTTCGTGCTGGACTACTTCCGCGTCTCGCCCGATCACCGGGTGCTCTTCGGTGGTCGTGTCAGCTACAGCGGCATGACGCCGCCCAATCTCAGGGCGGGCCTCAAGCGCCGCATGCTCAAGACCTTCCCGCAACTGGGCGAGGCGGTGAAGGTCGATTACGCCTGGGGCGGCTTCGTCGATATCTCGATGAACCGCGCGCCGGATTTCGGCCGACTGGCACCGAACATCTATTACCTGCAGGGCTTTTCCGGGCACGGTCTGTCCTTGACTGGCGTGGCCGGGCGCTTGGTGGCCGAGGCGATCGCCGGGCAGGCGGGCCGCTTCGACATCTACGCCCGACTGCGTCACCGACCCTTCCCCGGCGGGAATTTGCTGCGCACGCCCGCGCTGGTGCTGGGCATGGCCTGGTATCGCCTGCGCGACATGCTGTGAACGGCGCGATGCGCGTCAGGGAGTCTTCGTGAGTCGTATTGTTTCGTTCAATGAAAGCAGCGCGGCGCCGGAGGCATTCGCACCGGCAGCGGAGCGCATCGTGTCCGGCAACCCGCAGCAGGTGGCGCTGAATCACTACGAAGGCGCCGACGGCCGTTTGCTCGCCGGTGAGTGGCGCTGTGATCCCGGTGCCTGGCGGCTGGTCTATGACCCGGACGAGTACGAGTTCTGCCAGATTCTGGAAGGGCACATCCGGCTGACGGATGAAGCGGGCAGGGCGCGTGAGTACCGGGCGGGCGATGCCTTCGTGATCGAAGCGGGTTTCCGCGGCACCTGGGAGACTTTGAGCTACTGCCGCAAGCACTACGTGATCTGCCGGATCCCCGCGGCCTGACTATCCGGTGCGGGGGCGGCTCGATTCGCCCCCGCAGCGTGTTCGAAGCGCCAGCTCAGTTGTTCGGCACCAGTTCCACCCGACGGTTCTTGGCCTTGCCGTCTTCACTGCTGTTGCTCGCGACCGGGCTGGCAAAGGACACGCCGACCGGCGTGAGGCGCTTGCGGTCGATCTTGTACTGGCTGGCAAGCACGCCGATCACCGCTTCGGCACGCCGGCGCGACAGATCCATGTTCGCTGCGAAGCCGCCCACGTTGTCGGTGTGGCCGACCACCAGCAGGTTCAAGCCCTGATTGCTCGTCAGCAATCTTGCGATCTGTTCCAGCGTGTCCCTGGACTCGGGCTTCACGTCGGCCTTGCCGGAATCGAAGTACAGGCCGTAGAGCGCAACCCGTCCGCCGGTGTTGATCGCCTGTGCCATTTCCTCCGCTTTGACGGTCACCATCTTTTGCGCCATCGCCTGTTGTTCCAGCAGGTCGACGATCACCACGGTGCGATCGTGGAAGGCCTTGCAGTAGAGATCATCCTTCAGCGAGAAGGCGAGCACGGCGGCGACCGCGTTGCCCTTGGGCAGATCAAGACTGGCGTAACGCTGCTCCGATGTGCGTGAGGTCTGGGCGCAGTTGCCGTTGGTAAAGGCTGCTTCCTTCACACGGTTCTCCGGCCACAACACCATCGCGATGCTCTGGTCGCCGCCGCCGCCGCTGCTGGTGCGCGCGGGGTCGCCGCCGCAGTCGGGGCTCTTGCACTCGAACAGGGTTTTGCCGCCTTTGGCTGCTGCGTCGTTCTGATAGTTGCGTATCGCTTGCAGCGGCGAAACGCCCGCCGGCAGCAGGTAAACCAGCCGCGTGCGGCGGCCCTCAAGCTGACGACTCTGCGTCGGCTCAAACACGTTGTTGTTGTGGGCGTCGCGTTTGTTCGCGTCGGCGACCCGCTTGAGAGGGCCGAGCGGCAATGTCAGCTCGTCGAACTCCTTGGTCTCATACGAGACGATCAAGGCGCCGGCGTAACGGCCCAGCAGGGGCGAGTCTTTCGCGCCCGCGATGTCAGCTTTCGGAATCGATGCATCGCCCAGCGCAATGCCGGAACACAGCAGCAGGAACAAGCTCAGCAGGCGTTTCATTGGGGTCCCCTGTCGGTCAAGTCGCAAAGCGGCAGCATGCAGCCACCAACGGATTGCAGCGTGATATCCGGGTTCATCCTGCCGGGCCGCGTCCGCCAGAGGCTTGATCCAGCTCACGGCGCTCAGGTGCGCATGCGTTGCAGCGTGTGGGGCCTAAAAGCGCGGTGACAAGAAAGGGGGAGCAGACGCGGATGGGTGCTCGACAGCGCGCACCCGAATCCAGGGCGCTTGCCCGCGTGCGCTCGGATGCTTGGGTGGTCTGCGACGCGCGACGGCCCTTTGGGTCAGCGAACCGTGGCGGAGGGGTCGAAATGGCAAAACCGGGAGCAGGGCTCCCGGTCGTTCTTGCTGCAAAGGCGCTTCAGCCGCCGCGCATCTTGCGGCGTTTTTCGTAGCGCTCTTGCGCTTCGACGCTGTACGTCGCGGTGGGGCGGGCGATCAGGCGTGCGATGCCGATCGGCTCTCCGGTCTCTTCGCACCAGCCGAAGTTGCCGGAATCGATCCGCTGCAGGGCTTCGTCGATCTTGTGCAAGAGCTTGCGTTCGCGGTCGCGCACGCGCAGTTCGAGGGTGTGATCTTCTTCGACGGAAGCACGGTCAGACGGATCGGGCGTGGCTTCGTTTTCCTGCAGGTGCAGTGTCGTGTGCTTGGCGGACGCCAGCAGTGCATCGCGTTCGAGTGTCAGTCGCTCGCGAAAGAAGGCGAGCTGTCGCGGCGACATGTAGTCGTCCATCGGGGCCGCGAGCATTTCTTCCTGGGTCGGAATCGTTCTGGGGGCGTCGACGGTTTCGTTCATGGTCTCTTCTCCTGTTGGCCCGTGCCCGGGGTGCGCCGTTGATGCTGTCGCCGGCCCGGTCATGTGCATAGCGTTTCCTTGATGTTCTTGGGCTCGTCTCGCCGCGTGTGCGCACCATACACCACAACCATGTCAGGTGTACGCAGGGCACGCATGTGAGCCTACCGCGAATGTACTGGCAGCGATCTGCCGCCCATCAACTCCTCAGCTACGTCCGGCGGAGGCGGCCTTCACCACGTTGCCCAGCAGGCGGCCGTAGTAGGCAATCTTGTCTGTCGGGACATACGCGTAGCCAACGACCAGGCCACGTTCCTTCTGTGGGCCGATGTAGTAGGTGGACAGCGCACGCACATGCAGCCCCTGTTCGGCGGCTTCCTGGGCCAGCCGTTCGTCGTCGGTGCCGGGCGGCAACTGGATCACCAGGTGCAGGCCGGATTCTTCCTTCGACAGGCTTGCCGCATTGCCGAGAATCGGCTTCAACGTGCGCTGCAATAACTCCCGCCGCTGGCCGTACAACTGCCGGATGCGCCGCACGTGGGTCGCAAAGTGGCCCTGTTCCAGGAAGTCCGCCAGGGCCGCCTGCTGCATCATCTGGCCCGGTCGCTGCAGGTCGTACAGCGCACTGCGGAACGGCGCAACCAGTGCCGGTGGTACCACCATGTAGCCGACCTTGATGCCCGGATACAGGATCTTGGAAAAGGTCCCCATGTAGACCACGCGATCGTGGGTGTCGAGACCTTGCAGCGACGACAGCGGCCGCCCGGTATAGCGGAATTCGCTGTCGTAGTCGTCTTCCAGGATCCAGGCGCTGGTGCGGGCAGCGATGTCGAGCAGCAGGCGCCGCCGCGCGAGGCTCATGACGACGCTTTTCGGATACTGGTGCGAGGGAGTCAGGTAGATCAGCTTGGGTTGAATCTGCAGATCGTCTTGCTGGGGGTTCATGCCCTCGTCGTCGACCAGCACCGGGTGCAGGTTCAGGTCGCGCGACTCGAAGACGCGCTGCGCCCCCCAGTAGCACGGATCTTCAACCCAGGCGGTATCGCCGGCATCGGCCAGCAACTGCGCGCAGAGGTCGAGCGAATGCTGAGTGCCGCCGGTAATCAGAACCTGATCCACCGTTACCCGTACCGAGCGCGAGACCCGCAGGTAGTCGGCAATGGCGCGGCGCAGCGGCAGGTAGCCGCCGTTCTGACCATAGTCCAGCAACTCCGGCCGAGCCTCGCGCCAGTATTTGTTTTGCAGGCGTTGCCAGAGCTTGATCGGGAACACCGAGAAATCGTCGTCGCCCGGAACGAAGGGCTGGATCTCATATCGATGGCCCGAGGCGTGTTCCGCGACCCGGCGGCCACGTACCGACAAAGTGGTCTCATTGACGATAGTGGTGCCTTCAAGTGGTGCGTGCTGCGGTGCAGTGGCACCATCTTGATGCGAATTCTTGATTTGTCGGTTGGGTGCCAATTCGTCAGTGGCTGGTTCGGGCAGGGTGTCGGCGACGAAGGTGCCGCTGCCGGTGCGCGAGCTGACATAGCCTTCGGCCAACAGCTGTTCGAAGGCGGTTACTACGGTGTTGCGCGAGAGCCCAAGATCCCTTGCCAGATCTCGTGTTGAAGGGAGTTTGCTGCCAACGGGAAGGCGCCGTGAGAGCACCGCTGAACGAATCGCTTCGTACAAGCGGCGATGGCGCGGCACGTTTCCCGCGCGGGCGCGCTGGTCCATTTCGGCCAGGATCAGATCGGCAATTGGCAGGGAGCTCACAGTGGTACCGTTGAGATTTTGAAAGTGGCGCTTTCAATAATACCAAAACGGGCTACATTGTCACTACCAATTGGATGCTTCAGCGACCACACTGTGTGGGTGGGACGCAGGGCGCGAGCGAGGGGGGAACCATGCTTGTAGGCGTAACCAAGGAAATCAAGAATCACGAGTACCGCGTCGGCATTACGCCGGCAGGTGCTTCGGAGTTGGTGCGAAACGGGCACCGGGTGATGGTCCAGAGCCAGGCGGGGGCCGGCGTTGGATTCACAGATGAACACTATGTCGCGGCAGGCGCTCAGATCGTGCCGGACGCAGCCACGGTGTTCGCCGAGGCCGAAATGGTCGTCAAGGTCAAGGAGCCGCAGCCGCAGGAGTGCCGCGCGCTGCGCCCGGGTCAGGTGCTGTTCACCTACCTGCATCTCGCGCCGGATCCCGAGCAGACGCGTCTGCTGGTCGATTCCGATGCGGTCGCCATCGCTTACGAAACCGTGACCGACGATCGCGGTGGTCTGCCGCTGCTCGCGCCGATGAGCGAAGTGGCGGGTCGCATGGCGATTCAGGCGGGCGCGAAGGCGCTGGAAAAATCCCAGGGGGGTGCTGGCGTGCTGCTGCCGGGTGTTCCCGGCGTGCCGGCGGCCAAGGTGCTGGTGCTCGGCGGTGGCGTGGTCGGCGTGAATGCTGCCCGCGTAGCGATGGGCATCGGCGCGCAGGTCACGATTCTGGATGTCTCGCTCAACCGCCTCAAGGAACTTGACGCGCTGTATGGCCCCAACCTGCAGACGCTGTATTCGAACCGCGCGAATCTGGAAGAGGCGCTCGGCGAGGCCGATCTGGTGGTTGGCGCCGTGCTGATTCCGGGCGCTGCCGCGCCCAAGCTGATCACCCGCGACATGCTCACGCTGATGAAGCCCGGTTCGGTGATTGTCGACGTGGCGGTGGATCAGGGCGGCTGCGCTGAGACCACGCACGCCACGACGCACCAGGACCCGACTTACATCGTCGATGGCGTCGTGCATTACTGCGTGGCGAACATGCCCGGCGGCGTCGCCCGTACCTCGACGCTGGCGCTGACGAATGCGACCTTGCCCTTCGTGCTGCAACTTGCAAACAAGGGCTATCGCAAGGCCCTTGAGGATAACCGTCACCTGCGTAACGGGTTGAACATCCACCGCGGCAAGGTCACGTACGAAGCGGTCGCTCGCGACCTTGGTTACGAGTACCACGCCGAATTCTGAAACCGGGTTGTTCCGCATGAAAAAGCCCATCGTCCTCGTGCCGGCCTGCAGCAAGATGCTGGGCTTGCATCCCTTCAACGCGGTTGGCAAGAAGTATCTCGATGCCGTCGCGCAGGTGGCCGACTGCCAGCCGCTGCTGATACCGGTACTCGGCGATACGCCCGATCTGGATGCGCTGCTCGATCTGGCTGATGGCGTGATGTTGACCGGCTCACCATCCAACGTGCATCCGAGCCACTTCGACCAGCCGGTGCGCAATCCGGACTTGCCGCTCGACCCGGCGCGCGACGCGGTGACCTTGCCACTGGCGCGTCGCGCGATCGAGCGGGGCGTGCCGATGTTTGCCGTGTGCCGGGGGTTTCAGGAAATCAACGTCGCGCTCGGTGGCACCTTGCATCAGGCGGTGCACGAGGTGGCTGGGTTCAACGATCACCGCGAAGACAAGACCGCATCGCTTGATGTGCAGTACGGCGAAGCCCATCCGGTGACCTTGTCCGGTGCGCTTGCCGACATCGTGGGCGCGACGCGGGTGGGCGTGAATTCGGTGCACGGCCAGGGCGTCGACCGGCTTGCCGATGGTCTGATCGCCGAGGCCGTCGCTGACGATGGCCTCGTCGAAGCCTTTCGCGTGGCGGGGGCGCCTGCCTTTGCGATGGCGGTGCAGTGGCACCCGGAATGGAAGGCCGCCGAGAACCCAGTGTCGGTAAAGATCTTCAACGCCTTTGGTGATGCTTGCCGTCAGCGCGCGCAGGCGCGGAGCGCTGGATGAATCGCGAATCCCGTTTTGTCGTCTGGCTGGCCTGCATGCCCTAGGGGCTGCGGCTTCAGACCAGAGGGTGCGCAGCGAACCCGGGCCCGGGAACGAAAACATCGGGACACATCGCTGCACTCGACAGGAACCCAGAGAGACTGAACATGACGTTGCGTGACAATTTTTCCCATCAGGATATGGAGCGGTGGCTCGACGAGAAGCGCGTCACCGAACTTGAGTGTCTGGTCCCCGACCTGACCGGCGTGGCGCGCGGCAAGATCCTGCCCCGCGAGAAATTCACCCAGGACCGCGGCATGCGTTTGCCGGAAGCAGTGGTGGCTGGCACGGTGACCGGCGAGTATCCCGACTCGGACGAAGGCTATAGCGCCGTCATTTCGGGCAACGACCGCGACATGATCCTGCTGCCCGACCCGGCGACGGTGCGTCTGGTGCCGTGGGCTGTCGACCCGACCGCGCAGGTGATCCATGACTGCTACTTCGGCAACGGCAAGCTGGTCGACTTCGCGCCACGCAGCGTGTTGCGCCATGTGCGCGATCTTTACGCGGAAATGGGCTGGAAGCCGGTCATCGCGCCGGAGCTGGAGTTCTACCTGATCGCGCGTGCGCCGGATCCGGATATCCCGCTGCGTCCGCCGGTGGGCCGTAGCGGCCGCTCCGAGACCAGCCGTCAGGCGTACTCGATCGACGCGGTGAACGAGTTTGATCCGCTCTTCGAAGACATCTACGACTACTGCGATGCAATGGAGCTGGATGTCGATACGCTGATCCACGAAATCGGCGCCGGCCAGATGGAGATCAACTTCCTGCACAACGAGCCGCTCGGCCTCGCGGACAAGGTGTTCTTCTTCAAGCGCACGCTGCGCGAGACCGCACTGCGTCACGACATGTACGCGACCTTCATGGCCAAGCCGATGGCGGGTGAGCCGGGTTCCGCGATGCATGTGCACCAGAGCGTGGTGGATGCGAAGACCGGCGAGAACATCTTCAGCAATCCGGACGGCACCGCATCGAAGGCCTTCTATCACTACATCGGTGGCCTGCAGAAGTACCTGCCGGCGTGCATGGCACTGCTCGCGCCGTATGTGAATTCCTATCGCCGCCTGGTGCGCCACACCGCTGCGCCGATCAACGTGCAGTGGGGCGCGGACAACCGCACCGTCGGCCTGCGTGTGCCGCACTCCGACCCGCGCAACCGTCGGGTTGAGAACCGCGTGATCGGCGCCGACGCGAATCCTTACCTCGCTTTTGCGGCCACGCTGGCGTGCGGCTACCTCGGCATCAAGGAACAGATCGAGCCGACGCCGGAAGCGAGCGGCAGCGCCTATGACTCCGACTACCAGTTGCCGCGCAGCCTCGCCGAGGCGCTCGACCTGTTGCGCGGTTGCGAACCGCTGCGGCAGGTGATCGGTGATCGCTTCGTCACCGTGTATTCGGCGGTGAAAGATCACGAGTATGAGGAATTCATGCGCGTCATCAGCCCGTGGGAGCGCGAGCACCTGCTGCTGCACGTCTGATTTCCGTTCCGGATGAGCCTCGCGGCGAGCGGGGCACGGGACATCGCTTGTCTGCGAAAACGCATTCGAAGGATTACGACATCATGAACATGAACGACAACACCCGGATCGATACCCAGGCCATTCAGGCCATCGACGGCGCGCACTACCTGCACCCGTTCACCGACAACCAGGCGCTGGGCAAGAAAGGCGCCCGGGTGATGGTGAAAGGCGAGGGCATCTATGTGTGGGATTCGGAGGGGCACAAGATCCTCGACGGGATGTCTGGCCTGTGGTGCGTGAACGTCGGTTACGGCCGCAAGGAACTGGCGGATGCTGCGTACAAGCAGCTGCTGGAAATGCCGTACTACAACAGCTTCTTCCAGACCACCAACATCCCTGCCGCGCAACTGGCGAAGCTGCTGACCGAAGTTACGCCGCCGCAGTTCAACCACGTGTTCTTCTCGGGTTCCGGTTCGGAAGGCAACGACACGGTGGTGCGCATGGTGCGCCGGTACTGGGACCTGCTCGAGCAACCGCAGCGCAAGGTCATCATCAGCCGTCACAACGCCTATCACGGCTCGACGATGTGCGGCGCTTCGCTGGGCGGCATGAGCGGCATGCACGCGCAGGGCGATCTGCCGATCCCGAACATCACCCACATCGAACAGCCGTACTGGTACGAGAACGGCCGCGACATGGATCCGGACGCCTTCGGCATCAAGGCGGCGGGCTGGCTGGAAGCGAAGATCCTCGAGGTGGGCCCGGAGAAGGTTGCGGCCTTCATCGGCGAACCGGTGCAGGGCGCCGGCGGCGTGATCATCCCGCCCAAGACCTACTGGCCCGAGATCCAGCGCATCTGCGACAAGTACGGGATCCTGCTGGTCTCGGACGAAGTCATCTGCGGTTTTGGCCGTCTTGGTGAATGGTGGGGCTGCGAGAAGTTCGGCTACAAGCCGGACCTGATGACCTTCGCCAAGGGCGTGACCTCCGGCTACGTTCCCCTCGGTGGTGTCATGGTGGGCGATCGTGTCGCGAACGTGCTGCTCGAGAAGGGCGGCGAGTTCAACCACGGCTATACCTACTCCGGCCATCCGGTAGCGTGCGCCGTGGCGATCGAGAACATCGACATCATTCGCCGCGAGCATCTGGTGGAAAAGGTGCGCGAAGAAACCGGCCCCTACCTGAAGGAGAAATTCGAGGCCCTGGCGGACCACCCGCTGGTGGGTATCGCCGAAACCTGCGGGCTTGTCGCCGGTTTGGTGCTTGTGAAGGACAAAAAGACGCTCGAAGCCTTCGACTCTGCACTGGAAGTGGGCATGGTTTGCCGCGGCCACATGTTCGGCAATGGCATGATCATGCGCGCCGTCGGTGACCGCATGATCATTGCACCACCCTTGGTCATTACCCGTGCCCAAATCGATGAAATGGTGGCGCTGATCCGCCTGTGTCTCGACAAAACCTACGAAGATCTCAAGCAGCGCAACTGGATCTGAGCAGAATTGCAAATTGTGCATGTGCACAGGTCCGATTATTGCTAAGTTTGCTGCATGCGCCGGAATGTCGCTGGGTGAGGGTCACCCGAACATTCCGGCGGGAAGTTTGATTCGTTCCTCAGTCACACGATTTTTGCCACCAGGAGGCTTCTGATGAAAGTGTTCTCGAACCGCACCGTCAAGCGATGTGCGGCAGTTGTTTGTGCCGCGATGTCCTTGGGCGCCTTCGCGGAGGAAGAAAAGGTCCTGAACGTCTACAACTGGTCCGACTACATCGCCGAAGACACGATCAAGAATTTCGAGAAAGAAACGGGCATCAAGGTCCGCTACGACAACTTCGACAACAACGAAATCGTTCACGCCAAGCTGGTGGCAGGCAAGACTGGTTACGACGTCGTGGTGCCCTCGTCCTATTGGGGCAAGATCCAGGCCGACGGTGGCCTGCTGATGAAGCTCGACAAGAGCAAGCTTCCCAACCTCAAGAACCTCGACCCTGATTTCCAGGCGTCGCTGGCGAAGCTCGATCCGGGCAATCAGTACATGGTCAACTGGCTCTGGGGTTTCACTACGGTCGGCATCAACGTTGACAAGGTCAAGGCGGCGCTTGGTGGCACGCCGATGCCCGACAACGTGTGGGACCTTGTCTTCAAGCCGGAATACATGTCCAAGCTCAAGAGCTGCGGCGTGTCCTTCCTTGATTCCGCGACCGAGATCGTTCCGGCGGCGCTGCACTACCTTGGCAAACCGGCCTACAGCAAGAACGTGGCGGACTATGCGCAGGTGCCCGCGTTGCTCAAGAGCGTGCGGCCGTACGTCACGCTGTTCAGTTCGTCCGGGTACATCAACGACATGGCCAACGGATCGATCTGCGTTGCCTTGGGCTGGTCGGGTGACATCAACATTGCTCGTCAGCGTGCGATCGACGGCAAGACAGGCCAGAACATACAAGCGTTGCTGCCGAAGACCGGTGGCATCGTATTCATGGACACGATGGTCATCCCAGCCGATGCGCCGCATCCGGAAAACGCGCACAAGTGGATCAACTACATCATGCGTCCGGAAGTTCACGCCAGCCTGACCAACAAGGTCTTCTACGCGAATCCGAACAAGGAATCGAAGAAGTTCGTGAAGCCGGAAGTCGCCAGCAACCCGACCGTGTTCCTGTCTGACGAGGACATGAAGAAGATGGCGATGCCGGATGCGATCAACAACGACATCCGTCGTCAGATGACACGCATCTACACATCGTTCAAGACCGGCCTGTAAGCGACAGACTGGGCGAAAGACAACGGAGGGAGGGGAATGGTGGTTTCGCAAGCACCGGCGTTTCTGCAGATCAGGGATGTCGTCAAAGACTTTAGCGGCGTGAAGGCGGTCAATCACGTCAGTATCGATATCGCCAAGGGGGAAATCTTCGCGCTGCTTGGTTCCAGCGGTTGCGGCAAGACGACACTCTTGCGGATGCTTGCGGGATTCGAAACCCCGACCTCCGGTCGCATCATCCTCAACGGGCACGATCTGGCGGGACTTCCGCCCTATCTTCGCCCGATCAACATGATGTTCCAGTCGTACGCCCTGTTCCCTCATCTCACGGTAGAGGAGAACGTCGCCTTCGGCCTGAAGCGCGATGGCATGCCCAAGGACGACATCGTTGCCCGCGTCGAGAAGATGCTGAAACTGGTGCAACTGTCGAAGTACGCCAAACGCAAACCTCACCAACTCTCCGGTGGTCAGCAGCAGCGCGTGGCGCTGGCGCGCAGTCTGGCGAAGCGTCCGGATCTGCTGCTGCTCGACGAGCCGCTCGGTGCACTCGACAAGAAGCTGCGTGAAGAAACCCAGATCGAGCTGGTCAACATCATCGAGCAGGTCGGCGTGACCGTGGTGATGGTGACGCACGACCAGGAAGAGGCCATGACCATGGCCTCGCGCATCGCGATCATGAGCGAAGGCAACATTCTGCAGATCGGTGCGCCGAGCGATATCTACGAGACGCCGGCCAACCGGTTCGTCGCGGACTTCATCGGCAACGTCAACCTGATGGACGGCAAGCTGGTCGATGACAACCCCGACCACGTGATCATCGAGTGCGATGACTGCCAGCACTACGTTGGACACGGTATCACCGGCACCGAAGGCATGCCTGTCTCGGTGGCCGTGCGGCCCGAGAAGATCCATGTCACCCGTGAGCGCCCGGAAGGGGCCTACAACCACGTTCGCGGCACGATCAAGGACATGGTCTATTTCGGCAGCCACACCGTCTATCACCTGCAACTGGGCAGCGGTCTGGTGCTCAAGGTCAGCGAAAGCAACATCGCGCGCCATCGCGACGATCCGCTGACCTGGGGCGACGAAGTGTGGGCGAGCTGGACCCCCTTGTCACAGGTTGTTCTTACCCAGTAAGGGCGGTCGCCTATGAGTGCCAATCGTTTCGTGGCGCGTCTGCGCAAATCAAAGCTGCTGAGCGGGCGCTCGGCTGTCATTGGTGTGCCTTACGCCTGGCTACTGGTATTTTTCCTGCTGCCTTTCCTGATCGTCATGAAGATCAGCGTTTCCGAGATGGAGACGGTGCACTTCAAGGATCTGCTCACATACAAGGACGGGCTGCTGCAGCTGACGCTGAAGTTCAGCAATTACGAGTTCATCGCGGAAGACCCGCTCTACTTCAAGACCTACCTCGCGAGTCTGAAGTACGCGGCAATCACCACGGTCATCTCCTTGCTGATCGGCTACCCCTTCTCGTACTTCATGGCGCGAGCAAAAGCCTCGTTGCAACCAGCGCTGCTGATGATGGTGATGCTGCCCTTCTGGACGTCCTTCCTGCTGCGGGTATATGCCTGGAAGGGGCTGCTCGGCGAAAACGGCTGGGTCGCCAACCTGCTCGAATGGTTGCACGTTGACCATCTGCTTGTGGCCGCGGGCCTGATCCCGGCGCTCGGCAAGTTCATGAATACACCGTTCTCGTTGGTGCTGGGCATGGTCTACACCTATCTGCCCTTCATGATCCTGCCGCTGTACGCCAACCTCGCGAAGATGGATCTGCGCCTGCTGGAAGCCGCGGCGGATCTGGGGGCGACGCCGTGGACGACCTTCTGGAAGGTCACCGTACCGCTCTCGAAGGCTGGGATCATCGCCGGCTCGATGCTGGTGTTCATTCCCTGCGTCGGCGAGTTCGTGATCCCTGAACTGCTGGGTGGGCCGGAGACGCTGATGATCGGCCGAGTGCTGTGGGACGAGTTCTTCGGCAATAACGATTGGCCAATGGCTTCCGGAGTGGCTGTCGTGATGATCTTGCTGATCATCGTGCCGCTCGCGATCTTCAACAAGTACCAGGCTGAAGCGCAGGAGGCCCGCTGATGAATGGCAAGAAGCCGCCGATCTTCGGCGAAACGTTCAATCGCCGTTTTGGCAAGTCTTGGCTGGTGGGAGGCTATGTCTTCCTCTATCTGCCGATTGTTGCTCTGGTGATTTACTCCTTCAACGATTCACCGCTGCCGACCACCTGGGGGGGCTTCACCTTCAAGTGGTACGGAAAGCTGGTGAACGACACCGAGATGTTGTCCGGTTTCTGGCTTTCGTTGAAAGTGGCCTTCTTCACCGCGTGTGCCTCGGTGGTCCTTGGCATGTTCGCCGCCTTCACGCTGGTCAAGTACAAGCGCTTCTTCGGGCGCACGATGTTTACCGGCATGGTCAACGCGCCGCTAGTGATGCCTGAAGTGATCGTCGGGCTGTCGCTGCTGCTGATGCTGGTGTCAGTGCAGCGCTGGCTCGGTTTTCCCGAGCGCGGTGCGGCGACGATCTGGATGGGCCACCTGCTGCTTGGTCTGGCCTATGCCACTGTCGTCATCCAGGCGCGTCTGCAGGATCTGAACCCGCAGATCGAAGAGGCTGCGATGGATCTGGGGGCAAAGCCGCATCAGGTGTTCTATCTGGTGACGATGCCGATGATCGCCCAGGCGCTTGCCTCGGCCTGGCTGCTGACCTTCACGCTGTCTCTCGACGACGTCGTGTTGTCGGCGTTCCTGTCCGGTCCGGGCTCCACAACGATGCCACTGGTGATCTTTTCGCGCGCACGTCTTGGTCTGAACCCGAGCGTGAACGCGGTGGCCACCGTGATCATCTTTGTTGTCTCGATAGCCGTCATTACCGCCAGTTACCTGATAGCGCGCGCTGAGCGTCAGCGTGCGAAAGAAATTGCGGCCGCGCAGCGGTCCTGAACCCAAACAGATCCAAACCGATTTGACCCAAGAGGAGAGCCTGATGAAAGTCCTGAAGCTCACGGCGCTTGCGCTGGGTGTTGCGGCCGCGTTCCCGGTCGTAGCCGCCGATACGAACAAAGAGCTGCTCAACGAATTGCGCGCACTCAAGCAGCGTGTGACCGAGCTCGAACAGAAGCTGCAGGCTGAAGAGGCCAAGAAGGCGGTCGCTCCGGCAGCGGCGGCCGTCGCCCCGGCACCGGCTGGCATGACGCCCGACCAGCAAGCCGAGTTCAACCGCGTGACAGTGAAAGCCGAAGCCCTGGAAGATGCGCGCGATGCCTCTGGCCTGCGCGGCATCAAGTTCTCCGGCTACATGGACCCGGTCTACATCTACAACAAGAACCAGAACCGCGCCGGCTTCCAGTTCCTGAATCAGACGGCAGAGGACGGCTACAACTACGACAACTCCTACTTCGGCATGGCCGTGCTGGACATCCTGAAGGAAACCGAGAGCGGCACGCAGTGGCACCTTGCCCTTGCGGCCAACCGTGGCGTCGGCGAGACCTTCAACGCTGGCAACGTGATCCAGGAGGCGTCAGTCTCCGTGCCCTTGGGCGATTTGCAGCACCGTTTCATCGCCGGCCAGATTCCGGACTGGTCGGGCTATGAGTATCTGCCCGGTACGCAGAACAAACTCATCACGCACAATCTCCTGTTCGATTTCACGCTGCCTACCGCGTACACCGGCGCCGGCTATTTCTTGATCGACGGCAAGTGGCAGGTCAAGGCTATGCTCGCCAACATGAACGCAACCAAGCGAAACGCGGGCGAGAAGACGCCGGCGTTCGTCTACCGCGTGGATTACTCCAAGGGCGAGTTCAACGGCTTCGGATTCGCCGGCGTGCATGGCAAGGCACCGAATTTCCGCGCGACGGTGGCAGGGCTGGATACCAACCCGATCACCGGCGAGGCTTATTCGACCAAGGACACTTCGGTCAACTTGTTCGAGGTCGACGGCTACTTCATTCGCGGCGACGTGACCATGCAGGCCCAGTTGTCCTACGGCAAGCAGAAGCAGGCGGCGATTACGGCTGACCCGGAAACCGGCGAACTGCGCGACGCAACGTGGTATGGCGCATCGATTCTTGGCGCCTACAAGTTCACGCCGCAACTCGAAGGTATTGCCCGGGCTGACTACATCAAGAACACGAAGAACGGTGGCGGCCTGCTCGGCTATACCCAGTCGGACGGTCGTAACGGTATCGGCTATGGCTACGTGTTCGACGACGTCTCCGGTTCCTGGGTTGCCGGTGATACCGAAAAGGGCCCGCAGCGCTATGCGCTCAGCCTGGGCCTCGGTTATGCCTTCAACACCAGCACCTCGTTCAAGGCCGAGTATCGCTACGACGCTTCGAACGTTGCGAACTTCCAGGTCACCAGCGACGGGTCTTACCGCAAGAACAACCACTTGCTCGGAGTCGGAACGGTCGTTCAGTTCTGACCGCAGGGGCCGGTCGGTCTGGGGGGAGCGACCGGTCTCTTTTTTTGAATTGGCGGCAGGCCAAAGCGTCGCCGCACATACGCAAGCCACGGACGGGATTCATGGAACTGCAACGCAAAGACCTGCTGCGCCAGCAGGCCTATATCGATGGTCGCTGGTGTGACGCCGACAGTGGAAAGACTGCCGAGGTCATCAACCCCGCGACGGGGGAAATACTGGGGACGGTTCCGATGGCCGGCGCCGCGGAAACGCGCCGTGCAATCGAAGCCGGTCGTGTCGCACAGAAGTCGTGGGCCGCCAAGACTGCCAAGGAGCGCGCGGCGATCCTGCGCCGCTGGTTCGACCTGATGATGAAGCACCAGGACGACCTTGCCCGCATCCTGACCGCAGAGCAGGGCAAGCCGTTTGCCGAAGCGAAGGGGGAGATCGCCTACGGTGCCTCGTTCATCGAGTGGTTCGCCGAAGAAGGCAAGCGCATCTACGGCGACACGATTCCGCAGCACCAGGCCGACAAGCGGCTCATCGTCATCAAGCAGCCGATCGGCGTGTGCGCGGCGATCACGCCTTGGAACTTCCCGAACGCGATGATCACCCGCAAGGCCGGTCCGGCGCTCGCCGCCGGCTGCGCGATGGTGCTCAAGCCCGCGACACAGACACCCTTCTCGGCGCTGGCGCTCGCGGTACTGGCCGAAGAAGCTGGCCTGCCGGCAGGGCTCTTCAGCGTCATCACCGGCTCGTCGACCGAAATCGGCGGCGAGATGACCAGCAACCCGACGATCGCGAAGCTGAGCTTTACCGGTTCGACCGAGGTGGGCCGCATCCTGATGCGCCAGTCGGCGGACACGATCAAGAAGCTCTCGCTCGAACTCGGCGGCAACGCGCCCTTCATCGTGTTCGACGATGCGGACCTCGACCAGGCGGTCGAAGGCGCCCTGATCTCCAAGTTCCGCAACACCGGGCAGACCTGCGTGTGCGCAAACCGGCTCTTTGTGCAGGAGGGCGTGTATGACGCCTTCGCCGCCAAGCTCGCCGCCAAGGTTGGCGCGATGAAGGTTGGCAACGGCATGGAAGACGGCGTGCAGCAAGGCCCGTTGATCGACACCAAGGCGCTGGCCAAGGTCGAGGAGCATGTCGGCGACGTGCTTGCCAACGGCGGGGCCCTCGCCACCGGCGGCAAGCGCCATGCGCTGGGCCGCACCTTCTACGAGCCGACCGTGCTGACCGGCGTCACCCGTGACATGAAGATCTTCCGCGAAGAAACCTTCGGCCCGGTCGCACCGCTGATCAAGTTCAAGGACGAGGCAGACGTCATCGCCATGTCCAACGACACCGAGTTCGGGCTTGCGAGCTATTTCTTCAGCCGCGATATCGGCCGCATCTTCCGTGTCGCCGAGGCGCTGGAGTACGGCATGGTCGGCGTCAACACCGGCCTGATCTCCAACGAACTCGCGCCCTTCGGTGGCGTGAAGCAATCGGGCTTGGGACGTGAGGGGTCGAAGTACGGGATCGAGGACTATCTCGAGATCAAGTACATCTGTCTCGGCGGCATCGACCGCTGATCGCTCACGCATGAACCTACTGCGCGGTCCGATCCAGAAGCTGTGATGCTCGCCGTACCTCTCGTACGGCTGTGCTTCTCGCTTCAGCGTCGAACCGCTCGCGACGGTTCCTGCGCGAGCTTGCCGTGTCAGGAATCCGGAAAGCACAGGAATTGAAGTCATGACTACACAACACAACTCCTGGAACGAAATGGCGGGGCGGCTGCAATTCGATGGCCGCGCGGTCATCAACGGTGAACGTGTCGCCGCCGTGAGCGGGCAGACCTTCGACTGCACCTCGCCGGTCGATGGCCGCTTCCTGGCGGCCGTTGCGCGCGGAGATGCGGCGGATATCGATGCGGCGGTTGCCGTTGCTCGCGCTGCCTTTGAAGACCGCCGCTGGGCCGGGCTATCGCCGCGCTCGCGCAAGCAGATCATGATTCGCTTTGCCGATCTGATCCTCGCGCACAAGGACGAACTCGCGCTCACCGAAACGCTCGACATGGGCAAGCCGATCCGCAACGCCCGCGCCACCGACGTGAATGCCTGCGCCAACACGATCCGCTGGTACGGCGAGGCGATCGACAAGGTCTACGACGAGATTGCACCGACGGGTGACAACGCTCTTGCGCTGATTACCCGCGAACCGGTGGGCGTGGTGGGCGCCATCGTGCCGTGGAACTACCCGATGCTGATGGCCTCGTGGAAGATCGCGCCCGCGCTGGCGGTGGGCAACAGCGTGGTGCTGAAGCCCTCCGAGAAATCGCCGCTGACGGCGCTGCGCCTCGCCGAACTGGCATTGGAGGCGGGCATCCCGCCCGGCGTGTTCAACGTGGTGCCGGGATTCGGCCACGAAGCTGGCAACGCGCTGTCGTTGCACATGGATGTCGACTGCATTGCCTTCACCGGCTCGACCCGCGTCGGCAAACTCATCCTTGTCAATGCGGGGCAGAGCAACCTCAAGCGCGCATGGGCGGAGCTGGGCGGCAAGTCGCCCAACATCGTCTGCGCCGATTGTCCGGATCTGGATCGGGCAGTGGGTGCAGCGATCGGCTCGATCTTCTACAACCAGGGCGAGAGTTGCAACGCGCCGTCGCGCCTCTTCGTCGAGCGCTCGATCAAGGACGCCTTCCTCGAACGTGCGCTGGCGCTGATGCCGAAGTACCAACCGGCCGATCCGCTTGCCGACGACACGGTGATGGGTGCGCTGGTCGACAAGACACAGCTCGACACCGTGATGCGTTACATCGATTCGGGCCGCAAGGAAGGCGCCAAGCTGCTTGTGGGCGGCGAGCAGGCGCGTGCCGAAACCGGCGGTTTCTACGTCGCACCGACGATCTTCGATGGCGTGAAGAACGACATGACGATCGCGCGCGAAGAGATCTTCGGGCCGGTGCTGTCGGTCCTGGCGTTCGATGAGGTCGATGATGCGATCCGCCAGGCCAACCAGACCATCTATGGCCTGCAGGCCGGCGTGTGGACGCGCGACATCAACAAGGCCCACCGCATCGCCCGTGCCTTGCGTGCAGGCACCGTGCATGTGAACCAGTACGACGAAGACGACATCACCGTGCCCTTCGGCGGCTACAAGCAGTCGGGCAACGGGCGCGACAAGTCGTTGCACGCGATCGACAAGTACACCGAACTCAAGACGACCTGGATTGGTCTCGAATGAACGTCAGGAATGTGAACATGGCCAGCAACAAGGAACTCCACGAACGCCGTCTCGCCGCCACGCCGCGCGGCATCGCTGTCGGCAATTCGTTCTTCATCGATCGCGCCGAAAATGCGGAACTCTGGGACGTCGAAGGGCGCCGCTACATCGACTTCGGTGGCGGCATCGCGGTGCTCAACACCGGGCATCGCCATCCGAAGGTGATGGCCGCTGTCGCCGAACAGCTCGAACGCTTCACGCACAGCTGCTACCAGGTTGTGCCCTACGAGAGCTACGTCACCCTGGCGGAGAAGATCAACCAGCTCACGCCGGGCACCCATGCGAAGAAGACGGCGTTCTTCTCGACCGGCGCCGAAGCGGTTGAAAACGTCGTGAAGATTGCCCGTGCTGCGACCAAGCGCTCGGGGATCATCGCCTTTTCGGGCGCCTTCCACGGCCGCTCGATGATGGCCGCAGCGCTGACCGGCAAGGTGGTGCCTTACAAGGTTGGCTTTGGCCCCTTCCCGGGCGAGATCTTCCACGCCCCGTTCCCGGTGCCGCTGCATGGCGTGAGCGTTCAGGATTCGCTTGACTTCATCCAGCACCTCTTCAAGTCCGACATCGAGCCGGCGCGCGTCGCCGCGATCATCCTCGAACCGGTGCAGGGCGAGGGCGGTTTCTACCAGGCGCCGGTCGAGTTCATGGTCGCGCTACGCAAGCTGTGCGACGAGCACGGCATCCTGCTGGTGGCCGACGAAGTGCAGACTGGCTTCGGCCGTACCGGCAAGTGGTTTGCGATGGAGCACTACCCGGTGCTGCCGGACATCATGACCATGGCCAAGAGCATGGCCGGTGGCACGACCCTGTCGGCAGTCTGCGGCCGCGCCGAAATCATGGATGCGCCACTGCCGGGTGGCCTCGGTGGCACCTATGCAGGCAGCCCGATGGCGATTGCCGCCTCGCATGCCGTCATCGAAGTGATTGAGGCCGAAGGCCTGCTCGCGCGCTCCAACGCGCTGGGCGAAAAGCTCAAGGGTTTCCTCAACGAGATGCGCGCCAAGGTGCCGCAGATCGTCGATGTGCGTGGTCCCGGTTCGATGGTCGCGGTCGAGTTCAACGACCCGGCCACCGGCAAGCCGGATGCCGACTTCACCAAGCGGGTGCAGGCGAGGGCGCTCGAAAAGGGCCTGATCCTGCTGACCTGCGGTGTGTATGGCAACGTGCTGCGTCTGTTGTACCCGCTGACGACGCCGGATGCGATCTTCGACGAGGCCATGGGGATCCTCGCCGAAGCATTGCAGGGCAGTTGATGCCCGGCTTCGGTTTGCCGCGCGCGCTGGCCGGCTTGGCTGGCGCGCTGGCATTTCTGTGCGCATCCGGGGGGAGTGCCGCACAGACCGCACGACCCGCGACGGCGGTAGGTGTCAGCCTGCCGCTGTCCGGGGTTTCGGCGGAAATCGGATTGAGTTTTCTGGATGGTTTCAAGGCCTGTCTTGCGGCCGATCCGGTGGGCAAAACACTTGCGTTGCGGGTAACCGACGAGACAGAAGCGGAACTGGCCGCGGAAGACTTGAAAGGCTGGGAAGCCTCCGGCAAGGACGGTGTGCTCATGCTGACTGGTTTCTTCAGCGCGCCGGCGTCAAGCGCAGCGGTGAAGCGTGCCAACGCGGCAAAGATTCCGCTCGTCGCGCCGATGTCGGGTGGCGCTGCGGTCGTCGGTGATGCCGGTGGCTGGGTATTCCCGATCCGCAGCCCGGACAAGGTCATCGTGAGTGGCCTGGTTGCGCAAGGTGCACGTTTGGGTATCAAGCGCCTTGCGGTGCTGGCGACCCGCGACGCGGAAGGCGTCGAACTGGTGCCGATCGTACGTTCGGCGGCCGCGGCAAACGGGGTGCAACTGGTGGCGGTTGCCGAGGCTGAACTCGGTTCGGTGGAACTCGACAAGCAGGCGGCCGCAATACTCAACGCAAGGCCGGAAGGGGTGATCGCCCTCTCGGGCTATCAGTCGACCGCCGACCTGTTCCTGCGCTTGCGCAAGGCGGGCTTCGCCGGGCAGTTGCTGGCTTTCGGCGATGTCGGTTCGCGCCCGCTCACCCGTTTGATGGGGGCGACGGTGCGCGGTGTCGGCATCGGCCTGGCCGTGCCCTCGCCAGCGAACCAGAGCTTTCCGCTGGCGCGCGAGCTTGACGTCTTGATGCGCAAGGCCGGAAAGACGACCGACGAATTCACCCTCGAAGGTTGCATGGCAGCGCGCGTGATCGCCGACGCGATGCGCAAGTCCACCGCCAACCCACCGACGCGCGAGTCGTTGCGCAAGGCGCTGGAAAGCAGCAGGACGGTGGATGTGGGGGGCGTGGTGGTACATCTGCCGCGCGAGGACCGCGACAAGAACGCCGGCGAACTCGTCGTGCTGGGCGCTGACGGACGGATCTTGCGCTGACACAAGAGGCGGCGCGCAATGCTCGCGTTGCCATGAAATACAACAGAGAGAAGGAATCGCCATGACCATGGCCAATGGTGCAGAACTCAACAGCGTCGAAATGCTCAAGGCGCGTCTGCGCGAAGCGGGCGTGCGCTATGTTTTTGCACAATTCACCGACATCCAGGGCGTGGCCAAGGGCAAGACCGTGCCACTCGCGCACCTGGATGACCTGTTCGCGGCCGGCGCCGGGTTTTCCGGCCCGTCCATCTGGGGCACCGGTCTGCCGCGCCACGGCGCCCGCTCGGAGTATTACGGTCGTGGCGATATCACGACCGCGCAGGTTCTTCCGTGGCTGCCGGGGCATGCCCGCATCGTGTGCGATGGCTATGTCGGCGGCGAGCCCTTTGCCCTTTGCCCGAGACAGATCCTGCGTCGTCAGGTCGCGCGACTCGCTGAGCGCGGTTGGCGCCTGAACGCGGGGCTGGAGCCGGAATTCTTCCTGCTTCAACGTAACGCCGACGGCAGTGTGCGCCCGGCTGACCCGCACGACCGGCTGGAGAAACCTTCTTACGACTACAAGTCGCTGACGCGCCAGCAGGCCTTCCTGTGCCAGCTCACCGATGCCTTGCAGACCTGCGGGCTGGACGTGTTCCAGATCGACCACGAAGACGCCAGCGGCCAGTATGAGGTGAACTACCACTACAGCGACGCGCTGTCGGCGGCGGACCGCTTCATGTTGTTCAAGATGGCGGCGCATTCGATCGCCGAGTCGCTCGGCATGGTGTTTTCGATGATGCCCAAGCCGTTTGCCAACATGCCTGGGAGCGGCTTGCACTTTCACCTCTCGCTGGCGGACAAGGAAGATCGCGCCCTGTTCGCGGAACGCAGCGATCCGCAGGGTCTGGGCCTGTCGAAACTTGCGTACCACTTCGTCGCCGGGCTGCTGCACCACGCGCCGGCACTGGCGGCCTTGTGCGCGCCGACCGTCAATTCGTACAAGCGGCTGGTGGTGGGCGAATCGCTTTCAGGCACTACATGGGCGCCCGCGCACATCGGCTACGGTGATAACAACCGCACCACGCTGATCCGGGTCGCACATGCGCGACTCGAATGGCGCCTGCCCGACGCTTCGGCCAACCCTTACCTCGCGCTCGCGAGCGTGATCGCTGCCGGGCTCGATGGCATCGACCGCGCGCTCGAACCCGGCGCGCCTGTGACCGATGATCTCTATGAACTGATGCTGCCGGAGCTGCGCGTGCGCGGCATCCAGCAACTGCCTCAGAACCTTGGCGCGGCGGTGGATGCGCTTGAAGCCGATGCCGTGCTGGGTGAGGCCTTGGGCTCGGCCTTTACCGCTGAGTTCTGCCGCTTCAAGCGGGCCGAGTGGATCGAGTATTCGCGTGCCGTGCACGCGTGGGAAACCGAGCGCTACGCTGATCGCTTCTGACGGGGCGCAACCGGGCTTGTGACGAAATGGCGCCGTGCCGTGGCACGGCGCTACCATGACGCGTCTGCCCCTGAGCTTGTCGTGACCACGGGGCAATCAACCGATTGGTGCGGCACGCACATGAAAATGTCCTGGGCTACACGTGCATCACTTGCTCTGAGCGTGCTCTGCGCCGCATGCATGCCGCCACGCTTCAGCGAGCTGCAGCGCAACGTGCGCGAAGTCGACTCGCTGGCGGTGCTGCATGGCGAGGTCAGCGGTGCTCGCGCGGACAACGAATCCATCATCGTTGCAGCCATCGCCGGCACCGACGACGTGCCGCTTGTCGCAAACTATGGCGAAGTGCTTGCCAATGGTCGCTATCTGCTTCGCGTGACCGCCGGTACCAGCTACCGGCTGGTGGCCTTTCTCGACGCCAACCGCAACCTCAGGCTGGACGAGGGTGAGCGCGTCGGGGTCTTGCCGGCGCGCGCGCTCGGCGTGTCAGGCCGACCGGTGGGAGGCCTCAATATCGCGCTTGATCCGAAAGTTCAATTGAGCACTGCGGATCGCCGTGCATTGGGGGGCTTGAACGCGGTCAAACGCATCGAACTCCCGGTCGCGATGGGCAGTGTGGTCGACATCGACGATGCGACCTTCACGCCCGAAGTCGCGAGCAAGGGGCTGTGGGCGCCGAGCGACTTTCTCAGTGAAGTGGGGGGCGGCGTCTATTTTCTGCAGCCATACAGTGCTGCCAGAGTGCCGGTGCTCTTCGTCCACGGCGCCGGCGGGAATCCGCGGGAATTCGAGGTGCTTATCAACGCACTGGACCGCGACCGCTTTCAGCCCTGGGTCTATTACTACCCCTCCGGCGTGCGTCTGGAAGCCGCTGCGCAGGGCCTCGATTCGATCATTTCGGCCTTGCGCCGAGAACTCGGTTTCTCGCGCATGATCATCACCGCGCACAGCATGGGCGGGCTTGTTTCGATGGCGTACATCAAGCGCCAAGAGGCATCGGGAAAGCGTGACCTGGTGCCGCTGCTGGTCACGCTCGCAACGCCTTGGCGTGGTCATCGTGCCGCGGCACTGGGCGTCAAGCATGCACCGGTGGCAATCCCCTCCTGGATCGACATGCAGGAGGACAGCGATTTACAACAGGCGTTGTTCAGCCGGCCGCTTGCGAGCAGCACGCGCTTTGCGTTGTTGTTCGGATTCCATGGCGATTCAGGCGACGGGACGATCAGCCTGGCAAGTCAGCTGCGGCCGGAAGCCCAGCGCGACGCCGAGAAGGTGCTGGGCTTCGACGAGACGCATACGTCGATCCTGCGCTCAGAGGCGGTGCGCGATAACTGGCTGATGCTTCTGGATTCCGTCGTCCGACCCAAGCATTGAACCGGCCGCGCGGAAGGCCATCGAATCCAGCCGGCGTGGGTGTTCGATGGGGCCGGCGCCAAGCGCTGGCGTCTGAGCCAAGGCTTCACGTGCACGCCCGCATGCGTCATGCTTGTTGGATGATCAGCACTCGATATCTGGCTCTGACGGCGCTCGCGGGCGTGCAAATCCTTGCCGCGCCGATGACGTTTGCCGAGGTTTTGCGGGTCGGGCCGTCTGAACCGATACATACCATTGCGGAAGCCGCGCGTGCGGCCAAGGACGGCGATGTGGTCGAGATCGCCGCCGGCGATTACCGCGGCGACGTGGCGGGATGGACCCAGAAGACGCTGACGATCCGCGGCATTGGCGGGATGCCGCGCCTGTTTGCTGATGGTGCGTCGGCAGAGGGCAAGGGGATCTTCGTCGTGCGCGGCGAGCGCATACGCATCGAGAATCTTGAGTTTCGTGGTGCGAAAGTGCCCAGTCGCAATGGCGCGGGCATCCGCCTGGAGGCTGGCAAGCTGGCCGTGGTCGGCTGCCGTTTTCTCGACAACGAGAACGGCATCCTCACCGCGAACAAGGAGCAGATCGAACTTGACGTCGAGCGCAGCGAATTCGGCAACAACGGCGCAGGCGACGGGCAGAGTCACAACCTGTACGCAGGGGCGATTGCCCTCCTGAAGGTGACCGGCAGCTACTTTCATCATGCGCAGGTGGGGCATTTGCTGAAATCGCGGGCTCGCGAGAGTACGGTCATGTACAACCGGCTGACCGACGAAGCGGAGGGGCGCGCGAGCTATGAGCTGGAGTTCCCTTCGGGTGGCGTTGCCGTGGTGGTGGGCAACATTGTCGAACAGGCCGCCACGACTGAAAACGAGACCATGGTGAGCATCGGAGCCGAAGGCTTGAAATGGCCACGCAATGCGATCTATCTGGCGCATAACACTTTTGTAAACGACCTTCACCAGGGCGCCCGCCTGTTGTTCGCGCGGGAAGGTGTCGCGGTCTGGATGGGCAACAACCTGGCCAGCGGCGTCAGCTTTCCCGGCTCCGCGGGCGACGGCAATCTTGAAGCAGGGGCCGATGTGTTCGAGCGCCCGCAGGCGTACGACTACCGGATCAAGGCGGACGCGGCGGTGCCGCGCAGGCTTTCTGCGCCGTCCGCGCCAGACGGCACGCCGCTTACGCCCGAATTCGAGTATCGCCACCCGATGCAAATCCGCCGCCTGAGCGTGACGCGTTGGCTGCCCGGCGCGCTGCAATGAGGTCGCGAGGTGCATGCAAGGGTCTCAGGGGCGTGCGCGAGCGCTGTCGCGACGCCGACCGCCTGCCTCTGAAACGTCACCCAGGTAAATACCGAACCCGCTGCTGTTCTGCGGGATGACTGGAGCGAGTCCGTGCTGATTCGAAAACGCACCGCCTTTCTGTTGCTTGCCGCCTTGCTTGCGTGTGCGCTCGGTGTTGCCGTGGCCATCGTGGAGTCTGCTGCTTACCCACCGCGCCTGCTGGCGCCGTATGTGCAGCATCGTGCGGCTGGACACGCGCCCTGGATCGAGCGGACTGCCGCCTCGGTGTCGGCGCTCTTGCTGCGTCTGGACCGCGGCCCCGAGCGAACGGCCGCGCTGGAGTACCCGCGTTGGAAACCGCGCGCCATTGCGGCGTCGGATGCTGCCGCGGTGCGGACGCGGCTCGTCGCAAATCCCCTTGAACTGAAGGCAGCGATTGCCGACGCGCGGCCGGGCGATTCGATCCAGCTTTTGCCCGGGCGTTACGTGTTCGACGGCCGTTCGATCGAGGTGACACGCGCCGGCAGGCCGGATGCGCCGATCCGTGTCAGCGCGGCCCGGCCCGGTTCGGCAAAACTCGTCTTCAACATGCTCGAAGGTTTTCATGTACAGGCTGCGCATTGGCATTTCGATGGGCTCGAAATTGTCGGGACGTGCCCGCACGATTCGGACTGCGAACATGCCTTCCATGTCGTGGGCGAGGCGCAGGGCTTTTCGCTGCGCAACAGCGAAATCGTGGATTTCAACGCGCATCTGAAGATCAATGGTTCTGCGGGGCGCTTCCCCGACGGCGGTGTGATCGAGGGCAATATCCTGCGTAACACAAGGGGCCGCGACACAAGTGCGCCTGTCACGCCGATCGATCTTGTCGCGGCCAGTCACTGGCGGATCCGCGCCAACCTGATCGCGGATTTCCAGAAGACCCGGGGCGACCTGATCAGCTACGGCGCATTCGCCAAGGGCGCCGGTGAAGGCAATCGCTTCGAATCGAACGTGGTGCTGTGCGAATACCGTGTCGTCGGTACTGGGTCACGCGAAGTCGGCATGTCGCTTGGCGGTGGCGGTACCGATCGCAGCGCGTGTCGCGACAAGCTGTGCGTGGCCGAGCAGGCTGACAGCGTGCTCAGCAGCAATCTGGTGGCCTTCTGCACGGACGACGGCATCTACCTCAATCGGGCGACACGCTCACTGGTGGCGCACAACACGGTGATCGATACCGCGGGCATTCAGGCGCGCTACGAAGAGACCGGCGGGACACTGCGCAATAACCTGGTCGATGGCGTGGTGCGGCTGCGTGATGGTGCATCGATGCAGCAGCAGGGCAACCGCAGCGATCGTGTGATCGGCGCCTATCTCGGGCTGCATCCGGTGCGCAAGCTGTTTGTCGATTTCGCGGCGCTCGATCTGGCGTGGTCTGGCAGCGGGCCGGGGCGCGTCGATGGCGACGGTGAACGCGACATGTGTGGGCGCTTGCGACAGGGTTCGGCCGCCGTGGGCGCTTTTTCAGATATTGCCGACTGCGCGTCTGCCGAGCACTCCATGCCGGCGAACTGAGTGGTCTTCTTGCGGCGGTCGCCTCGCAAGCTTCCGCCTCGCCTGACAGTGCTGCTTTGTGGCGACCCGGTTGGCCAACTGGCGTGCGGACGCCAAACAGGGAATGGTCGGCCTGTGCCGCGCAGGCGCGCTAAGCCGCCCGCGCCTGCCGCCGCTCGAAGCGCATCTCGCGCAGGGTTTCCACCTTGCCGTCTTCATGCTGGGTTTCGAGGCGAACGTTGAAACCCCACAGGCGCGCCACATGGCGCAGTACCTCGTCCATGCTGTCGCCGATCGGGCGACGATGGTAGGCGTGGTGACGCAGCGTCAGCGAGCGGTCGCCGCGCAGGTCCACGTTCCAGACCTGGATACTGGGTTCGCGGCTGCCGATGTTGTACTGGTCCGAAAGCTTTTCGCGGATCGCGCGATAGCCCGCTTCGTCATGGATCGCGGTGACATGCAGCTTCTGCTTGCGATCGTCGTCGAGCACCGCGAAGAGCTTGAAGTCGCGCATCAGCTTGGGCGAGAGGAACTGCGCGATGAAGCTCTCGTCCTTGAAGCTGCGCATCGCGAAGTCGAAGACTTCATGCCAGTTGCCACCGGCGATGTCCGGGAACCACCTGCGATCTTCATCGGTCGGCTGCTCGCAGATGCGGCGGATGTCGGTCCACATTGCAAAGCCCAGCGCGTACGGGTTGATGCCTGAATACCACTTCGAGTTGTAGGGCGGCTGCATCACCACGTTGGTGTGGGAGTGCAGGAATTCCATCATGAAGCTGTCGGTCAGCAGGCCTTCGTCGTAGAGCGTGTTGAGCAGTGTGTAATGCCAGAACGTGGCCCAGCCTTCGTTCATGACCTGCGTCTGACGCTGCGGGAAGAAGTACTGCGCGATCTTGCGCACGATGCGCACCACTTCGCGCTGCCAGGGTTCGAGCAGCGGTGCATGCTTCTCGAAGAAGTAGAGCAGGTTCTCTTCGGGCTCTGGCGGGAAGCGGACGGTTTGCACTTCGCTCGGCTTGACCTCGTGCGCGGGCAGCGTCCGCCAAAGGTCATTGACCTGGCTTTGCAGGTACTCCTCGCGTTCGTGCTGGCGTAGCTGTTCCTTTTCGAGCGAGAGCTTTGGCGGGCGCTTGTAGCGATCGACGCCGACATTCATCAGCGCGTGGCAGGAGTCGAGCAGCAGTTCAACTTCCTCTTCACCATAGCGTTCTTCGCACTGGGTGATGTAGCTGCGCGCAAAGACCAGGTAGTCGATGATCGCGTCGGCGTTGGTCCAGGTGCGGAAGAGGTAGTTGCCCTTGAAGAAGGAGTTATGACCGTAGGCGGCGTGGGCGATCACCAGCGCCTGCATCGTCATGGTGTTTTCTTCCATGAGGTAGGCGATGCAGGGGTTCGAATTGATGACGATCTCGTAGGCGAGCCCCATCTGCCCGCGCCGGTAACCCTTCTCGGTCGACAGGAAGTGCTTGCCGAAGCTCCAGTGGTGGTAGTTCACCGGCATGCCGACCGAAGCGTAGGCATCCATCATCTGCTCGGACGTGATGACCTCGATCTGGTTCGGGTAGGTGTCGAGCCCATGCGCCTGAGCGACCCGCGCGATCTCGCGGTGGTACTCGTCGATCAGCTCGAAGGTCCACTCGGCTGGTGCCGGAAGGGGCTTGCGTCGCTTCTTCATGCGCTGGTCTTCTTGAAGAGTTCGCGGAATACCGGATAGATGTTGGCGAGCGCCTCGATGCGTTGCATCGCGAAGTTGCCGAAGCTGCCTTGCAGTTTCTCGTATTCCCGCCAGAGATTCTGCGGTTCACCCGGCGTGATCTCGATGTAGGCGAAGTGCTGCACGAAGGGCAGGATGCCCTCGGCGAGCAGTTCGCGGCAGCGCGGCGAGTCGTTTTCCCAGTTGTCGCCGTCCGAGGCCTGCGCGCCATAGATGTTCCACAGGCTGGTGGCATAGCGCTCGCGGATGATGTCCTTCATCAGTTCAAGTGCGCTGGATACGACCGTGCCGCCTGACTCGCGCGAGTGGAAGAAATCCTCTTCATCGACTTCTTTCGCGACGGTGTGGTGGCGGATGAACACCACTTCGATCTTCTCGTAGTTCCGTGTCAGGAACAGGTACAGCAGCATGAAGAAGCGCTTGGCCGTCGCCTTCTTTTCCTCGTCCATCGAGCCGGACACATCCATCACGCAGAACATCACTGCGCGGGTCGAGGGCTTGGGAACGCGGATGCGGTTGTTGTAGCGCAGGTCGACCTTGTCGATGAAGGGGATGCCCTCGATCTTGGCGCGCAGGCTTTCGATCTTCTCGAGCAGATCCTGGATGTCGGGGTGCGAGTCCGGGTGCTTCTTGCGCAACTCGGCGAGCGCATCCTGCGCTTCCCGCAGGTCGGCGGAGTAGGGTGAGCCGATGGCCAGACGTCGCCCGAGTGCGCCCCGCAGCGAGCGGACGATGTTGATGTTGGCCGGCGTACCGCTGGAGGTGAAGCCCGCGCGTTGCAGCTTGTACTCCGGGATCGCGGCGAGTTGCGTCTTCACCAGGTTGGGCAGCGCGAGGTCGTCGAAGAACACATCGAGGAATTCTTCGCGCGAGAGCTGGAAGACGAAATCGTCCTCGCCTTCGCCCTCATTGCTCGCCTTGCCTTTGCCCGATCCGCCTCCGCCGCCGAGCGGACGGTCGACCTCGTCGCCTGCGGCGAACTGGTCGTTGCCGGAAAACACAGTTTCCCATTCGCCGCCGCGCCCCAAGCCGAACTGCGGCTCGGAAATGTCCTTGGTCGGGATCGACACGCTTTCGCCGTTGTCGACGTCGCGGATCGAGCGGCCGTCGATGGCGTCGGCGACGGCCTTGCGGATCTGCTGCTTGAAACGCCGAAAGAAGCGCTGGCGGTTAACCGCGCTTTTGTTCTTGCTGTCGAACCGCCTGTCGATGATGCGGACCATCGTGGGCATCCTCGCGCCTCCGCATTCGGGAGGCGCAACCGTTCAGGAAAGCGTGGCGCTCAGGACGACTTGCGCACGCGCAGATACCAGTCGCACAACAGTCTCACCTGATTCTCGGTATACCCCTTTGTAATCATGCGATTGACGAAGTCCTGATGCTTCTTCTGTTCTTCCTGGCTGCCCTTGGGCGTGAAGGAAATAACCGGGAGCAGGTCTTCCGTGTTCGAGAACATCTTCTTCTCGATCACCGCGCGCAGCTTCTCGTACGAGGTCCAGCTCGGGTTCTTGCCGTTGTTCTTGGCGCGCGCCCGCAGCACGAAATTCACCACCTCGTTGCGGAAGTCCTTCGGATTGCTGATGCCGGCCGGTTTCTCGATTTTCTCCAACTCGTCGTTGAGCGCCGAGCGGTCGAAAATCTCGCCGGTGTTCGGGTCGCGGTATTCCTGGTCCTGTATCCAGAAGTCCGCGTAGATCACATAGCGATCGAAGATGTTCTGTCCGTACTCGGAGTAACTTTCCAGATAGGCGGTCTGGATTTCCTTGCCGATGAATTCGGCGTAGCGCGGCGCCAGGAACTCCTTGATGAAGGCGTTGTAGCGCTGCTCTACCTCCGGCGGGAATTGTTCCTGCTCGATCTGCTGTTCAAGCACGTACATCAGGTGCACCGGGTTGGCGGCCACTTCGCGGTGATCGAAGTTGAATACGCGCGACAACACCTTGAACGCGAAGCGGGTCGAGAGTCCCGCCATGCCTTCATCCACCCCCGCATAGTCGCGGTACTCCTGGTATGACTTGGCCTTCGGGTCGGTGTCCTTGAGATTTTCGCCGTCGTAGACGCGCATCTTCGAGTAGATGCTGGAGTTTTCGGGTTCTTTCAGGCGCGACAGGGAGACGAACTGCGCCAGCATCTTGAGAGTGTCCGGTGCGCACGGCGCCGCCGACAGCGAGCTGTTCTGCAGCAGTTTTTCGTAGATGCGGATCTCTTCGGAGACGCGCAAGCAGTACGGCACCTTCACCGTGTAGATACGGTCGAGGAAGGCCTCGTTGTTGCGGTTGTTCTTGAACTGCATCCATTCGGATTCGTTCGAGTGGGCGAGGATCACGCCATCGAAGGGAATCGCGCCGAAGCCTTCGGTGCCCTTGTAGTTGCCTTCCTGCGTCGCGGTCAGTAGCGGATGCAGCACCTTGATCGGCGCCTTGAACATCTCGACAAATTCCAGCAGGCCCCGGTTGGCGAGGCACAGGCCGCCGGAGTAGGAGTAGGCGTCCGGGTCGCTTTGCGAGTAACGATCGAGCATGCGGATGTCGACCTTGCCGACCAGCGAGGAAATGTCCTGGTTGTTCTCGTCGCCCGGCTCGGTCTTGGCGACCGCGATTTGATGGAGTGCCGACGGGCGCAGCTTGACCACGCGAAACTTGGTGATATCGCCATTGAACTCGTGAAGCCGCTTCACAGCCCACGGCGACATGATCGTGTTCAGGTAGCGGGCGGGTATCCCGTAGTCGCCTTCAAGGATCTTGCCGTCTTCGGCCGGGTCGAACAGCCCGAGCGGCGACTCATGCACCGGCGACCCCTTGATCGCGTAGAACGGCATCTTCTCGATCAGGCTCTTGAGCTTTTCCGCCAGGGAGGACTTGCCACCACCAACCGGCCCGAGCAGGTAGAGGATCTGCTTCTTCTCTTCCAGGCCCTGAGCAGCGTGCCGGAAGTAGGAGACGATGTTTTCGATCGCCTCTTCCATGCCGTAGAACTCGCGGAAGGCCGGATAGATCTTGATGACCTTGTTCGAGAAGATCCGAGACATTCGAGGATCCAGCCGGGTATCGAGCATCTCGGGCTCGCCGATTGCCATCAGCATCCGTTCGGCTGCGGTGGCGTAGGCCAACGGATCGGATCGGCAAAGGTCGAGGTACTCCTGGATCGAGAGTTCCTCTTCCTTGGTGGCATCAAAGCGGGCCTGGTAGGCAGCGAAAATGCTCATGGTCGATCCTCCTCGTCTCATTGCCCGTCAGGCGCGTCGGGCAGGGGCTGGATACATGTCGTTTAACGGCCTCGGCGCCTCAAAGTTGAGAGGTGCTCGCCAAAGTCTCTGTGACGAAGACTGCCGATGATTGAGTCTGGTTCCCCAGCGAGAGATTCGCCAGCGGGTTTTTGTCACTTCACTGCAAATCCTCGGCGAGTCGGGGGTCTCCATGCGTGTTTTCCTTCGCAATCAAGGGTTTGGCTTGCGCGCTTCGCGGTGTATCGGGGGTTCCGGTTGGCCTTGGGCCCTGTGGTAGAATCGAAGGTTTCGAGAACCACCGTAACTGACCGGCGGGCTCTCTGTCCTGCTGTGTCTCGCCAACGGGCGACGCCACGCATGGGTGGCGGAGCGCCCTTCAGTCGCCTTCCAAGGAACACATTGAATGCAGACCAACGAAGTGACGCCTGGCGCGCTTGAGCGCCGCATCGACATGTCGGTGACTGTCGCTGATATCGAACGCGAAGTCGAAACGCGCCTGAAGAAGATGTCCCGCACCGTCAAGATGCCCGGCTTCCGCCCGGGCAAGGTGCCGTTCAAGATCGTTTCGCAGACTTATGGTCCGCAAGCGCGCTCCGAGGCGATCGGGGCTGCGGTCGAGAAGGCCTTTGGCGAGAAGATTCGTGAGCAGAACCTGCGTGTTGCAGGCTATCCGCGTATCGAGCCGAAGCAGGGCGCGGCTGCCGACGTGCTCGAATTTTCGGCGGTTTTCGAGGTCTATCCAGAAATCGCGCTTGCCGATATCAGCGGCAAGCAGATCGAGCGCCCGGTTCTTGCTGTTGGCGAAGCCGAAGTCGACCGCACCATTGAAATCCTGCGCAAGCAGCGCACGACTTTCGAAGCGGCGGATCGTGCTGTTGCGTCGGGCGACCGTGTAACGATCGACTTTGTCGGCAAGAAGGATGGCGAACCATTCCAGGGTGGCACGGCCGAAGATTTTCCGTTCGTTGTTGGTGCGGGCAGCATGCTGCCGGACTTCGAAGCCCAGGTTCAGGGCGTCGAGATCGGTGCAAGCAAGACGTTTGACCTGACCTTCCCGGCCGAATACCAGGCCCAGGATCTGGCTGGCAAGACCGTCCAGTTCGAAATCACCGTGAAAAAGGTTGAAGCACCGAAGCTGCCGGAAGTCGATGCCGAATTCGCGAAGGCGCTTGGCGTTGCCGATGGCGATGTCGCGAAGATGCGCGAAGAGGTGAAGGCGAATCTTGAGCGCGAAGTGCGTCGCCGCATTCAGGCTCAGGTCAAGGAGCAGGTGATGAATCTGCTGCTCGACGCCAATCCGGTTGAAGTCCCGAAGGCCTTGGTCGAAACTGAAAGTGAGCAGTTGGCCGCGAATGCGCGCCAAGATTTTGCATCGCGCGGCATGGATGTTTCGAAGATGCCGATCGAGCCTGCGTGGTTTGCAGATCAGGCGGTGCGCCGGGTCAAGCTTGGCTTGGTTCTTGCTGAAGTCGTGAAGGCGAATCAGCTCCATGCGAAGCCTGAGCAGATCCGCGCAATGGTCGACGACTACGCGTCGAGCTTCGAGGATCCGGCCGAAGTCGTAAAGTGGTACTACTCGCAGCCGCAGCGCCTTGCGCAAGCGGAAGCGATCGTGATCGAAGACAATGTGGTCGAATGGGCGCTCAAGACGGCGCAGGCAACTGACAAAGCCGTCGCGTTCGACGAACTGATGGGCAACAATACCGGCCGCTGAGCGGAAGGACGATATGAACCGAAACCGAACCAGCGCTTCCTGGCAGTCGGACTGGGACCCTCAGGGCCTCGGTCTGGTGCCGATGGTGATCGAGCAGAGTGGTCGTGGCGAACGCGCCTACGACATCTACTCGCGTTTGCTCAAAGAGCGCATTGTCTTCCTCGTTGGTCCGGTCAACGATGCGACGGCCAATCTGGTTGTCGCACAGTTGCTGTTCCTCGAGGCGGATAACCCGGACAAGGATATCTACTTCTACATCAACTCCCCGGGTGGTTCGGTGACGGCCGGCATGGCGATCTACGACACCATGCAGTTCATCAAGCCGGACGTCAGCACGTTGTGTGTCGGGCAGGCCGCCAGCATGGGCGCCTTCCTGTTGTCCGCCGGTGCCAAGGGCAAGCGCATCTCCTTGCCCAATTCGCGCATCATGATCCATCAGCCGTTAGGTGGCTTCCAGGGTCAGGCCTCGGATATCGAGATCCATGCGCGCGAGATCCTGTCCTTGCGCGCCAAGCTCAACGACATCCTTGCGCGGAACACTGGCCAGACGGTTGAACAGATCGAGCGTGATACCGATCGCGACAACTTCATGTCCGCGGACGAAGCGGTGACCTACGGGTTGGTCGACAAGGTGTTGTCGAATCGCCTGCAGGCGGCCGAGTAAGCAGCCCTAATCTAGCGAGACGCGAGCATGGCAGACAAAAAGACCGGTGGCGAGAAGCTGCTCTATTGCTCGTTCTGCGGCAAGAGCCAGCACGAGGTACGCAAACTTATTGCGGGCCCGTCGGTGTTCATCTGCGACGAGTGCATCGAACTCTGTAACGACATCATCCGCGATGAAGTCGGAAGCGATTCGTCGTCGAAGGCTGACCGGAGCGATCTTCCGACGCCGAAGGAAATCGGGTCGATCCTAGATCAGTATGTGATTGGCCAGGATCCGGCCAAGCGCATCCTTGCCGTTGCGGTGTACAACCATTACAAGCGGTTGCGTCATCAGACTCGCACCGACGAGGTTGAGATCTCCAAGAGCAACATCCTGCTCATCGGGCCGACCGGATCCGGCAAGACGCTGTTGGCGCAGACGCTGGCCCGCCTACTGAACGTTCCGTTCGTGATGGCCGATGCGACCACGCTCACCGAGGCAGGTTACGTGGGCGAGGACGTCGAGAACATCATCCAGAAGCTGCTGCAGAAGTGCGATTACGACGTCGACAAGGCGCAGCAAGGGATCGTCTACATTGACGAAATCGACAAGATTTCGCGCAAGGCTGACAACCCGTCGATTACCCGGGATGTGTCCGGCGAGGGCGTTCAGCAGGCATTGCTGAAGCTAATCGAAGGCACGGTGGCCGCGGTACCGCCGCAAGGGGGGCGCAAGCATCCCAATCAGGACTTCGTGCAGGTCGATACGACCAATATCCTCTTCATCTGCGGCGGAGCCTTCGACGGTCTGGACAAAGTCATCCGCAATCGTTCCGAGAACGTGGGGATTGGTTTCGGCGCGACCGTGAAGAGCCGCGATGGTCGCAACGTCAGCGAAGCATTGCGTTCGGTTGAGCCGGAGGACCTGATCAAGTACGGCCTGATTCCAGAGTTTATCGGCCGACTGCCAGTGGTGGCGACCCTGCAGGAGCTGGACGAGGCGGCACTGATCCAGATTCTCGTCGAACCGAAGAATGCGCTGGTCAAGCAGTACCAGAAACTCTTTTCGATGGAAGGGGTTGAACTGGAAGTCCGCCCGAGTGCGCTGCAGGCGATTGCCCGCAAGGCACTCAAGCGCAAGACCGGTGCGCGCGGTTTGCGTTCGATTCTTGAGACAACCCTTCTCGACATCATGTACGAACTGCCGGGTATGGAAAACGTTTCCAAGGTGGTCGTCGACGACAGCACCATCGAAGGGACCGGCCAGCCCCTTCTCATCTACGCAGATCAGCCGAAGGTTTCCGGCTCCAACTGATTCGGCCTTATGAGGTCGGCTTGAAACGTGCATCGGGGATCCCCATATCCCCGATACTCGCCAAGAAGGAAACGGACATGTCAAGCTTGCCAGACCTCCCCCAGGAACAGATTGAACTGCCGCTGCTGCCGCTGCGGGATGTCGTCGTGTTCCCACATATGGTCATCCCGCTCTTTGTCGGGCGTCCGAAGTCAATCAAAGCACTCGAAAACGCGATGGAGTCAGGCAAGAGCATTCTTCTTGTCGCGCAAAAGTCTGCCGCCAAGGATGAGCCCTCGGCCGAGGATCTGTACGAGATCGGGTGTATCGCCAATATCCTCCAGATGCTCAAGCTCCCTGACGGCACCGTGAAGGTGTTGGTCGAGGGGACTCAGCGTGCTCGTTTGCAGGCGGTTGAAGATCAGCGCACCGTCTTCGTGGCGCAGGTCATGCCGCTCAAGGGCGATGAGGTTCAGAACCACGAAGTCGAAGCCATGCGCCGGGCGATCCTTGCGCAGTTCGATCAGTACGTGAAGCTGAACAAGAAGATCCCGCCGGAAATTCTGACGTCGCTGTCGGGAATCGACGAGCCAGGCCGACTGGCAGATACGATTGCCGCGCATTTGCCGCTCAAACTTGAACAGAAGCAGGGCATTCTTGAATTTGTCAGCGTGGTCGAACGCATGGAAAAGCTGCTCTCGCAGCTTGAGACGGAGCTCGACATCCTGCAGGTCGAGAAGCGTATTCGCGGCCGCGTCAAGCGGCAGATGGAAAAGAGCCAGCGCGAGTATTACCTGAACGAGCAGGTCAAGGCGATCCAGAAAGAACTCGGCGAAGGCGAAGAGGGTGCCGATCTCGAAGAGCTGGAAAAGAAGATCAAGGCGTCCGGTATGAGCAAGGAAGCGACTGCGAAGGCGCAGTCGGAGCTCAAGAAGCTGAAGATGATGTCGCCGATGTCAGCCGAAGCGACGGTTGTCCGAAACTTCATCGAGACACTCGTCGGTTTGCCCTGGAAGAAGAAGTCGCGCATCAGCAAAGATCTTGCAGAGGCGCAGAAGGTGCTCGATCGCGACCACTATGGCCTCGAGAAGGTCAAGGAGCGGATCCTCGAGTATCTGGCTGTGCAGCAGCGCGTCGACAAGCTCAAGGCGCCCATCCTTTGCCTCGTTGGGCCTCCTGGCGTGGGCAAGACTTCGCTTGGCCAGTCGATCGCCAAAGCAACGAACCGCAAGTTTGTCCGCATGTCGCTGGGTGGCGTACGTGACGAGGCCGAGATTCGTGGTCACCGTCGTACTTACATCGGGTCGATGCCAGGCAAGATTCTGCAGAACATGACCAAGGTCGCAGTGCGCAATCCGCTCTTTCTGCTCGACGAAGTCGACAAGATGGGTGCGGATTTCCGAGGCGACCCGAGTTCGGCGCTGCTTGAAGTTCTCGATCCCGAGCAGAACAGCACCTTCGTCGATCACTATGTCGAAGTGGAGTACGACCTCTCGGACGTCATGTTCGTGGCGACTGCGAACAGCCTGAACATCCCGGCTCCACTTCTGGATCGGATGGAAATCATCCGGCTTTCCGGCTACACGGAAGACGAGAAGGTGAGCATCGCGCAGCGTTACCTGATTCCGAAGCAGATGAAGAACAACGGAATCAAGCGTGAGGAGTTGTCTGTCACCGAAGATGCTGTCCGGGACATCGTCCGCTTCTACACCCGTGAAGCCGGCGTACGCAGCCTGGAGCGAGAAATCTCGAAGATCTGCCGCAAGGTGGTCAAGGCTGTTGTGCTGCGTGCACGAACGAGCAAGGTCATCGTAAACGCGAAGAGCCTGGACAAGTATCTCGGCGTGCGCCGATTCACGTTTGGCGTGGCGGAAAAGGACAACCAGATTGGTCAGGTTACAGGGCTCGCATGGACGGAGGTCGGAGGCGAGCTGCTTACGATCGAGTCAGTCGTGCTGCCGGGCAAGGGAAAGGTGCTGACGACCGGCAAGCTTGGCGAGGTCATGCAGGAATCGATTCAGGCGGCCTTGTCGGTCGTCCGTAAGCGCGCTAATCAACTCGGTATTGCGGACGATTTCTACCAGAAGAGTGATATTCATATTCACCTTCCGGAAGGCGCCACCCCCAAGGATGGCCCGTCTGCCGGCATTGCGATCGCTACTGCGTTGGTGTCCGTCCTGACGGGAATTCCGGTGCGAGCCGATGTTGCGATGACCGGTGAAATCACCCTGCGCGGAGAGGTTCTGGCAATCGGTGGATTGAAAGAGAAGCTCTTCGCGGCGGTTCGTGGCGGGATACGCACGGCGTTGATTCCGGAAGAAAATGTCAAGGATCTGCAGGATCTGCCGCCCGAGATCCGCGATCGGCTGGAGATCATTCCAGTCAAGTGGATCGACAAGGTGCTTGAGTTGGCCCTCGAAAGAGCGCCCGAACCGGTTGCCGAGGTAGTGACTGAAGACGCGGCGACCCCTCCGCAAGCAAACGGGGAAGTCGCGGGAGCGGTTCTGAAGCACTGATGATTGCTGCAAAGCAGCGGGGCCTGACTGTCTATGCGGCGGTCGGGCCCCGCTGTTTTTTTGTGCAGATGAGCTGGGTCAGAATCGCCGCAAAGCCGCTTGACACCGCGGTTTCCGCTCGTTTATAAAGTCCTGACAGGCTTCTGGATGTGCGGGGAGTTCGCTAACCCGCGCCGGCATTGGCTTGCAGGATCCTATTCCCACTACCGAAGAATTGAGGGGGCTTTTGTGAACAAATCCGAGTTGATCGAGGTCATCGCAAAGCAGGCCGAAATTTCTAAAGCCGCTGCCGGGCGCGCACTGGATGCGACGATTGCAGCGGTGAAACAGTCCTTGAAGAAGGGGAACGACGTAACCTTGGTGGGTTTCGGCACCTTCTCGGTTGGAAAGCGTGCAGCACGCACCGGCCGCAATCCTCGTACCGGCGCGACGATCAAGATCAAGGCGGCCAAGGTTCCGAAGTTCCGCCCTGGCAAAGCACTCAAGGATGCGGTAAACTAGCCTGCTTTACCGGCGCGCCTCTCTGGGCTTGTCGGTTGAGCGGGCGCTTAGCTCAGTTGGTAGAGCGCCTCCCTTACAAGGAGGATGTCGGCGGTTCGAGTCCGTCAGCGCCCACCAGCGTTTCGCTGGACAATCAAGCGCGGAGTGGTAGTTCAGTCGGTTAGAATACCGGCCTGTCACGCCGGGGGTCGCGGGTTCGAGTCCCGTCCACTCCGCCAGAACGAGGCGAACGCAAGTTCGCCTTTTTTGTATCCACTTTTCTTGGTCCCCCGCTCGCAGCATGTTAGACGCAGTCAGAAACAATAAGCGCATTGTCCAGGTGCTCCTGGCGCTCATCGCAATCACGTTTGCGTTCTTTGGCATCGAGTCCTATCTGCAGAATATTGGACGCGATGATTACGTTGCGAAGGTGGGGCGAAGCAAGATTACGCCACCGGAGCTCGATCAGGCCATGCGCGAAGAGCAGGATCGCCTCCGGTCCCAGTTGGGAGAGGCATTCGATCCGGCAATCCTCCAACGTCCTGAGCTGAAGCGCTCCGTGCTGGATCGCCTCGTCGGCCAACGCGTCCTCGCACTCCGACTTGAGGATGGTCACATGCGCGCGACGCCGGAGGCCTTGCAGCAGACGATCGTGGGCATTCCGGCTTTCCAGGAAGACGGCAAGTTCTCGCGCAAGCGCTATGAACAGATGCTGGCCGCGCGGGGCTATTCGCCAGCGCGTTTCGAGGCTGGCCTCGCGCAGGATCTCGCGCAGCAGCAGCTCATCGGGGGGGTTGCGCGGTCTGCGATCGTTCCGGCCGCGGTTGTTGACCGCTGGCTCACGCTGCAGGACGAGTCGCGAGACGTTGCCATGTGGCAATTGCCCGCGAGCAACTATCTCGCGCAGGTGAAACTGCCGGGCGACGCCGCAAAGAAAGAATACGAAGCGAGCCGCTCGAGCTTTGCAACGCCAGAGCAGGTCAAAGTCGAGTACTTGCTCCTGTCGCAGGACGATCTCGCCGCGCAGGTGACCGTGTCGGACGAGGACATCCGCAAGCAATATGACACCAACAAGGATCGCTACTCGGCCCCTGAAGAGCGCCATGCCCGCCACATCCTGATTGAGGCGGCCAAGGATGCGGGTGCCGACAAGCGTGCTGCGGCCAAGTCCAAGGCGGAAGGACTCCTCAAGCAACTGCAACAGAAGCCTGACAGTTTTGCAGCACTTGCGAAGGCCAATTCCCAGGATCCAGGCTCTGCCGCGAACGGCGGTGACCTCGGGTTCTTCGGTCGAGGTGCGATGGTCAAACCCTTCGAGGATGCCGCCTTTGCGCTCAAGCCGGGGCAGCTCAGCGGTGTGGTTGAGACCGACTACGGCTATCACATCATCCGGCTCGAAGAGATCCGTGGCGGTGGGGTGAAGTCTTTCGATCAGGCCAAGCCTGAGATTGCGCAGGAACTCAAGCGCACCGGTGCGGCGAAGCGCTACGCTGAAATTGCCGACAGTTTCGGCAACACGGTCTACGAACAACCGGACAGCCTCAAGCCGGCAGCGGACAAATACAAACTGGCGCTCCGTCAGAGCGAATGGGTTGCCAAGGATGCGAAGGGCTTGCCGGCGCCGTTCAACAACGAAAAAGTCATGACGGCCCTGTTTTCGGCCGATGCGGTCAAGAATCGCCGCAATACCGAAGCGATTGATCTGGGCAACAACGCGCTTGTCTCCCTGCGCGTCGTCGAGCACAAGGACGCAGCAGTGCGGCCGTTCGAGGAAGTGCGCGCAGCCATCGAACAAAAGCTGACCGAGCAGGAGGCGATCAAGCTGGCCACCAAGGACGGCGAAGCGATGATCGAGAAGCTGCGTAAAGGCGAGACGGTCGACGCGAAGTGGGGCCAGTCGGGTGCTGTCTCGCGTGGCAAACCCGGTCCGCTGCCGCTCGATGCATTGAAGGCGGTGTTCCGTGCCCCGGTCGATAAGCTGCCGGCGTATTCCGGTGTTTCGGTGCCTGGCAAGGGCTATGCGGTCTTCAAGATCGCCAGTGTCACCAAGCCCCAGGTGGCGGCAGATGATCCGCGCAGGAAGTCCTTGGCGGAGCAGTACCAGCGTCTGCTGGCCGAAGAAGATCTGCGCGCCTACATGACCGCGCTGAAGGATCGCTATTCCGTCAAGCTGAGCGGGAAGATCGCGGACGCCAAAGAATAAGCGTTGCGACCGCAGAAAAACAAACGGGCCCTAAAGGGCCCGTTTTCGTTTGATGCGCTTGAACTTCGTGGAGCGCGTCAGTCCGCGGCTGCCAGTGCGGTGGTATTGAAGCCGCCGTCGACGTACATGATTTCGCCGGTAATACCCGAGGCCAGGTCCGAACACATGAAGGCCGCCGCATTGCCGACCTCGTCAATCGTGACATTCCGACGCAGCGGTGCATTCTTCTCGTTGAAGGCGAGCAGCTTGCTGAAGTTACCGATGCCTGACGCTGCGAGCGTCTTGATCGGGCCGGCAGAAATGCCGTTGACGCGGGTGCCTTCCGGGCCCAGGCAGGTGGCCATGTAACGCACCGAGGCCTCAAGGCTAGCCTTGGCGAGGCCCATGACGTTGTAGTTGGGCAGCGAACGCACTGCACCGAGGTAGGACATCGTCAGCACCGAGCCATTGCGGCCCTTCATCAGCGGGCGCGCCGCTTTTGCAAGCGCCGGGAAGCTGTAGGCGCTGATTTCGTGGGCGGTACGGAAGGCCTCTCGCGAGAAGCCATCAAGGAAGTCGCCTTCAAGCGCTTCGCCTGGGGCGAAGGCGATGGAATGAACGAGGCCTTCAAGTCCGTCCCACCGCTGGCCGATTGCGTCGAAGAGGGCGGTGATCTGCTCGTCCTCGGCGACGTCGCAGGGAAAGACCAGTTCGGAGTCGAATTCGGCTGCGAACTTCGTGATCCGGTCCAGGAAACGTTCGTTCTGGTAGGTGAAGGCGAGCTGTGCCCCCTCACGATGCATCGCCTTGGCAATGCCGTAAGCAATCGAGCGATTGCTGAGCAGGCCGCAGATCAGGATGCGCTTGCCGGTGAGAAAACCCATATACAGTCTCCTTTTTGCAGATCGCGGATTATATCGGAGGACGACCCCCAAGCCCGATGGCTGTTGCGGCCGCTATGGGTAGTTGTTGGGTGGCGGGCCGAATGTCGAACCATGCAGGTACTTGAAAACACCGCTATCGAGGCGCGCAGGCAAGCGCTTGAGATCGCGTTGCTCGAAGGCGAACCGTTCTGGCGTGACATGCCGTTCCGCGTTGCTCGTCCGGGCTGGGTCGATGCTTATCCAGACCTCGATCATGCGCTTGCGCATCTGTCCGAAGGGGAGCTCACACACCTTCTTGGAGACAACCGTGCGTTGATCGAGTGGCTGTCAGCACGCGTGCAATCATGCCGGCTAGAGGCGGCGCTGATTGATGTACCGCGTCAGCCGGTGGGTGCGCATCGGCCTGATTGCCGTCACGTATGGGGAATCCCTGGCCGCAAGCTCGAGCAGATCGAAGCTTTTCTCGATGCGATCGACACCGGAGCGCACGAAGTGCTCGAGTGGTGCTCCGGCAAGGGCCATCTGGGGCGCCTCTTGAGTCTGCGATGCGGTAGTTCGGTCACTTCGCTGGAATTGCAGGCCGATCTGTGCGCCGATGGCGAGTGGCTGGCTCAGCGCGCCGGGGCGACCCGTCAACAATTCATTGCAGCGGATGCGTTCGCGCCGGACTCGGCCGCGCTGGTCGCAGGGCGTCAGGCTGTTGCGCTGCATGCATGCGGCGATTTGCATCGCACATTGGTGAGCAACGCCATCGCGCATGGCGGGCAGGGTCTGCATGTCGCGCCGTGCTGTTACTACCAGCTCGGATCTGCGAGCTTCACGCCGAATGCTGCCGGTTCGCGCCTTCGACTGTCGCGCGATGATCTGCGATTGGCGGTGACCGAGACGGTCACCGCACCGGCCCGCGAGATCCGCACACGCGACCGGGAGGCCGCGTGGAAACTCGCCTTCGTCGCGTGGCGTGAAATGTCCGAAGGCGCGCCCTACAAGACCTTCAAACCGCTTCCCGAGGCCTGGTTGCGGCTCCCCTTTGCGGCATTCATGACGCAGGTGTGCGCGCGCGAAGGCATTCACGCACCGAGCGGCAAAGTGCTGACCGAGCTCGAAGCGCGCGGCTGGGAACGGCAGCGCGTGATGATGCGACGCTCTGTGGTGCGACTGGCTTACCGCCGGATCCTTGAGTTGTGGCTGGTCTGCGACCTCGCCGTCCCGCTGCTGCACACTGGATATCGTGTGGCGATCCGCGAGTTCTGCGCGCGCAAGCTCACGCCGCGCAACCTGCTGCTCAGTGCCGTACGCTGAGCGGCGATCGAGCGCTTCGCCGTACGCCCGCAAGGGGCGTTGCAAGCGTTACGCCTCGACGCTGTCGAGAAATGCCCGCGCGTCCTCCACCAGACCTGCCAGCCCCTCTTCGTTCACATCGAGCAGGCGCAGGCAGGCTTCGCCAAGCTTGCCCCACTCCCGCGTGGGGCTCAGCCCGGTTGAGGTCTGGAACAGGAATTCGGCCAACTGCACGATCGCGATCAGGCGCTGCGAGGCAGGAGGGAGACCACCGATGTTGAGCGTCAGCGCTACGCTGTCGTGGTGGTAGCGGATCGCGAGACAGGTCTCTTCCGGCATCCACCAGCTTTGCGCGAGCAGACAACCAACGATTGCATGATTCGTCGGGTGGCGCGTTTCCTCGACGTCTGTGAAACGCGCTTCAACGGCATCGTTCGCGAGCTTCAAGGTGGTCGTGTAATCGGCGAACTTGCGCATCAGAACCGGAATGCCGCAGTCGCGGAAAAGCCCGAACGTGTAGGCTTCCTCGGCACGTACGCCGTTGCGGTTGCCGAGTTGTTGCGTGAGCCATCCGGAAACCATCGCGATGCGGGCCGAGGCATCCCAGAAGCGTTCCAGCGCGGGTACCGAAATGAAGACCTTGCGCAGGATCAGTCCCGCAACAGCGCGGCTGGAAACGTCCAGCCCCAGCATCATCAGGGCTTGCGACACCGTACGGGCGCGGAAGCGGAAGCCGAAGTAGGGCGAGTTCGCCGTCTTCATCAGGCCGGCCGCCAGGCTCACGTCGCTGGAAATCAGGGTTGCCAGGCGGTTGAAGTCCGGATTCTCCTTCAGCATCTCTGCGCTTATGCTATCGAGAATGCGCGGTCGCGGCGGAATGCCGATGTCGCGGATCGCCTCGCCAAGCATGCCGTCTATCGCTGCTGTCTGATCCGGGCTCATGCCTGCTTCCTTTGCTTCAACCAAGTGATGAGCGCGTCGCCGTCCATCGGCCGGGCGTGCAGGAAACCCTGTATCGCGTCGACCCCCACGTCCTCCAGTGCGGCTTGTTGCTCCGGCGTTTCCACGCCTTCGGCCACCACCGTCATGCCCAGTTCGCGCGCCATGTTCGTGATCGCACGGACGATCGCCAGGGCGCGCAGATCATGCGGCAGCACCTTGATGAAGGCGCGGTCGATCTTGAGCTTGCTGGCCGGGATGTCCTTCAGGTTGGCGAGGCACGAGTACCCGGTGCCGAAGTCGTCGATGGCCAGCGAGACACCCGCCATTTTTGCTGCCAGCAGATTGCTTTGCACGACTTCCGAGACATCCATGAAAAGCGACTCGGTCAGTTCCAGTTCGATCAGCTCCGGCGGCGCATCACTGCAAAGCAGCGCGGCATGCAGCGCCTGCGAAAACTTGGGCGCCGTGAGCTGGGCGCGCGAGACGTTGATGGCGACCTTGGTGCCAAGGCCGAGCGCGGCAAGCCGGTGAGCGAACATCGCGCCGTACAGCATGCTCCATTCGCCAAGTCGTACGACCAGCCCGGTCTTTTCGGCGACCGGGATGAAGCGCACCGGCGATACCGTTTCGCCGTCGGCAGAGCAGCGCATCAGCGCTTCAACGGCATGTATCGAGCCGTCGAGCGCGACGATGGGTTGGTAGTGCAAGGCCAGGCCGCCACGTTCCAGCGCCATGTGCAACTTGTTCTCCACCACCAGCTCTTCGCGGGCCAGCAGGACGCCCAGGCGACCGGCGACGCGTTCCTCGCCGGACAATACCGTGCGATCACCGCCCAATCGTTTGGCCTCGACCATCGCGCGATCTGCGCGTTCGAGCACGCTGACGGCGTCTTCCTTGGGTTCAAGCACCGCGATGCCGACGCTGCCAGTCGGATAGAGCCGTATGTTGCCGACTTCGAGCGGCAGCTTCACGCAGTCCAGCAGGTCCGCAGCGATCAATTGTGCGGCCGCCGCGTCCACGCCGCGCGCCAGGAACACGAATTCGTCACCGCCCATGCGACAGGGCTGGGCGCGGCCGGCGAGCCGTTCGGCAAGTCGTGTGGCCATGCGTGCGATGACTGCATCGCCGCCGAGATGGCCGAAGGACTCGTTAACGAGTTTGAAGCGATCCAGATCCAGCCAGATCACCGACATGAGCGTGCTCGTCGCCTCCGGTGACTGCACCCATGCGCTCACCGCCGCAAGGCAACCCGCGCGGTCGAGAAAGCCGGTGAGGACATCGATATGCTCTGGCGGCATGGGCAGGTCGCGTTAAAGGACGAGGATGGAGTCCTCGGGTTCCTTCTTGCGTTTTCGGCCGCGGCAGGCGCGACTTGAGCGGTTTCGGCACGCCTGTGCCGACGGCTGGACTGGTCTTTTCTTCGCTGCGCAAGGCTTTGCACCCGTTCCATCATCACGGAAGCATGGCGCGCACGGGACGTGGCGTCGCAATGAAGCCATCAAACACGTTGCCGCCCTTGTGCACCGCAGATTGCGCTCCTCGCCATACGGTCTAGCATGGGCGAGCGCAGCTTTTCAAAACAAGGCCCAGCTGCAACGAACGGCGATAGTCGCGGGGGCGGCGTCGCCAGATCGCGGGCTGGCGATAGGGGGGAGCCGAATGACCAAACCATTGCAATGGACTTTGCCGGGAACGATTTCCCGGCTGGCATTGACCGCGCTTGTGACGCTGTTCATCGCGGGCTGCGGATCGAGCGACGAGGCGCCCCAGGCGCCGACCTACGCGGCAGAAATCCGTTACACGTCGTACGGGGTGCCGCACATCAAGGCCAACGATTTCAAGGGCGCGGGCTACGGTTACGGCTACGCGTTTGCTGCTGACCATGTGTGCCTGTTTTCCGAGGAGGTGGTCACCCTCAACGGTGAGCGCGCGCTGTATTTCGGCGAGAAGGATGCCAACGGCGTGCGAATCACTTACCCGGCGCAGCTGGGTGGCACGCTCGAGAACATCGAGTCCGATTTCTTCTACAAATCGACGATGACGCCCGCCGTCGCGGCGAACATGAAAGCCGCCGCGGGCAGTGATGTGCGCGACCTGGTGGCCGGGTTCGTCGCTGGCTACAACCGCTACCTGCGCGAGGTGGGTGCCGCTGGGCTTCCGCCTAGCTGCCGCAATGCCAAGTGGGTGCGCCCGATCACCGAAGCCGACGCCTATTTCCGTATGAATCAGGCAGCCATGACCGGCAGTTCGATCGCCTTCATTGCACAGATCGCCGCCGCGCAACCGCCCGCGGCCGCGGCGCGGGTGGCGCGGGCTCGTGCGACCGGCAGCCCCGAGGCTCAGCTGAAGCAGTCCGAAATGCTCAAGGCGCTGCACGTGTTCAAGGACGGCCTGATCGGATCGAACGGTTACGGGCTTGGCCGCGAGGTGACCGAGTCGGGCAAGGGCATGGTGCTTGGTAACCCGCACTTCCCGTGGTGGGGCGTGTTGCGCCTGCATCAACTGCACATCACGGTCCCCGGCAAGTACGACGTTTACGGTGCGACCTTGCTGGGTGCGCCCTTGCCGCTGATCGGCTTCAACAAGGACGTTGCCTGGACGCACACCTTCTCCACCGACCAGCGCTTTACGCTGTTTGCGCTGACGCTCGATCCGAAGGACCCGACCCGCTACATGGTCGGCACCGAATCGCGTGCGATGACCGCGACCAAAGTTCAGATTCAGGCGCTGCAACCCGACGGCTCGGTGGTGACGCGCGAACGCACGATGTATGCGACCGAGTACGGCCCGCTCGCGATGGATAGCCTGTTCCAGTGGACGACCAGCACCGCCTACGCCTTCAAGGATGCCAACCGCGACACCTACCGGCTGATGGACCAGGTGTTGCTCAACGGCAAGGCGACCAGTGCTGCTTCGCTGCGGGAAGCCTTGGCGACCTACAGCGAGATGCCCTGGGTGAACACCATCGGCGCCGACAAGGATGGCAATGCGCTGTACGCCAACTACTCGGTGGCGGCCAACGTCTCTGACGCGCAGATCACGAACTGCGTCGGCGCGGGCCTGCCGCAACTCGCCCTCGCGCTTGAAGGAGTCGTCATCCTCGATGGCAAGGACCCGACTTGCAGCTGGACTGGCCACGTGCCGAGCGCGCAGCGCCCGTACGTGCTGCGAACCGACTACGCGATGAACGCCAATGACAGCCACTGGTGGCCGAATCAGAACGTCCGCCTGGCGGGCTACCCCAAGATCATCGCCACCGGCCCCGATGCCGAGGGCGTGGTTCAAGGGGAGCGCACCCGCGCAGGCATCGCCCAGATCGTCGATCGCGTCTCGGGGGCTGATGGCCTGCCGGGTACGAAGTTCACGCTGGCCTCTTTGCAGGAGGTGTACAAGGCGGGCCGTTTCTACCGGCCGGAACGGTGGCTGGGCGAATTCGTCACCGCGTGTCTTGCGGGTGGCCACGCCGATGTCGCTGCTGCCTGCACGGTGCTGCGCGACTGGAACCGCAAGGAGCAACTCGATGCCAAGGGCGCGCTATTGTTCCGCGAGTTCTATGCGCGACTGGGCGAGTTGAAGGATGCGTCGCTGTGGCGGGTGCCTTTCGATCCGGCCGATCCGCTGAACACGCCCAACGGTTTCAACACCGCCAATACCGATGCGTTCACGAAGCTGGCCGATACGGTGAGCTACTTCGGCACGATCGGGTTCGCGCTTGACGAAACGCCCGGCGCCCGCCAGATCCTCACCCGCAATGGCAAGCAACTGGTCATTCCGGGCGGGCGCTACACCTTCAACAACTGGCGCGGCGCGTTGGTCGACGGCAAGTATGTCGACCCGGCCTATGGCAACAGCTACATGCAGTTCGTGACCTTCGACGCCGATGGGCCGGTTGCCGAAGGCATGCTGACCTACTCGCAATCGACTGATTCGTCGTCGAGCCACTATTCGGATCTGACCGAGCTCTACGCGCAACGGCTGTGGGCGAAGCTGCCCTACACCGATGCGCAGATCAACGCCGATCCGAATCTGCGGACGGTGAAGATCTCGGAATGACGAGGCGCGGTTGACACGGTTTCAATGGATTCGGGGGGCGTTGCGGCCCCCCGAATGCCATGCGTGAAGCCTGCGAGCGCCCGCCCTTCAAAGGCGGCTAACGCCTTCGCCCCGTTGCGGCCGCACTTGCACGATGACCGTCTTGCCCTGGCGCAGCACTGACAGCTGGACTTGCCCTGCGCCGCGTTTGTCGTCCAGCAGCGCGAGCAGTTTGTCGACGGAATCGACGCTTTTGCCATCCACCGCGGTGATGATGTCGCCGGCGATGACTGAGCCGTTCGAAGTGACAGTCAGGCCGCGCAGACCAGCCGCCTCCGCGCTGGAACCGCGTTCCACCCGCACGATCACCACGCCGCGTACGTCGAGCATGCGCGCGAGACGGGCATTGACGCGCTCGTCCAATTCAAGCCCAAGGTTCGGTCGCTCGTAACGACCGCTGCGGATGAGCTCCGGCACCACGCGATTGACGGTGTCCGCCGGCACCGCGAAGCCGATTCCGGCGCTGGCGCCGCTCGGGCTGTAGATGGCGGTGTTCATGCCGATCAGGCGTCCGGCGGAGTCCAGCAGCGGGCCGCCCGAGTTGCCCGGGTTGATCGCGGCGTCGGTCTGGATCAGGTGGTGGATCGCGCGACCATCGTCTTCGCCGAGCGAGCGGTCCAGCGCCGAGACGATGCCGCTGGTGAGCGTCCAGTCGAGGCCGAACGGGTTGCCAATCGCGAACACCTTCTGGCCGACACGCAGATCGCGGCTGGTGCCGAGCGGTATCGGCGCGATGCGTTTGTCGCCGAGCTTGATCCTGAGGACCGCGATGTCGTGTTCAGGGCTGGCACCGATCAGTGTCGAGCGGTAGTCGGTGCCGTCCGCAAGCCGCACCGTCGCCTCGCTGGCGCCTTCGATGACATGGTAGTTGGTGACGATGAACCCGCCTTCGTCCCACAGGAATCCCGATCCGCTGCCCTTGGGTACCGAGAACACGTTGCGGGACCAGAAATCGCGCACCCGCTCGCGCGTGGTGATGAAGACCACTGCGTCGCGCGAGCGCTCGAACAGCGCAATCGTGGCCTTCTCGTCGGCCTGAAGCTCGCCGCGGGGCGTAACTGCGCGCGGGCTCGCCGGGTTTGCGGCCCATGGGGCGCCGCCGGTTGCAAGCAGGGCTGCGATCGAGAGCAAGGCCGCCGCAGCGCGCTTCCGACGGGGGGCGGCGGGAACGGACGTGTGCGTGTCGGGCACGATGGGGTCACTCCGTAATCATTCGGGAATCGGCGCGCCGCAACGGGCTCGGGATGAAGCACATGCGGCGCCGCTGCGCTTGCGGTGGCGGTCAGCCCGCGCACGTCCACGCCACATTGGGGTGTGTCGGGTCGTTTTCAAGTCCTTGAAATGCATGACGAAAACCCAAAATTCGAGGGCAGGGCACCGCATTGGTGTACCGCCATGCCGACAAGGAGGCTTTCATGATCTACCGCAGTTTCTTCCCCCGCGAAGTGCTGGCGCAAATCGATCGCCTGCAGCGCGAACTGCAGTCTGTCGAACGCTCGCCCAGCATCCGCGGTGGCGCCCAGGGCAGTTTTCCGGCGATCAACATTGGCAGCACCCCGAGCGCTGTCGAGATCTACGCATTCGCCCCCGGGCTCGACCCGGCAAGCCTCGATCTGCAGATCGAACGTGGCGTCCTCACCCTCTCTGGCGAGCGTGCAACCGACCAACCTGGCGCTGACCAGAAGGCCACGGTGCATATCGCCGAACGCTTCGCGGGTCGCTTCCGCCGGGTCGTCAGCCTGCCCGATGACATCGACGCCGCGGGCGTGACTGCACGCTATCGCGACGGTCTGCTGCACGTCACCGTCCCGCGTCGCTTGGCCGAGCAGCCGCGCAAGATCGAAATTCACTGAGGAGTTGCCAGGATGACCCAAGAGAATGCACAGACCAGCAGCACCCGCGACGAAGACTTCCTGCTGCCGCCGGTCGACGTGATCGAAGATGCGCAAGGCATCCAGATGACAGCTGATCTGCCCGGCGTGTCGAAGGAGCGCCTGGCGATCAAGGTTGAAGGCGATGTCCTGACGCTCGAAGGCGCCGTCGAACTGCCGCTGCCGGAGGGCATCAAGTCCATCCATGCCGAGGTCAGCGCAGCGCGCTTCAGACGAGCATTCACGCTCTCACGCGAACTCGACTCCGAGCGCATCGAGGCGGCGTTCAGCCATGGCGTGCTGCGATTGCGAATCCCGAAGAAGACCCAGGCACAAGCGCGGCGGGTCGAGATTCGCGTCGATTGATTGCGCGAAAGGGCCACGGTGCCGAGGGGTCCGTGGCCGAAGATCCTGTTGTATGGCGATGCGGGGCGATGAAGAGGCGGCGCCTGCTGGCGGATTGCCGTCGCGCGCTGCGCGAACCGGCTATGCGTTGCGACGGGGGGCGCCGCCGCGTCGGGGCGGGGGCGCCGGCAGGTCTCTTCATTGCATGCACGAACGGGATTGATCTGAGCCTGCGAGCTGGAGACTTTTTTGCATTGCCGTGGCACGGCGTTCGGCTTCGTGAGCGATAAAATGTCGAGCTTGTGATCGCAAGGCCTCATGGGCCTTGCGCCCGGTGTCCGGGTGGGGCGTTGCGGAGTGCCGCACGGTAGCCCGAAGCGCCTGACGGACAACCGGGCCGACGAAGCCGAAATGCTCTGAAAGTACGACATGTCCGTTGCAAAAGTGGTCGAGCTCCTCAACAAGCAAAAGCGGGTCGAGGGCATGGTGCATAGCCAGAACATGCAACGGCATGATCTGGTTGAAACGCTGGTGCACCGGCAGCATCAGGCCGAACTTGAGAACCTGCTGGCGAAGCTTTCGTCGTCCGAGATCGGCGCGATTCTCGAAGCCTTGCCGGCAGACGATGCGCTGATGTTGTGGAAGCAGATCCCGTCCGAGCGCGAGAACGAATTGCTGTGGGAAGTCTCCGACGTCGTGCGCGAACAGCTTGCGGGCAGTCAGGAGCCGGGCTTTGCCGAGAGCCAGCTGAATGCCTTCGAACTGGTCGATGGCCGTCTGCGCCAAGTCGCGATCACCCGCCGCAGCGAGCTCGAAGGCGTGCGCCCGATCTGGATCGATCTGCTCAACTCCACCCGCGCCGAGCGCACCTATGTCGGCCAGCATTTCGGGCTGGAGCTGCCCGATCCGGGCGAGGCGACCGATCTCGAAGTCAGCTCGCGCTTCCACATCAACGAACAGGAAGAGATCCACCTGCATTCGAACTTCCTGCTCGATCGTGCGGGCGACTCGCGCAGCGTTCCGGTGGCCTTCATCCTGCACAAGGGCGTACTGTTCTCGATCCGCAACGAGGAACTGCCGGTCTTCCGCCTGCAGCGTCGTCGCGCCCGCACCCAGCCGGGCTATGTGTCTGACTGCTACGACGTGCTGATCGACCTCTACGGTGCCGACGTCGAGTATTCGGCCGATTCGCTGGAAGACATCTACGGCACGCTCGGCAAGGTCGGGCGACAGGTGCTCAGCGAGTCGATGAGCGATGAGGACGCGGCCGGTACGCTGGCGGACATCGCGGAAGAAGAGGATCTGAACGGTCGCATCCGCAGCAACATCCTCGATACGCAGCGCGCCTTGTCCTTCCTGATGCGCTGCCGCGTGCTGTCGTCCGGTCAGTTCGACGATGCCAAGCAGATCCTGCGCAACATCGAATCGCTGAACAGCCACACCGCTTTCCTGTTCGACAAGATCAACTTCCTGATGGATGCGACGATCGGTTTCATCAACATCAACCAGAACCGACGCGTGTCTCAGCTCACCGCCTGGGGGGTGGTGTTCATGCCGCTGAACATCGTGGCCGGTATCGGCGGCATGTCGGAATTCTCGATGATGACGCAGGGCATACCCTGGCCGCTGGCTTACGGCGGCCTGATCCTCGGCATGGGTTTCGCGGGTTGGGGCACCTACGTTGTGCTGCGTTACATCGAGGCCAAAAGGGCCGCCAGCACCCGTACGCCGCGACCGCAGCAAACGGCTTTGCGCACCTAAGGCCGGGTCGCCGGTCTTTCCGTGTTCCCAAGGGCCTTGCCTGCCAGCAAGGCCACCAGCGCCGCGAACACTGCAACCACGAAAAGACCGACATCCAGCCCGCGGTGCTGCGCGATCGCGCCGATCACCGGCGGGCCGATCATGAAGCCGAGGTAGCCACAGCTTGATACCCCGGCGATGCCACGCGCCGGGGTGATACCGGGAATGCGCGCCGCGGCAGCGAACAGCACCGGCACGATGTTCGAGAAACCGATGCCGACCAGCGCGAAGCCGACCAGTGCCGCCCACGGTGTGCCGATCAGCAGGGCGGCAGTCATCGCGGCAGCGGCCAGCCAGCTCGACAGGCGTAGCAACTTCGCCGGGCCGACATGAGCGCGTACCCAATCACCGCCAAACCGCGCGGACGCCATCGCGGCAGAGAAGGCGCCGTAGGCCAGCGCCGCCTGCGCTTGTGGACTGCCCAGTTCCTTCACCATGTAGAGCGCACTCCAGTCGTACATCGCGCCTTCGCCGAGCAGGCCCAGCGCAGCGAGCAGGCCGAGCAGCAGCACCGGTCGCGGTGGCAGGCTGAAGCCGCCTCCGGCGTCGTCGGGCGAGTGGGTTGCTTCGTCCGGCAGCATCCAGCGGCTGGCCAGCAGGATCGTGCCACCGCCGCCGACGCCGGCAACGAGCAGATGTGTCGACGCGGCGATTCCGGCCGTCGCGACGAGGCTGCCGATGCCCGCGCCGACCATGCCCCCGAGGCTGAAGAAACCGTGGAAGGACGACATGATCGGACGGGCATAGGCGTGCTCCACCGCAACCGCTTCCGCGTTCATGGCGACATCGAAGGCGCCGGTCGCGAGCCCGAAAGCGAACATCAGCGCAAGCATCGCGGCATAGCCAGGCATGCCGAGCAAGAGCGTCAGCGGCAGGGCTACGGTCAGGCCGCCGAGCATCACCACCGGCCGCGCCCCGTGTCGTGCGACCCAATGGCCGACCCGCGTCAGCGCGATCAAGGCGCCGATGCCCGAAGCGAGCATCAGGCCGGCGAGCGCCGACTCGCTCAGGCCGTAGTGCGCCTTGACCGTGGGCACATGGACACCCCAGGTCGCGAACAGCAGCCCGCTGACAAAGAAGTGCGCCTTGGTGGCGATGCGCGCGGCGATCGGGCTGGGTTTCGACATGTGCCCCCGCTCAGTAACTCGCAGCGATCGCGGCCTGGAAGGCTTGCGCGTTCATCAGCCCGCAGGTCGCGCCGCTCTCGCTGACCTTGGTGCCGGCATAAAGCGTCGCATTGCGCAGGGCGAGCGAGGCCGGCAGGCCGCGCTGGGTCTGGTCGACAAAGGCCGAAAAGAGCGCATCGCCGGCGCCGATGGTATTGACGACGCCACGCGGCGCGATCGCCGGAAGTTGCAGCGTGGATTGCCCGCGCTCCGACAGCAGAGCGCCGCCGCTGCCCAGTCCGATCACCAGGATGCGTGGATCGTAGCGCTGGCGCAGCGCGGAGATCGCTTCGCCCGGCGTGCAGCGCAGACGTTCGTGCGAGAGGAACAGGATGTCCGCCGCGGCCATGAAGTCGCGGTTGTAGGCGTCGTCGAAGTCCTCCAGCGCATGCACATCGGTCGCGATCGGGATGTCGCGCTCACGTGCCGCCGCCAGCAGCGGGCGGGCGAAGTTGATGTTGCAAACCACTGCGAGCGTGGCGTCGTCAAGCAGGCTGGCGACCCGCTCGGTGGGATAGTGGCGCTCCTGCAGATCCTTTAGATCGCAGTGGATCTGCCGGTTGCCATCTGGTGCAACGAGAATGACGGATTGCGAGGTGGCGGAAGCGTTGCGTGCGACATGCCCGCCAGCCAGCCCGAAGCCGGGCAGGGCGGCCATCATGTGGTCGCCCGGTTCGTCTTCGCCGATCAGCGTGGCAAAGCGCACCTCGTGCCCGAGCCCTGCGAGCGCCACCGCCACGTTCAGGCCAACGCCGGCATGTGCCTGCGTGATGCCGTGAAAGGGGTAGGTGACCGGGTAGTAGGGGAGCGGAAAGCCCTCGATACGCAGGTTGGTTTCGAGCGTGTAGAGCCCTGCGACTGCAATGCGTGCCATGGCTCAATCCTCGCCGAGCAGGATCACATGCGAGCGGGGCGGCAGGATCGTCGTGATCCAGCCCGGCTCGTTCGCGATCGGTTCGCCGCCGGGTGCGCGCCAGCGTTTCTTGTGCAGCGGCAAGACCCACAGTGGCAGGCGTACCGCGTGCGGGCGCTCGCCACGGTTGAGCGCGAACACCGAGACCGAATCCTTCGTGTAGCGCGCGAAGGCGTAGGTGTCGCCCGCCGCCAGCAGGGTCTGATAGGCGCCGTGGCGCAGTTCGGGCCGTGCCTTGCGCAGCGCGATCAGCGCCTTGTAGTGGTCGAACAGTTCGCGGTTCCAGTGGTTGCGGTCCCAGTCGAAGCAGCGGCGGCAATCCGGGTCCTGACCGCCTTCGAGGCCGATTTCATCGCCGTAGTAGATGCACGGTACGCCGGGGTAGGCGAACAGCAGGCTCACCGCGAGCTTCATCGCTTCCGTGTCGGTGCCGACCAGCGTGAAGAAGCGTGCGGTGTCGTGGCTGTCGAGCAGGTTGAACTGGGCAAGCTGGTTGTCGTAGGGGATGCGGCCGCGGGCCGAATCCAGCCAAGCGCCGAACTCCTCGGTATCGAGGCGCGCGTCGTGGTAGGCAATATCGGTACCGGCCAGCCATTCGCGCACCGGATGGGCGAAGCCGTAGTAGTTCATCGCGCCATCTTCCTGGTCGCCCTGCAACCAGCGCGTGGCTTCGTTGAAGTGCTCGCCCATCACATAGGCTTGCGGGTTCTCTTCGCGCAGCGCCTTGCGGAACTCGCGCACGTAGTGCGCGTTGTTGTTCGAGCCGGGGCCTTCGCCGAGCATGTGGATGACGTCGAAGCGCCAGCCGTCGATCCCGTAGGGCTCGCGCATCCAGTGCCGGAGTACCGCATCGGGGCCGGCATAGATCGCGTTGCGCAGCCCTTGCGCACTGAAGTCCAGCACCGGTAGCGACTTGTGGCCGTTCCAGCCGTAGTAGTGGCCGGCTTCATCGAAGTAGTACCAGTCACGCCACGGTGACTTGGGTGACTGCATCGCGCCTTGACTGTCGTGACGGCCGTGCAGGTTGAACCACGGGTGGTTGGTGCCGGTGTGGTTGACCACCGCATCGAGGATCAAGCGCATGCCGCGACCCTTCATGTCGGCCGATAGCGCAGCAAGCGCCTCGTTGCCGCCCAGGTGCGGGTCGACGTTGTAGTAGTCCTCGGTGTCGTACTTGTGATTGCTGCCCGAGACGAAGATCGGGTTGAGGTAGAGCGCGGTGATGCCGAGTTCGCTCTGTAGATAGTCAAGGCTCCGGCGCACGCCGATCAGGTCGCCGCCGTAGAACTCGCTGGCACAGGTTTCCTGGCTTACGGGTTCGCCCCACTGCTTGGCCACCACTTTCATGCGGCCGCTGCCATAGGTGTATTCGCCGGTCTGCACTGCCAGCGATGGGTCGCCCTGGCAGAAGCGGTCCGGGAAGACCTGGTAGAAGACCTGGTCGCGTACCCACAGCGGCGGGGTGTCGCGGCGGTTGATGCGGAACATCTGGTCGCGATGCGGTACGCGGTGGTGCTGACCATCACTGGCCAGCCAGTGCTGCTTGCCGTGCTCGATCACCTTGAAACAGTACACCGTCGGGTCGTTGCCGGAATCCCACGGCAAGGTCGCTTCAAAGCGGTGCAGTTCGGCTTCGCGGCCGGTGTGTTTCATGTCGATGAAGCGCGCTTCGTTGTCGGGTTCGCAACGCAGCATCACCGTCAGGCCTTCGCTGCGTTCGGTCAGCAGCGTGACACGGACACCGGCGTCGGTGCGGACCAGCCAGGGTTCGACCTGTGGGTGGATCAGGAACATGGGATGTCCTCGTTGTGCGATGGCTGCACTCTAGGGGTTGGCAACTGCGCGCGCGTCGGCGGCGCAGGTGGAACTTGCAGGGTGGAGGCCGGGGTCAGATCGCGGCGGTGTCGCGCCGGTCCGAGTCGGAGGCAGCCAATTCCAGCCGGTTGCGGCCCTTGCGTTTGGCGGTGTAGAGCGCGCGATCGGCATGCTCGACCAGATCCGGTATCGACTGGCCGATAGCGTGCAGCGCGAGTCCGGCGGAGACGGTGACTGGCCGCGGCAGGCCCTCGATGCTGTGGTTGGCGGCAGCGTGGATCAGGCGCTCGATGCTGGCCCTCGCTTGCGCGAGATCACCGTGCAGCACTACCAGGAATTCCTCTCCACCCCAGCGGGCGATGACGTCGCCTTTGCGGAGGGTGTCGCGCGCGAGCGCTGCAAAGCTGCGGATCACCTGATCGCCCGTCGCGTGGCCAAAGGTGTCGTTGACCGCCTTGAAATGGTCGAAATCCATCAGGGCGACACAGAAGGGCACCCGGTTGGCGTCCGACATGCGTGTGAGCTGATCGAGGTAGGCCAGCGCCGCACGGCGGTTCTGCAGGCCCGAGAGTTCATCGGTGTCCGAGAGCCGCTTGTAGCGTCCGTACTCGTGCAGGCGACCGGCGACAACGGCGGTGTAGGGCAGCACCAGCATCAGCGCGAGCCATTGCACCAGCTCGAAATTGATGCTCGCACCGTGGATGCCCATGGCTTGCCCCGCCGCGACGGCAATCGGCAATCCCAATGCGGGGATCAGGCACAGCCGCAGCAAGATCGGGGAAGTGAGCGCAAACGCGCCGAACTGAAGCGGCACGACGTAGGCCAGCATGACGATGCCGCGCATCGGTCCGGCAAAGCCCAGTACGAGCGTGCAATTGAGCAAGGCAATGGCGATCTGGGCCTCCGTCAGGCTCGGGTCGCGGAAGCGCAAGTTGAAACCGCTGCGGATCACGATGCAGAAACCGACGGCCGCAGTGGTAAAGGTTGCGACGGGCAACCACAGCGCATAGCGTGGGAAGAGTCCGACAGCCGATGCGACAGCGAGAATGACCGCGGACACCGCATAGAACAGTGCGGCAGCGACACTCCGCCGCATGCGGAGTCTTTGGGCACGCGCAATCTGCTCCGGGGTGTAGGGCGCTGGGGTCACCAAAAGGCCTGGCTCGCGACTCGAATCGTGGAAGAACTAATGCGAGTTACGGCGGCAAACAGTGCGGCTTTAGGGCGTGTTCAGAGGCAGCGCGCGCTGCGCGGCCGTTGGCAGGCTTTGGGGCCTGTCGCGCCCACTAGTGCGCCAGACCCCGCATGCCCTTCAGTGCGCGCGATGAGGCGCCTTCGAACAAGGCGGTATCGTCGAGCCGTGACGCCTCGCCGGTCGATACCTGGCGTTCGAGCACCCGCATCGTCAGGCCCATGACGCCACGCCGGTCGGGGTCACAGATCACCAGCGCCTGACGTGCCGGCCCGATCCAGCCGACGCAGCCACGCACGCGCCGTTTGTCCGGAAGGGCGAACTCGATCCAGTCGCCGGGTGCCAGTGTCGACAGCATCGCGTTCGGCGCCGGTTCGCGGGCGGGAACGCCGCTAACCCGCAGCACCTTGAGGCCGGGCGCCTCGCCGATCGTGCCGAATTCCAGCGTCGGTTGCGGTGCTGCATACGGCAGGTCTTCCGGCGGTGGCTGGCGATTGATTGCGGCGGTATGAAACTGCATGCAGGGCGATAGCAGGTTGCGCGCTGTCGCTTCGTCGATACCGATCGTCGCGAGCCCGTCGGCGGCACGGCGCAGCAGTTCGGGCAGCAAGCGCAATAGTTGCTGGCGCTCTTCGGGCGTGTTCTTCGGCTGCACGCTCCAGATCAGGCGATCGGCGACCGCGAGATGGCTGCGCCATTCGTTGCTCTTGTCGCCGTGCGCGGCAAGTGTTGCCTGCAGCACGCGCAGCCAGTGCTGTTCGAGAAATCCGCGTACCACCGCAGGCACGCCTTCGCTCGACAATGCGCGCACCGCCTTGGCGGCGAAGCGGAGCGCGGTTTCGTCGCGTTCGAGGCGGGCCCCGAGTGCGTTGGACGCCGTGGCCAGTTCGATTGCCAGTTCCCGGCGTTGCGTCGCGAGCGTTTCCACCCGACGAAGCGCGTGTTCGAACACCGACGGATCCCTCGCAAAGCCGCGCAACACGCCGTCGGTGATCGTGGCGATCAGATTGCAGAGCGGGTGCTCAGCCGGCGCCGAGGGCGAGACGCCGCGGCAGCAATCGCCGATCGCGTTGATCAGCCTGCGCGCGACATGGTCTTCGGTTTCAAGCAAGCCGGGGTCGAGCAGGGCGAGCTTGAACATCGGCAGGTAGAGCGATGCAATGGCCGCGCGCAGCGGTGGCGCCAGACGCTTGTCCTGTTCGATCGCGCGGAACACCTGTTCGAGTGCGTCGGCGGCCGCACGTTCGCGCGCCCCGAGCAGCGGGCCGAGGTCGCTGCCGCTCAGCGCCGGGATCTCGCCGCCGGCTGCGGCGGTGGCCTGCTGCGTTTCGAGCCAGCCCAGCACCTGTTCGCGCACGGCGGCGGCGAGCGTGGCTTCGATTGCGATGCCGTTTCCTCCGCCCAGCCGCACCAGCGCTGCGCGGTGCAATTCGCCAAAGCTGCCCTGGCCCCAACCGCCCGCGTCGCTCGCCGGGGTGTGGCGGGCATGCGCCGCGGACGGCTGCGAACTGCGCGCCAGTGACTTGGGTTCGACGCCGTTGCGCTCCAGATCCTTGTTCAGTTGCGCATACAGCGCGTTGAGTGCGTTCGCCAGCGGTGTTTCGATGTTCTCGAGCAGGCGCAGCCGCGCGGCGGGATCGAGGCCGGACTCGTCGCTGAGGCCGCGGATTCCGCAGCAGACCGTTTCGGGGCCGACCGGCAGTTGCTCGGCCGCGGCATCGTCGCTTTGATCGAGCAGCGTCATGTAGCGAAGGTGCAGGCGCCCGAGTTCGCGCTCGCAACGGTTGCGCAGACGCCGCGCGACTTCGTTGATGCGGATGGTGAATTCGAGATCTTCCTCGTGCACCAGGCTGATGCGCGATGCGGTCAGGCCGCGCGCATTCTCGAAGCCGCGGCGGTCGCGCAGGCCGGCCAGTTCGTCGTGGCTGTCGATGGCGGCGCGGCGCAGGCCCTCCAGTGCGTCGGGCTGCGTGAAACCCATGTCGCGGGCGACGCTCTCCAGTGTCTTGAGGAGCAAGTCCCGGCCGGCCGCAACGAGTTGTTCGGACGGGCGGGGGGAAGCCGTGGAAGCGGTGTCGGTCATCGTCTCGAATGGGGGGCGACTACTGCCCGGTCAGTCTGCAGCAAAGGGTGACTATACCGCTGCTGTGCGCCCGCTGGGCGGCGCATCCAAGCAAGTCCCTGTCGCCGGAAACTGAGGCTGCAGCGGCAGCGGCGCGGCAGAATGCGGCGGACGGTGGTGATCCTGCCGTGTGGTGGCCCGTCGGGCCATTTCATAAAAGTTGTCAAAAGCAACACCCGTAACAGGGGGAGACATCATGAACGGACTTTCATACGTCGCTACAACGGCCGGGGGGCCGTGGGCGACCTATCTGGAACAGGTTGAACGTGTAGTGCCGTATCTGGGGCACCTGTCGCGCTGGGCTGAAACGCTGCGGCGCCCGAAGCGTGCGCTGATCGTGGACATCCCGATCGAAATGGACGACGGCAGCATCCGCCACTTCGAAGGCTTTCGCGTGCAGCACAACCTCTCGCGCGGCCCCGGCAAGGGCGGCGTGCGCTTCCATCCCGATGTCACGCTGGAAGAGGTGATGGCGCTATCGGCCTGGATGACGGTGAAGAACGCCGCGGTGAATCTGCCTTATGGCGGGGCCAAGGGCGGTATCCGGGTCGATCCGAAGACGTTGTCGAAGAAGGAACTGGAAAAGCTCACGCGCCGCTACACCAGCGAGATCGGGCTGATCATCGGGCCGGACAAGGACATTCCGGCGCCGGATGTGAACACCAACGCGCAGATCATGGCGTGGATGATGGATACCTACTCGATGAACGTCGGTGCGACGGCCACCGGGGTGGTAACCGGCAAGCCGATCGAGCTGGGTGGTTCGCTGGGCCGTTTGAAATCCACCGGCCGCGGCGTGTTCGTGATCGGGCGCGAAGTCGCGCGGCGCATCGACCTGCCGATCAACGGCGCGCGCGTCGCGGTGCAAGGCTTCGGCAACGTTGGCAGCGCGGCGGCGGAACTCTTCGCCGGCAACGGCGCAAAGATCGTCGCGGTTCAGGACCACACCGGCACCGTCTACAACGCGAACGGGCTCGATATCGCCGAACTGATGGCGACGCTGCGTCGCGACGGTGGCATCGGCAAGTGCCCGGGCGCCGAAGTAATCCCGAACGAGCAGTTCTGGGATGTCGAGTCCGAGTTCCTGATCCCCGCCGCGCTTGAAGGGCAACTCACCCCGGAGCGGGCCAAGCGGATCAAGACCCGCGTCGTGCTTGAAGGTGCCAATGGCCCGACGGTGCCAGAGGCCGACGACATCCTCACCAACAAGGGCGTGCTGGTGGTGCCCGACGTGATCGCCAACGCCGGCGGTGTCACGGTGTCGTACTTCGAATGGGTGCAGGACATCGCGAGCTTCTTCTGGAGCGAGGACGAGATCAACATGCGGCTCGAGCGCATCCTGTCCGAGGCTTTCCGGAAAATCTGGGAGACCGGTCAGCAACACAAGATCCCCTTGCGGACCGCCGCCTTCGTGGTCGCCTGTTCGCGCATCCTGCAGGCACGCGAGGAGCGGGGTCTCTACCCGTAAGGGGGCTGCGTCACGGGGTGACGCGCACGCTGTGCGTCACCCGGCGGGCTTTCGATCAGCTTGCGCAAGCCACGCCGCGTTTGCCGCCGTGCTTGATGCGGTACATCGCGGCGTCGGCGGAGCGCAGCAGCGCTTCGCTATCGGTGCCGTGTTGCGGACTCAGGCTCACGCCGATGCTGCCGCCGACATGCGCGAATTGGGCGGGCCGGACTTCGATCGGCAGGCAGATCGCCTCTTCCGCTTTGTTGGCGACGGCCATCGCCGCTTCGCGATCGCCGACTTCCTGCAGCAGGATCACGAACTCGTCGCCACCGATCCGCGCCACGGTATCGGATTCGCGCACCAGCCGACGCAGTCGCATCGCGATCGTACGCAGCACGATGTCGCCGGCTTCATGACCCTGGGTGTCATTGACGCGTTTGAAGTCGTCCAGATCGATATAGATCAGCGCGACGTGCCCGGTGTGGCGCTGCGCAAGCGACAGTGCGCGTTCAACGCGATCGTAGAAGAGCGAGCGATTGGCGAGTCCGGTGAGCGGGTCGGCGTGCGCCATCAACTGCAGGCGTGATTCGAGTTCGCGCTGGGCGGTGACATCGATGGCCATCGCCACCAGCCTGCTCTGGCGGCCGTCGCTTGAAGGCATCGCGGCGAAACGCCATTCGCAGCGTATCCGTCGGCCGTCGGCCGTATTCGCCCAGGTTTCTCCGGACCGTGTGCTGGACTTGTCGCGGCGTGCGTCGTCGAGCAGGCTCATGAGCGCGCCGCGCTCGGTTTCCGGTGGCACGAAGTCGAGCATGTTGCGGCCGCGCACGTCATCGGACTTCCACCCGAAAGTCGTTTCCGCGGCGCGGTTCCAGTCCTGGATCCGGTTCTCGTCGCTCAGCACGAACAGGGCCAGCGGCGCGGCATCAACAATGACGCGCTGCCGTTCCCGACTGGCATGCAGGCGCCAGTTCAGGCGCAGCACGTATCCGGCTATTGCGGCAAATATCAGCAGGCCTGCGAGTGTGATGACGAGCCAGCGGCGGTTGCGTTCGCTGTCTGCATTGGCCACGTCTTCATACAGGAAGCCCTCCAGTGAAGTGCTTGCAGGCAGCAGCCCGAGGCTGGCATAGGTGTCGGCGATGTGCTGCCAGCGCGCCAGATGCATGTACCCGGGCTGCACCAGTGTCGGCTGCAGCAAACGCTCCATCACCTTGGCTTCAAAGCGCAGGTGGTCGGCACTGTGCCGCTCGCCGTACTGGGTCAGGATCAGATCGATGATCTCTTCCTGATGCTGCATGGCATACGCCCAGCCCTTGAGCGTGGCCTCGCGGAAAGCGCGTACCCGATCGGGGTGCTTGCGGATCTCGTTCTCGGTGGTGAAGAGATTGTCGCCATAGAAATCGATACCGGCGCTGCGCGGCTCGAACAGGTCGTAGGCGACGCCGGCTTCTTTCAGTTCGAAGGGCTCGTCGGTGGAGTAGGCCGACATCGCGTCGAGCTTTCCGGCGATCAGATCGTTGGCGGTGAAGGTGTGCGAGGCGATCTTGAGCGCGTCTGAATCGACACCCGAGCGTTTGAGCAGTGCGAAGAGTTCGGCCGAATTGGGTTCGATCATGACCCGCTTGCCGACCAGGTCCGGCAGGCTGCGGATGCCACTTTCGCGGCGCACCAGCAAGGTCAGCGGCGAATGCTGGAAGATCGCAGCGAGCACCACGACCGGCTTGCCGCCCTGGCGCAGCAACAACAGATCACTGGTGCCCACGCCGTATTCGGCATGACCGGACAGGACTTGCTGAATCGGGTCTTCGCCAGACTGGGCTTCACGGATGTCGACGTCGAGGCCGGCATCCCAGTAGTAGCCCTTGAACAGCGCCGCGTAGTACCCCGCAAACTGGAACTGATGGCGCCACTTCAGTTGCAGGGTTACGCGCTCCTGGGAAGGCGCGGCGTTCGCCGTCAGCGCAGTCGCCAGTGCGCAACCGGCGACCATGAGGACCACGAAGCGCCACAGCGCGTGTAACACGGTTCCGGATTGGCAGAGCGTCCGGGTCATTCCTGAGCCGGTGTCCCGATCTGGGCAGCCCAGGCCATTGCCGATGACTCGGCACCGAACACTGCAGCCGGGTCGAGGCCGGGGCACTTTTCGAGCGCATCGAAGAAGGCTTGCTGGTCGGCGTCTTCAAGCGTTTCGGCCAGATGCAGCAGCGCGCCGAGTGGTCCGCCGCGGTCGATCAAGGCGGCGCGCAGCGTATCGCTGACCGGAAGGCTGCCGAGGATTTCCTCGATCGGCGTGGCGAGCAGGGCAGGCATCATCGAAACGATCCCGGCGAGAAACGCCTCGTCGCGCACCGCGCGCAGCGGGCCATCGGGAAGCTCGGCGAGCAGTTCCATCAGCCGGCCACGGGTCGCTGCCATGATCATCAACGGATTGGCGGGCCCTTCGCTGCCGGAGCGGGCGAACATCAACAATTGCACCCAGCGCTGCAACTGGCGTCGCCCAAGCGCGGTAATCGCATGGCGCAGCGAGTGGACCGGATTGCGTAACCCGGCGCCCACCGAGTTCACCAGCCGCAGCAGATTGACGGCCAGGCTGGGATCCGCCTTCACGACGTTTTCCAGCGCGTCGGTTTCGGCATCCTCGATGACCAGTGACAACAGACGCATCAGCGTCATTTCGCTCTGGTTGAGCTTGCGCTTTTCCAGGACCGTCGGGCGCGCGAAGAAATAGCCCTGGAAAAGCTCGAATCCCAGTTCGTGGCAGAGATCGGCCTGCTCCTGGCTGTCCACCTTTTCAGCCAGCAGCGGCACGCCCAATGGCGCCAGGCGTTCTGCCAATGTGCGGATATCGGATGTCGAGAGCGGCTTGATGTCGACCTTGATGAAGTCGACCAGTTTCAGGAACTCGCGGAACTGGTCTTCTGCGCCGATGTAGTCGTCCAGCGCCAGCATGAAACCCTTTTCGCGCAGCGCCCTGCAGCGATCGAGCACTTCGGGCGTGGGCTCCACGGTTTCGAGGATTTCCAGCACGATCCGATTGCAGGGCAGTACCTCGATCGCATCCGACAGCAGGAAGTTCGCGTCGCAGTTGATGAAACCGAGCCCGCTGCCGAGCGCCGCGTCTATGCCCAGATCGGTGAAGGCGCGCGTTACGACGGTTGCGGTAGCCACCGTGTCGTCCATCACCGATGCCATGTTTTCCTTGCCGCCGCGGAAAAGCAACTCGAAGCCGACGAGTTTGCGATCGCGGTCGAGAATCGGTTGGCGGCCAAGGAAGGCGGTGTTCTGTGCGGTCATTTTCGGGTTTACGGCGATTTGCCGGCGATGTTAAGCGTTTGCGATCCATCGAATGCAAACTTTTGCTATGGGCGCGCTTCGCAATGGCGCGATGCACTGCGATCGGGCGGGCGGAGCCCGCCAGGGGCGTTCGATTGGTGGTGCTACCGCACGATCACCCATGCCGGTCGCGCGCAGAATGACGGCTCAGGCACACAAATGGTCGCCATTGAGACTGTGGGTTGTGCGCTGCCGTTGCAAAAAAGAAGCATCCTGTTGCTTGTCCTGGCTCAGGATCATCAGGGACGCCCGTAAACCTTACGTGGACCGACTACAATGCTGCCCCGGTTCGCGTGCCGGCAGGGGATGTCTGGCCGACACTGTCAATCTCTGTAAATTGGTGCGCGGACGCGGAACGGTCACTCGCGGATAGCGATGGTGTCTTCGATGTTTCATGGGACACTTCGCCGCGATATCAGCGCGCGGTACAGCGAGCAATACGGCTGAATGGCGGCGCTGGAATACGGGATGGACATGGCAGCCTGATCAGGCTCGCCCCGTCCCCGGAGAAGATCCATGTCACACGGTAATGAACAGGTATCCACCCGGGCCTTGACGCTCGCGGCACTCGGCGTGGTGTTCGGCGATATCGGCACCAGCCCGCTTTACGCGCTGAAGGAAGCATTCACGCAGGAGTCCCACCCACTCCCGCCGACGCCCGACAACATTCTGGGCATCCTCTCGCTGATCGTCTGGACCTTGCTGATCGTCGTGACGTTCAAGTACGTCGTGCTGGTCCTGCGGGCGGACAACCACGGTGAAGGCGGGGTGGTGGCGCTGATGGCGCGGGTGATCCATCGCGCCGGGGATTCGCGGCCACGCAAACGCGCGTTTGCGATTGCCCTGGGGCTTGCCGGTGCCGCGTTGTTCTATGGCGACGGGGTCATCACGCCGGCGATCTCGGTGCTCTCCGCGGTAGAGGGTCTCGAAGTAGCGACGCCGGCCGCGACGCGCTTCGTCGTGCCGATCACCGTGGTGATTCTTGTCGGACTGTTCTTCGTGCAGAAGCACGGCACGGCCAAGGTTGGCCAGGTATTCGGTCCGATACTCGCGCTGTGGTTCTCGGTGTTGTTCCTGCTCGGGCTCTACAACATCGGGCGGCACCCCGAAGTGCTCCTGGCCGTCTCGCCGCACTATGCGGTGCGCTTCCTCATCGAGCACGGCACCATCGGTTTTCTGGCACTTGGTGCGGTCTTCCTGACGGTAACCGGTGCCGAGGCGCTGTATGCCGACATGGGCCACTTCGGTGCGCGCCCGATTCGCATTGCCTGGTCGTGTTTTGTACTGCCGGGACTGCTCTCGTGCTATTTCGGCCAGGGCGCGCTGCTGATGTCCGAGCCGGAGGCGATCCGCAATCCCTTCTTCCTTTCCGCGCCGGACTGGGCCATCTATCCGCTCGTCGGGCTGGCCACCGTGGCATCGGTGATTGCGTCGCAGGCGCTGATCAGCGGCGTGTATTCGGTAACGCGGGAAATGATCCAGCTTGGCGTTTGCCCGCGCATTTCGATCCAGCACACGTCCGGCGCGAAGATGGGGCAGATCTATGTGCCATTCATGAACTGGACCCTGATGGTGCTGGTACTCGCGGTGGTGCTCGGTTTTCGCACCTCGAGCAACCTTGCTGGCGCCTATGGCATCGCAGTGTCGATGACGATGGTGATCACCTCCATCCTCGCGTTTTCCTTGGTGCGCCGCGACTGGAAATGGCCGACCTGGGTGGCGGTCCTCGTCTGGGGCCCCTTGCTGATGATCGAACTGGCGTTCCTCGCGGCCAATGCCACCAAGATCCTCGACGGCGGCTGGTTCCCGCTGCTGTTCGGCGGCTTCATCTTCATGCTGCTGTCGACCTGGCGGCGCGGGCGCGAGTTGCTGAGGGTGCGCAGCGAAGACGAGGGCATTCCGCTGGAGCCGTTCATCGAGGGCCTTGTTGCCGATCCCGGCCTGGCGCGGGTGCCGAGCGAAGCCGTATTCCTGTCGCCGCGCAGCGGCGCAGTGCCGCGCGCCTTGCTGCACAACCTGAAGCACAACATGGTGTTGCACGAGACGACCGTGTTTGCCAGCGTGGTTTTCATGCCGCAACCACGCGTGCAAGCGGCACAACGGGTGCTGGTCGAACGCATGGCGGGCGGCTGCTGGCGGGTAAAGCTGTTCTTCGGCTTCATGGAAGATCCGGATGTACCGGCCGCGCTCGAGTGGTGCGCGGAACAGGAGCTCGCGCTCGATCCGATGCGCGTTTCCTACTTCCTCAGCCGTGAGACCTTGCTGCCGACTGAGGGCGAGGGCATGGCCCTGTGGCGTGAGCGGGTGTTCGAGTTCCTCTTCCGCAATGCGACCAGTGCGGCCTCGTTCTTCAAGCTTCCGCCCAACCGGGTCGTCGAACTCGGCAGTCAGATCGCGATCTGACTTAGGCCGACCAGGCCGCCGTGACGCATCGCTTGCGGCCCGCCTGTTCGAGCAGGTTGCAGGCGATCGTGAGGGGGGCGGGCGCCCACGCCAGCAGCAGCGGCAGGCAGATCAGACGAGCACCGAAGCTCGACTTGTAAGCGCCGAATTCAGGGCCTCTGCGAAGGGTGTCTTCCAGAGTGCGCAGACCCACCGCGTCGGGGAATCGCGGGCTTGCCGCTGCGGTCTGCCCGGTGCGCTTCCCGTTGTGCGGAGGCGGAATTCGAATTGCGTCGGTGGTTGCGCGTCATCCGCACCCGTCGCTCAGAAGGGCAACTGCAAGTCCGGCCATGCGTGCCGGATCACGCGTGCAAAGTCGGCGCTGATGCGGGCAAGCGCTGCCTGATCGTCGGCCTCGAAACGCAACACCATCACCGGCGTGGTATTCGACGGGCGCACCAGCCCGAAACCGTCGGCGTACTCGATACGCAGGCCGTCCAGGGTGATGCGTTCAATCTCGCCATCGAAGCGTGCTTTGGTCTTGAGTCGTTCCAACAATCTGGGCGGCTCGCCCTCGGCCATCTTCACGTTGATCTCGGGTGTGCTGACCGCCTTCGGCAGTGCCGTGAGCACTGCGTTGGCGTCGGGGTGTCGCGACAGGATTTCGAGCAGGCGAGCGCCGGCGTAGAGGCCATCGTCGAAGCCATACCAGCGTTCCTTGAAGAACACATGGCCGCTCAGTTCGCCCGCGAGCGGCGCGCCGGTTTCGACGAGCTTGGCCTTCATCAGCGCGTGGCCGGTGTGCCACATCACCGGCTCGCCACCATGCTGGCGGATCCACGGTGCGAGCGTGCGGCTGCACTTCACGTCATAGATCACCTTGCCGCCGGGCACGCGCGACAGCACGTCGGCAGCGAACAGCAGCAACTGGCGGTCGGGGTAGATGATCTCGCCATCCTTCGTGACCACGCCGAGGCGGTCGCCGTCGCCGTCGAATGCCAAGCCCAGTTCGGCGTCGCTGTCCTTCAGGGCGGCGATGACGTCGGCGAGGTTTTCCGGCTTGCTCGGGTCCGGGTGGTGGTTCGGAAACCAACCGTCCACTTCGGAGTACAACTCGGTGACCGTGCAGCCAAGCCTGCGGAACAGATCGGGCGCAGTGTTGCCGGCCACGCCGTTGCCTGAATCGAGCACGATCTGCATCGGCCGCGCGAGCTTTACATCAGACAGGATGCGTTCGATGTAGGCCGGGCGTACGTCGATGTGGGTCACGCTACCGGTGCCGGTGGCGAAGTCGTCATCGACGATACGGCGCCGCAGGTCTGAAATCATCGCGCCGTGCAGCGTCTCGTCTCCCAGAACGAGCTTCAGGCCGTTGTACTCCGGCGGGTTGTGACTGCCGGTGATCGATACGCAACTGTGCGCATCGAGGTGGTAGGCCGCGAAGTAGGTGATCGGCGTCGCCACGCAGCCGATGTCGATCACGTCGATGCCGGCGCGCGTGATACCGGTTGTCAGCGCCTGCGCGAATTCGGGGCCGGAAAGGCGGCCGTCGCGCCCGACCACGATACGCGTCTGGCCGCGCGCCCGCGCTTCCGACCCGATCGCGCGACCGATCTGTGCCACCACGTCGGCGGTCAGCGTCTTTCCGACGATGCCGCGAATGTCGTAGGCCTTGAAAATCTCTTGTGCGGGAGTGGTCATTGCGAATGTCTCATGCTGTAGGCCGGCATTTGCAGCAGGGCGAACGTCCGCTTCAGTTGCCGTGTTCGAAGAAGTGCAGCAGACGGCGCGGCAGCCATTCCAGATTGCCGGGGAAGGCGCCTTCGACGAAACCGACATGGCCCCCCTGGTCGTGGATTTCCAGCTGGACCGAGGGCGAGAGCGCATCGGGCTGCGGATACACCGAGCGTGGGATGAACGGGTCGTTGCGTGCGTGCAGCACCAGCGCCGGAACGCGTATCTGCGGCAGCAGAGGTTTCGACGAGCAGCGCGTCCAGTAGTCTTCGGTGCCGGCAAAGCCATGCAGCGGCGCGGTGATCACGTTGTCGAACTCGTACAGGTTGCGGGCGCTGCGCAGCTTGGTGACATCGAATGCGCCGGGGAAGTGTTCGAGTTTTTCGACGCAGCGAGCCTTCAACGTCGACAGGAAATTGCGCGTGTAGATTCGATTGAAGCCGCGCGCGAGGTGGTGGCCGCAGGCGGTCAGATCCAGCGGGGCGCAGACCGAAGCCACACGTTCCACGACTGCGCCAGCGCCTTCGCCTTCGCGCGCGGCCCAAACCAGCAGCGCATTGCCACCCAGCGACACGCCTGACACGTAGCGGGGCACATCGTCAAAGCGTTCAGCGAAGCGTCGAAGGATCCAGTCGATTTCATCGGCGTCGCCGGAGTGGTAGGCGCGCGGCAAACGGTTGGGCTCGCCGGAGCAGCCACGGAAGTGCGCGACGGCGCCGTTCCAGCCACGCCGATGCAAGGTCGCGAGCAGGGCGCGCGAGTAGTGGCTGCGGCTGGAGCCTTCGAGCCCGTGGAACAGCACCACCAGCGGCTTGCCCGGCCGGCGCGCGAGCAGGTCGACGTCGATGAAGTCGCCGTCCGGCGCCTCCCAGCGCTCGCGGCTGAGTGGCGGCAGCGGGGGCTTGATCGCGAGCGGCCAGATGGTCTGCGCATGGCTGCCGATCAGCCATGCGGGTGGAAGATAGGGAGGAGGAAGCAGTGGGGAATGGAGCGTCATGGCGCAGACTGCAGTGGCACGGATTGCATCGACGAGTATCAGATGATGCCACCGCTGCGGCGGCGGATGACGCATGGACTCGTCCGGTGCAGGCTGCGTCGCACCACGGTGTCACGGAGGACATGATGAATTCGAAGTTGTTGCGTCACCACGCCCCGCTCGGGGCATTGTTTCTGATCGTCCTTGGCCTGGTCGCCGCCGGGCCCTTGCATACGCCGGCGGGCTATCACGCATTCGCGGATCAGCGCTTGTTGTGGGGAATGCCACGCGCGATGGACGTGCTGTCGAATCTGCCATTCCTGCTGGTTGGTCTCGTGGGGTTGGTGGGCGTCGGGCGAGGGCGCTGGCTCGCGGCGCCGGTGCGCTGGTCGATGCGAGCGTTCTTCCTCGCGATCATGCTCACCGCGGCAGGCTCGTGGTGGTATCACCTGCAGCCGGACGATGTGCGCATCGTCTGGGATCGTTTGCCGATCGCGCTGGCCTGCGGCGCCTTGCTCGCCGCGGTGATGGAAGAGTGCAGCAGCGTGCGGCCGCCGCTGGGCTGGTTGCCAACTCTGTTGCTGGCCTCCGGCGCGAGCGTGGCGCTGACCAGTGACGCGCTGTGGCTCGCGCCCGGCGATCTGCGCCCCTACCTTGCGCTGCAATTGACGCTGCTGGTGGTGGTGCCGCTCTTGCAATGGCGCGCGGGCCTTGCCTGGTCGCAACGACGCCTGTGGTTGGCGGCGGTCGGGGCCTATGTGCTGGCCAAACTGCTCGAAGTCGCAGACGCGCCCGTCATGCACCTGACCGGCATGCTGAGCGGCCACACGCTCAAGCACGTATTCGCTGCCCTCGGGGCTTGGCTGGTGTGGCGTGCATTCCGCCTGCGCAAGCTGGCCGGCCCAGCGGTGGAGGCCGGCGCGGGGCGGCCGGCCGCTCAGTGGACGATGCGTGGCGTGTCGTCGTGAAAGTCGTTACTGGCCTCGGGCGAAGGCGAGGCGTGGTGCATCGCAATGCGCCAGCCGAACGGGCCGCGGACATACACGTTGGTCGCGATGATGGGCGGCGGGATGCCGTCCTCACCTTCGACCACGACATGCTGCAACACGCTGCGCACGGCGAGCATGGGGCTCGAATGGAACACGCCATGGTGCACCCGCAGGCGCAGGCGCAGGCCGCTCTCGAACAATTGCTTCCAGGCATCGCGGATCGCGTGCAGGCCCACCAGACGTGCGCCGCCGGGGTGAATGCAGACCACTTCGTCACCTTCCGACCAGACCGCCATCAGGGCTTCGAGGTCGCAGCGGTTGAAAGCGTCGTAGAAGGCGGCCTCGGCGTCCTCGACGCTGGCGTGGAATACGGGGTTCATGCGTGGCCTCCTTGTGCGAGCAATTTGCGCGCTTGCTCTTCGACCGAATCCGGCGTGATCTTGTTCAGGCAGTCGAGGTGGCCCAGCGGGCATTCGCGCTTGAAGCAGGGGCTGCAGGGAAGCTTGAGCCAGATCACCGCCGCCTGCTCTGAAAGGGGCGGCGTGTAGTTCGGGCTGGATGATCCGAACAGTGCCACGAGCGGCGTGCCCAAGGCGGCGGCGACATGCATCAAGCCTGAATCGTTGGTCACCGCATAGCGCGCGTGGGCGATCAGGCTGATGGCTTCGCCGAGCGAGGTACGGCCGCACAGATCCAGCGCCGCGCCGCCCGATTGCTGGACGATTGCGGCGGAGACCGGTGCATCCTTCTTCGAACCCAGTATCCACACCGGCTGACCCTGTGATGCAAGCCGCCGCGCCAGTTCGGCGTAGTGCTTTTCCGGCCAGCGCTTGGCCGGGCCGTATTCGGCGCCGGGGCAGAAGACCACCGGGCGGGGCTCTGCGGCGAGGCCGTACTTCGCCAGCGTTGCGGCGATGGCCGCAGGCTCGCGGGCCAGTTCCGGATTTGGCAGCGGCCGCTGAAGCGCTTGCCCGGGCGCCTCTGCCAACTGTGCGTAACGCTCGACCTGCAGCGGTAGCGCCTGTTTGTCGAGGCAGTGTGCGCGGTTGATCACGCCATACCGCGCTTCGCCGACGAAACCGACTCGTACTGGAATCCCGGCGAACAAGGGAATCAGCGCCGATTTCCATGAGTTGGGCAGGACGTAGGCTTCGTCGTATTCGCCTGCCAGCGAACGGGCTAATTTCCAGCGTCCGACCGGATCGAACGCGCCATGCCCGAACGGGTTGGAGATCACCTTGCGGATCTGCGGCATCGCTTGCAGCGCGGGTGCAACCCAGGGCGGCGCCAGCGCATCGATGACGGCATCGGGGCGGCGTTGCGCCAGGCGCATGAAGAGCGGCTGCGCGGCAACACAGTCGCCGATCCAGTTCGGTGTGACGATCAGAATGCGGGTCATGGGCTCTAGAAGCAATCAGGGGCCGAAGCCCCCGATCCGCAACACGCGCCGGGGGCCCGTGCCACCCGTTTCAGGTCAGTGATGTCCGACCGGGCGCTCACCGGTGAAATGGTATTGCGCGCCGCAATAGGGGCATTTTGCCTCGCCGGTCTTCAAGGGGTCGAGAAATACCCGCGGGTGCCGCGCCCACAGCGGGGCGTCGGGCATCGGGCAGTGCAGCGGCAGATCTTTCGCGGTGACCGCGATGGTTTGGGATTTGTCCTTGTTTTCGGGCATCTTGATGACCTCTCAAACGTAAGCGAGCCAGTCCTTGTGCTCGGGCAGGCGGCCATTCACCAGATCGAAGAAACGCGCCTGGATCTTGGCGGTGATCGGGCCGCGCGAACCGCTGCCGATGGTGCGGTTGTCCAGTTCGCGAATCGGGGTGACTTCCGCGGCAGTGCCGGTAAAGAAGGCCTCGTCGGCGATGTAGATGTCGTCGCGCGTGACGCGCTTGGTGACGATCGTGTAGCCCAGTTCCTTCGCCAGCGTGTGGATCGTGGAACGGGTGATGCCGGTCAGCGCAGAAGCGATCTCGGGCTCGACGATCACGCCGTCCTTGATGATGAACACGTTCTCGCCGGCGCCTTCGGCGACGAAACCTTCGGTGTCGAGCAGCAAAGCCTCGTCGTAGCCGTCGCCGGTCGCTTCGAGGTTGGCGAGGATGGAGTTCGCGTAGGTCGAGGCCAGCTTGGCGCGCGGCATCGTCACATTCACATGGTGACGGGCGAACGAGGCGGTCTTCACGCGGATGCCTTTTTCGAGGCCGTCGTCACCGAGGTACGCGCCCCACGGCCAGGCCGCGATGGCGACATGCACGGTGGCGCCGCGCGTCGAGATGCCCATCTTTTCGGAACCGTAGAAGGCGATCGGGCGCATGTAGCAGCTCTCGAGCTTGTTGGCCCGCACCACTTCCTTGTGTGCCTCGTTGATCGTCGCCTTGTCGTACGGGATCTTCATCATGTAGATGTGGGCCGAATTGAAGAGGCGGTCGGTGTGCTCCTTCAGGCGGAAGATCGCGGTGCCGGTATCGGTCTTGTAGGCGCGCACGCCTTCGAAAACCGACAGACCGTAGTGAAGCGAGTGCGTCAGCACGTGCGTGGTCGCATCGCGCCACGGTACGAGCTTGCCATCGAACCAGATGAACCCGTCACGATCGGCCATCGACATGAGCATTCCCCCTTGAAATCGTTTTGGTGCGCCGCTCGGCGGCGGCGAAAGCGAAGATTTTAGCCGATTCCGCGCCGGCACCGGCAGCCACGCGTGCGCGCGCTAAAATGGCGCTTTACTCGCCGGAGTCCGCTATGCGCTGGAGCCCGCATGTCACCGTCGCCGCAGTGGTGGAAAACCAGGGGCGATTCTTGCTCGTCGAAGAAGAGACGGACTACGGAGTGCGCCTGAACCAGCCGGCGGGCCATCTTGATGAAGGCGAATCGCTGCTTGCCGCGTGTTCGCGCGAGGCGCTGGAAGAGACCGCGCATCGTGTCACGCCGCTGTCCTTGATCGGCGTGTATCAATGGCCGCGACCGCGTGGTGACATCACCTATGTGCGTTTTGCTTTTGCGGCAGAGCTGGCGGGCTTTGACGAAGGCCGCACGCTCGACGCGGGTATCCTGCGCGCTGTCTGGATGACGCGCGACGAGCTTGCCGCCTGCCCGGAGCGGCACCGCAGCCCACTGGTACTGCGGTGCATCGACGATTACCTGGCCGGCCGGCGCTTCCCGCTGGACCTGATCCGGCACTACGACTGAGACACAACGATGAGTGGCAATGGCATGAAAGTGATCGTCGGGATGTCCGGCGGTGTCGATTCTTCTGTGGCGGCGCTGCTGCTCAAGGAGCAGGGCTATCAGGTGATTGGCCTATTCATGAAGAACTGGGAAGACGATGACGACGACGAGTACTGCTCGACGCGGCAGGATCTGGTGGACGTCGCGTCGGTCTGCGACGTGATCGGTATCGACCTCGAAGTCGTGAACTTCTCCAAGGAATACAAGGACCGTGTGTTCGCCGACTTCCTGCGCGAATACGAGGCGGGTCGCACACCGAACCCGGACATCCTGTGCAACAGCGAGATCAAGTTCAAGGCTTTCCTCGATCACGCGATGCAACTCGGAGCGGACAAAATCGCGACCGGCCATTACGCACAGGTGCGGGAATGGCGCAACGATGGCCGCACGACCTTCCAGCTAATGAAGGCCGAAGACGGCACCAAGGACCAGAGCTACTTCCTCTATCGACTGAACCAGGCGCAGTTGTCGAAGACGCTGTTCCCGCTGGGGCACCTGTACAAGCGCGATGTCAGGCAGATCGCCGAGAAGGCCGGCCTGCATGTGTTCGACAAGAAGGATTCGACCGGCATCTGCTTCATCGGCGAGCGCCCGTTCCGCGAATTCCTGATGCGCTACCTGCCGACCAAGCCGGGCGAGATCCGCACGCTGGATGGCGACAAGGTGATCGGCGAACACCAGGGGCTGATGTACCACACCATCGGCCAGCGCAAGGGGCTGCATATCGGTGGTATCAAGGGCAACGACGTGGCCGGGGAGCATGAGGCCTGGTACGCCGCGGTGAAGGACGTGAAGAAGAATGTGCTGTACGTCGTGCAAGGTCATGAACACCCGGCGCTGTTGAAGGAGCGCCTCAGCGCGATCGACCTCAACTGGATCGCTGGCGAAGCGCCGCGTACCCACTGGGTCTATACCGCGAAGCCGCGTTACCGCACCCCAGATTCACCGTGCGAGATCGATGCGCTCGACGCCGAGCGCTGCGAGATCGCCTTCGCCGCGCCGCAGTGGGCGCTGACGCCGGGCCAGTCGGTGGTGGTGTACGAATCCCGCGTCTGCCTTGGCGGCGGCATCATCGCCTGACATGTCAATACGCAGCGCCCGCCATCGCTTGATGCTGGCGCTGCTGATATCGCTGCTGGCGCACGCAGTGTTGCTGCTGGTCGAGTCGCCTGCGGTGCGGACACCGGCAACGCGCCTGCGTGCGTTTTTGCGTCCGCGGCCCCCAATCCAGCAAGCGCACGAAATCAACATGGCGACGACACCTTCCGGGGTGCCGCGGGCGCTCAAGGGCGGGGCGGAAACGGCAGGGCGGCGGATTGTCCGCAGGGGCGAAAGTGCGCGCCGATTTGCCTGACACGCCAAGCGTCGTCGAAAACGCTGCCTCGAAGCGTGGTCAGGAACTCGCCGATGCGGCGCGCGCCGACATCGGCCGCATTTCGCGCGACATGGTGCGGCAGGAGGCCGCACTCGACCCTTCACGCCTGCAAAAGGACTTCGGCAAGCCGCGTGAGTTGCCGAAAGACGCGGTGGCGCGTGCGCTGGAAAAACAGTTCGGCCGGCGCCTGCCGTTTCGCGAAGAATCGCACTGGGTGGACGCAACCGGTGGCATGACCTGGCGTATCGAGACCGAGCTGGGCGCCGTATGCCTGAAGGAGATGCCGGTCACCGCGACGATCACCGCGCCCGGGCAGGGCCCGGGCCACGAACTGCTGGTGCCGATGTACTGCCAGTAGGCGGCGGATCAGTCTTCGCCGAGATCGGCCTTGACGTGCTCTTCGACCTCGTGCGGACGTTCGAGGCGATCCCATGGTTCCATCAGCACCAGCCACATCAGCTTGTCGAATTCGTCGGCGAAGCGGCAGATCACGCGGTCGGGGTCGGGGCAATGCCGGTGGTCGGTGATCAGCCCGAACTGCACCGCGTTGTTGTACGACAGGATGCTCACGCCCATGCCAATGTTGCCGCTCTGCGGCACCCAGAACATCAGTTGGCTGACCTCTGCGCCGCCGAGGTAAAGCGGTTTCTGCGGGCCGGGGACATTGGTCATCACCGCAGACGCCTTGTTGGCGAGCAGGTCCAGCGCTTCTTGCTGCACGAATTTCGGTGCCATGCCGGCAACACCGAGCAGGGTGAAGGCAAGCGCGGCCTGGTAGGAATGCTTCAGTGCCTCCATGCGGCGCTTGGTCTCGTAGAGGCGTTCGAGCGGGTTGTCGAGCCCGACAGGCAGTTCGAGCGCGACGAGGCCGAAGTGGTTGCCGAGCTTCGCCTCCTTGCCGGCGGGGCGCAGATTCACCGGCACCATCGCACGGAATTCGACGCCATCGACCGGATCGCCCTTTTCCTGCAGGTAGGCACGCAATGCGCCTGCAACCGAAGCGAGCAGCAAGTCGTTGATCGAACAGCCCAGTACCTTGCTGACGGCCTTGATTTCCGGCAGCGGCAGCGGTGCCGACCATGCCACCCGCTTGGCGACGCCTGCCTTGCCCTTAAAGCGGGTCTTGGAGTCGTCGGGCATCAGCGCGAGGTGCGCCAGTTCGCCCGCCAGCGCTGCGCCCATCTTGGCGTAATTGAAGGCCTTGCCGGGGTTCATCAGCATGTCCATGTAGCCGAACCACAGCTTGCTGCTGACCGATACCGTACTGAGCCAGGCATCGGTGGCGGGGCTGAAGATCTTCCACCAGAAGGCGTCCGTGTCGGCGTCGTGCTCCGGTTTCGCGATGCGCGGTTTGTGCGCGTGCGCAGCCGGGCCTGGCGCGTCGCGATGCTCGTCGGTAAGCGAGAGCATGACGCCGATCAGCGCTATGCCGTCGGCGATGCAGTGGTGGATCCGCGCCACCAAGGCCGACACGCCTGCAGGCGTGTCGATGATCTGCATTTCCCATAAGGCGCGCGCAGGGTTGAGGGGCTCGCTGGCGAGCCCGGCAACGTGGGCCTTGAGGGCATCGAGATCGCCCATTCCTGGCAGCGCAACCTCGCGCACGTGGTTGTTGATGTCGAATTCCGGATCGTCTTCCCAGTAAGTCGCGGTGAGCGTATGGGTCACGCGCTGGCGAAATCGCGCATAGCGATCGACCATGCGGCGCTGGATCGTCTCGCGCAGGCGAGGGGCATCAACCGGTGCGTCGAACAGCATCACGCCGACGATCTGCATCAGGTTGCTTGGCCGGTCCATGCGCAGCCACGCCGTGTCGATGCTCGACATCTTTTCGCGACCCATTGATTCCTCCCTCATTGTTTTGGGCGTAATAATACGGCTGCGGCGCGAAAGCGTCGCCCGTTATTCTTCACACAACCGGACGACAAGGAGACCGCAATGAGCGACCTGAAGGCGCAATTCGAGGCAGCTGTGGCCGATTCCAAAACGCTGACCGAGCGCCCGGACAATGCGACGCTGCTCAAGCTCTACTCGCTTTTCAAGCAGGCCAGCGAGGGGGATTGCGAAGGCAAGCGCCCGGGGTTCACCGATCCGGTGGGTCGCGCCAAGTACGATGCGTGGGCGAGCCTGAAGGGCACGACCAACGACGATGCGATGAATCAGTACATTGCGCTGGTCAAGGAACTGAAGGGCTGATATCCAGGTGCAAACGGTGGCGGGGAGGCCGCCGTTTCGCTTTCAGGCGGGGCCGAACTCTTCGTCGAAAAACTTGTGGATTTCCGCTTCGAAGGTGCTTCGGAACATCCCGAGCAGGAAGCCCAGCTTGATGCGGATTTCAACCGTGTCGCCATCGACTTCAAGCTGGCCGGTCACGCCTGATCGCGCGAACACCAGCGTGTCGTCCTGCCACTCATAGTCAAGTTGATGTTTGGCCCTCAGGTCGGCCGCGACGCGTTCGGCCGCCGCCCGGGCTTGGTCGGGGGTGAGGGTGTGGGTGCGCCGGATATGGATTTCGCTCATGGTGGGGCGGGAGTTTGCGCCCAAGCGGCGCGGCCTGCCAAGATGGCAATACAAGAAAAACCCGGGGGGCCGGGAGGAGGGGAAGGATGGAACCGATCTGGCTGAAGAGCTATCCGGAAGGCGTGCCGCACGAAGTCGACCTGAGCAAGTATGCATCGGTCGTCGATGTATTCGAGCAGAGCGTCGCCCGGTTTGCGGACAAGGTCTCGTACATCAACATGGGCGTACGGATGACCTACCGCGAACTCGATCTGCTGTCGCAGGCCTTTGGCGGCTACCTGCAGAGCGAACTGGGGTTGATGCCCGGCGATCGCGTCGCGGTGATGATGCCCAACGTGCTGCAGTATCCGGTCAGCGTGTTCGGCACGCTGCGGGCGGGCGGCGTGGTGGTCAATTGCAACCCGTTGTACACCGTGCGCGAGCTGCATCACCAGCTCAAGGATTCCGGCGCGCGCGTCATCGTGGTGGTGGAGAACTTCGCGCACACGGTCGCCGAGGCGATTGTCGGCACCGCGGTCGAGAAGGTGATCGTCACCGGGCTGGGTGACCTGTTCCCGGGCCTCAAGGGCGGGGCGGTTAACTTCGTGCTCAAGTACGTCAAGAAGATGGTGCCGCACTGGCACATCCCTGGCGCGGTACGTCTGAAGGAGGTGCTGCAGCGCGGTGAGCGCGCTGGCTTTCACGCCGTGCCACGAACGCTCGATGACATTGCGTTCCTGCAGTACACCGGCGGTACGACGGGCGTCTCGAAGGGGGCGGTGCTGACGCATCGGAATATTGTCGCGAATCTGCAGCAGGCCTATTCCTGGCTCGCACCCTGGGTGAAGGAGGGCGAGGAGCTTATCGTCACAGCGCTGCCGCTATACCACATCTTCTCGCTCACGGCGAACTGCCTGACCTTCATGCGCATCGGCGCTGCCAATCTGCTGATCACCAATCCGCGCGACATACCCGGCTTCGTTCAGGAACTCTCGCGTTATCGCTTTACCGCATTGACCGGGGTGAACACGCTGTTCAATGCGCTGTTGAACAACGATGACTTCCGTGACCTCGATTTCTCGACGCTCAAGCTCACGCTGGGCGGCGGTATGGCGGTGCAGCGTGCGGTGGCCGAGCGCTGGCAAAAGCTCACCGGCAAACCCTTGCTCGAGGCCTATGGCCTCACCGAAACGTCACCTGCGGTGACCATCAATCCGCTCGACTTGCCAGCCTACAACGGCACGATCGGCCTGCCGGTGCCATCTACCGAGATATCGATTCGCGACGACACGGGTCATGAGGTGCCGCTGGGCCACCCCGGCGAACTGTGTGTGCGCGGCCCGCAGGTGATGGCCGGCTACTGGCAGCGGCCGGACGAGACGCGCAAGGTGATGACCGCCGACGGCTTCTTCTGCACCGGTGATGTGGCGGTGGCCGACGACAAGGGCTTTTTCCGCATCGTCGATCGCAAGAAGGACATGATCCTCGTGTCCGGTTTCAACGTTTACCCGAACGAAGTGGAAGACGTGGTGGCCGGGCATCCGGGCGTCGTCGAAGTGGCGGCGGTCGGCGTGCCGGACGAGAAATCCGGCGAGGCGGTCAAGGTGTTCGTCGTGCGACGCGACGACTCGCTGACCGAGAAGGCCCTGATCGCGTTCTGCCGCGAACGCCTGACGGGCTACAAGGTGCCGGCGCGGGTCGAATTCCGCGACGAACTCCCGAAGACAAACGTCGGCAAGATCCTCCGACGCAGCCTGCGTGACGAGGAACGTGCGCGGGTAGGCTGAGGTCGTATCGGCGCGGCGGGCCGGCTTTGCGGCTGCCGCGTCAGACTATCCACAATTCCTGTGCATCACTCTGTGGATAGCCTGTGGATGGCGGGCGGACGGACTTGGCCACAGGTGCCCCGCCTGCTGTGCCTCATTTGAAGGCAGGTGATGTGCAGCTTTGTGGCCTCGGCTTCAGCCGGACTGCCGGCTCGCCATCAGCGCCTGATGCAGCGCCAGATCCTTTTCCAGTTCCCTCGCCACCGAATCGCACACCAGTGCGCACAAGTCGTAGATGCCAGGGTCCGCGACGCTGATGATCGTGGTGGTGCCACGCGCAGTGCGCGCAACGATGCCTGCATCGGCCAGCACCCTCAGGTGCTTTGATACGTTGGCTTGGCTGCACTGTGCGATGTCGGTGAGCTCACCGACTGAACGCTCGTTCTCGCGCAGGGAATTGAGAATACGCAGACGGGTCGGATCGGAAAGCGCCTTGAAGTAAAGGGCGACGCGGTCGATTGCTTGTTCAGGTAAGGCCATGATGCTGATATCCGTCGGCGGGAGTGCGCGCTCAATATATCCCATTGGTTATCAAGCGAACAAGTCTTGAAAAGATCGCTTAGTGGTTATATATTGATAGGCAGGCTGAACGCTATTTACAAGGACCGAGGGAATGAAGATCCGTAGTCTGCTTTGGATGGCGTGGGGGGTAAGCGTGTTCGCGGGCGCGGCAGACCTGCCGGTCGCCGCGGTGACGCGCTCGCCGGCTGCTGGCGGCTATGTCGCCGACGCGAGCGTGCAGGCCGTAAGGCAGAGCGTCGTTGCGTCACAGGTACAGGGGCGCGTGCTGGAGCTTGCCGTGAAGGCGGGCGACAGGGTCAGGGCTGGGCAGGTCTTGGCGCGCATCGATGATCGGGAGCTGGGCGCGGCAGAAGCCTCCAGCCAGGCTGCAATTGCCGAGGCTCAGGCGAGCCTGGCAAAGGCGGAGTTCGATCTCAGGCGGAACCAGTCGCTCGCGAAGCAGAACTTCGTCAGTCCGTCGGCGGTGGAGCAGACCGATGCGCAGGTGAAGGCGCTGCGTGCGCGGGTTGACGCGCTGCGTGCCGGCGCCAGCGCAGCCTCGGTGTCGCGCAGCCATGCACTGGTCACTGCGCCCTACGACGGCGTTGTGGCGGCGACGCATGTCGAAACCGGGGACATGGCAGCGCCGGGCAAGCCGATTGCAACGCTGTTCCAGCCTGGCGCACTGCGCGCCGTAGCCTTCTTGCCCGAATCCCAGCTCACTGCCGTGCGCGAGGGTCTGGCGAAGGGAATCGCGCCTGAAATCGAGATCGGCGGCAAGCTTCTCGTCGGCACGCGCACCAGCGTATTGCCCGCTGCTGACCCGAACACCCGCACCACCGAAGTCCGTGTCGATCTGCCGGTTGATGCACAAGGCACGCCGGGTCAGTTTGCACGTGCCCGTTTTGCCTTGGGTGAAACACAGCGCCTGGCGATTCCGCAGGCAGCGGTGATCCGGCGCAGCGAGCTGAACGCGGTGTACGTCAAGACCGCAGACGGCCGATTCCAGCAGCGCCAGGTACGGCTCGGAGAGTCGCTCGGCGGCGGTCGTGTCGAGGTGCTCGCCGGTCTGAAGCAGGGCGAGCAGGTGGCGCTGGAGCCGGTCAAGGCGGGCATTGCCGCCGCGGCGAAGTGAGGCTGAGCGAATGAGCCATACCGATAACCGCCTGGGCATCTCCGGCCGCATCGCAGCCCTGTTCCAGCGTAATGCGATCACGCCGCTGCTCGCGCTCGTGCTGTTCCTGCTGGGGGTGTTCGCGGCAGGCATCACGCCGCGCGAGGAAGAACCGCAGATCAACGTGACGATGGCGAACGTGCTGATCCCCTTCCCGGGGGCATCGAGCACCGACGTCGAACGCCTCGTGGCCGGGCCGGCCGAGCAGGTGCTCGACCAGATCGCTGGCGTGGAGCACATCTTCTCGGTGTCGCGCCCCGGTGTCGCCATCCTGACCGTGCAGTTCAAGGTCGGCGTGCCGCGCACCGAAGCGCTGGTGCGCCTCTACGACACCCTGCACAGCAACCGCGACTGGCTGCCTGCGGGGCTGGGCGTGATGGAGCCGATCGTCAAGCCCAAGGGTATCGACGATGTGCCCATCGTTGCGCTGACCTTGTGGACAAAGGACCCGGACGCGGGCGCGTTCGAGCTGGAGCGCGTGGCCCACGCGCTGGAAGCCGAGGTGAAGCGGGTCAAGGGCACGCGCGAAGTCAGCACCATTGGCGGCCCCGGGAATGCGGTGAACGTGTGGCTGGACGCCGATCGCCTCGCGGCCGTGGGCATGTCGGTCGGCCAGGTTACGCAGGCCTTGCAGGCGCGCAATCTGGTGCTGCCGGGCGGCGAACTGGCTGCGGACAGCAAGCTGGTCCGCGTCGAGGTGGGCACCTACCTGGCCGAAGCGCGCGAAGTGGCCGAAGTGATGATCGGCAGCCGCAACGGGCGGCCGGTGTATCTCTCCGACGTCGCACGGGTAGAGGGTGGCGCACCGATGCCGGGCCGCTATGTGTGGCACGGCGTCACCGGCAAGGCGGCGGGGGAGTTCCCTGCCGTAACGCTGCAGGTGACCAAGAAGGCTGGCGAGAACGCGGTGGACGTGGCCGCAGCGGTGATCCAGCGCGTTGAGGCGTTGCACAACCAGCTCGTGCCGTCGAACGTTGAACTGACGGTGACCCGCAACTACGGCCAGACCGCCGACGACAAGGCCACCAAGCTGATCCAGAAGCTCGCTTTCGCGACCGCCTCGGTGATCGCGCTGGTGTGGTTCGCGCTCGGCCGTCGCGAGTCTGCAATCGTCGGTGCGGCGGTGATCCTGACCCTGGCGGCAACGCTGTTCGCGAGCTGGGCCTGGGGCTTCACCCTCAACCGCGTGTCCTTGTTCGCGCTGATCTTCTCGATCGGCATCCTGGTCGATGACGCCATCGTCGTGGTCGAGAACATCCATCGTCACCGCGCGCTGGAGCCCGACAAACCGCTGTGGGAGATCATCCCTCAGGCGGTGGACGAGGTGGGCGGGCCGACCATCCTTGCGACGCTCACCGTCATCGCCGCACTGCTGCCGATGGCTTTCGTCAGCGGGCTGATGGGGCCGTACATGAGCCCGATCCCGATCAATTCGAGCATGGGCATGTTGTTGTCGCTCGCGATCGCCTTCATCGTCACCCCTTGGCTTGCGAACAAGTGGTTGGGTGCCCACCACGGCGGCGCGGGCGAGGCGCATGCCGAGGAAGCCCGCGAGGGCAAGGTGATGGGGCTTGCACGCAAGGTACTCGGGCCCTTCCTTGATCCGCAGTCCGGAAAGTCGGCACGGCGCAAGCTGTGGGCGGGCGTCGGCGGCGCGATCGTGATCTCGCTCGCACTGCCGGCGATGGAGTGGGTGGTGCTGAAGATGCTGCCCTTTGACAACAAGAGCGAATTCCAGGTGGTGGTCGACATGCCGCCCGGCACGCCGGTCGAGGACACCGCGGCGGCGCTGCGCGAAATGGGCGCGGCGATCTCCAAGGTGCCGGAGGTGACCGACTACCAGGCCTATGCCGGCACCGCGAGCCCGATCAACTTCAACGGGCTGGTGCGCCAGTACTACCTGCGCGCCTCGACCGAACTGGGCGACATCCAGGTGAACCTGGTCGACAAGCATCACCGCCATCGCAAGAGCCATGAGATTGCGCTCGCCGTGCGCCCCGCGTTGCAGGCCATCGCGAAGCGCCACGGCGCGCGGGTGAAGGTCGTGGAAGTGCCGCCGGGACCGCCGGTGCTGAGCCCCATCGTCGCCGAGGTCTACGGCCCGGATGACGCTGGCCGTCGCGCGGTGGCGAAGAAAGTGCTGGCTGCCTTCGAGGGTACCGCCTACATCGTCGATACCGACAGCACTGACACCGCCGCCTCGCCGCAAATGACGCTACGCGTGAAACAGGGCAAGGCTGCGCAGCTGGGCGTGAGCCAGTCGCAGATCGCGCAAGCACTCTACGCCGCAGGGCAGGGCGCGGATGCGACCTGGCTGCACGACGGGCAGAGCAAGTACGCGGTACCGGTGCGGCTGCAGTTGCCGCCCGAGAAGCTGTCGAACCTCGACGCGCTGCTGAAGCTGCCGCTCAGCACCGCGGACGGCCGCACCGTGCCACTCGCCGATCTCGTCGACGTGGTCCACGGCGAGCGCGACCGCGTCATCTACCACAAGGATCTGATGCCGGTGACCTATGTGGTGGGCGACATGGCCGGCAAGCTCGACAGCCCGCTCTACGGCATGTTCGGCATCCGCGGGAAGTTGAATGACCTGAAGCTCGACGAAGGCGGCACGCTGGGCCAGACCTTCATCCGCCAGCCGGACGACGCCTGGCAGGGCTATGCGCTCAAGTGGGACGGCGAGTGGCAGGTCACCTACGAAACCTTCCGCGACATGGGTGCGGCCTACGCGGTTGGCCTGATCCTGATCTACCTGCTGGTGGTCGCGCAGTTCAAGAGCTATCTGACGCCGCTGGTGATCATGGCGCCGATCCCGCTGACCATCGTCGGCGTGATGCCGGGGCACGCGCTGCTGGGCGCGCAATTCACCGCTACCTCGATGATCGGGATGATCGCGCTGGCCGGCATCATCGTGCGCAACTCGATCCTGCTGGTCGACTTCATCAACCTGCAGGTCGAGCAGGGGATTGCCTTCCGCGAAGCGGTGATCCGCTCGGCCGGCGTGCGGGCGCAGCCGATCGTGCTGACCGCGGTGGCGGCGATGCTTGGCGCGCTGTTCATCCTCGACGACCCGATCTTCAACGGGCTCGCGGTGTCGCTGCTGTTCGGCATCGCGGTGTCCACCCTGCTCACCCTCGTGGTGATCCCCATCCTGTACTACGCGCTCAACCAGCGCCGCTTTGCCTGAACATAAGGAGATAGAAACATGACCACCGAACGCCTCATCCGCATCATCGCCGGAGCCTTTGTGATGCTCTCGCTCGCGCTGGGCATCCCCGGCAGCCCGATCTTCGTCAGCCAGTGGTTCCTCGCCTTCACCGCCTTTGTCGGCGTGAATCTCTTCCAGAGCGGCATTACCCGCTGGTGCCTGATGGAAGACATCCTCAGCAAGTTGGGCGTCAAGCGTGGCGGCATCCACGGCTGAACTTTCGTTCGTCTGGAACGTCCCCATATCGGAGAAGTGGCGCGTTGCCATCCCACGGAGAATCCCATGCAAATCGTCTGCCCCCACTGCACGACCCTCAACCGTGTGCCGGAAGAACGGCTCAAGGACGGGCCGGTGTGCGGTCAATGCAAAGCGGCTTTGCTGACTGGCGAGCCGGTTGAACTGACCGAAGCCAACTTCGAAGCCTTCGCGTCCAAGAGCGATCTGCCGGCGCTGATCGACTTCTGGGCGGCCTGGTGCGGGCCTTGCCGGATGATGGCGCCGCAGTTCGCGCTGGCGGCAAAAGAGATGGCCGGTGAAGTCGTGTTCGCCAAACTCGATACCGAAGCTCAACCGCGCATCGCCGGCATGTTCAACGTGCGCAGCATCCCGACCCTTTCATTGGTGAAGGGTGGGCAGGAGCTTGCGCGCGAAGCGGGGGCGCGACCTGCGGCAGAGATCGTGCGTTGGGCTCGCGCGGCCGTTGTCCGCGCCTGAACGGGAGCGAGTCATGAGCGACACCGGTTTCAAGCTGCGTCTGACGCAACAACAGAACTACCAGTTCCTCGTCGAGTTCCTCGACAGCGGGATCCCGCCGATCACGACGGACGAGCCGCCGCCGCTGGGCGAAGACGCGGGGCCCAACCCCTCGCGTCTGCTCGCTGCCGCGGTGGCGAACTGCCTTGCGGCAAGCCTGATGTTCGCGCTGAAGAAGTTCAAGAACGAGCCGGATCCGGTGACGGTGGATGTCGACGTCGAGATGGTCCGCAACGAGGCCAAGCGCCTGCGCGTAGGTGCGGTGAATGTGTCGATCCGGCTGGGCAAGTCCGGCGCGCAGTTCGAGCATCTCGATCGGGTGCTCGCGCAGTTCGAGGAGTTCTGCGTGGTGACCCAGAGCGTGCGCGATGGCTTCGATGTGAAAGTGTCGGTAAGGGATTCGGAGGGCGCGCTGCTGAAGGCATGAATCCCCAGAAGCTGGGGAAGAGCCTGTGGATAAGCTGCGTACGACACCCGCAAGTGCCGCGCCCGAAAGGGAATTATTCCCGTTGCCTCATTTTTGAGCAGGTCGTCCGCGCGTCAAGATACGGTGTCCCCAGAGTCTGGGGGGCAAGCTGTGGATGAACACTGTATGGGACATCCAAGCTACTGATGTGAAAGAAAAATGACGGGCTGCACAAAAAACAGGCAGCCCGCGTTCCAGGTGAGAGGCTTACAGCATCGCAGGCGCGGGGTCGGATTCTGCGCCGCTCGCGGTATTCGCGTGACGACTCACCAGCGTGCCAGACTCCACCCTCACCTTGTCGCCGGCATGCCATTGAGATCCGTTGGTCTGGGTAAGCGTACGCCGGCTGCCATCGTCCATTTGGACGGTGATTTCGTACTGTTGCGTCTTGCGGATGCGTTTTTCCGCTTCGTTGCCTGCGAAGCCACCGAGGATCGCCCCGCCGATGCGGGCCACCTGCTTGCCGGTGCCTTCGCCAACCTGATGCCCGAGCACGCCGCCGAGGATCGCACCGCCAATTGCGCCCAGGCCCGTGCCCTGGCCTTCGTGTTCGACGACGCGCACGCTCTCGACCACCCCGCATTCGTCACAGCGGGCCACCTGCACCGGTCTTGATGTGTCCGGGGCGCGGGTCGGAATGGTCGATGCTGGCCGCTGCTGCGCTTCTTCGCTGTGTGCGACTTCAATCGGCCTGGTTTTGCTGCTCTCGTGATGCTTCACCGGCTTGGTCGTCGTGTGGGCGACTTCACGCGAGGGAACGTGTGCGGGTTTCATTTCAGCCGGGGCTTTGGCAGGACTTGCGACGGGTGCCGCGGGTTCGGACGCAGCAGCGACCGGCGCGATGGGCGCGACCGGTGACGACACGGTGCTCCCGGGGGGCTGCGTTGCCATTGCATCGGATTGCGGCGCGCTGGCGTGGCCGATCGGCAATACGCCGGTCAACGCGGCGATGCCGGTCAGACTGAACAGGGTGACAGAGCCGGCTGCGATCCACAGCATCGGATGCATGCGCGATGTTTGCGGCACGGTGTTGGGACTGAGCATGACTGCCTCCTCGTTAGGGGTATGCAGTCACGATAACGCCGCGTGCGTCAAACAGAGGACAGGTGTTACGCACGCTTACATCTGTATCGCGATTGCCACGCCGCCCATGACGGGGGCGTGGCGATCGGATTCAGATTTCCGGAACCGGAGCGCTGCGGATCTTGCGGAACAGGAAGCGCGCCGGATCCACGCGATCGGCGAGGGACTCGGGCAAGGGCGAAGGTTCATTGGCGATGCGGCTCGCAACAAACTCGGCGAGCAGCGAACACCAGACCAGGCCTCGCGCGCCGAAGCCTGAAAGCATGTAAAGGCCAGCGTGGCGCGGAACACTGGTGAGGTCGAATCCACGCCCGCTCATCACCGACGGCAACTCGCCGGCGATCGGCATGCGGTCCAGCGAAACCGGGCGTTGCCCGACTCGCCCGCCGAGGCGGTCCATCGGCGCATTCCTGGCGAACCCCGGCAGCATTTTCTGCAGCTTGTCGAGGTTTTCAAGGTGATCGCCCAGGCGCACATGGGTCGACTCGTCGTCGGCGAAGAAGGTGGCCCCGGCGCTGGTCACGCCATCGATGGCTGGCGTCGCGTAGCCCTGACCGCAGACCACGGTCTTGAGCGCCGGGACCGCATCTTCAGGCAGGTGCGTGACCTGGCCGCGGGCGATGCGCAAGGGCATCCAGTCCGCCAGCGCCAGGCGTTTTGCGTCGGCTGCGTTGGCCAGCACGATGACCGGCGCTTCCGCAATGACCTGACCCTCGCCGGTCACGGCGCGCCACATCTTTCCGACGCGTTGCAGTCGGGCGACCGTCACGCCGAAACGGCCGGTGATGCGACCCGGGAAGCGGGCGAGGTTGGCGACGCAGAGACTCGGTGGATTGATCCAGCCGCCCAGCTGGAAGTACCAGCCACCGAATGCGACCGGCACGCCGGCAATGCCTTCCGCATGCTTCTTGTCGACGTAGCGGACAAAATCCTGCGGCGCCTTGATCGCTTCGACGACCTGGCGCTGCTTTTCTTCCTGCTCGGCGTCGCGTGCCAGATGCAGTACGCCACACGGCGCCCACTTGACCTTCAACTCTTCTGCCTGAAGGCCCTTGATGTGACGCAGGCCGTACAGGAAGCCGGCGCGGGTGATCTGGAACAGGCGGCTGTCGTCGGCCGAGGGCAGCGGCCGGAACGCGCCGGCCAGATTGCCCGATGCGCCCTGCGCCGGTTGTGGTGCGGACTCGAGCAACTGCACGTCCCAACCGCGGGCCGCGAGTCGCTCTGCCATCGAGGTTCCGGCGAGGCCGGCACCGATCACGATAGCCTTGCGCTCGGTCGGGGTCTGTCTGCGCTCAGAAATCGTCGTCGCGCGGCCGCACAGCATTTCGCGTTTGCCGCCGAAGCCGGCTTGCTTGTCGGTGAGGAATCCCGCCTCTGCGAGCGCGGTCCGCACCCAGGCGGAGACCGACCAGGTTGCGATGCGGGTTTCCGAGTGGGCTCGCTCCGCGAGCGCCTCGAATACAGCGGGTGACCACATGTCCGGGTTTTTTCCCGGTGCGAACCCGTCGAGATAGATCGCATCCGCCTGCGCATGCAGTTCGGGCAGCATCATGTGGGCCTCGCCGAAGAGCAGGGTCAGGGTGACCAGGTCTTCGTCGAAGTGCAGGCGGTGGAAGCCCGGCATCTGCAGCGGCCATTGCGCACGCAGCTTGGCGGCGAGGTCCGGCGGGGCGCCGGACGCGGCATGTGCTTCGGCCAGATCCGAGACCGAAAACGGGTGCTTTTCCACCGAAATGAAATGCAGGCGGCGGCTGCGTTTCGGGTCCGTCCGCCAGGCTTCCCAGGTGGCGAGGAAATTGTGTCCGAGACCGAATCCGGTCTCGATGATCACGTAGTCCTCGAGGCCACGCCAGCCGGCAGGCAGCCCGCAGCCACCGAGGAACACATGACGCGCCTGTCCCATCGCCCCTGCGTGGGGGTGATACACGTCGTCGTACTTGATCGAGTACGGCGTGCCGTCTTCGCCGAAGTGGAGGCTCGCAGTATCGAGGGGGCGGTAGTCAGTGCTCACTCTGGGGTGCTCGCGTCGAACGGGTGGTCCAGATTACTCCGGACGCATCTGCGGGAACAGGATGACGTCCCGGATTGCAGGGCTGTCGGTCAGCAGCATGACGAGGCGGTCAATGCCGATGCCGCAACCACCGGTTGGCGGCAGGCCGAATTCCAGCGCACGGACGTAATCGGCGTCGTAGTACATCGCTTCTTCGTCGCCAGCGTCCTTCGCCTTGACCTGCTCCAGGAAGCGCTCGGCCTGGTCTTCCGGATCGTTCAGCTCCGAGAATCCGTTGGCAATTTCGCGGCCGACGATGAACAGCTCGAAACGCTCGGTGATCTCGGGGCGCGTGTCGGACTTGCGGGCCAGCGGGCTGATCTCGGTCGGGTAGTCCACGATAAAGGTCGGCTCCCAGAGCTCGGCTTCGGTGTTCTCTTCGAACATCAGCAGTTGCAGCGTACCCAGACCGACATCACCCTTCACCGGCACCTTCATCGCGGCAAGCTTGTCGCGCATCCAGGCCGCATCGTTGAGCTGCTCCATCGAGAAGCCCGGGTGGTACTTGTGGATCGCCTCGGCCATCGTCAGGCGATGGAAGGGCTTCGACAGGTCGAGTTCGCGACCCTGGTACTGGAATACCTCGGTGCCGAGCGCTTCGCGCGCCGCGTGGCGCAGCAGCCCTTCGGTGAAATTCATCAGGAGGTTGTAGTCGGCGTAGGCCTCGTAGAACTCCATCATCGTGAATTCGGGGTTGTGGCGCGGCGACAGGCCTTCATTCCGGAAGTTGCGGTTGATCTCGAAGACCTTCTCGAAGCCCCCGACCACCAGGCGCTTGAGGTAGAGCTCCGGCGCGATGCGCAAGAACAGTTCCATGTCCAGCGCGTTGTGATGGGTGACGAAGGGCTTTGCCGCTGCGCCGCCCGGGATCGGATGCATCATCGGCGTTTCGACTTCCAGGAAGCCGTGACCGCTCATGTAGTTGCGGATCGACTGTACAAGGCGGCTGCGCGCAACGAAGGTGTAACGCGACTCTTCCGAAGTGATCAGGTCGAGGTAACGCTGGCGGTACTTGGTTTCGACGTCCGTCAGGCCCTTGTGCTTTTCCGGCAGCGGGCGGAGGCACTTGCTCAGAAGCCGGATCTCGGCGGCCTTCACCGACAGCTCGCCGGTCTTGGTCTTGAAGATCGTGCCGACGCAGCCGACGATGTCGCCCATGTCCCAGGTCTTGAAGTCGGCGTATGCATCTTCACCGATCGCGTCGCGGGTAACGTAAAGCTGGATGCGGCCGGACAGATCCTGCACCGTGATGAACGAAGCTTTCCCCATCACCCGCTTGAGCATGATGCGGCCGGCCACCTTGACTTCGACCGGGTTGGCTTCGAGGGTCTCGTTGTCTTTCTCGCCGTACAACTCGTCCAGTTTGCCGGCGGTATTCTCACGACGGAAATCGTTGGGATAGGCCTTGCCGGTCTCGCGCCATTTCGCGAGCTTGGCGCGGCGCTCCGCGATGATGTGGTTTTCGTCCTGGGCCGGGATCTGGGAGTCGTTGTTTTCGGACATGGCGGAAGCTCAAGGCAAGGCACGCGACCGCCCACGCAACGTGGCGATCCGGGGCAAGGGTGCCCCACGGTGCAAAGTCTTGAATTTTGACATATTCCTGCGCCGAAGTGGCCGTCGGATAAGGCTTGCGCCATTGCAGGCCGTGGCTTCTCGGCGCACGGCAGCAGGAACGGTGATTGGACGAAGGGGTGAAACAAGGGCGGCGCCGGATTCGGCGTCAAGCAGACGTGCCACGTCACCGCGTCGGCTGCGCGGCCTCAATCGAACAGCGCGTCGATATCCGCCTGCAACTCGGTATTGTTGTCGGTTTGCTTCGGCCCCTCGATCAGCCCGCGGTCGACCAGATCTTCATAACAATTGACCTGGTTGCGCCCATTTTCTTTCGAGAAATACAGCGCTTCATCTGCGTGACCGAGCATTTCGGCGGGCGGTAGAGAGGGATTGATGCGGGTATAGCCCGCCGAAGCGGTCACTTGTCCGACCTGCGGGAATTCGTGGGTTTCGACGGCCTCACGGAAGCGCTCGAAAATTGCCCGCGCGTCCGTCTCGCTGGTGTTACGCAGCAACACCACGAACTCCTCGCCACCGAAACGGAACAGCTTGTCGCGCTGGCGGAACGAGTGCTTCATCAGTTCGGCCACGCGCAGCAGTACTTCGTCGCCGAACAGGTGGCCGAAGGTGTCGTTGATGCGCTTGAACTTGTCGATGTCGATCACACCCAGCCATGAAGGCCGGTCCGCCGCGTCTTCCTGCCGGCGTTCCGGGTTGGCCTGCTGCGAACGACCGACGCTTGCGATGAAGCGATCGAAGTTTTCATCAAAAGTCTTGCGGTTGAGCAGGTGGGTGAGCGTGTCGAGTTCGGCGTAATCGAGCAGGTCGAGTTGATTCTGATAAAAGTGGGCGACATGCAGGAACGCATCGCGCACGCGCGGTTCGGGTGCGGCATTGCTGGTGGCAACCAGCAGGGCGTGTGGATTGCCGGGATCGCCCATCGCCAGCGCGAGTCGGTAGTTCCCTTCGTCGTTTTCTTCGGCAACGCCATCGCGCGAACGGATCGCGGTATCAAGGAAACTGTCGTCATGCAGCGCGACCGGTGGATGTTCCTCGTCTTCGTTTGCGACATGTTCGCCGCTTTGCGTCGCGACCGCCACGATCGCGCCGACCGGGCCGCTGGGCGAGGCACTGACCGCGTATAGCGTGACTCCCGAGGCGCCGAGCACGTCGCGCATCGCGGTGACGAGGCGCAAGGTCATCTGCTCGCGGTCGCGGCTGGACGACATGGCCCGCACCTGCCCGAGCAGTTTGAACATGCTCTGGTCAGGTGCTCCGGCGAGGCTGGCAAGTCCCTTTTTATCGCTCATGTCTGCGCTGGCGGTGTGGATTAGTCACTTATCGGCAATGTTTGCGCCGGCTTGAGGGCTAGATTTCGCGTCGTAGCACGCCGATCGGAGGCGCCCAGTCCTCGCCGCCCTTCTTCTTGCGGGTCACCAGGGTCAACTGGGCGGGCTGGAAGACGTTCGCATTGTGCGTAACCGGCGTGGTGATCAGGTATTGCGCCCGCGTCGCGCGCAGGAAGGCGCCGACACGGTCGATGTTGGCCACATCAAGGTGCGCGAAGGGTTCATCGATGAAGACGAAGCCGCCGGGCCGTGCGTCGTCCATCAGCAGCGCGACGAGCAGGATCATCGACTTCATCACCTGCTGGCCGCCCGAGGCTTCGCCGTCGTTGAGCGTCTGGATGCCCTTCTGGTCGAAGTCGAACTGCACCTCAAGGCCTGCGGTGTGCAGTGCGAGGTCGTCATTTTCCAGCAACGGCGTGGGGCATTCGACATGGATGCCGGCGAGGTCGCCGAGCGCGCGCAGGTTCTTGCCGTACTGGCGGACCGTGGCACGCAGCTTCGCGATATAGGCCGAGCGCGCGTCATCGACCAGCACCCGGGTGCGTTCGCAGTAGGCATTGCGTTCGCCATAGTCGCGTTCGCGGGCGTCGAGTTCGAGCTTGAGCTTGTCACGCACGATCAGCACTTGCTCATCGGTCGCCCAGTCGCCTTCGGTCAGGCGTCGTTTGAGGCGGGCCAGTTCGTTGCGGGCGCCGGCGAGACCGTTGAACTGTTCGGCAAGCCCGGCCTGAGTCTCCGCGGCCAGCCAGTGGCGCGGCATGCCGCGGCGCTTGCTGCGCAGGCGCATCAGGCGCGCAGCCTGTTCCAGCCGCTGCGGGCGGGCATCGGCGTTCAGCCGGACCAGCGCTTCGCGCGCGACGCGTTCTTCGTCGCGGCGACGGTTGGTTTCGATGTCGACGCCGCGCAGGCTTTCCTCGCAGCGTTGAACCTCGGCTTTCGCTGCGTCGCGATCCCGTTCGGCCTGTGCCAGCGCGGCGCGTGCCGCGGGCAACTCGTTCGCGGCGGCCTCGAACTCCGGCGCGCGCGCCAGCATCAGCTCGGCGGCCTGCAGGCCCAGCAGCTTCTCGCGACAAGCGCGCAGGCGGGCATCGGCCTCGTCCTGGCGTTTCTGGGCTGCCTGCAAGCGGGCATCCAGATCGCGGACTTCGGTATTGAGGTTGTCGACGCGGGCGGTGCGGGCCAGTGCGCCGAACCAGAATTCGTGCGGAACCCCTAGGTGGCGAGCGCCGCGGCGTTCGCGGTGATAACCGTCGGGCGTGATCCAGTCCTGATCCTTGGGCAGCTTGCGCGCCGCGTCGGCGCTTTCGATCCGGCGGATGCGGTTGAGCAGGTCGGCCAGCCAGCGCGGCGGGTCGCCGGCAAAGCGCACGACTTCGAGCAGGCTGCCGGGCATCGGGCCCGGGCAGGGCGCGCGTTCGGCAACCAGGAAGTGGCGGAAACGTTCCCGCTCGCCCAGCGCCCAGGCTTCGTACCGATCGTCTTCGCGTTCGAGCAGCAGCAGCGAACGGTAGGGGCGCAGGATCGCCTCGACCGCACCTTGCCAGGCCGGGTCGGTGACCTCGGTGATCTCGGCCAGTGCGACATGTTCGATGCCGGCAGCGCTCAGTTCGCCACGGAAGCGGCGCACATCCGCTTCCTGCGGCGGGCCTGCCTTGTCGCGTGCCTGGCGCAGTTGTTCGGTGACTTCCTCGAAGCGCGCCTTGAGCGCACGCACTTCGCTGCGCGCGGTGTCGGCGGCGGCGAAGGCGGCGGAGGCCTCTTCCTCGCTGGCGACGGCGTCGGCGCCATGCTCGCGGCCAACCCGTTCGCGCAGGGCATCGCGTTCGGACACAAGGCGCTCCAGGTCGCGCAGGCGGTCGCGTGCGGCCAGCCAGACATGCTCGTGTTCGGCCAGTGCGGCCTTGGCATGGCTGACCTGTTCCTTCGCGCCGCCGCGTTCGACGTCCAGTTCCGCCAGGCGTGCCTGAGCGCGGGCCAGGCTGGCGACGCGCTCACGGGTTTCTACCTTGTCGCCCCGCAGCTTGGCGCGGGCCTCGCCGGTTTCGCGGACGAGTTCGGCCACTTCCAGGCGCGGAATGATCTCGGCTTCGAGCGCTTGCGTTTCGCGTGCAAGGTCGCGCCATTCCAGATATCGGTCCGCTTCCAGACGCTTGGCTTCGGCCTGTGCGCGCAGCTTTTCGAGGTCCAGCGCCAGCGATTCGAGTTCGCGTAGCGCCGTCTGCTGCTCCGAGCGGGCGGCCTGGTAGTTGTCCAGCACTTCCTTGTCGCCGAACACGTCGAAGACCAGGTCGAGCAGCGCCCGCGGCGTGTATTCGCAGAGCTTGTCGGTGTCGCCTTGCTCCAGCGCCAGCACCTTGGCGATGGCCGGGGTCAGGCCGGCGTAGGCCAGTCGCGTCTGGTAGTCGCGCAGGCCGGCCCATTGCGTGGATTCGTCGAGCACTTCGATCGGCACGATGCCGTCTTCGATCACGTATTCGCGGATCCAGTCGCCACCAGCGCGCTTGATGCGGCAGGCGAGCGTGATGTCGTCCTTCAGGCAGGGGAAGAAGGGGCGTTTGCCGGTCGGGCCCGGGCGGTTGGCCACCGTGGCGCGGATCCACGCGACGCCCGCATTCGCGCGGCGCACGTAACGGCGGAATTCCCGCTTGCCGGAACAACGCAGCGCGAACAGCGTACGCAGCGCGTCGAGCAGGGTCGTCTTGCCCGAGCCGTTGGGGCCGACGATGGTGATGATCTGGGCATCCAGCGGCACCGTGAAGCGGCGCCAGAAATCCCAGTGAACCAGTTCGATTTCGCGGATGTGGAACATGCGGGTCAGGCGTCTTCTGTGTGATCGGGGGCGCTGCTGTCGGCAGGTTCGTCTTCTTCGGTCTCTTCGTCGAGCGAGGGCACGCTGTGCCCCGCCGCGGCCAGCACGTCGGCGAGCGTGCCATTGACGATGCGGTCGGCGAGCACGCGGTAGTCGAGCAGTACGTCGAGCAGCGGCCCTTCATGGATCATGTTGTTGCGGCGTTCGATGAACCCGAGGCGGGCGAGCTTGCCGAGTGCGAAGTTGCGCACCTTGGTCTTTCCACCGAGCTGGCTGCCGAAGTCGGCGAGTAGCGACGCCTCGGAAATTGCGCCGGAGACTTCCTCGCCGTGGGTGATGGGTTTTTCCTGGCCGAACATGTCGTTCTGGCCATCGTCGTCGCGCTGGCGCCGGCCCAGCTGCCGTTCGCGCTTGGGCAGGATGATCAGCGCCCAGATCACGATCAGCAGCGCGATCTCGTCGCGCGTCAGGCCCATCGTGCTGGCTTGGTAGTCGCGGCCGCCGAACACGGCGTCGAGCATGTCTTCCTTCAGCCCCACCGCGACATGGGCCGCGAAGGGGTTATCCAGCAAGGTCAGGCCAACCTGAGCCAGCCGATGCTCGAGTTCATGCCGGAAGGTCTCGTCCACCAGCGCGCGCTTGACCTGCGCATCAGTGCGCGGCAGCCAGCGGTGCGCCAGCAGGCGGGCGGTGAGGGTGGTGATGTCGTGTTCCATGGCGCCTCAGTGCTGCGCGAGAAGGGCGGGCGCGAGGTACGCGGCCGCGGCGAGGTTGGTGACCACGGTCAGCCAGAAGCCGATCTGGAAAGAGACTTTGCGGGTCTTGTGGCGGAACAGTTGCTGCGCGAGCAGACCGCCGGGCCAGCCGCCGGCAAGGTCGATCAGGTGCAGGGTGGCTTCGGGGGTACGCCGAGCGCCACGGAATGCGGCGCGTTTGTCGCGGGCATAGGTGGCCGCCGACACGATGCTGAGCAAGCCGTAGAGGGTGATGAGGGTCGGCACGATCACGACTCAGCGCGACGCACGATGTTGCCCGCCGACATGAACGCGACCTCGTCCTGATGGACCGGCACCAGTCGGTCTTCGAGCACCAGTTCGTAGGGCAGTTGCGTGAGGTCAGCGACCGGGCCTTCGGCCTGCGCCTCGACGCCGCCGAGCAGTGCGAGCAGTGAGAGCCGGTAGCTTGCCGGGCCGAAGCCGCCGCCCAGCACCAGGCGCTGCGCTGGCGCGGTTTCGGCGACGTTGATCAGGCGGTCGGTCAGCTTCCAGAGCAGCGAGAGGTCTTCCGATTCCGGTGCGATGTTCTGGTCTACGACTTGCGCGGGCGGCAGGCGGGTGTCGGCTTCCATGCGCTGGACTTCTTCCGACAGCGCGCTCTCGGCGCGGTCCAGGAGTTCATGGCCGCCTGCGACAAAGTGGGTTTGCGGCGAGGCGCCGAGCGCGTCGTTGGCCAGTGCAGCGATCTCGGCGGTGGGCTTGCCGCGCAGCCAGACCATGACGTCGGAGGACGAGACGCCGGATTCGCCGAGCGTGACGCGCTGCGATTCGATCTTGTTGAGCGCGCGCTGGAAAGCGGCATCCACCCGCGCGAGCTTGCTCTGCGCGAGGCCGATGGCGTGGGCGACGCGGGCAATCTCGGGCGTGACTTCTTCGACGTCAAGCAGCGAGCGCAGGATGTCGGTGCCTTTTTCGAGCCAGCGCACGTTGGCGGTAAGGCGGCTGCGCGCCTCGACGATGCGGAACTCGGAGCCCGACGCGATCGCCTCCTCGAAGGATTCGGTCAGTGCATTGAGCTTGGCCAGCAAGTGCTGCAGCACTTCGGGCGTAACCGTGCCAGTGACCTGCATGCCGGCGAGCTGGGTGGTGAGGAAGCCGAGCTCGGCGTCTTCGTCCTCGCCGAAGCGCAGCAGCACCGAGACCGCCGCCATCGCGTTGCGGCCCGCGTCGGTGAGCTGGTACTGGCGGTCTTCGCCGAACACCAGCAGACCGTTTTCCCGCAAGCGCGCGAGCACGGTTTCGAGCTTGATCGGGTCGAGGTAGGCGAAGTGGCGGCGCAGTTCGTCCGGGCCCCAGCGCGGGGTTTCCGCGCGGCCGCCGATTTCGCGCAGCATGTGCAGGCGGATGAAGACCTCTTCGTCACCGCCGCGGAACAGCGTAATGAATGCGGCGACCATCGCCTGCGCGCGGGCGAGCGACCACAGCGCCGGCACGTCGTCGAGCGACACGCCGGCGGCAAGGAAGTCATCGAGATTGAAGCTGTCGTTCATGCAGGGCGGGGCGGCAGCGCCACCCCGGGGTCCTTAGACGCCTTGCTTCAGGCTGGCCTGGATGAAGCCTTCCAGGTCGCCATCGAGCACTGCTTGCGTGTTGCCGACTTCGTAGTTGGTGCGCAGATCCTTGATGCGCGACTGGTCGAGCACGTAGGAGCGGATCTGGTGGCCCCAGCCGATGTCGGACTTGGTGTCTTCCAGCTTCTGCTGCTCGCTCTGGCGCTTGCGCAGTTCGGCCTCGTAAAGCCGCGCACGCAGCATCTGCCAGGCCTCGTCACGGTTGCGGTGCTGCGAACGGTCGTTCTGGCACTGCACGACGATGCCGCTGGGGATGTGCGTCAGGCGCACCGCGGAGTCGGTCTTGTTGATGTGCTGACCGCCCGCTCCCGAGGCGCGGTAGGTGTCGGTGCGCACGTCGGCCGGGTTGATGTCGATCTCGATCGAATCATCGACCTCCGGGAACACGAATACCGAGCAGAAGCTCGTATGGCGGCGGGCGTTGGAATCGAATGGGCTCTTGCGCACCAGGCGGTGGATGCCGGTCTCGGTGCGCAGGTAGCCGTAGGCATAGTCGCCGCCGACCTTGATCGTGGCGCTCTTGATGCCGGCGACTTCGCCTTCGGATTCTTCCAGCAACTCGACGGTGAAACCCTTGCGCTCGCAGTACCGCAGGTACATGCGTTCGAGCATGCCCGCCCAATCCTGCGCCTCGGTGCCGCCGGCGCCGGACTGGATTTCGATGAAGCAGGGGCGTGGGTCCATCGGGTTGTTGAACATTCGGCGGAATTCGAGGCCGACCACCACCTCTTCCACCCCGGTGACGTCGGCGTCGACCGCTTCGACGGTGTCCCAGTCTTCCTCGGCCTGGCCCATCTCGAACAGCTCGCGGCAATCGGTGAGCCGCGCGACGATGTCGTCGAGCGTGAGCACCACGCCTTCGAGCGATTTCTTTTCCTTGCCTAGTTCCTGAGCCCGCGCGGCATCATTCCAGACGTTCGGGTCTTCCAGTTCGCGATTGACTTCTTCGAGACGGCGATGCTTGGTCTCGTAGTCAAAGATACCCCCGTAGGGCGTGCTCGCGGGTCTTCAGATCCTCGAGCTTGTTGGCAATCGCGTTGATGCGTTCGGCGTCCATGCAGGCGCTCCAGACGAATTCGGAAAAACCTTGAATTATACAGGCCGCCCGCTCAGGGGGCGTCTTTCGTGTTCGCAGAACGCGGCGGGATGAACAGATCCTGTGGTCGGCGGGCGATGCGGCGCAGCACGCGGCCGAAGAGATGACGGCCATATGCAAAGCGGACCTGGCGCGACTTCATCGCGGTGTAGAGCGCCAGGCTGAAACTCACCAGCAGGTTCGTCAGGCCGATCGCCGCAACTCCCAGTGAGCAACTCACGACGAGCTGCACTGGCACGTCGAAGCCTTGCGCTGCGAGGCCATAGGCGAGGTTGGCGGCGCCGAACGTGACATGGCGGATGTCCAGCGGCAGGCCGAGCAGAAAGCCGATCGTGCCCATGCAGCCGAGCATGCAGCCGAACAGGAAGTTGCCCATTAGCGCGCCGAGGTTGTTTTCGATGTACGCGGCGACCCGGTTCACCCGTTCGGCGCCGAGCCAACGCTTCAGGCCTGCGAGTTGCCGAATCCGCTGCGGAATCCGCGAATACACGCACTTGTTGTCGTAGTAACCCGAGATCAATCCCGAGAGGAACAGGCACACCCCCGCAATGGCCGCGTGCGGGATTGCGAGGCTTGCGAGCGGCCGCAGATCGGAGAGCAGGATCGTCGCTTTGGCGGTATCCACCATATTCAGACCGAAGGTCTGCATCCAAAGCCAGCCGACGCCGAGGCTGACGCTGAAGGCCACGGCAACGTTGCCGAGGATCGCGATGAACTGGCTGCGCAGCACGTCGACGACCAGGTTCTCCAGCGTGTCGAGCGGCGGTTTGCCGTCGCGCGATTCATCCATCGTTGCAGCCAGCAGGGCGGCGGTCATGGCCGGCTGCTTGGTGGCGATCGTGAAGTGGAACAGGTGTACGACGATGAAGCCGAGGCCGTAGTTCAGGCTGTAGCCAATCGCCTCCCACAGCGGCGGCAGGTGCGCCTTGGCGGTGTAGATCTTGATGATCGCCATGAATGCGACGATCACGCCGGCGCCCGCGGCGGCGCGGAACAGTGCCGCCTGTTCGCTGGCGGTGCTGGTGACATAGTGCTCGCCGGTGCGGCTGGCGTGCTCGGTGACCTGCAGCGCGAGCAGGTCGGTGACCCGGACCAGCAGCGCGCGGATGCTGTTTTTTTCTGCCTCGTGGGCCAGCAGTTCGCGGAAGAACGCGAGCTTCCTGCGCTGTTGCGCTTCCGAACTGTCCGGGGCCGCAAGCACCACCAGCTTGCGCATGCGTTCGATCGTCTGGCCTGCGCGCTGCGCGTCGTAGGTGAGCGCGACACTGGCGCCACCCTGCCGCGCCAGCTTGCGGATACGGGCAACATGTTGCTCGCACTGCTGCAGCAGCACGTCGAGGTGGCTCCAGTCTGGCCAGGGCAGGCTGCGGTCGGAAAGCGCCGCGAAGGCCGCGGACGAAATCGACTGCACTTCGTCGGTCTGCGCCACGAAAGGCGATTCGTGGGACGCCGCGTCGCTGTCATAGCGCAGGAAGTCCGGCTCCAGACCCAACGCCGCGAGGCGGAAGGAGAGGATGCGCAGGGCCTCGATCATTTCCGCTTCCATCCGCCGCTCGTTGCCCGAGTAGGCGCTGCCGAAGCCGATGACGCGCAGCAGTTCGGCGATGACCTGTTCGGGGATCTCGGCGATCCAGTGCTGGCCCTTGGCCTCGCTGACCAGTGCGGCAAAAAGATCCTGCAGGTAGGTATCGTCGTGCGCCGGCGGCAGGATCTTCGAGACGACCCGTTTGGTGATCGCCCCGAAGATGCTGTCGTTGGTCAGGATGCCCAGGTCGGCGAAGAGCGAACGCTGCAGGCGCGAGGCGAACAGGGCCGAGAGGTAGTGCCGCAGGCCCTCGGCGAGGTGAGGGCGGGTCTGCAGCGTCGAGATCAGTGCCCGCAGCCGCTGGGTGGCGGCGCCCGGCGCCTCAAGATCGCGCGGACGAAGCGCCGCGATGATTTCCAGCAGGGCTTGGGCCGAGCGGTCATCGGGTGAGGCGGCGATGTCTTCCAGTATCGGTACGAGTGCTCTCATCGGGTTCCCGGATACACGCTTGGCGGACTATTCTGGCACACTGGCGGAAGACGATCCGCTTCCGGGCGAGACGGCGACGCCAAAACTTGGTAAAGTGCCGCCCCTTTCGCGGGTGGCATGGATTGCCTCCGTTTCCAGAGCGTGGAGACGTACGAAGATGGATGAAGCAGACGTTGCCCAGCAGGAAGTCGAGCTGAGCTTGAAGTTGGCGCTGGAGCGCAAGGAGCCTTCGCTCGCCGCCACCGGCGTGTGCCACTTCTGTGGCGAGGCGCTGGTCGAAGGGCAGAAATTCTGCGATAGCGACTGCGAGGAAGACTACCGTCGCTTGCAGTGGCAGAAATCACAGCGTGTGCGCGGCTGAAGCCGCACAGCGCCAGTATCACGAGGAACAGACATGGCCCGAATCACGGTTGAAGATTGCCTGAAGACGATTCCGAATCGCTTCGAAATGACGCTGGCAGCAGCGATCCGCGCGCGTCAGCTTGCACGTGGCCACACGCCGCAAGTCGATGGCAGCAAGAACAAGTTTGCCGTCACGGCGCTTCGCGAAGTGGCCTCTGGTCACGTCGACCGCAGCATCCTCTCCAAGCTCGAAGCTTGATGGCCGGGCGGGCGACAGCCCGTCCTGACCGATCCGGCGGCCGCATGTCGGCCGCCGATTCCTGAGCGACCCTTCAGTCCTCCGCCTCGGCGAGAAGCTCTGCTTCTCCGGCCGGGGTTTTGCTCGTCTGGGCCGCGTAGAGTTGTTCGAAGCGCAGGCGCTGCGGGTAAGGGAAGAAGTCCTCGACGTAGCCCTCGCGGATCTTGCGCTGGGTTTCCTGCCAGAAACTCGCGTCGAGCAGATCGGCGTGGTGCTTCATGAAGGCCTGCCGTACCTTGGGCAGACCGAGCAGGAAGGTGCCGAATTCTTCCGGGAACACGTCGTTGCGCGCGACCGAGTACCAGACTTCACCGCTCATTTCGACATCCTCGTTCGGCGCGGGCGGGATGCGGCGGAAGTTGCAGTCGGTCATGAACTCGATTTCATCGTAGTCGTAGAAGACCACGCGGCCGTAACGAGTCACGCCGAAGTTCTTCCACAGCATGTCGCCCGGGAAAATGTTCGCCTGCGACATCTCGCGGATCGCGCTGCCGTATTCCTGCACGACATGATCCGTCTGTGCCTCGTCGGCCTTTTCCAGGAAGAGGTTCAGCGGGGTGAGCCGGCGCTCGATGTAGAGGTGTTTGATGACGATCGTGTCGCCTTCCTCTTCGATGCTCTCACCGCACAGTTCGCGGAGTTCGGTAATCAGATCCGGGTGAAAGCGGTGGCGCGGCAAGGCCGCGTCAGAGAATTCGAGTGTGTCCGCCATGCGTCCGACCCGGTCGACCTGCTTGACCATCTGGTACTTGCGCTTGACCGTCGCCCGATCCATTTCCTTCTGGATTGCCTTCTGATCCTTGATGATCTTGAAGACGTAGGGGTACGAGGGCAGCGTGAACACCGCCATCACCATGCCGCGGATGCCGGGCGCGATGATGAACTGATCCTGCGAGTGCAACAGGTGACTGACCAAGTCGCGGAAGAACATGGTCTTCCCCTGCTTGCCCAGTCCCAGCATGGTGTAAATCTCGCTGCGCGGCTTGTTCGGCATGATCGAGCGCAGGAACTGCACATAGCCTGACGGCACTTCCATGTCGACCAGGAAGTAGGCACGCGATAGCGAGAACAGCAGCGAGATTCGCCAGGGTTCGAGCAGGATCGTGTCGAGATAGAGCTTCCCTTCTGGGGTGTGCAGCACGGCGATCGCGAAGGGGTATTCGGCATAGCCGTTGATCGCCTTGCCGATGATGTAGGCCGCCTTGTTCCGGTAGAAGGGCGAATACAGCACCTGGATCTGGCAATTGACTTCGCGCGCGGGCCATTCACCCAAGTGAGCCTCGACCGCGCGCAGGATGTAATCGACGTCGCGGTCGAGATCCTCGAACGGGATCTGCCAGCCGAAGTCCTCGATCACTCGTTTGACGTTCGCCCGCATGCCGCCCTCGTTCGGGTAGTAGCTCGAATAGGTCGGCGGGTAGGACTGGATGTACTCGGTCGAGATCGCCGGGCGGGCGAAGATGTAGTCGTTGTGGAAGTAGGTGCGGTGCAGGATCTTGCAGCACACCGAGTTGAAGAAGCTCTCCGCCAGCTCCGGCTGCTTGTGGTTGATCAGGAAGCCGATGTAGAGCAGCTTCACCTGTTGCCAGGTCTGGTTGTCGAGCTTGTCGGCGTTGAACTCGGCGTGCAGGCGCATCACCGTTTCGGTGACGCGTTCGTCGTAGAACTGCACCCGTTCGCGCACCGCCCGCAATTCGCCCTGCCAGTCGGCGGCTTCAAAGCGCTGTTTTGCGCTGCGAGAAGTCTCGCTGAAGATCCGGTAGTGACGGTTGAAGCCGTCGATAAGCGCCTGCGCGATGGCCTGCGCGGTGTTTCCCCCTGTTGCCAGCACGTCCACGCCGTCCCCCTCGGTGATGTCCGTTGTGCGGTTGCACATCGGCGATTCTAGCGCCGGCTCGATCGCCGGGCGATGGCGGTGGACTAGGCGTTTTCCTCAGGTGCCGCGATCAGTTGTGCGCGATCACCTGATTGCGGCCGAGGTTCTTGGCCTCATACACGGCTGCGTCGGCGCGCTTGAAAAGCGACTCGAACGACTCGCCCGGTTTGAGTGCCGCGACACCAATGCTGCAGGTCACCGGAATTCCGTCAGGGGCCAGCGATTCGACATGGCGCCGCAAACGTTCGGCGCCGAGCGAGGCCTGTGGCAGCGCAATGCCTGGCAGCACCAGCAGCAGTTCCTCTCCGCCGTAGCGGACGGCGATGTCCTGCGGGCGCGAGGTGCCGCGCAAGGCAGCCGCCACCGCGACGAGCACCTGGTCGCCACCCGCATGGCCGTATGTATCGTTGATTTGCTTGAAGTGATCGAGATCGATCACGACCAGCGAGAAGCTGCCGCCGGATTTGTGCGCTTCGGCGACGAGTTCCGGCATCAGTTCTTCGAGCCGGTGGCGGTTGAACAGGCCGGTCAGACGATCGCGCTGGGCCATGTCCTTGACCATCTGGTGCTGCGTTTCGAGCCTGTCGAACAATTCGGCCAGCGTGATCAGGTTGCGCAACCGCACTTCGAGTTCTTCCGGAACCACCGGTTTTTGCACGTAATCATTGGCGCCGGCGCGCAAGATCTCCACCCGTCGGGCGGTATTGTCGCTGGCCGACAGGGCAAGAATCGGCGTGCGGCCGGGCCGGCCTTCCAGCGCCCTCACGAAGCGGATCACATCGAGACCGGTCTTGATTCCGGCCAGCATGAAATCGGTGACGATGAGGGTGAATTGGCGTCGCGCGAGCGCTTCGATCGCCAGTTCGCCGGACTTGATCACCTCGACCGCCAGGCCGATGGTCTGCATGATCCGGGTGCAGAACTGGGCCGTCGACTCGGTGTCTTCGATCAGCAGCACTTTGCCGCTGAGCTTTCGGGTGACTTTGCTCAGCCAGGCATCGATGTAGGCCTCGAACTCCGCCTGACTGGACTTGTGGAAGCATTCCGAGAATCCGGCCGCGAGCGCAGCATCAACATGCGCCTTGTCGCGGTTGGATGTAATCGCGACGAACGGCAGCACATTGCCGCGTTGGTTGGCGCGATTGCACATCAGCAGATCCGAGGCCTGCATGTCGCCCAGCTCGAGCGCCACACACGCCAGATCGATGTTCTCGCTCTCCAGCGCAATCAAGGCCTGGCAGCCGTTCTCCGCCTGCACGACATCGACGTTTCGTGCGGCGAATACCGACGAAAACACGTTGCGCATGAAACGGGATGGGTCGGCGACGAGGGCTTTCACGCGCGCTCCGCGGTATTCACCGGCCGCAGGGTGCGGCCGGTTCGCCCATGGTTAACGGCTGGCGGGCCAGAAAGCTTGAAGGCCCGCCGGCAGGCGATTCAGCGCATGGGCTGGAAGGCCGGATCCCCCATCTGCCACAGGAAGAACGACCACACGTCGGCGGTTTCGTCCAGCGCTTGCCCGATGTTCGAACCAATCCCGTGGCCCGCGTCGTAGTCCACCCGCAAGATCACCGGCTTGCCGTTCGGATTGGCCTTTTGCAGGCGGGCGGCGAATTTGCCGGGCAGCCAGGCTTCGACACGCGGGTCATTCGCGCCGGTGGTCACGATCACCGCCGGGTACGCAACGCCATCCTTCACCCGGTGGTAGGGGCTGATCGCGTACATCGACTTGAAGTGCTCGGGATTCTTGACGGTGCCGAACTCTTCGATGTTGGGCGGGCCGTTCGGCGTGTTTTCCATGCGCAGCATGTCGGAGATGCCGACTGCGCTTTGCGCGGCAGCAAGCAATTCGGGGCGTTGGGTGATCGTGCCGCCGATCGTGATGCCGCCAGCGCTGCCACCGATTCCGGCGAGCTTGCTCGACGACGTGTAGCCATTGGCGATCAGCCACTCGGCACAGGCAATGAAGTCCGAAACAGTGTTCTGCTTGGTCTTGATGTAGCCGCCCTGATGCCAATCTTCACCGAGTTCACCGCCGCCGCGCACATGGCAGACCGCCTGCACGCCGCCGCGTTCGAGCCAGGCCAGCCGCACGGCCGAGAAGCGTGGCTCCATCGAGATGCCGTAAGCGCCGTAGCCGGAGAGGATCGTCGGGTGCTTGCCGTCGAGGGCAGGGTTCTTCTGCGAGAGAATCGACAGCGGCACCAGGACGCCGTCGTGGCTCTTGATCATCACCCGACGTGCCTCTACCCCAGAGGTGTCCACCTTGAGCGGTTTTTGAAGTGTGGTGACCTCGACTTTGCCGCCCGCCAGTCGCAGCACTTGCGCGGGGCGGGTCCAGCCTTCGAGTCGGAGCAGGATCGAGCGGTCGCTTGCTGCGCTGATCTCCCGCACCGTGCCTTCGAAGGGCAATCCGAGTTCGGCTGTCTGGCCGGTCTTGCCGACCTGGATGAGCTTGCTGACACCGCCGTCGAGCGCCTTCACGACCACACCGTCCGCGGTTGCGATCAGTTCCTGGAGTACCGCGTCCCCCGCCTTGAGTGCCAGAACGCGATCGCCGGTGGCCACCGAGATCTTCAGCAGCTCACGCCGGGATGCGTTCTTCTGCGTGATGGCATAGAGCGCGTCACCCACCAGGACAGCATGCGTGACCTTGTCTTCCGGCGTGATCAGGCGGCGCCACGGCGTTTCGCCGTTCGTAGCCTTGGCAAGCGGCGCGACCCAGAACGAGCGGTTGACGGAGTCGCCATGCAGGACTTCGGCCATCAGCCATTTCGAGCCGGGCGCGGTACTGACATAGGGCAGGTCCGCGAGTTCGAATGTGCGCGAGGGTGTGGCACCCCAGCCAAATACCGCGACATCCTTGTCCGCGCTGTCGCCAAGCTTGTGCAGGAACACCGCGCTCTTGTTGTAACGCTCGTCGGCCGGATGGCGGTTGTAGTAGAAGTGCTTGCCGTCCGGCAGCCACGCGATTCCGGACTCGTTCATGCTGCGGCCGTCCGGTTCATTGAGGCCGGCGCGGTCGATGACATCGGGCAAGAACTTGCCGGAAGCGACGTTCATGATCCGCATCACGCTGTTTTCAGAGCCACCTACCGAGATGCCGATCGCGATCAGCTTGCCGTCGCGTGAGGGGGAATACCAGTCGATCGCGTGGTGGCCGCCTTCGCCCGGCATCGCGTCGGGATCGAGCAGCAGGCGTTCGGCCCCGTTCGCGCCGTGACGCACCCAAAGCTTGCGCGCGTTTTCGCCCGGCGCGCGTTTCAGGAAGAAGACCTGGCTGCCGGCCTGTTCATAGCCGCCGGTCACCTCGCCGACATCCGCCAGTTCGCCCAGCCGCTTGCGCAGCGCGTCGCGCCCTGGAATCTGCTTGAGTATCCCGCCGGCATAGTCGGCTTGCGCCTTGAGCCAGGTCTGGAATTCCGGAGACTTCATGTCTTCCATCCAGCGATACGGGTCTACCACGCTGACGCCATGGTAGACATCGGTTACCGGGATCTCGGGGGTGGCGGGTGCAGCGGCCATGGCCAGAGCGGGCAGGGCCAGCAGGGCGCAGCCCAGGGCATTGAGTCGCATCTTCTCTCCTTGTGGGAAGCAGGGCGGGTTGGCGCGAGGAACGGTGCTGCCGGCCGCGCGCCCTGAAAAGCGCGATGCTAGCGCCTTGCGGCGACGCTGTGATGTCGTTTTGTGTCAGGCCCCGATGAGGGGCGGCCGTCAGCGTTCAACGCCCAGCAGTTCGTCGATGTGCGCCAATGCGCCGTCGTCCTTGACCACCTGACGCAGCCAGTCGTGCAGAGGCATGTTGGCCCAGGTGGCGGCCTTTTCGGCCAGGTAGGCGACGGGGCTGTGCGGCTCGGTGCGACGGAAGTAGGCGGCGACCTGACCCAGCATCGCCACGGCTTCTTCCCGGCTCATGCCCCGGTTTGCGCGTTGCCCGGCGTGCTCGGTGCCTGCGCGAGCGCTCTGTGCAGGCGCGTCGTCGTTGGCGGGGTGCTGCGCGGATGCCGCGGCCGACAAGCCACCGCGCTCCGCGATCAGTCGATTGATCAGGTGATGGATGCGTTCGTGCTGGTCACGCAGCAGGCGCAGCGACGGCGCGCTGTCGCCGAGTACCCCGGCGGAGATCAGATCCAGCGTGCGAATGGCGTCCGCCAGCGCATTGAGCGCTTGGCCGGTGGCTTCGAGCCGCGTGAGCGGCGTGGTCCGCGTTGCCGCGTCCCAGGCGGTGGCCAGATCGGCATGTTCCTGCGCGTGTTCATCGTCGCTGCGGTTACCCCCGCTGCGCGCGCGTTCGTAGTCGTCCCAGCACAGGCTGCGGGTTTCGGTTTGCAGCAGCGGCGCGGCCTTGAGCACGTCGAGTGCGCGCTGCAGGAGCCAGGCCAGCGCGCCGGCGCGTTCTTCGGAGTCAGAATCTTCCGGCAGTGGATGCAGGGTGTCCGGGAAGGCCTGCAGCAAGCCTGCGACCAGCCGGAATCCCGCCTCCAACCCGGCCACACCGTTCAGGCGCCCGCTTGCCTCAGCGTAACGGGCGGCGACCCGCAGGTCTTTGGTCCGCGCGTTCAGCAGTGCGGTGGCGATGTCGATGACCTTGCGCCAGTCGGCAACTTTCAGCGTCGTGACCCAGTCGCCCTGATCGAGCGAAGCATCGTCCTCGCGGCGGGCTTCGTCGAGCGCGTCGAACTCGGGCGAGAACGAGAGGTCTTCGCCGGTCGGGTTGCTGCCGGGCAAGGGGGCGAGCAGGGCGGCCAGCAAGTCGGCGGGGGCGTGCGGTGCATTCATCGGGATCTCCGGGCAAGTCCGGAAATTCTAATGTCATGCGATCGTCAGCCCCCGTGATGCCATTCGCATCACGCTTCCGATCACGCCACCTGCAGTCGCCGCCCTGCAAGCCGCTCGCGCAGGCTCTCGAAGCCGAGGTAGATCACTGGCGTGATGAACAGCGTGATCAACTGCGAAAAGATCAGCCCGCCGACGACCGATACACCAAGCGGTTGCCGCAGTTCGGCGCCGGCGCCCAGCCCCAGCGCCAGGGGCAGTGCGCCAGCCAGCGCGGCAAGCGTGGTCATCGTGATCGGGCGGAAGCGCAGCGCGCAGGCCTGGCGGATCGCCTCTTGTGGCGTGGCGCCGGCACGCTGCGCTTCGACCGCGAAGTCGATCATCATGATCGCGTTCTTCTTCACGATGCCGATCAGCAGCACGATGCCGATGCTGGCGATGATCGTCAGCTCCATGCCGAAAAGCCGCAGCGTCAGCAGGGCGCCGACCGCCGCCGAGGGCAGGCCGGCGAGGATCGTGATCGGGTGGATGTAGCTCTCGTACAGCACACCCAGCAGCACGTAGATCACCAGCAGCGCCGCAATGATCAGCACCACCTGGGCGCCTTGCGACTGCTGGAAAGCCGCCGCGTCGCCGGCGAACGCGGTGAGGATGCCGGAGGGCAGGCCGATCGTCTTCTCGGCTTCATGCAGGCGCTTGGTGGCCTCGCCCAGCGCTGCGCCGGGTGCCAGGTTGAACGACACGGTAACTGCCTGCAGCTGGCCCTGGTGATTGACGGCGGTCGGGCCGGCAACGCGTTGCACGCTTGCGACGTTGGCCAGCGGCACCAGCGCGCCACTGGCATTGCGGACCTGGATGCGGCCCAGTGCGCGTTCGTCCTGGCGGAAGGCGTCCGCGAGTTCCAGGATCACTTCGTAGCTGCCGCTGGAGGTGTAGATCGTCGAAACCTGGCGGTCGCCGAAGGCGCTGTAGAGCGCGGTGCGGACGTCGGCGAGCGCAACGCCGTACAGGCTGGCACGTTCGCGGTCGATATCCACGCGGGCATTCAGGCCCTTTAGCTGCGAATCGGTCGTGACGTCGCGGAACAGCGGGTCGGCCGCCAATGCCTGCTTGAGCTTGTCGGCCCATGCGGTGAGTTCGCCGCCATTCACGCTCTGCAGCACGTACTGGAACTGGCTGCGGCTCTGCCGACCGCCCAGACGCAGGTTTTGCGTCGGCGTGAAATAGACGTCGATGCCGGGCAGCTTCTTTGCCTCCTTGCGCAGGCGTTCGATCACGACCGGCATCGGGTCGCGTTCGCTGCGCGGCTTCAGCCGCAGGAACATGCGCGCGTTGCTTTCCGATACCGCGGCGGCGAAGCCTTCGACCGCCGGATCACCGCCAACGACTTTCATCATCCGTTCGGCGTGCCGGAACAGCGCCTCGTATGAAGCATCGCTGGAGGCTTCGGCCGTGACCTGGATCTGCCCGATGTCCTCTTGCGGGAAGAAGCCCTTGGGGCTGGCGGCAAACAGCCACACGCTGCCGACGATCGTCAGCAGGGCAAGGGCGCCGACCGCAAGCCGGTGATTCAGTGCAGTCTCGAGGCTTCGCGCGTAGGCGCGCTGCACGCGCTCGAACCCGTGTTCGAAGTGCGTCAGCCATGCGTGTTGATGCTGTTCGGCTTCGGGCCGCAGGAAGCGGCTGCCCATCAGCGGGATCAGCGTCAGCGAAACCACTGCCGAGACGAGGATCGCCAGCATCACGACCACCGCGAATTCGTGGAACAGCAGTCCGATGACGCCCGGCATGAAGAAGATCGGGATGAACACCGCGACCAGCGACAGCGAGATCGAGATGATGGTGAAGCTCACCTCGCGGGCGCCGGTGACTGCCGCCTGCAGCGGCGGCATGCCGGCCTCGACATGGCGCACGATGTTCTCCAGCACGACGATCGCGTCGTCGACAACCAGGCCCACCGCCAGCGTGAGGCCGAGCAGGGAAATGTTGTCGAGGCTATAGCCCAGCGCAAACAACAGGCCCAGCGTTCCGACCAGCGAGATCGGCAGCGTCACCGAAGGAATCAGCGTTGCGGCGGCATGCCGCAGGAACAGGAACATCACCAGCACGACCAGCGCGATCGTGCCCATCATCGTCAGCTGCACATCGTGGATCGCATCGCGCACCGACACCGAGCGGTCGTTGATGACCTTGATCTGCACCGATCCCGGCATCTGGGCTTGCAGTCTTGGCAGGGTTGCGCGGATCGCATCGACGGTGGCGACGGTGTTGGCATCCGGCTGTTTCTGCACCGCCAGGACGATGGACCGCTCGCCGTCGGCCCAGCTCGCGGTGGTCGTGCTCTCGATCGAATCGACCACCGTGGCGACATCGGCAAGGCGCACCGGCAGGCCGTTGCGGGTCGCGATGATCAAGGGCTTGAACTCGTCCGCGTGTCGTAGCTGGCGGTTGGCCTCGATGGTCAGTGTCTGGTTGGCGCCCCTGAGCACACCGAGGGGCGAATTTGCGTTGGCGGCGCGGATCGCCGCGGCAAGCTGGTCCAGCGTGAGTTCGCGCGCGGCAAGTTTGTCCGGGTCCGCCTGCACGCGGACCGCAAACTTCTTGTTGGCCCAGTTCGATACCTGGGCGACGCCGTCGATCGTCGCGAGCGAAGGCGAGACCAGATTGTCGGCGTAGTCGTTGAGGTCGGGCAGGCTCAACGATGGCGAGGTCAGCGCGAGGATCAGGATCGGCGCGTCGGCCGGATTGACCTTGCGGTAAGAGGGGATGGTGGTCATCTCCTCGGGCAGCGCACGCTGCGCCCGCAGCAGCGCCGCCTGCACATCGCCGGCGGCGGCATCGATATTGCGGCCGGAGGCAAACTCAAGCGTGATCGAGGTGTTGCCCAGCGTGTTGCTGGAACTCATCGTGACCAGGCCCGCAATGGTCGAGAACTGCTTTTCCAGTGGCAGCGCGACCGACGAGGCCATCGTGTCCGGGCTCGCGCCGGGCAGTGACGCATTGACGTTGATCGTTGGCGTGTCGTAACTGGGCAGCGCGGCAACCGGCAGGTAGTGGTAGCCGAGGGCGCCAGCCACCACGGCAGAGATCGAGAGCAGGACGGTCATGACCGGCCTGCGGATGCACAACTCCGACAGGTTCATTGCTTCGCCCCGGCCTTCGGTGCAGCGGGTTTGCCGCTGTCGCGGACGCGTACGCCCGGGCGCAGGTTCTGCCCGCCCATGACGACCACGCGTGTTCCGGCCGGTACGCCGTCGAGCACCGCGAACTCGGCATCCTGGTAACGGATCCTGACCGGTAGGGCCTTGGCACGCTCCTGGTCATCGATGGCATAGACGAACTGGCCGTTCGGGCTCACCTGGATCGCCGCGAGCGGTGCCGTCGGTGCGTCCTTGATCGCGTCCAGCGTCAGACCGACCGTGACCTGCGCACCGGGCCACAGGCGCAGCTTTGCGTTGTCGAAGCGCGCCTTGATCCGCACGCCGCCGGCAACGCTGTCGACCGTGCTGTCGATGAAGTTGAGCTGTCCGTCGAGTCTGCCTTCGGCATCCTTGACCGACACCACCACCGGCCCACGAGCCTGCGCACGGCGCAGTTGCGCGAGGTAGGTCTCGGGCAGCGTGAAGGCGATGTCGATCGGGTCGAGGCGCGTCAGCGTCGTCAGCGCCGTCGCCGAACCGGGTTGCACAAGGCTGCCGACACGCACGTTGATGAGGCCGACTCGCCCTGCCTGTGGGGCTGTGATGTAACCGTGCTCGACCGCGACCTGTGCTTCGGCGATTGCGGCGCGATCGGCAGCGACCGTGGCACTGAGCGCGTCGACATTGCTGCTGCTGGCATCGACCACGCCCTGCGACACAAAGCCGCGCTGCTTGAGTTCGACGTTTCGCAAGAGCGTGCGGCGGGCATCTTCAAGCAGCGCGGTGTCGCGCGCCATCTGTGCCTTGAGCTTTTCGAGCGTGGCGGTCTCGGCACGGCCATCGAGCCGGAACAGCGGCGCACCCGCCGCCACGGTGTCGCCCTCATGCACCAGCACCTCGCGGATCGTGCTGGTCAATTGCGCCCGCACTTCCACGCTGGATACCGGGGTCACGAAGCCACTGGTCTCGAATACCACCGGCAGGGAGCGGAGTTGCACTTCGGCAAGCTGCACGCTGATGGTCGGATCGCCCGCCTTTGGCGCGCTTTGCGAGGGCTGGGTGAGTTTGTAGGCGCCGAAACCCAAGGCGAGGGCCAGCACCGCAAGCAGAATTTTGTTCTTGTTCATCAGGTCAGGTCGGTGGACTTCAGGGGCGGGTTCGCGAGAGGCGAGCACCTTATTGTCGCGCGCCCGGAAGGGCATCGGTGTGACTCGCCTCTGAAAACTTGGTTCGCAATGTAACCAGTTTTTGGCGCGCTTGGTGCAGTGCCGCGAATTCGGCGATAATCGGGCGCTCGGCGCGCAGCGCTCGTTGCGCGCCAGGCCAAGGTCACAACCTCCCTCAATGTCGAGGGGCGGTGTGGCGCGAGGGGACGCAACACCGGCGGTGTTGCGACGCGCATCAGCCTTGTCGACAGAACATCCAACGACCCAATCCTGAGGAAGCAACAGTCATGAGCGCCCAGTCTTTGATCACGGTCCCGGCCGGCGGCCAGAAAATCATTCCCGGTCAGCCGACTCCCAACAACCCGATCATTCCGTTCATCGAGGGGGACGGCATCGGCGTCGATATCACGCCGGTCATGATCAAGGTGATCGACGCCGCTGTGGCCAAGGCCTACGGTGGCGAGAAGAAGATCCACTGGATGGAGGTGTACGCCGGTGAGAAGGCGACCGTGAAGTACGGTCCGGATCAGTGGCTGCCCGCTGAAACCTTCCAGGCGCTGAAGGACTACTCGGTTTCGATCAAGGGCCCGATGACCACGCCGGTCGGCGGCGGCATCCGTTCGCTGAACGTGGCGCTGCGTCAGGAACTCGATCTGTACCAGTGCGTGCGGCCGGTGCAGTACTTCAAGGGCGTGCCGTCGCCGCTCAAGCAGCCGGAACTGACCAACATGGTCATCTTCCGCGAGAACACCGAAGACATCTACGCCGGTATCGAGTGGCAGGCTGAGTCCGAAGGCGCGAAGAAGGTCATCAAGTTCCTGACCGAAGAAATGGGCGTCAAGAAGATCCGCTTCCCGGAAACCTCGGGCATCGGCATCAAGCCGGTTTCCAAGCAGGGCACCGAGCGCCTGGTGCGCGCTGCGCTGCAGTATGTGATCGACAACGATCGCAAGTCGCTGACCATCGTGCACAAGGGCAACATCATGAAGTTCACCGAAGGTGGCTTCCGTGACTGGGCCTACGCGCTGGCGAAGAACGAATTCGGCGCGGTGGAAATCGACGGCGGCCCGTGGTGCAAGTTCACGAACCCGAAGACGGGTCGTGAAGTGATCGTCAAGGACGCCATCGCCGACGCCTTCCTGCAGCAGATCCTGCTGCGTCCGGCCGAATACGACACCATTGCCACGCTGAACCTGAACGGCGACTACATTTCCGACGCGCTGGCCGCACAGGTCGGCGGCATCGGCATCGCCCCGGGTGCGAACATCTCGGACAAGTACGCCTGCTTCGAGGCGACCCACGGCACCGCGCCGAAGTACGCCGGCAAGGACAAGGTGAACCCGGGTTCGCTGATCCTCTCGGCCGAAATGATGCTGCGCCACCTGGGCTGGAAGGAAGCGGCCGACCTTGTGATCAAGGGCATGGAAGGTGCGATCGCCGCGAAGACCGTGACCTACGACTTCGCCCGCCTGATGGACGGCGCGACCGAAGTGTCGTGCTCGGCCTTCGGCGACGCGATGATCGCGCAGATGTAATCGGCACTTCATGGGTTTGAAGAAAGGCGCCCTGCGGGGCGCCTTTTCTTTTTCCGGTCGCGTGACTGACACCTTGCATGGCGGCGATCGGCGGTCTTGAATCAAGTCAGATGGGGGCGTGATGCCCCGCGACGATTCAATCCCTGCTCGAGGAGATTCACCATGCTTCCCTGGTTATGGCTGTGGCAACCCACCTGGAACCTGCCGCTGTCTGGCAGCGTCTCGCAGGATCTCGCACCTGACGTGATCGCCAACGGATTCTTCAGCGCGATTCCGTCGGGTGCCGGCGAAGGCGCACTCGAACAGAAGATCTTCGAGCAGGTGTCATACGGCAGCCAGCTTGGCTGGTTGACCGATCTGGTGCTGGCGGCTTCCGGCAGCGACAAGGTGCCGGCCGAAAAGGTGCAGGAGGCGCGGGCCGCACTTGAGGGTCTGCGGGCGCAAATCGTGAAGATGAAAGATGCCCACCGCGAGCAGATGGTCGCGGAGGCAAGGCGCACGCTGGACGCGCTTAAGGCGCGTGGCGACGGTTCGCTGGACAGTTTGTTGAAGGAGTATCGCTGAGGCGGATGGCGACCGGCGGAAGTGTCCCGAAGACTTCCGCCGTTGAAGCGATGAGGGGTGCTGTGCGCGGAATCGGTAAGGAAGTCTCGCGCGGTTCGACTTATTTCGCCTTCTGGCTCGGACGCACGCCGAACCACCACACGACGCAGGTGGTCGCGAGGTAGAGCAGGGTGTCGATGATGGATTTGACCAGCGTCGCCGCCTGTATCGGGTCGATCACGCTGTTGCCGTTGGGGGCTGCGAGGGTGCGCGCCCAGGCGAACATCACCGTGGCGACAATGACGAGGTAGATGGTCAGGAACGGGCGGATCATGCCGCGCACAAAGTCGACCAGCGTCATCATGATGCGCGCGAACTTGCTCCTGGACTGCGCCTTCGGGTCGAGGTAGGTGGCACGGTCGGCGTCGATGCTGGCTACGTAGGCCTTGGCGGCAGCCTCGTCGGCGCGCGCTTGCGCTTCCAGTTCGGCGCTGCGGACCTGCGCCTCGGCCTGTTCCTCGGCGACCTTCTCGGTCGCCTGCGCGGCGCGGTTGGCCTTCTCGACATCCATTTGTGCAAGCAGTCGGGCGTGTTCGTTGTTGATCTTCACGAGTTCCAGATCCTGCTGCTTGGCCTTGTAATCGAAATAGCGCTGGAACAGCACGCCGATCAGGCCGGTGGCGCCACCACTGAAGATGACGCCGAGGAAAGACATGAGTGCGGCCATGGGGGTCTCCTAGTCCAGCAACGACGAAAAGGCGGTCGCGAACAGGGCCTGGCGGTCGGCCAGCCCGTTGATACCGCCATTGATCCGGCGTGTGAGGGTTACGAAATCGTGCTTGTCGGCGTACAGGTTGAGCTTGTGCAACTTCCAGTACAGGCCGGCGCTCAAGGCCGCCCACATCGGTCGCTCCAGTGCCTCGGGGTCGTCTTCGAAGTCCGGCACATCCGGCAAGTCATTGGCGTTGCTGACGCCTTCCTTCAGCGCTTCGCGCATGCGCTGGGTGGTGATGTGGTAATTGACGCGGCCGGTGACCTGGATCAGCCCACGGCCCATGTAGCGTTTGCCGTCGCCGGGGCGGAAATTGCCCAGCGATTTGGCGAGTGGTGTGCCGTATTCATAGCGCTTCTGTTGCGCAGTCGGACCCCAGATTTCGCGTGTGTAGCGAAGGCGCCCGGATTCGTGGCCAACCTGGGCGAGGAAGCAGGCGAGGCGGTTATGGTCCTCGTCCACATCGCACAGGCGCGCCGCCGCCTGCAGGTGCGGCAGCCACATCTCGGCCCGGTCGGCCTTGCAGGCGTAGATGTTCGCGATCTGTCGGGCAGTCAGCATGGCATCGGCGATCCTCTCGAACGGGCGACGCATGGTTGCGCGGTGGCGCGCACAACGGCGGAGTCCAGTTGAAGTGATAGACGCAGATCGCGCCGGATGCAATGAATGTATTCGTCGCCTTCGCGGCATCCGATGCGCGCCGCTCGGACGTGATCGGCGCGCCGTTGGTGCTGGCCGTGGCGGCGATCGCTGCGGCGTTCGGCAATTGGGGCGAGATGCGTGTTACGAGTGCCGCAGGCCGCGGAAGAAGATCTCGGTCAGCCACGGCGCAAGCCGGGCGAGGTCGTAATCGGCGTCGGTGACCCAGTCGTGCATGATGCCGCCGACGAAGGCGGTCAGGGCGATCGCGCCGTCGGCGGCGTCAAGCTTGGGTGAGACCTGGCCGCGTGCAATGGCCACTTTCAGCACCGATTCGATCTGGCAGCGGCAGCGGCGCTTGTTCTCTTCTTCCCTTGCCAGATATTCGGCGAATTCCGCGCCGCCATCGAAGCCGCGGAACAGGATCTCCAGGACCGAACGCATCCGGGTGTCGGTGGCCACCATCATCAGGATGTCGCGCGCCTGGCGTTCAAGCGCGCCGAGCGGATCTTCGCCCGGGTCTGCAGCCAGCGTATCGAGCATGGTTTCCATCGGCGAGGTGGCCCGATCGCAGACCGCCTCGAAAATCTCGGCCTTGTTCTTGAAATGCCAATACACGGCGCCACGGGTGACGCCCGCCGCGCGCGCGATCAGGTCGAGCGTGGTCGATGCAACGCCCTTTTCGCAGAAAAGTGTCTCGGCCGCGTCCAGCAGTTGTTCGCGGGTGGCTTCGGCTTGTTCTTTGGTTCGTCTGACCATGATGGCGGTGATTGTAATGTGCGGCGATTGAAACCCGGCCTCGCTAAGCTGCAAGCGTGCAGTTGGCGGTGCCCGACACAAAACGACACGATCCGATATTTACAAACATTCGTGTATGTATCTAAAATCCGCCTCCAGTGTCAATCCATGTTCGCCCTAATAGAACCGGGCGGTGCGCTCTACCCCAAGCAGAGGACCCCGAGATGAATCCCTCCAGAAACCAAATTCCATCGGCGCGCGGCGTGCTCGCGCTTGCAGTGCTTTCCGTCGTCCTTGTCGCATGCGGCAAGCAGGGTGGCCAGCAAGGCCACGGTGGCATGCCGCCGGCCGATGTCGCGGTGGCCACGGTTGCCTTGCGCGATGTGCCGGTCGATTTCGAGTATGTAGGCCAGGTCGCAGGTTCGCGCGAGATCGAGGTGCGGGCGCGGGTCACCGGCATCATCGAAAAGCGTCTGTATGAAGAAGGCAGCCTGCTCAAGGCCGGGCAACCGATGTTTCTGATCGACCAGGCGCCGTTCCGCGCGCGCGTGGCTTCTGCCGAAGCGGCGCTGACGCAGGCGCAGGCGCGCCTGAAGCAGGCGGAACGCGAGTACAACCGTATCAAGCCGCTGGCCGCGGAACAGGCCGTGAGCCAGAAGGATGCGGATGACGCCGCTTCGGCCTTCGAACTGGCGCGGGCGGCGGTGAAGTCGGCCGAGGCGGATTTGACGACAGCGCGCATCGACCTGGGTTACACCGAAGTCCGCGCACCGCTCGGCGGTGTCGCCGGGCGCGCGCTGAAGGTGGAGGGCGGTCTTGCTGCTGCTGGCGGCGACAGCCTGCTCGCGACGCTGGCGCAGACCGATCCGGCGCATGTGAACTACGGCGTGGGCGAGGAAGAAGCACTGCGCCTGCGCGACGAAGCCGCCAACGGCAAGCTGGTGCTGCCGAAGGATGGTTTTGCGGTGAAGCTGAAGCTCTCCGACGGCTCGATGCTCGATCGTGTGGGGCGCATCGATTTCCGCGATTACAAGGCCGATTCGAACACCGGCAGCTTTGCCGCGCGTGCGAGCGTGCCGAACGCCGATGGCAAGCTGGCGCCAGGCCAGTTCGTGCGCGTGATCCTGAGTGGTGCGACGCGGCCGCAGGCGGTGGTGCTGCCGCAGCGCGCGGTGCTGGATTCGCCCAATGGCAAGTACGTCTATGTGGTGGGCCAGGGCAAGGAAGGCGCGACGATCGCGCAGCCGCGCCCGGTGCAGGTGGGTGAGTGGGTCAAGCTCGACGGTGATCTGGCGAATGCCTGGGTGATCCGCGACGGCCTCAAGCCGGGTGATCAAGTCATCGTCGATGGCACCGCCCGTATCTTCTTCCCCGGCGCGCCGATCAAGGTTGGCGGCGCAGCGCCGGCAGCCCAATCCGCCCCCGCTGGCAAGCACTGAGCCGGAGGCAAGCAGCCATGTTCTCCCGATTCTTCATAGATAGGCCGATCTTCGCCTTCGTCATCTCCATCTTCATGGTGTTGGCGGGCCTGGCGGCCATGCGCAGTCTGCCGATTGCGCAATACCCCGAGATCGCACCACCTGTAGTGCAGGTGACTGCGGTTTACCCCGGCGCCTCGGCCAACGTGCTTGAGCAGACCGTCGCTGCGACGCTGGAAAACGCCATCAACGGCGTCGAAGGCATGATGTACATGCAGTCGACCTCGACCTCCAGCGGCGTGATGACGATTGCAGTGACCTTCGAGATCGGCACCAACGTCGATCAGGCGGCGCTCAACGTCAATAACCGCGTCAAGCAGGTTGAAGCCAAGCTGCCGCTGGAAGTACGGCGCCAGGGCGTGACGGTGGAGAAGGGCTCTTCGTCCTTCCTGCAGGTGCTCGCGTTCTACTCGCCAGATGGCCGTTACGACGATCTCTACACCTCCAACTACGTCACCCTGAACGTGCTCGATGCGTTGAAGCGCATCCCGGGTACGACCAACGTGCAGATCTTCGGCGCGAAGGATTACGCGATGCGCGTGTGGATCCGCCCGGATCGCATGACGCAGCTCAAGGTGACGGTGGCGGACATCGCTGCGGCCTTGAACGAGCAGAACGCTCAGTTCGCGGCCGGGAAGGTGGGTCAGGCGCCGACAGGTGGCGGGCAGGAAATGGTCTATACCGTGACCACCAAGGGCCGGCTGTCGAGCGTCGAAGAGTTCGAAAACATCATCGTGCGTGCCAATCCGGACGGCTCCTCGCTGCGTCTGAAGGATGTCGCACGCGTCGAACTGGGCTCGAAGGACTACGACTTCATCGGCCGCATCAACGGCCATCCGGCAACCCTCGTCGGCATCTTCCTGCAGCCTGGTGCCAACGCACTGGATGTGGCGGCGGAGGTGAAGAAGACCGTGTCCGGCATGTCGGACCGCTTCCCGCAAGGCTTTACCTACAGCGTTCCTTACGACACCACGCGCTTTGTTGAAGTCTCGATCCGCGAAGTGCTCAAGACGCTTGGCGAAGCAATGGTGCTGGTGTTCCTTGTCGTCTTCCTGTTCCTGCAGAACTGGCGTGCGACGCTGATCCCGACGCTGGCGGTGCCGGTATCGCTGATCGGCACCTTCGCCGGCCTGCATCTGCTCGGCTATTCGATCAACACGCTGACGCTGTTCGGCATGGTGCTGTCGATCGGTATCGTCGTCGATGATGCGATCGTGGTGCTCGAAAACGTCGAACGGATCATGCACGAGGAAGGGCTGCACGCCCGCGAGGCGGCGATCCAGGCGATGAAGGAAGTGACTGGCCCGGTCATCGCGATCGTGCTGGTGTTGTGTTCGGTGTTCGTGCCGATTGCCTTCCTGGGTGGCCTGACCGGCGAGTTGTTCCGTCAGTTCGCGATCACGATTTCGATCTCGGTCACGCTGTCGGGGATCATCGCACTGACGATGACGCCAGCACTGTGCGTGCTGATTCTCAAGCATGAGCACAAGCAGACCAACCCGTTCTTCCTGCGCTTCAACGACTGGTTCCACCGTGCCACCGGCCGCTACATCGGCGGTGTGACCTGGGTGATCCGTCGCTCGGGCATCGGTGCGGCGCTGTTCCTCGGCATGGTTGCGGTGACGGCGGGGCTGTGGAAGTTCACGCCGGGCTCGCTGGTGCCGGACGAGGACCAGGGCTTCTACATCTCGGCGGTGTTCCTGCCGGACGGCGCATCGCTTGAGCGCACCGACAAGGTCGTCAAGCAGGTCATCGACGCGGTGAAATCCAACCCGGCCAACCAGGACGTCGTGGCCTTCACGGGTTTCGACTTCATCGGTGGCGGCTACAAGAACAGTGCCGCGACGCTCTTCGTCACCCAGAAGCATTGGGACGAGCGCAACGTGCCGGTGACCGCCCTGGTGGGCGAGCTGTATGCCAAGACCGCGGGCATCAAGGAGGCGCTTGTGCTGGCCTTCCCGCCGCCGGCGATCTTTGGCCTGGGCAGCACGGGTGGCTTCGAGTTCTACATCCAGAACCGTGGTGACGGTGGCTCGAAGAAGATGGCCGAAGTCGTTGGCGCGTTCCAGGCCGCGGCTTCGCAGAGCAAGATCCTCGCTGGCGTGCAGACGCTGTGGCGCGCCAACTCGCCGCAGCTGTACGTGGATGTGGACCGCAACAAGGCCAAGGCGCTGGGCGTGAATATCGACGACGCGTTCAACACGCTCGCGGCGTCGATGGGCACTTACTACGTCAATGACTTCAACAAGTCCGGGCGTGCCTGGCAGGTGCTGATGTCGGCCGATTCGAGCTATCGCAAGCGGCCGGACGACATCGGGCGCATCTATGTGAAGAGCAGCAAGGGCGGGATGGTGCCGCTGTCTGCCTTCGCCCACGTCGACTACACCGCCGGCCCCGATCTGCTGGAGCGCTACAACAACCTGCCGGCCGTGAAGCTGCTCGGCAACGCCGCACCGGGCTACAGCTCGGGCCAGGCCATCGCCGAGGTTGAGCGGATCGCAAAGGAAGTGCTGCCGCCGGAATTCAGCTACGACTGGACGGGTTCGTCCTACCAGGAGAAGCGGTCTTCGGGTACCTCCGGCCTTGCGCTGGGCATGGCGGTGGTGATGGTGTTCCTGATCCTGTCGGCTCTGTACGAGAAATGGTCGCTGCCGCTGTCGGTGCTGCTGGCACTGCCGTTCGGCACCTTCGGTGCGCTGGCTGCGGTGTGGCTGCGCGGCTTCACGAACGATGTGTACTTCCAGATCGGTCTCGTAACGCTGCTGGGGCTTGCGGCCAAGAACGCGATCCTGATCGTCGAGTACGCCTTGCTGAAGAACCAGGAGGGCTTCCCGCCCGCCGCGGCAGCGATCGAAGCGGCACGCCTGCGCTTCCGCCCGATCATCATGACCTCGCTGGCCTTCATTCTCGGTGTGCTGCCGTTGGCAATCTCGCACGGTGCTGGCGCCGGGGCGCGGCAGAGCGTGGGTACCGGGGTGATGGGCGGCATGCTGGCGGCCACCTTCCTCGCGGTGTTCTTCGTGCCGCTGTTCTACAAACTCGTGATCGACCGCCGCCTGAAGACGCCGGACGATGAACTGATTGCACCCCCGCATCACCCGCTCGCCGAACTGGAGCAGGAAGGGAAGAGCCATGACTGAACGAAACAACAACGCTGACGCAATGCGCCCTGGCCGCTTTGCGCTGACGCTGGCTGCCGCCCTGGTGCTGGCCGCCTGCGCCGGTACGCCGAAGGCACCGCCGCAAATGGACTTGCCCAAGGCGGCCGAGCAAACCGCACCCGCCGCGATCACCGAGTGGTGGCATAGCTTCGCTGACCCGGTGCTGGACGCCTATGTCGCCGAAGCGCTCGCGCACAACAGCGACGTCGAACTGGCCGCCGCCCGCGTGCGCCAGTCGCGCGGTGCGCTGGCCGCGGCGCGTACGAACCTGCTGCCGACGGTGGATGTAGGTGTCACCGGCGCACGGGTGCGGACCTCCGACGACACGCGCCAAGCGGGGCAGCCGCGCTATGCGAACAACTTCAGCGCCGGCTTCACCGTGGCTTACGAGATCGACCTCTTTGGCCGCCTCGCCGCCGAACGTGAGGTGGCGGCGCAGAACCTGGCTGCGAGCCAGTACGGCCACGAGGTCACCCGCAGCGCGACTGCGGCGCAAACCGCGCGCGCCTATTTCACGCTGCTGGCCCTGGATGCCGACGAGCGGCTGTACGCCGGCGAGCTGAAAACCCGCGATGAGCTGCTGGCTCTGCAGAAGCGGCGCTTCGATGCCGGCGTGATCGGCGCCTACGCCTATGCGCTGGTGGAAGCGGAGCGGGCCAGCGTCGCTGCCGCGCTGCCGAAGATCCGTGCCGCACGCGAGCAGGCTGAAGTGGCGCTGTCGCTGCTGCTCGGCCGCAGCCCGCGCGAACTGGCCGAGCGCCTGCCGGAACGTGGCAGCCCGGTGGATGTGCTGGTGCGCGCACCGGAGATCCCCGCCGGCTTGCACGCCGAACTGCTGCAGCGCCGCCCCGACGTACGCGCGGCCGAGGCGCAACTTGCCGCCGCGAGTGCCAACGTCGAAGCGGCGCGCGCGCGCTGGTTTCCGTCGATCAGCCTGACCGGCTTCTTTGGCGGTGCGAGCACCTCGTTGTCCGACGTTCTGGACGGCGCGGCGCGCAGCTGGAACGTGGCCGGCGCGATTGCGCAGCCGCTGGTTGGGCTTGCACGCGTGTCGGCCGATGTGGATCAGGCCAAGGCTCAGCGTGATCAGGCGGAGCTTACCTACCGCCAGGCGGCACGGCAGGCTTACGCCGATGCCTTGTCATCACTGTCTGCGGCACGCGGCGCACGCGATGCGCTGCAGGCCACCGAAACCCTGCGCGACAGCCGTACCCGCGTGTATGAACTGGCAGCGAAGACCTTCGGGGCCGGGCAGACCAGCCGCCTCGACCTGCTGGATGCGGAGCGGGAGCGGCTGGAATCGGAACGCCAGCTCGTCACCGCGCGGCGTGATCGTCTGACGTCGCTGGTCGACGTCTACCAGTCGCTCGGCGGCGGCTGGCAGGCGCCCGGCGGTTAAACCGGGCAGGGCGTAGTGCGGGGGCCGCTCAGGCTGGCGCCCGCACGCGCACCACGAACACCGAACATTCCACCTTGCGCGCGACGCGTTCGGCAACCGAACCCAGTACCCAGCGCTGGATACCGCGGCGGCCGTGCGAACCGATCACGACCAGGTCGACGCCGTTGGCGGTCACTGCGTCGGCGATCTGGTCGTCGGCGCGCAGGCTGTCCGATTCGAGCAGCAGGGTTTCGATGCGCAGGTGAGGGCGGTCGAGGTGCTTGCGGGCCGCTGCGAGCACCGCTTCCCCTTCAGCGCGCCAGACTCGCTGAACATCGACGCGCGAACCGAAGGGCTCGCCGCCGTGGCGGGCGGGCAGAAGGTTTTCGTCCAGCGCGTGGGCGACGATCAGCAGCGCTTCATGCGTAATGGCGAGTCCGGCAGCAACATCCAGCGTGTGGGCCGATGCGTCGCTGCCGTCGATGGCAACCAGAATCTTGTGGAACATGGTCTTTCTCCAGACGGACTAGCATCGCGAGATGGCCGTTATGCGGCCGCCGCGACAGGTTTCATGATGAATGTGTACCCTCCTGGGCGCATTGCTTTGGCGCAAACAGGCTCCGGCCCCTTCAGGGCGGGCGCTTTGTCGCCGTAGTTATTGGGGTGATTCGCAGAATGAGGTTCGCCGATGCCCTCGATTCGCAGTCCCGCCGTGATGGCGTGCGGACTTCTTCTTTGCCTCAACCTCGCAGCCTGCGCCAAGCCTGAACCTGTGCGCATCGGGTTTGTCGGCGGGCTGTCCGGCCGGGTCGCCGATCTTGGCGTGGGCGGCCGCAATGGTGCGACGATCGCGGTGGAGGAACGCAATGCCCACGGCGGCATCAACGGAAGAGCGATCGAGCTGGTGGTGCGCAACGACGAGCAGAAGCCGGACCTGGCGCGTCGCGCGGTCGAGGAACTGATCGAGCTGAAGGTCGCGGCAATCGTGGGCCATACGACCAGCGCAATGTCGGTGACGACGGTGCCGCTGGTGACCGAGCGCCGTGTCGTGATGGTGAGCCCGACCTCGACCGCGGACGAGTTGAGCGGGCGTGACGACTACTTTTTCCGGGTCGTTTCGGCGACCCGGTTCAATGCGGCGCGCAATGCCGCCTACGCGCTATCGCGGGGCCTCAAGCGCGCGGCGCTGATCTATGACCTCAACAACCGTGCCTATTCGGAGAGCTGGTACAAGGCTTTCGCAGCCCCCTTCGAGACGGGGGGCGGCAAAGTGGTGACGGCGCTGAGCTACACCTCCGGCCCGGATCTGCATTTCAGCGAACTGGCCGGCCGCCTGCTCGACGACGGCCCCGATCTGGTCATCATCGTCGCCAACGCGGTCGACACCGCGCTGCTGGCCCAGCAGATCCGCAAACATGATGCAACCGTCCAACTCGCATCGGCCGAGTGGGGCGGGTCGGACAAGCTGATCGAAATGGGTGGTAGCGCGGTGGAGGGCATGCTGGTCTCGCAGTACTACGACCGCAACAACGTGCGGCCCGACTATGTCGACTTCCGGCGTCGCTATCGCGAGCGATTCGGCGAGGATCCGGGGTATGCCGCGGTGTGCGGCTACGACGCCGCCGAGATGGTGATCGATGGTCTGGTCGCGCAGCTGCAAGGTGAAGACCTCAAACAGACGCTGCTGCGGCTCGGCAAGTTCGAGCTCTCGCAAGGACCGATGCAGATCGATCGTTTCGGCGACGCCAAACGGTCGGTGTATGTCACGGTGATCCGTGATGGCCACTACGAGGTTGTGCTCGCGCCATGAAACGCCCTGTGTCGCTGCGGGGCCTGCTTTCCTGGCAGTTTTCGCTCGCGGGAGTCCTGCCGCTGCTGCTGGTGATCGTCGCCTTGCTCGGCTACCTGCTGCCTTCGTTCGAGCGCACGCTGCGCGAGCGCGACAAGGTGCTCGCGAGCGCGGTGACCGAACAGGTCATGACTTTCCTGGGCTCGGCCGAGCTGGCCTTGAACTCCGCCGCGTTCATGCTGCGCAAGGGGGTTGCGCTCAGTCTGGTCAGCCCGATGCTCGACGCGCTGGCGGCTAACGAAGGGGCCACTGACGCGCTGCTGCTGATCGACTACGAAGGCATGGTTTCCGGCGTGGGCCTGCCGCCGCGCACACAGCCCTACCGCGACAATTTCATCGGACTCTCGCAAGTGGGGCAGCCGCACGTCCGCGAGGCGCTCGAGCGTGGCAAACCCGTGTGGTCGCAGACCTACCTGTCGCCGGTCAGTGCGCAGGTGGTCATCGCACGTGCGGTGCCGGTGGACGGTCAGGTGCTGGTGGCCGAGGTCAATGTTGAAAAGCTGTCGCGCAGCGTTTCCGCCCTGCGCGAGGAGGGAGGCGTGTTCGCGGTGCTGCTGGACCGGTCTGGTCGCATCGTTGCGCATCCCGACCCGCGCATGGCGCGGGAACAGGTGAACTTGAGCGACATCCCGCTGGTGCGCCAGGGCATGCGCGGTGAAATTGCAACCGGGCACTTCCCGGTGGACGGCAAGGATTACTTCGGTAGCACGGTGCCGATTCCGCAACTGGGCTGGGTCGCGCTGATCGGGCAACCCGCCGATACCGTCTTCGGCCCCCTGTACGCGGCGGCAGCGATTACGGTGATTGGTGTGCTGCTCGCGGCAGCGATGCTGCTCTACGTCGGCAATCGCACGGCGACGCGCGTCGCGGGCCGGATGGAGCTGGTGGCGGCGCGTGCCCGCGCCATCGTCGACGGCGGCGAGGTAGATCCGCTGCCGCCAACTCGGGTAGTCGAGTTCGCCCGCATCGGCGCGACGCTCGATGCGATCTTCGAGCGATTGCGTACCCGCGAGGCCGAGGTACGCAATGGTGCAGAACGCTTGCGCACCTTGCTGGAAGGCGCGCCGATGGGCGTCATCGAGTTGCGGGTCGAGCCCAGCGGGGGGCATTTCATTGTCGGCATCAACCCGCAGGTGCAGCGCGTACTCGGACTGCCGGCCGAGGGTGCGTTGGGGCATACCTTGCAGGGCGTCTTTCCCGGGTTCGACAACACCGCGCTTGCTCATGCCTGCAGTACCGTGGCGAGCGAAGGCGGCAGCATCGAGTCGCCTGGCTACGAGTACCAGGCGCCGGGCTGTGCCCGTGTGCTCGACATCTTCACCTTCCGCCACCATGCCGGCGTGGTGGCCTTGTGCTTCCACGACGTGACCGAACGCGTGCGCGCCGAGCACGCGCTGCGCGAGTCCGAGTTGCGTTTTTCGGCGGCCTTCCTCGCCGTGCCGGATTACGTGACGCTGTCGCGTGCCTCGGATGGCACGATCTACGACGCCAATGAGGCCTTCGAGCGGATCACCGGCATCCCTCGCGAAGCCGCTATCGGGCGCACCTCGGTGGAGCTGGGCATCTTCGTTCATCCTGAACAGCGTCGGCTGATCGCCAAGGGCACGCTGGAAGACGGCCGTGTGGATCGATTCCCGATCGAGATGTGGCGCGCCGACCGCACCGTGATCGAGGGTGTGGTCAGCACGCGTCTGGTGGAAATCGCCGGCGAGGCCTGCATGGTTGCCGTGATGCGCGATGAGACGGAAGTTCGCCGGGCGCAGCGGACGCTACAGCGCCTTGCGGCGGCGGGCGTCTCCGGTGGCCTGCGCAGTCTGCTCGACGCGGCCGTCGAGGGCGTGGGTGCCGGCGTTGCCGTACTTGCCCGCGCGAGTGCCGCCGACGCGGTGACGCTGTCGGGCTTGCGCACGGTCCAGGACGAAGAGGGTGGCCTCGCATTGCCCGCGCCTGCGCTGGCGCGCGCCATCGAGGCGCGTGCTTTCGCCGACTGGACGCCGCCGCAGGATGAAGCCGAGCGGCTTGCGCAGGCCTTCGGCTTCCATCCGGTGAGCATCGTGGTGGCGCCGGTCAGGTCGGACGAAGGCGGCGCGGAAGCCTTGCTCGTTGCCTTCGGCAGCGCTTTGCAATACGCCGAAACCACGCGCTCGCTGATCAAGGTGGTCGCGGAGCGCATCGGTCAGGAATTCGCCCGTCTGCACGCCGAGCAGGAACTGCGCCGCAGCCAGCAACTGTTCAGCCAGCTCTTCCATGCCTCGCCGGTGGCCCTGGTGGTGAGCCGATTGCCGCGTTTCGCGATCCTCGATTGCAACGAGGTGTTCTGCCGTCAGTACGGCATCCCGCGCGAACATGCAATCGGGCGCAACGGGGCCGAACTGGGGATCTGGGCGGACATCGAGGACCGCAAGGCGCTCTTGGCAGACCTTCTTGCGCGGCGCGAAAGCGCGGGTCGCGAGGCCTGGATGCACGGCCGCGACGGCAACTCGATCCGCTGTGCGCTCACCGCACGCGTCGTGCGCGACGGTGACGACGATCTGCTGATCCTGTCGCTGGTCGATGTCACCGCGATTCGCCGCGCCGAACAGGAAGTGCGGGAACTTAACGCCACCCTGGAAAAGCGGGTGGAGGAGCGCACCGTGCAACTGGTCGACGCCAACCTGGAACTCTCGAACGCGCTGCAGCGGCTGGAGCGGGCGAAGGACGAACTGGTGCAGTCCGAGAAGATGGCGGCGCTCGGCGGCATCGTGGCCGGTGTGGCACACGAACTGAACACGCCGATCGGCAATTGCCTGACGGTGACCTCTACGCTCAGTGAAGCCACCGAAGATTTGCTGCGCGAATCGGAGCAGGGCTTGCGCCGCTCGACGCTCAAGGATTATCTGGGCACCGCAGAGCAGGCGAGCGAGATCCTGATGCGCAATCTCACAAGGGCCGCCGAGCTGGTCGCCAGCTTCAAGCAGGTGGCGGTCGATCGTGCGAGCTCGAAGCGGCGCGACTTCCGCATCTCTGAAGTGGTTGCCGAAACCCTTCTGATGCTGCGCCCGACACTCAAGACCAAGCCCTACCAGATCGAAACCTCGGTCGCCGAAGACGTGGTGATGAGCAGCTACCCGGGGCCGCTGGGGCAGGTGCTCACGAACCTGGTGAACAATGCGGTGTTGCACGGATTTGAAGGGCGTACGCAGGGCAAGGTGCGGATTGATGTGTCCTGCGACAGCGGCGAGCGCGTGCGCATCGCGGTGAGCGACGACGGCGCCGGCATCAGCGAAGCCATGCAGCGCCGTGTGTTCGACCCCTTCTTCACCACCAAACTCGGGCACGGTGGCAGCGGGCTCGGCCTGCACATCGTGCACACCATCGTGACCGGCCTGCTTGGCGGCACCGTCGAACTGCAGAGTCAGCCGGGCGCGGGTACCACCGTGATACTGACAGTGCCGAGCCAGGCGCCCTTGCGGGACGACCCCGATTGAAGGGGCAAGGCAGGGGAAACGGGCCCGCAACAGCCCCTCGAACGCCCTTCAGTCACGCCTCAGTTACCCCTCGGCCATCCCTTTTCCGCCCGATGCGCGGGCGAGTTGCTCGGCCTTTTCCGCGATGTCCGCATCGGAATCGGAAAAGCGCTGCGCGATCTCATTGAAGCGCTCCTGCAACTGCAGGAATGCCTCGACGATATCCGGATCAAAGTGCGTGCCACTGCCGTCCGCGATGATCTGCACCGCCTTGTCGTGCGGCATCGCGGGTTTGTAAACGCGGCGGCTGATGAGGGCGTCGTATACGTCGGCCACGGCCATCAGACGGGCCGATAGCGGAATCGCGTCGCCGGACAGACCCTGCGGGTAGCCGCTGCCGTCCCACTTTTCCTGATGGCCGTAGGCGATGTCCTTGGCGTGGGCGAGAAAGGGGACTTCCATGCCAAGCTGGCGCTCGGCGTGCAGGATCGCATCGCGACCCAGCGCAGGGTGGGTCTTCATGATCTCGAACTCCTCCGGCTCGAAGCGGCCCGGCTTGAGCAGGATGCGATCGGGAATGCCCACCTTGCCGATGTCGTGCAGCGGCGCGGACTTGAACAGCATCTCGACCGTGTGGTCGTCGAGTTGTGCGGCAAAGCGCGGATGCGCCTGCAAGTGCCTGGCCAGTGCGTCGACGTAGAACTGGGTGCGGCGGATGTGGTTGCCGGTCTCGTTGTCGCGCGTCTCGGCAAGCGAGGCCATGGCCATGATCGTCACATCCTGGATCGCCTGCACCTCGCGCGTACGGCGCTGGACTTCGGCTTCAAGGAAGGCGTTCTTGTCCTTGAGGAAATCGGCACTCGCCTTTACCACAAGGTGGGTGTGTACCCGCGCCAGCACGATTGGCGGGCTGATCGGTTTGGTGATGTAGTCGACGGCACCCAGATCGAGCCCGCGTTTCTCGTCATCCATCTCCGCCTTCGCGGTCAGGAAGATCACCGGTATGTCGCGTGTCTGCGGGTTCGCCTTGAGGCGCTCACAGACTTCATAGCCGTCCATGCCGGGCATCATGATGTCGAGCAGGATCAGGTCCGGCGGTGCGGACGACTCGGCGATCTTGATCGCCTTTTCGCCATTGTTGGCGATCTTGACCTTGTAGACGTCCTTGAGCAGCCCGCTCATCAGCGTGAGGTTGTCAGGCGTGTCGTCGACGACCAGAACGGTATGGCGGCTATCGATCGCAGATGTGCTGTCCATGGTTTCCCTTCCAGTCAGTCGATCGTCACGCCAGCACTGCCGGCAGCCGATCTGAGTTTGTCGAGCGCGGTCTCGAAGTCGAACTCGCGGATGGCGGATTCGATCGCTTCACAGTCGGGGCCCAGCGCGGTACGCAGCATATCTGCATGCTGGTCGAAGGCGTCACCCGCCTCCGAATCGTCGTCTGCGAGGAGGGCAACGATGCGTTTGATGACCTCGGCCAGCGCGGCATGATCCACCGCGTTCGCACCGCTTGTTCTGGCTTCGCTCGGCAAGGCGGCCAGCAGCTTCGCGATGAGTGTCGTGAGCAGCGGTTCGAGTTCGGCAAGTCGCGCATCAAGTTCAGTGCGCGCTGCGTCGTCGTGGATCGCGTGCTCAAGTTCGGCCGCGACCGCCTGAACCTCGCCTGCGCCGATGTTGCCAGCCACCCCCTTGCAGGTATGTGCGATGCGCTCGGCGGTGGCGCGATCGCCGTTGTCCAGCGCGCCGCGGATGTCAGCGACCGTGGTGGCTTGACCGGCGGCGAACTTGCGCAGCATGTTCAGGTATAGCGCCTGCTTGCCGAGCACGCGACGCAGGCCCGATTCGCTGTCGAGCCCTTCGATCACCGGCAGTTCGGCGGTAACCACAGGGTGTTCGCCGGGCGGTCTCTTGGGTGTCAGGATGTTCTCGCTGAATGCCCGCGGCGGAATCCACTTCAGCAAGGCCGCCCACAACGTGTCGGGTTCGATCGGTTTGGGTACATGGTCGTTCATGCCCGCTTCCAGGCAGCGCTCACGGTCGCCCTGCATGGCGTTGGCCGTCATGGCCACGATAGGCAGGGCCGCATGCTCGGGCTTGGCGCGTATCGCCCGCGTCGCTGCCACGCCGTCCATGACCGGCATCTGCATGTCCATCAGCACCAGATCGAAAGCCTGGGCGCTGACGCGTTCAACGGCAATCGCACCGTTGTCAGCGACCTCGACCTCGAAGCCCGCGTCGCGCAGCAGTTCGCTCGCGACCTGCTGGTTCAGGTCGTTGTCTTCGACCAGCAGGATCTGCGCGCCGGCGCGTGACTCCAGTTGCTGCAGCAAGGAGGAGCTTGCCCGCGGCACGGCTGAGGTATCGCTGCGTGTGCCACCGAGCGCGCGGATCGCCGCGTCGAAAAGCATCGATGCGTTGACCGGCTTGATCAGGATTTCGTCGATGCCGGCCCCGGATGCGCCGCGCATCACTTCTTCGCGGCCATAGGCCGTCACCATCACCAGTTGCGGGGGCTTTGCGAGCCCAAGGGCGCGTATCCGCTTGGCGGTTTCAATGCCGTCGAGACCGGGCATGCGCCAGTCAAGAAAAACGATCTCGTAGGCTTCGCCGCGGCCTTGCGCGGCCTGGATTTCCTCAATCGCGTCGAGGCCGCTCGGCACCTGCGCGACGCGGAAGGTCATCGATTCGAGCAGGTCGGTCAGTACGGCACGCGCATTGGCGTTGTCGTCGACCACCAGCACACGACGTTCGCGCAGATCCGGTTCCGGTGTGAAACGCCGCGTTTGTGCTTCGCCTTTGGCAAAGCGCGCGGTAAACCAGAAGGTGCTGCCCTCGCCAGGCGTGCTGTCGACGCCAACCTCGCCACCCATCAACTCGGCCAGCCGTTTGCTGATCGCAAGGCCCAGTCCGGTGCCACCGTACTTGCGGGTGGTCGAGGTATCGGCCTGCTGGAAGGACTGGAACAGCCGTGCGCGCTGGTCTTCGTTCAGCCCGATGCCGGTGTCCCGCACCGCGAAGTGCAGCAGCACATCGGTGTCGCGCTGTTCAAGCACGCGGACGATCACGTCGATCTCGCCAGTCTCGGTGAATTTGACTGCGTTGTTCGCGTAATTGATCAGGATCTGGCCGACACGCAGCGGATCGCCGAGCAGCACGTCAGGCACCGATTTGTCGACGTCGAATACCAGCTCGAGCCCCTTGGCAGTGGCCTTCTCCGAGATCAGGTTGGCGACGTTGTCCAGCACGTTCTCCAGCGCAAACTCGGTTTGTTCGACCGTGAGCTTGCCGGCCTCGATCTTCGAAAAGTCGAGGATGTCATTGATGATGCCGAGCAGATGCTGGCCCGATTGCTGGATCTTGCTGACGTAATCGCGCTGGCGCGCTGTCAGCTCGGTTTTCATCGCGAGGTGCGACATGCCGATGATCGCGTTCATCGGCGTGCGGATCTCGTGGCTCATGTTGGCGAGGAAGTCCGACTTCATCTGCGTCGCTTCTTCCGCCATTTCGCGCGCCCGCTGCAGCGCGTCCATCGCGGCGCGGCGTTCCGTGACATCGTAGAACCACGAAAGCAGGCAGCGCTCGCCGTGGTGCTCGATGAAGCGCGAGCTGAGCATGACCCAGAAGGTTTCGCCGTTGGCGCGCCTCAGCTCGGTTTCCTGATCGCGGACTTCGGAGCCGCCGCGCATTCTGTCCAGCAGCGCTTGCCGCTGCCGTGGGTCGGCCCAGAACTGGGTGAAGTTGTAGCCCGGCAGCGCTGCCGCGTCGACGCCGAGCAGTTCGGCGAGCTTGCGATTGCAGAAACGCGCGGTGCCGTCTTCGGCGATGATGCCCACGCCCGCGGGGCTGTCTTGCAACATCGCGCGCAGTCGCGCTTCGTTTTCGGCGATTTCGCGCTCGAGCTTCTTGCGTTCGGTGATGTCGGTGGCCAGCCCGCATACGCCGGTCAGGCGGCCATTGTCGCCATACAGCGGGAACTTGGCGGTGAGCAGCGCGCGGCTTCCAAAGCCGGTTTCTTCCTGTTCGACGAGTGTCCCGCCGGCCATGATGGCGAGATCATCGTTGGCCATGCTTTGCGCGTGCTCGGGTTCGAACAGCTCTGCGTCGGAATGCCCGAGTGCCGCGTCGCGCTTGATGCCGGTCACCGCTTCCCAGCGCTGGTTGACGAGCAGGTATCGACCCTCGGTGTCCTTCAGGTAGATGATCGACGGGGTGTTTTCGATGATGCCTTGCATCAGTTTGCGGTTCTCGCGCAGCGCCTCTTCCGCCTTGCGCGCAGAGCGTTCCGCTTCCTTGGTGCGCGAAATGTCGACGATGACGCCAACCAGGCCCGCCGGGCTGCCGTCGCTGTTTGCAAAACCCGAGACGGTGTAAAGCGTGTCGTGCACCTTGCCGTCGGCGAAGACCATCGGGATCTCGTGCTCGATACGCCCGCCCTCGGCGATGACTCTTTCGTCTTCGGCCTGGTAGGCGCGGCGGTCCTCTTCTGGCAGGTAATCCAGATCGAGTACGCGCTTGCCGACAAAGCTCGCGCGCGCGACGCCGAAGGTCTCTTCGTAGTTCTTGTTGCAGCCGATGAAGCGGGTGCTGGCGTCCTTGTAGAACACGGCATTGGGCATGGCGTCCATCAACGCCTGGGTGACTGCAAGCTGGCGCTCGACCCCCTGCTGCGCGCGCTTGAGTTCGGTGATGTCCGAGGCCATCACGACCGCCTCGCGGAAGCGGCCCTCGCTGGTAAGAATTGCGGATGCCACCAGTTCCGACCAGCGCACCTGCCCGTCACCGGTGAGGAATCGGATGACGGTACGGAACACCGTGGTTTCGGCGCTCGCAAGCCGGGTGAAGCCTTCCGTGAACGCGGCGAAATCGTCCTCGAAGATCAGCGATTCGATGTTCCGGTCGCGCAATTCATCCTGGATGTATCCAAGCCAGTTGGCGAACGCCGGGTTGCTGCGGATCACCAGTCCGGTTGCATCGCAGCTGACGATACCGGTTCCGGCGTTGTCGACCAGTGCGCGGAAATAGGCCTCGCGGTCGGCGAGCTGCGCAGTACGTCGCTCGACCTTGGCCTCGAGCGTGCGGTTGGCGTCTTCAAGCTGCTGCGTCGAGGTCTGCAAGAGGCCGCGCATGGCCTCTTGCGCCGCAGCCAGTTGCGCCACTTCGGCCAGCCGGGCGGGTACCGAGACGGGTTTGTCCAGTTCCAGACGGCCGATGCGCTCGGCCTCGCTGCCGAGCATGGCGAGCGGCCGCGTCACGTTGGCCGCCAGACGGCGACCCAGCACAAACCCGATTGCACAGAGGCCGAGCAGGATCACCACGGCAGGGCCGATCAGGCGTGCGCCGCCGGCCACGAAGTCGCCCTGCGGGATGACGGTGACCGCGACAAAGTTCTGATCACCCGCATGGATCCGGATGGCGCGTGCAAACCATGGATCGGAGGTGTCGGGCGGTGTGAAACGTAGCAGCGCGATATCGTCCTGTCCGCGTTTCTTCCATTCCGCGAAAGCAGCCGCGGTGACCGTGAAGGGCGTCTGCTCGATTGGTGTCAATGCGACCTGCCGCAACGCGTTGTCGGTTGCCGCAGCGGGGTGTTTCGGTGCGCCGATCAGTTTCCCGTCGCTCATCAGCACCGAAACCCGCCCGGAGATGCCGATCTGCAGCGCACTGGTCAGATGCGAAAAATCCTGTAACAGGACATCGAAGGCCATGATGTAGCGCACGCCGGTGGCCGGGTCTGTCCAGCGCAGCGCGGCGGTGATGCCCGGTTCGCCCGTGGTGCGGAAACGGTAGGGCTCGGTCCAGACGACTTCCAGGTCCTTCTTCGTGGCCATGGCCTTCGTGAACCATGGTCGAGTGCGGGGGTCGTAGTCCGATTCTTCCCATTCTTCGGACAGCTGGTCGAGGTTCGACCCGAACTCGATCCACAGGTGCCGCCGTCCCCACGACCCCATGTGCGAGACGCGGTTCTTCCAGCCGTTTTGGGTTTGCAACAGCAGGATCTCGTCGCCGCCTTCACTGGCGATGTGCACCGAACCCAGCAGATCGCGCTGCTTGACGACATCGACCATCAGTCGGTTGAAGGTCGATTGATCGGTCGCGTTGATCACGCGGTTCAGTCCCCAACCCCCGGCAGTCATCGCGATCCGCTCGACCGAACGTACCCCGTCGGCGATGCGTTGTTCAACCTGGGCGCCGGCACGCTCTGCGTCGGCCGAGGCGATCTCGACGAGCATGGGCCGTGCCTGCATGAAGTAGAACAGCAGTGCGAACGACAGCACCGACAGCAACACCAGCAAGACGATCTGGAGCGTCAGGCGGGTGCGCAGGCTGGGCAGGGGCCTTGGTATCGATCCGAACATCGTGCGGATTCCTTCGTCGATGGATGATCGCGGTAGGTGTCGAACACAGGCTGGGCGCAGTGGCTTGCCGCCCGGGATCGCAGTATTTCACCGCCACTCGCGCCTGCATAGCGGTATGAATAGCCCCGAAAAGCTGCGCTGATGTTCGCGGCCTATGCCAGCGGTGAAGGTCGACAATCGCCGCATGCCCTCGGCCACGGGCATTTTCACCGCGACGACATCCCGGCCGGGGCGGATCGCCTATGCTTCCCTGATTCGGGATTGATGACAGGAAGCGAGCATGCAGATCGAAGGGCAGGTGTTTCTCGTCACCGGTGCGGCCTCGGGGCTCGGGGCGGCGGTGGCTCAGGCGTTCGCACAGGCTGGCGCGCACGTGGTCGGCGTGGATCTGCGCGTGCCGAGCGCGCCGCTGGCGGGCTTGGCCGCGTTTGTCGAGGCCGACGTGTGTGATGCCGGCGCACTGCAGGGCGCACTCGCGCGTGCGGGCGAAATCGGCCCCTTGCGCGGCGCGGTGCATTGCGCGGGCATTGCACCGGCTGCACGGGTGGTCGGGCGCGAGGGCCCGCATTCGCTGGATCTCTTCCGGAAGGTGATCGAGGTCAATCTGATCGGCAGCTTCAACCTGATCCGCCTCGCCGCCGACGCGATGAGCCGGAACGCGCCCGTCGCGGATGGCGAGCGCGGTGTCATCGTCACCACCGCATCGGTGGCCGCGTTCGACGGGCAGATCGGGCAGGCGGCCTATGCGGCTTCGAAGGCCGGCGTGGCGGGCATGACGCTGCCGATTGCGCGCGAGCTGGCACGCATCGGCGTACGCATCGCGACCATCGCACCCGGCATCATGCAGACGCCGATGATGGCCGGGATGCCGCAGGAGGTGCAGGACGCCCTGGGCGCGTCGGTACCCTATCCGCCGCGCCTGGGCCGGCCGGACGAGTTTGCCGCGCTCGCCCGCCACATCGTCGAGAACGTGTACCTCAACGGCGAGGTGATCCGCCTCGACGGCGCGATCCGCCTCCCGCCGAAGTAGTCATCAGTGCCCCGAGGCGCCACGCGCGCCAAAGGGCGGCTTGGCCATCCAGGCGACGATGATCAGGGTTCCCATGATGGCGCCGGCGAGCAGCATCAGATCGTTGGTGGCCATCAGGTGGGCCTGTCCGGTCACGACGCGATCCACCTGTGCCAACGCGGCACCGCGATCACCGATGAGCGATTGCCACTGCGCCAAATAGGTGTCGGCCGGCGCATTGCCCGGGTTGAAGTTCTCCGAGAGCTGCGCGTGGTGCAGGGTGGTGCGGTGGTCCCACAGCGACACCATGACCGCCGTGCCGAAACTCGACCCGATGTTGCGCATGAAACTCTGCAGGCCCGAGGCGGCCGCCATGTCCTTGGGTGCGATGCCCGACAGGCTGATCGTGAACAATGGCAGGAAGAAGCAGCTGATGCCGAGGCCAATGAAGAGGCGCGCGATTCCCAGGGTCCAGAAGTCGACGTCGGGCGTGAAGCGCGCGCTCCAGATCGAACTCGCGGCGAACACCAGCATGCCGAAGGTGACGACGCGCCGCGCGTCGGTGCGGTGGATGTTGGCGCCGAGGATCGGCCCGAGCATCACGCCGAACACGCCCGAGAACGCAATCACCTTGCCGGCCCACAGCGGCGTGTAGCCGACCTCGCTCTGCAACCACAGCGGTTGCACTACCACCACGCCGAAGTAGGCCACCATGCCGATCGTGATGCAGACGACGCCAATGGAGTAATTCCGGTGACGGAACATCCGCAGGTCGACCAGCGGATGCTGCTCGCCTAGTTCCCACACGATCAGGAAGCTCAGCGCCACCAGCGAGACGACGCCGAGCGCGATGATTTCGGGCGATTCGAACCAGTCCAGCTCATTGCCGCGATCGAGCAAAACCTGCAGCGCGCCGACACCGATCACCAGCAAGGCCAGCCCGACGCGGTCCAACGGCAACTTCATGCGCGGTGTTTCGCGCTTGTGCATCAGATGCCACGACAGGCCCGCGACGAAGAGGCCAAAGGGCAGGTTGATCAGGAACACCCAGTGCCAGGACAGATGCTCGGTGATCCATCCACCCGCCAGCGGGCCAACGATGGGTGCCAGGATGGTGGTCATCGCCCACAGGCCCATCGCCATGCCGCGCCGGTTGGGCGGGTAGATGCTCGCCATCAGGGTCTGCGACAGCGGAATCATCGCCGCGCCGAAAGCACCTTGCGCAACGCGTGCGATCACCAGCATCGGGAAGCTCACCGCCAGGCCGCAGAACAGCGAAGTCAGCGTGAACAGCAGCGTGGCGACGACGAACATCTTCACTTGCCCGTAGCGCAGGGCGAGCCAGCCGGTCATCGGCAGCAGGATCGCCTCTGACACCGCATAGGAGGTAATCACCCAGGTCGCCTGCGTGTAGCTGACGCCCAGATCGCCCGCGATCGTCGGCACCGACACGTTGGCGATGGTCAGGTCGAGGATGTTCATGAACGAGCCGAGGCCCAGCGCGAGCGTGGCCAGAATCAACTGGCCCAGGCTCAGCGGTGCCGACTCGGTGCGACCGTCCAGACTCATTTGCGCGCTTCGCTGGCGCGGTTGGCGGCGATGATGCGCGCGATGCGGGTGTCGGCTTCACGCGCCTGCATCGCAAAGACATCGGTCTCCTGATGCGTGGCGGGGCGATCCGCGTTGGCGAGCACCGCGCCGTCGCGCCCATGCGTGTCGATCGAGGCGCGCATCGAAAGCCCCACGCGCAGCGGATGCGCAGCGAGTTCGTCCGCCTTGAGCGCGATCCGCACCGGAATACGCTGAACGATCTTGATCCAGTTGCCGGATGCGTTCTGTGCCGGCAACACGCTGAACACACCACCCGTGCCGGACGACAGCCCGACCACGCGGCCTTCGTATTCGGTGGCGCTGCCGTAAAGGTCGGATTTGAGCGTCACCGGCTGACCGATGCGTACGTTGGCCAGTTCGGTTTCCTTGAAGTTGGCGTCGACCCAGAGCTGATCCGGCGGCACCAGCGTCATCAGTGGTGTGCCGGCGGCCACCCGTGCGCCGACCTGCACGGTGCGCTTGGCGACATGGCCACTGACCGGGGCGACGATGGTGGTGCGGGCGAGGGCCAGCCACGCTTCGCGCACTTTCGCGGCGGCCGCCGCCACGCGCGGGTGGGCTTCGAGCGAGGTGTTGTCGACCAGTGCCACCGCGGTGGCCTTCTGGTCACGCGCCTGTTCGAGGCCGGATTCAGCCTCTGACACCGCGGATTGGGCGGCGAGTTGCGCCGCCTGCGCGGCCTGCAGGGTGGTGCGTGCCGCCTGCAGGGCTTCGGGCGAGATGAAATGGTCGCGCTGCAACTGCTCGCGGCGGGCGAACTCGTCGCGCGCCTGCCGCAGCGCAATCGCGGCCTGTTCGGCCTGGTGGCGCAGTCGCTCGACATCGGCGCGTCGTTGTTCGACCTGTGCCCGCGACTGGCTCTCGCCGAGGTAGAGGCCGCGCGTACCGCGCACCGCATCGGCCAGCGCGGCTTCAGCCGCGAGCAGCGCGACACGGGCATCGGCGTCATCGAGTTTGACCAGCGGCTGCCCGGCCTTGACGTAATCGGTGTCGTCGACCAGCACCGCGCTGACACTGCCGGCGACTTGCGGGGCAATCTGCACCAGGTTGCCGCCGACATAGGCGTTGTCGGTGGTTTCGCGGAAGCGCCCGACGAAGGCCCAGTGCAGGACTACCGCAAGCGCGGCAATGGCGAATACCAGTGCGACACGCACCATATTGCGCTTGCGGTTGCCGCTGGCTGCGGCTGAAGGGGTCTGATCCATGCTCATGCTTTCACCCCGTCGGTCCGCGTTGCGCTGCTGGGGCATTGCTCCATATGGCGGGTCCAGGCGCGCAGGGCCCGCGCGAGATCGTCGACGTCGCCGCACTCGGCCGGCGGGGTAAGCGTGTCGTACAGCTGCCAAACCTTGGGGAAGATTTCGCGTACGCGCTGCGCGCCGGCTTCGGTCATGTGAATGTCCACCGAGCGACGGTCGACCGGGCTGGGGATGCGCTCGACCCAGCCACCCGCTACCAGTTCGTCGGTCAGGCGCGTCATGTGCGGCCGCGAGAGACACACCGCCTGGCTGACACGCGACGGGTTGTCGGTGGATTCGGGTGCGCTGTAGATCGACATCAGCACCGACCATGCGGTGGCGTTGAGCCCGTATGGTTGCAGCAGATCGTCGAGGTGTTCCTGGATGCCTCGCGCGATGTGGGTGACCAGGCGCAGCAGCATGACTTGGGGATAGGGCAGGTCGGGATGGCGCTCGCGCACCGAGTCGATCCGTGCCTGGTAGTGGTCGAATGGGATCATGGCTGAAAAGTAGTTACATGAGTAACTATTCTGGCATGATCTGGATCAAATGTGAAAGCCACTTGATCGGGCGACAAATCGGCCGATGGCGATCTGCTAGGCTTGCGGCCCCGCCGCCTTGGCCGTCGAAATGGAGCATTCGTTGTCCGAATACCGTCCAGCCAGTGACTTGTCGCACTGCTATCACTGTGGCTTGCCGATTGCGCCCGGGGCGGTGTTTCAGGTGACGATCGCGGGTGTCGCGCGCCCGATGTGCTGCGCCGGTTGCGAGGCGGTTGCACAGGCAATCGTCGAGGGTGGGCTGACCGAGTATTACCGCCACCGCGATGCCATGCCCGAATCGCGCCGCGAGGCGATGCCGCTTGAAATCGAGCAGCTCGGGCTGTTCGACCATGCCGAATTCCAGAAAGGATTCGTCCGTGCCATTGGTGAGGATGAGCGCGAGGCCGACCTGATCCTCGAAGGCATCACCTGTGCGGCTTGCGTGTGGCTAAACGAGCAGCATCTGGCGCGTCAGCCGGGTGTGACTGCGGTGCAGGTCAACTATGCAACGCGGCGGGCGCGGGTGCGTTGGCGCCCGGCCGAGACGAAACTCTCCGAAGTGCTGGCCGCGATTGCGAGCATTGGCTATCGCGCGCACCCCTACGACGCCGGCAAGAGCGAACAGCTGGCCCAGCGCGAACGCCGCAACGCCTTGTGGCGCCTGCTGGTCGCCGGCTTCGGGATGATGCAGGTGATGATGTACGCCTACCCGGTGTACATCGCCCGCGAAGGCGACATGACGCCGGACATCCTGGCCCTCATGCGTTGGGCCAGTCTCGTGCTGACGCTGCCGGTCGTGCTCTATTCCGCCGCGCCATTCTTCCAGCGCGCCTGGCGGGATCTGCGCTTGCGCAGGCTCGGAATGGATGTCCCTGTCGCGATCGGGGTTGGCGCCGCCTTTCTTGCGAGCCTGTGGGCCACGCTGGTGGGTGGCGGCGAGGTGTACTACGACTCGGTAACGATGTTCGTGTTCCTGCTGCTGTGCGGGCGTTTCCTCGAAATGGTGGCGCGCCAGCGCGCAGTGCGCGGCGCAGAGGAACTGGCGCGGGTGGTGCCTGCGTTCGCCGAACGATTCATCGCGTGGCCCGAAGCCAGGACCGAGGAGGTGCCGGTGATGTCGCTGGCCGCCGGCGACGCTCTGCGCGTGCGGCCGGGCGAGGCGATTCCGGTGGATGGCGTTGTGGTCGAAGGGCAGAGCGAGGTCAACGAATCCTGGCTCACCGGCGAGAGCCGGGCGATCGCGAAACAAGCGGGCGATCGGGTGGCCTGCGGCGGCGTCAATGGCGCCAGTCCGCTGGTGGTCCGCGCCGAGCACGTCGGCGAGGAGACGCGGATTGCATCGATCCGCAGACTGATGGAGCGGGCTTCGGCGGAGCGACCAAAGATCGTCGAGCAGGCCGATCGATTTGCAGCGCGTTTCGTTTTCGTACTCATCATCCTGGCTGTCGGATCTGGGATTGCCTGGTGGTTCATTGACCCCTCCCGCGCAATCTGGATCTTCGCGTCCGTGCTGGTGGTCAGTTGCCCTTGCGCCTTGTCGCTGGCAACACCGGTGGCGCTCACGGTCGCGACCGATGCGCTGGCCCGGATCGGCTTGCTCGTCACCCGGGGTCATGCCATCGAAACCTTGGCGCGTGCAGATCTGTTTGCCTTCGACAAGACCGGCACCCTGACGACCGGTCGGCTGACCCTGGTGGAAACGATCGCGGCGCCTGACGTCACTGATGCTCTGAGGCTCGCAGGCGCGCTGGAGCAGGCATCCGAACATCTTATCGGGCGTGCCATCGCGCAGGCTGCCGGATCCGCCCGCTTGCCACCAGTGGAGGGACTGAGGTCGGTGGCGGGGCGGGGCGTCGAAGGGCACATCAATGGCCGGTGCCTGCGCGTCGGTAACAGGGGTTTCGTGGCTGAACTCGCTGGCCCAGCGCCGGACTGGATGCAAGAAGATGCCGTGCGCACAAACGTCTACCTTGGGGGTGAGGGCGGCTGGCTGGCGCAGTTCATGTTTGACGATGACGTCCGTGAAGACGCGCGGGACGTCGTCAGCCGCATCGAACGGGATAGGGCGCGTGTTGTCATCTTGAGCGGTGACATGCCTGCCGCGGTGGAGGCGGTCGCCCGGCGTTTGGGAGTCTCGGATGCCAGGGGCGGCTTGCTGCCCGAGGGCAAGCACGCGGCAGTGAAATCGTGGCAAGCCGAAGGCCGGACCGTTGCAATGGTGGGCGACGGCATCAACGATGCCCCGGTGCTGGCGCAGGCGCATGTTTCGGTTGCGATCGGAAGCGGAACGGAATTAGCGCGTACGCAAGCCGATCTGGTTCTGCTGGGGGAAGCTCTGCTGCCCCTGTGGAAGGGGCGACTGCTGGCGGGGCGCACGCTACGGGTGATCCGCCAGAATCTGGCATGGTCGTTCGCGTACAACATACTGGCGATCCCCGCTGCCATGCTGGGGTGGGTCACGCCCTGGATGGCCGGCATCGGCATGTCCGCCAGCTCCTTGCTGGTGGTACTTAATGCATTGCGGTTGCGACGCGCAACGAATCCGCGCTGACGCGATCGATCGGAAGAGGTGGCAGTGGAAATCCTGTATTTGCTGATCCCCTTGTCGGTGGTGCTGGTCTTCCTGATCGGACTCGTGCTGTGGTGGTCCGTCCGCTCGGGCCAGTTCGACGACCTTGAAGGGCCTGGGTACCGGGTTCTGATGGACGACGATTCGCCACCGGAACAGGTGAGAACGTCGGTCGTCACGCCTGGCGACGATGCCGCGTTGCATCAAACACAACAGTAGGGAGTTGCCCCCGTTGACTTCGGTCAAGCGTGCAGCCGAGGGCTGTGGAGATAATCGCTTCAACTGAGTGAGTGGGGCGAGAAAGCCCGATTGGCTTGACGTTCCCGCTCGGTAATGTCTCTCTGTTGGGGTTGGGGGTGCGCTGTTGCGCACCCTTTTTTTGTCGACCCCACATTCCCGCGCTGTTAAAATTTGCAGTGCAACACTGCCGCCTGTTGATGGTGGTCAAGAAACTCGCGGGAACTCCCAATAACATCAAACGCACGATGCACCCGGTTGTTGCTTCAAGGGGGGTGGTGCGTCGTTCTCAAATTCCGCTGCTGAGGAAATCCAAGATGCAATCGCAAGCGACTTACAACTACGGAGTCGTGCGGCAGTTTGCCGTCATGACCGTGGTCTGGGGGATCGTGGGCATGCTCGTTGGCGTCGTAATTGCCGCCCAACTTGTATGGCCGGAACTCAACTTTGCCGAGTGGTTCCACTTCGGCCGACTGCGTCCGCTGCACACGAACGCTGTCATCTTTGCGTTCGGTGGTTGTGCGCTGTTCGCGACGTCGTACTACGTGGTCCAACGGACCTGCCACACCACGCTGTTTGCACCGGCGCTGGCTTCCTTCACGTTCTGGGGATGGCAATTGGTGATCCTGCTTGCAGCGATCACGTTGCCGCTAGGCATCACTTCCGGCAAGGAATACGCCGAGCTTGAATGGCCGATCGACATCCTGATCACGCTGGTGTGGGTTTCGTACGCAGTGGTGTTTTTGGGCACGGTTGCCAAGCGCAAGACTTCACATATCTACGTCGCGAACTGGTTTTTCGGTGCCTTCATCCTGACGGTCGCGCTGCTGCATGTGGTCAATTCAGCCGAAGTGCCGGTGACCCTGTTCAAGTCTTACTCTGCTTACGCTGGCGTGCAGGATGCGATGGTGCAGTGGTGGTACGGCCACAACGCGGTCGGTTTCTTCCTGACTGCAGGCTTCCTCGGGATGATGTACTACTTCGTGCCGAAGCAGGCAGGCCGTCCGGTGTATTCCTACCGCCTCTCGGTGGTGCACTTCTGGGCGCTGATTTTCACCTACATGTGGGCGGGTCCGCACCATCTGCACTACACCGCGTTGCCGGACTGGACGCAGTCGCTTGGCATGGTGTTCTCGCTGATTCTGCTTGCCCCGAGCTGGGGTGGAATGATCAACGGCATCATGACCCTTTCGGGGGCCTGGCATAAGCTGCGCGATGACCCGATCCTGAAGTTCCTTGTAACTTCGCTGGCCTTCTACGGCATGTCGACCTTTGAGGGGCCGATGATGTCGATCAAGACGGTCAATGCGCTGTCCCACTACACCGACTGGACGATCGGCCATGTGCATTCCGGTGCGCTGGGTTGGGTCGCGATGGTGTCGATCGGATCGATCTACTACCTGCTGCCGAAACTGTGGGGCCGCAAGGAGATGTATTCGACTCCGCTGGTGACCCTGCACTTCTGGGTGTCCACGATTGGCGTGGTGCTCTACATCGCCTCGATGTGGGTCGCCGGCGTCATGCAAGGTCTGATGTGGCGTGCAACCAACGCAGACGGCACGCTGACCTATGCGTTCGTTGAAGCCGTCAAGGCCAGCTATCCGTTCTGGCAGATTCGTCTGCTTGGCGGCGTGCTCTTCCTCGCCGGCATGGTCATCATGTTCTACAACATGGTGCGCACGATCGCCGGTCAGAAGGCCTTTAACGCGCCGGTCGTTGCACCGGCTGCCGCCCACTGAGCCAGGAGACCTGAATCATGGCAATGAACCACGAACTAGTCGAAAAGAACCTCGGCTGGCTCATCATTCTGACCATCCTCACCGTGAGTGTTGGAGGCTTGGTCGAAATCGTCCCGCTGTTTTTCCAGAAGTCGACGACCACACCGGTCGAAGGAGTCAAGCCGTACGATCCAGTGAGGCTGGTTGGGCGCGACATCTACATCCGCGAAGGCTGCTACAACTGCCACTCGCAGATGGTTCGTCCGTTCCGGGCCGAGACTGAACGTTATGGTCACTACTCGGTGGCGGGTGAGTTTGTGTATGACCATCCGTTCCAGTGGGGCTCCAAACGTACCGGTCCGGATCTGGCCCGTGTTGGCGGCCGCTACTCGGATGACTGGCACAAGGTGCATCTGCGCAATCCGCGCGACGTAGTGCCGGAATCCAACATGCCGGCTTTCTTCTGGCTCGACCGTCCGGCCAAGTCGGACGACATCGAGAAGAAGATGTCCGCGCTGCGCACCGTTGGTGTTCCGTACACCGACGCGGATATTGCCGGTGCTCGCAAACAACTCGAAGGTGTGACCGAACTGGACGCACTTGTCGCGTATTTGCAGGGCATGGGTACCGCGCTGAAGAGTGTGAAGTAACGGGCAGGGCGGCCAGACATGAATCCAAGCCTCATTCATTCGCTGACGACGGTCATCAGTTTTGTCCTGTTCATCGGGATCTGCTGGTGGGCCTATAGCAGCCATACGAAGTCGCGCTTCGATGAAGCCGCCCGCATTCCGTTTGATGACGAGGAGGCAGACATTGCCGCCTCGGACGCCAACAAAGGATGACGCATCATGAGTGATTTCATTTCCCCGTTCTGGGGCTACTACGTCACTGTGCTCGTCGTGCTGAGCTTGCTGTTCTGCGTTTTTGTGCTGTCGCAGAACATGACCAAGAAGCAGCCCGGCCCGGTAGAACTGCATGGCCATGTGTGGGATGAAGACCTGCAGGAGTGGAACAACCCCTTGCCTCGCTGGTGGATGTATCTGTTCTGGATCACCATCTTTTTCGCAGTCGGCTACATCTCGTTGTTTCCTGGATTCGGTTCGTTCGGCGGCAAGTTCGGCTGGACGGCGCACGGTCAGTACGACGCCGAGAAGGCAAAGGCCGACAAGGCTTTTGACGACAAGTTCGCTCGCTTTGCCCCGATGGACGTGAAGGCAATTGCCGCCGATCCAGAGGCGCGCGAGATGGGAAAACGTCTGTTCCTGACCTATTGCCAGCAGTGTCACGGCTCTGATGCCAAGGGCGCGAAGGGTTTTCCGAACCTGACCGACGCCGATTGGCTGTGGGGCGGTGAGCCCGAGAAGATCGTCGAAACGATCACCGGCGGACGTCAGGCCGCGATGCCGACCTGGGCTGCGCTCGGTGGCGATGCGATCAAAGATGTAGCCAACTACGTTCGGTCGCTTTCTGGCCTCGCGCACGATTCGATTCGCGCACAGCGTGGCAAGGACGTCTTCGCGCAGAACTGCGTCGCATGCCACGGGCCGGAAGGCAAGGGCAATCAGGCCATGGGCGCCCCGAACCTGACCGATAAAGTCTGGCTGTACGGATCTTCCGAGGCAACGATCATCGAGACCGTAACAAACGGGCGTAACGGGCGGATGCCGGTTTTTGGCGAACTGCTTGGCGAAAAGAAGATCAAACTGCTCGCTGCCTACGTGTACGGGCTCAGCCACACCGAGGCGGCGGCCAAGTAACGAGACCGACTTGTCTCAAAGACGGGGCGACTCTGCCCGTCAGGACAACCAAGTCACCCGAGCCAAGGCTCGGGTGACTTTTTTGCTGCGTGCCCAACGAAAACTAGCGAACTTCGCATGAGCGATCAGAACCAGAATCAGGGCTCGCCTGGTCATCACCACGGCAAGCCCAAAGTCCGGGCAAAGACAATCCCGATTCGTCCTGTGTCGGCGGCCCTCGACGAAGATCTCTACGAGATCCGCAAGAAGGTCTACCCACGCGCTGTGCATGGGGTTTTTGCGACCTGGCGTTGGGCGCTTGTCTGGATCACCCAACTCGTTTTTTACGGATTCTGCTGGTTGCAATGGAATGGGCGTCAGGCCGTTCTGTTCGATCTGACACATCGAAAGTTCTACATCTTTGGCCTGGTTTTCTCGCCGCAGGACGTCTTCTATCTTGCTGTCTTGCTGATCATTTGCGCCTATTCGCTGTTTCTATTTACCGCGGTGGCTGGTCGGCTATGGTGCGGCTTTGCCTGTCCTCAGACGGTCTACACCCAGATCTTCGTCTGGATTGAACAGAAGCTCGAAGGTGGCCGCAACCAGCAGATCAAGCTCGACGAGGCGCCTTGGGGAGCGCGCAAGCTGGCGATCAAGCTTGCCAAGTACCTCGCCTGGGGGGGTGTGGCGCTCTGGACCGGTATCACGTTCGTCGGGTACTTCACGCCAATCAAGGAACTGCTGCCGAATTTCGCCTCGCTTCAACTCGGCGGCTGGGAAATGTTCTGGATCGCGTTCTACGGTGGCTTCACTTACCTGATGGCCGGCGTAATGCGGGAGCAGGTCTGCAAGTACATGTGCCCGTATGCCCGCTTCCAGGGGGTCATGTTTGATCCGGATACGCTCGTGATCACCTATGACCAAGAGCGGGGCGACCCCCGCGGAGCGCGCCGCAAGGGCTCGGATTACCGTGAAAACGGTTTGGGCGATTGCGTTGATTGCGGCATCTGCGTCCAGGTGTGCCCGACCGGGATCGATATCCGTGACGGCCTGCAGTACGAATGCATCGGTTGCGCGGCTTGTATCGATGCCTGCGATCAGGTGATGGACAAGATGGAGTACCCGCGTGGGCTGATCCGGTATTCGACCGAAAATGCAGTACAAAAGCATTGGGGGCGCAAGGACATCGTTGCGCATGTGATGAGGCCCAGAACCCTCATCTACGGCGCGGTTCTGTGCTGCATCAGCATCGCATTTGTCGCCGGGATATCGATGCGCCAGTCAATCCGGCTCGATGTCATTCGGGACCGTTCGGTAATGGCGCGGGAGGTGGAGGACGACCTCATCGAAAACGCCTACACGCTTCAGGTGATGAATGTCTCCGAGTCGCCTCGTCGCGCATCACTCTCAGTGACCGGGCTTGAGGGCGCGCGAATGGTTGGTGAAACAACTGTGGCTCTTGAACCAGCCAGCACCAAAGTGCTGACAGTTCAAGTTCGAACGCGATCCGATGTCGGGTCCAAAGGTGCGCACAAGATTTACTTCGAACTTCGCAGCAGCGACAACGACATCGTGCTGCGCGAGAAGTCCACTTTCCTGCTGCCATGAATCCAATGAAGACTGCCCATCCGAACACCTCACAACGCCCTTGGTACAGGGAACCTTGGCCTTGGATTCTGTTCGGCTTGCCGGGGATCGTCGTGATCGCGAGCCTTGTGACGCTCTTCATTGCGATCCGGAGTTCAGACTCTCTGGTCGTCGAGGATTACTACAAGGAAGGACTTGCCATCAATCGCACACTGTCGCGCCAGGATGCGGCGCGCGCGGCGGGCCTGAGCGGCACTCTTACGATCAGCGGCGGCGGTGCAGCATTCGCGCTCAGAGCGAATGCAGGTTTCTCAATGCCGGCACGCCTCAGGCTGCATCTTGCTCACCCAACAGACGCGCGACTGGATCAACTCATAATGCTTGAACGCGCGGATGACCTTTATCGTGGCGTGATGCAGCCGGTCGGCGCAGGGCGTTGGCGGTTCCTGATCGAAGACGAGTCGCGCAAATGGCGGATATCCGGGAGCGGAGTGCTGCCGACGACCGCCACCATGGCGCTAGCGCCGGGCGCTTGACAAGCGTCGGGCAAAGGCGGAAAAACTCCCATCCTCGCGAGTCTCGCGCGAGGATGGCGTTTGTCGATGACCGTGTAGCTGCGGCGGCAGACAGTTCAGTGTTTCGTTAGCCCTGTTTGCCCTGCCAATCCGGTCTGGGTTCGACAAGGAGGCGCGTGATGCAGAAACTGGTGTTGGTGCTCTGGCCCTCATTCTGGGTCGCGGTGGTTGCGGAAGCAGTCTTTTTTACCGTGATCAATCCGGCCGAGTTCTATTTGTTCGGATCAACGGTGGATTTTTCCCCGGTCGCGACTTACTCAATCGGATTCTTCTGCTTCTGGATGCTGTGCGCCGCGTCCAGCATCGCGACGCTGTTCTATCAACGCACGCCGCAGGAGATCAACCACCTCCCGCCGCGCCCGCACCACACCGCGCGACTGCATTGAAAGCCAGCGCACGGCTCAATCGATGCCGTGCGCACTTGTAGTCGTCAACGGAAAACCAGTACCGGGATGCTCGAGTGGGTCAGGACTTTCTGCGTTTCGCTCCCGAGCAGGAATCCCGCCACCCCTTTTCGCCCGTGCGATGCCATGAAGATGAGGTCACAGCCGTGCCGTTTGGCTGCGTCGATGATCGATTCGTACGGCAGGTCGCTGACGGACGTATCGGTGTCCGACTGCACGCCAAGGCGGGCGGCTTCCGTCTGCGCGGCCGTCAGGATCCTTTCCGCTTCCTTCTTCGTGGCATCAACGAACTGATCCGGTGATACCGGTACCAGCAAGGCCCCCTCGCCATAGAGCGGTATCGGGTATTCCTGCTGCGCGAAGAAGAATGTGATGCGCGCACCAATTTCGTTTGCGAAGACAACCGCACGGGAAACGGTGGTGGTCGAGAGCTCCGACCCGTCCGTTGGAACAAGAATGTGCTTGAACATGATCTGACCTCCGGCTGAGAGCGGCAACTTCATCTTAGGCGGCAAAGGACGCGCCGCTTTGACCACTGTCAATCGCGGTCGGACGTTTTGGCGCATGAGCTCATTGCGCTGAGTACCATGAATACAGGCATTCAGGGTGGGAGGACGCCATGTGTTCGGACCATGTTCGTGATCGTTCAACGGAATCCGCGAACGGAGCAGCCATCTCATTGGGCACGGTGAGAGAGCAGGTTTCGGCGAGCGTTGATCCATTGGGTGTCGTTGCACCTGTCATGCATGCCCAGGCGGCCTGGTGGTTGCATCCGCTTGAACTTGCCGATCGCATGACCCGTTTTTCCACCGAAGCCTGGGCGCTCTCATGCAATACCCTTGCGCGTGCCGCGGGGGCGAAGACCCAGGACGTCGTAAAACCCCAACCGGACGACACCCGATTCACTGATCCTGTCTGGTCCGAGAACCCAAGCTGGAACGCCCTGAAGCAGTGGTATCTGTTGTTCACCCGTCATGCGCAGGATTCACTGTATGCAACCCCGGGGCTATCAGGGACAGAGCGGCGCCGCGCGGCGTTCTGGTGGCGCCAGTGGCTCAATGCGGTGGCGCCCACCAATTTCCTTTGGCTGAACCCGGTCGCGCAGCGTGCCGCAGTTGCGAGCCAGGGCGCGACGCTCAAGGCCGGCTGGCAGAATTTCATGGAGGATCTGCGTGCAGGTGATATCCGCATGGCCGATCCGAGCGATTTCAAGGTTGGGCGCAACCTTGGCCAGACCCCAGGCGCGGTCGTGGCTCGCACAAGGCTTGTCGAAGTCATCCACTACACACCGACGGCGCAGGCGGTCCATCGGATGCCGGTGGTCATCATCACCCCTTGGATCAACAAGTTCTACATTCTGGATTTGACGTCAAGAAAGAGTCTGGTTCGCTATTTGCGGGATGCGGGTTTCGACGTCTACATCACAAGCTGGAAGAATCCGGACGCCAAGATGCGGGATGTGCGCTTCGACGACTACCTGCTTGAGGGCATCGACGCGACGATCCAGACCGCGCGTACGCTTTCCGGGTCCGACAAGGTGCATGCCGTCGGCTATTGCATTGGCGGGACGGGCCTGTCGATGTACATGGCATGGGCCAACCGGCGCTATGCACCTGAGGCGATGCCAGTGGCCCACTGGACTTTGTTCACGACCTTGGTCGACTTCGCCAAGCCGGGCGACGTCGAGGTCTTCATCGATGAGGGAAGCGTCAGGTACTTGACCCGGGCGATGGAGCAGCGTGGCTATCTGGATGGGCGCGACATGGCGACCTCGTTCAGGCTGCTCAGATCGAACCCCTTGATCTGGCAGTACGTGGTTCAGGGCTACCTGATGGGCGAGAAGCCGCCGGCGTTCGACGTCTTGTACTGGAACATGGATACGACCCGAATGCCGTATGCCATGCATGCGTGGTACTTGCGCGAGCTCTACTTGCAGAACAAGCTGATCGAACCCGACGCGCTGTCGGTGGCGGGCGAGTCAATTGATCTGGGGCGGATCAATCAGCCGCTCTATGCAGTAGCCGCTGAAGACGATCACATCGCGCCTTGGCGCCAGGCGTTTCGCGTGATGAATTTCGTCCGCGGCGAAAAACGCTTCGTCTTGTCATCCAGTGGTCACATCCTTGGCATTGTGAATCCGCCGGTGCAACCGCCCAAGCGTGAGTACTGGATCGCGACCGCACATCGCACCGACAGTGCCCATGCGTGGCGCGAACGGGCGGAACATCTTGCTGGAAGCTGGTGGGAGGACTGGACGGCGTGGTTGGGGGAACGCTGCGGCGAGCAAGTCGCACCGCCTCCGCTCGCTACGGCAGCCTATCCGGAGCTCGCGGCTGCGCCTGGCGAATACGTGCTTGAGCGTTGAACTGGCGGCAATCGGGGTGGATTACGTCTGGCTCAAGGGCGTCCACGTTGGCTGCGCGATCATCTCCGGGTGCGGATTCGTCGCCCGAGGCGTAGGCGTGATGCGATCCGCCTCGTGGGTCGAGCGACGCTGGGTCCGGATCGTGCCGCACGTTGTGGATTCGATACTTCTTGCGTCAGCGATTGCGCTTGCTTGTGCGCTCGGCGTGGTGCCGGTTCGAAATGATTGGCTGAGCGCCAAAGTTGTGGCGCTGCTGGCCTATGTGATGCTCGGCAGCGTTGCGCTCAAACGTGGGCGGACAGACAAAGAAAAAGCGGCCGCTTTCGCGGCCGCCTTGGCGGTATTCGGCTACATCGTGTCGGTAGCGCACACGCATAGCCCGATCCCGTGGCGCTGATCAGACGTTTGCGCGACCGATCAGGCGGCGCAGGCCTTCAGCATCCAGGATCTGGATGTGCTTCTGATGGACGCTGATCAGTCCGTCATCCTGGAACTTCGAGAATGCGCGGCTCACTGTTTCGAGTTTCAGTCCAAGGTAAGACCCGATCTCTTCGCGCGTCATCCGCAGGTGGAACTCGGACGCCGAATAGCCCCTCAAGCGCATGCGTTGCGACAGGTTGATCAGGAAGGCGGCCAGCCGCTCTTCCGCTCGCATCGAACCGAGCAGCATCATGATGCCCTGTTCGCGCACGATCTCGCGGCTCATGAACTTGTGGAACTGACGCTGCAAGGGTTCGATCCGGCGTGACAGTTCCTCAAGGCGCTCGAACGGGATCATGCAGACGTCGGAATCCTCCAGCGCCACGGCATTGCAGACGTGGCGGTCGGTCGAGATGCCGTCGAGTCCGAGGATCTCGCCAGCCATCTGGAAGCCGGTGACCTGATCGCGACCATCTTCGGTCAGGATGTCGGTTTTGAAGAAACCGGTCCGAATCGCGTAGATCGCCTCGAAGGGTTCGCCCGCGCGGTAAAGGTGCTGCTGCCGCTTCACTTTCTTTCGCGCAGTGATGAGTCCGTCGATGCGTTCAAGATCGACATCGTCGAGCCCGACCGGCAGACAGAGTTCCTTAAGATTACATTGGGTGCACGCAGTTCGCAGGTTTACGGCCGTCAGCGCAATGGTGGCGGGTTTTTCCAAGTCTGGTGCTCCAAGTGGGCTAGTTGATGGCAATCAAACGGCTCCTACGGAGTTCATGACACCTTCCGGCATCCACAGAGAGAAAACAAAACAATGAATCAAATTGAGCAGATGCCGGTCTTCGACCGCGATCTCATCCGCCGCTTCGACGTTTCAGGTCCGCGCTACACGTCTTACCCGACGGCGGACCGCTTCAATGAGGGCTTCGGACGCACCGACTTCGCAAGACATCTGGGTCTGCGAGCGCAGGGCGGCCTGATGAAACCCCTCTCATTATATTTCCACATTCCGTTCTGCGATACGGTCTGCTTCTATTGCGCGTGCAACAAGATCGTCACGAAGGATCGCAGTCGTGCCGAACGTTACCTCCAGTACCTCGACAAAGAGATGGGTCTGGTCGCGGCGCAACTCGCCGGATCCCGCCTGGTTTCGCAGATGCACTGGGGCGGCGGTACGCCGACCTTCCTGTCGGACAGTGAAATCCGCGAACTGTTCCGCGCCATCCGTAGTCATTTCACGCTGACCGAAGGGGGCGAGTATTCGATCGAGGTCGATCCCCGGCGGGTCTCGGCTGAAACGGTCGCGCTCCTTGGTGCCGAAGGCTTCAACCGGATGAGCGTCGGTGTGCAGGATTTCGATCCGGTCGTGCAGGCAGCGGTCAATCGAATCCAGTCTGTCGATGAGACGGCTTCGGTCATCAACGCCGCGCGCGCCAATGGTTTCCGGTCCGTCAGCATTGATCTAATCTACGGCCTGCCGTTCCAGAGCGTCGAGCGCGTGAGCCGCACGCTGGACACCGTTCTGAGCCTTTCGCCGGACCGCCTCGCGCTGTACAACTACGCTCATCTGCCGACGCGATTCATGCCGCAGCGGCGCATCAACGCGGCGGATCTGCCGAGTGCCGATCAGAAGCTTGAAATACTGGGCATGGCGATCGACAAACTCACGCGCGCCGGCTACGTGTTCATCGGTATGGATCACTTCGCCAAACCTGACGACGAGATGGCCGTGGCGCAGCGGAATGGGCGCTTGTACCGCAATTTCCAGGGTTATTCGACGCATTCGGACTGCGATCTGCTCGGATTCGGCGTTTCTTCGATCGGCAAGGTGGGCTCCGCCTACATCCAGTCGGCGAAGACTCTGGAGGACTACTACGCATCGATCGACCGCGATGAACTGCCTGTGGTGCGCGGATACGAGATGAGTTTCGACGACCAGCTCCGGTATGCGGTCATCCAGAGTCTGATGTGTCACTTCGAGATCGATTTCGGCGCCTTCGAACAGGGTTGGGGCATCAAATTCTCCGACTACTTTGCGCAGGAACTCGAGGCATTGCGCGGTCACGAGCGCGATGGTTTGTGCACCGTCACACCGCATGGCGTGGAAGTCAGCGTCCCGGGGCGCATGCTCGCTCGCGTCCTGGCCATGGTGTTCGACGCGCATCTGCGCAGCGACCGCGAAGTGGTGCGCTACTCGAAGGTGATCTGAACGCGGGGCTGCGGGCGCTACACTGGCCTCCTTTTCCGCTCGGCGGGTGCAATAAACTGCCGCGAACTGCATGCCTGAAGCTGGATACTTTGCCGCCGCACTGATCGGCCTGTTGGGAGGGACGCACTGCGTTGGCATGTGCGGCGGACTGGTTGCCGCGCTCACGGTCAATCTACCAGGGCAGGCCCGCACGTCGGCCTTGTTGCCGATACACCTCGCGTACAACCTTGGTCGGATAAGCAGTTACACCCTGGCCGGGTGCTTCATGGGTGCGGTGGGGTCGACTGGCTTCCTTCTCAACCGAATCTTGCCAGTGCAGATGGCGTTCTACGTTGCGGCAAACGTCATGCTGCTGTTGCTTGGGCTCTACCTGACCGGCTTGACCGCGCCGCTGGCGCCGATTGAGCGCTTGGGCGGCGTTTTATGGTCGCGCTTGCGACCGTATGGTGCGAGATTCATTCCTGCCCGCAGTCCGCTGACGGCCTATCCGCTCGGGTTGATCTGGGGATTCGTGCCGTGCGGGCTTGTCTACAGCATTCTTGCAACGGCATTGGTGTCTGGGTCGGCGCTTCGCGGTGCGACGCTGATGCTTGCCTTTGGCGTGGGCACCTTACCCAATCTGCTGCTTGCAGGCATGTTTGCGGTGAAGTTGCGAGCTGTTCTGCAGCGGCGCTGGCTGCGTTTGGGCGCTGGGCTCACCGTGATAGCGTTTGGCGCATTCGGGCTTGCCAATGCCAGCTCTCTGGGCGGCAAGCTATGGCAGGGCGTGATCTGCCATGTATGAAGGAGGGGATTGACGATGAAAATCCTGCTGGCCACCGATGGCTCGGCCGCATCGCTCGCGGCAATCGACGCGTTGCTGCGCGCCTTGAGCTTTTTCGCCGCGCCGCCTGCGTTGACACTGGTTACGGTTCATAACCCTGTGCCGATGACGTTTGCGACACGACATATCGAGAGCAGTGCGCTGGATCGTTATTACTCCGACGAAGGCCGCATCGCGTTGGCGCCGGCAGCGAGCCGGTTGAGGGCTGCTGGATTGAGTTTTGATGAGCAGGTATTGGTCGGTCAACCCGCTGAAACGATCGTCGCTTATGCGGTCGACCGCGGATGCGACTGGATCTGGTTGGGCGCGCGCGGCCACAGCGTGCTGGAAAAAGTTCTCGTAGGTTCAGTCGCGGCGAGGGTTGTTCAGCTGGCGCACTGCCCGGTTATGGTTGCGAGGTGAAGTGATGGAAACGGTTACGTTCAAAGTCAGTGGCATGAGTTGCCAAGGCTGTGTCGGCTCGGTCGAGCGGGTTCTGAAAGCGCAGGAGGGGGTCGCCACGGCCATCGTGTCGCTTGATGCGGCTCAGGCGACCGTCGAATTCGATCCGGATCGGGTGTCCTTGCCAGTGCTGCAGGCTGCGGTGCGAGGCGCAGGCTTCGAAACCGACTGACAGCACAAAGGCAAAACGCAAACGGCCGCCCTCGGGCGGCCGTATTTCATGGTGAATCAGCTTGCGGTCAGATCATCGGCAGCAGCGGCACGATCAGCAGCGCCACGATGTTGATGATCTTGATCAGCGGGTTCACTGCCGGGCCGGCCGTGTCCTTGTAGGGGTCGCCCACGGTGTCGCCAGTAACGGCGGCCTTGTGGGCTTCGGAGCCCTTGCCACCGAAATGGCCATCTTCGATGTACTTCTTGGCGTTGTCCCACGCACCGCCGCCGGTACACATCGAGATCGCCACGAACAGGCCGGTCACGATGGTGCCCATCAGCAGGCCGCCGAGGGCTGCCGGTCCGAGGATCAGGCCGACCAGGATCGGTACGACGACCGGAAGCAGCGACGGAATGATCATTTCCTTGATCGCAGCGCCGGTCAGCATGTCGACGGCCTTGCCGTATTCCGGCTTGCCGGTGCCTTCCATGATGCCCTTGATCTCGCGGAACTGGCGGCGCACTTCTTCCACCACCGAGCCTGCTGCACGGCCGACCGCTTCCATCGCCATCGCACCGAACAGGTAGGGGATCAGGCCGCCGATGAAGAGGCCGATGATCACCATGTGGTTCGACAGGTCGAAGGTCACATGCATGTGGCGCGATTCGAGCGCGTGGGTGTAGTCGGCGAAGAGCACCAGTGCGGCCAGGCCGGCCGAACCGATCGCGTACCCCTTGGTGACGGCCTTGGTCGTGTTGCCGACCGCGTCGAGCGGGTCGGTGATGTCACGCACGCTATCCGGCAACTCGGCCATCTCTGCAATGCCGCCGGCGTTGTCGGTGATCGGGCCGTAGGCGTCGAGCGCCACAACGATGCCCGCCATGCTCAGCATCGAGGTCGCTGCGACGGCGATGCCAAACAGGCCGGCGAGCTTGAACGCCACGAAGATCGCGATACACACGAACAGTACCGGCCATGCGGTCGACTTCATCGAAACGCCCAGGCCGGCAATGATGTTGGTGCCATGGCCGGTGGTCGAAGCCTGAGCGATGTGCTGAACCGGCTTGTAATCGGTGCCTGTGTAGTACTCGGTGATCCACACCATCGCAGCCGTCAGCACCAGGCCGACGACGCAGGCGCCGAACAGCGAGAGCGCAGTAATGCTGTCGCCGCTGGCCAGTTGCACGGGCTGCGGGAAAAGCGCGTTGGTGACGAAATAGAAGGCGATCAGCGACAGCACGCCCGCAACGGCGAGGCCGCGGTAGAGCGCCGGCATCACGTTCTTCATGCCGGGGCTGGCCTTGACGAAGCTGCAGCCGATGATCGAGGCGATGATCGACACACCGCCGAGCAGCAGCGGGTAGATCACGGCATTGAGCGGTGCGCCGGCGACCATCAGCGCGCCCAGCGCCATCGTTGCGATCAGCGTCACGGCGTAGGTCTCGAACAAGTCCGCAGCCATGCCAGCGCAGTCGCCGACGTTGTCACCGACGTTATCCGCGATCACCGCCGGGTTGCGCGGGTCATCTTCCGGGATGCCGGCTTCAACCTTGCCGACCAGGTCGGCACCGACGTCCGCACCCTTGGTGAAGATGCCGCCGCCCAGACGCGCGAAGATCGAAATCAGCGACGAGCCGAAGGCAAAGCCGAGAAGGGGCTTCAAAGTTGCCGAGTCAGCGACCGTGGCCCCCTTGCTGACGTACCAGAAGAAAAGGCCGACGCCGAGCAGGCCAAGGCCAACCACCAGCATGCCGGTGATCGCGCCGCCGCGGAACGCAACGTTCAGCGCCGGTCCGATGCCTTTGGTGGCCGCTTGCGCGGTGCGCACGTTGGCGCGTACCGACACGTTCATGCCGATGAAGCCACAGGCACCGGACAGCACGGCGCCGATCACGAAGCCAATTGCGGTGGTCAGATCGAGGAAAACGCCGATGAGGACTGCAAGGACCACGCCGACGACGGCGATCGTCCTGTACTGCCTTGCGAGGTAAGCCGCAGCCCCTTGCTGGATGGCGCCCGCAATCTCCTGCATGCGTGCGTTTCCGGGGTCCTGCGAAAGAATCCAGCTGCGAGAAATGAAGCCGTAAAGCACGGCAGCAAGGCCACAGGCCAAGGCGAAATACAGCGCCATGGTCGTCGACATAGGGGCAACTCCTTTGTTTTGGAAGGTTCAACTGCCTGAAGCGACTCTCTTGGCGTCCGTGTCGTTGTTATTTTGCGATCGCGGGCGCCCGGGCATCCTAATGGAGGCTCGTCGCCCATGGCAACGCGGTTCTTGAGGCGTCTGATCCAGCGCAAGTCCGCTACGCGCCTGGGATGCGCATCGAGTACTTGGGTGCAGTGCAGCAAGCCGTAAGCTTCGGGTGATAAAATTCAATCCGCGCGTTCCCAAATCACACAGAGAGAACAGAACATGAGCCTTCACAACGTGACGCCGGGCAGCAAGGCCCCGGGCGAGTTCAACGTCATCATCGAGATCCCGGCCCACGCCGACCCGATCAAGTACGAAGTCGACAAAGAAACCGGCGCCATGTTCGTCGACCGGTTCATGGGTACTTCGATGCACTATCCGTGCAACTATGGCTATATACCCTGCACGATCGCCGGTGATGGTGACCCGGTCGATGTGCTCGTGGTGACGCCGTTTCCGCTCCTGCCCGGCATTGTTGTCCGCTGCCGGGCAATCGGGCTGCTGAAGATGCAGGACGAGGGCGGCGAAGATGCCAAGCTGATCGCAGTGCCGATCAGCAAGACGACCTCGCTGTACGACAAGGTACGCACCCTCGACGATCTGCCGGAACTGCTGCGCAGCCAGATCGTGCACTTCTTCGAGCACTACAAGGATCTTGAGCCGGGCAAGTGGGTCAAGGTGCTGGGCTGGGGCGGGGAAGAAGAGGCGATCGGCGAAATCATGGCCGGCATCGCCAAGGCCAAGGGCTGAAATCTTTTCAAATAGCCCTAAAGTTCATCGCAAGAACGATCGTTAATAGATTCGTGGGGTGGTTCCCACGCATCGACTCTCTCCTTGAAGGCCGTCCGCGAGACGGCCTTTTCTTTGGGCTGACTGCATCCGGTCTGGCGCCTGGCCTTGCCGGACCGCGGCTCGTGCAGGCCCGGCTGCCGGAATAGCGGCAGTTTTCCCCGCCTGATCGCAGGCTCATGCCAGACCCCGCTGCCGATAATCCGCTACACGGAGTCAATGGGTCATGGCAGAAGACAGCGATCTCGAACGAACAGAACCAGCGTCAGGCCGACGGCTGGAACAAGCACGCGAAGAAGGGAACGTTCCCCGATCGCGCGAGCTGGGGAGTCTGCTTGTCCTGATGGCGGGCGTCGCCTCGTTGTGGGTGCTGGGCGGCTGGGTCTACCAGCGCATGTTGCTGGTCACCCGCGCCGGGCTCTCGCTGGAACCCGCCCAGGTCCGGGACCCGGCGGCGATGATCGCGGCGTTGGACTCCCAGTTCACAGACGCGCTGACGACCCTGTTACCGCTCTTTCTGGTGCTGGTTCTTGCCTCGATGGCCGCTCCGGTGGCCGTCGGGGGCTTCAACGTCTCGACCAAGGCCCTTTCATTCCAAGCCTCGCGCCTGAATCCGATCTCTGGTCTGACGCGCCTGTTCTCGCTGCAGGGCTTGTCCGAGCTGGTCAAGGCGCTGCTCAAGGCCGCGCTGCTTGGCTGGATCGGATTTTCGGTCATGAAGTCACGTGGCGAGCAGTCCCTGCACCTGATGCTGATGGCAGTCGAGCCGGGCCTTTCCGAGTTCGCCGAGATGCTGCTGATGGCGACGGTGACGCTGGTTTCCGGCCTGGCGCTGATCGCCCTCTTCGACGTGCCGTTCCAGCTCTGGCAGTACTACAGCAAGCTCAAGATGACCAAGGACGAGCTCAAGCAGGAGTTCAAGCAGCAGGAAGGCGATCCGCAGATCAAGGCCCGCATCCGCCAGCGCCAGCGCGAAATGGCCCGCCGCCGCATGATGCAGGAAGTGCCCAAGGCCGACGTCGTCGTGACCAACCCGACCCACTACGCGGTGGCGATCCGTTACGACGGTGCTTCGATGAAGGCGCCGCGCGTGGTGGCCAAGGGCGCCGATCTTGTCGCGCAGCAGATCCGCGAGATTGCCCGCGCGAACCAGGTGCCGCTGCTGGAGGCGCCACCTTTGGCGCGCGCGCTGTACCGCTACACCGAAATCGGCGACGACGTACCTTCCGCCTTGTACACCGCCGTTGCCGAGGTCATGGCCTGGGTCTTCACGCTGCGCCATGCAACCGCGCACGGTGTGACGCCGCCGCCTGAGCCGACGCATCTGCCGGTGCCACCACGCCTTGACCCGGCGAACGCCGCCGCAGGCCCGAGATGAACCAGCCGGTTTTGCTCGCCTGGCCAGTAATGACTGACGCCGCGCAACGCGCGGCGGCCACTTTGTTGAAGGAGCCGAAGCATGGCTAGCGGAACCAGTACGCTCGATCTGCGAGATATCTTCTCGACCGCCAACATCCGGCAACTCGCGGCGCCTATCCTGATCGTGATGGTGCTGGCGATGATGGTGCTGCCGTTGCCGCCCTTCCTGCTCGATCTCTTGTTCACCTTCAACCTCGCGGTCGCGGTGATGGTGCTGCTGGTCGGCATGTACACCCGCAAGCCGCTCGACTTCTCGGCCTTCCCGACCGTGCTGCTGATGACGACCTTGCTGCGCCTGTCGTTGAACGTGGCATCCACGCGGGTCGTGCTGCTCGAAGGTCACACCGGGCCGGACGCCGCCGGCAAGGTGATCGACGCGTTCGGCCACTTTCTCGTGGGCGGCAACACGGCGGTCGGCATCATCGTGTTCATCATCCTCACCGTGATCAACTTCGTCGTGATCACCAAGGGCGCCGGGCGCATTGCGGAAGTGGGGGCACGCTTCACTTTGGATGCGATGCCCGGCAAGCAGATGGCGATCGACGCCGATCTCAATGCCGGCCTGATCGACGACAAGGAAGCCAAGCGCCGCCGTTCGGAGATTGCCCAGGAAGCCGACTTCTACGGCGCGATGGACGGTGCGTCGAAGTTCGTTCGCGGCGACGCGGTGGCCGGCATCCTGATCATGGTGATCAACGTCTTCGGCGGCCTGATCGTGGGTATCGTCCAGCACGACCTGACGGCCGCCGAGGCGGGCAAGGTCTACACCCTGCTGGCAATTGGCGATGGACTGGTGGCGCAGTTGCCGGCCCTCGTCATTTCGGTGGCAGCCGGTATGGTGGTGTCGCGAGTCGGCGACGAGCAGGACGTGGGGGGGCAGGTCGTCTCGCAGGTCTTCACCAACCCGAAGGTCATGCTGCTCACCGCCGGCATCCTTGGCCTGCTTGGTCTGATCCCGGGCATGCCGAATTTCGTCTTCCTGTTGATGGCCGGTGTCTTTGGCTGGGGGGCATGGAAGCTGAGCCAGAAAGCAATGGCAGACGCCGCGGCGGCAGAATCGTTTGCGGCACCTTCGCCGACCGCTCCGACCGAATCCAATGAAGCGAGCTGGGCCGACGTGACGCCGGTCGATGTGCTCGGCCTGGAAGTCGGTTACCGCCTGATCCCCATGGTCGACAAGGGGCAAGACGGCGAACTGCTGCGGCGGATTCGCGGCTTGCGCAAGAAATTCGCCCAAGATGTCGGCTTCCTCGCCGCGCCGGTGCATATCCGCGACAACCTCGAACTAAGGCCCAATTCCTACCGGATCACGCTCAAGGGCGTCGAGATCGGCACAGGCGATGCCTACCCGGGCATGTTCCTGGCCATCAACCCCGGCCGCGTCAGTGGCCCGCTGCCCGGCAACCAGACGCGCGATCCGGCCTTCGGACTGCCGGCGATCTGGATCGAAGCCGGGCTGCGCGAGCAGGCGCATGCGATGGGCTACACGGTGGTCGACGCAAGCACCGTCGTGGCGACGCACCTGAACCATGTGATCGTCGGCCACTCGGCGGAACTGCTGGGGCGCCATGAAACCCAGGCACTGCTCGACCACATCGCGAAGGATTCGCCCAAGCTGGTCGAAGACCTGGTGCCCAAGCTCATGCCGCTGCATGTGCTGCAGCGCGTGCTGCAGTACCTGCTCGAAGAGGGGGTCAACATCCGCGACATGCGGACCATCATCGAAACGCTGGCCGAGCAGGCCACCCGGACGCAGGATCCGATGGACCTCGCGGCACGCGTGCGCACCGCGCTGGGCCGCGCGATCGTGCAGCAGATGTTCCCGGGTGGCGCGGAACTGCAGGTCATGGCACTCGACCCGACGCTGGAGCGGGTGCTGCTGCAGGCGGTGCAGTCTGGCGGCGGCGAAGGCGTGCTCGAACCCAACCTCGCCGACAACCTGATGCGCGAAGCGGCGGGGGCGTCGCAGCGTCAGGAAGACCTTGGCTTGCCGGCAGTGCTGCTGGTGCCGAACCAGTTGCGCTGGCTGCTCGCGCGCTTCCTGCGGCGCGCGGTGCCGAACCTGCGCGTGCTGGCGAACTCCGAGGTGCCGGAGTCGCGCAATATCCGCGTCACCGCCATCATCGGGGGCAAGAACTGAGCAGCTTTACCTCCACACAGATTGGCGCCTGCGGGCGCCATTTTGTTTTCGGCGGGTGGTGCGGCAGAAATGGCCGGTGTTTACCGGCGTGTTCTGCCGCTTGACGGAGGAGGGGAGGCGGAATAATCCGATCAAAGCAGGAAAGGCCGGATTCGCCAGGGGTGGAACGGCGCTTGCTGACACAGGACATGCAGCCCACGCCCGTCGTCCAGGCTGCGTAGCACCGGAGGCTCACGATGATCAACGTCAAACGCTACTACGGCCGCACCGCGCGCGATGCGCTCCGGCTCGTCAAGGAAGAGCTCGGCAACGATGCCGTGGTGCTTTCGAACCGGGCGGTCGATGGCGGTGTCGAGATCCTCGCCTTGCCGAGTGAAGAGGTCGGCGCGGTGCAGGCAGGCATTCGCGCGCAGACGCGCGCCCAGCCGGCCCCGCCACCGGCGCCCGAGCCGATCCGCGTGCAAGCGCCCGCACCGCGTGCCGTGGCCGCCAAGGCGCCGCCCCCAGCGATCGCGATGCCGCGCGAAGAAGAACACGATTTCCGCGTCAGCCTGAGCACCCGCGTGGCGCACGCCAACAACACTGCGGAGTCGTTCACTCAAGGGCTGGCAGAGGGCGTGCCGCACGCGGTCAGCGATCCGCGCGCGCAGATTCGCCCCTTCATTCCGCCGCGGGTCGACCGCGCTGGCCGGCCAGTGGAGCCGCCGCTGGAGCGCCCGACGCCGCCGGAAGACCCATGGGCGCAACGCGCCGAGTTGCGCGCCGAGGCTGCGGAACCCTATCCCGCGCGCCCGCAGCCGGCACAGCCGCAGGTTTCGCGCCGCGAACGCCAGGCCGAGGAGCGCGCCGCAGAGATCGCTGCTCGCATGGCGGCCGACGCGGCGGAAGCCGAGAAGGTGCGTGCGCTGGAAGCCGCCAATGCGAAGATGGCCGACGAACTCGGTGCGATTCGCGGCATGATCGAACGCCAGCTCGCCGGCTTCGCCTGGGGAGAACTGACCCGCGGTGCACCGGTACGCGCCCAGATCATGGGCGAACTGCTGGAAACCGGCTTTTCGGCGCAGCTCTCGCGTGAATTGACCGAGACGGTACCGGTCGACGTTGCTGCCGACACCGCGCGCACGATGGTGCGCAACCAGATCAGCCGTCGCATGCTGACACTCGAATCCGAAGCAGATCTGATCGAACGTGGCGGGGTGTATGCGCTGGTCGGGCCGACCGGGGTCGGCAAGACCACCACCGCGGCCAAGCTCGCTGCGCGGTGTGTGGTGCGCCACGGCGCGGACCGGCTTGCGCTGATCACGACAGACGGTTACCGGATCGGCGCGCATGAGCAACTGCGCATCTACGGCCGCATCCTCGGCGTGCAGGTGCACACGGTGCGCGACGCGTCCGAACTGCGCCGCACGCTGCAGGATCTGGCCGGCAAGCACATGGTGCTGATCGACACGATCGGCATGAGCCAGCGCGACAAGATGGTCGCCGAACAGGCCGCGATGCTCTCCGGCGCGGGCTGCGTTCGCCGGCTCCTGCTGCTCAACTCGACCAGCCGCGGCGACACGCTTGAAGACGTGGTGCGTGCCTACGAAGGGCCGGACCTGGCCGGCTGCATCCTGACCAAGACCGATGAGGCGGTGTCGCTTGCCCCTGCGCTGGACGTGGTGATCCGGCACGAGCTGCGTGCCTACTACGTGGCCAACGGGCAGCGCGTGCCGGAAGACCTGCACCTGCCCAACCGTGCCTGGCTGACCCACCGTGCCTTGCGCGAACTGACGCCGGACTCGCCATTCCGGCTTACCCCCGAAGATGCCGGGCTGCTCAGTTCCGCCCCGCGCCTTCGTGGCAACGATGGAGCGCACGCATGAAAGCCGGCTTCGAGGATCAGGCCGCGGGTCTGCGCAAGCTGTTGCGCAAGGCGCCGCCGCAGGTGGTTGCGGTCAGCGTGTTCGGTGCCCGTGCGATGCACTGGTTTGCCGGGCAGGCGCTGACGCGGGCGCAGGGCGGCCGGCATGTGGTGGCTTTCGACGAAATGGCGACCAGCGGAAATTTCGCCGATGCACTGGGTGCCGCGGCGCGCTTCGATCTGTTGCAGGCGGTGGAACGCCATGTCGCGCTTGACGCCGTGCGGGTCGATGCCGGGCCGGGCTTGTCGCTGTTCCCTTCGGCGCGGCTTGCGCGTGCGCTCAACGGTGCCGACCGGGTGCTCAGCGATCGCTTCGCCGATACTTGCCGCGCGCTGCAACGAGGCAGCGATCTGTGGCTGATCCATGCGCGGCCCGACGAGGGGCGGGTGCTCTCGCCGCTGGCCAGCGCAGCGCACCGTATGGTGGTGGTGCTCGACGGCTCGCCGCGTGCGACGACCGAAGCCTATGCCTTGATCAAACGGCTCGACGGCGGGCCATGGCCGCAGATCGACCTGGCGCTCGCGCCGGCACGCGATCCGGACGAGGCCGAAGCGTTGCTGGCCAACCTGATCCTGGTCGGCCACCGGCAGACGGGACTCGCGCTGCGCCGGGTAAGCAGCCTCGAAGCCTGCGCGGCCGCTGCGGCGGCAGTGTCGGATTCGGCAGCGGATGGCGTCTTCCTTGAACGCGTGCTGGGTCTGGCCAAGCGGCGCCAGCGCACATCGATGGCGCTGGCCATGTAGCGGCCTGAGATAAAAAATCCTGAAAAAGGGCTCAATTTCCCTCTCAGGCGGCCGATAGTGTGAGTAGCAACGGCAGGGAGGCTTCGCCGAAGCCTCGAACGAGACCGTAGAAGAGAGAGTCACACGAGATGTACACGGCATCGGGAACGCTAGACAAGAACCAGCTCGTCACGCAGTACGTTCCACTTGTGAAACGTATCGCGTACCACCTGATGGCCAAGTTGCCGGCCAGCGTGCAGGTGGAAGACATCATCCAGAACGGCATGCTGGGCCTGCTCGACGCGATCGGGCGCTACGAAGAGGGTCTGGGCGCCCAGTTCGAGACCTACGCGGTCCAGCGGATCCGCGGCGCGATGCTCGACGGCCTGCGCGAGAACGACTGGCTGCCGCGCAGTCTTCGCCGCGAAATGCGTCGCATCGAGACGGCCATCCACCAGCTCGAACAGCGTTTCGGGCGGCAGCCGACCGAGAAGGAACTCTCCGAGGCGTTGGGCATGACCCTGGTCGACTACCAGAAGATGCTGCAGGAAGCGCGCGGATATCAGCTGGTGTATTTCGAGGATTTCAGCGACGAGGAAGAAGAAGACTTCCTTGAGCGCCATGTGGCAGGACACGAAGCCGACCCGCTGGACGTACTTGAGGACAAGACGATGCGCGAATCGCTGGTGAAAGCCATTGACGATCTGCCGGAACGGGAAAAGATGGTCATGGGCCTCTACTACGAAGAGGACCTGAACCTGCGCGAGATCGGTGAAGTGCTTGGCGTATCCGAATCGCGGGTCTGCCAGCTGCACAGCCAGGCAATTGCGCGCCTGCGTTCGCGCATTACCGGCACGGTGCGTGCCCATGCGGCCAGCACGCGCGGGCGCCGCGCATCGGCATAAGCCAGGGAGCCGGGCGTGGACAAGATCTCCATCTTCGGTCTGCTGCTCGGCCTCACTGCCATCGTCGGCGGGCAGGTGCTGGAGGGTGGCCACGTCGGGTCGCTGGTCCAGCCGACTGCATTCATGATCGTGATCGGCGGCACCCTCGGTGCGGTCATGCTGCAGAGCCCATTCACGGTATTCCGTCAGGGCGTGAAGATGGCTGTGTGGATCTTCGTGCCACCGGCGCCGCCGTTTCGCCGCGTGATCGACCAGATCGTTTCCTGGAGCGGCATTGCCCGCAAGGAAGGCTTGCTTGCGCTGGAAGGGCAGGCTGCTGGCATCAAGGATCCATTTGCCGCCAAGGGCCTGCAGTTACTGGTGGACGGCGTCGAGCCGGAGCGCCTGCGCGAAGTGCTTGAAGTGGAAATCGGCGCGTGGGAGCAACAGCTCAAGACCAGCGCCAAGATATGGGAAGCCGCCGGCGGCTACGCGCCGACCATTGGCATCCTCGGTGCGGTGATGGGCCTCATTCATGTGATGGAGAACCTCTCCGACCCCTCCAAGCTGGGTGCCGGCATCGCGGTGGCCTTCGTTGCCACGATCTACGGCGTCGGTTCTGCCAACCTGATCTTCCTCCCGGTCGCCAAGAAACTGCTGGCGCACATCACGCAACTGGTTGCGGTGCGAGAAATGATGATCGACGGCCTCGTCGGCATTGCCCACGGCGACAACCCGCGCATCATCGAGAGCCGGCTGCAGGGGTATATCGCCTGAGGGCGCTGCGTCGGCGTTCGTATCCGGCGGCGCTGCGGCCGATGCAGCGATTACATTCCAGACACGATTTGCAACGACTTGTCGTCAGCGCCGCAGGGCACTGTCGGGTGATAATTACGAGTTGGCGCGATAGGCGTCGTCTACCGGACCCAAGGCTCTGAAAGTCACCATGTTCCAAAATACTTCGATCGTGAAGCTGGTTTCCTCGTTCTTTCTGATGTCGCTGCTGGCCGCATGTGGCGGCGGTTCTTCGGACAGCGGCAGCGTGACGCCGACGCCGCCGGCCAGTAACTGCAGCGATGCGGGTGTTGCTGCGTCAAATGCCAGCGCTTTCCCCACAGTGTGCATGCTGACCAGCCGCGGCGAGATGGTTTTCGAGCTCTATCCGGCCAGCGCGCCGGCAACCGTCAGCAACTTCCTGAAATATGTGAGTGCGGGTTTCTATTCCGATACGGCGATCCACCGCGTAGTGCCATCCTTCGTGTTTCAAGGGGGCGGCTATACCCGTGAACTGAAGGCAAAGGATGCCTTGTATGGCCCGATCACACTCGAGAGCAACAATGGGCTGAGCAATCTGCGCGGAACCATCGCCATGGCGCGGACCAGCGACCCGAACTCTGCGACGTCGCAGTTCTTCGTCAACACGGTCGACAACCTGATGCTGAACTACGACCCGAACGTTGCTGGCGCCAACGGCTATGCGGTGTTCGGCAAAGTCATTTCCGGTTTGCCGGTGGTTGATGCCATTGGACGTTCGGCGACCAATGCGGTCGAACAGCCGACACCCGGCATTACGGTGTACTGGGTCAAGCAGCTCAAGTAATGGGCGCTGCTGTCGTGTGAGCAGAAGGGGCGATCGATATTCCGATCGCCCCTTTTTGTATGGGCGCCTTGTCGCGCATGACTGCGCGGCTGCGCTCAAGAAGCGGGGCGGATTGCCGTTAATTCTGATGTTCCCTCAACAACGGAAGCTGGTCATGGCGGGCCGTCGCAAGCACGAAGAAGAGCACGAGAACCACGAGCGCTGGCTTGTCTCGTACGCGGACTTCATTACCTTGCTGTTTGCGTTCTTCGTTGTGATGTACGCGCTCAGTTCGATCAATGAGGGCAAGTACCGCGTCTTGTCCAATTCTCTGGTCAGCGCCTTCCGCAATGTCACGACCAATGCGGACGGTATGAATATCGTGCCGCGTGCGTCGATTTCCGGAGCCGTGCCACAGCAGAACCGGCCGCAGAAATCGACCCAGCCCGAATCAAAGGCGCGCACCCAGGCGCGTCAGCAGATGCACAGCATGGCCGAGCAGGTGCGGCGTGTGCTGGAACCCCTGGTGCGCAGCGGTCAGGTCAGCGTGAGCGAGGGCGCGCACGGCATTTCCATCGAAATCAACGCCAGTGCCTTGTTCAACCCGGGTGAGGCTTTGCTTGGGCCGGAGGCTGCACGTGCGCTGAGTGCGGTCGGTCAGGTTGTCGCGCAAGGCGACTTCCCGATTCGCGTCGAGGGGCATACCGATAGCGTGCCGATCTCTACAGCCGCGTACGCCTCGAACTGGGAGTTGTCATCCGTGCGGGCAAGTTCGGTCGTCCGCTTGTTCATCGAAGCCGGCGTCGACGCGCGGCGGCTGACGGTGGCGGGCTACGCCGACCAGCGGCCGGTGGCGGACAACAGCACCGCGGAAGGGCGTCAGCGCAACCGCCGGGTGAGTATCCAGGTGGAATCGATGTTCCCGCCGGAAGCCGAAGGGCCGTCGGTCGGGCCGATCACGCCCAGTCCGGGCGGCGCAGCACTTGGGGCGACTCTGCCCGAGTGAAGGCAGTTTCGGCTTGAGTGTGTGATGTGCCCTCGCTGCGTGCGCCCCGCCGGCATGGGATGAATACCTGCTGCAACGCCAATTGCCGTGAGAACACGACGAATCGTGATGCGAGGTTTTCCGCCGTAGCTGGATCAGGCCTGGCCGAAGAGACGGCCGCCCGGACGTGCCGAGGTGATCCCGTCGGCGTCGTAAAGCGAAGGCCCGCTATGCGCGAGCAGAACGCTCATGGCCTGCTGATTGACGCGTAGCTGGTCACGGATGAAGGTGCCGTTGCGCGCGTTCGCGTCATGGGCGCGCCGCGCCAGCCCAAGGTAGTGCTGCCAGGCGTTCACGGTTTGTTGAGGAAGCAGGGCAATGAAGTCGCCGATCCTTGCCGCGCTGGCGTCGACACCGGCGCGACTCAGCAACAGGGCGCGCGCGTTTTCCGTCTGCTGCAGTTGCCGGACGGCCGCCGTCTTGTCTTCAGCCAGCGTCAGCAGGGCTTCGACCTTGCCGGTGAGCAGCAACTCATGCTCGTCGTCGAGCAAACGCACGAACCGCTCCAGCTGGCTGGATGCTTCAGCCAGCAGAGCGGCGAACTGTGCCTGGAGCAGGGCGTTCGGGGTCAAACCCGGCGCGCCTTTCGATCAGCGCGCATCAAGCCTGACGGGGTTGCGCGGTCAGCATCTGGCGAACGCTTTCGAGCAGCCCGTCTGCGACTTTTTCGGGATTGACCCGGAAGCGGCCTTCGGAAATTGCCTGCTTGAGCTCGCCGACCTTGGTTGCGTCGACTTCCGGCACGCTGGTCAGCGTGCCCTGCAGTTGCTGCAGTTGCGATGCCAAAGGCGAAACTTCCACCTTCGAGCCCGCTTCGGCGCCCGGTTTGGCAGCGCTTTCGCGCGGACCTCGCGCCTTCACGTCGCCGGCATTGCCGACGCCCTTGTATGTGCCTTCGATCTTCATGATGTCGCTCCGGTTATGGCCTGTTCAAAGCCTTCGCGAAAACGGAACTGCCTGTCTTGCACCGTGTTTGCGTAGTCTTCTTCGGCTTGTTGTCAGGTTTAACGGCGCCAACCTGCGGAACTTTAACAATTTTCCATTCAATTCGAGTAGGCCCTGACCCTTGCTCCCGGGCCCGGCGCGGCACTTGGGCTGGTTGCGTCAGGGCGTGATCTCGACGCGCCCGCCAGGCTTGGCGATCCCTTGCAATACCTTGCCGGAATCGAGCCTCACCTGGACAAGCTGCCCCTCGGCGCCGGGCGTCAGCGCGACGCCCTGATTCGCGACTTCGAAGCCTCCGCCCTGCGCTATGACCTGCACCCGTTGCCCGCGTTCCACCACTTGTACCGTCAGCAACTGGCTGCTGAGCAGTGCGCTGCCACTGGCGACCGGCTGGCGCAGCGTGCGGCCGGTGGCTTGCGTGGCAGCGGTGAGCACGCCTGCACCCTGGGCGGCCAGATCGCCGTGGCGCACTTCCCAATCGCTCGTTCCGAGCACGGTTCCTGCAGCAAGTGGCCGCGAGGCGACCAGATAGTCGCCTTCAATCCTTACGTGCGCGGCGACATAAAGCGTCCACGCCGGCGCGCTGCAACTGACTCCGACCGTAGTGCGGCCCCAGGCCCGTTGCCCGCTCGGAAAGAATGCCCTCAGCGTGTTGCACGACTTGGCGTTGCGCGGGATGGCGGTGTCCGCCAACTCGATCTTCACCTCGCCGAGGCCCGGCGTGGCGGCTCGCTGCAGAAAATCGACCACGCTATCGCGGATCGCCGCCCGCGCAGGCGTCATCGGCTCGCTGGCGCGCGCCGCGCTGGCGAAGATCAGTGCGGCGCCAAGCAGCGATGTGAGCAGGAATCGGGTCTCGGTCTTCATCGATGCGGATTGTCACATGGGCAGCGCTTGCCGTGCCGGCCGGCAAGGCTTGCCGTTCGCGGCGGCAGTCAGTGCCTGAATTGCCGGCTTTATCCGTCTCTATTCGGCGCAAGGCCTGCTGTGCGTGGCGACGAGAATGCTGGCACGGAAGCTGCAAAAGGGTGGGCGTGTGTTCCGGACCGCCCCAGGCAGCCCGGGCCACCAGGAGATTTGCGATGACCACCACAGCGATTGACCGTCACCTTGGATTCCAGCAAGCCGCGCTGAATGCGCGTGCTTACCGCCAGGAACTGCTCGCCGCCAACATCGCAAACGCCGACACCCCGCACTACAAGGCGCGGGACATCGACTTCAAGGAGGCACTCATGGGCGCACTGGACGGTAAGGTCAAGCCACTGGCGCTGAATACGACCTCGGCGCGGCACATCGACGCCGGCGAGAAATCGCCGATGTCGCCCTTCGTCAAGTATCGCCAGGAGACGCAATCCGCTGTTGACGGCAACACCGTGGATATGGATATCGAACGTTCCGCCTTCGCCGAGAACGCGGTGCAGTACGAGGCCAGCCTCTCGTTCATCAATGGTCTGCTGCGTTCGATGCAGCAGGCGGTTTCGAACCAGTAAGCGGGCGTTGAACCATGAGCACGCTCAATGTCTTCAACGTTGCCGGTTCGGCCCTCAGCGCGCAGGCACTGCGCCTGAACGCGGTGGCCAGCAACCTCGCCAATGCCGAGAGCGTCGTCAAGTCGGACGGCCAGCCGTATCGCGCCAAGCAGGTGGTGTTCGAGGCGGTTCCCATGGGCAACAGCGGCGCCGCGATGGGCGTGCACGTCAAGCAGATGGTGGAATCCGCCGCGCCCGGGCGCTTGGTCTATGACCCGAAGAATCCGGTCGCCAACGCCGAGGGCTATGTGCAGATGCCGAACGTCGATGTGGTGGAGGAGATGGTCAACATGCTCTCTGCCTCGCGTTCATACCAGACCAATGCCGAGGTCATGAATACCGCCAAGACCCTGATGCAACGCACGCTGCAACTGGGCCAGGGCTGATCGGGAGTTGAATCATGTTCGTTTCGTCTGCGAGTAGCACCAGTAGCGGCGCCGGCGTTGTCAGCCAGGATCTGCTCGACTCGATCAACGGGAAGAGCAAGTCCAAGACGGCCTCAGGTGACGCGAGTCCGGTCTCGCAGGATCACTTCCTGCAGATGCTCACGACCCAGCTGAAGAATCAGGATCCGATGAATCCGATGGACAACGCGCAGATGACCTCGCAGCTTGCGCAGATCAGCACGGTCGACGGGCTCACCAAAGTCAATGCCACGCTGCAGACGATGCTCAGCGCCTTTCAGGCCGACCAGACGATGCAGGCGGCCGCGATGGTCGGACGCGGCGTGCTGGTCGATGGCAAGGGGCTGCAGCTCTACAACGGGCAAGCGCTCGGTGGCGTCGATCTGAGTGGCGCGGCAGACAAGGTGAAGGTCTCGATCGTCGATTCGAGCGGGCTGGAAGTTGCAAACCTCGACCTCGGCGCGATGGACGCCGGTTCCCATGTCTTCACCTGGGACGGCAAGACTTCAGCCGGCGCAGATGCGGCTTCGGGCATGTACTCGGTGAAAGTCAGTGCGGTGCAGGGCGACAAGAGTGTCACCGCCACCGCGCTGCAACTCGGTACGGTGAGCAGTGTGGTCAGTGGTGCCCAAGGCGCCCAGATCGAAGTCGGAAAACTCGGCATGTTCTCGATGTCGGATATCAAGCGGATTCTGTCCTGAGCGGGCGAGGAGAAGGATCATGGCATTTCAGCAAGGCCTCAGCGGGCTTAACGGCGCATCCAAGGCAATCGACGTCATCAGCAACAACGTGGCGAACGGCAGCACGATCGGATTCAAGAGCTCCCAGACCAAGTTCAATGATGTCTATGCGGCCGCACTCAACGGCGCTGCAGCGGGCGTTCAGGTCGGTATCGGCGTGAACGTCGGCGCGGTGTCACAACTGTTTAGTCAAGGCAACATTACGCCGACCGGCAACCCGCTCGATTTGGCCATCAACGGGAACGGATTTTTCCGGGTCCAGCAACCCGCAGGCGCGGTGGCCTATACCCGAAACGGGCAGTTCGAGATCGACAAGAACGGTTACGTCGTCAATGCGGCGGGCTATCGGCTTCAGGGATACCCTGCAAACGCGCTTGGTGTGATCCTTCCCGCGACGCCGCAAGACATCTTTCTGAATACCTCGGACTTGCAGCCGAAGCCGACGACCTCCGCGAAAGTCGGCCTCAACCTTGATTCGCGCCAGACGGTCCCGACGGTGCCCTTCGTCAGTACCGCTGCTGCCCCCCTGCCGGATCCCCTGTCGTACAACTCATCGACCTCGATCTCGATCTACGACTCCCTCGGCAACCCCCACATCTACACGATGTATTTCGTGAAGACCGGCGGCGGTACATGGGATATGCATACCTCGGTGGATGGCGCCGCGACAACCGGCCCGACCGCACTGGCGTTCGACACCTCTGGAGCGCTCACGACGACGATGCCATTGACGGTGACCGCGACGTTTGCGCCGACCTTTGGTTCTGCGACGCCGCTGACCTTCGAGCTCGACTTCACAGGATCTTCGCAGTACGGCAGCGCGTTCGGTATCAACCGTCAGGTGCAGGATGGCTACGCGTCGGGCCGTCTGTCCGGCATCACCATTGCGCAGGACGGCACGATCCAGGGTCGCTACAGCAACGGTCAGTCGAAGATCCTCGGCCAGACTGTGCTGGCGAGCTTTGCCAACCCGAACGGCTTGCTTTCGCTGGGTCAGAACCTCTGGAGCGAATCGCCGGAGTCTGGCCAGCCCCTGGTGGGTAGCCCAGGTTCAGGCAGCCTAGGCCTGGTTCAGGCGGGTTCGGTGGAGGAATCGAACGTCGACCTGACCGGTGCGCTGGTTGATCTGATCACGCAGCAGCGCAGCTACCAGGCCAATTCTCAGTCGATCAAAACGCAAGACCAGATCCTCCAGACCCTGGTCAACCTGCGGTAAGGGTTGGCAGAGGAGGGGTTGTGACCCGCACGTAGCCACAGCAATACAGCCAACGGAAACGGAAACTCAAAATGGACCGTGCGATCTACACAGCGATGACTGGCGCCAAAAGCACCTTGTTGCAACAGGCCGCCGTCGGACACAACCTCTCCAACGCCACCACCGATGGTTTCCGCACCGAGATGCACCGCCTGCGCGCGGTGCCGGTGTTGTCGCCAGCGCAGCCCTCGCGAGCCTTCGTGGTCGACGCCAGCGTCGCCAGCGACTTCACGCCCGGTGCCTTGCAGCAGACCGGACGCCCACTCGATGTCGCGCTTCACGGAAAGGGCTGGTTTGCGTTACAGATGCCGGACGGGAGCGAGGCCTACACCCGTGCAGGCCGTTTCGAAGTCGATGCCAATGGTCAACTCGTTAACGAGCGCGGCTTGCAAGTGCAGGGCGAAGGCGGCCCGATCGCGTTGCCGCCCGACAACCGCTACGAGATCGCAGCCGACGGCACGATCAGCGCGATTCCGCGCACAGGCAGTCGCAATGCGGCCGAAGTTGTCGGCCGACTGAAACTCGTCAACCCGGATGAGGCCAGTCTCAAGCGTGGCGACGATGGCTACTTCCGGCTCGCAAATGGCCAGCAGGCCGACCCGGACGCGAATGTGCGGGTTGCCGGCGGCTACGTCGAAGCCAGCAACGTGAACGTGGTCGAGCAGATGGTGAACATGATCTCGCTGGCAAAGCACTTTGAGTTGCAGACCCGCATGATCTCGTCGCTCGACACCAATGCGAAGACTGCCGATCAGGTACTGGCGATCACCTGATCTGGTCACCGAATTGAACCGGGCTTTGCCCGCTTATCGGGCCTAGCCCTCCGCGCAAGACGGGGAACAATCCTGCCATGCGCGTCGTAGAAGGAGCTTCATCATGATCCCCGCACTGTGGGTGGCCCGTACCGGACTGGATGCCCAGCAGACCCAGCTTGACGTCATTTCCAACAACCTCGCCAACGTCAGCACCAACGGCTACAAGCGCGCGCGCGCGGTCTTCGAAGATCTGCTGTACCAGACCTTGCGGCAGCCCGGTGCGCAGTCGTCGCAACAGACGCAAGTGCCTTCTGGCCTGCAACTGGGTACCGGCGTGAAACCGGTGGCCACGGTGAAGAACCACTCGCAGGGCAACCTGCAGCAAACCGGTAATACGCTTGATGTGGCGATTCAGGGCGAGGGTTTCTTTCAGGTTCTGTTGCCGGATGGCACGATTGGTTACACCCGCGACGGTTCCTTCCAGAAAGACAACACCGGCCAGATCGTGACGTCCAGCGGCTATCCGGTGGATCCGGCGATCACGATTCCGCCCAATGCGCAGTCGGTGACGATTGCGAAAGATGGCACCGTCAGCGTGACCACGGCCGGCTCGGCTACGGCAACCCAGATAGGCACGATGCAGGTCTCGACGTTCATCAATCCGGCGGGTTTGCAGGCGGTGGGTGAGAACCTTTTCCTGGAAACTGCATCGAGCGGCACTCCGACCGCCGGCACCCCCGGTACCAACGGGGCTGGCGTGCTGAACCAGGGCTATGTCGAAACATCAAACGTAAACGTCGCTGAAGAACTGGTGGGTCTGATCCAGACCCAGCGTGCATATGAGTTCAATTCAAAGGTTGTGACGACCGCTGATCAGATGCTCGGCCGGCTGTCGCAGATGTGACGGAGCCTGATCATGCGCGTCCGTAACTTCCTGACGGTGATGCTCGCGGCGGTGTCGCTCGCGGCCTGCGTCACGCCGCCGCTGACCAACGTGCACCAACCGATGACGACCCGCGCGCAACCGCGCCCGGTCCAGGAACCGATTGCCGGCTCGCTGTTCAGCACCAACGCCAGCCAGCGCGGCATGTTCGAAGACCGGCGCGCACGCCTGGTCGGCGACACGCTGACGATCAACCTGGTCGAGAAGACGGCTGCGACGAAGAATGCCAACAGCTCGGCAAGTCGCGATTCCAAACTCTCGGCCGGAATCCCGACGATGACCCACGTGCCGCTGCATTACCTGCAGGGCGTGGATCTTTCGGCCACCACCAGCGACACCTTCGCCGGCAAGGGCGCCTCGGCGGCGAACAACAACTTCACCGGCACGATCACGGTGACGGTGATTGATGTCTATCCCAACGGCAATCTGCTGGTCTCGGGCGAAAAACGCGTGGCGATCAACCAGGGCGACGAGTTCATCCGCTTCTCGGGCGTGGTGAATCCGATGTTCGTCAGTTCGGCCAACGCAGTGAATTCGACCCAGGTGGCCGACGCGCGGATCGAGTACCGCGGTAGCGGCTACATCGACGAAGTCCAGCAGAAGGGCTGGCTGGCGCGCTTCTTTGATGTGATTGCGCCGTTCTGAGGAGCCCTGGCATGTGCAAGCGCATCAAAGTCCTGCTGGCGGCGCTCTCGCTGTGTCTGTGCAATGTCGCGGGCGCCGAACGCATCAAGGACATCGCCAACATCGCCGGTGTGCGCAGCAACCCGCTTGTGGGCTACGGGCTGGTAGTGGGGCTGGATGGCACCGGCGACCAGACGACGCAGACGCCCTTCACCGTTCAAAGCATTGCCAACATGCTCTCGAACATGGGTGTGGCGCTACCAGCAGGCGTGAGCCTTCAGCTCAAGAACGTCGCCGCGGTGATGGTGACTGCGACCTTGCCGCCGTTTGCCCAGCCGGGGCAGGAAATCGATGTGACCGCTTCGTCGCTGGGCAATGCGAAAAGCCTCAAGGGCGGCACCCTGCTGATGACCCCGCTGAAAGGGCCGGACGGGAACGTCTACGCCTTGGCCCAGGGCAACCTGGTCATCAGTGGCGCCAGTGGTGGTGGAGGCGGGTCCAAGGTTACCGTCAACCATGTGTCGGCGGGCCGCATACCCGGCGGTGCGATCGTCGAGCGTGCAGTGCCGATGCCGGTGGGCGCTGCCGACAGCGTGTCGGTCGAGCTGCGGCAGGCTGATTTCGGTACCGCGCAGAAGGTCGCCGAGGCGATTAACCGCAGTGTCGGCAAGCCGGTGGCGATGCCGCTGAACGGTCGCCAGATCCAGGTCAGCGCGCCGGCCGAACCCGACCGCCGCGTGGCCTTCCTCGGCATGCTGGAAAACCTCGACGTCGTGCCGGAACAGGGTGTCGCCCGCGTGATCGTGAATTCGCGCACCGGCTCGGTGGTGATGAATCGCGCGGTGCAGTTGCAGGATTGCGCGGTGGCGCACGGCAGCCTCACCGTGACGGTTACTGCCGACAACCAGGTCAGCCAGCCGAATGCCTTTGCCCGCGGCGAGACCACGACCACCCAGAACACCCAGGTCGACATCAAGCAGGAGCCCGGCAACCTGATCAAGGTGAAGGCCGGCACCAACCTTGCCGAAGTGGTCAAGGCGATCAACGCGGTCGGAGCGAATCCGCTCGACATGATCGCGATCCTGCAGGCGATGAAAGCGGCGGGTGCGCTGCGCGCGGAACTCGAAGTGATCTGAGGCCACGCCATGGCCGTGCCGATCCAGGATTCGATCTTCGACACGCGCCGCCTCGGCGAGCTCAAGCGCCTCTCCGGCGAACGCTCGCCGGAGGCGCTGAAGGCAGTCGCGCAGCAATTCGAAGCGCTGTTCATGCAACTGGTCATCAAGCAAATGCGCCAGAGCGCGAGTTTTGGCGACGCCCCTTTCGATGGCGAGACTGCGCAGTTCTATCGCGGCATGGCCGACCAGCAACTTGCGCTGAACCTCTCGAAGAAGGGCGGGCTGGGCCTGGCCAAGGCGATCGAACGTCAGCTTGGCGCGAGCATGGGCCTGCAAGCGGAGCCTTCGACCGACATTCCGGCGCCACCTCGCACGGCGCCTTTGCCGGGCCATGCGGCAAAGTCTGCCGCCGCGGCAAGCGCCGGGCAGAATCCGCCGGATAACGGCAATGCGGCAAGCTTCATCGACCGCATCTGGAACCATGCCAAGCAGGCCGCGCAGTCGCTCGGTGTGCCGACCCAGTTCATCGTCGGTCATGCGGCGCTCGAGACCGGCTGGGGCAAGTCCGAGATCGCCCGGCCCGATGGCAGCCCTTCCTACAACCTGTTCAACGTGAAGGCAGGTAGCGACTGGAAGGGCGATACCGTCGAGGCTTCGACCATCGAGTACATCGGCGGCGTGGCGACGCGGCGCACCGAACGCTTCCGCGCCTATGCCTCGTACGACGACGCGTTTCGCGATTACGCGCGGCTGATTGGAGCGAATCCGCGCTATGCCCAGGTTGCCGGGCAGTCCGATGCCGCTGGGTTCGCGCGCGCGTTGAGCCGTGGCGGTTACGCGACCGACCCGATGTACGCCGACAAGCTCACCCGCATCATCGGCGGCAACACCCTCCGCGCTGCCCTGTCGTCCTGAGCGCACCCCGCGCGGCCTGCGATCAGCGGGCAATCAAGCTATCCCCGAATTCAGGCAAAGGAATTGCTTAGATAAGCCGTAAACGGCATTACGGGGTGACCATCATGGGCAACAGCGTTCTCTCTATCGGGATTTCCGGCGTCAATGCCGCGCAGGCAGGTTTGGTCACGACCGGACACAACATTTCGAACGCCTCGACGGAAGGCTATAGCCGGCAGCAGATTGTCCAGGGCACCAACCTGCCGGTGTATTCCGGCGCCGGGTACTTCGGGCAAGGCACCAACGTCCAGACGGTGAAGCGGGCCTACAACAGCTACCTCGACCAGCAGGTGCTGACTGCGAACGCGAGCTTCAATGAGCTCGATACCTACTACACCCAGATCAAGCAGATAGACGACGTGTTTGGCGACCCGGCGGCGGGCTTGTCGCCGGCAATCCAGGGGTTTTTCGATGGCGTGCAAAGTGTGGCCGCCAATGCCACCAGCGTGCCGGCCCGCCAGTCGATGATCTCGCAATCGCAGGCCTTGGTCTCACGCTTCCAGACGCTGGATGGCCGCATCAACGAGCTGCGCGATCTCGTAAACGGCGAAATCTCGGGCACGGTGACCGAGATCAACAGCACGGCCAAGCAGATCGGAGAGTTGAACCAACGCATCATCCTCGCAACAGGCTTGGCCAACGGCAGTCAGCCTAACGATCTGCTCGACCAGCGTGCGCAGCTGATCTCGCAACTCAACGATCAGGTTCGCGTGAACACCATCGCGAACGATGACGGTTCGGTCAATATCTTCGTCGGAAATGGGCAGCCCTTGGTGATCGGGGCCAGCGTGTCCACGCTCACCGCCCAGCCGGCACGTGAAGACCTGTCTCGCACGGTGGTGGCAATTCAGCTTCCGACCGGAAGCGGGCAGGAATTGCCGGATGCGGCATTCAGTGGCGGCAAACTTTCCGGGTTACTGAACTTTCGCGCCCAGTCGCTGGACCCGGTACAGAACGGGCTCGGGCGGCTGGCGCTGGGCATCACCGAGACCTTCAATGCACAACACAAACTCGGACAGGATCTCAACGGGGTGCTGGGGGTCGATTACTTTACTCCCTTGGTGGGTCGGACCATCTATCCGAACACCCCGCCGAATGCCGGCACGGCGACGATCGACGTGCCGATCTCCAGCGTTTCTGACCTCACAACCAGCGACTATTCGCTGACTTATACCGCGGCAAATACCTTCCAACTGGTGCGGAAATCAGACGCGCAGGTATGGACGGCCTCCGGTGCTTCGCCCGCTGCGGCGCTTTCCGCGGTGCTTGCGGCCGCGCCGGCACAAGGGTTTTCGATGACGCTCACCGGCGCCCCGGCGGTGGGAGACAGCTTTCTGATCCAGCCAACGCGCGCCGCCGCGAACCAGTTTTCGGTCGCCATCAACGACCCGACTTTGATCGCCGCCGCAGCGCCGATCCGGACCAGCGCGACAAATGCCAACGCCGGCAACGCGTCGATCACTCAGGGCGTTGTCAGCAGCGTCGCGAGCCTGACGCCGCCGCCGGCGCTCGCGCTGCCTGCCACCCTGACCTACAGCGCGGGCAACATTTCCGGTTTCCCGGCAGGGTTTCCGATCACGGTGACGACGCCGGCCGGCGTGTCGACCGGGTACCCGGCGGGTGGGCCGATCACATACTCGGACGGCGCAAAGATCGCGTTTGGCGGGATTTCCTTCACGATCTCCGGCACCCCGAAGAACGGCGACACCTTTACCGTCGATCGCAACCCGGGTGGGGTGGCCGATAGCCGCAATGCGGTGTTGCTGGGCCAGCTGCAGCAGGCCAAAACGCTTGTCGGCAATTCATCGAGCTATCAGTCGACCTATGCGCAACTGGTAGGTGACATCGGTTCGCGCACACGCGAAGTCCAGGTCACCTCTCAGTCGCAGAAGGTCGTGGCCGAGCGCGCCAAGGATGCGCAGCAGTCACTGGCCGGCGTGAACCTGGATGAGGAGGCGGCAAACCTGGTCCGTTACCAGCAGGCCTACCAGGCCGCCGGCAAGGTGATGCAGGTGGCAAGTACCTTGTTCAACGAAATTCTGGCGATCGGTCGCTGATGAAGGATAGGAGCTGAGCCATGCGTGTCTCCACCGCGATGATCTACGACAACGGCACCACGCAGTTCCAGAACCGCGCGGGTGACTTGCTCAAACTGCAGCAGCAGATGTCGACCGGCCGGCGCGTGGTCGCGCCATCCGACGATCCGATCGCCGCGGCGACCGCCTTGACGGTGCAGCAGTCGCGTGACGTTAACGCCGCCTACACGATCAACCGCGGGGCCGCAAAGGATTCGCTACAGATTGTCGAGAGCAAGCTTTCCGGCGTGAGCGAACTCATCTCCTATCTCAAGGAAAAGGCCGTACAGGCGGGCAATGGGGCTCTTGGGCCGAACGATCTCAAATCGATCGCGGTCGATGTGCGGGCTCGTTACGACGCCCTGCTGGGCTTGGCGAACAGCAATGATCCGCAAGGGGGTTACCTTTTTGCCGGGTTTCAGACCAACACGCAGCCCTTTGTCGGCAATATCGCCAGCGGCGTGACCTACGTCGGTGACCAAGGCTCGCGTTCCCTGCAGATCAGTGATTCCCGCGTCGTGCCGGTGAGCAACTCGGGCAACGAGGTGTTCATGGACATCCCCAACCTCAACGGTGCGTTCCATACCTCGGCGGCATCGACCAATACCGGCGCCGCCGTGATCGACGACGGGTCGGTTGTCGGCGCCTATTCGGGCAACCAGTACCAGATCGTCTTTACCGCGCCAGGCAGTTACGACGTCTATGACGTAACGGCCGGCGGGGGGCCGATCTCGACCGGCTCCTACACGAGTGGTTCGTCAATCAGTTTTGCGGGCATCCAGATGTCGATTTCCGGCACGCCGGCGACGGGTGACAAGTTCAACATCGACCCGGGCGGCTATACAGACCTGTTCAATACAGTCAGCACCTTCGTCGGGGCACTCGAGAATTCCACCGGCCCGGCGCTCAACACACAGGTGGTGCAGACGATTGGCAAACTCGACAAGGCGCTGGACAACGTCTTGCGGGTGACCGCTTCGATCGGCTCGCGCGTCAATGAAGTCCAGGCGGCTGATGCGGTCAGTTCGCAGGCCGATGTCCAGTACGCGGCAACGGTCTCGCGCCTGACCGATCTCGACTATGCCAAAGCCAGTTCCGATGTCTCGCAGAAGACGACGGCCTTGCAGGCGGCCCAGCAGGCCTTCATCAAAACGACGGGTCTCTCGCTGTTCAACTATCTGGGTTGATGGCCATGCGCGCCCTGACACCCTTGATCTTCGCGGCCGCGCTCTCAGGGTGCTCGACGATCTCCGGCAATTACCCGAAAGCGCCGCTGTTGCCGAATGCATCGATCTACCTCTGGGACGGCATGGCCATCGCCTTTGAAGACCTGCTGGCGGGTGCGGCGGTTGTCGGGGTGGTGTATTACGTGATCGAGCCGCAGGCGCCCAACTGGTCGGTCCAGACGGTGCGCATGTCGGAAGACCGCTACCGTTTCGAAATGCGGATGAAGCGCTTCCATATGGGCGGGGAAGGCGAGGCGATGCAGTTATTCAAGCGCCAGGCCGAAGACATGATGCGTGCGCAGGGCTATGCCAGCTACACGATCGCGCGCTACGACGAGGGCATGGAGTCCAACTGGATCGCCGAACGCGTTGCGAGTGGCGACATCCTTCTCAAGCGTTGAACCTGCGAAAAGCGCAACGATGTAACGGGCGCCCGGCGCCTTGCAAGGGGAATCAGTTGCCGGCCGCGATCTTCAGGAACATGCCCACGGTGTCGAAGCCGCGTTCGTACAGCGTTTGAAGCGCGCCGGCGAGTAGCGGCAGGCAGGCGCCAACGGCCAGTGTGCCCACGGTCAGCGTGATCGGGAAGCCCAGTGCAAACAGGTTCAGCTGTGGCGCAGCGCGGGTCAGCACGCCGAGCGCGATGTTTGTGATCAACAGCGTTGTGATCGCGGGCAGGGCGAGCATCAGGCCGGTGACGAAGATGCCGGTCGCACTGCGCGCGACAATCTTTGCCGCATCGCCGTGAAAGCCTACGCCTCCCGCCGGCAGCCATTCGAAACTGCGTACGACCGTTTCGACCATCAGCAAATGGCCATTGAGGACGAGGAAGATCAGCGACGCAAAGAGGCCGAGGAATTGCGCCAGCACCGTCGTCTGCCCCGCCGTGCTGGGGTCGTAGAACATGGCAAAGGAAAGGCCCATCTGCAGGCCGATAAGGTCACCGGCAAGATCCACCGCGACAAACACCATGCGGATCGTGAAGCCGATGGCGACGCCGATCATCATTTCGGTCGCGATCGCGCCAACCACCAGAAATGAGCCGGGCGCCACCGCCGGTGAGGGCGGCAGTGCGGGCGCAATCGCCATCGTGATGGCAAGCCCGACAATCAGCCGGATATGGCGGGGAAGGGCGACGTTGTTGAAGATCGGCGCGCTGGCCAGCATCGCCAGAATCCGGAACGCAGGGTAGGCATACAGCGCCAGCCATGCTGCCCAGTCGGTGGTGCTGAAGGTGAACATGCGCGCCGGGCCGGATCGCCCGTCTAGCCAATCAGGCCGGGGATCGCCGCGTACAGGCGGTGGATGTAGTCGGTCATCGTCGTCAGCATCCAGGGGCCCGCGATCAGCAGGGTCAGGAACATCACCATCACTTTCGGCACGAAAGTGAGGGTCATCTCGTTGATCTGCGTCGCTGCCTGAAAGATCGAAAGCACCAGCCCGACCACCAGCGAGGCGATCAGCGGGGGCGCTGAAATCATCAAGACCATTTCGATGGCGTCGCGACCGAGGGCAACTACGGTGGTGGGTGTCATGAATGTTCCCCTAGGCAAAGCTGTTGACGAGGGTGGCCACGACCAGATTCCAGCCGTCGACCAGCACGAACAGCATCAACTTGAACGGTAGCGACACGATGACCGGCGACATCATCATCATGCCCATCGACATCAGCACCGAGGCGACCACCATGTCGATGATCAGGAAGGGCAAGAAGATGATGAAGCCGATCTGGAAGGCGGTCTTCAACTCGCTGGTAACGAAGGCCGGGATGATGACTCGCATCGGCAGGTCTTCCGCCTTCTTCACCTTCGGCGTCTTGGCGAGTTGGGCGAAGAGCGAGAGGTCGGCCTCGCGCATCTGCTTGAGCATGAAACCTTTCACCGGTACCGACGCGCGTTCCAGCGCCACGTCGAATTCGATGCGCCCCTCGGCGAGCGGCTTGTAGGCGTCCTGATACACCCGGTCTGCCACCGGGCTCATGATGAAGAAGGTGAGGAACAAGGCCAGCCCCATGACGACCTGATTGGGCGGCGAGGTCTGGGTGCCCAGTGCGTGACGCAGCAGGCCAAGCACGATGATGATGCGGGTGAAGCTGGTCATCATCAGCACGACCGCCGGGATGAAGACCAGAGAGGTCATCATCACCAGCGTCTGTACGGTGATCGAGTAGTTCTGCGATCCGCCCGGGCCAGGGACGCTGTTGAACGCGGGCAGCGCCTGCGCCAGCACTGGTGTGGCCAGCGCCAGCAGTGGCAGCGCCAGCAGGGTGCGGAGCCGGTTAAGCCTCATGGCGGCCCCTTTTCAACAGCGTTGCCAGCTTGCGCTGGAAGTCGCTTTCGAGCGGTGTTGCCGTTGCGCGCGGTACGTCTTCCGAATTCAAGGTGTGCAGTGCGCTCACCCGCCCCGGCGCAACGCCGAGTACGAGCACGGTGTCGCCCACTTCGACCAGCACCACGCGCTCGCGCGGCCCGACCGCGGCACCGCCGATGACGCTGAGCTGCGCCTGCCCGTTGCCGCTTCGTGCCTGCAGGCGTTTGAGCGCGAGCAGCAGTCCATACAGCGTGGCGAGCACCACGGCGAGCCCGATAACCATCGAGAGGACGCTGCTGCCCGCGTCCGGCACGGATGCGTACGCACCGATTGGCGCAATCAAAAAGGGCAGGGCAAGGGCAATTCGTTTGGGCATCGCAATGTCACAGGTTTGACGTGCGATGCCATTGTCGCTGCCGGCAAGAATTGCCGGCCTGCCGATAAGAGGGAGAAATCGTCTGCTATTCCCGCGCTGTGATTGCTGGGGCCGGGATGGGCTGGCCAGCAGCGCGGAGGACGTCAGGGGCGTTGGCGCATTGCGCCGATCGTACGTGCGCTTGATCGGCGCCGCAGCGGCGAGCGCGCTCGCCGCTGCAGGGCCATCGACCAGATCAGAGGCCGCGTACCTTACGCATGCGTTCGGACGGCGTGATGATGTCGGTGAGGCGGATGCCGAACTTGTCGTTCACGACCACCACTTCACCCTGCGCGATCAGCGTACCGTTGACCAGAACATCCATCGGTTCGCCGGCCAGCGCGTCGAGTTCCACCACCGAACCGTGCGCGAGTTGCAGCAGGTTGCGGATCGAGAGTTTGGTGCGACCGAGTTCGACAGTGATCTGGACCGGGATGTCCAGAATCATGTCGAAGTCGTTCATCGACGTCGGTTTTTCGCCGGCACCGAATTCGGGGAAGGCCGCGCGCGCGGGCTCAGGTGCCGGCTCGGCCATGGCCGCGTCGGCCACCGCCTGTTCCTGCATCGCTGCTGCCCAGTCGTCTTCACTGATTTGTTCTTCGTCAGCCATCATGGCCTCCCAGTTTCGCCGCGATCAGGTTGATCTCGCGGTCCTCCGGCGGCACCAGCCGCTCGATCCGCACGGCGTGGTAGCCGTGGCTGATGCCGTGTTTTCCTTCGAACGCCGGTACGCCATCCACATGGCCCTGTACCAGATCCGGAATGTCGAGCGGGATGATGTCGCCCGCCTTGAATTGCACCACGTCGCGCAGCGATACCGTGGTCTTGCCCAGATCCACCGTCAGCGCCAGTTCGATGCTCTGGATCTGCTTGGACATCAGGCCGACCCAGCGCTTGTCCTGCGTGAGGTGATCGGACTGCATCGTGCTGTAGAGCAGATCGCGGATCGGTTCGACTGTGGAGTAGGGCAGGCAGAAGTGCATGTCAGCCTGCGTGCCGCCAAATTCCAGCGCGAAATTCATCGATACGACGATCTCGCTCGGCGTTGCGATGTTCGCGAACTGCGGGTTCATTTCCGAACGTACATATTCGAACTGGATGCCGAACACCGGCGCCCAGGCTTTTTCCATCTCCGAGAACACCACCTGCAGCAGCCCGCGGATGATGCGTTGCTCGGTGGGCGTGAAGTCGCGACCTTCAACCCGGGTGTGAAAACGACCGTCGCCGCCGAACATGTTGTCGACCACCAGGAACACAAGGTTCGGGTCGAACACGATGAGGCCGGTGCCGCGCAGCGGCTTCACCATGATCAGGTTGAGGTTGGTCGGCACCACCAGGTTGCGGACAAACTCGCTGTACTTCTGCACCTTGATCGGCCCCACCGACACTTCGGTGTTGCGGTGCATGTAGTTGAACAGGCCGATGCGCAGGTTGCGCGCGAAGCGCTCGTTGATGAGTTCCATCGTGGGCATGCGCCCACGAACGATCCGCTCCTGTGTCGCCAGGTTGTAGTTGCGTATGCCGCTGGTATCGGCATCGCCCTGGTCGACTTCATCGGTTTCACCGGTGACGCCACGCAGTAGCGCATCGACCTCTTCCTGCGAGAGAAAGTCTTGTGCCATGGTTGAGTCCCGGTGTGCTCCGTTACGTCCTTACTGAACGATGAATGATGTGAACAGCACGGCCACGATTGGCCCGCCTTCACCCTCGTCGCCGCCTTTTTTCTTCTTCTTCGGCTTCTCGTAACCCAGCGACGTGTTTGCCTCTTCCCTGATCTCGCCGGCAAGCGCTTCGCGGCCCTCCGGGTTAGCGATCTCGGAGGCCTTCTTGCCCGACAGCAGCATCAGGATGCGGTGGCGGATCTCCGGCATCAGTGCCTTGATCTGGTCGCCAGTGTGGGCGTCCGCGACCCGGAAGGACAAAACCACCTGCAAGTACTGTTCGCCGTTTTCCGGTTGCAGATTCACTACGAAGGGTTCGAGCGGCACGAACACCGGCGGCGCCTTCGGATCCACCGCATGCGCGGCGGGTTTTTCTTCTGCAGCCGCTTCTTCTTCACCTTCCGCCGCGGCTTTCTTCTTCTTGCTGAGCAGGAAGAAGGCGCCACCTGCAGCAATCGCCACCACCAGCGCCGCGACGACGATGATGACCAGCATCTTCTTGCTCTTTTTCGGAGCGGCTTCGCCTTCGGCGGCGGGTTTAGCGGGCTTGCTCGACATTGAAAAGTCCTTCTCGGTCAGTCGGTGTTGCCTTGCAGCCTTGCTGGCCGGCGCTGCGCCGGGGTAGAGGCTGCCAAGGAGGATTATTCCCCTTGTTTACGGCTGCCAAAGCGACGAACTGAGGCCTTCACGTCGTCCATTTCAAGCGAAGGTGTCAATCATTCCCCTGCCTGCAGACCACACGGCCCGACTCGCAGCGGGAATCACGTCACCTTCATCCATTTGTGTCCGGCTGCCCGTGCGCGATCCACCGGACCATCCGGGGTTCTCCTGCGACGGGTCTTTCGTGCTGTTTGCGCTCACGTTGACCTGCCCCAGGCTCAGCCCGGCGTCAGTCATCAACTCACGCAAGCGCGGCAAGGACTGCTCGATGGCTTCACGCGCGGCGGGCGTTGCCGTCACGAAGCTGGCGGTGGTCTGGTCGCCATTCACATGCAGCGTGATCTCGACGCGCCCCAGATGCGGTGGCGTCAGGATCAACTCTGCGCGGCCCAGTTCCTTGCCGGCCATCCACACCATCCGATTGCCGACATCGTCGGCCCAGCCTTGCTGCGACACCGGCGTACGGACCGCGAACTGCGGTGCGTCGGTTCGGGCGGCCTCGGCGGTGCGCGACGCCGTCGTGGCCGACAAGGCTTGCGCGGCGGCTTGCGTGGCATCCCCCGCCTGGATGGGCGTGTCGGTGGCAAGCAGTTTCTGCGTAGGCACCGCACTGGCCAGCGCTTCTTTACTGGACTGTGCAGTGATTGCCGCGGCACTGTCTGCGCGCACGGTCGCAAGCACTGACTGGGCGGCGTTGATGTCGGTCGCCTTCGGATGATCAGATGTTGCCGTAGATGACACCTGCGAGGAGAAAAGCGTCGCACCAATCTTGCCGCCATCGGGATCTGCTGAGCTGGCGCCTGGTTGCGCGCCGACAGCCGCTGCCGGCACTGTCGCAGTTGGAAGCAAGTTGGCTCTGCCGGATTGCCCACTGTTAGCCGGTGCATTTCCTGTCGCAGTCGGAGGCGCATTGTTTGCCCCAGGCTGCGCGCCATTCGCTGCGGCAGTTACTGCCGCTGTCGGCAGCAGATTGCCGGCTTGCGGCAAGGCGCTGGCATCGCTTGCCGCTGCCGCGGGCTCGGTTGCGGCAGGCGCGATGCTGGCGGCGGGCGTTGCCTCGACGGCTTTGTCCGCATTGGGTGTGGCGCCGAATGCGGCGAGCAGGGCAGCCGCGATCTGCGCCAGTTGCGCCGGGTCTTCACCGCTCGCCTGCGCGTCGTCAGACTGCTCGGCGGAACCCTTGCCGTCGACAGCCTTGCCTTGTGGCGGCTGGCTTTGCGCGCCTTGGTTCGCCTTGACCTTGGCGTCCAGCGTATTGGCAAAGCTGCCTTGCTGATCGCCTTGTGTGCGCTGTTCGGACGCGTTTGCTGGCGCGCTCCCCTGTACCGGTGACGTCGGTGCGACTGCAGCGGGCATCGGGCTTGGGGTGACAGTGTTCAGTGCTGACATTCCGGACTCCTCGGGGTTTGCCGCCCGTTTGGGTTACCGGCTGATCAGCAAAGCCCGTGCCAGCGGGCTTGAAGGCCTATTCGCCGGCCTCGGACTCGTCGTCAGCGTCCTGCGATTTGCCGCGATAAAGCTTGGCGGAGTGCTCGTCTGTGATGCGCTGCTCGGCGCGGTGTTCCTTGCGCAGGGCGTGGGCTTGCTGGCGCGAGGCGAGGGTGTCGAAAGCCTTCTTGCGATTGCGTTCATCCACCCAGGCCTGCTTGCCTGCGACGACCTGATCGCGCGCGCGGGCGACGACCTGCTCCTGCTCGAACACGGCTTCATCGAGCTTGGCGAGGAAGGTTGAATAGTTGCGCCAGGCATCCGGCGATATGCCGGTTTGCGCTGCGGACTTGAAGCGCTCGTGGTATTCGGCGCGGTATTGCACCAGGATCTCGAGCTTCTGCTCATGCGCTTGCCCGCTCGCCAGCAATTCGCCAAGGCGCTTTGCCGCATCGTCCATGCGGTTTTGGGCGAGTTCGAGAAGGGTTTGCAGTGCGTTGGCCATGCTCGGGTTGCAGCTTCATCCGGCGGGGTGCCGCACTTCAATATATACGCCAAGCTGCCGTGGGCAAAATGCCCATCAGGTTTCAACGCCGAACAAGGTGTGCAGGGCGGCAAGGCTTTGTTCATAACCGGCGCGTTCGTCGATGCCTTGCTGCAGAAAAGCCTCCAGCTGCGGGTAGGCACGTACTGCCTCATCGAGCAGAACATCCGAGCCTGGCTGGTAGGCGCCAACCGCGATCAGGTCGCGTGAGCGCTGGTAGCGCGAGAAGAGCTGCTTGAATCGCCGCACCAGTTCGAAGTGCGTCGGCTTGATCAGGTTGTGCATCGCGCGCGAGATCGATTGCTCGATGTCGATCGCCGGGTAGTGCCCCTGATCGGCCAGCGCGCGCGACAACACGATGTGGCCGTCGAGGATTGCGCGGGCCGCGTCCGCGATCGGATCCTGCTGATCGTCACCTTCCGCCAGCACCGTGTAGAAGGCGGTGATCGAACCGCCGCCTTCCGGGCCATTGCCGGCCCGTTCCACCAGCGCCGGCAGGCGCGCGAATACCGACGGCGGGTAGCCGCGGGTCACAGGTGGTTCGCCGATCGCCAGCGCGATCTCGCGCTGGGCCATTGCGTAACGGGTCAGCGAGTCCATGATCAGCAGCACCTGTTTGCCCTGATCGCGGAAATGTTCGGCGATGGTGGTGGCGTAAGCGGCACCCTGCAGGCGCATCAGCGGGCTGGTGTCGGCCGGCGCGGCCACCACCACCGAGCGGGCCCGGCCCGCGACGCCCAGGTTCTGCTCGATGAACTCCTTCACTTCGCGGCCGCGTTCGCCGATCAGCCCGACGACAATCACCTCGGCTTCGGTGTAGCGGGCCATCATGCTGATCAGCACCGACTTGCCGACGCCGGAGCCGGCGAACAATCCCATCCGCTGGCCGCGGCCGATCGTCAGCATCGCGTTGATGGCGCGGATTCCGACATCGAGGCTGGCGTCGATCGGTGCGCGCGAGAGCGGATTGAAGGGGCGACTCTGCAGCGAGCGGGTGTGCTTGACCTGCAGCGGGCCGTGGCCGTCGAGCGGGCGGCCGGCGCCATCGACGACGCGGCCAAGCAGTTCATCGCCCACCGGCAAGTGCTTGGCACGGTCAGACGCGCGGCGGCGTGGTTCCACCCGTTCTGTGGTGGTGAGCTTGGGTTGCGCGGGGTCGTTGGGCACTACCTGTGCGCCGGGGGCCAGACCGAACACATCGTCGGTCGGCATCATGTAGAGCTTGTCGCCGGTGAAGCCGACCACTTCGGCTTCGACCGAGCCCCCGCCCGGAATCAGGATGCGACAGCCCGACCCGAGCGGCAGTTTCAGCCCGGAGGCTTCCATCACCAGCCCGTTGATGCGGGTCAGGCGGCCGGCGACCTGGTAGGGCGTGGCGACGCTGGCCATCTTGCCGCAATCGACCAGATAGTCACGCCAGGAGGTGGCGAGGCGGCTCATCAGTCGTCTTCCCAGGGATGTTCGCGCGACAGGTTTTCGACCACGCGGCGCCAGCGGGTCGCGACCGTTGCGTCGAGATGCGTGCCGGCCACCTCGATTCTGCAGCCGCCGCGTTCGACGCTGTCATCCTCGATGATGCGGTGGCCAGCGTGGGCGTACTGCTCGCCGAGGTACTGGCGGACGAGGGCCGAGTCTTCGGTATGCACATGCAGCGTCGCGTGTTGCTGGGGCATCTGGTTCAGCGCCTCGCGCACGACAATCAGCAGCGATTCGGGGCGATGCACGACATGATCGCGCACCACCAGGCGCGCCACCTCGAGTGCCAGGGCCAGGATTTCCGCGCCCACCGTTTCGTCGAAGTGGCTCAGGTTCTCGTCGAACTGGCTCAGCAACTGATGCAGCTCCGCCGCTTCCAGGCGACCGCGCGCGCTGCCTTCCTCGTACCCGATGTCGTAGCCGGCCTTGTAGGCCTCCTGGTGGATCTGTTCGACCTCGTCGGCGGTGGGCAGATGGATGCCCGGCGCAATCTCGATCTGTCCGTTGCCTTGCGGCAATTCTGCGGGCTCGGGTTCCGGCGGCAGCACCGCTGGCTCTGGCTCGGCAAGAACCGGCGCCACCTCGGGCTCGGGTTGGGACGGTCTGCCGAAGTCCTCGAACTGGACCCGGCGGTAGGCGCCGGCTGCCTGTGTTGCACGGATGACGAGATCGGTCGACATGGGCTATTCCGTATCCGCTCAGACGAAGTCGTCGCCGCCCTTGCCGCCCAGCTGGATCTGGCCTTCCTCGGCGAGGCGGCGGGCGATCTTGAGGATTTCCTTCTGCGAGGCTTCCACCTCGGAGAGGCGCACCGGGCCTTTCGATTCGAGGTCTTCGCGCAGCATTTCGGCAGCACGCTGCGACATGTTCTTGAACACCTTCTCGCGCATTTCCGGGTTGGCGCCCTTGAGCGCGATGACCAGCTGGTCGGACTGCACTTCGCGCAGGATCGTCTGGATCCCGCGATCGTCCACGTCCATCAGGTTGTCGAAGACGAACATCTCGTCGAGGATGCGCTGCGCCAGATCCGGGTCGTACTCGCGCACATTGTCGAGGATCGCGGTCTCAGCGGCACTGCCGACGAAGTTGAGGATGTCCGCCGCGTGGCGCACGCCGCCGATCGAGGTCTTCTTGAGCTGGGTGGAACCCGACAGCACACGCGTCAGTGCCTCGTTCAGCTCTTTCAGCGCGGTCGGTTGAACCCCGTCCAGCGTGGCGATGCGCAGGAGCACGTCGTTGCGCTGGCGCTCGGTGAAGTGCTTCAGGATCTCGCCGGCGTGGTCGAACTCCAGGTGCACCAGGATCGTGGCGATGATCTGCGGGTGCTCGTTCTTGATCAGGTCGGCCGCGGTGGCGGCGTCCATCCACTTCAGCGACTCGATGCCGGCCGTATCCGAGCCTTGCAGCACGCGAGAGAGCAGGTTGGCCGCCCGCTCGTCGCCGAGCGCCTTGGTCAGCATGATGCGGATCTTCTCGTCGTCCGCCTGTACCGGCGAGCTCTTCGCGGCATAGATCGCGACTTCGTTGATCAGCGCCTCGATGGCCTCGCGGCCTTGCGGGGTGAGCTTGGTCATCGCCAGACCGAGCTTCTGCACCTCGCGCGGCGTCATGTGCTTGAGGATGTCGGCCGCTTCGTCCGGGCCGAGCGTGAGCAAGAGCAGCGCGGCTTTGTTGATTCCCTCTTCAGCGTCGCTCATTCGGCTGGCTCCCCATCCATTCCTTCATCAGCGTGGCGATCACCTTCGGGTTCTTGACCGCGATCTCGCGCACCTTGGCGATCTTGCGGTCGAAGCTCATGCGGGCAATTTCCTCCATCCGCACTTCTGGCGGCAAGAGCTGGTCGTCCGGAATCTCGCCCGCCTCGTTGAGTGTGACCACGACGCCTTCCTCCTCGCCTTCTTCGCCTTCGCCGGGCACTTCCTCGCCGGCTTCCAGTTCCGGCGGGGGCGGCGGGGCCACTGTCCTGACCAGCGGGCGCAGCACGCGCAGCCACAGGAACCCGGCCAGCAACGCAAACAGCAGCCAGCGCCCGATATCCATGGCCAGTGCGCGCAGCTCCGGATCCTTCCACCACGGCAGCTCTTCGCCCTTGCGCAGGAACTCGGTGAACGGCGCATTGGCGACGTTGACCGTGTCGCCCCGCTGGTCGTTATAGCCCACCGCTTCGCGGACGAGCTCATTCACCTGCTTCATTTCGGCATCTGACAGCGCAACGGTCTTTACGTTGCCCTTCGCGTCGCGCTCGGTCTTGTGGTTAACCACCACGGCCACCGACAGGCGGCGGATCTGGCCGAGGGCGCGCTTGGTGTGCTGGACGGTCTTGTCGAGCTCGTAGTTGGTCGTCGACGTTTTGCTCGTCGACAGCGGCTGCGCCTGGTTCGCCGCGCCGGGCGTGCCGGGGGCGGCCGGGGTGGTGATCGGCGCGGTGGCCGGCACCGGCGGCTGATTGCTCAAGGCGCCCGGCACGCCGGCGGGTGCCGGTTGCATGGTGGTGTTGTCGGCCAGTTGCTGGCTGCGGATGGCCTGCTTCGGGCTCGGGTTCGGCGCGAAGGTCTCGGCGGTCTGTTCCTGCTGGTCGAAGTCGATGTCCGCCGTGACCTGCGCGCGCATGTTCGCCTGGCCAACGATCGGCTCGAGGATGCTTTCGATGCGGCGTACGAAGCGGTCTTCGATGTCGCGCACATACTTGATCTGCGTCGCGTCGAGCCCGGAAGGATCCGCCTTGGTGGTGAGCAGGTTGCCGTTCTGGTCGAGCACGCTGACCGCCGACGCGGTCAGTTGCGGCACCGCAGCCGATACAAGGTTCACGATGCCGGCGATCTGTCCGCCGTCGAGTGCGCGCCCGGCATGCAGGGTCAGCACCACCGAGGCCGAGGGTTTCTGTTCGTCACGCAGGAAGGCGGTCTGTTTCGGGATGGCCAGGTGCACACGGGCGTTCTGCACCGCGTTCAATGACCCGATCGTGCGACCCAGCTCGCCCTCCAGCGCGCGCTGGTAATTCACCTGTTCGTTGAATTGCGACAGGCCGATGCGGTTGCCTTCCATCAGCTCGAAGCCGACCGAGCCGCCTTTGGGCAGACCCTGTGCGGCAAGGCGCAGCCGCAGCTCGGCGGCCTGGTTGGCCGGAACGAGGATCGCCGAACCGTTGTCGGTCACCTTGAAGGGGACGTTCTGTGCCTGCAGCGCGGTGACGATGGCGCCACCATCCTTTTCCGCGAGCCCCGAGAACAGCACCGAGTAGTTCGGCTGCTTGCTCCACAGCCACACGCCGGTCAGCACTGCGATCGACATCGCGATGGCCGCAGCGCCGGCGATCTTCTGCCGCGCGGTCAGGCGGTTGAAGTTCTCGCGGATCAGCTCGATCGGAGACTGCGGCGGTGCTGGCTGGTCTGCAGTGAGTTCGGCGTCGGCCATGGTCGTGACCTCTTGGGCGCAAAGGCCCTTTTATGGATGGGCGCATTGTGTTGCCGGCAAGGCAAGTGCAAAGTCCGTTTAAGCGGCAGTTTTTGCCGCCTATTCAGCGCTTGTTGCCGGTTGTGTGCAGCTAATCTGCGGGTAGGGCCGGAAAAAGGGCTCTGAGCGCTCCACCCAATCATGCAAGAGACGATCCAGCCACCTCTCGACGCCGCCCAGCTCGCAGAAGCCTTCCGCCAGTTCTCGGAGGCCTCGGCACAGCTCACGCAGGCCTACTCCGGCCTCGAACGCCAGGTCGAACGCCTGAACGAGCGCCTGACCGGCCTGCTGGCGGCGCTGCCGGCCGGCGTGGTATTGCTCGACGCCTCTGGCAAGGTCGAGCAGGTGAACGCCGCCGGCCGCGCCATGCTGCAGGCCGACCTCGTCGGTACCGACTGGTCCGCCGCCTGTGCGCAACTGCTGCGCCCGAGCGACACCACGGCGGAGTTCGAGACCGGCCCGGAAGACGCCGCGCGCCGGCTCGCCCTGTCGCAGACTGCCGAGGATTCGGCCGGCGGGCGCATCGTGCTGTTGCACGATGTCACCGAGGCTTGGCTGATGCGTCGCAACGCGGCGCGCAACGAACGTTTGGCGGCGATGGGTGAAATGGTCGCGGGTCTCGCGCATCAGCTTCGCACGCCTTTGGCCGCTGCGCTGCTTTACGCCGGTAATCTCGCCGAGCCGACGCTGTCGCCGGCCGACCGCGTGCGCTGCACCGAGCGCACCCTCGAGCGCCTGCGCCACCTTGAGCGGCTGATCCGCGACATGCTGAGTTTTGCCCGCGGCGAGGCGCTCGGCAGCGAAGACTTCGATGTCTGCGAACTTGTCGCCGAACTGGAACACACCATCGAGCCGGTGGCGGCACGGCGCGCTGTGGCGTTCAGCAGCGAATGCCGCTGCGCCGGACTGCGTCTGGCCGGGCACCGCAAGGACATCGCTGGCGCGCTGACCAACCTGCTCGAAAACGCGCTGCAAGCCGTAGGGGAAGGTGGTTCGGTGCGCCTGCTGGCAGACAGCGATGCGGAACGGGTCCGCTTCTCTGTCGAAGACAACGGGCGAGGCATCGACGCGGCGCTGCAGGCGCGCCTGTTCGAACCCTTCTTCACCACCCGTGCCGACGGCACAGGCCTTGGCCTCGCGATCGCGCGCGGCGTCGCGCGTGCGCACGGGGGCGAAATTTCTTTACGATCGACGCCCGGCGAGGGCAGCACCTTTGTGCTGGACCTGCCGCTGCCGGCGCGCGAGGAGCTTGCATGATCGAGACGCTGCACATCCTGGTGGTCGAGGACGATCCGGACATTCGCGACGCGGTGGCTTTTACGCTGGAGACGGCCGGCCACATCGTCACCGCGGTGGGCGACGGCCCGGCGGCGCTGGCGCAGCTCGACCGCAGCGCTTTCAACCTGGTCGTCAGCGATCTGCGCATGCAGCCGATGGACGGGCTGCAACTGCTCGACGCGATCCGTGCTGGTCACCCGCAGCTGCCGGTGATGCTGATGACGGCGTACGGAGATGTCGGCACTGCGGTCGCGGCGATGCGGGCCGGGGCCTGCGATTTCCTGCTCAAGCCCTTCGAGCCGGCGGTGCTGCTCGAACAGGTGAGGCGATATGCGATTGCGGCGCCGGACGAATCCGAAATGATTGCCGAGGACGGACGCACCCGCGAGGTGCTGTCGCTCGCGGCACGGGTCGCCGAAACCGACGCAACGGTGTTGCTGACAGGCGAATCCGGTACCGGTAAAGAGGTGTTCGCGCGCTACATCCACCGCCACTCGCGCCGCGCGGCGGGGCCTTTCGTTGCCATCAACTGCGCTGCGATCCCCGAGACGCTGCTAGAAGCGACGCTGTTCGGCTACGAGAAGGGCGCTTTCACCGGGGCGCAGACTGCGCAGGCTGGAAAGTTCGAACAGGCGGACGGCGGCACGCTGCTGCTCGACGAGATCTCTGAAATGCCGCTGCCGCTGCAGGCCAAATTGTTGCGCGTCTTGCAGGAGCGCGAGGTCGAGCGTGTCGGTGGCAAGAAACCGATTGCCCTGGATATCCGCGTGCTTGCCACCAGCAACCGTGACATGCTCAAGGAGGTCCAGGCCGGCCGCTTCCGCGAAGACCTGTACTACCGGCTCAACGTCTTTCCGATTGCGATCCCGAGTTTGCGGGAACGTCCGCGCGACATCGCGGCGCTCGCCACCCACTTCCTGCAGCGCCATAGCGAGCGGATCGGCAAGGTCGCACGTCTCTCGCCCGAAGCGGCGGCAATTCTTGCCGCCTGGTACTGGCCCGGCAATGTGCGTGAGCTTGAAAACACGTTGCAGCGCGCCGCGATTCTCGCGCGTGGCGACACCGTCGAAGCCGCCGACATGCGCCTGTGCTTGCCACAGATGGGGGCGCAGGCGGAGGCAACTGCGCCGCCGGAAGCCAATCTCCTGCTGGTCGAGTCCGACGAGAAACCAAGCAATATGCGGGATCTGGAGAAACAGCACATCCTTGAAACCTTGAAATCGGTCGGTGGCTCGCGCAAACTCGCTGTCGAGAAGCTCGGCATTTCCGAACGCACGCTTCGCTACAAGCTGCAGCAATATCGCGCTGAAGGCGCTGATGTCTGAAACTGGCACACGGTTTGCTGCTTGGCAGTACGGAGAGGAAGACCATGGACACGCGCGGCATTGAACAGATGATCGGCCAGATGCGCGCCACCGCAGAAGCGGCGGCGGGCAAACCTGCAGCCGCCGAAAGCGGCGACGGCGTCGATTTCTCGCAAGTGTTGCAGGGCGCGTTGCAGCAGGTGAGCCAGGCGCAGAACGACGCCAAAGCCATGTCAGAACAGTTCTCTGCCGGCGATCCAAACGTCAACCTTCAGGACGTGATGGTCAACCTGCAGAAGGCAAACCTCTCATTCCAGCAAATGGTTCAGGTGCGCAATCGTCTGGTCACTGCGTACCAGGACATGATGAACATGCAGGTCTGATCGACCGTCGGCAGGTCTCCAAAAAGAAACGGCGCCCTGGGCGCCGTTCTTGTTTCTGGCTGGGCGAGCCGTATCCGCGCATGAAAAAGCCGCACAACCTTTCGGAGTGCGGCCTTCTGGACCCGTCAAAGCGTCGGTTCAAAGATCCTTGACGATCTGTGCGCGCTTGGCCTGGAACTCGGTTTCGGTGATCAGCCCCTGGTCCTTCAGACGCTGCAGCGCCTTGAGGCGGCTTTCCTGTTTCGCGTAAAACGCGTCGGTACCGGGTTCGGCTGCCGTTGCTGGTTTCGCGGTTGCGGCAGCGCCGGCGGCCGGCGCGGCAACGGCTGCGCCAGCCACCGCGGGCGCAGCGCTTGGTGCGAGTGTCAGCGCGATCCAGTCTTCACGCACCAGTTGTGCCTGGCCTTCGGTGACGCCAATAATCTTGACGTCCTTGGCGGGGGCGGTACGTGATCCGAGATCAAACTTGGGATCCTGACGGGAACCGTAAAGCTTGTTGCCGACCACGTCAGCCTGAAGCAAGCCGATGATGATGTTCAGCTTGCCGTCTGCAAAGAAGATGCGACCCGTATTCGTCAGTACCGGCGCAACGAGGCCAGTCCAGGCATGCTGGCCGCTGATCACGAAGGCGAGGTCCTGGTCCGGCCCTGCGATCTTCAGGGCAGCGACGATTGCAGGCGAAAGTTTCTTGATTTCGTCTTCCGAGAACAGCTCTTTGACATCCCGGAACGGGCGCGCCTGAATCGTTGCAAGCGCAGCGGCCACCTGCTTGACGTCGAGCGAGACCGGTTGAGCATTCGGAGAGCCGCCGTTGCGCGCAACGAGACGTACAAAGTCCACGTCGCCCCAAGTCAGCTTCTTTTCGGGGCTCTTTGTCCATTGTTCGAGGCGCTTTTCATCGCTCGGCCCGAACAGGGTCTCGTCGAAAAGGCCCGCGTGCGAGGGCACCGTTGCCAAGCCAGTCGCAATTGTGAGTGCGGCTACTGCAAGGCTGCGAGCCTTCTTGTGGAGATACTGCATTGCGTGAAACTCCTCAGGTGCGGCTTGGGCGGCAGAGCCTTCGGGTCTTGCCGCCCCGTTGATGTCAGCGGTCGAGCGAGAGTCGCGCACGCGCCAAGCCGATCAGCCGCTGGGTCGAAGCGTCGTAGTCTAGCTCACCGCCGCCGCCCTTGAGTGCGCGCTCGATGCCGCTGGCCAGTTGCTTGCCCAGTTCGACACCCCATTGGTCATAGGAGTTGATACCCCAGATGGCGCCTTGAACGAACACTTTGTGTTCGTAAAGCGCGATGAGGGCACCCAGATGAGCCGGATCGAGCTTGTCGAGCAGCATCATGTTGCTGGGGCGGTTGCCGTCAAAAGTGCGGTGCTTGACCAGCATCTCGGCGCGTTCGCCCGTTACACCGGCCTTGTCGAGTTCGGCGCGGACTTCGTCCGGGGTCTTGCCACGCATGAGCGCCGCCGATTGCGCGAAGCAGCTCGCGATCAGCACAGCGTGGTGTTTCGGATCCATGTCGCTCTGTTCCAGCGCAAGGATGAAATCCAACGGGATCAGATGCGTGCCCTGGTGCAGCAACTGGAAGTAGGCGTGCTGACCGTTGATGCCGGGCTCACCCCAGATGATCGGGCCGGTCTTGTAGTCGACCTTGTCGCCTTCGTTACGCACGCCCTTGCCGTTTGATTCCATGTCGAGCTGCTGCAGATATGCCGGCAGACGATGCAGGTTCTGGTTGTACGGTGCGATTACGACGGAGGGCGAGCCAAGGAAGTTGGCGTACCACACGCCGAGCAGGCCGAGCAGCATCGGCAGGTTCTTTTCAGCCGGCGCGGTACGGAAATGCTCGTCCATCGCATGGGCGCCGGCGAGCAGGGCCTTGAAGTTGTCGGGGCCGATCGACAGCACGATCGGCAGACCGATGGCCGACCACAGCGAATAACGACCACCGACCCAGTCCCAGAAGCCGAACATGTTGTCGGTGGAGATGCCGAACTTGCTCACGGCCGCGGCATTGGTCGAAACCGCCACGAAGTGTTTGGCGATGTCGGCTTCGCTGGCACCGGACGCGAGGAACCAGTCGCGCGCGGAGTGCGCGTTGGTCAGCGTTTCGATCGTCGTGAAGGTCTTCGACGCGATGATGAACAGCGTTGTTTCCGGATTCACCTTGCGCAGCGTCTGGGCGATCTGGGCGCCATCGACGTTCGACACGAAGTGCATCTTGATCGTGTCGTGGCCGTAAGGCTTCAGCGCTTCGCACACCATCAGCGGACCGAGGTCGGAACCGCCGATACCGATGTTCACCACGTCGGTAATCGCGGCACCGGTGCGGCCCTTCCATTCACCGGCGCGAACTTTGTCGGCGAATGCAAACATGCGCTCAAGCACTTCATTGACGTCGGGCATCACGTCTGCACCTTCGACCACGATCGGCGTGTTGCTGCGATTGCGCAGGGCAACATGAAGGACTGCGCGATTCTCGGTGTTGTTGATCTTGGCCCCACTGAACATGGCGTCGCGGCGCGCGGCTACGCCGGTTTCCGACGCCAGTTGCAGCAGCAGTTCGAGGGTTTCATCGTTGATGCGGTTCTTGGAGTAGTCGAGCTGGATGCCGCATGCGTCGGCGACGTAACGCTGTGCGCGGGCCGGGTCGGCCTTAAAGACCTCACGAAGATGCTTGGCGGACCATTGGCCGGCGTGCTGGTCAAGCGCCTTCCAGGCGAGCGTCGAAGTGGGATTCATGGACTACTCCTTTTTTATATCGAGGGGGAGACTGCCGACGGTGCCGTTCGAGCGGCCCCGCATAAAAACGATACGGCGCGCCGGCGAACACCGACGCGCCGCGATGTGAGGCGATGTCAGTGTTTCGCGAGCGCGCGCTCAAGCGCGACAGCGGCGCCGGTGAAAGCAGGGTAGGGCGAGTGGATGACAAAAACCGGCACCGATTCCAGGTACGAACGGAACCGGCCCTTGTCTTCGAAGCGGCTGCGGAACGGTGAGCGATCGAAGAAATCGCCCAGTCGCGGGATGATGCCGCCGCCAATGAACACGCCACCCTTCGCGCCCAGCGTCAGCGCAAGATTGCCCGCAATTGTGCCGAGCATTCCGCAGAACATGTTGACCGAGTCCAAAGCCAGCGCATTCGAGCCATCAAGCGCACCATTGGTGATCGAGGGTGCGTCGATGCCGGGCGACGGGAGGCCACGTACGGCAGCGAGTGACTCGTGCAGCGTGACCAAGCCAGGGCCGGAGATGAGGCGTTCTGCCGAAACGTGCGGAAATGTCGCTCGCGCCACTTCGATCACGGCGGCCTCTTCCGGATTGGTTGCGGCAAGCGTGACGTGACCGCCTTCACCTTCCAATGGCAGATAGCCCTCGGCAGACGGGACGAGGCCCGAGACGCCCAGCCCGGTCCCCGGCCCGAGTACCGCGATCGCCCGGTTCAGCTCCCTTGCCTTGCCGCCAACCTGATGCAGTTCTCCATCGGGCAAGAAGGGCAGTGACAACGCAAGCGCGGTGAAGTCGTTGATGAACACGAGCCGGGTGAAATTCAGCTGCTGCCGCACGGCGTCGATCGAGAATGCCCATGTGTGGTTGGTCATCTTGATGCGGTCGCCGTCGATCGGATTCGCGATACCGATTGCGCCGGAGGTCGGCCTCGCACCGCCTACCTCCGCGAGGTAGGCCTCGATCGCCTCAGCCGGGCCCGGGTAGTTCGCACCCGGCAAGGTGCGGATGTCCTCGATCGGCCCGCCCTCAGAGCGGATGAGGGCAAAGCGCGCGTTCGTGCCACCAATGTCTCCAAGGAGACGAGGGTAGGTGTTAGCGGCACCAGAAGACATGGCAAGGGGTCCTTTCCTGTTGGAGTGCGAATCGAATCGGGAGGCGCTCGGTCTCTGTTCCGGCGAGTGCCTCGCCGAGCAGGGCCCATTTGGCTGCGCCGGAAATGTGTACAACGATGTTGTGCGCGTTCAGAAGACGCGGAGCCGTCATGCTGATGCGCCAGCGGGGCGCCTTGGTGGCGTTTTCGGTAGCGATGCAGGCAGCATTGCTCGCGTCGTGAAGGCCGGCGAGTACTTGCGGTGAATCGGGAAAGATCGACGCCGTATGGCCGTCTTCGCCCATGCCGAGGATCACGACGTCGAACGCTTCGTGATGGGGCGCGAGCGCAGCACTGGCAAGTCTCGCGCCGTGTGCCGGGGTCTCGGCGTCGAATTTGAGCGGTACGAATGCCGCGGCCGATGCCGCATCCCGCAGCAGGTGCTCGCGAACGAGACGTTCGTTGCTGTCGGCGTGGTCGTTTGGGACCCAGCGCTCATCAGACAAGGTGACGGTGACCTTTCCCCATTCGAGCGGAATGCCCCGCAGTTGTCTGAAAAAGCCCAGCGGCGTGCGCCCGCCGGACACCACCAATGTCGCCATGCCGCGGCGGGCGACGCCTTCCTTCAGGCGGCTTGCGACCCACTCGGCGAGTTCAGCATCGAGAGTGGTGGCGCTGTCCGACGCATGCAAGTGAAGCGGCATCAGATTTCCTCGTGCCACGCGTGGCCGTTTCGCCCAAGCAGGGCGCTCGATGCTGCGGGGCCCCAAGTCCCGGCAGTGTAGGACTTTGGCTTCTCACCGCTTTCCGCCCAGGCATCGAGAATGGGTTCCACCCAGCGCCATGCCGCTTCCTGTTCGTCACGACGCACAAACAGCGTCAGGTTGCCGAGCATGGCATCCATCAGCAGTCGCTCATACGCTTCAAGCTGCCGGGCCTTGAAAGTCTCGGAGAAGTCCATGTCGAGGGCGACTTCGCCGAGCCGCATGGTGTTGCCGGGCTGTTTGGCAAGCAGATGCAGGTGCACGGTTTCGTCTGGCTGCATTTGTATGACAAGCCGGTTCACCGGACGGCCGACATGGCAGGTATCGAAAATGCAGTGCGGGATCGGCTTGAAATTGATGACGATCTCGGCGAGCTTTTCCTGCATGCGTTTACCGGTGCGCAGGTAGAACGGGACACCGGCCCAGCGCCAGGAACCGATCTCGGCCTTGATCGCGACGAAAGTCTCGGTGTTGCTGTCCGGCGCGATTCCTGCCTCGTCCAGATAGCCCTTGACCGGCTGCCCGCCCACGGCGCCGGCACGGTACTGGCCGCGCACGGTGTTGTTGCCGACGCTGGCTCCGGTGATCGGTTTCAGTGCCCTGAGCACCTTGAGCTTTTCGTCGCGGACCGAGTCTGGTTCCAACGACGCCGGTGGCTCCATTGCCGTAATGCACAGGAGCTGCAGCAGATGGTTCTGCACCATGTCGCGCATCGCGCCGGTCTTTTCGTAGAACTCGCCCCGTGCTTCAACGCCCAGTTGCTCGGCAACCGTGATCTGCACGTCGCGCACCCATTGGCCGCGCCAGAGCGGTTCAAGCAACACGTTTCCGAAACGCAATGCAAGGAGGTTCTGGACGGGCTCTTTGCCGAGGTAGTGATCGATGCGAAAGATCTGCTTTTCGCCGAAGTACTGGCCGACTTCGTCATTGATTGCCTTGTTCGACGCCAGATCAGTGCCGAGCGGCTTTTCCAGGATCACCCGGCTGTCCGCTGAAATCAGGCCTGCGTCCGCGAGGTTACGACAGGTCGGCGTAAACAGGTTTGGCGCTGTGGAGAGGTAGTAGACGCAGGCTCGCCCGGTGTTGCCGATGACACTTGCCAGTGCTTTGAATGTCTCGGGCTTTGTCGCATCGACCGCCTGGTATTGGATGCGCGCCGCGAAGGACTGCCATGTCCCATCGTTGTAGGCGCCGCCCAGAAAAGTGCTGGCTTGGGCGTGCGCGCGATCCACATAGGCCTGGCTGCTCAGTTCGCTGCGCGCCACCCCGATGATGCGCACTTCTGCCGACAGCATCCCGTCCTGGTGCAGGTGGTACAGCGCCGGGATCAACTTACGCATGACCAGATCGCCGGTTGCGCCGAACAGGACGACATCAAGAGGGGGGATCTGGGACATGGAAAACGCCTGTTCAGATGTGTGAACGCGCCGGCAAGAGGCAGACACGCGCCAAAGAATGTCAGCAAAGTATAAGAAGTAAAACTACAAGCTTTCAAGGAACCGGGGTGGTGCAGTGTTCAGCGGGGTGCAGCTTTTCGGTGCGGGAGTGACGAGCTGTTGCGTGTTCGCAACAGGACGGTGCCTTGGCAGTGGAAATGGATATCTATATAAAACATATGCTTAGTTGACGGTGGCGGTGTGTGCGCTTGGTCTAGATCAACTTCTTGTATTGCTGCATCAACGGTTTCTTGTGTTCGATTTGTAGCATTACTACAATCCGCCGCAGACGTAGTTTGAAACGGTTCCTTACATCTACATGACTCTTCATCCGAAAATCGTCGAGATAACCGAGCGGGTTCGTGAGCGCAGTCGCGCCACGCGTGCCGCTTATCTCGATCAAGTCGCTGCCGCGCCAGTCGCGACGCAGCGCTCGGATCTGTCATGTACGAATCTCGCGCATGCATTCGCCGCAGCTCCGGCGCAGGACAAGATTGTCATCCGCGAGCTTCGCAAGCCCAATCTCGCAATTGTCTCTGCTTACAACGACATGTTGTCCGCGCACCAACCCTTCCGCGATTACCCGGAATGGCTGAAAGAAGCTGCGCGTGCAGCCGGCGCTACTGCTCAGGTCGCGGGTGGTGTTCCTGCGATGTGCGATGGCGTGACCCAGGGCCAGCCGGGCATGGAGCTGTCGCTGTTTTCGCGCGATGTAATCGCGATGGCGACGGCCGTCTCGCTGTCTCACAACATGTTCGACGCGGGCTTGTATCTCGGCGTCTGCGACAAGATCGTTCCTGGCCTGCTGATTGGCGCGCTGACGTTTGGTCAATTGCCGGCAGTGTTTGTGCCTGCCGGTCCGATGCCGACCGGGCTATCCAACGACGAAAAGGCGAAGTTCCGCCAGAAGCACGCCGCGGGGGAATTGGGGCCGGATGCGCTGTTAGAGGCTGAATCCAGGGCATACCACGCTGCGGGGACCTGTACGTTCTACGGCACCGCCAACAGCAATCAGATGCTGATGGAAGTCATGGGGCTGCATCTGCCCGGCGCAGCCTTCGTTGCACCGGGATCTCCGCTGCGCTACGCGATGACTGTCGCTGCCGCCAAGCGTGCCGTGGAGATTACGCGGCAAGGTGGTCAATTCACACCGGTCGGTCAGATGATCGACGAGCGTTCGATCATCAATGCGATTGTCGGTCTGCTCGCTACGGGCGGATCGACTAATCACACGCTTCACCTCGTCGCGATCGCTCGTGCCGCTGGAATCATCATCGACTGGGACGATTTCGATGCCTTGTCGGATGTTGTTCCGTTGCTTGCGAGGGTTTATCCGAACGGTTCTGCTGACGTCAATCAGTTCCACGCCGTCGGTGGGTTGGCCTTCCTGATTCGCGAACTGATTGCTGCTGGTTTGCTGCACGAAGATGTGCAAACGGTGGCAGGGCCGGGACTGTCGCGCTACGCGCGTATCCCGTCGTTGTCTGCGGATGGTTCCTTGCTCTGGGTCGACGCACCGGAGGCTTCTGGTGACACCTCGATTCTGCGTCCGGCCTCAAATCCGTTCAGTGCAGATGGCGGCCTCAAGGTATTGCAGGGCAATCTCGGACGCGCGGTGATCAAAGTGTCTGCCGTGAATGTGAACCATCGGGTGGTAGAAGCCCCAGTTCGCGTTTTTGCCGATCAGGCCGAGGTCATCGGAGCCGCAAAGCGCGGCGAGTTGGAGCGCGACGTTGTGGTGGTGGTGCGCTACCAGGGGCCGCGTGCTAACGGTATGCCCGAGCTTCACAAGTTGACGCCCACCTTGGCTAATCTGCAGGACAAAGGCTTTAAGGTCGCGCTGGTGACGGATGGACGCATGTCCGGAGCCTCAGGCAAAGTGCCAGCCGCGATTCATGTGACGCCGGAAGCCGTAGCGGGGGGGGGCATTGCCCGCCTGCGCGACGGTGATTTGGTACGTGTGGATGCGAATGCAGGATTGATGTCCGCTCTCATCAGCGACGAGGAGTTCGCGGCTCGGGAAGTCGCTGAGCGGGATCTCGTCGGTAACGAATCCGGCATGGGGCGTGAGTTGTTCCGTGTTTTCAGGCAGTCCGTTTGCGGCGCAGAGCAGGGCGCAAGCGTGTTTGGCAGTATTCACTGAGAGAGCGAATGAACCTGATTGACGTTCTGCGTATCGGGCCGGTCATGCCGGTCATTGTGATCCGGAATCTGGAGCACGCAGCGCCGCTGGCGCGCGCGCTGCATCGGGGCGGCATCCGTGTCTTCGAAGTGACGCTGCGGACGGACGTTGCATTGGACGCTGTAAAGGCGATGCGTGATGCTGTACCAGACGCCATTGTCGGCGTTGGCACGGTGACCCGGCCGCAAGATCTTGAATCCGCGGTTTCGGCCGGCGCGATGTTTGCGGTCAGCCCCGGATTGACCAAAGAATTGGCCGAGGCCGCAGTGGCGCCCGCGCTGCCGTTGCTGCCTGGTGTGATGACCCCGGCAGAATTGATGGAAGCCCGTACTTTGGGATTCGAGGCGCTGAAGTTTTTCCCGGCACGGGAGGCGGGCGGCGTCGGAATGCTACGTGCGTTGGCCGGCCCGTTCCCCGATGTCGTTTTTTGTCCTACTGGTGGCGTGACATTCGAGACCGCCCCGAGTTATCTCGAGTTGCCGAACGTGGCGTGCGTCGGCGGTAGCTGGCTCGCGCCGATTGAAATGATGGAACGTGGCGATTGGGATGGTATTTCGCGCTTGGCCGAATCGGCTGCGGCGCTGAGAGTGCAGTCCTGAGGGCTGCGCCAAGTAACATCGTCGCCCTTTGTTTCGAACGAAGGGTGTCGGTCGGAAAGCAGTGAGTAGTTCAGTAGTTTTGTTTTTTCGTAACGGCTGACCACAAATGGCAGCCATTTACAAACCACAGGAGAGGTGACATGAACTTCAAACTCAGCGCAATCGCTGTTGCCGTCGCGGCAGCTACGCTGTCCGCAACGGCTGGTGCCGCTGCGGTCGATTTCCACGGCTATGCCCGTTCGGGCGTGGGCGCATCCACCAAGGGCGGCAGCCTGGTTTGCTACTGGCTGGGTGACCTGGGCCACTTCCGCCTCGGTAACGAGTGCGATACCTACCTCGAGCTCGCGTTCGACGCCAACCTGGCTGAAAAGGGTGAGACCAAGTTCAACCTGCACACCATGGTTGCATCTGGCACGCAGCAGCTGCAGGACTGGGAGCAGTCGGTTCCGTCGTGGCGCCAACTGTGGACCGAAGCGACCAACGTCGGTTCGGGCCCGCTGGCTACCGCAAACCTGTGGGTCGGCAAGCGCTACTACAAGCGTCAAGACATCCACATGACGGACTTCTTCTACAACGCAGTGACCGGTCCGGGCGCTGGTATCGAGAACGCCGACTTCGGCTTCGCCAAAGGCTCCTACGCCTACTTCCGTTATCAGCCGGATTACGGTCCCCAGTCGGACGCCGCTGGCTTCCGCCCGAACTTCGTGAACGGCGGTGTGAAGGCGACCGGCGTGCATGACCTGCGCCTCGAAGGCATCCAGCTGGGCGGCTTCGGCTCCCTGGACGCATTCCTGCAAGTCGTGACCGATTCCAGCCGTGAGAATGCCAAGGCCAAGGGCGGCGAAGCCTTCACCGTGCAGCACACCATCGGTGCTGTCGGTGGCTTCAACCGCGCTGTCATCCAGTACGCCAAGGACGGTGCCAACCTCGACGGTGGCGCGAAGTGGTGGGCTGACGACACCCTGAAGTACACCGGCTTCCGCCTGCTTGATCACTTCGTGTTCGACGTGGATCAGTTCAACGGTTCCGTGACCGTCGGCTACCAGCAGGACAAGGACTTCCCGTGGTACAAGGGCGCCACCAAGACCCAGTACAACCTGGGTGCTCGCGTGTGGTACCACTTCAACGACCTGTACTCGATCGGCGGCGAACTGGGCCATGCTCAGGTCAAGGATGTCGACTACAACGGCGGCAACGCTCCGGAGCAGAAGCTGGACAAGATCACCCTCGCAGGTCAGATCTCGGCTGGCAAGAGCTTCTGGGCACGCCCGGCTCTGCGTGCTTACTACACGTACGCCAAGTGGAACGATGCCGCTCACCCGGCATGCACGGGTCGTGACTGCGGTACCAGCGTTGATATCGGTACCAACGTGACCAACGGCAGCACCTACGGTTTCCAGATGGAAGCCTGGTGGTAAGAACCGGATCGTCACTCGTCTGAGCTGACAATCTGAAAGTCCCCCCGGAGCAATCCGGGGGGCAAGAATTCCAAACCGGGTGATTACACCCTTCGTCGCTGGCACAGCAACCGCCGGCAGGGTCGTTTGACCCAAAGAAATCGGAGAGATTTAGATGGCTGGACTGGTACTCAAGGGCATCAAGAAGTCGTACGGAGATGTGCAGACGCTCCACGGCATCAATCTGGAGATCCAGGACGGCGAGTTCATCGTTTTTGTCGGTCCTTCGGGTTGCGGCAAGTCGACGCTTTTGCGAGCCATTGCGGGTCTCGAAGATATCAGCGCGGGCGAGCTCTACATCGGCAACAAGCAGATGAACGACGAGCCGCCATCGAAGCGCGGTGTCGCAATGGTGTTTCAAAGCTATGCGCTCTACCCGCACATGTCGGTAGAAGAGAATATGGCGTTCGCCCTAAAGCTGGCGGGCGCCTCAAAGCAGGAAACGGCTGCTGCGGTTGACCGCGCAGCCAAGATTCTGCAAATCGAGCCCTTGCTTGCACGTAAGCCGAAGGCGCTGTCGGGCGGCCAGCGCCAGCGCGTCGCAATCGGTCGCGCCATCGTCCGCAAGCCGGATGTGTTCCTGTTCGATGAGCCGCTTTCCAACCTTGACGCGGCGCTGCGTGTTCAGATGCGTGTCGAGTTGTCTAAGCTCCACAGCGAACTGAAGTCGACCATGATCTATGTGACGCACGATCAGGTCGAGGCAATGACCCTCGCGAACCGCATTGTCGTGTTGTCGGCCGGGCGTATCGAGCAGGTCGGAGCGCCGCTGGAGCTCTACCACCGTCCCGCCAACCTGTTTGTCGCGGGCTTCATTGGTTCGCCGAAGATGAACTTCGTACACGGGCAACTGGTTGCCGCGGACGAAAAAGTGGCTCAGATCAAGCTTAAGAGCGGCGCGGTGGTGAAAGCGGCGGTTGATGCTCGCAAATTGAAACCGGGTGCGCCGATCACGTTCGGCGTACGTCCTGAACATGCTTCGATCGACGTTGAGCCTGGCGATAGCACGATGGCCGGCAAGATTCAGGTTGTAGAGCGCTTGGGTGATACGACCTATTTCTACCTTGACGTTGCCGGGTCCGACACGCCGTTCATCGTGCGCGCACCGGGCGACAAGCATGCCAAGGTTGGTGAAAACATCGTTGTCGGTTTGCCGATTCAGCGTTGTTATGTGTTCGACGAAAAAGGGCAGGCCTGCCCGGTGACGTGGTAATCGTCATACAAAAAGGCCGATAAAAATAGAACCAAGTTAGTACGGCATCCGTAGCGCGTGAAGAAGTGTCTGTCGCGTGCGTGTCTTCGCACACGACGTGGCGATCATGGGGTGGACCACTACAAGGAGATGAAGTATGCAAGTCCGTAATCAAGTGAAGCTGTTCGCCGCTTCCGCGGTGGTCGCGCTTTCGGGCGTGATGAGTGCGCCGGTTCAGGCTGCCGAACAAGGCAAGCTCCTGATCTGGATCAACGGCGACAAGTGCTACAACGGTTGGGCAAAGGTCGGCCAGGAATTCACGAAGAAGACCGGTGTTCAGGTGGCTGTCGAGCACCCCGAAGACGCACCGGGCAAGTTCCAGCAAGCTGCTGCAGCCGGCAAAGGTCCCGATATCTGGATCTGGGCGCACGACCGTATTGGTGAGTGGATTGCCGGTGGTCTTCTGCAGCCGCTCGCTCCGAGCAAGAAGGCAAAGGATGCTATCGACCAGCTGGGCTGGAACGCTTTCTCGCTCGGCAACAAAGTCTGGGGCTACCCGCTCGCTATCGAAGCGGTCCACCTGATCTATAACAAGGACCTCGTCCCGACCCCGCCGAAGACCTTTGAAGAAATCGCTGCAATCGACAAGAAGCTGTCGGCTGATGGCAAAAAGGCCATCCTGTGGGACTACACCAACACCTACTTCACCTGGCCGGTGCTGGCAGCCAACGGCGGCTACGCATTCAAGCTGAAGAAGGATGGTACCTATGACCCGAACGATACCGGCGTGAACAACAAGGGTGCCGTTCAGGGTGCGACCCTGCTCGCGAAGATGATTACCGACGGCGTGATGCCGAAGGGTGCTTCGTACGCCGACATGGAAGCCGGTGTGAACCAGGGCAAGATCGCCATGATGATCAATGGCCCGTGGGCATGGGACAACCTGAAGAAGTCGAAGATCAACTTCGGCACCGCCCCGATTCCCAAGGTCGGCGGTAAGGCAGGTGCACCGTTCGTTGGCGTGATCGGCGCGATGGTGAACAAGGCTAGCCCGAACAAGGAACTGGCTGTCGAATTCATCGAAAACTACATGCTTAGCCAGCAGGGCCTGAAGACCTGTAACGCCGACGTGCCGATGGGTGTGCCGGCCGACAAGGCCTTCTACAAGGAACTTGCTGCCGACGCCAACATCAAGGCTGTGATGGAGTCCGCCAAGAACGGCGCGCCGATGCCGAACAACCCCGAAATGGGTCGTTTCTGGGCCTCGATGGCATCTGCTCTGCAGAACATCACCCAGGGTCGTCAGACTCCGAAGGAAGGTCTTGACGCTGCTGCGAAGCGCATCGGATCGAAGTAATCAGTTGTAGGGCGGGTTGCACTGACCCGTCTTGTTTGCCCGCTCCTGCCAGAATCCGATCACTTCGGGATCTGGCAGGTCAGCGCGGTCTTTGCTTGTTTCAATCGGATCTGCGAGCGCCCGGGAGTACCAGTTTCCCGACCGTAGCGGTATCTGCACGTAAGGGATAGGTGTCGTGAACGACCGTCTGACAAAATGGATTGGCCCCGCATTGCTGGCGTTGCTGACGCTGGGCGGCCTTTATCTTGTTTTCCTCGTGTATGTTTCGGGACAAACGGTTGTTGCTACCGTCGGCTTGATCGTAGTGGCCTTGATGGTGTACGTCTATCTTGCTCCTGGTGCGTACTCATATCGCTATCTGTTCCCCGGGGTGGCGGGGGCGATCATATTTGTCGTGTTCCCGATGCTTTACACGATTGCCATCGGGTTTACAAACTACAGTTCCAAGAATCTTCTCGAATTTGATCGGGCGACCAAGTATCTGCTCGAAGAGACGTACCAGACGGAAGGGCAGGTCTTCGCTTCGAGCCTTCATCGGGATGGGCGTGAATACCGTCTGAAGCTTGAGAATCAAGATGTTGGGCTCTCATTTGTCACCGGCCCCCTTGCTCTGAAGAAGGCGGAACGCGTTGTCATTCAAGCCACGCCTGCGCAATCGTCAGAGATTGCACTGGGAGAGGCGGTTGAATTGCGGGAAATCATCCCGCTGCGCAACATGCTCAAGGAGGTCGTCATTCATCTGCCGGATGGCAGTGAGCTGACGATGTCCGGTTTGCGCGAGTTCGCCCCGGTGCGCAAGCTTTACTCCAAGAATCCTGACGGCACGCTTACCAACGTCCAAACGAATCAGATTATCAAACCGAACTTCAAGACTGGCTTTTACGAAACCGCTCAAGGAGAGCAACTGGCGCCGGGTTTCAAGGTTGGCATTGGTTTCGATAACTTCCGCCGCGTGTTGGGTGACGAGTCCATCCAGCAGCCGTCGCTGCGTATCTTTGCGTGGAACGTGACCTTTTCCTTCATGTCCGTGCTGCTTACCGCAGCAGTGGGCATGTTCCTTGCGGTCCTGCTGAACTGGGAGGCAATTGCCGGCCGTGGCGTATATCGGACGCTGCTATTTCTCCCCTATGCTGTTCCTGGCTTTATTTCAATCCTTGTATTCAAGGGACTGTTCAATAATAACTTTGGTGAAATCAATCTGATTCTAAACCAGATCATTGGTGTCAAGCCGCCATGGTTTTCGGATCCTACTCTCGCCAAGGTCATGATCCTGATCGTCAATACATGGCTTGGCTACCCGTACATGATGGTGCTTTGTCAAGGGTTGATCAAATCGATTCCTTCGGACTTGTATGAGGCATCCGCTCTCGCAGGCGCCGGTCCTTTGACGAATTTCTTCAAAATCACGATGCCCCTGATCTTGAAGCCTTTGATGCCTTTGCTGATCTCGTCCTTTGCGTTCAACTTCAATAACTTCGTGTTGATCAGCCTTCTGACGAACGGTCGCCCAGACTTTCTCGATACGAAGATTCCGGCAGGCGAAACCGACATTCTGGTGTCCTACACCTATCGGATCGCGTTTGGTGATTCAGGGCAACAGTTTGGTTTGGCGGCTGCAATTTCTACCGTCATCTTCATTATGGTTGCCATCTTGTCGATCCTGAATCTCAAACTCACGAAGGTCAATCAGCAAGAGGCGCGCTAATTCTTGGCGCAATGATGGAATATGGCTGGGATGGAAGGATTGGCGAACGTATTGCCAATTCTTCCAGACATAGATTGCTGTCGCAGGTTCTGAAAGGTCTGAGTTATGGCTGTCGTACTTGACAAATCTCACCGCTGGCGTGTCGTTGTGGCCCATTTGGGGTTGATCGCGTTCATTTCGCTCTGCATGTTCCCGTTCTTGATGATCCTGTCGATTTCACTGCGACCAGGCAACTTCGCCGTCGGTAGCTTGATCCCGGCGCAGATCAGTTTCGAGCACTGGAAATTAGCGTTGGGGATTTCTTACCAAGGTGATGACGGATCGTTGATCACGCCGCCTTATCCGGTGCTGCTGTGGCTGTGGAACTCGATCAAGATCGCTCTGATATCGGCGACGATTGCCGTGTTGCTCTCAACCACAGCTGCTTACGCGTTTGCGCGAATGAAATTCCGTGGCAAGAAGCACTGGATGACGGCGCTGCTACTGATGCAGATGTTTCCGACCGTATTGGCACTGATCGCTATCTACTCGATCTTCGATTACATGGGCAGCTACGTTAAATGGCTGGGTATTGATAGTCACTGGTCGCTGATTCTCGCTTATGCGGGTGGCATTGCACTCCACGTCTGGACGATCAAGGGTTACTACGACACCATTCCCGTTGAAATTGAAGAGGCAGCAGTTGTGGATGGCGCAACGCATTGGCAAGCATTCAAGTACGTCCTGCTGCCGATGGCCAAGCCAATTCTCATGGTTGTATTTCTGCTGGCTTTTATTGGTGCCATCATCGAATACCCTGTGGCGTCTGTGCTGCTCCAGCAGCAGGATAATCTGACGCTTGCAGTCGGTTCCAAGCTATTCCTTTACGAACAGAAGTATCTGTGGGGCGACTTCGCTGCCGCGGCAATTCTCTCTGGTTTGCCGATCACGTTCGTCTTCCTGCTCAGCCAACGCTGGATGGTCGGCGGGTTGACTGCAGGCGGCGTCAAAGGCTGAGCCAGCAATTTGTCGCAGACCGCAGATGTAGAAGAAAAGGCCACATGTGTTCGCCTGACGTATTGTCAGGCGAACCTAAGTGGTCATGTAGGACGAGAAACTGTGCGTAGTGGATTTCCCTGCGAAGTACTTTCCACCGGAGGACAACCCATGACAACAAAGCGTTACTTCCTCAAGGCAATTGCCGCGCTTGCCCTGACTGCGGCAGCTATCCCTTCTTTTGCTGCTGATGCCTCGGATCCGCCCGAAGGTCAGATTGCAATCAACTATTTCCGGCCGGATGGCAACTATGCCGGTTGGGGTGTGCACGCATGGATCGGTAACCCGGGCCAGCCTGGCACGCCGATCGACGGTGTTGATTGGTTTGGTCCGCTCAAGCCGAAAGGCAAGACCGATGACGCCGGCGTCTATTGGCACATTCCGCATGCCGCTTTTGGCAAGAGCGGCATGGTGAATTACATCATCCACAAGGGTGATACCAAGGAGCAGGGCGGTAAGGATATGCGCTTCGATGGGAACACCACGAAGCAGATCTGGGTGAATTCTGGCGACAAGACGATCTATACGTCGAAAGAAGAGGCGATCGCGGCTCGTCAGGCCAAGTAATCGCAAAGCGAGAATTCCGCCGCCAATCTGGCGGCGGAATTCGTTTGGCGTCATAGAGATCTGAATGCTCATTCGAATCGCCGCCGCCTTCGCGGTCGTCCTGTCGATCCTCTTCGCGTCAACCAGCGCGTCGGCGGATTTTTCCGAGAATCCGATCGTTTATTTCCTGATCACTGATCGGTTTTTCAACGGAAATCCCGCCAATGATCACGCCTATGGGCGAAAGAACGACGGCGCGTCCGAAATTGGAACTTTCCATGGCGGGGATCTCGCCGGCGTTACGCAGAAGTTGAAGTCCGGGTGGTTCTCGGCTCTCGGCGTCAATGCGATCTGGCTCTCAGCACCGTTTGAGCAGATCCACGGCTGGGTCGTCGGTGGTAATGCGGAGTTCAAACACTACGCATATCACGGGTACTACACGACTGATTTTACGGTGCTTGATTCCAATATGGGCACGGTTGAGGAACTGCGTGAATTGGTTGACACCGCGCACTCCCAGGGAATCCGTGTTCTGTTCGATGTGGTGATGAATCACCCTGGCTATCTCGATATCCAGTCGGCGATTGATTTCAAGATTCCGGTCATCTGGCGCGGGGCCGAAAAGGCGGAGCTTGGGAACTATCACGAGTTTATCGACTATAACGCTGACAAGAAGAAGTGGGCCCAATGGTGGGGCGGCGCATGGGTACGCGCGGGATTGCCTGGCTACACGCCGGAAGGCACTGATGACTACACCAAGCAGGTGGCCTACCTTCCGGACTTCCGAACAGACAGCAAAGAGTTCGTATCCCTACCTCCTTTTCTCAAGCGGAAGTCTGATACGCGCGCGGTTGAACTGCAAAAAGCTACGGTCAGGGACTACCTCGTCGGCTGGCTGGCCGAGTGGGTGCGAGAATACGGCGTAGATGGATTTCGCTGCGACACCGTCAAGCATGTGGAGCCCGCGGCGTGGAAACGCTTGAAGGCTGAGGCGGTAGCTGCCCTGAGTGATTGGAAAGCGAAGCACCCGGACAAAAAGATTGACGATGAACCGTTCTGGATGGTTGGCGAGTACTGGGGGCAAGGCATAGAGAAGAGTCCTCTGTACGGGAATGGCTTCGACGCACTGATCAATTTCGATTTCCAGGGGCGTGTCTCATCGTCTCGCGACCTGGATTCGCTCTTTCACGACTATGCCGCGCGTCTTTCAGGCAAGCCGGGATACAACGTGCTTTCTTATTTGTCGTCACACGACACACGACTTTATCCGCGCAATCGCTTGATTGATGGTGGAACGGCTCTTCTACTGGCGCCGGGTGGTGTCCAGATCTTCTATGGGGATGAGACCGCTCGTCCCAATGGGCCGACCGTGCCTTCCGATGCACAGCAGGCGACGCGATCGGATATGAATTGGAATTCGATCAATCAGACAGTATTGGCGCACTGGTCCAAGTTGACCCGTTTTCGCGCGCGCCATCCTGCATTGGCGCGGGGAGCGCATCACCGCCTTGCAACATCGCCTTACGTTTTCTCGCGAGTGATTGATGGCGGCGGCGACGCGATCGTGGCGGCTCTTGGCGCAACAGGAGAGGTGGATATTCCGGTCGCGGGTGTGTTCAAAGAGGGCGCCCAGTTGGTGGACGCCTATTCAGGTCGCGAGTCGACAGTCATAAATGGCAAAGTCCATTTGCTGGGCGAGTCGGTCGTTTTGCTGGAGGAGAGGCGATGATCGCGTCGCGCTACTTTGGCAAGATGTCGCCGATAGCGCTCGGGACTTGGCGCATGCACGAATGGGGCATGAGTTCGGCTGAACTCGCTTCCTTTCTGCAAGGTGCCGTCGAGGCAGGCGTTACGACGATTGACACCGCTGACGTTTATTGCAATTACGGCGGCGAACGGATGCTCGGGGATGCGTTACGGCGCTCTCCGGATCTTCGTGATCGTATCCAGTTGGTCACGAAGTGTGGGGTGCGACTGAAGTCGTCCGACGCGCCGGCGTCACGTGTGAAGCACTACGACTGTTCGCGTGCTTACGTTATTCAGCAGGTTGAGCGCTCATTGCAGTCTCTCTCGACTGATCGAATCGATCTGCTTCTCCTGCACCGTCCGGATCCTCTGTTGGATGCTGACGAACTGGCTGAAGTGTTCTGCGCACTTAAGCAGTCCGGAAAAGTCCGTAGTTTCGGCGTGTCGAATTTCCGGCCGCAACAATTGGAACTCCTTCAGTCGCGGCTACCGTTTCCTCTGGTGGTGAATCAGATCGAGCTTTCGCTCATGCGTTGCAGCCCGATGTTCGACGGAACGCTCGATCAATGCCAGAAGATGCGGATTGTGCCGATGGCGTGGTCTCCACTTGCGGGCGGTCGTTTGCTTTCCAGCGATGCGCGCAATGATGCGCTTGAAGCTGTGCTTTCGGCGATTGCAGGCGAGACAGGTCTGACGCCGGAGCAGGTAGCGCTGTGCTGGCTGATGCGTCATCCCGCCGGGATTGTTCCGGTGATTGGGTCCGGAAAACTTGAAAGAGTCAGGCTTGCGATCGACGCTGCCAGCTACGCTATGGACAGGCAGCACTGGTTCGAGCTGCTGGAAGCCGCCACAGGCTGCGAGGTTGCATGAATACCCGCGCCGCGCGTGCCGTGGCTCCGGCCTCGGTGGCCGGTTTGGTGCGTGCGTTCGCCAACGCAACCCCTTTTCCGGATGGTCCTCGCCTGCTCGCGGACGTAGGCGCAACCAACGCGCGTTTTGCGCTTGAGACCGCCCCGGGGCATTTCGAAGCCATTGAAGTGCTCCGCTGCGACGACTATGCCGGGATCGTCGATGTCATTCGCTCCTATCTCGAACGAGTTCGACTTCCGCGCGTCAGCCATGCTGGTATTGCCATCGCGAATCCGATCGGCGGTGACCTTGTCCGGATGACGAATCGAGACTGGACGTTCTCGATTGAAGAGGTGCGCCAGCGACTCGACCTCTCCACGCTGCTGGTGGTGAATGATTTCACCGCGCTCGCGATGGCGCTCAGGCACCTCAGTTCAGATCAGCGCATGCAGGTCGGCGGGGGCACGCCGCAGCTCAATTCTGTCATCGGCTTGCTGGGCCCCGGAACCGGGCTTGGTGTCTCTGCGCTGATCCCGACTGAGGACCGCTGGGTGACGCTGGGCAGCGAGGGGGGGCATACAAGTTTTGCGCCCAACGACGAGCGCGAACTGGATGTGCTGCGCTATTGCTGGCGGCAGTATCCGCATGTTTCCGGTGAGCGCCTGATCTCGGGGCCGGGTATCGAGCTGACGTACCGTGCGCTGTGCGAAAGGGACGGCGTACCTGCCTTGCCGCGCAAGGCGCGGGATGTTGTGGAAGCCGCGCTCGCGGGGACTGATCCGGTGTGCGTTGAAACGCTGGATTGCTTCTGCGGGATGCTTGGCACGGTGGCTTCAAATCTTGCGGTCACACTTGGCGCGCTAGGCGGCATCTACATTGGCGGCGGCATCGTTCCGCGGCTTGGCGCACGGTTTGAGCATTCACCATTCCGTGCCCGATTCGAGGCGAAAGGGCGGTTTTCGGATTACCTGGCCGATGTGCCGACCTATGTGATCACCGCCCCTTACCCGGCGTTTCATGGTGTCTCGGCGATTCTTGCCGATCATCTGCGCGGGCGCACGACGGGTGACGGCTCGCTGCTAGACAAGATTCGCAGTGCCGCCGTGTCGTTATCGAAGGCCGAGCAGCGGGTGTCGCAACTTGTGCTCGCGCGCCCCCGGACGGTGCTGAACGACCCGATCATCGAGATCGCGCGGCAGGCGGAAGTGAGCCAGCCGACAGTCATCCGCTTCTGTCGCTCTCTCGGTTTTCAGGGGCTTTCGGACTTCAAACTCAAGCTGGCGTCGGGTCTGACCGGTACGGTGCCGGTGCGACACAGCCAGGTGCGGCATGGAGATTCCGCCCCTGATGTGAGCGCCAAGGTAATGGAGAACACTGCGTCCGCGATCCTCAAGCTGCGGGATGTGATCAACGTGTCGGCGATTGAGGAGGCGACGAGGATTCTTGGCCGCGCGCGCCGAATCGAGTTCTATGCCATTGGCAACGCGGCAGTTGTTGCGCTGGACGCGCAATTCAAGTTCTTCCGCTTCCGCATTCCGTGCGTGGCCTATTCGGATACGCACATGCAGATCCAGTCCGCCGAGCTTTTGGGGCCGGGCGATGTGGTCGTCGTCGTGTCCACATCGGGGCGGCCCTCCGACCTTCTGCGCGCGGTGGATGCGGCGCTCGCGGCAGGGGCGGAGGTCGTCGCGATCACTGCCAGCAAGAGCCCCTTGTCGCGCAAGGCAACGGTGAGCATCGGCCTCGATCACGTCGAAGATGGTCAGACCTTCATTTCCATGGTTGTACGGGTGCTGCAACTGGTCGTTGTCGATGTGCTTGCGGTAGGGGTCGCGCTGCAACGTGGCGCAGACAATCCGCTGGGGGCGCTCAGCGACATTACGCAACACGACGACGAACGCCCCTTCGAAAACGAAAACCCCCGGTCGCGCATTTCGCACGTATCGGGCTGATCGCGCAGGCATTCTCGTCGCGCCCCTGCTCTGAGCAGTTTGCAGTGGCCCGCGCTGCGGGCGATATACTGCTGCAGGGAGCTGCCGCATGTTCTTCATCGCCCGTCTCATCTTCCGTAATGCTTGGCGCCATCGACTCCGTACCACGCTGACCCTGCTTGGCATGGTGGTTGCGGTGCTCGCGTTTGGCTTGCTGCGGACCTTCGTGGACGCCTGGTACGCCGGCGTCGAATCCGCTGCAGCCAATCGGGTGATCAGCCGCAATGCGGTGTCGCTGGTGTTTCCATTGCCGCTGTCGTATCGCGATCGCATTCGTGCTGTGCCTGGTGTCAAGCAGGTCAGTTGGGCAAACTGGTTCGGCGGCATCTACAAGGAGCCGAGGAACTTCTTCGCGCAATTCGCGATCGAGCCTGCCAGTTACCTCAAGCTCTACCCGGAACTCTTGTTGAGCGATGAAGAACGTGCCGACTTCATACGCGATCGTCGGGGCTGCATCGTCGGCGCCAAACTCGCGGAAAAATATGGATTCAAGGTCGGTGACACGATCACCTTGCGTGGCACGATCTATCGCGGCGATTGGAGTTTTGTCGTGCGCGGCATCTACCATGCGGCGAGCAAGAAGACCGATGTCTCGACCATGTTCTTCCATTGGGACCTGCTCAACGAATCGCTGAAGAAGATTTCGCCGCGCTACGTGAACAACATTGGCGTGTTCGTTACAGAAGTTGAAGACGCCAACAACGTTGCACAGATCTCGCTCGATATCGATGCTCAGTTCAAGAACTCGGCCGCAGAAACGCTCACAGAGACCGAACAGGCGTTCCAGCTTTCGTTCGTTGCGATGAGCGATGCGATCATCACCGCGATTCGCGCGGTGGCCTATGTGGTCATCATCATTATCATGGCGGTCATGGCCAATACGATGGCGATGACCGCGCGTGAGCGCACCGCCGAATATGCGACGCTGAAAGCGCTCGGGTTCAAGCCAAGCTTCGTGGGATGGCTGATCTTTGGAGAGTCGCTGTTGCTGGCTTGGATCGGGGGCGCTGTGGGGATGCTGCTCACGCTTCCGGCCACGCATGCGCTAGGCGCAAGTCTGGGCGCCTTCCTGCCCGGCCTGGATGCATCCAACGCGACACTGCTCTCGCAATTCTTCGCAGCGACGCTTGTTGGTGTCGTTGCGGCGATTGCCCCGGTGCGCCGCGCGATGAGTATCCGCATCGTGGAGGGGCTTCGCGCCTACGCCTGATGTCCCGAGTCCCGCTTTCCTACTCCATCCGTAACCTTTGCACACGACGCCTTACCACCGTGCTGACGGCGGGCGGCATGGCGCTGGTGGTGTTCGTATTTGCTGCCGTGCGCATGCTCGACGCCGGGCTCAAGCAGACCTTGGTGGCCACCGGCACGCCTGAGAACGTGGTGGTGATCCGCAAGGGGGCCGAGACCGAAGTACAGAGCGGTGTCACACGCGACCAGGCCGGCCAGGTTGAGAGCCTGCCTCAAATCGCCCGCGGGCCCGGTGGTGCCGCAATGGTGTCGAAGGAAACGGTGGTGCTCTACGCCCTACCGAAAAAGGGCAGCGACAAGCCGACCAACGTGGTGATTCGGGGGGTTGGTGAATTTGGCATGACATTGCGCTCGCAAGTACGTCTGAGTGCAGGGCGCATGTTTGCGCCTGGCAGTGCGGAGGTGATTGTCGGCGCCGGCGTGGCCGAGAAGTTTCGCGGTGCCGGGCTTGGTCAGTCGCTCAGATTCGGCGGTCGAGACTGGATCATCGTGGGCGTTTTTGATGCGGGCAAGACGGCGTTCGAATCAGAAATATGGGGTGACGCCGAGCAATTGATCCCGGCGTTCCGGCGTACTGCCTTTTCTTCGCTGTTGGTGCGCTTGAACAGTCGCGATGACTTCGCCGCCGTTCGCGACGCGATCGACAGCGATCCTCGCCTCGGTCTTGAGGCCAAGACCGAACAGCGCTTCTACGCCGACCAGTCAGAGGCGCTTTCGAAGTTCATCACTATTCTCGGCATGACGCTGTCGATCATCTTCTCGATCGGGGCCGTCATAGGCGCGATGATTACGATGTACTCAGCGGTGGCAACACGCACTGCCGAGATCGGCACCCTTCGTGCACTTGGTTTCCGGCGTGCGAAGATCCTCACTGCGTTTCTCGCGGAGTCGCTTTTTCTGGCACTGCTCGGTGGCGTCATGGGTTTGGCTATGGCGTCCGGCATGCAGTGGGTATCGATCTCCACCACGAACTTCCAGACCTTCGCCGAATTGGCCTTCAGCTTCACGCTGACGCCGCGCATTGTCGTGGAGACGCTCGTTTTTTCCCTGGTGATGGGCCTGGTCGGCGGCTTCCTGCCCGCAGTGCGGGCAGCGCGGCTCGACATCGTGACAGCACTGCGCGAGGGTTGAGCCTGTCGCCGCGAGCGGGTCAGACTTCGAGATTGTCGATCAGACGGGTGTTGCCGAGTCGTGCGGCAGCAAGAATGACCAGCGGAATACCGGGTTCAGCGCCTTGCAGGTCGGATTGCCGGCGGATCGCGACGTAATCGGTCTTCCAGCCTGCCATGTCGAGGTGAGTCACGGCGGCGGCTTCCAGTGCCGCAAAGTCCGTCTGGCCCGCGCGCACCGCTTCGGCGATGGCGGCGAGCTGGCGGTGCAAGCGTGGCGCCTCGCTGCGCTCTTCGGGTGTGAGATAACCGTTGCGAGAAGAAAGCGCAAGCCCGTCTGGCGCGCGCACGGTGTCGCAACCCACAACGCGAATCGGCATGGCCAGTTCGCGGACCATGTTCCGGATCACCATCAGCTGCTGGTAGTCCTTCTTGCCGAAGAGTGCTACGTCCGGCTGGACGATATTGAACAGTTTGGTGACGACGGTCGCCACGCCCTGAAAGTGCCCCGGCCGGAAGGCGCCCTCCAGAATGCTGTCTTGTGCTGGCGCGGGCTGCACGAAGTACTGCTGCGGCGTCGGGTATAGCTCGCTCTCATCGGGCGCGAACAGGTGTGCAACGCCTGCTTCGCGCAGTTGGGCGCAATCCGCCTCGAAGGTTCGCGGGTACTTGTCGAAGTCCTCGTTCGGGCCGAACTGCAGGCGATTGACGAAGATGCTCGATACCACCGTGTCGGCGTAGGCATGCGCCTGCTGCATCAGGCTCACATGGCCAGCGTGCAGGTTCCCCATGGTGGGTGCGAAGGCGATCGTGCCGGCGCTCTTGAGTGCCTTGCGCAGACTATCTACGGTGCGGTGGACGTGCATGAATGTGGTTCCGGAAACGAGGGCGGGAGGATGCCTCAGACTGCCCTGACAGGCAATCAGCGGATTCCGCCGGCGGTCAGCAGCCCCAGGCCGACGAATAGCCCGCCAGTGGTGCGGTCGAGCCAGACCGTCACACGTTCGCGCCGGCGCAGCCAAGTGCCGATCGGGCCGGCGGCCATTGCGAAGGTGCCAAACACCAGGGCCGCCATCACGGCAAAGAGCGCACCGAACGCAGCGAGTTGGGCGGGTGTGCTCCAACCACTGTGACGCACGAATTGCGGCAGGAAAGAAAGGAAGAACAGGCCAACCTTGGGATTGATGGCATTTGCGATCAGGCCGCGCATGAAATACGGGCGGAATCCGCTACCCGCTTGCGGCGCTCGGTTGCGGGCGAGACTGGTGCCGCGCGATCGCAACGCCTGGATGCCGATCCAGATCAGGTACGCCGCGCCAGCCATCTGCAGCACCTTGAAGGCGAGCGGCGACGCTGCGATCAGGGCGGAGACGCCAAGAACCGCGAGCAGGGTATGGTTGATGCAACCGGCGGCGCAGCCAAGGGCGAAACCGAGGGCTTCCGCACGGCCGCGCGAAATTCCCAAGGCGAGCACGCCCAGATTGTCCGGCCCGGGTGCGAGTGCCAGCAAGAATGCGGCACCGAGGAAAAGCGCGATCTGATCGAATGTCATTTACAGGGAAGGGCGGTTTCGACGAGATTGACCCAGTAGCTGGCGCCAATCGAGAGGGCTTCGTCGTTGAAGTCGTAATGCGGGTTGTGCAAGGTGCAACCGCCCTTACCGGGGCCGTTGCCGATCCAAACATAACAGCCGGGGCGCTCCTGCGCGAAGTAAGCGAAATCCTCTGCGCCCATGCTCGGGCGCAGGTTCGACAGTACGGCTGCACCGCCTGCGGTAAGCGCGGCGGCCTTCTCGCAGATGTCTGTTGCGGTCACGTCGTTGATCGTTGGGGGGTAGCCACGTCGGTAACGGTATTCAACCTCGACACCGTGCGCGGTGGCGATGCCGGTGGCGACGCGTCCCATCGCCGCCTCGATCCGGTCACGTTCTTCGTGAGAGAGGGCGCGCACCGTGCCCATCAGCGCGGCGCGGTCCGGGATCGCGTTGTACGCCTCACCAGCGTGGAACTGGGTAACGGAAACCACGGCCGGTTCCAGCGGATCGCGCGTACGGGTGATCAGGTGCTGCAGGGACTGGACAAGCGCGGCCCCGGCGACGATGGGATCCAGCCCTTGGTGCGGCATCGCTGCATGCGCGCCGCGTCCGCGAATGTCGATTTCCCACTGGTCTGAACTCGCCATGACCGGGCCTGGGAAGACGCCGAAAGTGCCCACCGGCAGGCCAGGCCAGTTGTGCATGCCGAACACCATGTCGAATGGAAACTTATCGAGCAGGCCATCGGCGAGCATTGCCGGCGCACCGCCTTCGCCTTCTTCGGCGGGCTGGAAAATCAGCACCACGGTCCCATCGAACTTCCGGTTCCTGGCGAGGTACTCCGCGGCGCCAAGCAGCATGGTCGTATGTCCGTCGTGCCCACAGGCGTGCATGCGGCCTGCGTGTCGCGAACGATGATCGAAAGTGTTCCTCTCGGTGATCGGCAGGGCGTCCATGTCGGCGCGCAGGCCAATCGCGCGCTGGCTTGTGCCCGCGCGGATCACACCGACCACGCCGGTCTTGCCGATGCCGCGGTGCGTTTCGATGCCGAGAGCTTCCAGGTGCCGTGCAACGAGTTCGCTGGTGCGGTGCTCGTCGAAGGCCAGTTCAGGGTGCGCATGGATGTCGCGCCTGATGCGCGCGAGCTCCGCATGCCGTGCGCGGATGTCGTCGATGATTCGCATCTCTCCGCCTCAATCAATCGCTCTGCTGGGCATGCAAGTCTAGCAGGGCTCCCGCTTTGACACCCGACAGCTTGCCTGCAGAAGCGCCTGGCTGAGGGTCCGGAATGTCATCGGCTGACGGGTGGGTCGGCCGGAGGCAGAGAGCGGAAGCGTTGCCAGCGCCCGCGCCAGTAGACGACGGCCAAGCCAGCCAGCGCAGCCGCAGCGAACAGCCAATAGGCAATGTTCTCCGTGAATGCCAGCGGATCGCTCGCCATCGAGAAGGTATGTTCCATCGGTAGGCGAATCGTGATCGCGCCCGTCACCAATGCGCGGAACGCTTTCGATGCGGGCCATGCGGCCGGCAGCAGGCTCAAGAGCACGGCGCCGGCCACGCACAGGCGATCGACGACGCCGACTGCTTGCGGAGACCGCTTGACCACCGCGCTTTCGACCCGCATGAAAAGGGCGACGGCGAGGCAGACCAGTGCGCCAAGTGGCAGCACAATCAAGGCCAAGCCGAAGGCCGTGGCACTGATCAGGAACTCGGCGCCGGAAAGCGACGACACGCTGCCCCAGATTCCGGCAAGCCGCAGCCCCAATGCCGCCGAGGGTATGGCGAACAGCAGTGCTGCAATGAAGAATTTGCGGCTGCGAACGAGCAAACGGTTGCCCGGCAGCATCTGCGATGTATCTGTTGTCACTCAGTGAAAACCGTTGCGTATCAGGCCGACGACGACGCCTTCGAGGTGGAAGTTCTCGCCGTCCGGTTCGATAGGCGCGAAATCGGGATTCTCTGCCAGCAGGCGGACACGGTTGCCGCGCCGTTCCAGGCGCTTCACCGTCACGTCGTCACCTAGCCGCGCCACCACGATCTGGCCATTTCGGGCGTCCGGTGTGCGGTGGACGGCGATCAGGTCGCCGTCAAGGATGCCCGCATCGCGCATCGACAAGCCTTTCACCTTGAGCAGGTAATCAGCTGAAGGCGAAAACATGGCGGGGTCGATGTCGATGCGCCGCTCGCAATTTTCGGCTGCGAGGATAGGGCTGCCGGCGGCGACGCGACCAACCACCGGTAGGCCCGTTTCTTCGAGCAGGCGGATGCCGCGCGCGCGACCCTCTTCCATCGCGATTGCGCCTTTGCGGGCCAGCGCCTTGAGATGCTCTTCTGCCGCGTTGGGGGAACGGAAGCCGAAGGCCTCGCAGATTTCGATCCGCGTCGGCGGCCGGCCTTCCTCGCGCACGGTGCGCCGGATCAGGTCGAGGATTTCCGCCTGGCGGGGGGTGAGATCCGATGCTTGAGTCATGCCTGTATTTTTGTACAGAAACCCTGCTTGTGCAAGCGCGATCAGGGGATCAGCACCGCGGCGCCCTGCAGGGTGCCGGCTCGCAGTCGCGCGATGGCCTGATTGGCCTGTGCGAGAGGAAAGCGCGTCACGCTGGTGTGCACCGGTTGGTGCGCGACACGTTCGAGAAATTCGGTGCCATCGCGACGTGTGAGATTCGCCACGGATCGGATTTGCCGCTCGCCCCACAGCCAAGCGTAGGGGAAAGCGGGTATGTCACTCATGTGGATGCCCGCGCAGACCACGATTCCGCCTTTGCGCAGGCTGTGCAGGGATAAGGGAACGAGGGCACCGACCGGTGCGAAGATGATTGCCGCGTCGAGGGCTTCGGGGGCGGGTTCGTCCGATGCGCCTGCCCATGCGGCGCCGAGTTGCAGGGCGAATTGCTGACTTTCGGTATCGCCCTCGCGGGTGAAGGCAAACACTTGCCTTTCCTGTTGCCGGGCGACCTGGGTGACGATATGTGCTGCCGCGCCGAAGCCGTAGATGCCAATGCGCCGTGCGTCGCCTGCCATGTTCAGGGCGCGGTAGCCGATCAGCCCGGCACACAGCAGCGGCGCGAGCGACGCGGCATCCACGCCTTCCGGCAGCGGGAAGCAAAAGCGTGCATCGGCGACGCAATATTCGGCGTATCCGCCGTCGATCTGGCATCCGGTGAAGCGCGCGTCGTCGCAAAGGTTTTCGCGGCCACTCAGGCAATACGCGCACCGGCCGCAGGTGTGCCCGAGCCAGGGGACGCCGACGCGCTGACCGCGGGAAAACTCGCTGACACCCGGGCCCACAGCCTCGACGCGGGCAACGATCTCATGCCCCGGCACGATCGGCGATACGGCCTGCGGTAACTCGCCGTCGAGCAGGTGAAGGTCAGTGCGGCAAACGCCACAGGCCTCCACACGCAACAGCAGTTGACCGTATGCTGGCTGTGGAACGCTGCGTTCGATTTCGACAAGCGGGCCGCCGGGTTGCCGGAGTTGCATTGCGCGAGATGTGCGGACCATGAGACCTCCCGATGAACGGTGCTTGTGGTGCGGCCTTGCTTGATCTAATCCTAGTGGACTTGCTGGTGCATGGCACGGGGGGAGCGCATGGTGTGCGGCGTCGGGGATGATCGAGTTCCGGTAGAATCCCGGCCACGCCCGGGTGGGGTACCGTTGGCGCCGGGCTGCGTTGCACCGCTTTTTGCGTTGCCAGACGCCGACATGGCGCCGTTCGACCTGCGTGATGCGATTTCGCAGAACGTGGTCGTGCTGTGTTTCTACCCGCGTGATGGAACACCTGCCTGTACGCGCCAGGCGATCGAATTCAGCGATCACGAAAGCGACTTCTCCGCAGCCGGGGCGGTCGTAGTCGGGATCAGCCCGGACGATTGCCTGACGCACGCCGCGTTTCGCGATGAGCATGGGATCTCGATCCGCCTGCTGTCCGATCCGGACATGGAAGTGTGCCGACTTTATGGGGTGCTGCACCGACGTGAAGGTTGTGAGCGCGATATCGTTCGCCGCACGACCGTCGTGCTCGACCGCGCCGGTGTTGTCCGTCATCTTATCGATGACGTCCAGCTACGTGGGCACGCAGCCGAAGTACTCAAGCTCGTCAGAGAAATCGCAAGGAACCGCTAATGGAAATCGTCAAGAACGCCGTCGTTACCCTGAACTACACCGTCCACGATCCGGACGGCAACATGATCGATGACGGAAAGAACCCGCTCGTCTACCTGCACGGTGGCTATGACGCGATCTTCCCGCTGCTGGAAGAAGCGCTGCACGGCAAGACGCTGGGCGAAAAGCTCGTGATCAAGCTGCAGCCGGAAGATGCATTCGGCGATTACGACGAGAGCCTCGTCATGATCGAACCGGCCGACCTGTTCCCGGACAACATCGAAATCGGCATGGCCTTCGAACGTGTTGGCGAAGAAGGTGAAGAGGACATGCTGTTCCGCGTCACTGATATCGCCGATGGCAAGGTTGTCGTCGATGGCAATCATCCGCTGGCCGGTACTGCGCTGGTCTTCGATGTCACGGTGGCCGAAGTGCGCATGGCAACTGCGGAAGAAATTTCGCATGGTCATGTGCATGGCGAGGGCGGTCACCACCACTGATCGATGCTGCCGCCTTTGCGCGGCAATCTTTCATGAGCAGCACGCCGGGCGCAGCGCCGGGCGTGCTGTTTTGTTTTGGTGCCGCCGATTTGCAAGATTCCGGCGCTTCCAGTGAATTTGTGGGGCGACGTGGGCCGTATTGTCACGCACCCCTTCAACATTGCGTTGGATCGCTGCTGCTTGGTGCGTGCGCACTTTCTTCGGGCACGGCGAGTGGAGTTTGTCTCGCGGCGCCAAACGTGCTCGAGGCGGCATCTGGCGAATTTCATCGCGATTTAGAGAAGGTCTTGGTATTTGTGGCGCACTGTCAGCTGCTGGAATGGTTTTATTGCGCTTCGCGGCGTGATCGTTCAGTAAAGTACTGACGACCTTCGGAATCCGGCATGAAGTGTGCTGTACGACTGATTTCGTTCAACATGGACCCGCAACTGCTCATGACTCAATCCACTGTCCGAACCCGTGCTGGCGTGATTCGGAATACCTGGACCTGCGGGACATCGATTCCGCGGGTGTTAATGGCGGTTTGTGCGCGTCCATCCATTCAGCTCTTCCCGCTTTGACCCATCAATGAGAACCATGCGCCATCTCGTCGCGACTGCGGTCGCGTCGTGTGCTTTGCTGCTGGCCGGCTGCGGCGACGTCTGGAACAGCCCCTATCCGGCGGCGGAGCGCAACCGCAACTTCCTGCACGAAGAATTCAATTCGCGCCCCAAGCATCTGGACCCGGTGCAGTCCTATGTCGAAGACGAGGCATGGTTCACCTACTCGATCTACGACACGCTCTTCGAATTCCACTACCTCAAGCGACCGTACGAGTTGCAGCCGAGCCTTGCGGCGGCGATGCCCAAGCTCACCTATCTCGACAAGGGTGGCAAGACGCTGCCGGAGTCGGCACCGCCTGAATCGATTGCCGAGACGGTGTACGAGATCCCGCTCAAGGCCGGCATCAAGTTCCAGCCCCACCCGGCTTTCGCGCGTGACGGTGCCGGCAAGCTGCGCTACGAAGGGCTGAACGATCAGACACTCGGGAACAGGAGCCAGATCACCGACTTCGAATACACCGGAACGCGCGAGCTGATTTCCGAGGATTTCGCTTACGGCCTCAAACGGATGGCCCGGCCGAAGCTCGAGACGCCGACGATCGAGATCTACAAGCAGATTGTCGGCATGGAAGAACTTGTCGCGATGCTCGATGCCGACGTCAAGGCCGGCAAGGTCGACCCCGACGGCTGGATCGACTTGCGCAAGTATCCGCTACCCGGCGTGGATACGACCGATCCGCACCGGCTGCGCATCCACATCAAGGGCAAGTACCCGCAGTTCATCTACTGGCTGGCGATGCCGTTTTCCGCGCCGATGCCTTGGGAGGCCGAGAAGTTCTATGGCCAGCCGGGGATGGCCAAGCGCGAACTGACGCTCGATATGTGGCCGGTTGGCACCGGGCCGTTCATGCTCACCCGCAATCGCCCGCTGCGCGAGTTGCTGATGGAGCGCAACCCGAACTTCCGCGAAGAAACCTACCCCTGCGAGGGTACGCCGGAGTATCGCGAACGCGGCTTCATGAAGGACTGCGGCAAGCGCCTGCCGATGATCGACGGCGTCAAATTCGCCTACGAGCGCGAGGCTACGCCGTTCTGGAACAAGTTCCTGCAGGGCTACTACGACTTCTACGCCTCGACCCGCTTCAAGTCGCTCGCCAGCTTCGATTCGGCGCTGCAGATTCAGGGCGGCGGTTTGTCTTTGTCCGACGTGATGAAGAAGCAGGGAATTACACTCGAGACGGAGGTGGAGCCAGCCACCGAGTACTTCTTCGTCAACATGCTCGACGCGACCATCGGCGACGGCGGCGCGACGCCAGAGGCGCGCATGCGCGCCCGCAAGGTGCGGCAGGCGATGGCGATTGCGCTCGACATGGAAGAGTACCTGTCGATCATCAAGAACGGACTCGGGCGCCCGATGCAGGGCCCGATCCCGCCCGGCATTGCCGGTTACAAGGAAGGGGCTGCCGGGATCAATCCGTATGCCTACACCTGGGCCAAGGGGCGCCCGCAGCGACGCTCCATCGAAGATGCCCGGCGCCTGATGGCCGAGGCTGGGTACCCCAACGGGCGCGATGAGAAGACCGGCGAGCCGCTGGTCGTCAATCTCGACGTGTACGACTCATTCGCGCGCGCACAACTCGAGATCGTCATCAAGCAGATGAAGCGCATCGATATCCAGCTGGTGCCGCGGCCGACCGAGTGGAACCGCTGGCAGGAAATGCATCGCAAGGGCGCGGCACAACTCTCGTTCTGGGGCTGGAACGCCGACTACCCGGATCCTGAAAACTTCCTGTTCCTCTTCTACAGCAAGAACAGCAAGGCCAAGTACCAGGGCGAGAACGTCACCAACTACAACAACCCGGAATTCGATCGCTTGTACGAACAGTTCCGCGGCATGGACATCAACGCTGACCGGCAAGCGATTATCGACAAGATGGCCGAGCTGCTGCGGCGCGATTCGCCGGTACTTGCTGGTTGGCACAACGAGGCCTTTCAGCTCTCTCACGGCTGGCTCGGCAACGCGCTGCCGGTGCGCATGATCCACACCAATCGTAAGTACCTGTCGCTGGATCTGGCGCAGCGCAATGCCAGCGTGGCGCAGTGGAACCGGCCGCAAGTGTGGCCGCTGCTGCTGATGTTTGCCGCGATCGCTGCAGTCGGCGTGCTCGGCGTGCGCCACTACCGTCGCCACGAATCCCAGACGGCGCGTACGGAGGCCCCGGAATGATTGCTTACCTGATCCGGCGCCTGCTGTGGGCGCTGCCAACGCTGCTCGGCGTCAATCTGCTGGTGTTCGCGCTGTTCTTCATCGTCAGCAGCCCGGACGACATGGCGCGCGCGCAATTGGGTGCCAAGCGCGTGACGCAAGAGGCGATCGAGCGCTGGAAGGCGGACCACGGTTACAACAAGCCGCTCTTCTACAACGCGAAGGCGGAAGGCACCGCCAAGCTGACCGACACGATCTTCGTGCAGAAGTCCGCCCGCATGTTCCTGTTCGATTTCGGCAAGAGCGATCTGGGGCGTGACATCAACCACGAGCTCTCGGCACGGATGTGGCCCTCGCTGGCCCTGGCGCTGCCGGTGTTCCTGGTCGGTCTCTTCGTCGCCATCGTTGCCGCAATGGTGCTCGCCTTCTTCCGTGCGACGTGGCTGGACTACACCGGCGTGATCGCCTGCGTCGTGCTGATGTCGATCTCCAGTCTGTTCTACATCATCGCGGGCCAATACGTGATCGCGCGCACCTGGAGTCTGGTGCCGATCTCAGGCTACGAGGGTGGATTCGACGCGGTGCGCTTCCTCGCCTTGCCAGTGGTCGTCGGTGTGGTGGCCGGACTGGGTTCGAGCGTGCGCTGGTACCGTGCGATCTTCCTCGAAGAAATCGGCAAGGACTATGTCCGCACGGCACGGGCCAAGGGCTTGTCCGAAGGCGCGGTGCTGTTCCGCCATGTGTTGAAGAACGCGATGATCCCGATCCTCACCGGGACGGTAGTGGTGATTCCGTCGCTCTTCCTCGGCAGCCTGATCAGCGAATCCTTCTTCGGCATTCCGGGGCTGGGCAGCTTCACGATCGAGGCGATCCTGATGCAGGACTTCGCCATCGTCCGCGCCATGGTGTTCATTGGCGCCTTGCTCTACATCCTCGGCCTGATCCTCACCGACATTTCCTACACCTTGGTCGATCCGCGGGTGCGACTGCAATGAAAGACTTCCAGATCGTCGTCCTTTGGTCGGACGTCCTGTTCGCCGTGCTGCTGGTCGCGCTGGCGACCGGCATCCGCTATGCCTTCAAGAAGGAACACCTGCGCCGCGCCTGGCATACCGTGTTCGCCAATCGCAGTGCGATGGCCGCGCTGGTGATCCTGCTGGTGTACCTCTTGGTCACGGTGCTGGACTCCTTCCACTACCGGCCCGCGCTGGATTCCGCTGGTGCAGCGCCGGGGGGCAAGGTGCAGTATTCGGTCGAGGTGCTCTCGGTGCTGGATATCGCCCTGACCACGCTGCGTGATACACGCGAAAAAACGTACTCGGCGCCATTTGCGACCCACTTCTTCGAGAAGCAGATGCTCGAAGGGGCCGACGGCAAGCAGTACCGCGACTATCCGCGCCTGAGCTTCGGTGGTGCGCACCTCAAGGATCCGGAGGGCGACAAGGCCGGCGACATTGCGCGGCGCTCCGCCTGTGGCGTGGGTGTCGGTGTGCTGCTGTGGATCCTGCTGATGCTGCCGATCGTGCGCGGCGTCGCGCGTTCGCACGGCTGGTCGATGCAGCAGGCGGGTGCGGAAGTGTTGCGTGGCGGCACGCAGATCGCGTGGGACGGCTTTGCCTGGTCGCTGCTCTTCGTGCTGGTGCTTGGTGGCGTGCTGGGCAATCTGTCCGGCCACTACCATGTGTTCGGCACCGACGCGACCGGCAATGACGTGCTGTATCAAACGCTCAAGGCGATGCGCGTCGCGCTGATGATCGGCACGCTCGCAACCTTGGTCGTGCTGCCGCTCGGTATCGGGCTTGGCCTCGCCGCCGGCTACTACCGCGGCTGGGTGGACGACACGATCCAGTACATCTACACCGTCATCAGCTCGATTCCGTACGTGCTGCTGATTGCCGCTGCGTCACTGATGATGACCATGGTGATCGAGCGCAATGCCGCGCTGTTCGCGACCGCCGCATCGCGCGCAGACGCCAAGCTGGTGGCGCTGTGCGCGATCATCGGTGCGATTTCCTGGACTACGCTGTGCCGGCTGATCCGCGCCGAAACGCTCAAGCTGCGCGAGCTTGATTATGTTCAGGCGGCGCGCTGCTTTGGCGTGTCGAGCCTGCGCATCATGCTGCGGCACATCCTGCCCAACGCCTTCCACATCGTGCTGATCACGGTGGTGCTGGATTTCTCCGGCCTGGTCTTGGCCGAGGCGGTGCTTTCGTTCGTGGGGGTCGGCGTCGATCCGACCTCGATCAGTTTCGGCATGATGATCAACAAGGCGCGGGGTGAACTTGCCCGCGATCCGCTGATCTGGTGGTCGATCAGCGCGGCTTTCGTCTTCATGGTGAGTCTGGTGCTGGCAGCCAACCTGTTTGCCGACGCGGTACGCGAGGCATTTGACCCGCGCGCGCTGCCGTCGCGCCGTCGCCTGCGTCTGGGGACAGCAAAGTGAATGCACCGATGAACACCACCGAAAAGAATGTCGTGCTCGCCTTGCGCGAGCTCTCGATGCACATCGACAGCGAACGCGGCGTGGTGCGCGCGCTCGATCGCGTCAGCTTCGAACTGCGTGCTGGTGAGACCTTCGCGTTGCTCGGCGAATCGGGCTGCGGCAAGTCGATGACCGCGCTGTCGCTGATGCGACTGCTGCCGCCCGCCGGCCGCATCGCCGGCGGCGAAGTGCAGATGGGCGGGCGCGATCTGTGCAACCTCACCGAAGCGCAGATGCGCCGCGTGCGCGGCGGCGACCTGGCGATGATCTTCCAGGAGCCGGGCACCAGCCTGAACGCGGTGCTGACGGTTGGCCAGCAGCTTGGCGAAGTGCTCGCGATCCATCGCGGCCTCAAGGGTGAAGCGGCGCGCACTGAAGCGATCGCGCTGATGAAGCAGGTGGGCATCCCCGATCCCGAGCGTCGCCTGACCGAATATCCGTTCCAGTTCTCCGGCGGCATGAAGCAGCGCGTCATGATCGCGATGGCGCTCGCCGGCAAGCCCAAGGTGCTGATTGCCGATGAGCCGACCACCGCGCTGGACGTGACGATCCAGGCGCAGGTGCTGGACCTGATGGCGGATCTGCAGCGCGAGCAGCGCATGGCGATGATGCTGATCACCCACGATCTGGGCGTGGTCGCGAAGATGGCGCACCGCATCGGCGTGATGTACGCCGGACACCTGATCGAAGAGGCGCCGCGCGATCGGTTCTTTGCCAAACCCGCCCACCCTTATTCGGTCAAGCTGTTCGAGGCGCTGCCCGAAGGCCATCGCCAGAGCGGCAAGCTCGCCACGATCCCGGGTTCGGTGCCGCCGCTGACGACCGATTTCATCGGTTGCCGCTTCGCGGCCCGCTGCGAACACGCTTGGGATCGTTGTCGCGGCGAAGCGCCACGCTGGTACGAACTGGGCGATGGTCAGCGCGTGCGCTGCCACCTCTTCGATGCCGTCGAGCAGGGCCGCACATCCGGTGCGGTGGCGAGCAAGGTTCAGGAGGCAAAACCCCCGACGCGTGCCGGCGATACGCTGCTCGAAGTGCAAGGCTTGCAGGTGCACTTTCCGATCAAGCGTGGGGTGTTCCAGCGTACCGTCGGGCATGTGAAAGCGGTGGACGGCGTGAGCCTGACGCTCAAGGCTGGGCGGACGTTGGCGCTGGTCGGTGAATCCGGCTGCGGCAAGACTACCGCTGGCAAGGCCATTCTGCGCCTGATCGAACCTACCGGCGGTAGCGCCGCGCTGGGCGGTGCCGATATCGGATCGCTCGATCCGACCGCACTGCGCGCGCTGCGTTCGAAGATGCAGATGGTCTTTCAGGATCCGTTCGGATCGCTCAATCCACGACTGCGTGTTTCGGAGATCATCGACGAAGGCATGGAAGCGCTCGGTATCGGTGGCGACGCCGTTGCGCGACGCGAACGTATCCTGCAGATCATGCAGCAAGTGGGTTTGCGGCCCGAGATGGTGGACCGCTACCCGCACGAGTTTTCCGGCGGCCAGCGCCAGCGGATCGCTGTGGCGCGCGCTTTGGCTGTGTCACCGCAGCTGATCGTTTGCGATGAACCCACCTCGGCGCTGGATGTGTCGGTGCAGGCGCAGATCCTGAATCTGCTGCAGGAACTGCAGTCTGAACTGGGGCTGGCCTTCCTCTTCATCACCCACAACATCGGCGTGGTCGAGTATCTGGCACACGATGTGGCGGTGATGTACCTGGGCCGGATCGTGGAGCAGGGCAGCGCCGAAGAGGTGCTGAAGTCTCCGCGGCATCCCTACACCCAGGCGCTGCTGGCCGCGGTGCCGCGTGCGGACATCCATGCGTCCGCTGCGAATACCTCGGTCAAACCGGTGAAAGGTGATCTGCCTTCGCCGTCGAACCCGCCGCAGGGGTGTCACTTCCATCCGCGATGCCCGCAGGCGCGTGACGAGTGCAAACAGTCGTACCCTGAGGCCCGAAAGGTCTCGGAGACCCGCGTGGTGAGTTGCCATTTCGCACTGTGACGTTCGCTTTGGGCGGTGAACCAAAAGGCGCCCATGGGCGTCTTTCGGTTTTCGCGAAGACCGGAAATGGCCGGGGCGCGTCGGTGTTTCTTACTGTTTCATGCGGCGTTCCGTCCTGTCATAAAAAGTGACCATATATTTAGCGACTTGAGATCGTGGAACACGTGATGCTTCAACCCGAATGAGAACGCTTTAGTTCACAACGGGAGGGTGTCATGGAACGTAAATTCCAACTGCTGGGCGGCATGGTCCTTGCGGGACTGAGCCTTGCTTCCGCGTCTGCATTCGCGGCCCCGATTTCTAGCTGGGGCTTTACAACTGATTCAGGCTTCATCGCCTATCGCGACACCAACAACAGTACTGCTGGCATCACAGGGAGTGCTGCCAATGCGCGCCTGAGTGGTGAGAACGGGTTGATCAGCCTCCAGACTGGCGGCTCGTACGACTTCTCGACGATCGGCGACGTTTATTCGAAGCTTTCGTGGGGGACCCCCGCGGTCCCCGGTGGGGGGCAATCGTCGTTGTCCGTCGGCGCGGCCACGAATGGATCGGTGAGCGGCGTGCTGACAACCAACGGATCTTCGGTGCCGACGATGAGTGTCGTGCACAACAATTTCCCGATCTATGCGCCCTCGCTGCGCAGTGCGACGCTGTTCAACATCCTCAAACTCGATCCGTTGGTGCCGGATTTGCCGCCGTTTGATGCGCCGGCCCTGATGTTTGCGATCCATTACCTTGAAACCGACAACGTCTTGCCCTGCACAGTGGCGAGCCCGACTCCGTGCAACGATATCTTCGTGATTGACGTTGCTGGCGCTGGATTCAATCCACTGGACAAGACCTTCAATCAGACCTTTGAGTATCCAGAGTACGGCTTCTACAACGCGAAACTGTTGGTGGCGGGCGTCGATGTGCTCAGCGATGCGGCCTGCCGTGCCGTGGGGGTCGCCAATGGCTGTATTGGCTTCACCACCGTAGAGAGCGAGGCGAACACTTTCAACGTCTCGTTCTCGATCACCGATAAGCCCTTTGAAACGCCAGAGCCGGCGTCGTTGGGCCTGATTGGCGCTGCACTCGCTTTGCTCGCATATCGTCGCCATACCGCTTGAATGACGTGGCAGACCGAAACAGCGGGCACCAGCCCGCTGTTTCGTTCGGTCACACAAATCGCAAAGGCGTGCTTGGCTTCCGGTCTAACCGGCGCAGCACGGCGTTACGGGCTTTGGATCCCGGCGGGCTATGGCATTGATAAGCAAGGGGTGGCGAGGCTTGTTTCGGCTTCAATGAATTGGCCGCGTGGCGTCATCCAGGCAGGCCTTTGCTCGTGGCTGCACCGACGTCTCAAGACGCGCCGCTCATTTACCAAGGGCAGGTATCAGCCGAGCGTTTCGAAATCGCGCGCCGTCAGTTCGCGCCAAAGGCCGTCGACGCGGCCTTCGAGCGGCCTGAAGCGGGCCTTGTAGTTCATCTTGCGGCTCTCGCGAATCCAGTACCCCAGATAGAGATAGGGCAGGCCGGCGCGCCGGCAGGCGTCGATCTGCCACAGGATCGCGTAAGTGCCGAGGCTCGCCGGTTCGAGGTCGGGATCGTAAAAGGTATAGACGCTGGAAAGCCCGTCGGTGAGGCAGTCGACGATGCTGGCCATGCGCAGCACACCGTTTTCGCGGAACTCGATCAAGCGGGTGTCGATGTGGCTTTGCAGCAGGAAGTGCGAGTACTGCTCGCGACTGTCCTGATCCATGCCACCGCCCGCGTGGCGACTTGCCTGGTAGCGCTGGTACAGCGCGTAGTGTTCTTCGTTGAAGACGAGCGGATGTTCGGCGGCAACCAGCGCCGTGTTACGCGCGATCGCCCTGCGCTGGCTGCGCGAAGGCTCGAATCGTTCAACGGGAACCCGCACCGGCACGCAGGCGCGGCAGGTGTCGCAATGCGGCCGGTAGGTGAAGACACCGCTGCGGCGGAAACCGTTCCTGAGCAGGTCGCTGTAGAGCGGCGTGTCGATCATGTGGCCGGGGGTCGCCACCTGCGATCGCGCGATGCGATCGGGCAGGTAGGAGCAGGCATACGGCGCGGTCGCGTAGAACTGCAGGAAGGCGTAGGGCAGATCCTTCAGTAGCGTCATCTCTCTGCGTTCCCCCAGTCGATGTCCTGCATCTGTGTCGCGCCCCATTTTGCAGCTGTCGCGTCCGGCCCGGCATGCATTGCGAGCAGTCGCGAAAAGGCGCTTCGTGCGATTTCGCGGCCACCCATCGAGGCCAAGTGTGCAGTATTCATCTGGCAATCTATCACCCGGAAATCCCGCCGTTCAAGATCGCGCGCCAGATGGGCGAGCGCGAGCTTCGAAGCGTCGGTTTTTCGCGCGAACATCGACTCGCCGAAGAACACCTTTCCGATCGCCATGCCGTACAAGCCCCCGGCAAGTTCTCCATCCACCCAGGTTTCGACGCTGTGCGCCCAGCCGAGTTCATGCATCTGGCAGTAGGCGGCATGCATCGCTTCGGTGATCCAGGTGCCGCCACCCGGCTCGCGGGGCGCGGCGCAGGCCTCGATCACATCGGCAAACACGGTGTCGCAGCGGATCTCGTAATCGCCGCGACGCAACGCCTTGCGCAGTGATCGCGTGACACGGATTTCCCCCGGCAGTAGCACCATGCGCGGATCGGGGCTCCACCACAGGATCGGGTCGCCCGGCGCAAACCACGGAAAGATGCCTTGCCGGTACGCGGTGAGGAGCCACTCAGGCGTCAGGGCGCCGCCCGCTGCAAGCAAACCGTTCGGCTCGGGCAGCGCGTGTTCGAGGGGCGGGAAACCCGGCGGGTGGGGCGGGAGCCAATGGAGCATTGGTGCGGTCTGGGTGGGTTGGCCATCGTTATGCGTATCGGGCGGAGTATAGGCACAAGCGCCACAGGTCCCGTGCGTGTTGCAAGGTCGCCAATTCGCATGTGACTGCCGCGTCCCCGAAGGATTCTTGGCGGGCCAAACGGGCATGATGAAAAATTGCCGTGCTGCGCGCCTCTGCTGCGCTGCCAATCCCGACCACCGGCCGCTTTCGGCAGGCCCGGCCCATAACAAGACATAGCACCCCAGAGGATTCAATTGTCCGCGTTGCAGCCCGTTCGCTACACGATTACGCCGGCCGACCCGGCTGCCCACCTCTTCGAAGTCACGCTGGAAATCGACACGCCCGCCAGCGGTCAGCGTTTCCTGTTGCCTGCCTGGATTCCTGGCAGTTACATGGTGCGCGAGTTCGCGCGCAACATCGTCTGGCTGAAGGGCGAATGTGACGGTGTCGCGGTCAAGGTCGACAAGGCCGACAAGCACACTTGGGTGCTCGGTCGCGTCGCCGCCGGTGCAAAGGTGTTGCGTCTGACCTACGCGGTGTACGCGTGGGACCTTTCGGTGCGATGCGCCCACCTCGACGCCACGCATGGCTTCTTCAACGGCACGCAGGTCTTCTTGCGTGTCGAGGGCCGTGAGCAAGCGCCGCATCGGGTGCGCATCGATGCCCCGGTCGGGGTTCGCGGCTGGTCCGTCGCGACCTCGCTGCCCGAAGCGGCTGGTCGCGGCGGCGCGAAGCGCAAGGGCTTCGGCTGGTACGAGGCGCCCGATTACGATGCGCTGATCGATCATCCGGTCGAGATGGGGGCGCTAAGCTGGGTCAGTTTCGAGGTGCGCGGTGTGTCGCACGACTTTGCGATCAACGGTCGGCACGATTGTGATCTGGCACGACTCGCCGCCGATGTCGCGCGCGCCTGCGAAGCCCAGTGTGCGTTGTTTGGCGACGCGCCGCCGCCGTTCGAACGTTATGTCTTCATGCTTACCGTCGTGGGCGATGGATATGGCGGACTCGAACATCGCGATTCGACCGCGCTGCTGGCGTCGCGCAACGATCTGCCCTTTCCGGGGATGAAGGACGCCACCGAGGCCTATCGCGGCTTCCTTGGTCTGTGCAGTCATGAGTATTTCCACGCCTGGAACGTCAAGCGCATCAAGCCTGCGGCGTTTGCGCCCTACGACCTGCAGCAGGAAAACTACACCCGGCTGCTGTGGCTGTTCGAGGGTTTCACCTCCTACTACGACGACCTGGCGTTGGTGAGGGCCGGCCTCGTTTCGCACGACGAATACCTGGCGCTTGTCGCTAAGACCGCCGGCGCTGTTGCGCGTGGGGCCGGGCGCGCGGTGCAGTCGGTGGCCGAGTCGTCGTTCGACGCATGGATCAAGTACTACCGGCAGGACGAGAACGCGCCGAATGCGATCGTCAGCTACTACGCCAAGGGCTCGCTGGTGGCGCTGGCACTGGATCTGACGCTACGTGCGAAGAGCGCCGGCAGAAAGTCGCTCGACGATGTGATGCGTTTGCTGTGGGCGCGCCACGGGGCGGGCGATGGCGTGGCGGAAGACGCGATGCCGGGGATCATCCGTGAAGCCACCGGAATCGATGTCACCCGCTTGCTGCGTTCTGCAACCGAGGGCGTGGAAGACCTGCCTTTGGAGAAATTGCTCAAACCTTTCGGCGTGCGTGCGCTGTGGCAGGCGGAGGGAGAGGTTCCGTATGTTGGCGCCAAACTTGCCACTGAAGGCGAGTCGGTCAAGTTCGCTCAGGTCTTTAGCGGTGGGCCGGCACACGCTGCGTGCATCTCTGCCGGCGACCTGCTGATCGCGGTTGATGGTTTGCGGGTGAAGGCCGGTGGGCTGGAGGCGAGACTGACGCGTCACAAGGCCGGCGACCAACTGCGTCTGCATCTGTTCCGTCGTGACGAGTTGTACGAGACCAGCCTGACGCTGGCTGCGCCACTGACGACGACGCTCAAGTTGTCGATCGAGGCTAAGGCGGCAAAGGGGGCGGCGAAGCTTCGCCAGGGGTGGCTTGGCGGAAATTGATGCACAGCGTGTGAGGCTGCCGGCCCGGCAGAAGCGGATTGCTACTCGCAGGGCGACGGGTCGAAACCGAATCGTTTTGGAACGTCGCCCGATTCAATCGGCGCCAGCTTGAGTCGGTGCACACCCAACGTCAGCCAGCCATGCCGCAGGTCGTCGTCGAGTTCAAGTGCGTCGGACAGCGCCACGAGATCCTGGCTGGCGAGAAGGCCGATACCGGCATCGGATTCGATCAGGACGGCACCGGATTCGTCGACCCAGCCGGTTTGCGGTGTTACCGGGCGCCCGGTGTGGGTCAGCAGGCGCGAGGCATCGGAGAGGTCGCGCCCGAATACCCAGGGCGTGTAGTCGAGCCGAACAAAAACCCGCTGCGGCCCGTTCTGGAAGAACCATCGTCCGGCTTCGTCACACTGGTAATTGCGGCCGATGAACTCGGCAAAGCCGCGATGCGTGACGACTGTGTCCTGCAAGCGCCAGCGCCCCTGGCGGTCCAGCGACAGCCAGCCGAAACAGGCAGGGACGTTCGGCCAGCGGGCGAGCGAGCGGAGGACCGCGTCGTCCACCCTTCAGCCTGTTACCAGATCTTCCACCACGGCCGGGCGGCGGGCGACGCATCGGCAATGTAGCGGCTCTTCGGAAAGTTGAGCGCCAGCACGCGCCGGCTATCGGCTGCGAGATCCTTCATGCCGAGCTGGTCGTAGCTGTTGATCATGATCGCCAGCGCTTCTTCGACCGCGGGCGAATTCGGATAGTTCTTGATCGTGGCTTGCGCGCGGTTCGCCGCCGCCAGTTGCGCGTTACGCTTCTGGTAGTAGCGCGCGACGTGGATCTCGTGCTGCGCCAGGGCGTTGACCAGATAGCCCATGCGCACACGGCCGTCTTCCGCGTACTTGCTGTCGGGGAAGCGGGTCACCAGTTCCTTGAAGGCGTCGAAGGAGCTGAGCGCAGCCTTCGGGTCGCGTTCGGTCAGATCCTGTTGACCGACCAGCCCCATGAATCCCTGGTCTTCATTGAAGGTGATCAGGCCCTTCAGGTAGTACGCGTAATCGACGTTGGGGTGGTTCGGGTGCAGCTTGATGAAGCGCTCGATCGCAGCAAGCGCCTGTGCCGGATCCTGTGCCTTGTACCAGGCGTAGGCAATTTCCAGCTGCGCCTGCTGTGCATAGCGGCCGTAAGGGTATTTTGCTTCCAACTGCTCGAAGAGCTTGACCGCGCGATCGTACGAACTGGATTCGAGCAGCTCTTTCGCCTCTGCGTAGATCTCTTCGGCCGGGCGCTGGTCGATCTTGCCGCCCTTGTCCGACTCGAACCACGACGTCAGCGTGGAGCAGCCAGCCAGCGAAACCAGAACCAGCAAGCTTGCGGCTACACTACGCGCTCGCAAAAACGGCATCAAAGCACCTGTGACTAAGCAAAGCGCGGATTATAGCGGAAGCGCTGAACCGGACCTGGACGAAGGGGTCGTACGAAGCCTGACCGTGCCCTTTGAAGAGGCCGGGAGCCGCCTTGACGTGGTGCTGGCGCATCTGATTCCAGAGCACTCGCGCGTGCGCTTGCAAGGCTGGATCAAGGAGGGGCGTCTGACGATAGATGGCGTCTTGGTCGATGACCCCAAGCGCAAGGTGCGCGGCATGGAGCGCCTCGAGCTGGCAGAAGCGCTGCCACTGGAGGTGGTGGCTTCGGCGCCGGAAGACATCCCGCTGAACATCATCCATGAAGACGCCGACATTCTTGTCATCGACAAGCCTGCCGGACTGGTCGTGCATCCGGGTAGCGGCAACTGGAGCGGCACCTTGCTCAATGCGCTGCTGCACCATGCCGAAGACGCCCGCCTGCTGCCCCGCGCGGGGATCGTGCACCGACTCGACAAGGACACCAGCGGCTTGATGGTTGTGGCGCGCAATGAAATCGCGCAGACCGATCTGGTGCGGCAGTTGCAGGCTCGAACCGTCAAGCGCCAGTACTACGCACTGGTGCGCGGCAGCGTCGCCGGCGACACCATTGTGGATGCGCCAATTGGCCGCCATCCCACGCAGCGCACCCGCATGGCGGTGGTGAGCGGGGCGCGCGAAGCACGCACGCACGTGAAAGTCTGCGAACGTTTCGAACGCTGCACCCTGGTCGAATGCGCGCTCGAAACCGGGCGTACGCATCAGATCCGGGTGCATATGGCCCACCTCGGTCACCCTTTGGTTGGTGACACGCTCTACGGCGGCGGCCGGGGCGAACCGGTATTTCACCGTCAGGCGCTGCATGCGTGGCGGCTCGGTCTGATTCATCCAGCGACGCGCGAGGCAATGGCATGGGAGACCGCCTTGCCGCCTGACTTTGCCAGCCTGCTTGAAACGCTCGGCCGGGGGCGCGCATGACTGAGTGGCTTATCCCGGAATGGCCTGCCCCGCGCAACGTACGGGCGCTGTTCTCGACCCGCAAGGGTGGCGTCAGTTTGCCGCCCTACGCTGGTCTCAACTTGGGGACGCATGTCGGCGACGACCCGGTTGCTGTCGCTGCGAACCGCCAGCGCGTGCGTGCCCATGTGCCGGCAGAGCCTTGCTGGCTCGAGCAGGTGCATGGCACGCAGGTGGTGGACGCTGATGCGCCGCTGAGCCGAATCGCTGACGCCGCGACGACGCGCGAAGCGAACGCGGTCTGCGTGGTGATGGTCGCTGATTGTTTGCCTGTGTTGTTCTGCAACCGCGCGGGTAGCGTGGTCGGGGCCGCTCATGCGGGCTGGAGGGGCCTGCATGCGGGTGTATTGGAGGCAACCATTGCGCGGATGGACGTCGCGCCTGAGGATCTGCTGGTATGGCTTGGCCCGGCGATCGGGCCGAAGCACTTCGAGGTCGGGCCTGAAGTGCGCGCGGCATTCGTCGAATCCAGTCCGGAAGATGCGGACTGTTTTGCCGCGGGTGAGGGCGACCGCTGGATGGCCGATCTGTTCGGGCTCGCGAAGGCACGCCTGGCACGCGCGGGCGTGGGTGCGGGAGCGGTGTTCGGAGGAAAACGCTGTACGGTCAGTGATCGTGAATCGTTCTACTCCTACCGGCGCGATGGGCGCAGCGGCAGGATGGGCGCCTTTATCTGGATGGAGGGGAATCTTCCGGCGGCGTGACTGGCTGGTCTTCCAGTGCTTCTTTTTCTGCGCGCCTTCGCCGGCGCGCGCGGCTACCGCCGAGCCAAAGGATCAGGGCCAGCGGGAAAATGAAACCGGAAAACGTCATGATGCCGCCGACGATCGATTCGGCTCCGACAGCGGCCATCAAGGCGACATAGATCCAGGCGATTGCGATGATGTACATGGTTTGGCTGGGGCATTGACCAGGCGCAAGCGTCACGGGTTTGTGCTTGACCTGGTGTTTTGTGCGGTGCAAAAATCAAGCGAAACCGGCGCCAGTTCTAGCTGCTTGGGCTGTAATGCAGTCCGGTGCAGCAGGACAGCGCCGAGCTTTTTGATGCGGAGAACACAATGACGGCTTCCAATGAACAACCTGGCGTTGATCCTTCTGTCTGGCTCAAGGCTGGTCAGGGAATGATGCAGGGGATGTTCGAATTTGTCTCCCGGCAACAGGAGATGCTCAAGCAGGCCGGGATCCAGATTGCTCCGCTTGAAGCTGCGACGGCGGATTCCGAGCCGCTGGTCAAGCTGCAACAGGAAATCGCAGAGCAGCACGCCCGACTGTGGTCGGGCCTGGTCAACCGCAAACCGGGTGAGGCCTACACGCCGGTCATACCCGCCGAGGCGGATCGACGCTTCGCTGCGCCGGCCTGGGCAGAGAGCCCGGTGTTCGATTATTTGCGGCAGGCCTACCTTATCAACGCGTCGTTCCTGACACGCGCGGCGGACGTGCTTCCGGTTGCCGACAAGCAGGCCAAGGGGCGTCTGCAATTCCTGATGCGCCAGTACGTCGAAGCGATGAGCCCGGCCAATTACGCTGCCACGAACCCGGAGTTCGTCAAGCAGGCGGTCGAAAGCAAAGGCGAGAGCATTACCCGCGGCATCCTCAACATCATCGCGGACCTCGAGAAGGGGCGCATCGCGATGACTGACGAGAGCGCTTTCGAGGTCGGCCGTAATCTTGCGGTGACCCCGGGGGCGGTGGTGTTCGAGAACGAACTGATCCAACTGATCCAGTATGCGCCGCAGACCGAGAAGGTCTGCAAGGTGCCGCTGCTGATCGTGCCGCCTTGCATCAACAAGTACTACATCCTCGATCTGCAGCCCGAGAATTCCTTCGTGCAGTACGCGGTGTCGCAGGGCATCACCACTTACCTTGTTTCATGGCGTAATCCGAAGCAGGAACAGGGCCGCTTGGGGTGGGACGACTACATCGAACACGGTGTGCTCGAAGCGATCGAAACCGTGCAGGAAATCAGCAAATGCCCGAAGCCGAACATTCTCGGCTTTTGCGTTGGCGGCACCCTGACCAGCAGTGCGCTGGCAGTGGCCGCAGCGAAGGCCGAACTTCCTGTCGAAAGCCTGACGCTGCTGACTACTTTGCTTGATTTCGAAGAGCCCGGCGACCTGGCGTGTTTCGTTGATGAAGGCAGCGTTGCGACGCGCGAGAACACGATTGGCAAGGGTGGCTTGCTGGCGGGGCGGGAGCTTTCCAGCGTCTTCTCTGCGCTGCGCCCGAACGACCTGATCTGGAATTACGTCGTCGACAAGTACCTGAAGGGGAATGCGCCTCCGGCATTCGACCTGCTGTACTGGAACTCCGACAGCACCAATCTGCCAGGGCCTTTCGCCGCCTGGTATCTGCGCAACATGTACCTTGAAAACAACCTTCGGGTGCCGGGGCGCCTGCAGATGTGCGGCGTTCCGGTCGATCTGGGGCGCGTTGATTGCCCGACCTATATCTTCGCGACCCGCGAAGACCACATCGTGCCGTGGCACTCGTCCTATCTCGGCCGCAAGCTGCTCGGCGGCGAGACGACATTCGTGCTCGGCGCGAGCGGCCACATCGCCGGTGTGATCAACCCGGCAGCGAAGAATCGACGCAGTTATTGGGTCGGCGAGAATTCGACCGCGGTTGCTGATGAATGGCTGGCAAGCGCAGAGGAGCGGCGCGGTAGTTGGTGGCCGCACTGGATGGAATGGCTCAAGGCACGCAGTGGATCATTGGTCGCTGCGCCGAAACGGCCGGGTGCCGGACGGTTCAAGGTCATCGAGCCCGCACCGGGACGCTATGTGAAAGAACCCGCCTGAGGCGGGCAAGGAAGGAGTAGCCGGTCGCGCATCGCGGGACGCGTCCGGATTCGAATATGCCCGCCAAAGGCCGTCACCCGTTCCACGTGTCGGTTGCATCGTCAGGTGCCGGCGCAATCGCGTCACGCCGGCACTGCAATGGATGCGACATGGCTCATGGAGCGAGGGTCGCCTCAACAACGAGAGGAGAAGAAGCAAATGGTTCGAGTTGCTCTGGTAACCGGCGGCATGGGGGGGTTGGGTGAGGCGATCTGCATCAAGATGGCGGCGCTCGGCTACCACGTCGTGACGACTTATTCGCCCAGCAACACCAAGGCGCACGATTGGCTGCAGACAATGAACAACATGGGATATGGCTTCAAGGCCTATCCGTGCGACGTCACTGATTTCGACTCGGCAAAGGCTTGCATTGAAGCGGTGACCAAGGACATCGGTCCGGTCGACGTGCTGGTGAACAACGCGGGCATCACGCGCGACATGACCTTCAAGAAGATGACGAAGGCCGATTGGGATGCCGTGATCCATACCAACCTCGACAGCGTGTTCAACATGACCAAGCAGGTCATGGACGGCATGGTCGAACGCAAGTGGGGTCGCATCATCAATGTCTCGTCGGTCAACGGCCAGAAGGGTGCATTTGGCCAGACCAACTATTCGGCCGCGAAGGCCGGCATGCATGGTTTCACCAAGGCTCTTGCGCTCGAGGTGGCCAAGAATGGTGTCACCGTGAACACGATCAGCCCGGGCTACATCGGCACGAAGATGGTGACTGCGATCCCGCAGGAGATCCTCGACTCCAAGATCCTGCCGCAGATTCCGGTCAGCCGGCTGGGCAAGCCGGAAGAGATTGCCGGTCTGGTGGCGTATCTGGCGTCTGACGAAGCGGCGTTCCTGACCGGCGCGAACATATCGATCAATGGCGGCCAGCACATGTTCTGACCGCGCCGCGAGAGCGGTATCCGGTGCTGCGTCGGGCCTCGGCGCAACACCGGATTGAACAGGTTTTATAACCGAGGCAAAGGAAACAATCATGTCGAAGAAAGTCGCCCTGGTCACCGGGGGTATGGGCGGATTGGGCACCGCAATCTGCAAGTCGCTGCACAAGAACGGGTACAAGGTTGTTGCCAACTACTTGCCGGGTCTGCCGATCAAGGACGAATGGGTGGCAGCGACGCGCGCTGAAGGCTTCGATTTCGAGATCGCCGAGGCTGACGTCACCGACTACGAGCAGTGCGCTGCGATGGTGAAGAAGATCGAGGCGGAGATCGGCCCGATCGATGTGCTCGTCAACAACGCGGGCATCACCCGTGACGCCACGTTCCGCAAGATGGACAAGGGGCAGTGGGATGCAGTCATGTCGACCAACCTCGACAGCATCTTCAACGTGACCCATCAGGTTCTGACCGGCATGGCAGAGCGTGGCTGGGGCCGGGTGATCAACATCTCGTCGGTGAATGGGGTCAAGGGCCAGTTCGGCCAGGCCAACTATTCGGCGGCCAAGGCTGGCATCCTCGGCTTCACCAAGGCGATTGCCCAGGAAGTTGCCAAGAAGGGTGTGACCGTCAATGCCGTGGCGCCGGGTTACATCGGCACCGACATGGTCATGGCGATCAAACAGGAAGTACGTGACCAGATCGTGGCGACCGTTCCCGCCGGCCGACTTGGCAAGCCGGAAGAAATCGGCGATTTGTGCGCCTATCTGGCGTCGGAATCGGCTGGCTACATCACTGGCGCCACCATCAACATCAACGGTGGTCTGCACATGGCGTGATGCGCCGCACACGGCCGCAAGAGGGCTCCGCGAAAGGCGGAGCCCTTTTTGTTTGTGCAGTGCTATACACTACGCCGCACAACAACGAAGACCCGTCCGACAACGAGGGAGGAGACCGTCATGGCACAACTCAGGCTCATCAAGAAGTACCCGAACCGACGGCTGTACGACACGCGCACGAGTTCTTACATCACGCTGGCCGATGTGAAGGAACTGGTAGTCAATCAGGAAGAGTTTCAGGTCGTAGACGCCAAGACCAACGAAGATCTGACCCGCGCCATCCTGCTGCAGATCATTCTCGAAGAAGAGTCCGGTGGCGCCCCGATGTTCACTGTGGATCTGCTGTCGCAGATGATCCGTTTCTACGGCAACGCGATGCAGGGGATGATGGGCAAGTACCTTGAGAACAACATCCACGCGTTCACCGACCTGCAGTCGAAACTGCAGGAGCACGCCAAGTCGATCTACGGTGAAAACAACCCGATGAGCCGTGACTTGTGGACCCAGTTCCTCAACTTCCAGGGGCCGGCGTTGCACAGCATGATGGGCGCCTACATCGACCAGAGCAAAAAGATGTTCAGCCAGATGCAGGAACAGGTCGAAAGCCAGACCCGCAACCTCTTCTCGGGCTTCCAGTTTCCTAACCCCGGCCAAACGGCTGGAACGGTTGCGACGGACGATCAGGACAAGGTGACGCCGAAGCGCTAAACTGCGCGCCTTTCGCGAGTCGCCCGACGGCCTCTCGGTGCGTGGAACGAAAGTTCTCGCTCGGGAGGCCGTAGTCATTCCTGGGCGCAGATCGCACAGCAATCAAGCAAGGCATCGACCATGAATAACCCATCCCGCACTCCCACCGTCGGTTTTGTCAGCCTCGGCTGTCCGAAGGCCACGGTCGACTCCGAGAACATCCTCACGCGTCTGCGCGCCGAGGGCTACGACATCTCTGGCTCGTACGATGGCGCCGATCTGGTGATCGTGAATACCTGCGGCTTCATCGATGCCGCAGTGGAAGAATCGCTGGATGCGATCGGTGAGGCTTTGCACGAGAACGGGCGGGTGATCGTCACCGGTTGCCTCGGTGCCAAGAAAGATGCGGCCGGGCAGGGCATCGTAGAGCAGGTGCATCCGAAGGTGCTTGCCGTCACTGGCCCGCATGCCACCGAAGAGGTGATGAGCGTCGTGCACGAGCATCTACCCAAGCCGCACGATCCCTTCATCGACCTGGTGCCGCCGCAGGGGATTCGTCTGACGCCCCAGCACTATGCCTACCTGAAGATTTCCGAAGGCTGCAATCACCGCTGCAGCTTCTGCATCATTCCGTCGATGCGCGGCGATCTCGTGTCACGACCGATCGGCGAAGTGATGAAGGAAGCCGAAGCGCTGGTGGATGCCGGCGTAAAGGAAATCCTCGTCGTCTCGCAGGACACCAGTGCCTATGGCGTCGACGTCAAGTACCGCACCGGCTTCTGGGGCGGTCGCCCGGTCAAGACCAAGATGTACGACCTGTGCAAGGCGCTCGGCGAACTGGGCGTCTGGGTGCGGCTGCATTACGTCTATCCATATCCGCACGTCGACGACATCATCCCGCTGATGGCAGAGGGCAAGATCCTGCCCTACCTCGACATCCCCTTTCAGCATGCAAGCACCCGGGTGCTCAAGCGGATGAAGCGCCCGGCTGCGGCCGAGAACACACTGGAGCGTATCCGCCGCTGGCGCGAGATCTGCCCCGATCTGACGATTCGCAGCACCTTCATCGCCGGTTTCCCGGGTGAAACCGAGGAAGACTTCAACGAACTGCTGGATTGGCTTTCCGAGGCGCAACTCGATCGCGTCGGCTGTTTTTCATATTCGCCGGTTGAAGGCGCGACCGCCAATGAACTCGACGGTCAGTTGCCCGACGAAGTCCGCGAGGAGCGGCGCGATCGCCTGATGGAGCATCAGGAGGACATCTCCACGCAGCGACTCGAGCGCATGCTAGACCGTGAGATCACGGTGCTGGTCGATGAAGTCGACGACGAGGGTGCCGTGGCCCGTTCGATGGGCGACGCGCCGGAAATCGACGGGCTGGTGATCATTCCTGACGGCACCGATCTGGAAGTCGGGGAGTACGCGCGCGTACGCGTTACCGATGTCGACGTGCACGATCTGTACGCACAGATCATCGAGGATTGAACCCCAACCCAAGCGGCTCATGAGGACGTCTTGCCGGGAGTTGCATGGATCTAGTCGCTGAACTTGTCGCCTTGCTTGGCGGCCCGCACGTGATCACCGCGGACGCAGATCAGGCGCCTTATCTGCAGGACTGGCGCGGCCGCTACACCGGGCGGGTGCAGGCGGTGGTCCGCCCGGCCACGACTGAAGAAGTTGCAGCGGTCGTGCGACTGTGTCGGACGCATGGTGCGCCGATGGTGCCGCAGGGCGGAAACACTAGCCTGTGCGGGGGGGCGACGCCGGACGATAGCGGCAAGGCCGTGCTGATCTCGCTGCAGCGTCTGAACCACATTCGTGCGCTGGATACCGATAACGACACCTTGACCGTCGAAGCCGGCTGCACGCTTGCCGAGGTGCAGGCGGCCGCAGCTGAAGCTGACCGACTGTTCCCATTGTCGCTGGCGTCGGAAGGGACCTGCCGCATCGGCGGCAACCTGTCGACCAATGCGGGCGGAGTCCACGTCCTGAGATACGGCAACGCGCGGGATCTGGTGCTCGGACTCGAGGTGGTGCTGCCAGACGGGCAGGTCTGGAACGGCCTGCGCGCGTTGCGCAAGGACAACACCGGCTACGACCTCAAGCACCTGTTCCTGGGGGCAGAAGGGACCCTCGGCTTGATCACCGCGGCGGTGCTGAAACTTTCGCCACGGCCGCGCAGTGTCTGCACGGCATGGGTCGCGGTGACAGACCCGGCTGCGGCGGTGGCGTTGTTGCGCCGTTTCCGCACCGAGTGCGGCGAGCGGCTCTCGGCCTTCGAGCTGATGAGTCAGATGACCCTGGCGCTGGTGCTGCGCCACATCCCCGGGGCGCAGAATCCGTTGGCAGAAATCCCGTCGTGGTCGGTGCTGGTAGAACTTTCTGACACCCGGGTGGATGCGGCGCTTGATCGGATCCTCGAGTCGGTGCTTGCGCCCGCCATGGAGTCGGGCGCTGTGCTGGACGCGGCGATCGCCAGCAGCGAGGCTCAGCGTCTGGCGCTCTGGGGCCTGCGCGAAAACGCTTCGGAAGCGCAACGCCACGAGGGCGTCAGCGTCAAGCACGACGTTTCGGTGCCTGTAAGCCGCATCCCGGAGTTCCTGCGTCGGGCCGACGCTGCGTTGACTGCCGCGTTTCCGGGCATCCGCATTGTTGCGTTTGGCCATGTCGGCGACGGCAATCTTCATTACAACTGCTCGAAACCAGCGGCGGATGAAAATGCTGAACTGCTGGCCGAGTGGGGTGGTTTGAACCGGATCGTGCATGATCTGGCACACGAACTGGGCGGCTCGATTTCCGCCGAACATGGGCTCGGTCAGCTCAAGCGGGGCGAGATTCGTCGCTACAAGTCCGCGCTTGAAATGGATCTGATGGAACGGATCAAACGGGCCTTCGATCCGGATGGTCTGATGAATCCGGGAAAAGTGCTGTGATCCTCCCGGACGCGGGATGGGCCGCATTTTGTGCGTTTCAATCGCAAGTCAGGGTTGACGTCCCCTGTTTCATAGTCTATGATCTCATCTCTTTCGCGGCGGGGGTATAGCTCAGCTGGGAGAGCGCTTGCATGGCATGCAAGAGGTCAGCGGTTCGATCCCGCTTACCTCCACCAAACAAGCTTGCGAAAGAAAAAGTTGTACCGGGTCCCCATCGTCTAGAGGCCTAGGACACCGCCCTTTCACGGCGATAACCGGGGTTCGAATCCCCGTGGGGACGCCAAGTTTTTGGCGAAGGCAGCGAAAGCTGCCTTTGATTTCGGAACAGGCTGAACACTGATCCGAAAGTGCAGTTCAAGCGCGGAGTGGTAGTTCAGTCGGTTAGAATACCGGCCTGTCACGCCGGGGGTCGCGGGTTCGAGTCCCGTCCACTCCGCCAGTTTTGAAGAGGGCTGTTCCAGCGACAGCCTTTTTTATTTGAAAGTTGTACCGGGTCCCCATCGTCTAGAGGCCTAGGACACCGCCCTTTCACGGCGATAACCGGGGTTCGAATCCCCGTGGGGACGCCAACTTGTTGGCGAGGGCAGCGCAAGCTGCCTTTGATTTCGGAACAGGCTGAACACTGGTCCGAAAGAGCAGTTCAAGCGCGGAGTGGTAGTTCAGTCGGTTAGAATACCGGCCTGTCACGCCGGGGGTCGCGGGTTCGAGTCCCGTCCACTCCGCCAACCATCAGAAGGGCTGACCAAGTGGTCAGCCCTTCGCATTTCCGGCATCGCGTCGGAAGGTGGACTGCACTTCTGCGCGCGATTCTATGAAGCCGCGCACCAGAGCGATGTGCTCGCGCAGGATGTACAACTCGTTCGCATACGCGAGCGGAACTTTGCGGCGCAGCGCGCGTTGTTCGATTGCATCCAGTTGCGTTTGCCACCGCGGCACGTCTTTCGCCTCACCACGGCGCGCTTCCTCCTCGAGAAACTTGAGTTCGCCGTACCAGCGGTAGATGCGCGAACGCGCGTGCCAGCGCAGCAGCGCGGGCACGATGCGCAGGGCGGGCAGCAGGATCGCGATGAGCGGCAACAACGTCCAGATCAACCGGTCGACGAGCACCGCGGCCCAGAACGGCAGCACGCGTTGCAGTAGCGGCGGACCGGAACGGTAGAAGCGGGTGGCTTCGGAACTGGCCGGAAGCTCGTGGTCGCGCGCGGCCGGAAATTCATTGCCTTTCTCGAACAGCCCCGGCGCACGGTGGATTTCCTGCGCGGTCTGCATCAGCAACGCCACCAGCGCCGGATGCAGGTCGCTACGCGCGACAAGGTTCGCAGTCGGGGCGACGAGGGCGAGGTCCTCCGGTGGTTGATCGGCGATCAGATCGATCGCGCCGCGCGGTAAGGTCAGTCGCGTCAGATGCGGCATCAGGCGGGTGTAGGCATCGGCGTGGGCGAAGCCCATCAGCCGGACGCCTGGCATCTTCATCAACTTCTGGACAATCGGGGCTTGCGCGCCGTTCACGGTGATCAGTGCGTCCACCTTGCCGTTGGCCAGTGCCGCGATGGCGGCGTCACCGCCCAGCGGCAGCAGGTTCGGGTCGTCGGTTGGTATGCCGTTGGCGGCGAGGATTTCGAGTGCGAGCAATTGCGCGCCTCCGCCCTGTGCGCCCACTGCGATGCGATAGCCGCGCAGTTGCGCTACCCGGTCCGCCTGCAGGTCACCGCGCACGAACACCCACATCGGCTCGTAGTACATCGCGCCGAGCGTGACCAGATCGGTGGACTCCGGCTCGCGGACGATCCCGCCCTGCAGGAATCCGACATCGGCCTTGCCATCGACGCCTTTCAGGCGACGCAGGTTCTCGATCGTGCCACTTGATGGCTTGAGGACCAGCTTTACGCCCTGTTTTGCGAGCGCGTCGCGGTAGCGTTCCGCGAACAAGGCATAGGCGCCGCCAGGGGCGCCGGTGGTCATCGTCAGCGTTCGCGGCGGCATCGGCGCGAAGTAGTGCAGAACGAGCAGGATGCCGACGAGCGCGCCGACGAGTGCGGCGATGCTCCATAGGATCCACCGGTGTTGAGGCTGGAAGTGTTCTGGTGTGTGCATGGCCTTGCAGCCTAAGCGCCCGCAAGACATGCTGTCCAGCCCCCACGCCAGCGCTCCGGTAGAATGCGCGGCCCCCTAATTCCGCAACACCGCTGGATCACCCGATGCCCCGCTTGCTGCTCGCCCCGATGGAAGGAATGGTCGACGACCTGATGCGCGATGTGCTGACGCGCGTCGGTGGCTACGACCATTGCGTGACCGAGTTCGCGCGGGTGTCGGGTACGGTTTTGCCGGCACGGTGCTATACCCGTATCAGCCCCGAGTTGCTCAATGCAGGCCGCACCTTGGCGGGCACGCCGGTACGGGTGCAGTTGCTCGGCTCGGACCCCGCCTGCATGGGTGACAACGCGGCACGCCTTGCGACGCTTGCGCCGCCGGGCATCGATCTGAACTTCGGCTGCCCGGCGCCGACGGTCAACCGCCATCGGGGCGGCGCAGCGTTGCTGAACGAGCCGCATCTGCTGTTCGACATCGCCCGCGAAGTGCGTGCGGCGGTGCCGCGCGGCATTCCATTCACCGCGAAGATGCGGCTTGGCATCGACGATGCGTCGCGCGCCATCGAGTGCGCGCAGGCCCTTGCCGACGGCGGCGCCGAGGAGCTCGTGATTCACGCCCGCACCAAGGCAGACCGTTACAAGCCACCCGCGCACTGGGCGGAAATTGCGCGCGTCACTGACGTGGTCAAGGTACCGGTCGTGGCGAACGGTGAGGTGTGGTCGGTCGAAGACTGGCGACGTTGTCGCAGCGAAAGCGGCCGCAGCGACGTCATGCTCGGGCGCGGCGCCGTGGCCGATCCCTTTCTTGCTCGCAGGATCCGCGGTACCGCGCCCGCGACGCTTGCCGAATGCTGGAGCGAGTTGCTGGGTCTGCTCGCGGTCTACTGGCGCGCCGTGCTGACAAAGGTCGAAGCCAGGCATGCACCGGGGCGCCTGAAGCAGTGGTTGTTCCTGCTCGAGCGCAACTATCCGCAGGCGGCGCGCTTGCTCGCGGAAGTTCGACCGATGCGCGATGCCGGGCTCGTCGAGGCCGCGCTGATCCGGCACGGAGCGCCGATCTCGCTCGAGGCGGCTGCCTGATGTACGCCAACTCGCGTGGCATCACCAGCGCGCAGGACAGCGTGCACCGCAATCTCGATCGACTGCTGCAACGCCACCTTGCGAGTGGCTTCGAGCGACCGATCGGTGCGGCCACCCGCGATGCCTATGAGGCGGTGATGGCGGATTGGGACGGTCGCGCGCCGCTGCTGCTCGATGCAGGGTGCGGCGTCGGTTGGAGCACGCTCGCGCTCGGTCGTGCGCATCCGCAGCACTTCGTGATTGGCGTCGATCAGTCGGAGGACCGCATCTCGCGTGGCAAACCCGACGCACAGACGAACAACGTGCGATTCGTACGCGCCGATCTGGTGGACTTCTGGCGTCTGTTGCGCGATGCGAAGATCCGGCTCGATCGCCACTACCTGCTGTATCCGAATCCCTGGCCGAAGATCGGCCATCTGTCGCGGCGCTGGCACGGCCACGCGGTGTTTCCAGTCATCCCGCAACTGGGCGGCTTGATCGAACTGCGTACCAACTGGCAGATCTATGCCGACGAGTTCGCTTGGGCGATGGCGCGCGTCACCGGCAAAGAGAGCGCGCCCGCGCTTTACGAGGCTCTTGATCCGCTGACCCCTTTCGAGCGCAAGTACCGCGATTCCGGGCAGAGCCTCTGGCGCTATCAACTGGACCTGCGAGACGAGGGTGGCGCGCGATGAGTGACGCCTGTCGTGCCTGCGGTGCTTGCTGCGCCACTTTCGTTGTCAGCTTTCACATGTCCGAACGCGACGACCAGCCGGGCGGCATGGTGCCGGAGGCGCTCGCCGACGAAGAGACCGCATCGACCTGTCGCATGCGTGGCACCGATCGCGCGGCCCCGCGCTGCGTCGCGCTGGTGGGCAAGGTCGGTGAGGCCGTGCATTGCGGCATCTACGAATTCCGTCCTAGCCCGTGCCGCGAGTTTGCTCCGCACGGCTGGCTCGGTGTCAGCAACGCGGCCTGCAATCGCGCGCGTGCGCGGCATGGCCTCGTGGCGCTGCCCGATCCCTGTCCGCCGCGCTGAGGCCGCGGTTGGGCCGCGCTTAGGCCGCGATCAGGCCGAATTCGCTCAGTCGAAGGTAAACAGCTTCGGGGGCGCTACGCCGAGCGAGCGGAACACGGTGCGCGCCGCCTGCAGACCCGAGCGGACCGCACCTTCAAGCGTTGCCGGATAGTCCGAAGCGACATAGTCGCCGGCGAGCAGCAGATTCTTGACCGGGGTGATCGTGATCGGGCGGAACGCGCCCGGCTCGCAGGCAAACGTCGCGCGTTTCTCGGTGATGACCTGGGCCCACTTTGGCGAGGGCAGGTGGCCTGAATCGGGCACCATCAGTCGTTCGACGTCCTGATGCGCGCGCAGCGCGATTTCCTCACGGCTCAATTCGGTGTCGGCGGCGCTGATCACGCCCGCAAGCATGCCCGCCGGGCCACCCAGTTGGCCGCGATCGAACAGCCACTGCAGGAAGCCGCCATCGAGCCCGATCATCGGCCGTGCGAGGCGCAAGGGCGGGTCGTACGACAGGTAGACGGTTGTGATCGCTTCGTGCTGCATCGCCGCCAGTTGTTCGCGCAGACGTTCCATTTCGGAGAACTCGGCCGTCAGCGCAGGTACCTGCCACGGCGCGGTCGCAAGCACGACATGGCTGTAGCGCCCGTCGAAGGGGTCGCCTTCGAGCGCGAACGAATCATCTGCGCGGGCAATGCCGCGGATCTTCGTCATCGTGTGCACCGACTGCCCGTTGCGTGAAAGGAACAGCACCGCCGGCACCGGCAGCAATTCGGTGAGATCCACTTTGGGAATCAACACTTCCGACGCGCTGGCGCTGGCGGCGACGCTGTCGCGCAGTACGTTCGCAAAGATCTGCGCGGACGCCCGTTCGGCCGGGGTGTTGAGCGCGGCAATGCAGAGCGGTTCCCAGACCAGCCGACGCAGTGTTTCGGTTTGCTGTGCGCGCATCAGCAGGGCGCTGACGGTGATGTCTTCTGCGAGCTTGAATTTCGTTCGCTTGAGCAGGTTCAGCAGGCGCACTGCGGCGCGCCTGTCAGCCCAGTTGAGTCCCTTGGCCCGCAGCAAGCCTACGGCCAGGTGGAGGGGGGCGGGCAGGGCGGCGGCCTGCAGATCCAGCTTGCCCGGCACATGCACGAAGAAGGGTGCGCTGTAGAGCTTCTTCGGGCTGACCTTGAGCATGCGCAGCATGCGCAGCGTTTCGGTATAGGCGCCGACGAGGATGTGCTGGCCGTTATCGACCCGCCAGCCATCCTTCTCGACCACGCGGGCGCGCCCACCCAGCGTCGATGCGCCTTCGAACACCGTCACCCGGATATCGGCGCGCGCCAGCTCCACTGCGCAAGCAAGGCCCGACCAGCCCGCGCCGATCACTGCAACATGCGGACTCATGCGGCGGTCGCGGGGGCGGCGATGTCGGCGACGTGGAAGCGGAAGCTGCCAGCGCGCCGGTCTTCGTAGTACAGCCGCAAGGTCAGCGCGACCGAACGGAAGGCAAGCTCATCCCACGGAATCTCGGCTTCGGTGAAGAGGCGCGTCTCGAGCGATTCCTCGCCCGGTCGAAAGTCCAGATCGAGCAATCGGGCACGGTAAAGGATATGTACCTGGCTGATATGCGAGACGTTGATCAGCGAGTACATGTCACCCACGGCGATGCGCGCGCAGGCCTCTTCGGCGGTTTCTCGCGCGGCGGCTTCTGCGGTGGTCTCGTGGTTCTCCATGAAGCCTGCCGGCAGCGTCCACTTGCCGTGCCGTGGCTCGATCGCGCGGCGGCAGAGCAGGATCTTGTCCTCCCATTCCGGAATCGCACCGACCACCATCTTCGGATTGCTGTAGTGGATCGTGCCGCACGCGTCACAGACGTGGCGGGGCAGGGTGTCACCCGTTGGAATGCGCAGCACGACAGTGGCGCCGCAGTTGGAGCAGAAGTTCATGGCTGGAGGGCGGTTTGAAGGTACGGGCGCCGGGGCCGGCCGCCCAGGCTGCATCGATTCTAAACCAGCGCCCCGGCTCAGCGGCGCGCGACTGAAACGATGCGCCGCAGTACGAGGCTAAAGTTTTCTCAAGTGCGGCCGTTAGCGGGGTGTACGCCGAAGAAAGATTCATTGAATGAATGGTTGCCCCCCGATTTCAGCCCTTGACGTAAACCGGATCGAGCGGCTCAGACTTGCCGGTGATCTGCCATCGCCCAGGGGCGTGGCGCTTGCGATCATGCGCGCGGCGCAGTCGGACGACGTCTCGACCTCCGAACTGTCGCAAATCATCAAGACCGACCCTGCCTTCGTCGCCCGCGTGGTCAAGGCTGCGAATGGCGTGCTCGGGTTCGGCCGGCGCCCCGTTTCCTCGGTTCACGACGCACTGATGGTGCTGGGCTTGCCGGCGGTGCGCACGCTCGCACTCGGGTTCTCGCTGCTCTCGAACTATCGTACCGGCGGATGCCGTCAGTTCGACTACGAGGGGCTTTGGTCGTCGTCGCTGATGCGTGCGGTCGCAATGCAGGCAATCGTCAAGCGCACGCGGGTCGCGCCGCCGGATGAGGCTTACTGCATCGGCCTGCTGTCGCGGATCGGTGAGTTGGCGCTGGCGACGATCTATCCCGACCAATACGGCGAGTTGGCGGCTGAACCGAACGGCGATCCCGACGCTCTGCTGCAGCGGGAAAAAGCCGCCTTCGCGATTGATCACCTTGAACTCGGTGCGCTCATGTTGAGCGACTGGGGCATCCCGGAAGCCTACGTGACTGCCGTGTTGCATCACGAGCATCCGGTGCGCGCGCAGTTGCCGGACGATTCGCGTGAATCGGGCATGTGCATGGCGCTGGCACTGGCAGCGCAATTGGCGCGCTTCTGCGTCACGCCGGCAGTACAACAGCCCGCGCTGATCGGGCGCTTGCTGGAACTTGGGCGCGCCGTGGGCTACGACGCGCCAACGCTCTTCGAAACCTGTGATCTGGCTGCGCGTGAGTGGTCGGAATGGTGCGCACTGCTGCAGTTGCCGCTGTGCCCGATTGAACCTTTCGCGACGCTGGCCGAGCGTCCGTCAGTCGAGGCGCCGGCCGAAACGATCGCTAAAGAAGTGAAGCCTTCCGCAAGAACCGTCGACGATGTGACCGCAATGCCTCCCCGCGCCAACCACATGCGGGTACTGCTGGTCGAGAGTGACGCCGCGCTGCGCACGGGTGTCCGTGCTGTGCTTGACGGTGCCGGTCACGAAGTTCAGGAAGCCGACTCGGTTGCAATGGCCACCGAGCTCGCGCTGGTGATGCAGCCGCACATGATGATCATCGACTGGACCCTGCCGGATGGAAGCGGTCTGGGGCTGGTCGAGCGCCTGCGCCAGACTCGCATGGGGCGCAGCATCTATGTGCTCGTTCTGACCAGCCATGAAAACGAGCAGCGTCTGGTGGATGCGTTCGAATCGGGCGTAGACGACTTCATCACCAAGCCGATCAATGATCGCGTGCTGCTGGCGCGCCTGCGTGCAGGCCTGCGCGTTGTGCGCCTGCATCAGGAGGTAGAGCGTGACCGTGAAGAGGTCCGCCAGTTCGCTTCAGAACTGGCGATCTCGAATCGCCGCCTGTCCGAGACTGCACTCACAGATGCCCTGACCGGCTTCCCGAATCGACGCCACTTCCTCGAACGATTGAAGCAGGAGTGGTCGGCCGCGGGTCGCCACCATCGTCCGCTGGCATGCATGCTGGTGCGCGTGACCGGGTTCGGCCAGATCGCAGAAACCTACGGGCGTGAATTGGGCGACCGTGTCATCGCGCGAACCGCGGAAGTGCTCAAGCAATGCTTGCGCACGCACGACATCGTGGCGCGTGTCGGCGACGGGGAATTTGCGGTGCTCTGTCCGGACACGGCAGCAGGGCCGGCGCAGCTGGTGGCGCAGCGCATCTGTCGGCAGGTCGAAGAGAGCCCGGTTTCCTCGGGCAGGCTGCAGTTGAGTATCTCTGTCGAGATTGGCGTGGCGGCGCGTGACGACGCGATGGACTCCCCGGACGCGCTGATGAATCAGGCCTCAAGTGCGTTTGAGGGGGCAAAAGATTTGCAGGAATCTGCGGGCGCGAATTCCTCGCCGTCGCGCCCCGGTGGCGTGTTGGGCGCTGTAATGCATTGATTTAAAAGCGGTAATCCAGGTGTTTTTCGGCATGTAGGTGAAATTCCTACATGCTTGTGCGCGTTCGCGCCTACATGATTATCCGAACTCGCCCGACTCAAGTTTCTTTAAGGCCGCGGTACTGTTGCTTCCACACGATAAGTTGCCAAAAAGGCAACGGACTGAGGAGGTCACAATGCTTACCGCAAACCTGTCGGAAGAGATTCGCGAGCTGAATCTGTCTTACCTGATGCTGGCCCAGCGGCTGTTGCTGGAAGACCGGCAGTCAGGGATGTTCCGCCTCGGTCTGGGCGAAGACGCTGCCGATGTGATCGAAGCGCTCTCGCCGGCGCAGATTCTGCGCATGTCCTCCTCCGGCATGATGCTTTGCCAGGTCCGCTTCGACGAACGCCTGCTGCTCGAGCTGCTGTCCAATCATGAGCGTGAGCCGGCGGTGGCCAGCATTCACGCGGCGATCCTGGCGGCCAGCCGCCCGGTCGAAAATCTCGCCTGAGGCCGCGACCATGGCTACCCGCAGCGTGGTGCAGGACGCAATCGACACCCAGAGCGCGATCGAGATGATCCGCATGGGCGCCCGCATGCAGATGCTGGAAGCAGAGACCTCGCTCTCGCGCGAACGCCTGCTGCGGCTCTACAAGGAAGTGCGCGGCGAATCGCCGCCCAAGGGCATGCTGCCGTTCTCGACCGACTGGTTCATGACCTGGCAACAGAACATCCATGCCTCGCTGTTCATGGGGTTCCACCGCTTCCTGCAGGAACATGGCGGCCTGCGCGGGCTCGACACCATCCTGTCGGCGTACCGTCTCTACATCAAGCACTGTGAAGAGAATGATCTGGAGCGCGTGCTCAGCATCACCCGCGCCTGGACCCTGATCCGCTTTTTCGACGCCCACATGCTGCAGCTTGCCGGATGCACACGCTGTGGTGGCCGCTATGTTGCGCACGCCTACGACCCGACGCACGACTACGTCTGCGGGCTGTGCAACGTACCCTCGCGTGCGGGCAAGACCCGCCGCGCAGCCCCTCACGCCGAAGCCACAACAACAGTCTGACCTCCTCCTTGCTCGGCAAGGAGCTAAGCCGCCGTCACTTTCGTGTCGGCGGCTTTTTTTGCACTGCAACGGGTGCTCAAGTTTGTCTTGGCGACGCCGTTAGAGCACTGGTCGGGCGTCGAGGCTCGCGCGTTTCTGTAGGAAGGGCAGAAAGCAATGTTCCTGATCATCGGTTACGTGATCATCCTTGCCGCATCGGTCGGTACGTACGCCATTCACGGCAGTCTGGCCGCGCTGTGGGTGCCAACCGAGTACATCGCGATCTTCGGTCTGATGATCGGCGGTCTGGTCGCCGGCAACGGCATCAAGACCATCAAGTCGGTCGCCGGCGCGGTGCCAGGGGTGTTCAAGGGATCGCCCTACAACAAGGCGATGTACGTCGACCTGCTGGCAATGCTGTACGAGATTCTTGCCAAGGTGCGCAAGGAAGGCCTCATGTCGATCGAAGGCGACATCGAGAACCCCGACGGCAGCGCGATCTTCGGCAAGTATCCGAGCGTCACCGTCGATCACCACGCGATGGAATTCCTTACCGATTACCTGCGCATGATGGTGGGGGGCAACCTCAACGCCTTCGAAATCGAAAACCTGATGGACATGGAAATCGAGACCCACCATCAGGAAGCCCACACCCCGGTGCACGCGGTCACCAAGATGGCCGACGGCGTGCCGGCCTTCGGTATCGTCGTCGCGGTGATGGGGGTGGTGAACGTGATGGGCTCGGTCGGCCAACCGCCGGCGGTGCTCGGCAAGATGATCGGTGGCGCGCTGGTCGGCACCTTCCTCGGCATCCTGCTTTCCTACGGTTTCGTCGGTCCGCTCGCGGGTCAGCTCGAACAGAAGATGGAAGAGGGCGGCAAGATCTACCAGTGCATGAAGGTGGTGTTGCTCGCGAGCATGAACGGCTACGCGCCGCAGGTAGCGATCGAATTCGGTCGCAAGGTGCTGTTCTCGACCGACCGCCCGAGCTTCAAGGAGCTCGAAGAAGAAATCAAGAATCGGAAAAAGTAAGGCGCCGTCGGCGCCGCGCCCGCGTGGGCGGCTGCGGCGCCAAACGATGGTTCAAGACTTTCGACGCATAGTTCGCCCAAGACCGGTACATGGCCGAAGCAACCCAACAACCCATTGTCGTCAAGCGGATCAAGAAAGGCGGCGGCGGCGCGCACGGCGGTGCGTGGAAGATCGCCTATGCCGACTTCGTGACCGCGATGATGGCGTTCTTCCTGCTGATGTGGCTGCTCGGTTCGACCACCGAGGGCGACCTCAAGGGCATCTCGGACTACTTCCAGGCGCCACTGAAGATGTCGATGCAAGGGGGCCTCGGCACCGGGGATGCAACCTCGGTGATCCCCGGCGGCGGCAACGATCTGACCAAGTCCGTCGGCCAGGTCGCCAACGCCGACTACGACCAGCCCAAGAAGCGCATCAGGCAGCCGAAGATCATGCCGGCCGACAACGAGTCGATCGAGCGTGCCCGCTTCGAGGAAATCAAGCAGAACCTCGAAGCGATGATCGAGGCTTCACCAGTGCTGCGGCCCTTCGCCAAGCAGTTACTGCTCGACATCACCTCCGAAGGTCTGCGCATCCAGATCGTCGACGAGAAGAACCGCCCGATGTTTGACAGCGGCGGCGCAACGCTCAAGCCCTACACGCGCGAAATCCTGCGCGCGATCGCGGTGACGCTGCACGAGGTGGGTAACCGTATCAGCGTCTCCGGCCATACCGACGCCACGCCGTATGCGGCAGGCGATCGCGGTATCGGCAACTGGGAACTCTCGGCCGACCGCGCCAACACCTGCCGGCGCGAACTGGTCTTTGGTGGTCTCGGCGAAGACCGCATCGCGCGGGTGGTCGGCCTCGCGGCGACGATTCCGCTGAAGGCGGAAGACCCTTACGACGCGATCAACCGCCGCATCAGCATCGTTGTGCTCAACAAGCGCGCAGAAGAGCAGATCGCCAATGCCGGCCGCACGCTTGAAGTCTCGGGTCAGGCACCGTCGGCCGACCAAGTCGGGCGGGAAGTGGGGGCGCAGCCGGAACGTGCGCCGCAGGAATCACAGCGTTGAGAGGATGAGGGAGCCATGAAACTCTCAAGAACAGCCGCGCTCGGGCTAGGCATCGGATGGACCGTCGTGGCGACAGGCCTCGCCTGGGCTATGAGCTGGTCGGCACTCGTCGCCGGGGCTGCCGCAGCGCTTGGCTGGATCGCAGCCGTCTTCGGGCTCGCGGCCACCGTGGATGATGCGAAGAAACCCGCAGTCACACCCCCACAGGTTCCGCCGGTATTGCCGGAAACACTTGGCGCGGCGAGCCAGGGTGCCGCCGATCAATTGCTGGCGATTCGCGACGAGATCAATCGGGTGCGCACCCTCTTGCAGGACGCGATCGCCAAGCTGAGCGCCAGCTTTACCGGCATGCATGCGCATACCCGCGCGCAGCAGGAGATCGCGCTGCAGATCACCTCACAGGGAGCGGGCGACGATTCACAGGATAGCTTCGACCGTTTCATCTCCAATACCTCCGACGTGATGCAGCGGATTGTCGATAGCGTGATCGAGAACAGCCGCATTGCGATGGAACTGGTGGAACTGACCGACACCATTTCAAAGCGCGCCAACGACGTCGAACAAATCCTCGGGGAGATCGGCGCGATTGCAAAACAGACCAACCTGCTCGCCTTGAACGCCGCTATCGAGGCCGCACGCGCAGGCGAAGCGGGTCGCGGATTCGCGGTGGTGGCGGACGAAGTGCGCGACCTGTCTGCGCGTACCGCCGCGTTCTCCAAACAGATCGGTGGCCTCATGCAGTCGATGCGCGACGGGGTGCGCCAGACCGAGAGCGCGATTTCCCAAATGGCCTCGCAGGACATGACCTTCGCGCTCAACTCGAAGGGTCAGGTCGAAGAGGTGCTCGCCACCGTCGAGCGCATCAACCACCAGCGCCAGCAGGGCGTCGCGCAACTGTCCGAGCATTCGACGGCGATGGACAGTGAAGTTGGTCGCGCGATCACCGCAATGCAGTTCCAGGACATGGTGTCGCAGCTGGTCGGCCATGTGATCGAACGTGTCGACGGGCTCGACCGCCTCACCAAGGCACTCGCCGAACTGGCGGGCGCGACAGATCGGCCGGGTGACATCGATCGTGCAGCGACGGCGCTGCAAGCCCAGGTGTCCGCACTGCCGGCGATCAAGGATGTGCATTCCGTTAATCAGGCTCGCATCGCGGTCGGCGATGTCGAGCTGTTCTGACCTGCAGGGAGAAGCAAAAAATGGCGAAGACGGTTCTCACCGTGGATGACTCGGCCTCGATCCGGCAGATGGTCTCTTTCACGCTCAAGAGCGCGGGCTACGACGTACTCGAAGCGGTCGACGGCATGGACGGGCTCGACAAAGCGAAAAGCCGCCAGGTCGACCTGGTGCTCACCGACCAGAATATGCCGCGCATGGACGGGCTCAGCCTGATCAAGCAACTGCGCGGGCAGCCGCAGTACCGCACGGTACCGATCCTGATGCTCACCACCGAATCCTCCGACACGATGAAGCAGCAGGGCCGCGCCGCGGGGGCGACCGGCTGGCTGGTCAAACCCTTCGACCCGCAGAAACTGATCGAAGTGGTCAAGAAAGTGATCGGCTAAGTCGCGATCTGCCTGCGCAGGCGAGCAATGGGGGAGGCAGCATGTCCTTTGACATGAGCCAGTTCCACGAGGTGTTCTTCGAGGAATCTCGTGAGCACCTGGAGAGCATGGAATCCTTGCTTCTGGCGGTGGATGTTCACGCGCCGGAAAGCAGCGACATGAATGCGATATTCCGCGCGGCCCATTCGATCAAGGGTTCGGCGGCAACCTTCGGTTTTACCGACGTGGCCGAACTTACCCACGTCATGGAAACGCTGCTCGATCTGGTGCGCAACAACGCCATCGCGCTGACCGAAGAGATGGTCGATGCCTGCCTGGCCGCCGGGGATGTGCTGAGGGTGTTGCTCGACGCGCACCAGGGGCATGGCGAACCCGACCACGTCGCCGCCGAGGCGATCCGCCAGCGCCTCGCGGTGCTGGCCGACGGTGCGCCACGTAGCGGGGAAGCCACCGCCAAGGGGGGTGTCGGCAGTCGCAAGCAGACCTATCAGCTCGGGTTCGCGGTAACAGCTGGCGACCAGCGCGGCGAGCAGGGCATCGAGAACCTGCTCAACGAGTTACGTGAATTGGGCGAGGTGCTGGAAACGCAGCCCCCCGCAGACGGCGCCAGCACCTGGCAGGTGAAACTGGCCAGTGACGTCGACGCCGACACGCTGCGCTCGGTACTGGAATTTGTCGCCGACAGCGCGTCGGTCACCGTCGAACAACTCGGCGGGCAGGGCAAGACTGCCGATGCAGCGCCCGACGCCTACGGATTTTTCGACGCGGCACCCGGTGCGCCAGCGCAGGAAGAAACCGCCTACGGTTTCTTCGAACCGCTCCCTGCCGCCGCGCCCGCCGCCGCAGTCGAGGAAGCCTACGGCTTCTTCGAACCCCTGCCAGGCGAAGCTGCCGCAGCCCCGGCGGTGAAATCGGCCGGTAGTGATGACGCTTACGGTTTCTTCGAACCCATTTCGACGCCGACCAGCAGCGCCGATGCGGCCGACGGTTCCTATGGATTCTTCGAGCCGATCCGGCAGCCGGCGCCCGAGGTGCTTGCCGCGGCCGCGCCGCTGCCTGCGACCCAACCCGCGCCGGGCAAGCCTGCCGCCGCAGCGCCGGCCGCGGTGCGCGAGGCGGGCGCCGCCAAGCCTGCCGCACGTGGCGACACCGGCTCGATCCGGGTCAATATCGAACGGGTCGATCAGATGATCAACCTCGTCGGGGAACTGGTGATCACCCAGGCGATGATCAGCCAGGCCGCCGGCTCGCTCGACCCGGTGCTTTACGAACGCCTGCACAGCGGCATTGCGCTGCTCGAACGCAACACGCGCGACCTGCAGGAATCGGTGATGTCGATCCGCATGTTGCCGATCTCGACCGTCTTCAACCGATTCCCGCGCGTGGTGCGCGACCTATCCGGCAAGCTCGGCAAGAAGGTCGAGCTGGTTACCAGCGGCGAGCACACCGAACTCGACAAGGGTTTGGTCGAACTGATCTCCGATCCGCTCACCCACCTGATCCGCAACAGCCTCGACCACGGCATCGAATCGCCCGAGCGGCGGCGCGAATCGGGCAAGAGTGAAACCGGTCGCATCAATCTGCGTGCCTACCACCAGAGCGGCAACATCGTGATCGAAGTGGCCGACGACGGCGCCGGTCTCAATCGCAACCGCATCCTCGAAAAAGCACGCGAGCGGGGCTTGCCGGCCTCCGATGCGATGTCCGATCAGGACGTATGGCAACTGATCTTCGAACCGGGGTTTTCTACCGCGGATCAGGTCACCGATGTGTCCGGCCGCGGTGTCGGGATGGACGTGGTCAAGCGCAACATCGGTTCGCTGGGCGGTCGCATCGAGCTCGATTCGATGCTGGGCGTCGGCACCCGGGTGACGGTGCGGCTTCCGTTGACGCTGGCGATTCTCGACGGCATGTCTGTCGGCATTGCGGGCGAGACCTACATCATTCCGCTCGACTATGTGGTCGAGTCGCTGCAGCCGACACCGGCCATGCTCAAGGCCGTGTCGGGTGTCGAACGCTTGCTCGACGTGCGCGGCGAATACCTGCCGATCGTCGATCTGCACGAAGCCTTCGAGACCCCCGGCGAGCGCGGTGCCTACGACGGCGGCATCATGGTGATCATCGAATCGGACGGCAACAAGGCTGCTGCCTTCGTCGACGAACTGATCGGTCAGCACCAGGTCGTCATCAAGAGTCTGGAAGCGAACTACCGCAGGGTGCCGGGCATTTCCGGCGCCACCATCATGGGCGACGGCCACGTCGCGCTGATCCTTGATCCCCCGCAGCTGGTAAGCATGGCGCGCCGCGCCAGCCAGAACGCTGCCTGAAAGCCAGTGGAGACAAGCATGGTCGAAGCCAACATGCAACTGACGGTCGCCCAGGAGGGCAGGGTCATCGCCGGCGAGTTCCTGACCTTCACGCTGGGCGGCGAGGAATACGCGATCGACATCCTCAAGGTGCAGGAGATCCGCGGCTACGACGCGGTAACCCGCATCGCTGGCGCGCCGGAGTTCATCAAGGGTGTCATAAACCTGCGCGGCATCATCGTGCCGATCGTCGATCTGCGGATCAAGTTCAAGGCCGGCAGCGCGGAGTTCACGCCTTTCACCGTGGTGATCATCCTGAACGTCGGCACGCGTGTCGTCGGCGTCGTGGTCGACGGCGTGTCGGACGTGCTGACCCTGGCGCCGGAGCAGATCCGGCCGGCACCGGAGTTCACTTCGGCCATCCGTACCGAATACATCCTCGGGCTTGCCTCGGTGGCCGAGCGGATGCTGATCCTGCTCGACATCGAACGGCTGATGAGCGCCAGCGAAATGGCGCTGGTCGACGAAGCCATCCTCTGAATCCGTCCATCCCACGTCCCAGATTTCGCCCGGAGAAGCGTGATGCAAGCTTTCCTCAAACCCGCGCTGTCGTTGATGAACCGCATGGCGGTCGCACGCAAGTTTGCGTTGATCGGTGTGATCGTCCTGTTGGCGCTCGGCTTCATGGCCTGGCATTTGAACAAGCGCATTGCCACCGATCTTGAGTTTTCCGAGATGGAATCGCTGACGGCGCATTATTACTTTCCGCTGCGGCAGATGATGGAGTTCGTGCAGACCCATCGCGGCCAGGCCCGGCAGGTACTGATGGGCAACGAGGCCGCCAAGGCGAAGCTCAAGGAAGCAGCCGACAAGGTCGAGGCCGCGATCAAGGCCGAGGACGAAGTGATTGCGCATGAAGGGCACCGCTTCGGGCTCGACGAACCTTGGGGCAAGATCAAGCAGGAGTGGGCCAACGTCCAGCAGCGCGCCGTGAGTGTGAGCGCCGACGAGTCGGTCAAGCTCCATTCCGATCTGATCGGGCATATCGTCGACCTGATCGGAACTGTCGCCGACAACACGAACGCTACCCTCGACCCCGAGGTGACCACTTACTATCTGATGACCATCTTCGCGCAGGACGGGCCGGGCGTGATCGAGGCGGTGGGCCGCATGCGCGCGCGTACCGTTTCGGCGATCCTCGCTAAGCAGGTCAGCGTCGCAGATCGGGTCGACATCGCGGTTCAGCAGAGCGCGATTTCGCGCGGCATGCGCGACCTCGATCTGGCCCTGCAGAAGGCGCTGGCGGCCGACGCGAGCGGGGTGATCAAGGAGAAGGTTGCACCGAAGGCTGAAGCGTTCAACAGCAAGCTCAAGGCGGCGCTCGAACTATCGGCGCGAATTCTCGCCGCGGACAAGGTCGATGGCACGCCGGATGAAGTGTGGAGCGTCACTTCTGCCGCCGTGCAGTCGGGCAATGCGCTGCTGGATGCGGCAGCGGACACCTTCGACCAATCGATCGACAGTCGGGTCGAGCGTCTGACGCACGAACGGCAAGCGATTTTCGCTGTGTTTGCAGCGGCGGTGGCGGTGGCGCTTTACCTGTTCCTCGGCTTCCGTGCCGGCATGCTCGCTGCGATCGGCAGCATCCAGAGCGGTGCCCGGCGCATCTCGCAGGGTGACCTTTCTCTGGATGTGCATGTCCCGTCGCAAGACGAATTCGGTGCGATCGCGGTGACGCTCAACACCATGCGAACGCAGCTCAAGGAGCGCACCGAGCGCGAACAAGCGGCGGCAGCCGAGAACCTGCGCATCCGCAATGCGCTGGACAAGACCTCGACCAATGTGATGTTGGCCGACAACGAGGGGAAGATCCTCTACTGCAATGAGTCGGTCACCGTCATGTTGTCGGGCGTGGAAGCTGAGTTGCGCAAGGCGCTGCCGCAGTTCCGTGCGAACGACATCGTGGGACGCAACTTCGACGAGTTCCACCGCAATCCCTCGCACCAGCGCAACCTGCTGGGCGGCTTGCGCGGCAAGCATGTCAGCAACATCAAGGTCGGGCCGCTGAGTTTCCGTTTGACGGCCAACCCGATTACCGATGTGGGCGGGCAGCGCTTGGGTACGGTGATTGAATGGCTCGACCGAACGGCCGAGGTCAAGGCGGAGGAGGAGCTTGCCGGCTTGCTCAAGGCGGCACTCGATGGCGACTTTGAAAAACGGCTGTCAGTGGCCGACAAGGAAGGCTTCTTCCGGCAACTGGCCGAAGCAATGAATCAACTGCTGGGTGTGGTCTCGGGTGGCCTCGAAGACATTGCCCGGGTGCTCAACGCCATCGCGTCGGGCGACCTGACGGTGCGTATCACCTCTGACTATCAGGGCCTGTTCGGGCGTCTGAAGGATGACACCAATTCCACCGTCGATCGCCTGAACGATGTGCTGGGTCGCATCCGCGAGGCCAGTGACGCGGTGAACACGGCGGCGCAAGAGATCGCGGCGGGCAATTCCGACCTCTCCGGCCGCACCGAAGAGCAGGCTTCGAGTCTGGAAGAGACTGCGTCGAGCATGGAAGAACTCAACACCACGGTGAAGCAGAACGCGGACAACGCCGCGCAGGCCAACAAGCTTGCGATGCAGTCCAACGAGGTGGTGCAGCAAGGCGGGGCGCAGGTGCGCAAGGTCGTGACGACCATGGATGCGATCCAGAGCAGCGCCACCAAGATCGCGGACATCATCGGGGTGATCGATTCGATTGCCTTCCAGACCAACATCCTGGCGCTGAACGCCGCGGTCGAGGCTGCGCGAGCGGGCGAGCAGGGTCGTGGCTTTGCGGTGGTGGCTTCCGAGGTGCGCAACCTCGCGCAACGCAGCGCGCAGGCCGCCAAGGAGATCAAGGGCCTGATTGCCGATAGCGTTGAAAAGGTTGGCGAGGGCGCACGCGAAGTGCGCGACGCCGGCGCCACCATCAACACGATGGTCAGCAGTTTCGAAGAACTGGCGCGCCTTGTGACGGACATCTCGCAGGCGAGCCGCGAACAGGCTTCGGGTATCGAGCAGGTGTCGGCCGCGGTTGGCCAGATGGACGAAGTGACACAGCAGAACGCTGCGCTGGTCGAACAAGCGGCCGCGGCGGCCGAAAGTCTGGAAGAGCAGGCGCGCGCGCTGGCCGGTGCAGTCGCTGCGTTCCGGCTCGATGGCCAGGCGGCAGGGGCCTCGCCGATGGTCGAAGCGGTGCGCTCTCCGGTGCGTTCAGCCACCGCCGCTCGTATGGCGTCGGTGGCGCCGGCGCCGGCCAAGCCCCGCAAGAAACCAGCACCCAGCGAATCGGACTGGCAGGAATTCTGATCGACGCTCTGACCACTACACGAAAGCGGTAAAGGGGGAACAGCCGTCATGCGCATCAACGCACCGGTAACGAATCGCGAATACGTGCTCGACGATCGCATCATGATCGTGTCGAAGACCGACACCAAAGGTCGGATCACCTATATCAACCGCGACTTTCTCGATGTGAGTGGCTTCACCGAGGCGGAGCTGATGGGGCAGCCGCACAACATCGTGCGCCACCCTGACATGCCGCCAGAGGCCTTCGAGGATATGTGGAAGTGCCTGAAGGCGGGTCGTCCCTGGATCGGTCTGGTGAAGAATCGCTGCAAGAACGGCGATCACTACTGGGTCGAAGCGCATGCCACGCCGATTTTCGAGGGCGACCAGATCGCCGGATACATGTCGGTGCGCCGCAAGGCCAAGGCAGAGCAGATCGCGGCGGCAGAGGCGTTCTATGCCCAGGTGCGCGAAAAGCGCGCGACGGCGTCGGTACGTGTCGGCCAGGTTGTGGGCAATGGCGTATCCACCTGGCTCGCGAACTGGGCTGATGTGCCGCTGGTGACCAAAGTGTGGGTGGCCAGTGCCGCGATTGCTGCGCTGTCTGTGTTTGCGGTGTGGCGAGCGGGTGGTGGCACATGGGCGCCCGAGGTGATGGGGTCGCTGGGCGGGGCGGCAATACTGCTGGCCTTGATTGCACACTCGGTGTCGCGCCAGCTCAACGACCGGCTGGCGGCCGCAGCGCGCACGGTACAGCGGGTGGCGCAGGGCAATCTCAAGGATCAACTGGACGTGGCGCGCAATGACGAGATCGGCCGCCTGGTGCAGTCGGTGGAATCCATGCTGATCCGGCACGGCTTCGACATGGCCGAGACTGACCGCCTGGTGGTGGAGAGCCTGCGGGTGAAGACCGGGCTGGATAACGTTGCCACCAACGTGATGATTGCCGACCGCGACAACCGCATCATCTACATGAACAAGTCGCTGGAGCGCACCTTCAACGACGCGATCGACGATTTGCGCAAGACCTTCGGCAGTTTCGACGTGAGCAAACTGATCGGCACTTCGATCGACGTCTTCCACAAGAATCCGGCCCACCAGCAGCAATTGCTGGCGCGCCTGAACGGCACGCACAAGGCCATGGTGAAGATCGGCGCGCGAACCTTTGTGCTGACCGTCAACCCGGTGGTGGATGAGCGCGGCGCTCGCCTGGGCACCGCGGTGGAATGGCTTGACCGCACTGCGGAACTGGCGATCGAGGGCGAAGTGGCGTGCATGGTGGAGGGCGTAGCCAACGGCAACTTCGACCACCGCATCGATCTGGCCGACAAGAGCGGCTTCAGCCTGAAACTCTCCGAAGATCTGAACCGGATGGTGGACGTGACCTCTGGCGGTCTGGCGGCGCTGGCGTCGATCCTGCAGGCGATTTCGCAGGGCGACCTGACCCGCAGCATGGAGGGCGACTACCGGGGCGTATTCGGCCAGCTGCGTGACGACGCCAACCTGACGGTGGCGCGGCTGCGCGAACTGATGGGCACGATCCAGCAAGCGACCGACGCGGTGAATACCGCCGCTAAGGAAATCGCTGCCGGCAACGCCGACCTGTCGTCGCGCACCGAAGAGCAGGCTTCGAGTCTGGAAGAGACCGCGGCGAGCATGGAAGAGCTGAACTCGACGGTGCGCAACAACGCGCAGACGGCAGCCGATGCCAGTGCGCTCGCAAAACAGTCCGATGCGGTGTCGCAGCGCGGCGGTGAGATGGTGCGGCAGGTGGTGGGCACGATGGACGCGATCCAGAAGAGCGCGGCGAAGATCGGCGACATCATTGGCGTGATCGATTCGATCGCCTTCCAGACCAACATTCTCGCGCTCAATGCCGCAGTGGAGGCGGCGCGGGCAGGCGAGCAGGGCCGCGGCTTCGCCGTAGTGGCCTCGGAAGTGCGCAATCTGGCCCACCGCAGCGCGCAGGCGGCCAAGGAAATCAAGGGCCTGATCGAAGAGAGCGAACTCAAGGTGCGCGGCGGTGTGCAGCAGGTGCGCGATGCCGGTTCGACGATCGAAGAGATGGTGACCAACTTCCGCCAGCTCACCCGGCTTGTGAACGAGATCGCCGGTTCCAGCCGCGAACAGGCCGAGGGCATAGAGCAGGTGGCCTCTGCGGTTACCCAGATGGATGAGGTTACCCAGCAGAACGCCGCACTGGTCGAGCAGGCCGCGGCTGCGGCGGAGAGCCTTGAAGACCAGGCGCAATCGTTGAGCGCAGCGGTTTCCACTTTCCGGCTTACGCCGGCCGGGAGTCATCCGTCCCACGGGCGCGGCAGGCGTTGAGGGCATTTGCATGAGCGCAGGAAAGCATCACTGATGAGTGACAAACCGGATTCACGAGTTCCGCCCCGCCCGCCGTTGACGGCGCCGCGCACGACGCCACTTGGCGCGACGCCCCGACCCGGCCTCGCGGCCACACGGCCACTCACGCCGACCGGCACTGTTCCACCGGGTGCCGTGCAGCGCGCGAAGATTGTCGAGACGCTTGGCAAGATCGACGTATCGGGGCGCGAGTTTGCCTTCACCTCGGCCGACTTCGAGCGGGTGCGTGGTCTGATCTACAAGCACGCCGGCATCGCGCTGTCGCCGATCAAGCAGGACATGGTGTACAGCCGCTTGGCGCGACGTTTGCGGGCCAAGAGCATGCGCAGCTTCACTGAATATCTCGATGCGCTCGAACGCAACAACGATACGAAGGAATGGGAGGAATTCGTCAACGCGCTGACGACCAATCTCACCTCGTTCTTCCGCGAGGCCCACCACTTCGACACGCTGGCCAAGCAGATGCGGGCGATGCCGCCCAAGCAGGTCTTCAAGATCTGGTGCTGCGCAGCGTCGACGGGCGAAGAGCCATACTCACTTGCGATTACTGCTTGCGAGGCCTACAACTCGCTGACGCCACCGGTGCAGATCATTGCGACCGATCTCGATACCAATGTCCTCAAGCATGGCGAACAGGGCATGTACGGCATGGACCGGGTCGAGCGCCTTGAACGGGAGCGCTTGCAGAAGTTCTTCCTGAAAGGCACCGGCGAGCAGGCCGGCAAGGTGCGCGTGCGGCCGGAACTCCAGCGCCTGCTGAGTTTTCGTCGCCTGAATCTGCTCGAACCGAACTGGCCTGTTCAGGGGCCGTTCGACGCGATTTTCTGCCGCAACGTGATGATCTATTTCGACAAGCCGACGCAGTACAAGATCCTGCATCGCTTCGTGCCCTTGCTGAAACCGGAAGGCTTCATGTACGCCGGCCATTCGGAAAACTTCATGCATGCGGCCGACCTCTTCCGCTCCCTGGGGAGAACGGTGTATGCCCGCGCTGACCAACGGAGCTGACTTTGATCCGCTCGATGCGCACCTTGCGGACAACACCTACTTTGACCGCAACTTCGAGTGCGACGCGGTCAAGGTGCTGCCGGGGGAGTACTACGCGACGACTCGCGACATGGCAATCGTCACCGTGCTTGGTTCGTGCGTGGCAGCCTGCATCCGCGATCGCGACAAGCGTATCGGCGGGCTCAACCACTTCATGCTGCCCGATGGCGGCGAGCGCGGTGTCGTGTCGGAATCCGCACGCTACGGGGCGTTTGCAATGGAAGTGCTGATCAACCGGCTGCTCGGCATGGGCGCGCGCCGTACCAGCCTGGAAGCCAAGGTGTTTGGCGGCGGGCGGGTGATGGCGGCGCTGACCGGATCCAACGTGGGCGACCGAAACGCGGCCTTCGTGCTGGACTATCTCAAGCTCGAGCGCATTCCTGTCGTCGCGCAGGATCTGCTGGATGTGTATCCGCGCAAGGTCTATTTCTTTCCGGTCAGTGGCCGGGTGATGGTGAAGAAGCTGGTGGATCTGCGTAACGAAACCCTCATCGACCGTGAGCGCGCGTACCGCGAGCGCCTCACGCATGCGCCGCGTCACAGCGGCGATGTCGAGCTGTTCGACTAAGGCGAGACGATCATGGCCATTCGCGTACTCGTGGTGGACGATTCGGCGGTGATGCGATCGGTGTTGTCCGAGATCATCAACCAGGCTGACGACATGGAAGTGGTGGGCACGGCGACCGATCCGATCGTCGCGCGCGAAATGATCAAACAACTCAATCCCGATGTCCTCACGCTGGACATCGAGATGCCCAAGATGGACGGGCTTGAGTTCCTCGACAAACTGATGCGACTGCGTCCGACGCCGGTGATCATGATTTCGACCCTGACTGAACGCGGCTCCGATGTGACTTTCCGTGCGCTTGAACTGGGTGCGGTCGACTTCGTCACCAAACCCAAGCTCAATTCTGCGCAAGGCATCAAGGTTTATTCGGATGAGATCTGCGACAAGATCCGCGCAGCGCATCTGGCGCGCTTGCGCTCACCAAGCAAATTCGCGGCCGCCGCCCCGACACCTGGCGCGGCGACGGGTGCCGGCAGCGCAGTCAGCGGGCCGCCCATCGACGCCGCGGTGCTGCGTGACCGCCTGGTGCTGATTGGCGCATCCACAGGCGGCACCGAAGCCATCAAGGAGGTGCTGACGCGATTCCCGGAGCAGATGCCCGGCATCCTGATCGTGCAGCACATGCCCGAAATGTTCACCGGCTCGTTCGCCAAGCGGCTGGACGGCCTCTGCAAGATCCATGTCAAGGAAGCGGAGGACGGCGAAAAGGTGCTGCCGGGTACCGCGTATCTGGCCCCGGGGCATTCGCATCTGCTGGTGAAGAAAAGCGGCGGGCTCTACGTCTGCGAATTGTCGAAGGCGGATCCGGTGAATCGCCACCGGCCGTCGGTCGATGTGCTGTTCCATTCGGCTGCGCGCCATGTCGGCAGTAGCGGCGTCGGCGTGATCCTTACCGGCATGGGCAAGGACGGCGCACAAGGCATGCTGGCGATGAAGCAGGCCGGCTGCTGGAACATCGGCCAGGATCAGGAAAGCTGCGTCGTCTATGGCATGCCACGCGAGGCGGCACAGATTGGCGCAGTGGATGAGGTAGCCCCCTTGAACGAGGTCGCGCAGCGGGTGGTGGCGCGACTCAAGCAGCCCGCGCGGCGCGGCGCATGAGCAGGACAACGACACGAAGGAGCATCAAATGGACGCAAGCGTGACGACGAACGATGGCAAGGGCCTGCTGAAACTTTCCGGCCGCTTTGATTTCAATGCCCACCGCGAGTTTCGCGAGGGGCTCGACAAGCTCGTCGGTCTGCAAGGGGTCAGCGGCTTCACCGTGGACCTGGCCGACGTGAGCTATCTCGACAGCTCCGCGCTGGGCATGCTTCTGCTGCTGCGTGACAAGGCGAAACAGGCGAACAAGGTCGTCACGCTCACTGGCGTCAAGGGCAGTGTGCAGCAGGTGCTGGAGATCGCGAACTTCGCAAAGATGTTCACGATCGCGTGATTGAAAAGCAGGGCGCAGGGAATGGGGCGTTCCCGTCCCTGTGTGATCGCTCACCGCGCCTGATCGCTACACCGCTTCCCAGTGTTCGATCAGCAACTGCAGCGATGCATTTCCCTTGTACTCGTTGGTGGCAAGGCGGAAGGCGGCACGCAGGCGATCCGGCGCGGGGTCGGCGTGGCGGAAACGGATCGCTTCGTAGCGTTCGCTGCCGCGCCGCAGCGTGAGTTTCACATGCGCGTCCTTGAGAAGTCGTTGTGACTCGACTTCGAAGGCGTCTGCGAACAGCGGCGCCGGGAACCCCTGGCCCCAGATTTCGCGCTCGATCAACCGCGCCGCTTCGAGCGACATTTCGTGCGGCGACAACGCGCCGTCGGTTTCCAGACTGGGGTTGAGTGCGCCGTCGTCGGCCAGCGCCTGCACAACCGCATCGAAGCCGGCGGCGAAACGTGCGAAATCGGCTTCGCGGATCAGCACGCCGGCAGCCATCGCGTGGCCGCCGAAGGTGAGGATCAGATCGGGCTGACGCTTGCTGAGCAGATCGAGTGCATCGCGCAGATGCACACCGGCGACGGAACGGCCTGATCCCTTGATTTGCCCGTCATCACTGCGTGCGAAGGCGATCACCGGTCGGTGCAGGCGTTCCTTGACGCGGCCAGCGACGATGCCGACCACCCCCTGGTGCCAGTCCGGATCGAACAGCGCGACGCCATGGGCGGCCGTGTCGCCGAGCGCGTCGAGCATCACCTCGGCGCTCGCCTGCATGTCTTCCTCGATGCTGCGGCGTTCCTGATTCATGCGATCGAGTTCGCGCGCAAGGTGGAGCGCGCGCACCGGATCGTCCGTAATCAGGCATTCGATGCCGAGCGACATGTCGGCGAGGCGCCCGGCGGCATTGAGGCGCGGGCCGAGGCCGAAACCCAGATCGAAGGTGCTCGCCTTCATCGGGTCGCGCGATGCGGCCGCGAAGAGCGCCCGCACACCGGGCTGCATCTTGCCGGCCCGCATGCGCGAGAGCCCTTGATGCACCAGGATGCGGTTGTTCTGATCGAGCTTGACCACATCCGCCACCGTGCCGAGAGCAACCAGATCGAGCAGGTCGGCCAGCTTGGGTTCTTCGCGGTCGGCGAACCAGTTGCGCTGGCGCAATTCGGCACGCAGGGCCAGCATCGTGTAGAACATGACGCCGACGCCGGCAATGTTCTTGCTGGCGAAGCTGCAGCCGGGCTGATTCGGATTCACGATCACGTCGGCGTCGGGCAGGGTGTCGCCAGGCAGGTGGTGGTCGGTGATCAGGGTCGTGATGCCGGCCGCGCGCGCGGCAGCAACGCCCTCGACGCTGGCGATGCCGTTATCGACCGTGATCAGCAAGGCTGGCTTGCGTTCGGCCGCGAGTGCGACGATTGCCGGCGTGAGCCCGTAGCCGAACTTGAATCGGTTCGGCACCAGGTAATCCACCGTACCGCCAAAGGCGCGCAGGGCGCGGATACCGACTGCACAGGCGGTCGCCCCGTCGCAGTCGTAGTCCGCCACGATGAGCATCGGCGCCTTTGCGGCGAGCGTGTCGGCAAGCAGGGTCGCCGCCGCCTGAATGCCCTTCAGCCCCTCGGGCGGCAGCAGGGCGCTCAGGGCGTAATCGAGTTCTTCCTTGCGCGACACGCCACGCGCGGCGTAAAGCCGCGCAAGCAAGGGTGGCAGCCCGGCGTCAGTGAGCCGACGCACCGGCGTCTCAGGGCATTGGCGATGGTTCAGCTGCATCAGGATGCGTTGGGCAGGGGCGCGAGCAGTAACTCTGGCGACTTCGGCTTGAGCCAGAATGCCCACGAGGGCGTAGCGACCGCCAGTTCGATGCCGCTGCGCTCGCCCGGCGCGGTGATCCGTGCCTGTTTGATTTCGCGGCGCTGCATCTGAGCCGCGAGCGGGGCGAAAAGCTGGGCTTCGAGCACGATCAGGGCGTCGAGCCAGCGTGTGGTATCGCGGAAGCGCGCAGGCGCATCCAGTGCATCGATCAGCAAGAGGCTGTCGCCGTCAGCCGGCGTCGTCGCGAATTCGGTCAGCGGCGCGGCGTCCTTGCCGGCGAGGCGTGCAAGGCCCGATCCGACAGGGTTGTCGCTGAACACGCGGGCTGCAGTGCTCTTCGCCTCGCCTTCGAGCGGGCCTTCGCCCCAGAACCAGAGGCTGTTGACGAGACGGCTGCCCGTGTTTTCGCGTGCGCGATTGACCGGGTGATCGTGCAGTGAAACCTGCACCTCGTTCACGATGCGGCCCCAGCGTTTCGTGTCATCGCCTTCCGGCAGGAACAGCGCTACCGGGCGGCCAGCGACGTCGAGCAGGTCACTGAACCTTACCTGTGCCGGCTCACGCAGCTTCAGATAGCCGCGTTCGGGCGTGACCAGGGTGAAGTCACCGACGTCTTTCAGGGCCACACGCAGCGCGCTACCGAGGGCGACGGTTTCGTCCTGCGACAGGGCGAGTGTGCGCGGGTCGGTCAGGATCATCTGGTCGCGTGCGAAATGCAGGCCGACCGGGTCGGCACACAGCCAGATTTCGCCGGCTTGCGGCAGCGGCAGGCCTGCCTCGCCAGCACGACGTAACACGGCTGTGCCCGCCTTCTGCATACCGAAGGTGCTGGCGAATGCGCGGGTGCTGGTGCTGGTCGTGCCGGTACTCAGGCGCGAATGGCCGACCAGCCATGAAAGTCCGGGGAGCGAAATGCTGCGCAGCGCCGAGATGGCGTCGGGCGCTTCGTAACGGAGTCCGGGCAGGACGATTGTGGCGTGCATAAGCTCATTCAGATCAAGGACTTCCCGCGGGGCGGACGGCCGAGTGTAACATGCGTCGAAGTAAGGCCTTCGCCCGTTTGGGCGGAGGCCTTGCGCTTGAATCAACCTTGCCAATTCCCGCGCGTAATGCATGCGGCGGGTATGAGCTGACCGGTGCCGATGAACTACGAACTCCTGATCGGGCTGCGCTATGTGCGGGCCCGGCGCCGCGCAGCGGGCCGCAACAGTTTCATCTCTTTCATCTCGATGGTATCGATGCTCGGCATCGCGCTCGGTGTTGCGGCGCTGATCGTGGTGCTGTCGGTGATGAACGGCTTCCAGCGCGAGTTGCGTACCCGCATCCTGGGCGTCGCTGCACATGCGCAGGTCGTCGCCTACGAGGGTGACCTGCAGAACTGGCAAGAGGCGGCGAAGATCGCGGCGGCTTACCCCGGTGTCAAGGCGGTTGCGCCCTTCGTACAGCAGCAGGGCATGCTGTCGCTGGGGGAATCGGTACGCGGCACGCTGGTACGTGGCGTGCTGCCTGACGCGGAAGACCGCGTCGCGGACTTTGCCAAGAACATGAAGGCCGGGAAGCTGACCGATCTGAAACCCGGCGAGTTCGGCATCATCCTCGGCGCGGAACTGGCCAAGGCAATGGGCGTGATGCCCGGCGAGAAGGTGACGCTGATTGCGCCGACCGGGCTGGTGACGCCGGCCGCGATCCTGCCGCGGCTCAAGCAGTTCACGGTGGTCGGCGTGTTCGAGGTCGGCATGTACGAGTACGACGTCGGGCTTGCGCTGATCCACATGCAAGATGCGCAGACGCTTTACCGGATGGGCGAAGGCGTTTCCGGCGTCCGGCTCGCGCTCAATGACCTGTATGCCGCGCCGGCCGTGGCGCGCGGCCTGCTGAGCAAGCTTGATCCGAGCATCGGCGTGTCGGACTGGACGCGCAGCCATGCCAACTTCTTCCGCGCGGTGCAGATCGAGAAGAACGTGATGTTCATCATCCTCTCGCTGATCGTTGCAGTGGCGGCGTTCAATATCGTCTCGACGCTGGTCATGGCGGTGCAGGACAAGCAGGCGGATATTGCGATCCTGCGCACGCTCGGCGCGTCACCCAAGTCGATCATGACGATCTTCGTCATCCAGGGCGCAATCATGGGCTTGATCGGGCTGGGCATCGGCGTCACCGGCGGCGTGCTGCTGGCGCTCAACGTGGGTGTGGTGGTGCCGGCCATCGAGCATGCCTTCGGCGTGCAGTTCCTCGCCAAGGATGTCTATTTCATTTCCGAGTTGCCCTCGCAATTGCTGTGGAGCGATGTGATCACGATTACCGTGCTGGCCTTCTCGGTCACGCTGTTTGCGACGCTGTACCCGAGCTGGCGTGCGGCGCGGACCAATCCTGCGGAGGCGCTGCGCTATGAGTGATCAGGAAGTGCTCGCCTGTACGGGGCTTGGGCGCCAGTACGGCGACGGCCCCGGCGCGGTCGTGGTGCTCGATGGCGTCGCGCTGAGCGTGGCGCGTGGCGAAAGCGTGGCGATCGTCGGCGCATCGGGTTCCGGCAAGAGCACGCTGCTGCATCTGCTTGGCGGACTCGATCGTCCGACATCGGGGGCCGTGCGCCTGCTTGGCCGTGACTTCTCGACCCTGTCTGAATCCGAACGCGGTCACCTGCGCAATGCCTCGCTCGGCTTCGTTTACCAGTTCCACCACCTGTTGCCGGAATTCTCCGCGCAGGAGAACGTGGCCATGCCCTTGCTGATCCGCCGCATGCCGCGCGCTCAAGCACTGGAGAAGGCCGCGGCGCTGCTCGAATCGGTTGGTCTTGGGCACCGGCTGACCCATTCGCCGGGCGAATTGTCAGGCGGCGAGCGTCAGCGCGCCGCGATCGCGCGTGCGCTGGTGACCGAGCCTGCCTGCCTGCTGGCCGATGAGCCGACGGGCAACCTGGATCGCCACACCGCAGAGACCGTGTTTGACGTGATGCTCGCGCTGCGCCAGCGCATCGGCACCGCAGTGGTCATCGTTACCCATGATCCGGGGCTGGCCGCGCGCGCCGATCGCCGCCTGCAACTGAAGGACGGCGTACTGAGCGACGCCTGACCAGCGATCGCCGCAGCCATTCAGGACAGCGGCGGTTGCTGCAATAGCAGGTCTTCCAGTTCGCGGCGACCGGAGGGCGTGCACATCGCGATCAGCGTGTCCTCTGGCATCAGCACCGCGTCGTCCTGCGGGTTGAAGAGCCAGTCGTTCTGGCCGCGGATCGCGAGCAGCACGTAGTGCGGGCTGCGGGTGCGCAGGCGCTCCAGCGGGCGCGGTTCAAACTGCTCCGGCACCTTCACTTCCTCGACGCGCAAGCGGTGTTCCGAGCGCAGCATTTCGTCGAGGAAAGACACCACGTGTGGCCGGATCATCGCGGCAACGATGCGCACGCCGCCGGTGAAGTCTGGCGACACGACTTCGTTCGCGCCGGCCTTCTTCAGTTTGGCGATGTTGCGCGGCTCGTGGCAGCGCGCCACGATGCGGATGCGCGGGTTGATCTGCCTCGCAGTCACCGTGATCATCAGGTTGAGACTGTCGTCCCCGGTCACCGCGAAGATGCCCTTGGCGCGTTCGAGCTGCGCTGCGACCAACACATCGTCGTCCGACGCATCGCCATGCAGGTAGAGCAGGGTGTCGTCGCGTTCCTTGCGTTCTTCCAGCGTGTGCAGATCCTGGTCGATGGCGGCGAAGGCCCGGCCGGTCATTTCAAGCTCGGCCGCCACGTTCTGACCGACCCGTCCGAAACCGCACACGATGTAATGGTTGCTCATGTTGCCGATCGTGCGTTGCATGCGTTTTCTCCTCAGTGCTGCGTTGAGGTCCACTTCCAGCAGGAAGACGGTCAGGGTGGAAAACAGGAACCAGATCGTGGCCAGCCCGGCGACCCCGATGGCCATCGCGAAGACACGCCCGCCCGGGCTGTGGCTCAAGTCGATGATCTCGCCGAACCCGATCGTCGACACGATGATGAAGGTCATGTACACCGCGTCGAGCCAGCTGTGTTCCGGCCCGCTGATCGCATGGAAGCCGAGGGTGCCGATCAGCATTACCCCGAGCAGCGCGCCGCCGCCCCATACGGCCTTCGCGGAGAGCCGCAGGGAGGTGCGCGACAGCGCATGGGCCACCGCCAACGTTGTGTGATGCTTGTGTTTGCGGCGACGAACCAGCGCGTGGATCGGGTTGGGCAGACGCATGGTCGGATCGCGAAGGGTTCAAGCCCTTCGTAACACGGGCTGGGCGGAGCGATTCCGACTCAGATCAAGCAGGGCGATGGACGCTGACGCGCGAGACACCACCTGTTGCGGGCAGGGGACAGTTGCCCCGTGCCCCCTGCATCCCTTGTGGCGTGCCAGCCGGCGTTTCAGAGCCCGAGCGCAGTGAGCTCGATGCGGCCCTCACGCATCGGCGGGCACCAGAAGTAGGCGCCGGTGACTGGCCGGGTGAATGAGAAGAGGGCGTCGACAACGCCATCCTCGGCGCCGCTCATGCGTCGCAGCTGCGCTTCGAACGCGCCGAACGAGGCGCCGAAGGCGACGAAGTGCAGACCCGCGCGTTCGCCTTCGATCCAGGGCATCGAACGACGCAGCACGAAGGCCTCCGGAGCGAAGGATTCCTGTGCGGTGCGTTTTACATGCGCCGACGGCGGCGCATCGTCGATCTCCTCGTTGCTCTCGCGTTCACGCCCGATGGCGAGATCCTGCTGGCGCGGCCGCATCGCCTCGAAAGCGGAGAAATCGTGCAACCACTGCTGCACCGCGACGAAGCTGGACCCCGCCAGCGCGCCGGCCGATTTCGCGACGATCGCTGCGCTGACCGCCGCATCGTCCTGCGGATTCTCGGTGCCATCCTCATAACCGGTGAGATCGCGCCCTGATCCATGCACGAAGGCATCCGCGACATGGGCAAGCGCGAAGGCGGGAGCGAGCAGTTGTTCGAGCGTGCGGCCGCGCAGCATCAGTTCGCCGCGGTCTTCTCCGCGCAACCACAGCCACAGGTCAGCCGGCGTCGAGGGGATGTCGACACGCGCGCCGGCAATCGCAGGCATCGCGTGCAGACCGTCGATCGAACGGCCAAGCGCTGCGGCCAGCGGTGCGCCGACGCCAAGCACGATCCGCTCTCCATCGACATGGCGAGCGAGCGCACGCAGCGCGTCACCAAGCTCGGCGCCCGGCCGCGCGACCAGACTCAGGAACCGGGCGGCTTTGGGCAAGGGCGAGAGGATGCCAGGTTGAGGCGTGAGCATGGGGCGATCTCCTTGATGGTCGGAGTGTATCGACCGAGATGATCGCAAGACGCGCGCCTTCCTGCCAGCGCTTAAATCAAGTGCGTGCTTCGTTCAGAAGTGGACTTCCAGCCGCGCGGAGTAGTTGGCGAATGTGCGCGCGATGCTCTGTTCCTGGTGCAGTTCGGTCGAGGTGGTGAAACCGGTGGCCGTCAGGTAGTCCGCTTGCAACAGGTTCGATGCGGAGAGCCGCAACTGGAGATCCGGGTTGAAGCGCCACAGGCCGTACACGTCGTAGACGCGCTTGAGCCCCTGGTCATAGGTCTGCGTTTCGGTCTGCTGCACGGTGTAGGAGGGTGTCCAGTTCATGTTGCCGCCGACGGTGAGCGGCACGCTGCGGAAGCGGTAATCGAGGCCTACGTTGGCGGTGCTCTTGGGTTGCTGATCGAGGCGGTTGTTCGGGCCCGGCACGCTTTCGACGCTGGACCAGAAACGGCTCAGGTTGGCGCGAACATCCAGGGGCGGCGCCTCCGCAAACAGTTCCGAGAGGCGGAACTTGGCTTCCAGTTCGATCCCGCGGGTCACCGCCTTGCCAATGTTCTGCGGCGTGCTGACCCAGCGTGGTACCGGCGACCAGTCGACGCTCTGCAGCGAAGTGACGTTGCGGATCAGCTTGTCGATATTGCGTTGGAAGGCGCTGACGCTGAACAGGCCGCCGTTATCGAGGTAATGCTCGAAAGCAAGGTCGAGTCCCCAGGCGAGTTCGGGCTCCAGATTCGGGTTACCGGCGGAGTCGGGGTTGGTGGGCGTGTTCGGCCCGCCGGCAGGGTAACCGGATGCGAGGGTGGGGCGGGGGACGAGCTGCGCGAGGGTTGGCGACTTGAAGCTGCGGGTGATGCCCAGACGCGCCTGGTCCTTGCTCTCTTCACTGAACTTCCAGACGCTGTGGAAGAGCGGGCTCAGCACCGACGCGCTGTTGTCGGCCGTGCCCGAGAGCCATTGGCTGTGCGTCTTTAGGGCTTCCCAGCGCAGGCCGGCGTACATTGACCATAGCGGGGAAATCTCCCATTCGTCCTGCGCGTAGCCGGCCCATCGGGTCGTGCGGGCCTGTACCGAGTCGCCGTATTGCGCCAGTTGCGGTACGCCATCCTGAATCGTCCTAGCCGATTCGTCACGGCGGCCGCCCTCCAGTTCGAGGCCCGCCGACAGGCTGTGGCCGTCGCCGAGGAAGCGTGAATACTTGCCGGCCGCACTCAGCGACGAATCCCGGATGCCGATGCTGTTCCAGTTGTCGTGGATCTGCGTGCCAGTGGCGTCGAACTCCTTGCGGGCGGTGTCGCTGGTATTGCTCGCGATGCCGCCGTTGGCGCGCAGTTCGAGCCGGCTGGCACTGTCGAGTTTATGCCGCCAGTTGCCCATCACCCGCAGCATGGTGTTGTTCGATTGTGTCTGCCAGCTTGCATCGGCGTAGGGCGGCGGTGCCGCACCCAGCGTTTGCGCGAGGTGGCTGTCGCCGTGGTTCGTGCTGACAGAATGCATCAGAAAGGGCTGCACGAAGAGGTTGTCGCCGCCTTCGAGTTTCCAGTTCAGCCGGGCGCTCAGATGCACGCCCTCGCCGGTGGTGTCGCTATGCGTGGTTTCGATTTGCCGCAGCGTCGGCGCGCCTGTAGCCCGGTTGCTGACGGTTGTCAGCGTCGTCGATTCATTGCCTTGATCGCGTTGATAGACGTTGGCGTTGATGCCGTAGCTGAGGTTGCCCGATGTGTCGTTGTGCTGCATCGAGATCGAAGGCTGGAAATGGCCGTTCTCCCACGCGAGGGTCGGTCGCACGTCGCTGAGCTTCTTCACGAAGTCTTCGCGCAGCACGATGTTGATCGTGCCGGCGATGGCGCGTGCGCTGTGCTCGGCGACGGGCGCACGCATGACCTCGATGCGTTCGACCTGCTCGGGCGCCAGTGAATCGAGCGAAAACCCGCGCGGCGCCGGCTCGCCGTTGAGCAGGATCAGCGTGTAGCCATTGCCCAGCCCGCGCATGCGGATCTCGCCGCCGCGCCCGGGGGTGCCGCCAACCGTGATGCCGGGCAGTCGCTTGAGCACATCGCCGAGCGACGTGTCGCCGTGGCGGTCGAGTTCCTCGCGCCCGAACACCATCTTGGCGGCGGTCGAGTCGCGGCGTGCATCGGTGTCGGTCGCTTTCTTGCCCGTGACCACGATTGTCTCGATCTTGGCCTTGTCGTCCTGGCGAGCGGCAGGCGATTTGCCGCCGTGGTTTGATGCCTTCACTGCGGGATTGGCGTCGGGATTCTTCAGTTCACCGTTCGTCGGCGAGACGTCCCCCAATCGGACGACGTGCTCGGCGCGATTGCCGGCAGGGGTGGGCAATTCGGCTGCGCTATCGGAAGCGTGGGCGATACGGATACTGGCGGCGAACAAAAAGGCAATCGACAAGGCGCGGGCGTAAAGGTGCATGAGTGATGCTGCGCTGCGGTGGAGAAAGGGGCGAAGTAGACCACAAGCTTGGGGCTGCTGTCGGTCGCTCCCGTAATTGATTCCAGTGGATGGGCGTGGCGGAGCGACATGTGCGCGCTGCCGCGATCAGGTATCGCGAAAAGGTGAGGATGAGGCGCGCTTACCGGACGGTGTAGCCGCGGCCATCAAGACAGGCTTCCATCGCGCGTCGGTAATCGGCACGGGTGGTGCCGCGCGACTGGGCTTCGCTGCCGCCCTGGGGGCGCGTCGGATCGAAACCGGTCTCACCGACCGACCATTCATGGCAGGTGAAACGATCATCGTCCTGCCGCTCTTTGGTTTGGCCCTTGCGCGGGTAAATGTAGAGCCGGTCAGAGGCTTGCGCGGCGCTTGGGCGCGCACCGGCAGCGGGCAGATCGGGCGGGGCGGTGACGAGGTAGCCGGGCCCGGAGGGGTTGGCAACGTAATAGACGTCATTCGCGATGTAGTAGGTGGTGCTGCCGTACGAGCGCACCACATAGCTGGGCGGCAATAGCGGCACTGAAACGCCGATCGGCGGCGCAACGACGACGAAGCGCGGTCCCCAGGGGCGATACCAGATGCCTGTGGAGAAGTAGTAGCTCACGCCTGCGTAAGGAACTACAAAGGGCTGCACCGGCAGCACGCTGACTTCCAGACCGATTCGCGGGTAGTAGAGGGGCGAACCATAGTGCGGCCCCCAATAGCCGGAGTGGTGGTCGTGACCATGATCGGCCACGGCCAAGCCCCCTACCATCGGCATCAGTGCCAGCAGGAGCAGAGCGAAACGGCGGATGTTGGTTTGGGTTGGTGTCATGGTGTTTCGCGAACCATCGGTCAGCGGATCTCGTACGAACGGCCTTCCATGCACGCGGCGTAGGCGCGCCGGTATTCGGCAGCGTGCTGGCTCAGGCGGTTGTCGTAGCTCGCGAAGCGCGCGTTCTCGCGATCCTCTATGCGTCGGGCTTCCTGCTGGCGCGCGGCATCTGACGCGGCGCCAGTCATCGCGCCGATAACCGCGCCGACGGCAGCACCGCCCGCCGCGTTGCGCGGGTTTGAAACCATTGCACCGATGGCTGCGCCGGTAATCGCGAGCGCTGCGGTGTCGTATCCGGCTGGCGGCACCGGTTCGACGCGCACCATGCGCGGCGGCGGGTCTGCCGGCAGCCGACTGGGATCAAAGCCAGTCTGGTCAACAGCCCAGTTGTAGCACTCGTAATGATCCCGCCGTTGCCGCTCCGGGGTCTGGTTCGCCAGCGGAACGGCGCGGATCTCGATGTTGAGCGGCTGCGCAGGCGGCTGACGCTGTGGTGCGTATACCGGCGGCGCTGCCGGTGTCGCGCATCCGCCCAGCACTGCGACGACGCAGACCCGAATGCTGGCGGCGTCGAACCGTGTGTGCGGAAACAGCGTGCGCATATCTGACTCCAGCATGCCGTGCGTCGCGCTGCAGCGGGCGCGGCGCTGCGGTTCCATGCTTCAAGTATGGATCGGCGCGCGCAGGTTTGTTGCGGAAGTGGGTTTCAAAGTGTGAATCGCGCAACTGCCTGAGGCGCGGCGCCAGTCGCGGTGCTCGTGTCGACGCAAGGCTGGGGTCGAGTGGATTGCGCGCTGCTTCGTCGGCCGATGCGTTCAGCGGCGCGAACGCGCGGTGCCGGGATCTTCCGGTTCGGCTGATTCGACAGCCTGTGCCGCGAGGAGTGCGTTTTCGAACGGGCCCAGACGCCGTGCATCCGACCAGCCGAGCGGATAGCCGAACCAGGTGCCGTCGCGTTCCCGCGCCACGCCACCGTGGTCCAGATGCAGCCACCAGTGCCGATCCGCGCGGATCCACCGCGGCGGCATTTTCAGACGCGGCGGCGTGCCGGTGTCGACGGTCTCGGACGTCGGTGCCGGCATGACGGTTTCTGCGTCATGGGTGGGGGCTGCGCGTTTCATGAGCGCAAATTCTACTGCTTGCAGACGCCAGCACGGCAATGCAAGACACCAAGATTTGCAGTCTTGCCGGGATCGATATCCGGATTTGTGCATTGCGGCGAACGGGCGCGCGGACCGCTGTGCTACCCTGCGCGTCGCCGTTCCCAAGGGTGCGGCCGATCCCCCTGGTGTTCCCGGAGTCCGCATGGAATTGCTCCTTCCCTTCATCGATATCGTTCTGCATCTGGACAAGCACCTCGCGGTGATGGTCGGGCAGTACGGTCCCTGGATCTACGCGATCCTGTTCCTGATCGTGTTTTGCGAGACAGGTCTGGTGGTCACGCCTTTTCTGCCCGGCGATTCCCTGCTGTTCGTCGCTGGCGCGCTGGCGGCAACCGGTGGCATGGATATCGCGCTGCTCTCCGGTTCGCTGTTTTTGGCGGCTGTGCTTGGCGACAACTGCAATTACTGGATCGGGCGCGCGATCGGCCCGCGCGTGTTCCGCTGGGAGAACTCGCGGCTATTCAATCGCCGCGCCTTTGATTCGACCCACGCCTACTTTGAAAAGCATGGCGGCAAGACCATCATCATTGCGCGCTTCATGCCGCTGGCGCGCACGTTTGCCCCGTTTGTCGCCGGCGTGGCGCGCATGACCTACAGCCGCTTCCTGCCACTCGATCTGTTTGGCGGCGCCTTGTGGATCTTCTCGCTGACGCTGGCGGGTTACTGGTTCGGCAATATTGCGTGGGTCAAGGCGAACCTGAGTTTCGTCATTGTCGGCATCATCGTGCTGTCGCTGCTGCCGGCGATCGTCGCCTACGTCCGGAGCCGCGTCGCCAGTCGCGCTGCTGCCTGAATCCCTGGCCCGCGCAGCGGGTTAAACTGTAGGGCCGAGCGGGCTTCCCCGTTCGGCCTTTTCATTTCAGACATGAAAAAAATCGTCATCCTCATCTCTGGTCGTGGCTCCAACATGGAGGCGATCGTTCGTGCGCAGATTCCCGGCGCCAGCATTGCCGCCGTCATCTCGAACAAGCCGGCCGCGAGCGGCCTTGCGTTTGCGCGCGAGAGCGGGCTGGTGGCCGAGGCGATCGACCACACTGCATTCGCCACCCGCGAAGCGTTCGACGCTGCCTTGAGCGCCGCCATCGACCGTCATGCGCCGGATCTGGTTGTGCTGGCAGGTTTCATGCGGGTGCTGGGCGACGATTTCGTAAGGCGCTACGAAGGACGCCTGATCAACATCCATCCCTCGCTGCTGCCGAGCTTTCCGGGCCTGCACACGCACCGCAAGGCGATCGAATCCGGCGCGAAGCTGCATGGCGCGACAGTGCATTTCGTGACGCCGACCCTCGACTGCGGGCCGATCGTCGCGCAGGCCGCAGTGGCGGTGCGCCCGGACGACACCGAGGCGTCACTGGCGGCCCGCGTGCTGGAGCAGGAACACGTCATCTACCCGCAGGCGGTACGCTGGTTCGTGGAGGATCGACTGGTCGTTGAAGGCAATCGCGTGACCGTCCGCGATGCGGCGCTTCCCGACGGCGGCTGGATCGTGCCTTTGGCGGGTGCCTGAAGGCGTGCCTGACGCTCGGGAACTTTTCAAGCGCATCCGGGCCGTACATGTCGCGGTCGCGATATCGTTGCTGTTGCACCTATTGATACTGTCGTCGCCAGGGTGGGAACTGTCGGTGGTGGCGGAGCCGATCCGGATAGAAGCCACTCTGCAATTGCCGCCGGTGCGACATGCCGCAGTGGAAGCCACCCCTCCGAAACAAGACTCCAGGCCTGAAGCGCACCCCAAGACCCGCACCGCACGGGCGCGCGGGGGGCAAAGGCGGGAGGTGCTCGCAAAGGCGCCCGTTGTGGAAACGCAGCCCTCGGTCGCCGACGGCACGACCTCGCAGCCGGTGGAGTCGTCGTCGGCCGCTGGCGCGGACACGGTTGCCAAGGTGCCGGAGGCCGGCGCGGAGAAGCCGGTGGTGGATCCGGTGCCGCTCACGGTGGACCCGGAAGCGACCCAGGCATGGCCGCGCGAAGGTCGAATCCGCTATCAGGTTCGCTATGGCGAAACGATTGAAGTCGGCGAGATGATTCACACTTGGTCGCACGACGGCGAGCGCTACACGATGCGAAGTGAGGCTTCGACTTCGGGGCTCGCGAGGCTGATCAAGCGCTTCAACGGCGTGCAGCAGAGCCAGGGGCGGGTGGGGCCTGAGGGGCTTGCGCCTACAGGTTTCCAGGAAGATCTGAACGGCAAGCAGTCACATGCAGTGTTCGACTGGGCGCAGCGCAAGGTGATCCTGTCGCGACCCGATCTGGTGCGGGAAGTGCCGTTCGTGGGGCTGGCGCAGGACATCCTGAGCCTTGCGCATCACCTCGCCTTTCAGCCGGACGGGATGGAGCAAACGACGCTTTATGTGGTCGGCGGACGTTGGGGGTCGGAGGCGACGCTGTCGCAGATCGCAAACGAGCGCTTGCGTCTGCCCTGGGGCAGCATCGAGGCGCGCCACTTCCACTGCGAAGCGCGAAACGGCGAGTTCATTGTCGACCTGTGGTTGTCGCGGCAGCATCGCAACGCCCCGGTTCGCGTGCGGGTGGACGATCGCAAGCAGGGGCATGTGTTTGATGAAGTGGCTCGCGAGATTGAATTGGATGGCGTGAAGCTGGATATCCAGCCTTCCCGCCAAGAGAAAGACTCCTACAAGGGCTGATGATGCAGATAAACAAGAACCGGCTCGATGAAGCGACGGAAGTACTGGCAGAAGTGTTGCGCTTTGAGGCGCCTTCCGATGCCGTGCTGTCCGATTTCTTCCGCCACAACAAATCCCTCGGCCATCGCGACCGCGGTGTAATCGCGGAAACCGTCTACGCGGTGTTGCGTAATCGCCGCCGGCTCGAAGCCTGGTGCGGCGAACGCGCGACCGGTCGTCGCCTGTTGCTGGCGGCGCTGATCAAGGTTCAGGGCATTTCTTCCCGTCAACTCGAAGGCGCGATTTCGGCGACCGAGCAGCGCTGGCTCGCCGAGCGACAGGCGGCCGTTGCGCCGACGCTCTCGTTTGCCGAACAGGCGGATCTCCCCGATTGGCTGGCAGAGCGACTGGCGCAGGTGCACGGCGAAGCGCAGGCCCTGCGCCTCGCCCAGGCGCTCAACGCACCGGCGCCGCTCGACCTGCGGGTGAACCCGCTCAAAGCCAAGCGCGAGGAGGTGATCGAGCGCTTGCGTGCCGATGGCATGGCGTGCGAGCCGGGCGCATATTCGCCGCTCGCCATCCGCCTTGCCGAAAAGCCGTCGCTGACCAAGCATCCCTTGTTCGTTGATGGCTCGATCGAGGTGCAGGACGAGGGTAGCCAGTTGCTTGGCTTCCTCGTCGGGCCAAAACGCGGCGAGATGGTGGCGGATTTCTGCGCTGGCGCCGGCGGCAAGACACTGCTGCTGGGGGGCTTGATGCGATCGACCGGACGCCTGTATGCCTTTGATACGGCCGAACGCCGTCTCGCCCGGCTCAAGCCGCGGGTAGCGAGGTCGGGCCTCTCCAACGTGCACACCTCGGCGATCGCGCACGAAAACGATGCAAGGCTGAAACGCCTCGCCGGCAAGCTCGACCGCGTGCTGGTGGATGCCCCCTGCAGCGGGCTTGGTACCTTGCGCCGCAACCCGGACCTGAAGTGGCGGCAATCACCCAAGTCGGTCGAGGAACTGACCGGCAAGCAGGGCGCGATTCTCGCCGCCGCGGCGCGTTTGCTGAAGAAGGGCGGGCGTCTGGTGTATGCGACCTGCAGCATCCTGCCCGAGGAAAACGACGCGATTGTCGATGCCTTTCTTGCTGCGCATCCCGACTTCAAGCTGCTCCCCGCACAGGAGATCTTCGCCGGCCAGGGCATCGAGCTGGCCTGTGGCGAGCGTTTGCGGCTTGATCCCATGACGCACGGCACCGATGGCTTCTTCGCAGTTGCGCTGGAGCGGAATGGATGAGTGAAGTCGGAACCAACGGCGAGGCGACCAACGCACTGATCGCCACTTTCGAGTCGGTCATCCACGAGCTCGCCAAGCCGGTTGCCCAGCTTCAGCTTGCGGTGATTGCGGTGGTCGTCATCGCTGCGATGTTCGTCGCGCGCTCGGTCAAGCGCCGCTTTTCGGGCATGAGTACCTGGTCGCGGCTGGTGCGCGCCGCGGCATGGCCGCTGGCCGCGCTGATGATGATGATGTTCGCGCGTGCGGCCTTCCAGTTGGCGGGCTACCGCGGCACCGAACTGGGCATCGCGTCGCAACTGGCCTTCGCGATGTGCGTGCTGCGGCTGATCGAAGTCGCATTGCGCCAGTTCTTCTTCAGGTCCACATGGCTCAAGGGGGCCGAGCGCTACATCGCGATCAGCGTGTGGGCGGTGGTGGCGCTGGATCTGGTGGGCGTGCTTCCGGAGCTGATCGCCTGGCTCGACAGCCTCAGCATGCATGTCGGCAAGCAACAGGTGTCGCTTTGGATGCTGATCAATGGCGCCTTGTCGGTCGCCGGCACCCTGGTGGTCGCGCTATGGATCGCGGGGATGATCGAAGACCGCCTGATGGCGTCGCCGAACATGGACAGCAGCATCCAGGCGGTGTTGTCGCGCGTGTCCCGAGCCCTGCTGGTATTCGTCGGCGTACTGATTGCGATGTCGCTGGTCGGGCTCGACCTGACGACCTTGTCGGTGTTTTCCGGCGCGCTCGCCTTCGGCATCGGCTTCGGCATGCAGAAGATCGCGGCGAACTACATCGCCGGCTTCATCATCCTGCTGGATCGATCGATCCGCATCGGCAACATGATCTCGGTGGGGGCGGATCGCGGCGAGGTGCAACAGATCACCACGCGATACACGGTGCTGCGCGCGCCCACCGGCATCAACGTGATCGTGCCGAACGAGACTCTGATCGGCTCGGTGGTACAGAACGAGACCTTTGCCGACAAGAACGTGTGGATCGGCATCCCGGTCCAGGTGGGATACGGCTGCGATGTGGAGCGCGCGATGCAGGTGCTGGTCGAGTGCGCGGCGGCGGGCGGCGAGCGGGTGCTGAAGGACCCGGCGCCGGTTGCCCATCTACTGGCATTTGCCGACCATGGCATCAATTTGCAGTTGGGGGTGTGGATCTTCGACCCGCTGCAGGGCAACCTGGGCATCAAATCGAACATCAATCGCGAGATCTGGCGCCGCTTCCGTGAAGAGGGGATCGAAATTCCGTTCCCGCAACGCGAGGTGCGTGTCGTCGGCGCACCGGTCGAGAGCGTGCCGGTCTCTGTCGTCGCTCAGGCAGGTGCGGCTTGAACTTCTGCTGCCCAGGCGGTTGCGTGTGGAGCTGCAAACATGGCGGCCGCTGTAACCTTCGCGTAAAATCAATTACTTATCAAAACCAAACCCCGAGGGGATGCCGTTGATGTTTTCTGGATTTTTTGACTTGCCCTGGTGGGGCTACGTGCTGGTTCTTCTTGGCCTGACGCACATCACGATCGCGTCGGTCACGATCTTCCTGCACCGCCATCAGGCGCACCGTGCGCTCGACCTTCATCCGATTCCGAGCCATTTCTTCCGCTTCTGGCTTTGGATGACTACCGGCATGGTCACCAAGGAGTGGGCGGCGATCCACCGCAAGCATCACGCCAAGTGCGAGACGGCTGAAGATCCGCATAGCCCGCAGATCCTTGGCATCAACCGTGTTCTTTGGGGTGGCGTGTTCCTCTATGTGAAGGAGTCGCGCAACAAGGACACGATGGAACGTTACGGCCATGGCACGCCGGACGACTGGATGGAACGCCACATTTACACTCCAGGCCAGAAGGTCGGCATCGTGCTGATGCTGGCGATCGACATCGCGCTCTTCGGCGTGGTCCCGGGTGTGCTGATGTGGGGCGTGCAGATGATCTGGATCCCGTTCTGGGCGGCCGGCGTCATCAATGGCCTTGGGCACTTCTGGGGCTACCGCAACTACGACTGCACCGACGCCTCCACGAACCTCGTCCCCTGGGGCATCCTCATTGGTGGCGAAGAACTCCACAACAACCACCACAGCTTTGCGACATCTGCCAAGCTGTCGTCGAAGTGGTACGAGTTCGACATCGGCTGGATGTATATCCGCATCATGGAAATGCTCGGCCTCGCCAAGGTGAAGAAGACGATTCCGCAGCCGAAGTTTGCGGAAGCGAAGAAGGTCGTTGACCTTGAGATGCTGCAAGCAATCGTGACGCATCGCTACGACGTGATGCGCCGCTACGCCACCAGCCTGAAGACGGTGTATGGCGAGGAACTCGCGAAGCTTGCGCAGCAGCACCAGGGCAAGCTCGACATGAAGCAGTTGCGCCGCTGGCTGGTGTCTGAGCGGACCGAGGGTTTCCCGGCCAAGCTGCAACAGCAGTTCGAGAAGGCTGTGGCCGACAGCCCGCGCTTGCAGCAACTGGTTGCGATGAAGCAAGAGCTCACCGCGATCTGGGCGCGTTCAAGTGCTTCACGCGACCAGCTCGTCAAGCAGTTGCAGGACTGGTGCGCACGCGCGGAAGCGAGCGGCATTCGCCAACTGGAAGAATTCTCGCTGCGCTTGCGCAGTTACGCTGTGTAAGGCGGATCAGTCGCAATCGAACGGGCACCCTCGGGTGCCCGTATTCATTTGTGGCGGCCTGGTGCGGCAGGGTCGTCTGGCCGCTGCGCGTCGCAAATGTGGCTGTGGCCGATTAGCGCGTGGCCTCTTTCTGGTAGTCGGGTGGCGGCAGGAAGCTGGTGTCCGCGACCGGTTTCACGGCAATTGTCTGCACCTCGTGGGTGAAAGTGAGCAATGCGCCACTCGAAGCACGATCCGCCATTTCACTCGTTGCCTGCCCCGCGATCAAACCGCCCAGCAGGCCGCCGACGCTGGTCGGCGTGCTGCTTGCCGAGGCCTTGGCATCGCCACGCTGATCGCTGCAGACATTGCCGGAAGCGCTCCAGCTCATTTTGGTGAGGATCGGGTATCCATGGATCTTTTTCATGTCATTCGCCCACTTGGCGAAACTCTTGGTGCCGGCGCCGCGGATCAGCGAAGCCATCGAAGCGACCACATCCGGCGGCACATAGCGGCCGAACGGATGTTCCGCGGGCCGGGTGGCGGACCGCCAGCGCTGCTCGAACGATTCATTGATGCGTTTGACGTCGCGGATCTGGCCGTTCTCCGGTGTCGTCCATAGCTCCAGCACGACTTCGTTGCGTGCCACCTGTTTCTGCGGATCCTGCATTTCGAGCTTCCACTTGAGCAGGAACTGTTCGGTGTCGAAAGTGTTGATGCGCTTCTTCTCGCCGGATGCCAGCACCGAGAATTCGTTGGATTTCACAGTCAGCGGGCACTTCGCTTCCGAAGGTTCGCGGGGCTTTTCCTTGTCCTTCGGCTGTTTCTCAGGCTCGGGCTTCATCGCCGAACCGCAACCGCTGAGTGCGCATTCGCGATAGCTGCGTTTGGCCGGGTGCAGTGTCCACACCAAGCTACGGTCGAGACGGATGATGTCGGCGCTTCGGCCGTCCCCCGCCAGTTGGCGAAACAGCCAGTTGTCGAACTGGAACTGCGAATCGGTGCGCCGCATGTCGGCACGGGTCGCGACGGTTTGCTGCCCGTGCATCACCGGCATCATGCGGCCGTCGATCGACATGCTGGTGGTCAGCACAGCGGTTGGCGAAGTCGGTCCGCTTTCAGCCGCTGTCGCCGTTCTTGTCGGAGTTGGCTCGGGCGATGCAGAACCCGGGTTTCGCTCGCCGCTGCTCGGATTGCTTGCGCATGCGCTTAGCACCAGCGCTGGCAGTAGCACCGCCGCAAGCTTGATCCCGAGTCCGCGTTGCGTGTCCAGTTGCCCCCGGACCGTGGTGCTACGCGCGGCAGCGTGCGACGTGTTCGGGCGAGAATTCCTGAGGGTCTGTGCCATGTCGTGCGCCTCCAAGGTGTTCACAAGGCCGTGCTGTGCGACGAATGCTGCCGTCGAGGTGTGACATTCATGCCACGGCAGGTGGTGACGCGCGACGCCCATACGCCACAAATATCCTCCCCTAATCGCGTGCCTGAAGCTAGTATTCCCGGCGCATAACGGGCGTGCGGGTGCGTTCAGTCAGGAAAACGGGAGAGCGGACAATGCGGAAGTTGATCGTGGCGGGTGTGCTGGCGGTGTGCTGCGGCGGTGCGCAGGCGAAGAACCTGTTCGAACTCGATGCGCTGGTGAAAGACACTGGCCAGCGAGGGCAAGTCGGATTCACTTCGCTCACCGACCTGCTCGATGCGGTATCGCTTAGCGGCTTGCAGAATACGGTGTCGACATACACCGACATATCCGCTGCCATTGGCACGCTGTACGTGCGCGGCCTGCCGGTGCAGGTGGAGTACAGGGCCGAATCGCCGATCCTCAACTTCCGCGTGCCCTCACTCGGCATCAATATCAATTTCGCCGGGGCAACACGAAGTGCCAGCGAACAGCAGTTCAAGGACTGGATGAAGGGCGAAGGCAAGAATCTGTTGACCTTGATGCTCAAGGAGATGGCACGCGTATCGCCGGTCGATCCGGTCGCCGGCAATCCCGCCAGTCTCATGGCCCAGATGGGCGCCACGGATTTCTCCACGGCTGCGGATTCGGTGTATGTGGGGGAGTCGACTGGCGGACAGATGGCCGGCAACAACTACGCATTGGTGGGGCTGGAATTTGGCCGCTATTCGGCGGGCGGGTTCTCGCAGAACATGACAAAGCTCCCTCTTGGCTGGACCTGGAATCTCGGTAACGGCTACCACTTCAAGCTCGATGCGCCGCTGACCTACAACGATACGGAAGGTGCCAAGACTGGTAGCGCCGCGTTGGGTGGAAGCCTGCGTGTGCCTGTGCTCACGGGTTGGGTGCTGACGCCGGCGATGCGTGTTGGTGCCGTCGGGTCGGCCGACCTGGGCGCCGCGGCGGTCATGTACTCGGCTAGCCTCTCCAGCCGCTTCAGCTTTGCTGCTGGCGATTGGCTGTTCGGCATGACCAACATGGTCGGGCTCTACCGCACGCAGAGCCTCAAATATGGCGACTATGAAATCAACTACGACTTGTCCAACCAGATGTTCCGAAACGGTCTGGATGTGGGTAACACCTTTCCTGAAAACTGGTTCGGTCGCTCCGTGAACTGGCGCGCGTGGATCATCGATACTCGGTTCTACGGTGACGCTCTCTACATCGAGAAGTATCAGGAGTTCGGTTTTGCGGCTGGCACGCGCATCGAATTCGCCGGAGTGTCGATCGAGAAGGCCAATCTTGGCGTGACCTACACCCACGGCGACAACGGTCTCAAGGGCTTCCGCATGAATTTCGGCTACAAGTTCTGACCAGACCCACTGCAGGCGAGGTGTTCGTGCACAAGAGGCGGCCATGGGCCGCCTCTTTCGTTTGCCCTCCGTTCGCGGCCAACGCCGCTCTGTCGGTACCCGCTGCGCCGGCGATCAAGAGTCGGCAACGTCAGTTGGCGCGCTATCCTTGTGGCGTTCTGAACGACCTGCCGCATTCATGAGCCGCATTCTCATCATCGACGACGAACCTGCCATTGCCGACACGCTGGCCTATGTACTCCGCAGTGAAGGTCATCTGGTCCGGCATGTCAAAGACGCTGCCGGTGCGTTGAACGTGCTGCAGGAAGACCCGCCCGACCTGGCCTTGGTGGATGTGGGTCTGCCTGACCTCAGTGGTTTCGAACTGGTGCGCAGGATCCGCGCGTTCTCGATGCTTCCAGTCATCTTTCTCACCGCGCGCAGCGACGAGATCGACCGTGTCACCGGTTTCGAACTCGGTGCGGATGATTACGTCGTCAAGCCTTTCAGCCCGCGCGAGGTGGCGGGGCGGGTGAGGGCGATCCTGCGTCGGGCGGGTGCTGCCACTGCGCCGCAATCCGCACCCACTGCGGAATTCCGGGTCATCGAGCCGGAAGCACGGATCGAGTATCGAGGCCAGACACTCGCACTGACACGCTTCGAATACCGGCTGCTGCTGCACCTGCTGCGCGCCCCAAGGCGGGTGTTCTCGCGAGAACAATTGCTCGACGCCGTGTGGGGCAACGAGCGTGACAGCACCGATCGCACCGTCGATACCCATATCAAGACGCTGCGCGCCAAGCTGCGCGACGTCGCGCCGGACGCCGACCCGATCCAGACGCACCGTGGTCTCGGCTACTCGGTGCAGCCATGAGCCTGTCGCTGCGCATCCTCGTCGGTTACTTCGTCATCGTCGGCCTCACCGGCCTGTTCGCGCTGATGATCGTGGTGCGCGAGGTCAAGCCGAGCATCCGCGAGACCATCGAGGAGTCGATGGTCGACACGGCCAACCTTCTTGCCGCGCTCGCTTCCGATGAATTGCGCGATGGCACGCTGGCGAAGGGGCGTTTCGCGACGCAAGTGCGGGCGTATTCGCAAAGGCAGATTGATGCGCCGATCTGGCACTTCCGCAAGACCTCGCTCGACTACCGCATCTACGTCACCGATGCGCAGGGCATCGTGGTTTTCGATTCCGAGGGGCGTGCCGAAGGGATGGACTACTCGCGCTGGAACGACGTTGCGCGCACGCTCAAGGGCGGCTACGGCGCACGCAGCACCCGCACCGAACCGAACGATGATGCGAGTGCCGTGTTCCACGTCGCGGCGCCGGTGCTCGATGCCGGTCGCGTGATCGGCGTGCTCACCGTTGCCAAGCCGATCTCCAAGGTCGACCCGATCATTGCGCGCAGCGAGAACGTGATCACCCGCTACGGTTTGGCCCTGGTCGCTGCCTCGCTTGCGCTTGGCCTCTTCGTCACGGTGCGGCTCTCGCTTGCGGTGCGGCGCCTGCAGCGTTATGCGCGCGAGGTGTCGGAAGGGCTGCACGCCGAGGTCCCGCAATCGGGCGCACGCGAACTCAACGACCTTGCGCAGGCGATGGCGACGATGCGCGGCAAGCTCGACGGCAAGCAATATGTCGAGCGTTATGTGCAAGCGCTGACGCACGAACTGAAGAGTCCGCTGGCGGCCATCCGCGGGGCATCCGAACTGCTGAGTGAACCTGATCTGCCGGCCGAAGAACGTGCCCGCTTCGCGCAGAATGTGCAGACACAAAGCCTTCGCATGCAATCGGCGATCGAGCGTCTGCTCTTGCTGTCGCGACTTGAAGCGCGTGATAGCGCGCCGGCGCGCCTCCCGGTGCCACTTGGTGCGCTCGCGGAGGCTTGCGTCGACGCTCGTGCCGCGGTGGCGGAACAGCGCGGCATCGTGCTGGACATGCCGCCAGCGGCCGAGTGGCCCACTGTGCGCGGAGACGCCGACCTGTTGGGCTTCGCACTGGGCAACCTGCTCGACAACGCGATCGACTTCTCCCCAGTCGGCGCGCACGTCGAGGTGGGCTTCGGGGTGCAGGGGCCGCTCGTCATGCTCACGGTGCGCGACCACGGGCCGGGTATTCCTGACTATGCCCGCGAACGCATTTTCGAACGCTTCTTTTCCTTGCCGCGCCCCGACGGCAGCCGCCACGGCAGCGGGCTCGGGCTGGTGGTCGCGCGTGAGGTCGCGCAACTGCATGGAGGCCAGATCGAGGTTGATAACGCCGACGGCGGCGGCGTGCTGGCGCGCCTGAGCTTGCCCGCCAGCTGACACTTCACACGCCCTTCACATTCGCCACACGCTGCGCTCAGCAAGGCTCCATCGGGCACATCGACACTTGCCTCGTCTTGTTCAGAGGAGCGTGTGATGAAGGGATTCGTGTCCAAGTTTCTTGTGCTGGCCTTGCTGGTGGCGGTGTTGGGTATCGCGGTAGCAATGGTGCGAGGCGTGATCGAAGACCGCGGGCGTTACCGCGACGATGCGCTGCGTACTGTGAGCAACAGCCTTGCAGGGCCACAGGCGCTTGCGGGCGGTTTGCTGGTGGTGCCCTATACCGAACGCTGGGAAGAGGTCGAGGCGCGCGGCACCGCGCAGGAGCGGCGCGAGCAGAAAGTCGAGACGGGCATGCTCCATGTGCTGCCGGAATCGCTGGATGTCTCCGGCCAGCTGGTGCCGGACGTCCGCAAGCGCGGCGTGTTTCGCATCAATGGCTACACCTTTTCAGGCAGTTTGAAGGGGCGCCTGAAGATGCCCACCGTTGCGGCGGTGAAGCGTACGGTGGAGGGCAGCGAAATCCGTTTCGGTGTGCCGTCGCTGGTGCTGTCGGTCGGCAATGCGCGCGGTCTGCGAACTATCCGTATGAGTGCCGCCGGGCAGTCGCTGGCGGTGGCGCCTGGTACCGGGCTTGGCGGCCTGCCGGCGGGCGTCTCGGCGTCCCTCGCCGCGGTGCCGGATCCGGGCAGCGAATTCGCGTTCGAGATCGCCGCCGAGGTGGCGGGCGCCCAGCGGCTGGATGTGATTCCGCTTGGCATGGAAAGCCGTCTCGTGCTGCATTCGGAATGGCCGCATCCTTCCTTCGTCGGCGACTTCCTGCCCGCTGAACGCACCGTGCGAGACAGCGGTTTCGACGCAAGCTGGCGCACGTCGGCGGTCGCCAGCAATGCACGCGCACAATGGCTGGCGCGCGCGACCGGCGCGGCGCAGGGGCAGGGTGCAGGCGACACGATTTCGCTCGACGGCGGCCCGGCGGTCGCACGTTCGGTTGCCGGGATCGAAAGTTTCGCGGTGGCCTTGATCGACCCGGTCGATGCCTATGTCCTGAGTGACCGCGCCACCAAGTACGCCATGCTCATCATCTGCTGCACGCTTGCCTTGTTCGCGGTGTATGAACTGATCAAGGGCCTGCGGATGCATCCGGTGCAGTACCTGCTGGTTGGCTTCGCAATGGTGCTGTTCTTCATGTTGCTGCTCGCGCTATCGGAACACATCGGATTCGATGCCGCGTACGGCGTTGCCTCAGTGGCTTGTGTGGGACTCATCAGCTACTACGTCAGCGCGATTCTTGGCAGCCTCTGGCGCGCCGGCGGCTTTGCGGTGCTGCTTGGCGGTTTGTACGGTGCGCTGTACGCCATCCTCTGCTCTGAACAGAATGCGCTGCTGCTGGGAACCTTGCTGCTGTTTGCGGTCCTGACCGGCGTGATGGTGCTGAGCCGGAGCGTCAACTGGAACGCCTTGCTGCAGCCTGCGGTGACAGAAAACACGTAGTGGTCGGATGGGTGATGCCGGCCCGCCGAGAGGGTGGGCCGGCATCGCCCGGCGCGCGGATGCGTCATTGCCTAGCGTTGTTTGCCAGTCGAGAGGCGCCACGCCTTCGACACACGATCGAAGTGTTCCCCAAGGCCAAAACTGGCCCATACCGGTCGGGTCGACGCCGCGTACAGCCCTTCGCTGATTGCGTGACGCAGGTGTGCCGCGGTCGCCGGCTCGAGTGCGGTGTTGCAGGCCAGCCAGCGTTCCGTGCGCAGCAAAACGAACTGGCGTTCGATCGAGAGTTCCTTGAGGTCGTCGATCGCCGGTTCCTCCGCGACCAGATACGCAAAGCGTTCGGCATTCAACATCTTCATCGCCGCGGCGGAGGCGGGAAGGGTCTGATAGACGATGCCCTCGGCGTCGAGCACATCCCGCACCTCTGCAAGATCTGCGCTGGCAATCGAAGTGTTGCCGCGCAGCTGGGCGACATTGGCGATCGGTGGCGCTACGCCGCGCTTGGCGTAGACCGCGACATCGAGCGGACCGACGCGTCCGATGTAGTTGAGCACTTCTGCTTCGCCCGGTGCGAACGGCACGCCGAGCACACAGGTGTTCCGGGACTGCTTGGCTTCGAGCAAGAGACGTTTCATCGGCCGTGGGCTACCGAAGCGGATGCCCACGCCCTCGCGATCGGCAAGCAGTTTCATTGCCTCGATGTAGGGGCCGGCTGCCACGCCGCCCTGATCGGTCACGAACGGAGGCGTTTCTGCAACCAGAACATTGATCGGCCCTTGTGCCGCGCATCGGGGCGGGGTGCCGAGCAGGGCGGCCATCAACGATAGCTGCGCTGCAAGTGCGACGCGCGTTGACATGCTCATCGCGCGACGACGCTTACCGGCGTCTGCACAATGGTCGGCAGATCGCGCTGTTGCTTGTGCGTCTGCAAGGCTTCCAGAGCAAGGTTGAGTCCGTACTCTGCTTGTCGCGCCGGAAACTGGTCCGCGGTGACAAGGATGCGACCATCCTGGAGCAGCGGACGGATGGCTGGAATGTTGTCGTAGCCCGCCACCAGAATCCGCCCTCGCTTGTGAGCCTGATCGACCGCGCTGGCAGCGCCGATCGCCATGTTGTCGTTCCCGCACAGCAGCGCCGTCACGTCCGGCACGGCCTTGATCAATTCGTTCGCCGCCGCGCTTCCTCTGGCGACTTCCCAATAGCCTGAGCGGACGCCAGCGACCAGCATTCCCGCGCCCTGCATCGCTTCGCGGAAGCCGTCACTTCGCGCCTTTGCGTTGATGGAGCCCGGCGGCCCTTCGATGATCCCGACCTTGCTACCGGCTTGCAGCTTGCGTGCAACATAGTCCCCAACTGCCCGCGCGCCGGCGAAGTTGCTCGGCCCGACGAACGGAATGCTTACCCCGGCGGTCACCAGGGCGCGGTCATCGAGTTTGTTGTCCAGGTTGATGACAAGGATTCCGGCGGCGATCGCCTCCAGAAGGACCGGAAGCATTGCCGCGGAGTCGGCAGGCACCACCAGCAGTGCGGATACGCGCGCGTTGATCAGTTTCTTGATGATCAGCGTTTGCCCGGCGACGTCGGTTTCCTCCTGCACGCCCTGCACGTCCAGCGCGTACCGGGATGCATGCGCACTCGCATGGCGCTGGGCCCCGTCGGCCATCAGCATGAAGAACTCGTTTTTCAAGGATTTGAGCACCAGCGCGATCGTCGGGCGATCCGCCGCGGCCATTGCCTTGCTCGTCGAGAAGATGGTCGCGAGTGCCGCGCTGGCAAGGAATTCCCTTCGTTGCATGGTGGCCACCTCCTCCTGCGGAATCGCGCACAGGTGCCAAGCTTGGGGCGTCTTGCACGGGTTCTGTCCCATCTGGACCGCGCTGATCGGTGTCGCGCGGGATCCTGCACCTTTCAGGGTCGCGGCGCAGGCATGCGCGGCATCCGGGACGGTGCCAAACCCCTTCGGCTGCGGGGAACCCGATTGACAGTCCAATCATAGGCGCCGTCCCCATGATCGCCAGTGGCGGCGGAGCATTTGATCGCCAATGTTGTTTTCAGTCATGTTGGAATCGGGAAGCCGCGACCCTGGTGGCCGTCTCAGGACACGGAGGAGGGATCGGTCGCGCGGGGCGGGCTTGCCGGGGGCGCTCGCGTCTCGCCGCAAGCCGCTATCCGTCTGCGCGGTGGATGCTTCGCTCGAACCCGCGGTGCTTCGCTGTGGCACCCGGGCACGCAAGGCAATCCGGTCCTGTTGAGGAGCGGACGTTGCAGCCAAACGATAGATAATTTGCCAAGCAATTGCTTGCTCAACTAAGTTGTCGATCGTCTTTCCGGGGGGAGTTCAGAGGCGCATGAGCGAAGCATTCATTTTCGAGGCGATCCGCACGCCGCGTGGCAAGGGCAAGGCCGACGGCAGCCTGCATGAGGTCAAGCCGATCGCGTTGACGGTTGGGTTGATGCAGGAGTTGGTGCGTCGGCACGGTTTCGACACCGCGCGGGTCGACGATGTGGTGATGGGCTGTGTGACGCCTGTGCTGGACCAGGGTGCCTGCCTGCCCAAGATCGCTGCGCTGGCCGCAGGCTGGGACTGGAACGCGGCCGGCGTGCAGATCAACCGGTTCTGCGCTTCGGGGCTGGAGGCTGTGAATCTCGCGGCGCAGAAGGTGCGCTCCGGCTGGGAGGATCTGCTCGTGGCCGGTGGCGTCGAGTCGATGTCGCGCGTGCCGATGATGTCCGACGGCGGTGCCTGGGCGCTGGATGCCGAGACGAGCCTTGCGACCCACTTCGTGCCGCAGGGCGTTGGCGCCGACCTGATTGCCACGCTGGACGGCTACGACCGCGACACGGTCGATGCCTTCGCGCTGGCTTCGCAGCAGCGTGCTGCCGTTGCGCGCGCGGCTGGCCATTTCACTCGTTCGGTGGTGCCGGTGACGGACCGGCTCGGGCAGGTGATCCTCGCCGAGGACGAGTTCATCAAGCCAGCGACCACCCGCGAGGCGCTGGCCAAACTCAAGCCCTCGTTCGAGGCCATGGGCGGCTTGGGCTTCGATGAATTGGTCAAGCGCCGCTATCCGCAGGTGGAACGGGTGCGGCATGTGCATACCCCCGGCAATTCGTCCGGCATCGTCGATGGTGCCGCACTGGTGCTGATCGGCAACGAAGCGGCGGCGAAGGCGAACGGGCTGACGCCGCGCGCCCGCATCGTCGCCACCGCGCTGGCGGGCGACGATCCGATGATCATGCTCACCGCGCCAGCGTTGGCGGCCCGCAAGGCGCTGGACCGCGCCGGACTGAGTGTTGAGGACATCGACCTCTTCGAGGTGAACGAGGCCTTTGCTGCAGTGGTGCTGCGCTTCATGCGCGCGATGGGGGTGCCGCACGAGAAGGTGAACGTGAATGGCGGCGCGATTGCGTTGGGCCACCCGCTTGGCGCGACCGGCGCGATGTTGGTCGGCACGCTGCTCGACGAGCTGGAGCGGCGCAACCTGCGCCGTGGCCTGGTCACGCTGTGCGTGGGCGGCGGCATGGGTATCGCCACGATCATCGAACGGGTGTGAGCATGACGAATCTGCAGAGTTTCCGGATCGAGCGCGGTGAAGACGGTATCACCGTAGTCACCATCGACATGTCGGGGCAGGGCGCGAACACGATGAACGCCCGCTTCCAGGCGGACTTCATCGAACTCGTCGCACAGTTCGAAGCCGAGCGCGAGACGACCACCGGCATCATCCTGACCTCGGCCAAGAAGACCTTCTTCGCCGGCGGCGACCTTGAAGAGCTGATCGGCTACCGGCGCGACGACGCGCCGCGGGTGTTCGCGGCGGTCGGAGCGCTGAAGCACGCGATGCGCCGGCTCGAACGTATCGGTCGGCCGGTGGTGGCGGCGATCAACGGTGCCGCGCTGGGCGGTGGCTGGGAGCTGGCGCTGTGCGCGCATCAGCGCATCTGCACGGACGACGCGCGGATCGAGCTGGGCCTGCCCGAAGTCACGCTGGGTTTGCTGCCCGGTGCAGGCGGCGTGGTGCGCATGGTGCGGTTGCTCGGCCTGCAGCGGGCAGCGCCCTACCTGCTGGAGGGGCAACGCTTCCGCCCGGCGGATGCGCTCGCGGCCGGGCTGGTGCAGCGTCTGGTGCCGGCCGGTGAGGATCTCGTCGCGGCGGCGCGTGCCCTGATCGCCGAGTCGCCCGTTGCGCAGCAGCCTTGGGACACGGAGGGCTTCCGCATCCCCGGTGGCGGGCCGGAGAACCCGAAGACCGCTCAGATGATTTCGGTGGCGCCTGCGGCGCTGCGGGCGAAGACTCGCGGCTGCTATCCGGCGCCCGAAGCAGTGCTGGCGGCGGCGGTGGATTCGACTCGGGTCGATGTCGATACCGCGTTGCGCATCGAAACCCGCTACTTCGTCGAGCTGGCGACCGGCCAGATCGCCAAGAACATGATCGGCACCCTGTGGTTCGGGCTGAATGAAATCAAGCGCGGCGCGCGCCGACCGCAGGGCGTGCCCGCTTGGCAGGCGAAGAGAGTGGGCGTGCTCGGCGCGGGCATGATGGGCGCCGGCATCGCGTGGGCGGCGGCAAGTCGCGGCATCGACACCGTGTTGCGCGATGTCACGCTCGAGCGCGCCGAGAAGGGCAAGGACTACTCGCGCAAGTTGCTCGACAAACGACTCGCGCGCGGTGCGACCACCACAGAGAAGCGCGACGCGACGCTGGCACGCATCACACCTGCAGCCGACGTCGCCGCGCTGGACGGCTGCGACCTGATCATCGAGGCGGTGTTCGAGCAACGCGCCCTGAAGAACACCGTAACCCGCGAAGCCGAGCCGATGCTCGCGCCCGGTGGCGTGTTTGCATCGAACACCTCAACCCTGCCGATCACCGGGCTGGCCGAAGCCTCGGCCGACCCGGCGCGTTTCATCGGCCTGCATTTCTTCTCGCCCGTCGACAAGATGCAGCTGGTCGAGATCATCAAGGGCGCGCGCACCTCGCCCGAGACGCTCGCGAAGGCCTGTGACTTCGTGCAGCAGATCGGCAAGACGCCGATCGTGGTGAATGACTCGCGCGGCTTCTTCACCAGCCGGGTGTTCGGCACTTTCACCAACGAGGGCGCGGCACTGCTCGCCGATGGCGTGCCGGCGGCAGTGATCGAGAACCTCGCGCAGCAGGCGGGCATGCCGGTCGGGCCGCTGGCGGTGATGGACGAAGTGACGCTGTCGCTGATCCTCGCCGTCGCGGATCAGGCCGCACGCGATTGTGCCGAGGCGGGCCTGCCCAACACGCCTCCCTCGGCGCTGGACGTGGTGCGGCGTGTGGCCGAAGCAGGCCGCATCGGCCGCAGCGCGGGGGCGGGCTTCTACGACTACCCCGCCGATCAGCCCAAGGCGCTGTGGCCGGGGCTGGGCGAAGCGTTCCCCGTGCGGCCCGAGGCGGTGCCGCTGGACGATGTGCGCGACCGCATCCTCTTCATCCAGGCGATCGAGTCCGTGCGCTGCCTGGAGGAGGGCGTGCTCGAGTCGATCACCGAGGCCAATGTCGGCTCGATCTTCGGTATCGGCTTCCCGGCCTGGACTGGCGGGGTGATCCAGTTCATCAACGCGACCGGCGTGGCGGCCTTCTGCACGCGCGCCGAACAGCTGGCAGCGCGCTACGGCGAACGCTTCGCGCCGCCGGCGCTGCTGCGCGAAAAGGCCGCCCGTGGCGAAGCCTTCCGCTGAATCCGCCTCGCCGCGCAAGCCGGGGCGCCCCAAGGCGCCACCGGGGCCGGACAACGGCCGCACACGCATTGTGCGATCTGCGGCGCGGCTGTTCCGCGAGAAGGGCTTCCGTGCGGCGACTGTGCGCGAGCTGGCCGAGGCCGCGGGCATGCAGTCCGGCAGCCTGTTCTACTTCTTCCGCAACAAGGAGGAGATCCTCGTCGCGGTGATGGAGGAGGGCATGGCCGATGTGCATGCCGCGGTGGCGGCGGCGCAGGCGAGCGGTGGCCCGGTCGCGGCCTTCCGGCTGATGGCGCAGCGGCATCTGGAGGGCATCCTCGACCGCGATGCCGACCACATGACGGTGATGCTCTACGAGACGCGTGCGCTGCCTTCGGCCGCCGAGCGCCATGTGCGGCAGCTGCGTCGCGATTACGAGGCGATGTGGGAGGCGCAGATCGACGCGCTGATCGCCGTTGGCTGCTGGCGAGGCGCCGAATCGCCGCGCCTTTCGCGCATGGCCCTGATGGGGGCGATGAACTGGGCGGTGCAGTGGTTCCGCCCCGACCGCGGTGACACCATCGAGGCCTTGGTCGACACGCTGGCGCAACTGTTCCTGAAGGAGTCCGAATGAACCCGAGTACCGGGCCGCTGGCCGGCGTGCGCGTCATCGAGATTGGCGGCATCGGCCCCGCGCCCTTCTGCGGCATGTTGCTCGCGGACATGGGGGCCGACGTGGTGCTGCTCGAACGCAGCGGCGGCACACTGGCGCGCCAGCTCTTTGGCGGCGGACGTGAGACGGTGGCCAACCGCGGCAAGCGCTCGCTGGGCATCGACTTGAAGGCGCCGGGCGCGGCGGAGGTGGTGCTCAGGCTGCTGGAGCAGGCCGATGTGCTGATCGAAGGCTTTCGCCCCGGCGTGATGGAGCGGCTCGGGCTGGGCCCGGAGGTCTGCGCGGCTCGCAATCCGAGGTTGATCTACGCCCGCATGACCGGCTGGGGCCAGACCGGCCCGCTGGCACCGCGCGCCGGGCACGACCTGAACTACGCCGCACTGTCGGGCGCATTGGACGCCGGTCGCTGGCATGGTGGCGCACCCTGGGCCCCACCCTCGTTGCTGGGCGATATGGGCGGCGGCGGCATGATGCTCGCGTTCGGCATCGCCTGCGCGCTGCTCGAAGCGCGCCGCAGCGGCCGTGGGCAGGTGATCGACGCCGCGATGACCGAAGGCGCCGCGCTGCTCGCACATGGTCTCTACAACGTCCATGCCAAGCGCGAGCGCTATCCGGGCATCGAGCACATCCTCGATTCCACCGCGCCGTTCTACGACGTCTATGCCTGCGCGGACGGCAAGTGGCTGTCGGTCGCGCCGCTTGAGCCGCAGTTCTACGCGCTGATGCTGCAGGCGCTGGGCCTGCTGGACGACCCGGACTTTCCGGTGCTGGAGCAATACACCGCAGCGCACTGGCCGCGGATGCGTGAGCGCCTTGCGGCGATCTTCGCCGGCCAGCCACGCGAGCACTGGACGTCGATGTTTGCAGATTCCGACGCTTGTATCGCGCCGGTGCTCGACATGGACGAGGCGCCTGAGCACCCGCACTTGCAGGCGCGGGAGGCCTTCATCGAGGTGGCCGGGATCCGCCAGCCGGCGCCCGCGCCGCGCCTCTCGGCCACGCCCGCCTCGGTGCGTAGCGAACCGCCGTTGGCCGGCGAACACACGGTCGAATTGCTGCGCGCGTTCGGGTTCTCCGACGCCGATCTCGACGCGCTGCTCGCGGCCCGCGTCCTCGAACAACTTTCGGAGAACGCCGCATGACCCCGCTGCAGACCACACCCTTGCCCTGGATGACCGAGGACATCGCGATGTTCCGCGACGCCGCGCGCCGCTTCATTGAGGGCGAGCTTGCGCCGCACTGCGAGCGCTGGCGCAAGCAGGGTTTTGTCGACTGCGAGGTCTGGCGCAAGGTCGGCGAGATGGGGATGCTGCTGCCGGAACTAGACGAGGAATGGGGCGGCGCCGGGGGCAACCTCGCACATCAGCTGGTGATGGTCGAAGAGCTGGGCCGCGCCGAAGTGCCAGTCAGCACTTCGGTGCACACGATCGCGGCGCACTACATCCTCGACTACGGCACCGACGAGCAGAAGCGGCGCTGGCTGCCGAAGATGGCGAGCGGCGAACTGCTGGCCGGTATCGCGATGACAGAGCCGGACGCCGGCAGCGACCTGCAGGGCATTCGCACGCGGGCGGTGCACGACGGCGACGACTATGTGATCAACGGCGCCAAGACCTTCATCACCAATGGCGCCACTGCGCATCTGCTGGTAGTCGTTGTGCGCACCTGCGCCGAGAAGGGCGGCAAGGGGCTGTCGCTGATCGTCCTCGAAACTGAGGGGCTGGCGGGTTTCCGCGTCGGCCGCATCCTCGACAAGATCGGCCAGAAGGGTTCAGATACCGCCGAGCTGTTCTTCGACGATGTGCGCGTGCCGGCGGCCAACCTTCTGGGTGGCGCCGAGGGGCAGGCCTTTGCGCAGCTGATGAGCCAGCTGCCCTACGAACGGATGCTGCTCGCGGTGCTGGCGATCGCGGTGATCGAGCGTGCGCTGGAACTGACGATCGACTACACCAAGGCGCGCAAGGCCTTTGGGCAGACGGTGTTCGACTTCCAGAATACCCGCCACAAGCTCGCCGAATGCGCGACCACCGCGCATGTGATGCGGGTATTCGTGAACGATTGCATCCAGCGCCTGCTCGACGGCCGGCTCGACGCGACCGCCGCCTACATGGCCAAGTGCTGGTGTTCAGAGCAGCAATGCAAGGTGCTCGACGAATGCCTGCAGTTCTTCGGTGGCTACGGCTACATGAGCGAGTACCCGATCGCACGGCTGTGGGCGGACGCACGGGTGCAGAAGATCTACGGTGGCACCAACGAGATCATGAAGGAGCTGATCGCGCGGGCGCTGTAACCGCCCGGCGTTGGACCGGGCGGTTGCTTCAGTCGGCGCGCGGGCGCGGCTGGTCAGCGCGGGGGAGGCGGTATTTCGTCGTACGGATGACCGCATCGGCCGCGGCCGCGACTACCACGACAAAAACCGGCGCGAGGAAAAGTTCGAAGGCCATGATGTCCTCAGCTTTCTGCCCACTGCAGGGTGGGCGGGTTGGGGGAAAGAATCGACGACGCACGATCTCGGCGTCGCAGGGTCAGGCGGCTGGCTTCAGTGGCCTCGATCACCAGCTTCCCGCGCCCGGTTACCTGGAAGCTGACGCCGGTATCAAGGATGTGATCGCCGGCCTGATCGGGCGTCGTCAGCCAGATGCGACCTCGCGTGCAGCGCAGTTCAAGTCCTGCGGCATCGGTGAGCGCGAGGACGTCCCCTTGGTCAAGGTTTAACTGCGATTGTGTTAGATTGACTTTCATGATCCGGGGCTCCTGAGTTGCCGTTTTGCTGGCGTAAATTCTCGTCTAGCAGGCGCAAGAGTGGATCGATACTTTCTAACCGGCCTATGAGTACTACTAACAAATCATCGATGCCGAGCCTGCCGCCCCTGGGTGCCTTGCGGGCCTTCGAAGCGGCTGCCCGGCATGGCAGCCTGACCGCCGCAGCAGACGAATTGAGCGTGACGCATGGCGCGGTCAGTCAGCAGGTGAAGTTGCTGGAGGAGTGGCTCGGCGTATCCCTGTTCGAACGCAAGGGGCGCGGCGTGGCGTTGACGCGCGCCGGAGAGGCGCTTGCCGGCACTGCCCACGATGCGCTGATGAGCATCGCCGAGCGTGTGGCGCAGATCAGGCGTCGCGCCAATCCGCGTCGTTTGACGGTTACGACGATGCCGTCGTTTGCGGCGCGCTGGCTGACGCCGCGTATCGGCCGTTTTCTCGAACGCGAGCCGAACATCGAACTCAACATCCGCTCGACCGAGGCGGTGCTGGATCTGGCGATCGAGGGGGTGGATGTCGCGATCCGCTTCGGAGCAGGGCACTACCCGGGCTTTGACTGCGAATTCCTGATGGCCGATGAGTTGCTCGTCGTCGCAAGTCCCGGATATCAGGGCGGAAAACTGCCGCGACGCCCGCAAGACTTGAAGGACGCACAGCTCTTGCACGGCGCCGGTGATGACTGGGGCAGCTGGTTTGCAGCGGCGGGCGTGGCGTACGCGGCGCCTCCGAAGGGCGTTTCCTATACCGATTCCAGCCATGCCCTTCAGGCGGCAGTCGAGGGTGCCGGTGTTGCGCTGACCCGGCGGAGCCTCGTCAAGACCGACCTTGCGAACGGTCGCCTGGTGCAACTCTTCGACGTGGTGTGCCCGGTCGCGTTTTCCTACTGGCTGGTGACCCAGCCGAGTGCGCGAGAGATACCCTTGGTGCAGCGATTTCGTGACTGGATCGTCGATGAGGTGGCGCGCGAGGCCTAGTGCCACGGTCAGTGCAGAAGTCGGGGCCGAAAAGCCGGGTTTGGAGGGCGCGGTCGGATGCGCTATCATCTCTTTTTACCAGCATCCCGTTTCGCCATGACCAAGTACGTCTTCGTCACCGGCGGCGTGGTGTCCTCGCTAGGCAAGGGCATTGCAGCTGCTTCACTCGGGGCCATCCTCGAATCCCGCGGCCTCCGCGTCACCCACCTCAAGCTCGATCCCTACATCAACGTCGACCCCGGCACGATGAGCCCGTTCCAGCACGGGGAAGTCTTTGTGACCGAGGATGGGGCTGAGACCGATCTCGATCTCGGGCACTACGAGCGCTTCACCAGCGCCAAGATGTCCAAGCGCAACAACTTCACCACCGGCCAGATCTACGAGTCGGTGATCAAGAAGGAACGGCGCGGCGAGTATCTGGGCAAGACCGTGCAGGTCATCCCTCACATCACCGACGAGATCAAGCGCTACCTGAAACGCGGCGCTGAAGGCGCCGACGTCGCGATCATCGAAGTCGGTGGCACGGTCGGCGACATCGAATCCCTCCCGTTCCTTGAGGCCATCCGGCAGATGGGCATCGAGGAAGGTCGCAACAACACCTGCTTCATGCATCTGACGCTGCTGCCGTACATCGCGACGGCCGGCGAGCTGAAGACCAAGCCGACGCAGCACTCGGTCAAGGAACTGCGTGAGATCGGTATCCAGCCGGACGTGCTGCTGTGCCGTTGTGACCGCGAGATCCCGATCGACGAGCGTCGCAAGATCGCGCTGTTCTGCAACGTGATGCCGGAAGCGGTGATCGAAGTGCTCGACGCCGATTCGATCTACAAGATCCCGGCAATGCTGCACAACCAGATGCTCGACGAAATCGTCTGCCACAAGCTCGCAATCCTGGCGCGCGCGGCCGACCTGTCGGTGTGGGACAAGCTGGTCTTCGCGCTGCAGAACCCGGAGCAGGCCGTCAATGTTGCGTTCGTCGGCAAGTATGTCGACCTGACCGAATCCTACAAGTCGCTCACCGAAGCCTTGTCGCACGCGGGCATGCACACGCGTTGCAAGGTGACCATCCACTACATCGATTCCGAGCAGATCGAGAAGGAAGGCACCGGCATGCTGGCGGGCATGGACGCGATCCTGGTGCCAGGCGGTTTCGGCCGCCGCGGAACGGAGGGCAAGATCTCCGCGATCCGCTTCGCGCGCGAGAACAAGGTGCCTTACTTGGGGATCTGTTTGGGCATGCAGCTCGCGGTCGTCGAATTTGCCCGCGACGTGGCAGGCATGGCCGGCGCACATTCGACCGAATTCGACAAGAACACCGCCTTCCCGGTGATCGGTCTGATCACCGAGTGGGCTGATCGCACCGGCAAGGTCGAGAAGCGCGACGAGAATTCCGACCTCGGCGGCACGATGCGTCTTGGCGGACAGACCTGCCTGCTGGGCGAAGGCACGCTGGCACGCGACATCTACGGCAAGCCGGAAGTGGTCGAGCGTCACCGCCACCGCTACGAAGTCAACAACACGCTGCTCGCGAAGCTGGAAGATGCCGGGCTTCGTGTCGCCGGTCGCGCACCGGTAACCGACCTGTGTGAGATGATCGAATTGCCGGATCACCCGTGGTTCGTCGGCGTGCAGTTCCACCCGGAATTCACGTCTAACCCGCGTCAGGGGCATCCATTGTTCACCGCGTTCGTGCGCGCCGCGATGGCGCAAGCGTCCAGGCGGTAAGCTGAAATCACGTGGCCGGCTTCAAGCCGGCCATTTTTTCGCCCGCTGTCATGGCAGATGCATGAATGGCGGGAAGTGAGGACACAAAATGAATCTATGCGGTTTCGAAGTTGGTCTCGACAAGCCGTTCTTCCTGCTTGCCGGACCGTGCGTGATCGAGTCGCGCCAGATGGCGCTCGATACCGCTGCAGAACTCAAGAGCATCACCGCCGATCTTGGCATCCCGTTCATCTACAAGTCCTCGTTCGACAAGGCGAACCGGAGCTCCGGTTCGAGCTTTCGCGGGTTGGGGATGATGAAGGGGCTCGAGATCCTTGCCGAAGTGCGGGAGACGGTGAAGGTGCCGGTCGTGACCGACGTACATACTGAACAGGAAGCGCCGATCGTCGCGCAATACGTCGATGTATTGCAGACGCCCGCATTCCTGTGCCGCCAGACTGACTTCATCCGCGCGGTCGCTGCGACAGGCAAGCCTGTGAATATCAAGAAAGGCCAGTTCCTCGCGCCGGGCGACATGAAGAACGTCGTCGCGAAGGCGAAGGAAGCAGCCGGTGGCGCCGACACGATCATGGTGTGCGAGCGTGGTGCGTCATTCGGCTACAACAATCTCGTCTCCGACATGCGGTCGCTCGCGATCATGCGCGAAACGAATTGCCCGGTGGTGTTTGACGCAACGCACTCGGTGCAGTTGCCGGGCGGGCAGGGCGACAAGAGCGGTGGTCAGCGCGAACATGTGCCGGTGCTGGCACGCGCCGCGGTGGCGACCGGCATTGCCGGCCTCTTCATGGAAACCCACCCGGATCCAGCCAAGGCCTTGTCCGATGGACCGAATGCCTGGCCGCTGGCGAAGATGCGTGCCTTGCTGGCGACGTTGCAGGAAATCGATCAACTGGTGAAGCGTCACGGATTCATCGAAACCACGCTGTGATTACGCACGTCGTCCTCCTCAAGTTCAAACCGGGCGTGTCGGCCGATTCAGCCGCCGCCCGTGAGGCGCATGCCGCGATGTGCGCGCTGCCGGCGAAAGTGCCGTTGATCAAGGCCTGGAAATGCGGCTTCAACACGACCCCGGATGTCAGCGGTTGGGACTACGTTCTCGTCTCGGGCTTTGACAGCCGGGAGGCACTGGAGGCGTACTTCGACCACCCCGACCATCTGAAGGTCGTCGCGCTCTGGGAACCGATCTCCGATCTCGCTTTCGGAGACCTGGACGGCTGAAATCTGCGCACGGTCAAAGCGTTGACATGTGTGCGCCTCTAGAATTGAAAAGTTTCATCGGTCATGTGCGTCCGGGTCACTCCCCCGTACTCGGGCGCCGAGCCGCCGCTTGTCGGCGGATCAGAGGGATGCCGCCCCCATAGGCGGCACAGTCTTGATAGAGAAAAGGGAAAAACCATGAGTGCTATCGTTGATGTAGTCGCCCGCGAGATCCTGGATTCGCGCGGTAACCCCACGGTTGAAGCAGATGTGCTGCTCGAATCCGGCGTGATGGGTCGCGCCGCTGTGCCGTCGGGCGCCTCGACCGGTTCGCGTGAAGCGATCGAACTGCGTGACGGCGACGCCGCACGCTACCTGGGCAAGGGTGTCCAGAAGGCTGTGGACAACATCAACACCGAGATCTGCGAAGCACTCGTGGGCCTCGACGCCGAAGAGCAGGCGTTCATCGACAAGACGATGATCGACCTCGACGGCACCGAGAACAAGTCGCGCCTGGGCGCGAACGCGCTGCTGGCCGTGTCGATGGCCGTTGCCCGTGCTGCTGCTGAAGAAGCCGGCCTGCCGCTGTATCGCTACTTCGGTGGCTCGGGCGGCATGAGCCTGCCGGTGCCGATGATGAACGTCATCAACGGCGGCGCCCACGCGAACAACAGCCTGGACTTCCAAGAATGCATGATCCTGCCGATCGGCGCGCCGACCTTCAAGGAAGCGCTGCGCTACGGTGCTGAGGTGTTCCACAACCTCAAGAAGATCCTGGACAAGAAGGGCTACCCGACCTCGGTGGGTGACGAAGGCGGCTTCGCCCCGAACGTCTCTGGCGCTGTCGAAGCACTGGAACTGATCGTTGAAGCGATCGAGAAGGCTGGCTACGTGGTTGGCAAGGACATCGTCCTGGGTCTGGACTGCGCCGCTTCCGAGTACTTCAAGAACGGCAAGTACGAGATGGAAGGCGAGAAGCTGTCGCTGACCCCGGCTCAGAACGTCGACTTCCTGGCCAGCCTGGTCGACAAGTTCCCGATCATCTCGATCGAGGACGGCATGGCCGAAGGCGACTGGGAAGGCTGGAAGCTGCTGACCGATCGCCTGGGCAAGAAGGTTCAGCTGGTGGGTGACGACCTGTTCGTGACCAACACCAAGATCCTGAAGGAAGGCATCGACAAGGGCATCTGCAACTCGATCCTGATCAAGGTGAACCAGATCGGTACCCTGACCGAGACCTTCGCTGCCGTCGAAATGGCCAAGCGCGCCGGTTACACCGCCGTGATCTCGCACCGTTCGGGCGAAACCGAAGACTCGACCATCGCTGACATCGCTGTCGGTTTGAATGCTGGCCAGATCAAGACCGGTTCGCTGTCGCGTTCCGACCGTATCGCCAAGTACAACCAGATCCTCCGCATCGAAGAAGATCTGGGCGATGTCGCGTTCTACCCGGGTCTGTCGGCTTTCTACAACCTGCGTAACCGCTGATCGCGAGCCGGCGAAAGCCGGCTACCGAGTCGCTGGAAAGGGCCGCGTTGCGGCCCTTTCTCATTGATATTCCTATAGAATTCCGCCGTTTCCAGTCTTCGAAGTGATCGGCTCCACATGAAGTGGCCCACCCTGATTCTTGTCGTGCTGCTTGGCGTGCTGCAGTACCCGCTGTGGTTCGGCAAGGGAGGGTGGACGCGAGTTCGGGAACTCGATCAGCAAGTCCAGGCACAGCGCGACAACAACGCGAAGCTGGAAGCCCGCAACGCCGGCCTGGAAGCGGAAGTGCGCGACCTGAAAAACGGTTACGAAGCCATCGAAGAGCGTGCCCGTTACGATTTGGGCCTGATCAAACCCAACGAAACCTACGTCCAGCTTCCCCAGCAGAAATGATCAGGGCCGCTTGGCGGCCCGTTCTGTTTCCGTTGATCAGCTTTCAGTGCGTTGCCACAGCACGTCGCTTCCGCCTGCGGCACGATTCAGGTATCTCCCCAAAACGAAGAGCAGATCCGACAGCCGGTTCAGATATTGCCGTACCGGCGGATGCACGACCTCGTTGGCGCTCAGCGTGATGACCGCCCGTTCCGCGCGGCGCGCCACGGTTCGTGCGAGATGCGCTTGCGCTGCAGCGCGTGAGCCGCCGGGCAGGATGAACTCCTTGAGCGGCGGCAGCGAGTCGTTGTAGTGCGCCAAGGCGTCGTCGAGCCGCAGCACATGGGCCTCGGTGACCATGGTGTAGCCGGGGATGCAAACCTCGCCCCCCAGATCGAAGAGGTCATGCTGGATCTGGCCAAGAAGTGCGCGCACGTCGTCGGGAAGTTCTTCGGTAAGCACGACTCCCAGCCAGGAATTGAGTTCGTCGACCTCGCCAAGCGCGTGGATCCTTGGGCAATCCTTGGCAACGCGTGAGCCATCGCCGAGTCCGGTGCTGCCGTCATCTCCGGTGCGGGTGGCGATGCGTGAAAGGCGGTTTCCCATGAGCGTCCTTTATTCGTTGAGGGGCGGATTATAGGTGGCGCCGCGAGTCTGATACTGTCGGCTCACATGCATTGGCCTTGTGGAGCTAGACCATGATCGCGCCCAGACCGTTCCTTCGACAGTTGTTTGACGCGGCCGTTGCGGCCGCTGATCCGTCGAGATGTCTTGCGCCGAGTCTGCCGGCACCGCCTGCGGGTCGAACGATCGTTGTGGGAGCGGGGAAGGCGGCCGGCGCGATGGCCGAGGGGTTTGAAAGCAACTGGCGGGGCGATCCGGAACGGCTTTCGGGATGCGTCGTCACGCGTTACGGCAACGCACGACCATGTTCTCGCATTGAGGTCATCGAGGCGGCGCACCCTGTACCGGACGAAGCCGGATGCGCTGCGGCGACCCGCATTGCGCAACTGGTGGAGGGGCTGAGCGCAGACGATCTCGTTGTCGTGCTGCTCTCCGGTGGTGCGTCAGCACTCCTCGCAGCACCGGTAGACGCCGTACCATTAACAGACAAGCAAAGCGTGACTGCACAACTGCTCCGATCCGGTGCTCCGATCGAGGCGATCAACTGCGTCCGCAAGCACCTCTCATCCTTGAAGGGCGGGCGCTTGGCTCTGCGTGCATGGCCGGCGTCTGTCGTTACGCTCGCGATTTCCGATGTAGTGGGGGATCTCCCGAGCGTCATCGGCAGTGGGCCGACGGTGCCGGATCCGACGACACGGCAACAGGCTTCGCATTGGCTAGATTCTTTCGGGATTGAGGTACCACGCTCGGTCCGCGACTGGTTGGCGAGTCCTCTCAGCGAAACGCCCAAGGCAGACGACCCGCGCTTTGCGTGCGCGCGTTATCAACTCATCGCTTCCCCATCGGACGCATTGAATGCCGCCGCTGCGCGGGCCGTTGCGGCCGGGGTGCAACCGGTGCTTCTCGGAGATGGAATCGAAGGCGAGGCGCGCGAGGCTGCGCGCACGCTAGGCGCGATCGCGCTGGCGTGCCGCCGGGGATGCGGGCCGGCGAAACCGCCTTGCGTGCTGATCTCCGGGGGGGAGACGACCGTCACGCTCGGGTCGGGCGGTTGTGGGCGCGGCGGGCGAAACAGCGAGTTCGCGCTTGCGCTTGCGGAATACTTCAATGGGGCCGCAGGCGTCTTTGCGCTTGCCGCTGATACCGATGGTATCGACGGCAGCGAGAGCAATGCCGGGGCCTTCATCGACCCCGATACCCTGATGCGCGCAAGCGAACGCGGTTGGCACGCGAAGGCGGCGCTTGCCGCGCATGACGCGTGGGGCTATTTCGACGCGATCGGCGATCTGCTGACCACCGGACCGACGCTCACGAATGTGAACGACTTTCGCGCCATCCTGATTTGCTGACGGGGCGCGGCGGCGCCCCGTTGCGATCAGTGCTGGTGGAACGTACGGTTGATGACGTCCAGTTGTTGCTCGCGGGTCAGTTTGGTGAAGTTCACCGCGTAGCCCGATACACGAATCGTCAGTTGCGGGTACTTCTCAGGGTTTTCCATCGCATCGATCAGCATGTCGCGGTTCAGCACGTTGATGTTCACGTGAAAGCCGTTGCAGCCGAAATAGGCGTCAAGCATGCCGACGAGGTTCTGAACTTGTTCGGTGGAAGCCATGGTTGTCTCCAGGATGAGTTTGTTGCCGGAAGTTGCTGCCATCTAGCGACTGATTAGCCATAGACGTGACAGGGATATTCTGGTTGATGAAACGGCGTTGCGCAATAAGAAATGTGATTCCGTTGATTGAAATCAGAGATCCCGTAAGCGTTCGTCGCGTCAGGAACGATGGACTCCTCCACGCAATGTTCTTGGCGCGCGAGGATCTGGCGACTATGCTGACAACTGCTTGTCAGACAACTGGATGACAGAATTGCCCGATACGGCTTTCCCGTTAAGCAGCGCACACCTCTCCGATCGAGTCAGCGCATTGATCGAAGAAGAGATACGCGCAGCGATCTGGGCGCCCGGCGCCCGCTTGCCGACCGAGCGCGCATTCGCCGAACGATTTGGCGTCAGTCGAGCCGTGGTGCGAGAAGCCATCTCACGCCTCAAGGCTGATGGTTGGGTGCGTTCCCGTCAGGGTGTCGGAGCGTTCGTGGTCGAACAGGTCGGGGGCGCCAATTTTCGACTTGAGCCGGCGATGAAGGACGCACGGAACCTGCGCGATCTGTTCGACCTGCGCAGTGTGATCGAGCCCGGTGCGGCCGCCCTCGCGGCGAGGCGAAGAAGTCCGGGCGACGTTGCGGCATTGAGGCGTGCTTTGCAGGACATGGATGTCGCGCTAAGCAGCGGCGATTCGGAATATGGTGCGGCTTCCGATGATCGATTCCACGACGGTATCGCCGCCGCGACACATAGCCCGCATCTGCAACGTTTGATGTCCGTAGTGCAGCGCAGCCTTTCCGGAACGAGGCTGCCCACGTGGTTGAACCGCGCACCGCTGGACCTCGCTGCGGCGGCGCAGGCGGAACATCACAGGCTGTTCGCCGCGATCGAGGCTGGCGACTCGCTGGCGGCGCAACATGCCGCACATGATCACCTCGTCGCGGCTGCTGGCCGCCTCAACCTGCAACTGGACTCGCGCGATGAATGAACTGGGCCGATTCACTGGCGAACGAGAGCAGGACTTCTCAGGCGTTGACCGTGCGGCCTTGCTTGCCGCGTTGGCACAGATTCTTCCCGGCGACTGCGTACTCAGTGAATTGGAGGATCTGCGCCCTTGGGAGTGCGACGGGTTGGCCGCGATGCGCCAGTTGCCGCTGGTGGTTGTGCTGCCGGAGGATGAGTCGCAGGTGATTGCAGTCGTGAAGGTGTGCTCGGCGCTTGGCGTACCTGTTGTCGCACGCGGTGCGGGAACCGGGCTTTCGGGTGGTGCGATGCCACACGGCCAAGGTGTGCTGCTGGCGATGACCAAGTTCCGCAACATCGTGAGCATCGACCCGCTGGCGCGTATCGCAGTCGTCCAACCGGGCGTGCGCAACAAGGCGATATCCGAAGCGGCGCAGCCCTACGGACTCTATTACGCGCCAGACCCCAGTTCGCAGATCGCCTGCTCGATCGGCGGCAACGTCGCTGAAAACGCCGGCGGAGTCCATTGCCTCAAATATGGGCTCACGGTGAATAACCTGATGAGGGTGAGGGCGGTGACGATCGCCGGCGATGTGGTGGAATTTGGCAATCACGCGCTCGATGCCCCGGGTTTTGACCTGCTCGCGCTGATCACGGGTTCGGAAGGGATGCTGGCGGTGATCACCGAAATCTCGGTGCGGCTGCTGCCGACGCCACAACTTGCACGCTGCTTGCTGGCCACCTTTCAGGATGTGGTGTTGGCAGGCGAGGCGGTTGCCCAGATCATCGCGGCGGGAATCATCCCGGCCGGCCTCGAAATGATGGATCAGGCAGCGATCATCGCGGTTGAAGGCTTTGTCCATGCTGGCTATCCGCTGGATGTCGCGGCGATCTTGCTGGTCGAGTGCGATGGCACTCCGGAAGAAGTCGCGGAGGAGATCGAACGGGTGACTGCGATCCTTTCGGCAGCGGGCGCCCGCGAGCTGAGAGTGTCGCGTGATGAAGACGAGCGGCTGCGGTTCTGGGCGGGGCGCAAGGCGGCCTTCCCCGCGGCGGGGCGCATTTCCCCCGACTACTACTGCATGGACGGCACGATCCCGCGTCGGCGCCTGGGTGAGATGCTTGCGGCCATTGCTGAAATGGAGCGCAAGTACGCGCTGCGTTGCATGAATGTGTTCCATGCCGGCGATGGCAATCTGCACCCGCTGATCCTGTTTGACGCCAACGTGGCAGGTGAACAGGCGCGCGCCGAGGCATTCGGGGCGGAGATTCTGGAATTGTCCGTGCAACTGGGCGGTGCGATCAGCGGCGAGCACGGCGTCGGCATCGAAAAGATTGGCCAGATGTGTGCCCAGTTCGATGACGCCGAACTGCGCATGTTCCATCGCATCAAGGCCGCCTTTGACCCCGATGGATTGCTGAACCCTGGCAAAGCGGTGCCGGCCTTGAACCGCTGTGCCGAAGCTGGGTGGATGCACGTGTCCAACGGCCGCATTCCGCACCCGGAACTGGAGCGATTCTGATGCCACAACGACTCGACCCGGTGCTGGCAGACTGGTGCGCCCGCGTGCAAGACGCGGCAAAACGGCTTGAACCGATCGCGATCCGCGGCGGCGACTCCAAACGTTTTCTCGGCAGTCACCGCGGTGGCGTGGTGCTTGATACGCGCCTCTGGCAAGGCATCGAGTGTTATGAGCCGAGCGAACTGGTCGTCAAGGTGCGGGCGGGTACCCCCCTGGCAGCGCTCGAAGCGGCGCTCGACGAACGCGGCCAGATGCTGGCGTTTGAGCCTCCGCACTTTGGCGCGGCGACGGCAGGAGGAATGGTGGCGGCAGGACTCTCTGGCCCGCGCAGAGCAGCGGCCGGTGCGGTGCGAGATCACCTGCTCGGGGTGACGGTGATGGACGGTCGTGGCGACGTCCTACGATTTGGCGGGCAGGTAATGAAAAACGTGGCCGGCTACGATGTGTCGCGTCTGATGGCGGGTGCAATGGGGACGTTGGGCATCCTTCTCGACGTATCGCTGAAGGTCATGCCGAAGCCTGTCGCCGAAGTGACGCAACGTATGGATTTGTCGCAGCAAGCGGCGCTTGATAGGTGTAATCGTTGGGGAGGGCGCCCGATGCCGGTGTCGGCGACCTGTTGGGTCGAAGGTGCCCTTTACGTGCGGCTTTCTGGCGCCGCCGCGGCGGTGGCTTCCGCTCAGGCTGAGATCGGCGGCGAGTGTCTCGATGCTTGCGTGGCATCGCGCCTCTGGGCATCTGTGCGCGAACAAACCCACCCGTATTTCTCGCGACCGCAACGTTTGTGGCGCGCCTCTGTGCCTGGAACGACCCCAGCTTGGTCTTCGGCGGCGACGCTGGTCGAATGGGGGGGCGCGCTCCGCTGGATTTACGCGGATGCGGGTGACGATTCGCCGCGTGAGTGGGCGATAGCGTCAGGTGGCACTGCGCGTGTTTTCAGACGTGACGGTGCTGAGGCGGTTGCGCCGAAGGTGGCGGACATTCCGCCCAGCCTTGCCGGTTTGCATCGCCGTTTGAAGGCGGCATTCGACCCCGCGGGCGTGCTGAATCGTGCGCAACTCGATCCGGCATGGTGAGCGCAGATGCAAACCCGACTCGCTGATTTCATCCGGGACACCGCCGACGGCGCTGAGGCCGAGGCGATTCTGCGCAAGTGTGTCCATTGCGGCTTCTGCACCGCGACCTGTCCGACATTTCAATTGCTCGGCGACGAACTCGACAGCCCGCGCGGCCGCATTTACCTGATCAAGCAGATGCTCGAGGGCGAACCCGTGTCGGCGCGCACTCGGCTGCATCTAGACCGATGCCTGAGCTGCCGCTCATGCGAGACGACCTGTCCGTCGGGGGTGGAATATGGTCGGCTTGTCGACATCGGCCGCAAGTGGGCGGAAACGCTTGCACCCCCGCGTGCTGCGCCCGAGGCGGCAAAGCGCTGGCTGCTCGCCAACGCCGTGTCCAAGCCAGCGGTGTTCGGGTTCGCCTACCGTGCCGGGCAGCGTTTGCGACCCCTGTTGCCGAAGGTATTGGCAGCCAAGGTCGCCGCGCCTCAATCGCCGGGCACGTGGCCTGCGCCACGCCATTCGCGCAAGTGGCTGGTATTGGGTGGATGTGCCCAGCCCGCGTTGCTACCAGGCGTGAATGCCGCGGCGGCGCGCGTGCTGGATCGAATTGGTATTTCGCTGATAGCGGTGCGCAATGACGGATGCTGTGGCGCGCTGCGCTTTCACCTGAACGACCACGATGGCGGTCGCGCCGATGCGGCTGGGCTTCTGGCGCGTTGGCTGCCGGCGATCGAGCGCGGTGAAGTGGAGGGGGTTGTCGTTACCGCTTCGGGTTGTGGAAGTTTCATCCGCGAATACGCCCATTTGTTTCGGGATGACGCGTCATTGAACGGTGCTGCAGCCCGGGTCACAGAGCGTGTGCTCGACATCTCGGAACTGCTGGTCCGCCACTTCGAAGCGATTACCGCTGTCATGCAGACCGTGTCGGAGCCGCCCAAGAGGCTCGCGTTCCACTCGCCATGTTCCTTGCAACATGGCTTGAAGATCCGTGGTGTGGCGGAACGTCTGCTCGTGGCCGCTGGCTACGAGCTCACTCCGGTGGCCGATGCCCACTTGTGTTGCGGTTCGGCCGGATCGTATTCGATCCTGCAGCCCGAGATTTCAGAGCGACTGCGCGACAACAAGCTGCGGGATCTGGCTGCCGGCATGCCGTGCGGGATTGCGAGCGCAAACGTCGGCTGCATCGCTCATCTGGCGAGTGGTGCCAATACGCCTGTGCGGCATTGGGTTGAATGGCTTTCTGACCAGTTGGACCAATAGATCGTCGACAAGTGCGCCAGAAAACCGGGCCGCGACCCTCAACTTGCTGGCGATCGGGTCGTTAACGCAGGAATGACCATTTCCGGGATTTCCGTGGATCCTATGGATGAGCCAGAAGCCCTGCTGGCAAGAGGGATGACTTTGCCGCCGCAGCCTGAGGCGCTGTTGGCGTTGCAGGCGCTTGCCGACAGCAAGGACCCGGACATGCGCGAGGTCGCAGAGGTAATCTCCCGCGACGCGGCGCTCACTGCCGGGCTTTACCGGATGGCACGCTCGCCCCTGTTTGCGCGACGCACGCCACCGCAGACGGTCGAGCAGGTTGTCTTGTTGATGGGGCTTCCGCGCACCTTGGCTTTGGCACAGGCGCTTTGTCTGCAGGCCTCTTTACCCGGAGAGGCGCAGGTTCTCGCTCGTTTCTGGGCACGTTCGAATGCAATTGCGCAACTGGCGATGCTGGTGGCTCAGTCCTTGCCGGGCGCGCATCGGATCAATGGCGATCAGGCGTACCTCGCAGGGATGTTCCTCGATTGTGGTGTGCCGATCCTGATGCAACGCTTCCCCGGCTATTGTCAGGAAACCGGCCTGGCCGGACAGGCTCGCAAATGGGCCGACGTGCTGACCGAAGATCGCTTGTATGCGTCGGACCACGCGGTTGTTGGTTTTCTGTTGGCGCGCCATTGGCGGCTACCCGATTTCGTCGCCCAGGCTGTACGATTCCACCACGAAGGGGGTCGCCTCCCTTCTCGCTCAATCGACACGCTGGTGTCGATCCTGAAGTTGGCGATGCATCTTTATGCGAGCGAAATGCAGTTGAACGAAGGTGTCGCGGATCTCGACGAGTCGCAGGTGCAAGAGGGCCTGGACATCAATGCCACAGAGTTTCGGGATCTCGTCGAACATGTGCTGGAGCAGTACCGAGGTCTCGAGCATTGACCGATGTCAGGCGGGCCGTTTGTCGATCGATGGGCGGACTATCGATGGTCAGTTTGAGCGACTAGAATTAATAGAAACGATAATTGTGAAAAAAAAGTGCCTCTGACAATCGATACCGTTGTGGCCATGCATCAGGGCGACCGGAAGGAGCAACAGGACCGTGTCGGCCTGTTTCCACATCCGTCGCGGCCCGGAATGCTGCTTGCTGTACTCGCCGACGGCATGGGCGGTCACTCTGGCGGCGCGATGGCCGCCGAGCAGGTGCTGATCAAGGCAAAACAGAATTTCGAGGCGTATTCGCCTGCTTCCGAATCACCCGAAGAATTGCTGCGGGCGATCATTCAGGAAGCCCATGTAGTGATCAAGCTGACGCGCTTTACAAGCGAGCAAGATCCTCACAGCACTGCGTGTGTCCTCCTTCTGCAGCCCGGCAAGGTGACCTGGGCGCATTGCGGTGATTCGCGGATCTACCATTTCCGCGATGACGCAGTGGGTCTGCGCAGCAATGACCACTCCCTTGTCGCGGAGTTGGTGCGAACCGGCCAACTCTCTGAGGCTGATGCCGAGACTTATCCCCATCGGAACCTGCTGCTCTCCTGCTTGGGTGCCGACCGGGAGCCAAAGATCGAAACACGCAGCGTCGAAGGCCTGAGGGCGGGTGATGGCTTCCTGTTGTGTTCCGATGGTCTGTGGGGGCATTGCTCCGATCTGGAGCTCGCCCGTTCGATCTGCAATGAGCCTGCCCGGCAAGCGGCGCGTGGACTGATCGACATGGCGCGTTCGCGGGGGCGTGGCACGGGCGACAATATATCGATGGCAATCATCCGGTTGGTCGAGGCACCAGCCTGATTTCAGGTTCGCAAGACACAACCCTTGAAAAGCAAAACGCCCCGTAAGGGGCGTTTTGCTTTTTGCAGATGCGCCGAGTTCAGGAACGGCGACGGCGTGCAGCCGCGAGTCCGAACAGGCCGAGAGCGGCAAGCGCCAGCGAGCCAGGTTCCGGCACCGCGGTGGTATCGATCCAGCTACGGTAGGAATCAAGCAGGATACCGCCCATACCATCGCCGAATCCGCCCTTGGGCGAGTACCCCATAGCGAAGCCGAACGTGTTGTTCGCAACCAACTGGTATTCGCCATCCACCAGGACGAACGACGGACCGCCCGAATCCCCGCCGCCGATATTGGATTCGACATTATTGCCCAGGCTTGCGCCGCAGACGGCAACGCCGAGAACGGACGGGTCGCAGAAGGTATCGACAGTGGTGCCGTCTCTCAGCGTGCCATCAAAGTCCGCGTACCAGACTTCTTTCTTGCTGGACGGGTCGAAACCGGCTTCGTCATTGGTTTCGGCGAAATCGAAGACGTTCTTGCCGCTGCGCTTCACGCGAAACGCTGGGGATACGTTGTAGCCGTTCCAGCCGTCGCCACTCGTGCCATATCCAACCATCGTAAACACGGTACCTTCACTCACCGGCCCTTTGTAGATCTTGTAGGTCTTCGCTTCGACCGGTGCGGGAGCCGACAGGCGAATGATTGCGATGTCGTCGTTTACGCAGAAACCGGGAACGCCGGAAGGGCAGTTGCCGAAACCGGCGTAGTCGGGGTGCATGTCGACCTTGTTCGCGGTGATCACTGCACGACCTGCGCTACCCGGCGCGCTCGTCGCGTTGAATACAACACGCACATCGTTGCCGGGCTTGTTGATGTCAATCAGGTGGCCATTGCCATCGGAATCGACACAGTGGCCAGCCGAAACGGCATGCCAGCTATCGATCATGGCGCCGGAGCAGATGTAGCTGTCGCCATTGCTGTAACGGATGTTGATGCTCACGACGCCGGAGAACGGGGATGTCGGTTCATTCGCATCCACGCGCGCAGCAGGGGTGTCGGGGAAGGCTCCGGAGGTAATCAGCGGAGAGATGCTGGGGGCGATGGACATCGGAACGGCATGGGCCATCGAGGCCGCGGCGCCAAAACCGATCGCTGCAATCGCGCGAATCAGCGTGCGTGAAGTCATTCGTTGGTGCTCCTGTTGTCGGGTTGAATGCGCCTTGTGGGCGCCAGCACGTCATTAGCATGAAACATGCCCGTCATTCCGATGACATCGTGACTTCAAACACGGCAAGCGTTTCAGGGTGATGGGAAATCGTCCCGCAGTGTAAGTGTAAAAAATCCCGACTGCGTCTAGGTGCTCTGTAGCCATTGCCGACGCCAGAAGATGAGGCCCATCACCGATGCGATGAAAAGCATCATGCCGATCGCGAGCCAGAATCCATCGGCTCGTTCGAGCCAGGGTATCGAGTGGAAGTTCATGCCGAAGATGCCACTTATCAGTGTTGCTGGCATGAACAGCATGGAAACGACGGTCAATGCGCGCACTTCCACGTTCAGGCGCTGGCTTTCGAGCGACAGGTGCAGATCGAGCAGGTCACCCGTCGCGTCCCTGAGGCTATCCAGCGATTCCACAACCTGCACGATGTGATCGTGGACGTCGCGCAGATAGATGTCGGTGCTGCGTCTTACGAAACGTTCATCGGCGCGTTGCAGACCTGCCACCACTTCCCGCAGCGGCCACACAGTTCGCCGAAGCTCTCGCGTGTCGTGCTTGAGGCGATTGATATCGCCAATAAGCCGAGACATGCGCGGCTGGTTCATGGCGTCTTCGACACGTTCGACGCTTCCGGCAAGCGAATCGAGGCAGTTGAAATACCGATCGACCACGGCGTCGAGGAGTGAGTAGGCCAAGTAGTCGGGTCCGCGCTCCCTCGCGGCGCCAACGTTTTTCCTCAATCGTTCCCGAATCGGGTCGAAGAGCCCTCCGGGTTGTTCCTGAAAGGTCAGCACGAAGCTCTCGCCAAGTACGATGCTGACCTGATCCGATATCACTTCGCCAGTTTCAGGGTTGGCACGCCATGCACGGGCGACGGCATACAGGTAATTGCCGTAGTCGTCGAGTTTTGGGCGCTGATGCGTATTCAGGATGTCTTCCAGAGTGAGCGGGTGGAGCCCAAAACGCCGCCCGATCTCGCTCATTACCTCCGGCTCTTGCAGACCGTAAACGTTCAGCCACAGAACACGGTGTTGCGGCGTGTAGTCTCGCGACTCGAGCACCGACGCGAATCGCTGTTCGTGCAGGCCACTATCGTCAAATTCGAAAAGAGTGATGGCCGGATGTTCGGTCTTGATCTCCCCCAGGTGGACCAAAACGCCCGGCGGCTGTCCGATCTTTTTAGCGTAGTCAGGGCGCTTGATCCTTCGTGTGCGTGCGTTCGCGCGGGATTTGGTTGCCATCGGGGCTCCGGTTTGATCCAACTCATTGGTAGGCGGCGTCTCGCTTGCTTGTGCTTCTCAGATCGTGCCTGCAGTCAGTATGATGCCTGCTCGTCGTTGCCGCAGCGCTCCCCCCACGCTCGGAGCCACCCTTCCCGGGTTGGCTGTCGTTCGTGCGCGGCGAGAGGCTTTCCGGCAATTTCATCGGCGCCCCGTGCGCACTTGCTCTCGATTCGAGGGCTGTATCTGACCAGGAGGCTTCATGGCACTGACGATCGGCGTGGTGGCCGAGCGTGCTACCGGCGAACGGCGCGTTGCGCTTGTTCCAGAGGTGGCTAAACGTTTCAGGGCGCTCGGAGTCGAGCTCGTAATTCAACGTGGTGCAGCGGATGGTGCGAACATCGCCGAAGGCGAGTTCGCTGAAGTTCGCTGGGCCGACACGGTTGATGAAGTGCTCGCTGCCGACATGGTGTTGGCAATTCAGCCGTTGGACGACGAGTCAATCTCAAAACTCAAACCGGGCGCAGTGCTTGTCGCCGGGCTGCAGCCCTATCAAAGCGCGGATCGAGCAAAGCTGCTTGCCGAGCGGAAGATCACCTCATTCGCGATGGAGCTTCTGCCGCGCATCTCGCGTGCTCAGAGCATGGACATCCTGTCCTCGCAGGCGGCCTGCTCGGGCTACCAGTGCGTGCTGATCGCCGCGAGCCACTGCACGAAATTCTTCCCCATGATGACCTATGCGGCCGGAACGATCCGCCCGGCGAAAGTCCTGGTCATCGGAGCCGGGGTTGCCGGTCTGCAGGCCATTGCGACGGCGCGACGCATGGGGGCGATGGTCGAAGCCTACGACGTGCGTCCGGAAACCAAGGAGCAGATCGAATCCCTGGGGGCCAAGTTTGTCGACACTGGTGTGTCGGCTGCAGGTACCGGTGGCTACGCGCGCGAGCTGACCGAGGATGAGAAGCGTCAGCAGGCAGAGCGCCTCGGCAAGGCTGTCGCGCAATGCGACGCGCTCATCACCACCGCCGCGATTCCAGGCAAAAAGGCACCGCAGATCATTTCGGCCGAAATGGTTTCGAAGATGAAAGTTGGCGCAGTGGTGGTCGACATGGCGGCCGAATCGGGTGGCAACGTTGCTGGTACGGTCGCGGGTGAAACGCTGCGGGTTGGCCCGGCATTGATCGTCGGACCAGCCAATCTGCCCAGCCGCATGGCCTCGCACGCGTCTGAAATGTTCGCAAAGAACCTCTACAACTTCGTCGTGCCGATGATCAAGGATTCGGCGCTGGCGATCGACTGGAGCGACGAGGTAATCGCGGGTACCTGTCTCACGCACGATGGCGCGGTGCGCCACGACGGCGTGAAAAAGATTCTTGGACTTTGACGGAGCGCCGCAATGGAAGGCTTCTCGGCAATCTACATCTTCATGCTGGCCGCATTTACAGGCTACGAAGTCATCGCGCGCGTGCCGGTGATTCTGCATACCCCGCTGATGTCGGGGTCCAACTTTGTTCACGGCGTCGTGCTGGTGGGCGCGATGGTGGCGCTGGGCAACGCTGATCCGAACGATCCCTTGCAGTTGGCGATCGGATTTATCGCCGTTGTGCTTGGTGCGGCGAACGCTGCGGGCGGTTATGTCGTGACCGAACGGATGCTTGCCATGTTCAAGCGTGATGACCGTAAGGAGGCCGCCAAATGATGGCGACTTGGTTGATCAACATTTCGTACTTCGTCGTTGCGGTCCTGTTCATCCTTGGCCTCAAGGCGATGGCGTCGCCGGTTTCGGCGCGCAAGGGTATCGTCTGGGCCGGTGCCGGCATGGTGCTGGCTACGGTCGTGACCTTCCTGACGCCGGGCATGCAGAACATCCTGCTGATCGTCGTGGCCTTGGCGCTGGGTGGTGCACTGGCGTGGTGGTCGGGCAAGGTCGTCAAGATGACCGACATGCCGCAGATGGTCGCCATCTACAACGGCATGGGCGGCGGCGCGGCGGCGGCAATTGCCGCGCTGGAATTCGCGCGTGGTCATGTCACCGGACCGGTTGTAACGACGCTGGCTACCTTGGGCGCGCTGATCGGGGCCGTGTCTTTCTCTGGCTCGTGCGTCGCTTGGGCGAAGCTGCAGGGTGTGATGCAGAAGGCATTCCGCCTGCCGGCGCAAAACGCGGTGAACGTGGTGTTGGGACTGGTGACGATCGGCTTTGGCGTGGTGATCGTACTGGGTGGTCACCCGTCGCCGCTGCACATCATCGTGTTCTTCGGACTTGCATTGGCGCTGGGCGCGATCCTGACGCTGCCGATCGGCGGCGCCGACATGCCGGTCGTGATTTCGCTGTTCAACGCCTTCACCGGCCTTGCCGTAGGCTTTGAGGGCTACGTGCTCGGGAATCCGGCCCTGATCATCGCCGGTATCGTCGTGGGTGCGGCAGGTACGCTGCTGACCCAGTTGATGGCCAAGGCGATGAACCGCCCGCTCACCAACATCCTGTTCCAGCCGATCACCGGCGAAGCGCAGGCGGGTGGGGCAATCGCAGGCTCGATGAAGGAAGTGTCGGGTCTGGATGCGGCTGCGATGATGCGCTATGCGCAGAAGGTGATCGTCGTGCCGGGTTACGGTATGGCGGTCGCGGGGGCGCAGCACAAGGTCTGGGAAATGGCGCAACTGCTTGAGAAAGAGGGCGTCGAGGTGAAGTTTGCGATTCACCCTGTGGCCGGCCGTATGCCGGGCCACATGAACGTGCTGCTGGCTGAAGCCGGTGTGCCGTACGACAAGATCTTCGACCTCGAAGAGATCAACGCCGAGTTCCCGCTTGCCGACGTTGCGCTGGTGATCGGCGCGAACGACGTGGTGAACCCGGTGGCGCGCACCGACAAGTCGAGCCCGATCTACGGCATGCCGATTCTGGATGCCGACAAGGCGCAGAATGTCATCGTGATCAAGCGCGGCAAGGGGGCTGGCTACTCGGGTATCGAGAATGCGCTGTTCTACGAGGACAACTGCCGCATGCTCTACGGCAGCGCGCAGCAGGCCGTGGCGGACGTGATTGCCCATGTGAAGGAAATGGCCGGTTGATCTTCGCCGAGCCAAAGAAAAAGGCGCCGCAAGGCGCCTTTGCTTTTGGCGCTGTGTTTAGCGCCCGTTCCCGCCAAGCAAGAACGGTATCGGTCGACCGGCCTTGCGCGCGGCGCTGGGCGGACTGCTGGTCTTGCCGGGTACGACAGGCTTCGACTCAGTTTCAGCGTAGGGGCGGTTGAAATCGAATCCGTCGCTGGCCAGATTCGGCTTGCGCTCTAGCGTGTCTGGTGCGGCGTTGCGAGGGCGCTCGCGGTCGGGCGAGGTGTGGGCGCGACGATCGGCATTCTGGTTGCGCAGGATCCGCCGGGCTGAGTCGGACGTTGCGTCCTTGTCGAAGCCGGGAACGATTTCCTGCGTGATCTTCAGCTTGATCAGTTTCTCGATCGCACTAAGTCGCAGGTGTTCGTCCGGGGAGACCAGCGAAATCGCGTTGCCTTGCTTGCCCGCGCGGCCGGTACGGCCGATACGGTGGATGTAGTCCTCGGCGGTCGGCGGCAGCTCGTAGTTGATCACGCACGGCAGATCGTCGATATCCAGACCCCGCGCAGCCACATCGGTTGCAACCAGAACGCGGATCGCGCCGCTCTTGAAGCCTTCGAGCGCTTCGGTACGTTGCTGCTGGTTCTTGTCACCGTGAATGGCGTCAGCGGCGATGCCGTCCTTCTGCAACTGGCGCGCCAGGCGCGCGCAAGCGAGCTTTGTGCTGCAGAACACCAAGACCTGCGGAGCTGCGACATCTTCGAGCAGCAACCAGGTCAGCAGATCGCGCTTCACCGCGCCTGGAACCGGGTGCACGCGGTGCGTGATGGTTTCGCTGACCATGTTGCGGCGCGCCACTTCGATCAGTTGCGGGCTCTTGAGCATCGAGTCGGCGAGCTTCTTGATCTCGTCCGAGAAGGTCGCCGAAAACAGCAGGCTCTGACGTTGCGCGGGCAGCAGGCCGAGAATGCGGCGGATGTCGGGAATGAATCCCATGTCGAGCATCCGGTCGGCTTCGTCGAGCACGACAAATTCGACCTGGTTCAGCGCAATGCTGCGCTGCTCGACGTGATCGAGTAGCCGGCCCGGCGTTGCCACGACGATTTCCACGCCGCGCCGCAGTTCATCGAGTTGCGGCTTGATGTCGACGCCGCCGTAGATGCAAGCGGCGCGCAGCGGCAGGTACTTTGCATAGGTCTGCACCGATTCATGCACCTGCATCGCGAGTTCGCGGGTCGGCGCAAGAATGAGCGCGCGCACCGGATGGCGCGCTGGCGACGCGCTGGTATTGGCCCAGCGCGAAAGCTTGTGCAACAAAGGCAGCGTGAAGCCTGCTGTCTTGCCGGTGCCGGTCTGGGCGCCGCCCATCACGTCGCGGCCTTCGAGTACCACCGGGATGGCCTGGCGCTGGATGGGTGTAGGTTCGCTGTAGCCTGCCTCTTCAACGGCACGCAACAGTTCAGGGATCAGACCGAGTTCGGAAAACGACATAGCTACCCGTCGGGCGCGGCAAGATTCGTTCGAAAGTCAGCCGCGCGGATTTAAGAAGGCGTGAATTATAGGCCCTAGCGTCTCGTCAAGCCCGAACTATTTCTGTTTGTCAAGCCGATTCCAGCGAATGCGTTGCTGATGAGCCACGTTTTCTGGCGTTCCCGGTGGCGTCACGACGCGAGCGAGACTTCGATCAGGCCACGCAGGGCATTACTGACGTAGATCGCTTCGGCGTGCTTCAGATCTGTTTTGCGAAGGACCGACTCGACCGCCTTGCCTTCGTCCAGCAGCACCTGGCGCATCACGCCGGGGAGCAGGCCGCAAGCAACCGGCGGAGTCAGCAAGACGCCGGTGAGGCGAACGAACACGTTCGTGCGGGCGCCCTCGCAAAGCTCGCCAAGCTCGTTGAAGAACAGCGCGTCGAAATGGCCAGCCGATGTTGCCGCCCTGAGCGTGTCGTCGTACATCGCGCGCCGGGTCGTCTTGTGCGCGAGCAGGGGGTCGCGCGAGTCGAGTATCGCGCCGGCAATCGTGACAGTCGGGTGATCCGCCATCGGGTCGAGCACCGCGTGCGTAACGCCGATATCGCCGTTTGCCTTCAGCACGAGGCGTATGCGTCTGGGGACGGCGTCGCGGATTTCGCTGACGGCGCGGGTGAGCACGCCGACAATCTCCTCGCGCTGGAAGCGGAAGCCGAGCGTCCGGGCGCTGCGTTCAAGCCGCGCCAGGTGTCGGTCCAGCAGAGGGCAGTGACGCTCGACGCCCTCCCAGCGTAGCGTTTCGAAGAGTTCGAACTCTGGCGAGAGCGCGGTAACGAAGCGGGCCTTGGCCGTGCATTCAGACCATTCTGCGCGCGGGTTGGAGTCCGCCACGATGCCGCTGCCGATGCCCAGGCGGGTGTTCCGGTCGCGGTCGATTTCCAGCGTCCGGATCGGAACGTTGAGGGCGAAGTCGCCGCCTGGCGCGATCCAGCCCAGCGCCCCGCAGTAAATCCCGCGTGGCTCGCGTTCCAGTTCGCGTATGAGTTCCATGGCGCGGATCTTCGGAGCACCAGTCACCGAGCCGCAGGGGAAGAGCGCGCCGAGGATCTCTCCGATGTCCGCCCTGACCGGCTCGGCCGTGATCGTCGATGTCATCTGGTGCAGCGTGGCGTAGTTCTCGATCTCGAACAGGCGTTCGACCTGCACGCCGCCATTCGGCGTGATGCGTCCAAGATCGTTGCGGATCAAGTCGACGATCATCAGATTCTCGGCGCGATCCTTGACAGAACCGGCGAGCGCATCCGCATGCCCGAGCGGCGCGGTGCCCTTCATCGGTCGCGTTGTCAGCTTGGCGCCGCTGCGAGCGACGAACAGTTCCGGTGATCGCGAAAGCATTACGCCGCCGGGGTGCCGAACAAAGGCGCCGTAGCGTACCGCTTGCGCCTGCCGCAAGCGTGCGTAAAGCGCCAGCGGAGCGCCATAGCTGCGCGCCTTGAGCGGGAAGGTGAAATTGACCTGGTAACACTCCCCGTCGGCGATAAGGGCTCGAATCTGTTCCACCGTCGCGCAATACGCCGACTCCGTGAGCGCCCCAGCAAAGCCGGTGAGGCCTGCGACACGCTCGTCGCGCCGCAATTCATCGATGCCGGCCTGGATCAGCGTGTCGGCGAACGAACGTTCCAGCTCAATGCAGCGCTTCCAGCGCCATGCCGAGAGCAGGGGCCGGCCGGTGTCGGGCAGACGAGCAAGGAGTCGCGGTTCCAGCGCGTAACCCAGCTCGAAGTCGGCGGCCAGCGTAATCCAGTCGCCGGATGCGCTTGCAGCGTCAATCTCCGCCAAGGTGCTGCGCACAGACGCCGCGTCCCAGGCCTGCAGCGCGCTGATTGGTTCGAAGAACAGTCGCGCGACGCCATCAGGGTCGAGATTGTTCTCGAACAACGCGAGTGGCGCGTCGCCGGTCAGCAGCCGGGATAGCGATGCAATGTCAGGAGGTGTCGTGATGCTCACCTGTTTGAGGAGCCGAGCAATGCCTTGGTCGGCGCTGCGACTTGGTGTCGGCGACTCTACCGAGGGGAGCAGGGCGGTAACAACCTTACGGTCGGCATATCTCGTATCGCAGCTGCCGTTTGTTGCCAATTCCCCAAAGTCGTTGCGATTAACCGCAAGAATGGTCTATGGGCGTCGATGGGTTTGGCGCCGTGCGATGGTGTGCGGTGGCCATGGACCGCGCCGACGCATCACAATGCGAACGGGCGATCGGGGTGATACTTCGCGGACTGGAGGGGGCTCTTGGCGGACTTTGACCTGCTTGTCGTCGGCGGCGGAATCAATGGGGCGGGTATCGCGCGCGATGCTGCCGGCCGTGGCCTGTCGGTGATGCTGTGCGAGAGAGATGACCTCGCTTCGCACACCTCCAGCGCCAGCACCAAGCTGATTCACGGCGGGCTTCGGTATCTCGAGCACTACGAATTCCGCCTCGTCCGCAAGGCATTGCAGGAACGCGAGGTCCTGCTCAATGCTGCGCCGCACATCATCTGGCCGATGCGCTTTGTCATGCCGCACGACAGCGGGCAGCGGCCAGCGTGGATGATTCGCGCCGGGCTCTTCCTCTACGACCACCTGGCGCATCGGGAACGCCTTCCGGATTCGCACGCCATTGACCTGCGTCGTCACCCTGCCGGGGCGCCACTCAAACCCGAGATGCGGCGGGGGTTCGAGTACTCCGACGCCTGGGTGCTCGATTCACGCCTGGTCGTGCTCAATGCGATGGACGCGCAGGCGCGCGGTGCGCGCATTGCAACCCGGACTGCGGTCGTCGCTGCCAAGCGCCGCGCGCAGTCATGGGAGGTCGAGCTGGCCAGCGCTGATGGCAGCCGAGAGACGGTTTCCGCGCGATTGCTGGTGAATGCCGCCGGCCCGTGGGTCGGCCGACTGCTTGCAGAAGTCCTGAAGGTGGCGTCGGACAAGCGCGTGCGGCTGGTCAAGGGCAGTCACATCGTGGTGCGCAGGCGTTTCGAGCACAACTACGCGTACATCTTCCAGAACCCCGACAAGCGCATCATTTTCGCGATTCCCTTCGAACAGGCGTTCACGCTGATCGGCACCACCGACCTCGAATACCCCGGTGACGCCGCGCAGGCGGACATCAATGCGGACGAGATCGACTACCTGTGCAGCATGGCCAGTCGCTACTTCGTGGCGCCGGTCAAGCCGCAAGAGGTGGTCTGGCACTACTCCGGCGTGCGTCCGCTGCTCGAAGACGAGTCGAGCGACCCGTCCAGCGTCACCCGCGATTATTCGTTCGAATTCGATGAGTTCGGCGCGCCCTTGCTTTCGGTCTTCGGCGGCAAGCTCACCACCTACCGGAAGCTCGCCGAAGAGGCGCTCGAGTTCATCCTGCCGGCCTTGGGCCGTGCCAGCCCGGACTGGACAGCGCATGCCCCGCTGCCCGGCGGCGACATGCCAGACGGCAGCTTCGAGCGTTTCCGCGCCGATGTTCGACAGCGCTGGCCCTGGTTGCCCGAGTCACTCGCCGATCGACTGTCGCGACATTACGGTACCTGCATCGCCAGCCTGCTGGGCGCCGCAGGCAATATCGAGGATCTGGGCGACGAACTGATGCCGGGGCTCTTCGCGCTTGAGCTTGATTACCTGATGCGGGAAGAATTTGCGCTGTGTGCCGACGACGTGCTCTGGCGGCGAACCAAGCTCGGCCTCACCGCACGAGAGGGCGATGCGGCACGCCTGCAGGCGTGGATGGATGGCAGGCGCAGCAGAAAATCGTAACCGACACGGCACGCTGGCAATGCGGCTGAAAGTGGTGCGACTAACGGATTGAGGGGGACGAATGGCCTATCTGCTGGCGCTGGATCAAGGGACAACCAGCTCGCGCGCAATCGTGTTCGATCACGCTGGCGCACTTGTCGCCATGGCCCAGCAGGAGTTTGCGCAGATCTACCCACAGGCGGGCTGGGTCGAACACGATCCCGAGGCGATCTGGCAGACCCAACTGGAAACCGGGCGTCAGGCGCTCGCGAAGGCGGGGCTCTCAGCTGGCGACATCAGCGCGATCGGCATTACCAACCAGCGCGAAACGACCGTGGTGTGGGAGCGCAGCACCGGCCGGCCGATTCACAATGCGATCGTCTGGCAGGACAGGCGTACCGCGGATACCTGCGAGCAACTCAAGCAGGCGGGGCTGGAGTCCGAATTCAAAGCGCGCACCGGCCTGGTCCTCGATCCCTATTTCTCGGGCACCAAGCTCGCATGGTTGCTCGACGAGGTACCTGGCGCCCGATCGCGGGCAGAGCGCGGCGAGCTTGCGTTCGGAACGATCGACAGCTGGCTCATGTGGTGCCTGACCGACGGCGCGGTGCATGCCACCGATGTCAGCAATGCCTCGCGCACCCTGATGTTCAACATCCACACCCGTTCGTGGGACGACGAATTGCTCGCCCACCTGCGGGTGCCGCGTGGCCTGCTGCCCGAAGTGCGCCCCTCTGCGGCGGACTTCGGCGTCGCTACGTCGGACTGCTTTGGCGCACCGATCCGCATCTGTGGCGTCGCCGGCGATCAGCAGGCGGCGTTGTTCGGGCAAGGCTGTGTCGCGCCGGGCATGATCAAGAACACCTATGGCACGGGCTGTTTCATGCTGATGCATACCGGTGCGCGGCCGACCGCTTCGCGCAATGGTCTGCTCACCACCGCGGCCGCGCAGCCCGATGCACAGCCGGCGTTCGCGCTGGAGGGCAGCGTGTTCGTCGGCGGGGCGGTGGTGCAGTGGCTGCGCGACGGCCTGGGCATCATCCGCAGTGCCGGCGAAGTGGAGGCGCTTGCCCGCAGCGTGCCGGATTCGCAGGGTGTGGTGCTGGTGCCGGCCTTCGTCGGCTTGGGGTCGCCCTACTGGGATCCTTTCGCACGCGGCGGCATGTTCGGAATCACGCGTGGCACCTCTCGCGGCCACATTGCGCGGGCGGCGCTGGAATCGATTGCGTTCCAGTCGGCGGAACTGGTGGCAGCAATGGAAAGCGATGCTGGTCTTGCGATCGAGGCCTTGCGGGTGGATGGCGGCGCGACGGCGAACGACCTGCTGATGCAGATCCAGGCCGATCTGCTGGGTGTGCCGGTGCTACGCCCGAAGGTCACCGAGACGACCGCGCTGGGCGCGGCGTTGCTGGCGGGCCTGAACGCGGGCGTGTGGGATCACGCTTCAGCCACCGATGGCCAGACGCAGGTCGAGCGGGTGTTCGAGCCAGAGCTATCGCGTGACGAGGCGGCATCGCGGCTGTCGGCGTGGCGAGCGGCCGTGCGGCGAACCCGCGGCTGGCTGCAGGAAGCGGACGACGCGTGAACGCGCCGCAGGATCCATGTACTGATGCGCCGTTCTGCTGGCGGGCGACTGGCGATGGACGTGTTTTCATCGAGTGGGGTGGGCGTACGGTCACCGTGCTCGCTGGGGTCGGCGCCGCGCGTTTTCTCGCACGCGTCAAGATGGCCGATGAGCGGGCGGCCCAGTTGCTGATGGCCCGTGCGACCGGAAACTTCCGTCGCGGCAATGAGCGTCGATCATGACGCCGGAGCAATGGATGGTCACGATGGTCGCCGGGTTTGCCGCCGGCGTCCTCAATGCGGTGGCCGGCGGCGGCAGTTTCCTGACCCTGCCGGCCTTGGTGTTCGCAGGTCTTCCCCCGCTGTCCGCCAACGCCACGGGAACCGTCGCCTTGTTGCCGGGCTACATCGCAAGCGCGGCCGGCTTCCGTCGCGAACTTGCCAGCATTGCGCCACGCGGATTGATGGCGACACTGCTGCTCAGCCTCTGCGGCGGTGCGGCTGGCGCCGGCTTGCTGCTTTTCTCGGGCGATCACGCCTTTCGCAGCATCGTCCCGTATTTGTTGCTGCTCGCGACTGTCCTGTTCGCCGCCTCGCCCTGGCTGCTCGCGCAGCGCATGGGGCGAGAGGCAGGGCCCCTCGTGGGCGCGGTGGCGCTCGCAATGGTGGCGATCTACGGCGGCTATTTCAATGGCGGGCTGGGAATCCTGTTGCTGGCGATGTACGGCCTGTTGGGTGAAAAGAGCCTGAATCGCGCCAACGCGCTGAAGAATCTCGTCTCTTCGGTGCTCACCTGTATCGCGGTGGGCGTTTACGCCGTCGGCGGTGTGGTCGATTGGCACAAGGCAGTGCCGATGATGGGGTCCACGATCGTCGGAGGTTACGTCGGGGCGCGTTTTGGCCAGCGCCTGTCGCCGCAGGTGCTACGCGCTTTGATTGTGTTGACGGGGCTGGGTATGTCCCTGATTTTCTTTCGCAAAGTCTGACTGACAGCCGGGGTTTCGCTGACTACATTGATACGAAACCCGCGGAGGATTTCAGCCATGAGCAGAACCTTGATACTTGCATTGATGGCTACCGCCCTTGCTTCGGCGCCGGCGAAGGCGTGTCAGGATGGGGCCGAAGCAAAACAAGGCGCTGCGGCAGGCAAATCCGCAGGGGGAAATCCTTCCAACAAGGGGAGCGACAAGAAGTCGGACGCGAAGAAGGTCTGAACGCCACAGCCCACGCGCGGCCCCGGCATCCGCAGCGCGTGCTGGCGACAATCGAACGGGACATCGCAAAACGATGTCCCGCACGACACGCCCGGGCTGCGTACCGCCGCCTGTTACAAGGTCTTTAGCAGTTCCTCGCGCTTCTTCTCGTATTCGGCGTCGGTGATGAGGCCTTTTTCGTGGAGGCGCTTGAGCAGTTCAAAGCGTTCTTCCTGCTGCCGGATACCTGCGCTTGGTGCCGCGGTCGCTGGTTTGGGACTGGCGGACGTCGCGGGCGTGGCCGCAGGCGTTGCGGCTGGCCGATCCTGAGTCGCGACCGGCACACGCACCCAATCGCTGCGGACCGAGACGGCGTCGCTTCCGGCGGCGGGAAGCAGAACGACGCCTTTCGCGGCGACGCCGCGCTGCGCGAAATCGAAGCTGACGGTCAGCTGTCCGCCGTGCGCGGTCTGCACTTCGTGCATCACATCGCGCCCGGTTTCGCCGACCACAACGTTGAGGGCGCCTCCGGAAATGAACGCACGCCCGGCGGTCGTGAGCTTGCGCGTGTAGCCACGTTCGGTCTTCGGGCCGGTACTGACGAAGAGCACGTCCTGCGTCGGCGTTGCGACGGCCAGCGCGGCGCTCAGTGCCATGCGGACGCGTCTGATCTCTTCTGGCGAGAGCAGTGGAAGCGTCTCGCCGCGCGGTGAACGGTAGGTGAGCTTGGCGAGCGCCGTGGCTACATCGTCTTCGCTCAGATCAAGCGGGTGCTGGTTGAGGGCGTCCTCAGGCGGTCCCCCGCGTGCGGTCAGTTCGACGCGATCGAGCTGATTCCAGTACAACGCGCCGCCCGGCGACGCGCGCCAGCTCTTGACCTTTTCAGGCGTCAGATCGAACAGTCCGGAAAGCGCGTCGTTCGGTGCCGCGAAGGCCGTCATGCCGAACATCAGTCCGGCGACGCACATCAAGATTCGGATTTGTGAAGACATGCCTCTTATCCTTTGAGGAGTGGGGACGAAGGCTCTGGCCCGGAAGGGCTGTGTGCATGCAGCAGTCGCCTGCGTATCAGAACACGCCAGCCATCGAAAAGCCAAAAGGCGGGTGCGGCCAAAGGCCGTCCCCGCCGACATTCGCAAGGCAGGTCCGCTGTCAGCCGATCAGGCTGCAGCGCGCCTGCAAGCGGATCACCACCAGGCTTCGGCCTGAACGCCGATGGTGCTGCCCTTGGTCTGAGTCGGGTCGCGACCGACGCTCTGGGCTTCCGAACTCCAGCGGTACGGGTTGGTCACGCTGTCGCTCCAGGAGGTGTAGTTCCAGTACAGGCGGAAGGTCGGACGCGACCACGGGTCGTTGCCCGCGCTCATTGCCAGCGTCGGTGTGATCTTCCACATCGACTGGGACTTGCCCTGATCCGGGTCGACACGGTTGTAGCCCGCTTCCAGCAGCCAGCGGAACGGTCCCGACAACTGGCCGTCGAGGCGCGCGCCCAGCGCGTATTCGGTGCTGTCGCCGCTGTTGTTCTTCCCTGCGTTCTTGCGGTAGCGGAAGATCGCGTCCCAACCCATCTTCGCGCTCGCGACGAAGCCCGACTGTTGCACCGTCAGGTCGAACACATCCTTGTCGTCCTGGTAGCTGGTGTAGCCGAGGCCGATCAGGTTCGAGCCCCCAAGCACGCCATTAAGGGTGTGGTAGGCAGCGAAGTGGGTGGTCGACTTCGCGTCTGGCGCAGTGGTGGCCGGGCTGGTCGACTTGTCGTCGCGGTTCGAATCCTTGCGGTAGTGGGTGTAGAACGCCAGCGCACCTTCCGGCATCGTGTTGATACCGACAAAGCGGGCGGAAAGCGTGTTACCCGAGAGGGTCGCGAACTTGTCGCCCGACGGATTGCCGTAGATGTCGCCGTTCCAGGCAACCGAGAACTTGCCGACGCCGAAGTCCATGTCTTCAATGCCGACGCCGTCGCCATCGAGGTTTTCCAGGAACTCGTCGTTGATGCCGGTCTGCAGGCGCTGGTAGTAGCGCTTGCCGCCCCAGAGGCGTCCGTTGGCCAGTTGCGGCAGGTTCTCACCGAAGAGGTAGATCTGGCCGAACTCGGTCTTGAGCGTGCTGCTTCCGCCCGGCTCACCCCAGCGCTGATAAGTCTTCGGCATCACCGTCACGCCCCACGCCGACTTGTCGGAAGGCGAGGCGATGCGTCCGGTGAAGGTGGGCTCGATCACCGTGTCGCACTCGTTGCCGAGACGGAACGGGTTGATCGACCCGAGGCCGTAGCAGGCGCCCTTGCCCCCTTCGGCATTGATGCCCATGCCGGCGCGGAAATAGCCGTGAAACTCCAGCGGATCGGCGGCGGATGCGTGCTGGCATACACCGCACAGGGCGAGGGCCAGGATGCTGCAACGTACAGTCTGTTTCATTACGTACTCCTCCTGAGGTTGGGCGCTTTGATAGACGCCTTGTTCGTACTGCTGGTGGGCGTACAAGCCCGTTGAAAAAATCGAGACAACACTTCCCCTGCGGCATGCCAAAGGCATGGTCGCTATGCGGTTCCGGCAATTTCAGGGCGCAAGAAGGGTGGGGTGGCCCGAAGGCCACCCCCAAAACGCCACAGGAAATGGCAGGAGGTGGTGGGTTGCGGGCCGCTTAGGGCGCCGCGCGGGCGTCGGGTATCAACCCGTCGATGGCGTTCATTGCAGGCTCACCGTGCGTCCGTCGTCTGCGAAGACATGGCAATGCGCACCCTGTGGCTGCAACGCGATCTGCGAACCGGAGCGCAGATCCGGCAGGGTGCCGGTGGCCTTCACTGTGACGATGTGGTTGGTGCCGGCGATCTCGGCATACACGATCGTCGTGTCGCCCAGATGCTCGAGCAGATCGATACGGGCCGGGATGCCTTCGCCGGCGCGCGCGATATCGATGTGTTCGGGTCTCACGCCAAGCGTGACGTCGCTCCCGTGGTTGGCCTTGATGATGCCGGGCAGTTCGATCGGCGCCGCGCTACCCACGGCAAGCGAGAACGATTCGGCGCGCGCACCGGCCAATGCGCAGGGAATGAAGTTCATCTTTGGCGAGCCGAGGAAGCCGCCGACAAAGCGGTTCGCGGGGCGCTGGTAGAGGTCCAGCGGGCGCCCCACCTGCTCGATGATGCCGTGGTTGAAGACCGCGATGCGATCACCCAGCGTCATGGCTTCGACCTGGTCGTGGGTGACGTAGATCATTGTGGTGCCGAGTTCCTGATGCAGGCGCGCGAGCTCGATGCGCATCTGCACCCGCAGCGCGGCGTCGAGGTTCGAAAGCGGCTCGTCGAACAGGAAGACCTTGGGCTTGCGCACGATGGCGCGGCCGATCGCGACACGTTGCCGCTGCCCGCCGCTGAGCGCCTTGGGTTTGCGGTCGAGCAGATGCGTGATCTGCAGGATCTCGGCCGCGCGACCGACCGCCTGGGTGATCTCTTCCTTGGGCTTGCCCGCCAGCTTCAGCGCGAAGCCCATGTTGTCGCCGACACTCATGTGCGGATACAGCGCGTAGCTCTGGAACACCATGGCGATGCCACGCTCAGAGGGCTGCACATCGTTCGTGCGGGTACCGTCGATCAGCAGGTCGCCCGAGGTGATGTCCTCAAGGCCGGCGATCATGCGCAGCATGGTCGACTTGCCACAGCCGGAGGGGCCGACGAAGACCATGAATTCGCCATTGCCGACGTCGAGGTTCAGCCCCTTGATGACTTCGGTGTCGCCGTCGTAGGACTTGCGGATGTTGCGCAGGTGCAGCGTTGCCATGACTTACTCCTTGACCGTGGCAGCGGCGCGCTGCCCCAGGATGAAACCGCGGTACCACAGCGCGCTGTCTTTCAGCGTGCGTTGCTGGGTTGCGTAATCGACGTGGACCAGCCCGAAGCGCTTGGCATAGCCGGAATCCCACTCGTAGTTGTCGAGCAGGCTCCACGCGAAATAGCCGCGCAGATCGACGTCGCGGGCGCGCGCCTGGGCGAGGGCGTCGAGGTGCCAGCGCAGGTAGTTCACGCGCAGCGGGTCGTGCACCGTGCCGCCGTTCAGCACGTCGTCGCTCGCGGCGCCGTTCTCGGTGATGTAGATCGGTGGCGGGGTGTAGTCGCGGGCGATACGGACGAGGTGATCGGTCAGCCCTTCGGGGTAGACCTCCCAGCCCATGTCGGTGACGCCGAGTCGGGCCGGTGCTTCGATGCCGCCTTCAGCGCTGCAGAAGGAGCGGGTGTAGTAGTTGATGCCGAGGAAGTCCATCGGCAAGCCGATGATGTCCATATCGCCGGCTTCAACCGCCGGTGCGTCTGCGCCAAGGTGGCGCACGCCATCGGCCGGGTAGGCGCCGCGGAACAGCGGATCCATGAACCAGCGGTTCATGAAGGCATCCGCCAGGCGGGTGGCTGTGCGATCGGCCTCGCTGTCGCGGTTGGCGGGGTAGCAGGGCGACTGGTTGAGCACGATGCCCAATGCAGCGGTGGCTTGCTCGGCGCGCATCGCCTGCATGGCCAGACCATGCGAGAGGAGCAGGTGGTGCGCGACGAGATAGGCTTCCTTGCGGTCGGTATTACCCGGCGCGAACTTGCCGTACTGGTGACCCAGGAAGGCGGTGCACCACGGTTCGTTATGGGTCGCGATGCTCGCGATGCGCTTGCCGAATCGGCGCACGAATTCTGCGGCGTAGTCGGCAAAGCGACGGCAGGTGTCACGGTTGCGCCAGCCGCCGAGGTCTTCGAGCGCCTGAGGCAAGTCCCAGTGATACAGCGTCGCGTGTGCCGCGATGCCGGCGGCGTCGAGTGAATCGAGCAGTCGGGCGTAGAAGTCCCAGCCCTTTTCGTTCCAGGCACCTTGCCCGTCGGGCTGGACCCGAGGCCAGGCGCAGGAGAAGCGGTAGGCACCGACACCCATCTGGCGCATGCAGGCGACGTCTTCCGCGTAGCGGTGGTAGTGGTCGCAGGCAATGTCGCCGGTGTCGCCGTTGGTGGTCTTGCCGGGCGTGTGTGAGAAGGTGTCCCAGATAGACGGCCCACGGCCATCTTCCTGGGCGGCGCCTTCGATCTGGTAGGCGCTTGTCGCGACACCCCAGATGAAGTCGGCCGGAAATGCAAGTTGCATTGCGGACTCCGAATGTGCGGTTTGCATGAGCAGGTTCATTACGCGCGGGCCGTTGTTGTTTGTGTTCGCGGTCAGCCCTTGACCGCACCTTGCGTGAGGCCTTCGATGAGGCGACGCGAGGCGATCACGAAGAGGATCATCAGCGGCACGACCGCGATCGCGGAGCCCGCCGATATCGCGCCCCACGGCACCTGACCGGTGCCCTGCAGGGCCCGCAGCGCCAGCGGCACGGTGAACTTGTCCATGTCGCGGAAGATGATCAGCGGGCCGGCGAAGTTGTTCCAGGTGCCGATGAAGGTGATCAGGCCGAGGGTGCCGAGGGCCGGCGTGATCAGCGGCAGCACGATGCGCCAGTAGATGCCGAATTCACCGCAGCCATCCAGCCGCGCCGCCTCGGTGAGTTCTTTCGGGATCGCGGTGCCGATGTACTGGCGCATCAGGAAGATGCCGAACGCGCCGCATGCGCCGGGGACGATCAGTGCCTTGGCGTTGTTCATCCAGCCGATCCAGCTCATCACCAGCGCGGTCGGGATCATGCCGACGAAGGCGGGCAGCATCACCGTGGCCATCACGACTGCGAACAGCGGTTCCTTGAAGCGGAAGTGGTACATCGAGAACGCGTAGCCAGCGAGCGAGCAGAAGAAGAGGTTCAGCACCGTCACCGCGATCGCGATGTAGAAGCTCCAGCCCAGGTTGTGCCAGAAGTACGGCAGCTTCTGCAGCAGCAGCGCGACGTTGTCGAGGAACGCGTTGCCGAACCACATCGGGGGCGGCACCGACAGGATCTCGGTGTTGGTGTGCGTGGCGAACACGAACATGAACCAGAAGGGCGCGAGCATCACGATGCCACCCAGCCCCACGACCGTGTAGGCGAGCCAGCGCGCCGGGCTGATGCGTTTGGTAACGACGGCCATGGCCTCAGTCCTTTTGGGCAAACAGCTTGTTATTCGCCCAGGTCATCAGGGCGATGATGATGAACAGGATCCAGGCGACCGCGCTTGCGGTGCCGAAGTCGCTGTCGACGAAGGCGGTGTTGTACATGTGCATCGCGGCGGTCTTGCCGGCCTGGTCGATGCCACCGGTGCCGCCGGTGATGATGAAAGGCTCTTCGAAGAGCTGCAGGTTGCCGATGATCGTCAGCGTCACGGCGAAGAACATCATCGGGCGCAGCAGCGGCACGGTGATGTACCAGAACTGCTGGCGACGCGAGGCGCCGTCGATGGTCGCCGCTTCATACAGATCGTTCGGAATCGTCTGCAGCGCGGAGAGGTACAGGACGGTGTTCCAGCCGACGTAGCGCCAGAAGATCAGGCTCGAAATCATCCACTTGGTGTATTGCGGCTGGCCCCAGTCGATGTTGTGGGTCGGGAAGAGCCAGGCAAGCGGGTGGAAGCCAGCGATGCTCAGGTTGCCGATGCTGGTCAGCGTGACGTTGATGACGCCGAAGTCACGCGAGAACAGCGAGTTGAAGACCAGCGCGATCGCCACCGTCGAGGTGATGAAGGGCAGGAAATAGACCCCCACGACGGTATTGCGGTACTTCGCCAGATAGGTGTGCGCAAAGAAGGCCAGGGGGATCGCGACCAGGTGCTGTGGCAGGCCGGAGACGATGGCGATCCAGAACGTGTTGAAGACTGACTTCTGGAACCAGTCGTCGGTCAGCACGAACTGGTAGTTCTCGATGCCAACCCAGTTCATGCCCGCCAGGCCGGTGGAGGGGTCCCAGGTGTGGAACGACAGCCACACCGAAAACAGCAACGGGAACAGCCCGAAGCACACGAACAGGATGAAGAAGGGCGAGATGAACAGATAGGGCGCCCAATCTCGCGCCTGCAGCGTACGGCGCGCGGAGGGCGCGGCGGCTGTGGCGGTTGCGGCAGGGTTGTCAGGCATCGAAGCGACCATTACAGGACTCCAGCAAATCGGGGTGGCCGGGGCAGGCGAGGGATGGGGGTGTCCCACCCCGGCCGGGGGAAGCGATTACTTGCGACGAACGCGACGTTCGATCTGCGCCTTGGCATCAACCAGGGCCGTCTTGATGTCCTTGTTCTGTTCAAGGACCTTGTCGAGTTCGGCGTTCACGATGTCCTGCGCCGTGCTGTCGAACTTGTCGACCGCCACCGCCGGGATCTTGTCGGCCGCAATCTTCCAGAGCTTGCGCGCCGGCTGGCCGCCGAGGAATTCGATCGGCTTGTCGAGGAAGGGGTCGTTCTGCGCTTCGATCAGGGCCGGGAAGGCGTCGAGCGAGCGGAAGGCCTCAAGCTGCATTTCCTTGCTCAGCGACATGAACTGGATGAAGTCCCAGGCTTCCTTCTTGTTCGCAGCCGCTTTCGGAATCGCGTAGAACGAACCGCCCCACGATGCAAATGCGCCGTTTGGAAGCTGGGCCGAACGCCACAGCCCCTTCGTGTTCGGGGCAATCCACGCATTCAGGTGACCGGCCAGCCAGGCGCCCATCATCTGAGTGGCAACCTGGCCACGCTTGAAGCCCTCGGCCCATTCGCTCGACCATGCGCCGATCTTGCCGTCGATGCCGGCCGTCCGCGCAGCCTTGGCCAGTTCGAAGGCCTTCTGGAAGCGCGGCGAATCGACGAGCACCTTGCCCTTCGCGTCGAAGTAGATGCCTTCGCCGTCCTTCAGGCCGGAGCGGATGTAGATGTCCTTGAGGTCGACCGCGCTGGCAAGCAGGTAGGCGCCGGTAGCGGCCTTGATCTTCTTGCCGGCTTCAATGTACGACTCCCACGACTTGGTGAGGTCGGCCTCGGTGAGGCCGGCCTTCTCGAGGATGTCCTTGCGATAGAACAGTGCGCCAGGGCCGATGTCGGCCGGCATCGCGGCGAGGTTGCCGGTGCCCCCGGTGGCCTGGGGCATCGTGAACTTGGCGAATTTCGATTTGTATTGCGCGCCGTTGTAGGGCGCCTTCGAGAGATCTTCAAGGCCGCCGGACTCGGCGAACTTGCCGATGTATCCGACTTCAACCGCCATCACGTCCGGCAGGTTGGATCCGGTCGCCAACGCGGTGGTCATGGCGTTGTGGTGGTCGCCGAATGCGAGGCTGGCCAGCTTGACCTCGACCTCGGGATGCAGCTTCTTGTACAGCGGAATCGCGGCCTTCACGGCTTCGTCGAAGCTCGGGAAGGATGCTACGGTGATGGTCCCCGCGTGGGCGCTGGTGCCCAACGCCAGGCCACAGGCCAGGCCAAGCGCAAGCCGGGTGAGTCGGTGTGTTACACGCATTGTCTTCTCCTCTTGTGTATTCCTGGGGCCGCACCTGTCGTGCGTCCCGCTGTCTCATGGATACATCGTCATTTCTACCGGCGATCGCGATGTTGCCGCCGCCGGGTGCTGCCGTCCCCTCAGTCTGTCGCCTCCTTCAGCCACAGACTGGCGGTGACCCCCCTCGGGTAATACTTGCTGCCAATGGCGTAGCCGGCTTCGATCTGGTCGCTCCAGCTCCAGAACGCGTTGCGCGGGTCGACCAGCCATGCGGCATGGGCCCGGTCGGACCTTGCGGTGCGCGATGCCGGCATGCCAAGTATCTTTCGGGCGACGAACTGCGCCAGATAGATCTTGGAAAGCCATGAATTGTCGCTGCTGGCCGAGAGCTTCCAGCCACCGTCCGCGAAAAGGCACACGCCTTCCTTGAGCACCGCGTCCAGATGTGTGCGCAAGGCCTTCACATAGGCGCCGTAGGGGCCGTCCGGGTTGCAGGCATCGCGACGCCCGCAGAACCACGGGTACACCAGACCCTCGATGGCAGGAATGATGCGCGAGGCGAACCCGGGCGTGCCGGGTTCCAGTACGGCTGGCAGCGTCCCGTCAGGCTGCACGGCGGCAACCAGCGTTTCCGCGCAACGCCTCGCCTGCAGAGCCGCCTGCGCGGCCGCATCGGAGCGACCAAGCCGTGTCAGCAGGCGCTCGAGCGCCAGGTAGCTCGCCCAGCACTTGCCGGCCAGATAGGTGTTGGCGCGCGCCTGACCGAGCGAAGTGTCGAGGCTGTCGTAGGTGGTGATTTCCGCACCGCCCGAGCAGCGACTGCTGTCGGCGTGCATCACGCCATCGCGCTGTTCGGCGTCCGGGTGATCGCGCAGGATCATGCTCTGCAGGCAGTCGAACAGTGTGCCGGCGTTGTCCCGCAGCCAAACCTCGTCGTCGGTTTGTTCCACATACGCGCCGGCACACAGCACCCAGTTCGTGAGTTGCTCGTGCGTCATCTGCGAGAAGCAGCCGCTCAGTCCGCTGCGTTCATAGCAGGAATGCCCCCGGGCCGAGAATACGTTGGCAACGCCCATGTCATGGGTGAAGGCGATGCCGCCGTCGTACTCCGTGCTGTCGCCGGGCAGGCGTGTGCGGTCACGATAGCTGTAATGGTCGCGATACAGATCGAGCACGTTGCGCACTGCCCAGGGGTGGTGCGCAAGCTCATGGAAGAGGTGATCCACCGTCAGGTCGAAGGTGTTGATCATCCGGTACTCGCCTTCATTCACGACCCACAGCGGGCGACCGTCGCGCTGCAGAAGCTGCGTGCTGCCGAGATAGGCGCGCGTCGCATGGGCGAGCATGAAGCGCTGTTCTTCCGAGAGCGCGCTCGCGCGCAGGTTTGCTTCAGCGTCGGCAGCGTCGGCGGCGGCCTCGTCGAAGCGGTCCAGCGCGAAGCGCGCGGCAGATACCGCCGAGTCGAACCAGCGTGTGTAAAGGTAGCTGGCGTCAATGCCGCTGGTGACGATTCCCGCCCGGTGGAACCCGATCGCATAGCGCAGGCGCGTCACCGCACGCGGCGCGACTTCGGCGACCAGCAATCCGCATTGCCCGAGCGCCCAGCCGCGATTCTCGACAAGAGCATCGCCGAGGATCAGACCCGGGTGGAACCCGATGCCGCTCCAGGCTCCCGGTGCGTCCGTAAGGATCGCGACCTCGCGCCCCTGACCGACGCCAACGAGCTCGGGCGTCTTCATGTGGCACATGGCGCGGTAGGGGTCGCTGCCGGCGTAGCCGAACGCCACACGCCGTGCGCGTTCGTGGTTGCTGTTATCAACTTCGATCTCGACGTAGACCGCCGGCACGAATGCTGCCTTCAGTGCGGCTTCGTCGGCGACATCGGGATCGGGTGCCGACAGCGCCGGGGTCAGCACGGTGAAACGCAGGTCGCCGGCGCGCCAGCTGTCGCGGGCAATGCCGAACTCGCGGCGGATCGCCTCATCGGGAAACACGTTGATGCTGACGCTGGCGCCGATGCGGTTCAGATCGTCATGGGCGGTGGAGAAGCGCGCCGCTTCGTCCTGGCTCATCGCGTCGCAGAAGGGGAGGGCGTCGAAGCTGCCAGCCGCGTTCGCGCTTTCGAGCATCACGAACACCGGCTCCTTCGGCGGTTGGCCGCGTTCGAGGTCGAAACCGCCGGACGCACCCGGGTAGCCAAGCGTGAAGCTTGCGAAAGCACCGAGCGGTGAGTGGTGAGCGTTGATGAAGCGCAGGTCAGGCACTGTCGTTCCTCCAATGGGGACGGATCCTACGTGCCGCGAATTCCGATCGGGATGCCCTGCTCAAGGAAAAACTTGCCCTTTTCCCTGATAGCTGGATAAGCTGGATTTATGTGAAACAAACTGGCAGGGCGACGACATGGCACTTCCGGAACTCCTGCCCTTCGGGGCCGACAACGCGATCCAGCAGGCGATCGAGAGCGCTTACCTTCCGGAGTTTTCGGGAACCTTCAAGCTCCAGGGTGCGCACTTCCGCCGCGTGCCACCGGGCTGGTCGTACCCGCGACACAGCCACAGGCACTTCGAGCTTGTCCATGTGGTGGAAGGGCATCAGCACACCGAGACGACCAGCGGCGTGCTCGAACAGGGCCCCGGTGACCTGATGATCGTGCTGCCCGGCGACCTGCATTCCGCGCACAACAAGACCAATCAGTCGATGGGGTACTGGTGCCAGCACTTCGACGTGGATGACGTCGCATTGCGCCAGACGCTGTGCCTTGCCGGAACGGCGGTCTTGCCAAAGGGTTCTCCGGTGGCTTCGGTGGTCGAGCCAGTTGTCCAAAAACTCATTGCTGCGGCGCGACAATCGCACGAGGACAGCTTTGTCGGCAGACTGACCTCGCTTGCCTTGCTGTGCGAACTGCTGTCGGCCCTTGCACGGGGGCTGCAAGCCCAATTTGCCGAGACGCCGCCGTTTCCGCCCAACCACCTTCAGGCGGCAGGAAAACTCGCGCGCTGGATCGAGGCGCAGATTGATGCGCCGCACTCGGAAGAGCCGATAGAGACCCTCGTCACCCGGCTCGGATACAGCACCGCGCATGGTTTGGCGATGTTCACCCGCGTCTATGGCATGTCGCCGCGCCAGTACCGTTCGCGCCTGAAACTGCGCCGCGCGCTCGAGTTGCTGCGCGACCCGATGCGCCCGATTGCAGAAATTGGCGAAGTGCTTGGCTACGACGACCCCGCGCATTTTTCCAGGCAGTTCAAGCGCTGGAGCGGGCTCTCGCCGCTGCAGTACCGGCGCTCGCAGACCGGCTGAATTCCTGATGGGAGCGGGCTTCCGCTGCCCCCGACGGTCCGCGCCGAGTGAGTCTTGACGGCGCGTTTCTGTGCCTCTCCGAACGTGCAAACAGATCAGGGAAAAGGGCTAGTCCGACCCTGATCGGTGCAACCGGCGTCCGTCGCCTGCGTCTTAGTATTCGGCCCACTCCGGCCAGGTTGCCGGGAGAAGAACCGAATCAGGAGACAGCAATGGACACCCTCGGAACCGCTTGCCGCATGCTCGGCGCGGTTGCTTTTCTGTTGTCGGGCTGCGCCAATTCACCCGGGCAGGGCGCGCTGTCGTCTGCGTCAAGCCCGCCCGCATCCGTGCTTCCTGCGAAGGCTGACGTTACTTCCGGCGCAGACCCGATGCCGTCTCTGGCCAGGCTCTATCAGTCGTATTTTCCGGTTGGCATTGCAATCACGCCTGGCCAGGTGATGTTCGGCGGAAACACGCAGATTGCCGAGCAGTTCAATGTCGTGGTTGCGGAAAACGCGATGAAGCCTTTTTCGCTCAACAAGTTCGGCCCTGGCCGCTACGATTTCGATGCAGCGGACGCCATCGTGAATTTCGCCATCACTCGTGGCATCAAGGTGCGCGGCCACGCGCTGGTCTGGCATGAACAGGCGGCAGACTGGATGTTCTACGGCAGCGGCCCGAACGGCGATGCGACCCGGGAGGAACTGACCGAACGCCTGCACACCTACATTCGCGATGTCGTGACGCATTTCAAGGGCCGCGTCTACGCCTGGGATGTCGTGAACGAAGCCTTCATTCCCGACGAACCGGGCAAGCCGCAGATCGACGGCTGGCGCCAGAGCAACTGGTATCGCATCCTCGGGCCGCAGTTCATCGCCTTGGCTTTCAAGTTCGCGCACGAAGCCGACCCCGACGCGCTGCTGTTCTACAACGACTACAACACCGAGAAGCCGGCAAAGCGGGCGATGATCCTGCAACTGATCCGCGATCTGCAGACGCAGGGTGTTCCGATTCACGGCATCGGTCACCAGTCGCATTACACGAGCACCAACCCGTCAGACTTCGGGTCGCTCGAAGAGACGATCGTCCAGGTGTCGAATCTCGGCCTCACCAACCACATCACCGAGCTGGATATCAGCATCAGCAGCAACCCGATGACGGGCTCGGAACCCGAGCTCACGCCGGAACTGGAGCTGGAGCAGGCCCAGCGCTACCACGACTTCTTCAGCATGTGTCTGCGGCAAAGGAAGAACGTCTCGGCGGTGCTGATGTGGGGGCTCAATGACGACGTCTCCTGGTTGCGCAACTGGCCCCACGCGCGCTTCGATGCGCCGCTGTTGTTCACCGGCGAGATGAAGCCGAAAGCCGCGTTCTGGGCGGTGGCGAACCTCGCGAAAAGCGCCAGCCACTGACAGATCAAGGGCGTCGATCCGGGGCACGGGCCCACAGTTCCCGTGGCAGCCCCGCGCTGCCGCAACGCCTGACTTCCTGCGGGGGATTCCGCAACCACGACGCATAAGCGCTCAAAGCGCTTCGTGCAGCATCAGAACATTCTTGCGTGACAAACAATGTGTGGCGGGACGACAACCTGCCCAAGTCGGAGGAGACGGTTCATGAGCAGAAGATCAATCCGCGTCATTGCAGTGACATTGGGCTTTCTGGCGTCGGCGGGTGTATCGGCGGCGGAGTGGGTGGTGGCGCAAGTCGCTGGCTTCACCGGCCCGTCGGCCCATATCGGGCTCGACCTGCGCGCCGGGGCGACGATAGCGATCAATGGCATCAATGCTAGAGGCGGTATCGCGGGGCGCAAGATCAGACTGGTCAGTCAGGACGACGCAAACGATCCGGAAAAGACGGCGGTGATGGCGCGCAGCCTGCTCGAAAAGGAGCATGCGATTGCATTGTTCGGCACCGGCAACAGCGACACGACCGCGGCGGTTATCAAGGCGGGGCTGCTCGATAGCAGCGGCGTTCCCTTGATCGGGCCCCGTTCGGGTGCGGCGAATGTGCTCAAACCCGCAAACGCAAATGTTTTCGTGACGCGTGCGACTTACGTCGACGAATTGTCGGCGCTGTTCCGCCATTGTGCTGGATCAGGTTTCCAGAATATCGCGGTGGTGTACCAGCAGGACGGGTTCGGGAGCGACTTGCTTGCGAGCGCGGAGCGGCTTGCCGACGCGCACAAGATCCGCCTGGTTGCAAAGGTGCCCTATGCGGCAAAGCCGGCGCAGCGCAACCAGGTGACAAGTACGCCGGACGTACGCGCCGCGATCGACGCGCTTGTGCGCGTGCCGCATCAGGCGGTGTTGCTTGCCACCGAATTCGATGTTGCTGCGTCGCTCATATCGACCTACAAGGGGGATGCCAACCCCGGGATGCTGATGACCGTGTCCGCCAACGATGGCGAGTCGCTTGCGCAACGAATCGGTCTTGCACGGGCGCGCGGCGTATGGGTGACCGAGACGGTGCCTGCACCGCGTAACCAGGGCGTACCTTTGGTGCGCAAGTTCATTGGCGACCTGAAGGCTGGCGGCGTCGCCGAAGCAGACATCGAGGACATGAAGCTCACCGCGCCGATGCTGGAAGGCTACGTTGCCATGCAGGTGATCATTGAGGGCCTGCGCCGGGCCGGGCCGACAGCCGATCCGGTGAAACTCGCGCGGGCGGTTCAGGGCATCCGCGATCTTGACCTGGGTGGCTATCGCATCAGTTTCGACGGCGAATCGCGCAGCGGTTCCCGCTTTGTCGAGGTTGGCGTGCTCGATCGCAACGGAGACGTCATCCGGTGATTCGCCCGCGCCGTGGGTCCGACCAGTGAACCGGCGTCAGCGTGTCACCGGCGCCGGCATTTGCGACATGTAATCGGCAAGTGCGTCCAGATCGGCCGCGGCGTAGGGTTTGAGCACGGCGGCCATGTCGGCGTTCGAATTGCCACGTGCGCCGTCGCGGATCATGTTCAATTCGCGCAGAAGGTAGCCATAGTGCTGTGCGGCGACACGTGGGTAGTACCTGGTGGCGTCACCCTCACCGGCGTTGCCGTGGCAGCCGGCGCAATCCCTCGAATAGAGGGCTCTGCCGCGTTCGGTCTGGTTGCCCGGACCTTTCCCTGTGGGGCCGGCCACCGGCAGCGACTCGGCATAGCTGGCCGCATCGGCAATCGCTTCGAGCGAGAGGTCGGGGTCTTCGACGATCGGCGCCATCAGCGCATTGATCCGCTTGCCACTGCGGATATCGATGAGCTGTTTGAGGATCACCGAGGCGTGCTGCCCCGCCAGCCGCGGAATCGTCCCGCTCACGCGGCCCGAACCATCCTTGCGATGGCAGCCGGCGCATTCTGCGAAGACTGCCTTGCCGCGGGTCGGGTTGCCCTTCAGCAGCAAGGCGGCTTGCACTTCGACCGGCGTCATCTTTGGGGGTAATTCGGCCAGAACCCATTGCGGGGCGAGTCCGAGGCAGATCAGTGCAGCCAGCTTGCGGATCATGGGGCGTCATTCCATGCAGGATCGGGTGGTCGCCATTGTTCCCCATCCGGCGGGCGGACGGGGAACCGCGTGGGGGCGGCGACCGCCGCCTCAGCCGCGTTGGCCCGCTTCGTACCAGGGCTTGCTGCTGTTGACGATGCGCACCACCAGCAACATCACCGGCACTTCGATCAGCACCCCGACCACCGTTGCCAGTGCAGCGCCGGACTGGAAGCCGAACAGGCTGATCGCCGCCGCCACTGCCAGTTCGAAGAAATTCGACGCACCAATCAGTGCCGACGGACAGGCGACGTTATGTTTCTCACCGGCCTGGCGATTGAGCCAGTAGGCCAGCGCCGAGTTGAAGAAGACCTGGATCAGGATCGGCACGGCGAGTAGGCCGATCACCAGCGGCTGGCGAATGATCGCTTCACCCTGGAAGGCGAACAGCAGCACCAGGGTCGCGAGCAGCGCCGCGATCGACCAGGGGCCGATCTTCTCCATTGCTGCGTCGAACGCTGCTTGCCCCTTGGCAAGCAGCGCACGGCGCCAGAGCTGCGCGAGGATCACCGGGATCACGATGTAGAGCACCACCGACGTGACCAGCGTGGCCCACGGCACCGTGATCGCCGAGATGCCTAGCAGCAGGCCGACCAGCGGCGCAAACGCGAAGACCATGATCGTGTCGTTGAGCGCGACCTGCGACAGGGTGAATAGCGGGTCGCCATTGGTCAGGCGGCTCCACACGAAGACCATCGCGGTGCACGGCGCTGCCGCCAGCAGGATCAGCCCCGCGATGTAGCTGTCGATCTGGTCGGCCGGCAATAGCGGCGCGAACAGGTGGCGCACAAAGACCCAGCCGAGCAAGGCCATCGAAAACGGTTTGACCAGCCAGTTCACAAACAGCGTGACGCCGATGCCGCGCACATGCTGGCGCACTTCATGCAGCGCGCCGAAATCGACCTTCACCAGCATCGGGATGATCATCACCCAGATCAGCACGCCGACGGGCAGGTTGACCTGCGCGACTTCCATTGCGCCGATGGCCCGGAAAAGATCCGGGAAAACCTGTCCCAATCCGATGCCAACGACGATGCAGAGAAAGACCCATACGGTCAGAAACCGTTCGAACAGACTCATCGGCGCGCCGGCGGATTGCTTGATGGCGACTTCACATTGCACGGACATCTCAGGCTTTCGGGATAACGGGTTGGAGGTGGCTCAGGGTGTCCAGGCGCTCGACGCCGATGGGTTCGTCCTGCTGCAGCGGTACGACGGCATAGCGTTTCGCGTGCTGACGTGCGACGGCTTCGATATCACGCATCTCGTTGCTGGCACGCAGCCGCAGCAGGCGCGATTGCGGACGCGCTGCGGCGACGCTGTTGTTGACGACCCAGGCCCACGGCTCGATGCCGGCTCGTCGCAAATCGGACTGCAGGTTGGCGGCTTCGAGGACCGGCGTCGTTTCGGCCAGTGTCACGATCAGCACCTTGGTCTGTGTCGGGTCCTGCAACTGCATCATCGGTGTGGTGAAGTGCATGCCGGGCGCCATCTGGCGGCTGACCTCGCGGTGGTACGCGCCGGTGGCATCCAGCAGCAGCAAGGTGTGGCCGGTCGGCGCGGTGTCCATCACCACGAACTTGCGGCCGGCCTCGCGGATCACACGCGAGAAGGCCTGGAACACCGCGATTTCTTCGGTGCACGGCGAACGCAGGTCCTCTTCGAGCAGCGCTCGGCCGACGTCATCGAGTTGCGCGCCCTTTGTCGTGAGGACCTGCTGGCGATAGCGCTCGGTTTCGACATGCGGGTCGATGCGGCTGACGCTGAGGTTTTCGAGGACGCCGGTCAGCGTGTCTTCGAGGTGGGCTGCCGGGTCGGAGGTCGTCAGGTGTACAGGCAGTCCGCGCTTGGCCAGTGAAACGGCGATGGCGGCTGCGAGCGTGGTCTTGCCGACGCCGCCCTTGCCCATCAGCATCACCAGACCGTGCTTGTCTGCGGCGATTGCATCAAGAAGCGGGCCCAGGGCCGGGGCGTCGAAGTCTTCAAGTTCTGCGGGCGCTGCAATCGCTGGCGTGTCGCCCTCAAGCAATGCGCGCAATGCGGGGACGCCAACGAGATTGAAGGGTTTCAGCGGCAAGGTGTCGCGCGGCAGCGCGCACAAGGCCTCGGGCATTGAGGCGATGGCGTCGGCTTCGCGCAGCGCAATGGCACGAGCCAGCGGATCTTGCGGGCATTCGCTCTCCGGCAGTACGCCGTTGATCACCAGATGCTGATGGCCAAGTCCGACACTGCTGAGTTCCTGTTGCGTGCGGGCCACCTCGCGCAAGGTCGCGGCCTGTGCGCGGGCAACGAGCACCAGGCGCGTCTGCCTGGGGTCGGCGAGTGCATCCACCGCGGCCTTGTACTGTGTGCGTTGCTTTTCCAGCCCGGCGAGCGGGCCCAGGCAGGAGGCGTCGCCCTTGCCGGCGTCGAGAAAGCTGCTCCACGCGCCGGGCAACTGCAAGAGGCGGATCGTGTGTCCGGTGGGCGCCGTATCGAAAATGATGTGATCGAAGCGGGCGGTCTCGGTCGAGTTGGTCAGCAGCCCGGTGAATTCGTCGAAGGCGGCGATCTCGGTGGTGCAGGCTCCGGAGAGTTGCTCCTCGATTCCGCGCACCACCGCGTCGGGCAGCACGCCGCGCACCGGTCCGACGATGCGGTCGCGGTAGGCGCGCGCGGCGGCCTGAGGGTCGATCTCCAGCGCGGCGAGGCCCGGCACCGCGGCGACGTCGACAATCCGGTTGCCGATTTCAAGCCCGAATACCTGACCGACGTTCGATGCCGGGTCGGTGCTCACCAGCAAAACGTGCCGCCCGCTTTCGGCAAGGTCGATTGCCGTGGCGCAGGCAATGGATGTCTTGCCGACGCCGCCTTTGCCGGTGAAGAACAGGTAGTGCGGCGGTTGCTGGAGAAAGTTCATCGCGGCGCTGCGCCTTCGCTCAGCAACAACGGCTGCCGCTGCAACAGGGCTTGGCGGCGACCGCCTCGCCCTGCAGACCAAGCCAGCGGGTAAGTTCCGCCCGATTCGGGTAGCGGCCGGCGAGTGCAACTTCGCCATCGAGCAGAATCAGCGGCAGGGCTTCGGCACCCGAGCGCTCAAGGAATCCTTTGACGACGGCGTTTTCTGCAAAGGCCATCGGCTGCTGCGCGAGGTTGAAGCGTTCAATCGACGCCCCTTGCGCAGTGGCCCACGCCACATCCGCCGAGAAGCTCACGAGTGCCTGGTCGACGTCGGTGCCACATACGCCGGTGCTGCAACACAGGGCAGGGTCATAGACTTTCAGGGTCTTCATGCTTGTTCCTTTCGTTGCCTCGAAGCACTGCGGATACAGGGCTTCGAGCGCTGCTCGTTGCTCGGTCTTGATGTTGATCGTCGGGCGGATCGATCTTGCGCTGGCTTCGGCCTCGGCAAAGCTCGGGCAGATACCCAGTTCCAGCAATACGCCTGCGGCGACGGTGCCGGTTCGACCTTTGCCTCCACCGCAGTGGAATGCGACTTTCTTGCCGCTTCGGTAAGCCGCGACAACAGCCTGAATCGCGTCGCCGAAGAGTTTGTCCTGCGGTTCGGCGTTGTTGTCGCCAAGCGGGATGCGTTGCCATTCGACCGCTGGCGCCTGTGCCGCCAGGCCTGTGGATTCCTCACGCAGGTCGACCACGACTTCTACCGCTTCGTTGTCGATCATCGCCTGTACGTCGCTGGCAGCACCCAAGTAGATGCGGTCTGCGACGAGTGCCTGATAGGACTTTTCCATGACGGGCTCCTCGCGTTCAGGGCAGCAGCGTACCGATACGGTCGAGCTCGGCCTTGAGGCGCGCGCGGTCGTTCGTGAGTTCGGCAAGCGGCAGCGCGAGGAAGGCTTCGATGCGGGCGCGCAGGATGCGGTAGGCGGTCATGAACGCGGCGTCTATTTCTTCGTCGGTTCCGGTGGCGTGAGCCGGGTCTTCAACCCCCCAGTGCGCGCGCAGCACCGGGCCGATATAGGCCGGGCAGGTTTCGCTGGCGGCATTGCCGCACACGCTCAGCACGATGTCGGGTGTTGCCGGCAGGTTCTCCCACGATTTGCTGTGGTAGCCCTCCGTGTCGATGCCTTCGCGCGCGAGCAACGCAAGTGAGCGCGGATGCACATAGCCGGTCGGCTTGCTACCGGCGCTCATCGCACGCCAGCCCGCGGGCGCGAGGTGGTTGAAGGTCGCCTCGCCAAGGATCGAGCGACAGGAGTTGCCGGTGCACAGGAAGAGAACGTTCATGATTTTTTCGCGGTTCGGGAAGATGAAAGGGGCGGCAGCACTTCGGGGGCACAACACGATGCCTCGCGCAATTCGGCGCATTGCTCGGGATGCCCGGCACAACACTCTTCGGTGAGGTAAGCGACCAGATCGAGCATCAGCGGCAGGTTTGCGCGGTAACGCTGGTAGCGGCCCTCCTGTTCGACGGTTGCGAGGCCTGACTGCACCAGCGCCTTCAGGTGGAAGGATGTATTGGTGGGCGGCAGTTCGAGCGCCTGGGCGATTTCGCTTGAAACCATGCCCTCGTGACCTTTGCGCACAAGCAGGCGAAAGGCGTCGAGGCGGATGCCGGAGGCGAGCGATTCGAAGAGCGTGGTAGCGGTAGTGCGGTCCATACAACAATACTACAACAATAATTGGAGTGTTGCCTGCGTGTTGACGCGAACGCCACGGCTCGCCCGCCATCTCGCGGCAATGCAACCCGCTTATTCAATTGAAAGAGCCGCTATGTCGTACGACCTGGCAAGCGCAAGGCAATCATTGGGCAAGCGCCAGCATCTGGCCGTCCCGGAAAAAAGAATGCCCGAGGGTAAAGCGCCTCGGGCATTCGGCCGATCAAACCAGCGGATTCAACGCAGCGCCGTGGTCGCCTTTGCGTCCGGGTAGGCTTGACGCAGCAGGCCAAGCAGTCGGTCGCGCGCAGCGGTGTCACCGTGAACCGCGAGCAGGCCCATCGAAAGGGCCCGATCAGCTGACAATTGCCCGCTGACCATGTCGCGCAGGGCTGCGCCCGATGCAAGCACTGTCGTGTCGGTGTGAAGACCGTCGACGTGGGTTGCAAGCGACCAGCGTCCTGCCCTTGCACTGACGCGTGTCCAGACGCCCGCCTCAACCTGCAGCACCGCAAAAGCGCGCATCGAACGCGGGGCAGCCGGTAATGCCGCCACGAAGGCGCGCAGACGTTCGTCTGCCCGTTCATGGGCCGCTTGCGTGTCGAGTGCCGTATCGGGGCTCAGCCAGCCGCTGCTGATGGCGTCATGCGCAGCAAAGGCCACCGCGAGTGAGCCTTCGTGCGCAGCAGCCAGCGAATCGCCCATGCCGCCCTCCAGCCCACAAGCGGTCGCCGCCGCGCAGAGCGTGGTCGCGAGCAGGGCTGCTGCCAGCCCCGTTAGCGTTCCTGAGCGGTTCATGGAGTAACGATGTGGAACCAGAACGGGAAGGTGTCGAGCAAGCCCATGAACTCGGCGAAGGCTTCGCGCTTGCCGTCTATCTTCAGCGCGCCTGATGCAACCGCCTGCTCCAGCGTGATTTCCTTGAGCTGGATGGCGTCGAGCGTGCCTTTGCTCAGGGTGAGCTTGGCATCGGCCTGGGCCAGCGGCTTGCCGTAGTTGAGCACCGCGTTCTCAACCGCAAGACCGTATTGCTTCTTCAGATCGGTGAAGTCGATGTTGAGGCCGATCTTCTTGCCTGCAGCCTTCGGCCCGTTCAGACGCACCGCCAGGTAGTCGAACAGCATTTCCGGCGGCATCGCCTTGATAGTGTCAGGTGTGGCGGTGTTGATGCCGCCTGCAGCCGGTACGCCGTTGCGCAGTTCGTAGGCGCCCATCAGATACACGCCGCGCCACGGTCCGCTTTCGGCCTGGTAGCCAAGCTGTTCCAGCGAGTCGGCAAGCAGTTCCTTGCCGGCCTTGCTGTTCGGGTTCGCGAACACGACGTGCTTGAGCGCTTCGGCCGTCCAGCGGTATTCGCCCTTGGCGAAGTCGGCTTTGGCGCGCTTGATCACAGCGGCTTCCCCGCCCATGTACTCCACGTATTTCTTGGCGGACTGTTCGGGCGGCAGGTTGTTCAGATTGGCAGGGTTGCCGTTGTACCAGCCCATGTAGCGTTGATACACGGCGCGCGAGTTGTGGCGCAGTGAACCGTAGTAGCCGCGGTTGGGCCAGAACTTGTCGAGCTCGGGCGGCAGTTTGATCATCTCGGAGATTTCTTCGCCGGTGTAACCCTTGTTCATCAGGTTGACCGACTGGTCGTGCGTGTACTTGTACAGGTCGCGCTGCTTCTTCCAGTAATCGATGATCTTGTCTGTGCCCCACTGCGGCCAGTGGTGGCTCTGGAACTTCACGTCGGTTTTTGCGCCGTAAAGATCAATGGTCTCGTTCAGGTAGCTCGCCCACTTGAGCGCGTCGCGCACCTGCGCGCCACGCAGGGTGAGGATGTTGTGCATCGTATTGGTCGAGTTCTCGGCCATCCACATCGCCTTGAACTGCGGGAAGAAGGTGTTCATCTCGGCCGGCGCTTCGGTGCCCGGTGTCATCTGGAACACCATCTTCACGCCATCCACGACGTACTCTTCGCCGGTCTTCTTCACCTCGTCGGTCGGGATCACCAGGGTGCCGGTGCCGGTCGATGTGGTCTGACCCAGCCCTCCGTTCACGCCGCCGAACTCGTTGCGCGGCAGCAGCGCGCCGTACATGTAGATCGCGCGGCGCGACATGGCATTGCCGGCGATCACGTTTTCACTGACGGCATGCTCGGTGAAGTGCTCGGGTGCGAATACCCGGACCTTGCCGGACTTGAAATCTTCGTCGCTGGCCAGACCGCGTACACCACCGTAGTGATCGACGTGCGAGTGGCTATACACCACCGCAACGACCGGGCGCTTGCCGAGTTTTTCGTTCGCGAAATCGAGCGCCGCCTTGGCGGTTTCGGTCGAGATCAACGGATCGAAAACGATCCAGCCGGTATCGCCTTGAATGAAGGTGATGTTCGAGAGATCGAACCCACGCACCTGATAGATGCGATCGGTGACCTTGAACAGACCGTTGATCATGTTCAGTTGGGCGTTGCGGTAAAGGCTGGGGTTGATCGAATCCGGCGCCGCCTTGTCCTCGCTGATGTACGTCTTGTAGGCCTCCAGATCCCAGACCACTTCGCCCTTGGCGTTCTTGATGGTCAGGGTTGCCGGTGTTGCGATGAAACCCCGGTGCGCGTCTTCAAAGTCGGATTTGTCGTTGAAAGGCAGCTCTTTCAGCACCGCTGCATTGGCGGCTTTGGTGGCGGCGGTGGCAGGTTTGCCGCCGACGGGTTTGGCCTGCTGTGCCCAGCTGGGCGTTGCAAAAGCCATAGCCAGGACTGCAGCCACGGAGATGACAGTCTTCATTGCGGGTACTCCATTTTTGAGTGGGAGAACTGCGGACTGCTTGGTCGCGCCGGACTGCGGTGCGAGGGTCTGGCGATTGTATTACCCGGGTTGTCGTATCAACATTTATTTCGGGAGCCGGGGCGTTTGTTCATGTTGCGTTGCTATGCAAGGGTAGCGCTGTCCCTTTTGTGGATCGGGCCGCGCACTTGTACGGGCTCAGGTGTATCGCGCGCCACCAGGCATTCCCCCAAGTGGTTGCAATGTGCGGGGCGATCGGACGCGGGCCCCGCATTAAGCTGCTTGCTTAGCTTGAATACTGTAATAAAATACAGTTGTTGCCGCGCGATCTTCGCGCTGCATGAAGCGGAGATGTGGGCCATGCAGGATCAGGGCGATGGGTATGGCGGGCCGAGTGCCTGCGGGATCACGGTGGAAGTCGAGTCCGGTGACACCCCCTGTCATCGCAAGGGCGATTGCCTGTGGCATGTCTCGCGCGAGCAGGTCAGGCTGCAAGCCCCGCCCGGCGTGGTGCCCCCTCACACTGCCATGCGGCATGGCGGTCTGCAGCATTTTTGTCCGGTCTGCGACAGCGCGACCTTTGACACAGTGCCCGATCCGCTTTGGTTCGAGCCTGTCGCGACCCGGCCACGCAGGCCCGCCAGCCAGGCGCCGTGGATGCCGTATCCACGCTGCGAGGGGCGAAGTTACTGATCGCCTGCGGTTCGTACAGAGTGCGCCCCGCTTCGTGCCGGCCTCGTCTGCGGGTCCCGGTTTTTCCTACAGGGCTTGCGTTGCGCGCCCTGGTTTCCACGCCACTGTTTTCAGACTCCCTATCGGCTCATGTCGCAGGCCCCGCTTCCGATTTCCGCTCTGCTGCAACGCGCCGACCTCTGGCGCGGGGATGCGCTTGGCCGGGTGGAGGAGGCGAGCAGTACCGGTTTTGACGCGCTGGATGCAGCGCTGCCGGGCGGCGGTTGGCCGCAGGGCGCGCTGACCGAACTGTTGCTGCCGGCGGCGGGGCTGGGCGGCGGACTGGGCGAGGTGTCGCTGCTGATGCCGGCGCTGCGCGCGCTGGAGTCTGACGCCGGCTGGGTGGCCCTGGTGGCGCCGCCCTGGCTGCCGCACGCCGCCGCCTGGCAGGCGGCAGGGCAAAGCCTGTCGCGCCTGTTGATCGTCGAGGCGGGGCGCGACGATGCCGCCTGGGCGAGCGAGCAGTTGCTCGCCAGCGGTGCGGTGGCGGCCTTGCTGGCCTGGCTGCCCGACAGCGATGCGCGCGCGCTGCGCCGGCTGCAACTGGCGATGGCTGAACGTCGCACGCTTGCCTTCGTCTTCCGCGGCGAGCAGCAGGCGACTTCAGCCTCGCCGGCGCCACTGCGTATTGCTCTGGGTGCGTCCGACAGCGGGCTGGCGCTGCGCATCCTCAAACGCCGCGGCCCACCGCTGGCGCAGCCGCTGTTGTTGGAGGTGGCACGTCCGGTCAGTTGGGCCAGGCTTGCAGCGCGGCGTCCGCTGGCTGTGCCGTCGCTACCCGTGGCGCGCCTCGCCAGCGTTGTCGCGCGCACACCGGTACGCGCGCTGGCGTCGGCATTGCGACGCTGAATCGCCACGCCTTGCGTGCCGACTGCACCCGAAAGCGCCTGCAATGCTCTGGCTGGCCCTGCAACTTTTCCGTTTGCCGATCGAGGTCTTCGCGGCCCGCGCGCCGGCCGTGGCGGTGGCGCGCGGCCGTGTGCTGGCGGCCGATGCGGTGGCCGAGGCGGCCGGCGTGCAAGCGGGACAGAAACTTTCCAGCGCATTGGGGCTGGCACCGCAGCTCACCGCCTGCGAGCGCGACCCGCAGCGCGAGGCCGCCGCACTGGCGCGCCTGGCCTGCTGGGCGGGGCGCTTCAGCCCGCAGGTCAGCCTCGCGCCGCCGGATGAATTGCTGATCGAAATCGGCGGCAGCCTGCGCCTGTTCAAGGGCCTCGACGCCTTGCTGGGCGAGGTGGAGGCGGGCGTATCGGCCGAGGGCTACAGCTACCGCATCGGGTTGGCGCGTACGCCGCTCGCGGCGCAGTGGTTCGCACGTGCCGGGGTGGCGGGCCATGAGGCCGATGCCGCAGCCGAACAGGCGCGGCTGGCGGCTTTGCCGCTGGGCGTGATCGGCTTCGATGAACGTGCTGCCCGGCGCCTGGCGGTACTGGGGCTTGCCCGCATCGGCGAGTTGCTGGTGCTGCCACAGGCGTCGCTGGCACGACGCTTCGGGCCGGATCTGCCGCTGCAACTGGCGCAGGCGCGCGGCGAGGTGCCGGATCTGCGCCGCAGCTTCGACTTCCCCGAACGCTTTTCCGAATACCTCGAACTGCCGGCGCGGGTGGAGCAGGCGCCGATGTTGCTGTTCGGCGCGCGGCGCCTGCTGCAGGCGCTGGCCGGCTGGCTCAATGCGCGTGGCGCCGGTTTGCAGCACTGCGTGCTGGAACTGGAACACGAAGACATCGACGACGCGCAACTGGCCCTCGGCTTCGCCGCGCCGACACGCGACGGCGATCGCCTGGTGCGGGTACTGCGCGAACGGCTTGAACGGCTTGCACTGGCGGCGCCGGTGGTGGGGCTGCGACTGGTCGCCGAGCGGATCGAATCGCTGCCCGGCGAGAGCGTGGGCCTGTTTGGCGAAGCCGGCGCGCAACGCATCGCACCGGTGGTCGAACGCCTGCGCGCGCGGCTTGGGCGCGAGGCGGTGCACGGCGTCGCGGTGGTGGCCGGGCATCGGCCGGAATGCAGCACGCGGGCGGTGGATTGGCCGCAAGCCGGCGCGCCGCAGGCCACCCCCACGCGCCCGCTGTGGCTGCTGCGCGAAGCGCGCCCGCTGCCCGAACAAGGTGGCCGTCCGCATCACGATGGCCCGCTGCAACTGCTGACCCGCCCCGAGCGGATCGAGAGCGGCTGGTGGGATGCCGGCGAGGGGCTGGGCGATGTGCGGCGCGACTACCATGTGGCGCTGAGCGCGCGCGGCGAGTGGCTGTGGATCTACCGCGACGCGGCGGGCTGGTGGTTGCAGGGGGTGTTCGGGTGAAGGCGCTGCCGGCCTATGCCGAACTCCACTGCCTGTCGAACTTCAGCTTCATGCGCGGAGCCTCGCACCCGGAGGAACTGGTCGAGCGGGCCCATCGACTCGGCTACACCGCGCTCGCGATTACCGACGAGTGTTCGTTTGCCGGTGCGGTGAGGGCTTTCGATGCCTGGCGCCAGTTGCGTGAGCGCGCGGGCGGGCAGATCGATTTCCGCCTCATCCACGGCGCCGAGTTCCGCTTCGAATGCGGGCTGAAGCTGGTGCTGCTGGCGCAGAACCGCGCCGGCTACGGCAACCTCTCGGCACTGATCACGCTGGGCCGGCGGCGGGCGGAGAAGGGCGAATACCGGCTGGTGCGCGGCGATCTGGAATCGGTGTCACCCAACGGTGCGGTGCCGGATTGTCTTGCCTTGTGGGTGCCCGATGAGGCGCCGAACGAAGCAGATGGTCGCTGGCTCGCGCAGCGCTTTCCCGGCCGCGTCTGGCTGGCGGTGGAACTGCTCAGCGGCCCGGATGACGCGGCACGGTTGGCGAGCTTGCAGGCACTGGCCGAGGCCTGTGGCATGCCCTGTGTGGCGAGCGGCGATGTGCACATGCACGCGCGGCTGCGCCGCCCCTTGCAGGATGTGCTCACCGCCACGCGCCTGGGCACCACCGTGTTCGAAGCGGGCGACCGCCTCTACCCGAATGGTGAACGTCACCTGCGCCAGCCGCTGCGGCTCTCGCGCCTGTACCCGGCTGCCTTGCTGGAAGAATCTGCCCGCATCGCGGCGATGTGCGACTTCACGCTGGAAGAGCTGCGCTACGAATACCCGGACGAGATCGTGCCGCACGGCGAAACGCCAAGCAGCTACCTGCGCCGCGAAACCCTCGCCGGGCTCGCGCGACGCTACCCGGCCGGTGTGCCGGACAAGGTGCATGCGACGGTCGAGCACGAACTCGCGCTGATTGCCGAGCTGCGTTACGAGCCCTTCTTCCTCACGGTCTACGACATCGTCTGTTTTGCCAAGGGCGAGGGCATCCTGTGTCAGGGGCGCGGCTCGGCGGCCAACTCGGTGGTCTGCTACGCGCTGGGGATCACCGAAGTGGACCCGATGCGCGCCTCGTTGCTGTTCGAGCGCTTCCTGTCGAAAGAGCGCAACGAGCCGCCCGACATCGACGTCGACTTCGAACATGAGCGGCGCGAGATCGTGATCCAGTACATCTACCGCAAGTACAGCCGCGAACGTGCCGCGCTGGCTGCCACGCTGATCCGCTACCGCACCAAGGGGGCATTGCGTGACGCGGGCCGCGCACTGGGGTTCGGCATCGAACAGATCGATGCGCTGTCCGGTTCGCTGAGCTGGTGGGACAAGCGCGAGCAGCTGCCGGAGCGGCTCGCCGAGATCGGGCTCGATGCGAAGAGCCCGCGGGTCGCGAAGTGGCTGGCGCTGACCAACATGCTGATCGGCTTCCCGCGTCACCTCTCGCAGCATGTGGGCGGTTTCGTGATCTCGCGCGGGCCGTTGTCGCGCCTGGTGCCGGTGGAAAACGCCGCGATGGAAGACCGCTCGGTGATCCAGTGGGACAAGGATGACCTCGAATCGCTCGGCTTGCTCAAGGTCGATGTGCTGGCGCTGGGCATGCTCACCGCCTTGAAGCGTTCGCTCGATCTGGTGAGCCTGCGGCGCCGACGCGCCTTTACGCTGGCGGACATTCCGGCCAAGGATGCCGCGACCTTCGAGATGCTCTGCCAGGCCGATTCGGTCGGCGTGTTCCAGGTCGAATCGCGCGCGCAGATGAGCATGCTGCCGCGCCTGCAGCCGCGCGAGTTCTACGACCTGGTGGTGCAGGTGGCGATCGTGCGGCCGGGGCCGATCCAGGGCGACATGGTGCATCCCTACCTCGCGCACCGGGCCGACCCGGACGCGGCCCGCGCCGCGATGGCACGCCTGCCGCCGGCGGTGGCCGCGGTGCTGGCGCGCACCTGTGGCGTGCCGATCTTTCAGGAACAGGTGATGAAGCTCGCGGTGGTCGCCGCCGGCTTCTCGCCCGGCGAGGCCGACCAGTTGCGCCGCGCGATGGCGTCGTGGCGGCAGAAGGGCCATATCGACCGTTTCAAGGACAAGCTGCGCCACGGCATGGCCGAGCGTGGCCATCCGCCCGAGTTTGCCGAGGCGCTGTGCCGCCAGATCGAAGGCTTCGGCGAGTACGGTTTTCCGGAATCGCACGCGGCGAGCTTTGCGCTGCTCGCCTACAGCTCGGCCTGGATGAAACGCCACGAGCCAGAGGCCTTCCTGTGTGGCTTGCTCAACAGCCAGCCGATGGGTTTCTACGCGCCTTCACAACTGGTGCAGGATGCGCGCCGCCACGGCGTGCAGGTGCTGCCGGTCGATGTGATGCATAGCGACTGGGACAGTGGCTTCGAGCGTGTCGCCGATGCGCGGCGGCCCGCGGTGCGGCTGGGACTACGCGAGATACGCGGCTTTGCGCAAGCTGCGGCGGAACGCATCGTTGCGGCGCGTACGCGGGCGCCGTTCAGCTGCGTGGATGATCTGGCGCACCGCGCGATGCAGGGCGCGCGCGATCTGGAATTGCTGGCCGGGGCGGGGGCCTTGAAAGCGCTTGCCGGACACCGCCGGCAAGCCGCCTGGCAGGTCAGCGGCGTGCAGCGGCAGGGCGATCTGTTCGACAGCGCGCCGCCGGCCGAGACCCCGGTGGCCTTCGCTGCCCCGCGAGAAGGGGAAGACATCGTCGCCGACTACGCCAGCACCGGGCTGACCCTGGGCCGCCACCCGCTGGCGCTGCTGCGCGACCGCCTTGCGGCGCAACGTTTCCTCGCTGCCGGGGTGATACGCGGTGCGCAGGACAGGGCGCTGGTGCGCGCCGCCGGCATCGTGATCGGCCGCCAGCGCCCGGGGACAGCCAGCGGGGTGATTTTCGTGACGCTGGAAGACGAGACCGGGCAGGCCAACATCGTTGTGTATTCGGATCTTGCCGAACGCCAGCGTCGCGAACTGCTCGGCGCCCGGCTGCTGGGCGTGTATGGGCAGCTGCAGCGCGAAGGCGAAGTGGTGCATGTGCTGGCAAAGCGTCTGGTCGATCTCTCGTCGCTACTTGGGGCCTTGCCAACGGTGAGCCGGGACTTTCATTGAGCCGGGGTACGGGCACGTCTGCACCGGCCTGACGGGCGCACCACATCGCGCACCAGGGAAGCCATCAAACATGTCTTGGTCGCTGCGCGCGCCGCGCCTTGCGCTGCATCCGTCTCGCTCGCTGATTCAGACCTTCCCTAGAAGATGACGGTGATGAGTCGTTTCACGAGTTCTTCGAGCGGCATCATCGTCAGTACCAGCGGCGCCAGAGGCGCGAGCACTGCGACAGTGAGCCGCATCAGCGTGTCGCGCGTGATCGGCGCGAAGCGCATCTCCGCAACGATGCGCAGGCTGTTGTTCAGGTCTGACAGCGACTGGATGTCGGTGCTGCCGAGCAGCGATTCACCCTGCGGTGTCGCGCCGCGCATCCACTTGGTGTCGAACTCGCGGACGTAGCGCTGTGCGAGGGCGCCGTATTCGAGCAGACCGTTGCGCTTGGCTTGCGCGAGCTGGGGCGCGAAGACGAGCAGGGGGCCGAGCACCATCGCCAGCATCACCACCAGCAGCGTGATGATCTCGAACTTGAACGATGGCAGCGTTGCGCCCAGATACAGGATGCGATTGGCCAGGTTGCCGGCGAGCAGGGCACCGTGCGCGAGCAGCAGCGGCATGAAGGCGTAGGCGGTGCCCGACAGGAAGCCGAGTCCGCCGAGGCGATCGGGGTGGATCGGCGAGAGCGCAAGCTCGATGCGCGACACCTGCCACAGGAAGCGCATCCAGATGAAGAGCCGGAAATACCAGCGCAGTAGCAGGAACTGGAAGACCGGCAGGCTGATGTAGCCGAACCAGTAGCCGGCGAGGGTGAGCGAGGTCCCTTCACCCGACGCGATCGAATACCAGGTGCTGGCGTCGAGCGCGGTGTACTGGCGCCAGATGAGCTGAACCCCCAAGCTGTACACCACGCCGATCAGCGCAAGCTCGGCCACGGTCGAATTGCGCAGGCGCATGGCCGACGCGAGCGCAGCCTCGAAGCGCGCGATGGCGCCGGGCGGAATCAGTTGCCGCTCCTGAAACTGTGCCACCAGTTCCCGCATCCTCAGGTGCACTACCAGTTCGGCAATGATCAGCAGCGGCACCACTACCAGGAAGCGGCCGTGTGCTTCGAAGTCGTAGAGAAACGGCACAGCGAGCTTGCCGTGGAGCAAGTTGCCATCGATACCCGCAAGGATCAGCAGCGGCAGCCAGCAGAACAGTGCGATCACGGCGATGCGTTGGCCAACCAGGTGAAGCTGATTGTCCGAAAGGTGGGCGCGACGCAGCATCTGGAACAGCGGGCCGCCCAGCACAAGCGAGAAGTCGGTGACGTTCCGAAGCAGCCTCGGATTGGGCGCATGCGCGCTGATGCTCATTTTGTTTGCCTCCCGACCAGACCGAACTTGTCGGCGATCCGCGATGCGAGACAGGCCGGTTTCACACCACATGGGTTGCACCGCGTACTCGGCCTTCTTTGATTGTGGGCCGCGAGCGGGCGCTACGCCACCCGCGAACAGCGGTAGGCTTGATGCGTCTCAGCGGTGTCGGCTGGGCTCGGACTGGAAAGCGTGGTGATTGCGTCAAGGCTTGGCCGGCACGCCACGGAACGCCATCACATGGTTTGCGGTCGAAGCGGCGTTGTACGACACTCCTTCAACCTCTACCTGAACACGGCCCATCATGAGCGAAGCCACACAGACGCCCGATACACCTGCCGTCCAACCGGTGTCGGCACGTATTCGCGAGCGGATCTACCGCGCCAGACAGCGTTTCCACGCCAACGACAACATCTCGGCCTTCATTGAGCCCGGCGAGCTGGATGCGCTGCTCGATGAAGTCGAAGGCAAGATGAAAGGGGTGCTGGAGAGCCTCGTCATCGATACCGAGAGCGACCACAACACGCAGGAAACCGCGCGTCGGGTGGCCAAGATGTACCTGACCGAGGTGTTCCGGGGCCGCTACATGCCGGCCCCGCCGGTGACCGAGTTCCCCAACGCCGAACGACTCAACGAGCTGATGATCGTCGGCCCGATCACCGTGCGTAGCGCCTGCAGTCACCACTTCTGCCCGATCATGGGGCGCTTGTGGATAGGCCTGATGCCCAACGAGCATTCGAACCTGATCGGGCTCTCGAAGTACTCGCGACTGGCCGAGTGGATCATGAGCCGCCCCCAGATCCAGGAGGAAGCGATCACCCAGATGGCGGAGCTGCTGATGCGCAAGGTCAGCCCAGACGGCCTCGCGGTGGTCATGGAGGCCGATCACTTCTGCATGCACTGGCGCGGGGTCAAGGATTCCGAAACCAAGATGATCAACAGCGTGATGCGCGGATCATTCCTCAAGGATGCGGCGCTGCGCCGCGAGTTCCTCTCTCTGCTCAACCTGAAAAACTGAGGCACCGATGCTCGTACGTTTGCTCTACGCCAGTCGTGCGGCGACGCCGCTCACGTCCACCGTGGTGGATTCGATCCTCGCGCAGTCGCGTGACCACAACCCCAAGTTCGGCATTACCGGCATCCTCTGCTACAGCGACGACCTGTTCCTCCAGGTGCTCGAAGGCGGACGCGACGAGGTGTGCGAACTGTTCAACGCGATCGTGCGCGATGACCGCCATACGAACGTGCGCATCCTCTCGTTCGAAGAGATTCCGGAGCGCCGCTTCGGGGGCTGGACGATGGGCCATGTGAACATGGCGACGGTCAACCCGTCGCTGCTACTCAAGTACACCGAGCGGCCGCAACTGAACCCGTTCAACTGCTCCGGGCAGGCGTCCATGGCGCTGCTGCTCGAGTTGATCGCCACCGCATCGGTCATCGGGCGCTGCGCATGATCCGCTGATCGGGCGCGGTGTCGGCGATTCGCCGGCGAAGACTTTACTGCATCGTTCTTTTCAAAGAAGAAGGGGGCCTTTCCGGCCCCCTTTTCTTATTGTCTGTTCGCGATATCGCCGCGTGCCTTTCCGAAGTTCATTGCTCGCACCAATTAATCCTGCACATGAGGAATGAACTGCAATCAGGAATAAATGCTGAATGCATTGCAGGAATTCCGCCTACACGATTCGATTTTCGCGCTCGATTGCCTGGTTATGGGAATGCATTCCATATTTTCTTGATAAAGCAGCAGGGGGATAAACACTTTGTGGCAAGTGGCATATCTGTGATGGCTGTAAATCAAGTGCCGATGGGCATTTGAGCGATATTGAAATGACTTTGCGATAGTTCAGAAGGCGGAATGCATGGCCGAAAAAGCGGTCTATCGAGAATGTGCATGTCATTTACCAATTGCCGCTCATTCCGAAAAATGCGCCGTTCGTCGTGTCATAAATTATTCACTTCGTCCACCTACGCAATTGGGCCTAAACATGAAAGTAACAGGAGCGGCTAGGGCCTGGCATTGCGGCAATTCTTGAGAGTGCGTTCCGACATGCTTGTCGGAATATGCCTGACAGATACCGGATGCCACCTCATATGGCTGCTTTCTCCGGGTCGAAAACGCACTTGAACGAGGGGCCGGGAACATGCTGAAACTGGGTTTGGGCAAGTACCGATTGATCGTCATCCTGATCACGCTGTTTCTGGTGTTCGACGTCGGCGTGCTCGGGATGACTTTCGTGATTTCGCGGCAGCTGACAGCTGATGCCATGTCGATCAACCTCGCGGGTCAGCACCGCTACCTGATCCAGAAGCTGGCGAAGACCGCCTTGCTGATCGATCAGGATGCGACGCAGGGCACCTTCGACAGTAACGGCACCTCCAGCCTGAACGAGGTCAAGGACCTGATCGCGACCGCAGATCGCTTCAACGCGATCAACGCAACCTTCGATGGTGGCGCGAAGCTGCCGGACATGGTCGAGGATCTGGCTCTGACCCCGAGCCAGGACGAGCAGGCGGCCGCACTGTTTGCGCTGGTGAAGGACCTGTGGGCCCCGATCAACGCCGAGGTGCAGGCGCTCAATCAGCCCAAGCCGGGTTTCCGGCCGGATGTCGGGCCGCTGCTGCAGGTGCTGATCCCGAACAACCTGAACCTGCTGAGCACGACGAACATCCTCACCAGCCGGCTTGAAGCGCTGTCGGCCGCGAAGGCCGCGAAGCTGCGCATGGTGCAGATAGCCGGCATGGTGCTGGCGCTCGCGAACTTCGGATTCATCCTGTACAGCTTCCTCGGCCAGCTCCGGAAGAGCGACATGGCGGTGGAGCGCGCGCAGCGCGAGACGGCGGACATTCTGCGCACCACTCAGGAAGGCCTGTTCCTGCTCGACCCCGAATTCCGCATGGGATCGCAGACATCGAACGCGCTCTCGAAGATCCTCGGCGTCGAAGCGAAGCCGGGCGAGAGCTTCCTCGATTTGCTCAAGCCGCTGGTGACGCCGAAGACCTATGAGACTGCCAAGGAGTACATCGAACTCCTGCTGCGCCACGATGTGAAAGAGAAACTGGTCGCCAGCCTCAATCCGCTCGACTGCATCGAGATCAGCACGGTCCGGCAGAACGGCGCCGTCGAATCACGCTTCCTGCAGATCCGCTTCAACCGGGTGCTCCAGGACCAGAAGGTGACGCACCTGCTGGTCACGGCGAACGACATCACCCGCCGCGTGAAGCTCGAGCGCGAACTCAAGGACAGCGAGCGCCGTGTGCAGGACCAGATGGGCATGATGGTGCACATCCTGCAGGCCGACCCTCGCCAGTTGCAGGACTTCCTGCTGGCGGCAACCGAAGGCCTCAACCAGATCAACGAAGACCTGCGTACCGCCAGCCCGACGACCGGCGTCTCGACGCCACGGGTCGACGCGATGATGCGTGCCACGCACCGCCTCAAGGGCGACGCAGCGGCCCTGAACCTCGAAGCCGTGACGCAGTCGCTGCATGGCTTCGAGTCGCTGCTGCAAGAGTTGCGCGCGCAGACGCGCCGCAGCAGCGACGACCTGCTGCCGGTGGCGGTGCGGGTCAAGGGCTTGTATCAGGAGATCAACGCGATCCAGGATGTGATCGCCCGGATCGGCCAGGTGCGGGGTGTGGTCAGCGTCGAGCCGCCGAAGCCTGCTCACGACCCCGAACTTGCGGCGCAGGCCTTTGTGCGGCAGTGGCGCGGGTTTGCGCAACAGCTTGCGAAGCGGCACGAGAAACAGGTGGAACTGAGCTATCAGGGCCTCGACCTCGAGACGCTGAATCCGCAACTGCGCGAAGCGGTGAACACGATGGTCAATCAGTTCATCCGCAATGCGCTGGTGCATGGCGTCGAGCAGCCGGCGGACCGCAAGAAGCGTGGCAAGTCAGAAGCGGGCCATCTCTCCGTGTACATCTCGAATCAGGGCGACGGCACGCTCGAGCTGAGCTTCCGCGACGACGGACGCGGCATCGACCCGGAACGGATACGCGATGCGGTAGTCCGCTCAGGTCGGTTCTCGGCCGACACCGCCAAGGTGCTCGACGCCCGGCGGTTGACGCTGATGATCTTCGAGCCGGGGCTCTCGACCCACGAAAAGGTCGACGAAGACGCCGGCCGTGGCGTCGGCCTCGATGCCGTGAAGGAAATGATTACCCGTCTGGGCGGGCGCATCCGCATCGGCACGACGACCGGCGAGTACTGCCACTTCCGCGTGCAACTGCCGATGAAGGCCGAACCGCGCGACACCACCATCGATGACACGATCAAGGAGGTCGCCTGATGGCTCTCAAACTGATGATCGTGGATGACTCAAACATCATCCGCAGCAAGATCACCCGCACGTTGTCGCAGCACGACATGGAAGTGGTGGCGACCGCCAGCAACGGCGAGGAGGCAGTGAAGCGCTTCGGCGAGAAGAAGCCCGACGTGGTGACGATGGACCTGACGATGCCGCGCATGGACGGGCTCGAATGCATCCGCGCGCTGCGCAAGCTCAACCCGACGATCCGGATCCTGGTGGTGTCGGCGCTGGCCGACAAGGCGACCGCGATCCAGGCGCTGAAGGAGGGTGCGCAGGGCTTTCTCTGCAAGCCTTTCTCGGAAACCGATCTCACCGAGGCGATGGAAGAACTTCTTGGGGACGACGCAAATGGATGAGCAACAACTTCGTGTCTTCATCGACATAGTCACCCAGTACTTCGAACGGCAGACCGGCAAGGCGCCGGAAGTCGGCAGCCCCTACCTGGGCGAGGCAAGCGCGCTGCCGATCTACGACTTCACCGGGGTGATCGGCATCTCGGGCGAGCGGCAGGGCTGCGTCTACGTCACCGCACACCGTGACCTGCTGCGCCAGCTCTTGCTGCATGTCGGCGAGTCGGATGTGTCGGACACCAACCTGTGCGATCTCGTCGGCGAGGTGGCCAACACCATCTCCGGCAACGCACGCCGCTTCTTCGGGCCGGATTTCATGATCTCGGTGCCGGTGATCGTGTCGGGCAACGCCAAGGCGATCCAGGTGCCGAAGAGCGTCAAGGCCTACATCCTGCCGCTGCGCTGGCACAAGTTCGAAGCCGCGCTGGTGGTGAGCCTGCAGTGAGCGCTGAACCTTCGGGGCAAGGAGACGGAACATGAAACGTTTGACCGGATGGCTGCGCGGCGGGCTCGCGGCGACCATGCTTGTGGCCACGCTGGCCGAGGCGGATACGACGCTGATCAATGCGTCGTCGAACATCAACCAGGATCTCTTTCAGGAGTACAACGCCGCCTTCGTCCGCTACTGGCGCGGCAAGACCGGCGAAGCGGTGACGATCAAGCAGACGCATGCGCAGTCGACCAACCAGGTGGCGCGGATACGCAATGGCGAGGAAGCCGACGTCGTCACGCTTGCCGTGTCGCTCGACATCGACACCATTGCGTCGGCGGGACTGATGCCGACCGATTGGCAGGGGCGCCTTGCCAACCATTCGTCACCCTTCACCTCGACCGTGGTGTTCCTGGTGCGGCGTGGGAACCCGCGGCAGATCAAGGACTGGAACGACCTGGTGCGTTGGGGCATCAACGTCGTCACCTCGAACCCGAAGAGCTCCGGTATTGCGCGCTGGGGGCACCTTGCTGCCTACGGTTACGCCCTGCGCCAACCGGGTGGCAACGACACCACCGCGAAGCTCTTCCTCAAGCGGCTGTATGGCAACAACCGGGTGCTGGAATACACCGCACGCGGCGCCACCACGGCGTTCACGAAGAACAAGATCGGCGACGTGATGGTGACCTGGGAAAGCGAGGCCATGCAGGTGGTCGCCGCCGCACCGGACGAATACGAGATCGTGGTGCCGAGCATGTCGATCGTGGCCGAACCGCCGGTCGCGATGGTCGACAAGATGGTGGACAAGCGTGGCACCCGCAAGCTCGCCGACGCATACCTGCACTACCTGTATTCGCCGGAAGCGCAAGAGATGCTCGTCAAGTACAACTACCGGCCGGCCGATCCGGCGCTCGCCGAGAAATACGCCAAGCGCTTCAAGCCGCTGACGCTATTCCGGGTCGACGAGGTCTTCGGCAGCTGGCAGTCGGCTTTCAAGGCGCACTTCACGGACGGTGGTGTGCTGGACCAGGTGTATGACCCCTATCGCAATGCGTCCTGAGCAGGCTACGTGGGCAAGCTAACCAGGACGACAAAGGAACTGCACATGAACCGAATTCTGCAGACGTGTCTCGCGATCGTTGCGTTCGCGGCCTTGCCGGGCCTCGCAACGGCAGCGGAGGTGACTGGGGCGGGCGCATCGTCGCCGCGGCAGGTCTATCTCAAATGGGCGGCGGCCTATGGCAAGGCGAGCGGCAATACGATCCGCTATCAGTCGATCGGATCGGGTGGTGGGGTGAAGGAAGTCGCGGCGAAGAGTGTGGACTTCGGCGCGTCCGACATCCCGCTGTCGGAATCGGAACTGGAGAAACGCGGGCTCTTGCAGTTCCCGGTGCTGATCGGCGCGGCGGTGCCCTTCGTCAATCTGCCGGGCGTGAAAGAGGGCGAATTGCGGCTGACCGGGCCACTGCTTGCCGACATCTTCCGCGGCCGCATCACCCGTTGGGATGACCCGCGCATCAAGGAAGTGAATAGCGTGTCGCTGCCGTCGATGTCGATCATCGTGGTGCATCGTGACGATGCGGCCGGTGTGTCTTTCCTGCTCACCCATTACCTTTCAAAAGTCAGCGAGGAGTGGCGCGGCAACCAGGGAACAGGCACTGCGGTGCAGTGGCCGACCGGCCTCGGCGGCAAAGGTGACGAAGGGGTCGCGACCTTTGTCGGGCGCCTGCCCGGCGCGATCGGGTACGCCGAATACGGGTATGCGCGCGCCAAGCACCTTGCCAGCGTCAGCCTGCAGAACCGCAGCGGGGCATTCGTCGTGGCGGACGAAAAGAGCCTCTCGGCGGCAGCGGCCGCCGCCGAGTGGGAAAAGAGCGCCTACGGCGAGGTGCTGAGTGACCAGGCCGCGCCGGATGCCTGGCCGATCAGCGGTGCCAGCTTTGTCTTAGTGCAGAAGTCGAGCGAGAAGGTCGGTCAGACGATCGCGGTGCTGAAGTTCTTCGAGTGGTCGTACGCGAACGGCGGAAAGCTCGCGCTCGAATCCGGCTATGTGCCGCTGCCCCCGGCAACCGTGACACAGGTCAGCAATGCCTGGCAGCGCATCCGCGATGCGGGCGGCAAGACTGTCTCGCTGGCGCAGTAGCCGGGATCGCGGGTTCGAAGAAGACGCGGTGATCAGAGAGGCAAGAAGCATGTGGGAAACGAGCGACATCAAGCCCGCAGTAGCGCCCCGGAAAGCCAGCCGCAAGAAGCTGGCGGAACGGGGTGTCCCGCAGCCGGTGGCACATGGTGCCCTGTCGCACATTCGCGTGCTCGATCTGTCGCGCGTGCTGGCTGGGCCGTGGGCAACGCAGTTGCTCGGTGACCTGGGCGCCGAAGTGATCAAGATCGAGCGACCGGGCCACGGCGACGATACCCGTACCTATGGGCCGCCCTGGGTGAAGGACGAGGCCGGCGAAGAGACGGGTTTGTCTGCCTACTATTCGTGCGCAAACCGCAACAAGGAATCGATCACGATCGACTTTACCCGGCCTGCCGGTCAGGCGCTGGTGCGGCAACTCGCCGAGCAGTCCGACGTGCTGGTCGAAAACTTCAAGGTCGGCACGCTTGCACGTTACGGCCTGGATTACGCAACGCTGGCGAAGATCAATCCCCGCCTGATCTACTGCTCGATCACCGGCTTCGGGCAGGACGGCCCGTATGCAGAGCGGTCCGGTTACGACTTCCTGATCCAGGGCATGGGCGGCCTGATGAGCATCACCGGTGCGCCGAACGGCACGCCGACGAAGGTTGGCGTTGCCCTGACCGATGTGATGACCGGGCTCTACGCCAGCAACGCGATCCTCGCTGCGCTGGCCTGGCGCGAACGCAGCGGGGAAGGGCAGCACATCGATCTGGGCATGCTGGATGTGCAGATCGCCGCGCTCGCCAACCAGGCATCGAACTACCTCGCGACCGGTGTCGCGCCCCCGCGGATCGGCAATGCGCATCCGAACATCGTGCCCTATGACGCGTGCCCGACGGCCGATGGCCACATGATTCTGGCGGTGGGCAACGACGCGCAGTTCGCGCGTTTCTGCATGGAAGCGGGAACGGACTGGCTGGCAGATTCCCGCTTCGGTACGAACGCGGCACGGGTGAAGCACCGCGACATCCTGATCCCCCTGGTGCATGAAGTCACCCGCACACGCAGCACGGCTGAGTGGGTGAGCGCGCTCGAGGCAGCGGGCGTTCCTTGCGGGCCGATCAACGACATCTGTCAGGTATTCGACGATCCCCATGTACGCCACCGCGGCATGCGGGTCGAGATTCCGCATCCGCAAACCGGTACTGTGCCCGTGGTACGCAATCCGATACGGATGTCGAAGACGCCGGCGACATATCGTCGCCCACCTCCGGGGCTCGGCAGTGACACCCGCGAGTTGCTGGAGCGCCTGCTCGGCAAGGAAGCGGATGCAATCGATGCCCTCAGCCGCGATCGGGTGATCTGAGCGATCGTCTTTTGCTCGACGTGGCTGGGCCAGCGATCAGCCTCGCTCGGCGAGGTGTCGCCACTTCGATGAATTGCAAAGATTGACGTCACCCTCGCCGCGCGCGGACACTGCAATGATCATCGCTGGAAGCCGTGTTCCTGAGGACGATCGTCATGCCCGTACGCCCGACATCCCCTGTTCCTTGCACGCTGATCACCGGCGCATCGGCCGGTATTGGGGAAGCGCTCGCGCGTTGTTTCGCGCAGGCCGGCCATCACCTGGTGCTTGTCGCCCGCAGCCGCGACAAGTTGCGGAAACTCGCAGACGAGCTTGCGCAGACGCACGGCATCATTGCAATGGTCTGCGTGGCCGATCTGTCACGCAACGATGCGGCGAACCGCCTTCTGGCCACCGTCAAGCGCCGGGGCTTCGCAGTCAACGTGCTGGTCAACAACGCTGGCGTGCTGGCCTTGGGCAGTTTCACCCGCCTCGCACCGGAAACGCACCAGGGGCTGATCGACCTGAACATCGCAGGGCTGACGGCCATGCTGTCGGCCTTCCTGCCGGGGATGGTGGATCGCGCGGCACAAGGCATGGCGGGGCGGGTGCTGAACGTGGCGTCGATTGCCGCGTTCCAGCCCGTGCCGGCGCTGGCAAGTTACGCGGCAAGCAAGGCGTACGTACTGTCCTTGAGCGAATCGCTGGCGGAAGAACTGCGTGGATCGGGCGTCACAGTCACTGCGCTTTGTCCGGGTATCACCGCAACCGACATGCTCAGCGGGGCCCGGGACGTCAGCGAACAGGTGAGCCGCATTCCCGAATTCCTTGTGGGGGATGTCGCCGACGTTGCCCGTCAGGGCTTCGAGGCCTGCATGGCGGGCGAGGCGATCTGCGTTCCCGGCGTCATCAATCGTGCCGCGATGCTGGCCTCGCGCAGTACGCCGAAATGGCTGGTGCGCCGGGTCGGCGGCCTGCTGGGGCGAGCAAGCTTCTGAACGTGCGCGGGGATCAGCGTGTTTCGTTGATAAGCGGTGTGAGCATCGTCCCGGCCATTGCGGAGGCCCAGCTTTCGGCCTCTTCCATTGCGTCTTCGATCGCGCCTTTGGCATAGAGGGCATTCGCACGGGCGAGTGCATCGCGGGCGCGCACCTGTCGCGCTTCGCGCCTTGCAACCGGGTCTGCCTCGTTGGCGCTGGCGTGGCGCGCGGGCACGTCGGCGAGCGCACGTGCGGCGGCTTCGGCCTGGGCCTGCGTTTCAGCTTCGGTACGCATTTGCCGGTCTCGCTCGGCAGTCTTGAAGCGGCGCATCCATTCGGCAAGGTTCTGCGCGGTCCAACGTGCGTCAATCGCTGCAAGCAGCGCGCGATGGCGTGCGCCGAGCAGACGCTCCGCGGCACTCTGGGGTTGCACAAAGGGTTTGGCGACGTAGGGCTTTGCGCCGAGGCCATCCAGCCGTTCGCGCAGACTTGGCATGGGGGAAGCCTCGTTTGCCGGCGACATGAAGGCACGCGCAAGCGCACGTTGCATGTCGACCTGGGTGCTCATGCGAAGCGCGATGCGAACCCCGACATTCGGCGAGTAGCTCGGTCGGGGGTCGATGGTGGCACGTGACCAGAATGCTGGCCAGAAGTTGTCGTCGATGTAGCGCTTGCGCATATCGATTGCGCTCAGCAGCGCCGCAATGGTTCCGGTGGAATGGGTCTTTGAGAGCTTTCGATCGATCGTGAGTACATGCTCACGCGCGACCGGGATTGAGAGCAGGGCAAAGAAGCGCAGGCCGCGGACCAGCAACACCCGCGCGAGCAGCGCGTCGATGGGGGCCTGCGGCAGGGTCGCTTCGATGCGCTGCAATTGCATGCGCTGGCGGCTGATCCACCCCGATGTGCCGACGTGGCCGCGCTGTTGCATGACAGCGAGTTGGATGGCCAGCGAGAGCTCACGAGAATCGATCAGTTGCAAGAGCTCGTAGCCGATCCAGAGCTGAGCTCGACCGCGCGCCAGCACGCGGGTGTCATGCGCTACTTCGAGGCCGAAACCGTCCAGAAGACGGATGGTTGTGACGCGGCGGCCTCGGCTTCGCTTTACGGCGTGGGCAACGAGCCGATGACAGTCGGGGAAGTCGGTCGGAGAGAGAAGAAGACCATCATCAACCCAACTCGCCCTCAGGAGGGCATCCATTCGCCAGAGTGCGACGATCGCAAGGGCGGCCAAGGCGGCCCACATCGGGAAACCATCAAGCAGATAGAGCGCTGCTGCGGCGCCCAAGCATGTGCTGACGCTTGAAAAGACCAGGAGCCCGAGTCGCAGCAAAAGTGCGACCACGGTTGCGAACAGCCGGTATTGTCTCGGCGCGATACCGTGGTCTTGACGAAATCGTGCGAGAAGGGTTTCGGTCAACGGGGAGTTCATGATTCGCGGTTTCCTTAGACTCAAATATAGCGGAAACGCGAAAAACGACAAAAACAATAATCGCAATAGATTGTCACGGCAGGAGACGCCCGCAAGCGGTTTGGCGGCATCCCAAACGGTCAAGCATTGCTTCGATTCACAATTTGGACGCGGCGTGGCACGCCGGGTAATGCTGTCGCCCGAAATGAGAACACGTATGCCAAATCTGTTGTCATACGATCTATATGTATGACTGACTGAAGTTGCGGCAGCCTGCGCTACATCTCAAAATCTACCAATTAGTCTTCGCTTTTTAGATACACACAGTAGAGCAGACGTGCTTTTAATACAGTGAAAGCCTCCTTTGGGTGGCAGTTAGATCACATTTGACACAGTAGTACGGGGAGGCCTACTTCCCGTGCGCAGTTGGTGTCTTCATTGGTAAAGATTTCCCGCAAGACGTGCAACGCCTTCAGCGGATCCTCAAAGAGGGCGGCTGTCGTGTCGACGCGCGGGATGTGGCTGCCGCCTGCCAAGCCTAGTCTTGGTCGCTGTCTGCTACCCAGTTGAGCCCGACAGAAATCGGCGACGCAGACCTTCTAGGCCTTCTGCTTGAGCGGCTACAGCCTCTTGAACGAGCGCCCTGAAACTGCGACCAGCGTGCGGTAGCAAGCAGAACAGCATTCAGGTTGTCAGCTATTGGCTTGATACGCGTCCAAGTAATCGCAGACTCGAACGAGTCCATCGACGCGTCGGATCATCTCGCGCGGACATTCGCCGCCGAGGCTCTCAACTGCACCGTTGAACCACTGTCGTGCCGCCTCATCCTGGCCGCCAACGAGCGCAAAGAGTGAGCGATACATCCGCACGACCTGCACGGACAGTTCCCAGGTTTCGCTGCCTTCTTTGAGCCCGCGGCCGTGCTGTTTCATCCGCGAGACCGTCGAGCGGTCTACGCCGATGGCTGAACCGAGTTCCGCCATCGAAAGATCCAGCCGCGTCCCGACTTCAAACAAGGCGGCTGTGAGTATGCGACCTCGATCCGTGGTCGTCTTTGCTTTTCCGCCGTATTCGATCATTGCGCCATCTCCTGATCAGTCCACGATAGTCGAAGCTCGCGTGCCTTGCGACAGGTCGTTTCCAGGGGGTGAAGGCGTCCGCGACTCCTTAGAGAACGGATCAGTCCCTCAAGCCTTGGGCTCGTCCGGGGAAGGAATGCGCGCACCCATGCTCTTGTCCTCGTCGTCCGGCTGTTCGTCGATGGCGACCCAGTCACAATCGGGCAGTATCTCCGCGCCTACATCGGGCATATCGAGCCATGCCCGCTCTTCCGCAGTGATTGGAAGCCGCGCTCCAGGCCAGTGGCGACGCGGTGCGCCTGCCGATGCACGTCCAGCAGAAGCGCCTGCATCGGCGAACGCCGCGTTCATCATCTCGATCGATACAGGGGTTTGGCCCACCCGGCGAATGATGCTTGCCAGCCGTTGGATTTTGTCCATGCGCGCATTCGACGCGTCAACAGCCTTCGAACTCGCCTCGAGTTGGCGCAATGCGCGCGCACTAGACAGGCGCAACTCGGTCGCCAGCTGAGTGAGCGGCACGGGATTACGTCGGGGCGTGAGCGGACGATAGCGGCGTTCGCGGCTTCTCCAGCGTTGGCTTGCTGCCAGCAATGCCGTACCGCTTGCTATTGCGTGTCCCCGCATGGTCAGCCCCCGCTCACTTGCGACAGGTCGATCTTACCCTCGGCGATCCAGTCCGGCCCGAGGCCGGTTCCGGATATGTGACCGTCAATCGTCACCTCGGTCGAGTGCCTGACTGTCGGCAAAAGCCGCAACGACCAGCGTGCCCCTTCCGTTCAGTTGTGAAACTCAGCGATAAGCTGCATATCACTCAGAGGATCCAAGTCATCGCCAAATGAATCCCAAAAGCGCGTTTCGTCCGCGAGATCAAACGCGTCGACGGCGGGCGTGGTGCCGTCTCCGGCCACTTTCCAAATCTTTCGGATCGCTGTCATCTTCCAGCGATCAGGACCTTCATCATGGATCGGTCGGACAAGGCTGACCCGCGTCCCTTGCTCCGAGCCACCCACTTGCGCGATGAGATCGAGCACTTGAGTAACGTTCATGAGCATGACCGATTCGCCGACGCTGGCCTCACCGTCCCGAATCAGGTAAGTGGCCAAGAACCACGGTCGAAAGTACGAGAGGTGGACGGAGGTCCACACGGTCTGGCCTTCGTCCACAAATCGCGAAAGCACAGGATGACGGGCGCGAACATCAGTAATGAACATCTCAATTCCGGCAAATGTGAACACTATAGATTGTAGCTCTATAGTGCGCGCAGCGTGTCCATTGTGGGCTTTCCTGCGAAAGCTCTGCATGAACCTGCGACAAGCCTTGGGGCGCGCTATCCGATCGGTCCGTCGAAACCGTCACCTGAGTCAGGAAGCGTTTGATGTGGTGTCATCGCGAACGTACATGAGCACGCTTGAGCGCGGACTCAAGAGCCCAACGATCGACAAGCTCGATGAAATTGCGAGCGTGATGGGGGTGCAATCTGCGGCCTTGGTTTGTTTGGCCCATGCGCTTGCTGACGCCAACGATCCCCGCGGGAGGTTGGATCAGATCGCGGCCGAGGCACAAAGCCTGCTGGAGGAGTGGCGCGGGAGTCCTGGATGATTTCACCGAGTCAGGTGGAGCCATCGGTGAACGCGAGAGAAAGAGCGGGCTGCGGATTCCGGTGCAATTGACCTTTGATTCCGGCAGTCGCTCACTGCTTCGCTGGTCATGACCGACTGTGTGTCGGCCTCCTGCCCGAAATGGCAAGACGTCCTCAGCAGAGACCTGACCGTCGAAGTGCGGCTCCCTTCCGTCACCTGCCGTTGGCTCGGATCACGCTACTCGGCCTTAGCGGTCGCTGGGCTCCTCGGTAGTCGATGCGCAAACGTCAGCTAATAAGTTTCGAGGTGCTCATCGGGAGCCGGCCAACAACGGAGGTTCCGTCAAGCCGGATAGCAGACTGTCGAAAGTCAGCTCGACTCTGATACCTGACGGTTGGTGCAGGCACGCAATTCGACTCAAAACAGCATCGTCAAGCGACTACTCGCGCCGCAATCGAGGACGTTGGTGGTGCCGACGAGCGCCGACACATCAGTGCAATCCCATTGTGGTGACGCCGACGCAATTGCGCAGCGGCCTCTGGCGGTAGATAGCCCGAGGTGCCGCGCGCGGTCCAGTGATCTCCTCCGCTCAACGAGCAGCCGTGGCGTCTTGACCCGAATCAATGCTGCGCATACTCCCGGCGCAGAGAGTTGCGCCGTCGCTTCTGATCCGGCTACGTGCAACAACCTCTGGGGGGGGAACACATGAACAAGAATGTCTTGACTGTCGCCATGCTGAGTGCGCTGGCGGCAATTGCGTGCGGTGCGCCGCGGGCGGCCGACAACAAGATGGGAGTCTCCGACGCGGAGGTGAAGTATCAGGCGGGCGGCTCCCCTTTGGCCGATGTCGAGATGTATCAGGACATCAACCCGAAGGCACCGGCGATGAGCAAGGCCGAGTTCGACAAAGCGCGCCAGATCTATTTCGAGCGCTGCGCCGGTTGCCACGGAGTGCTGCGCAAGGGCGCCACCGGCAAGCCGCTTACGCCAGATATCACGATCAGCAAGGGTACCGACTACCTCAAGGTTTTCATCGCTTATGGTTCGCCTGCCGGCATGCCGAACTGGCAAACCTCTGGCGAACTCTCGGAACAGGACGTCGACCTGATGGCGCGCTACGTGCAGCAGACGCCACCGACGCCGCCGGAATACGGCATGAAGGAGATGAAGGCAACTTGGAAGGTCATCGTTCCGCCGGAGAAGCGTCCGACGAAGAAGATGAACAACTACAACCTCGGCAACATCTTCTCGACCACTCTACGTGATGCCGGCCAGATCGCTCTGATAGACGGCGACACCAAGAAAATCATCAACGTCATCAAGACCGGCTACGCGGTGCATATCTCCCGCGTGTCGGCTTCGGGCCGTTATCTGTTCGTGATCGGTCGCGACGCGAAGATCAACATGATCGACCTGTGGATGGAAAAACCCGACAGCGTGGCTGAAATCCGCACCGGCCTCGAGGCACGCTCGGTCGACACCTCGAAGTACAAGGGTTACGTCGACAAGTACGCGATCGCTGGCTCGTACTGGCCGCCACAGTTCGTCATCATGGACGGCAACACGCTGGAGCCGAAGAAGATCGTGTCCACCCGCGGCATGACGGTCGATACGCAGGACTACCACCCGGAACCGCGTGTCGCCTCCATCGTTGCCTCGCACTTCAAGCCTGAGTTCGTCGTGAATGTGAAGGAGACCGGAAAGACGCTGATGGTCGACTACTCGAACATTGACGCGCTGAAGATCACCGAAATCGGTTCGGCGCGCTTCCTGCACGACGGCGGCTGGGACAGCACGAAGCGTTACTTCATGGTGGCCGCCAACCAGTCGAACAAGATCGGTGTGATTGACGCGAAGGAAGGCAAGCTCGCTGGCGTTGCCGATGTCGGCAAGATTCCGCACCCAGGTCGCGGCGCCAACTTCGTGCATCCCAAGTTTGGCCCTGTTTGGGCGACTGGTCACCTAGGCGATGACACCATTGCCTTGGTGGGCACTGACCCGGTCAAGCACAAGGAATATGCGTGGAAGATGGTCGCGCAGTTGAAGGGCCAGGGCGGTGGCTCTCTGTTCCAGAAGACTCACCCCAAGTCCAGCCATCTCTATGTGGATACGCCGCTGAATCCCGATCCGGCGGTGTCCCAAAGCGTCGCGGTCTTTGACATCAAGAACCTGGACAAGGGCTTCAAGGTACTACCGATCGCGGAATGGTCAGGCATCAAGGATGACGGCGCGCGCCGGGTGGTTCAGCCGGAATACAACATGGCCGGCGATGAGGTTTGGTTCTCGGTCTGGTCAGCCAAGAACAAGGAATCGGCAATCGTTGTGGTCGACGACAAGACCCTCGCCCTCAAGGCGGTCATTCGCGATCCACGCCTGATTACGCCAACGGGGCACTTCAACATCAACAACACTCAAAACGACGTCTACTGATGGCGAGCGGCGGCGCAGACGTTGACGCCGTGCGGGGCACCGTCTGCGCGATGAGGGATTTTTGGCAATGATGGGGAGGAGTGTATGAAGGGAATCTGGTTGGGGGCGTTGGCCCTTGCCTTCTTGGCGGTACCGCAAGCGTATGCGAACGCCGAGTTGGCAAAGAAGTACAACTGTCTGGCCTGTCACGCGACAGACAAGAAGGTGGTGGGCCCTGCGTACCAGGATGTCGCGGCCAAGTACAAGGGGCAGGCCGATGCAGCCGAGAAACTCGCGGAAAAGGTCAAAGTGGGTGGCAAGGGTGTCTGGGGGCCGATTCCAATGCCTCCTAACGCCAATGTTCCGGATGCAGATTTGAAGATCCTGGTCGCATGGGTGCTCGCGGGGGCAAAGTAGGTGCAGGGGGGATCATGGGTCCCCTCCGCAATCAAAGAATCACCGTTAGAGCCTCCTCAGACCGGCTAACACATCGGGGGAGCGAGTGAAGCTGAGCAACAGTATCGAATTCGCGGTCCGTTTGGGTGGATTTGCAGGAGTGCTGATCGCGGTTCTGCATACACCGCATGCACTTGCTCAGGACCCTAATGCGACGCGTCAGGCTGAACTCGTGAAACTTGTTAGGCAGGACTGTGGCTCGTGTCATGGTGCGCGCCTGACGGGCGGGTTAGGGCCCGCCTTGACACCGAACGCGTTAATGGATCGGCCACGTGAGGCGATGATTGCCACGATATTGCGCGGTCGGCTTGGCACCCCGATGCCGCCCTGGGCTCCGTTTCTGAGCGAGCGAGAGGCGGAGTGGATATTTGACCGGCTGTTGGCGGGTTTCCCGGAAGAACTGGCGCATGCGCACTGACTCATTCCTGAACATGTGGCGGGCTGCGTTGTGCACCTTTTGCCTGGCCTTGGGATGCGGCTGTGCCACCCAGCCTGTTCCGACCTCACGCGGTACCGGCGACCTGGGGGTAGTTGTCGAGCGCGCTCGCGGCACCCTAGCGATCGTCGATACGTCGCAACGCACTGTGCTCGGCGAAGTGCCGGGGCTCGGCGACCTGTCCCACGCATCGGTCGTATTTTCGCGAGATGGGCGTTTTGCTTTCGTGTTTGGCCGTGATGGTGCCTTGAGTAAAGTCGACCTTCTGAGTCGCGCAGTGGTGCAGCGAGTTCAGCAGGCGGGCAATGCAATTGGCGGGGCGATCAGCCAGGACGGGCGAATCGTGGTCGCGCAAAACTACGAGCCGGGAGGAATCCGGGCATTTGACGCGGATACCTTGGCGCCGCTGGCGGAAGTGCCTGCCGTCTACGGCAACGAAGGTCGGCGTTCAAAGGTGGTGGGTCTTGCTGATGCTCCGGGCAACCGTTTCGTCTACGCGCTCTTCGATGCCGGCGAAATTTGGGTGAGCGACTTCTCTGATCCGCGCGCGCCCCGAACCGAGAAGTATTCAGCCGGCCGGCAACCCTACGATGGGTTGATTACGCCGGACGGGCGCTTCTATCTGGCAGGCCTGTTCGGAGAGGACGGGGTCGCGATGTTGGACCTGTGGCGCCCATCGCAGGGTGTTCGCAAAATCCTTCACCATTGGGGCCAGGGCGAGGAGCATCTGCCCGTGTACAAGATGCCGCACCTTCGCGGCTGGGCCATGGCGGACGGACTTCTCTGGCTTCCCGCGGTTGGAAAGCACGAGGTGTGGGTCGTAGATGCTCGGACCTGGGAAGAGGTGGCCCACATACCGGTCATCGGGCAACCGGTATTCGTCATGGCTCAGCCGGACGGTCGGCAAGTGTGGGTCAACTTCGCGCTGCCGGACAATGGCAAGGTGCAGGTCATTGACGTGCTCTCTCGCGCCGTCGTGAAGTTACTGGAGCCCGGCCGGGCCATCCTCCACCTCGAATTTCAGCCACGTGGCGGCGAGGTGTGGCTTTCGGCCCGCGACGATCACAGGGTTGTTGTGCTCGGCACTGATCATTTTGACCTGCGCCAGAGCATTACCCTTGATGCGCCGTCAGGCATCTTCTTTTCCTCGCGTGCAGCGAAGATCGGCTTTTGATGGCGTTTCACGCTTTCCCCGAACGAACGGCGCCGGGGTTGCAGCCTCGGTCGCTTGAGGTCTTTGCAAACCCAGCCGGGAAGGGCGGCCACAAGCAAGCTGCGACCTCCGAAGAGACGTTTGAGTTCGATCTGATCAATCGCTGGCAACGCGATTTGCCACTCGAGACCGAACCCTTTCAGAAAATGGGAGAGGCGCACGGCCGATCCGGGCGTGATGTTCTGGCTGCGTTGCGTCGCCTTCGGCGTAACGGTGTGGTCTCACGTGTAGGCGTCGTACTCACTCCGAGCGCCTTTGGTTTCTCGACGCTGGCTGCAGTCCGCGTTGCGCCCGAGCAACTTGACGAGGTTGCCGCCTTCATTTCGCGCATGCCCGAGGTGAACCACAACTACGCGAGGGAGCATGACTACAACTTGTGGTTTGTGCTGACCGCGCCGGACAGGGCACTCATCGAAGCAGCACTGCGCAGTATCGGTGAGGTAAGCGGCTGCGTCCCGCTGGATCTTCCAATGCTTTCGGGCTACCACATCGATCTGGGCTTTGACCTGACCGATCTACCCATAAAGTCGACGCGTGCGGTGGCTTCGCGCCTTGGGCCGATGAGCCTTGACCCATCCCAGCGGCGGCTTTTGGCAGAGCTGCAATCGGGTTTGCCTCTTGTGCAGCGACCCTTTGCACGGCTGGGCTCAATGGTCGGTATGCACGAAGGTGAAGTCATCGAACAATTGCGCCAGTGGCTTGCCACCGGCGCGATTCGCAGGCTGGGCGTGGTGGTTCAGCACCACGAACTGGGCTTTCGAGCAAACGCGATGTGTGTCTGGGACGTTCCAGACGACGAGGTGGAAACGGTGGGACTGCAGATGGCATCGATTCCCGGCGTGAACCTGTGCTATCGACGCGCCCGGGTCGCGGGGCGCTGGCCTTATAACCTGTATTGCATGATCCACGGTCGTGAGCGAGAGGCGGTGCTTGGCGTTCGCGAATCCCTCGTCACACGTCTCTCGATCGATCACTTTCCATCTGCCGTCCTTTTCTCGGGACGGCGCTACAAACAGTGTGGTGCGCGTTATGCCGAGCGCTGAACACTCGCGGCGGGCGTTGCCGGCCGAACCGGCCGAACTGGATGCGCTCGATCGCACGCTGATTGCCGCGCTGCAGGACGGGATTGCCCTCGTTGAGCGGCCATATCAGGCGCTTGCCGCCAGATGTGGAATCGACGAACAGGCCGTGGTCGACCGAGTTGCCGCGCTGCTTGAACGCGGTGTTCTGTCCCGATTTGGCCCCATGTTCGATGTCGCGAAAATGGGCGGCACATTTGTGCTTGCGGCGCTGGCGGTTCCTGAGTCGCGCTGGGACGAAGTCAGGGCATGCGTCAATGCACTTGTCGAAGTCGCGCACAACTACCGTCGCGACCACGCATTGAACATGTGGTTTGTGTTGGCAACAGAAACCCCGGCCGGCATCGACGCGGCCATCGCAAAGATCGAGACTGCAACCGGGTTGCAGGTCTATGCCTTCCCGAAGGAGAGGGAGTATTTTGTTGAGCTCAAGTTGGCGATATGAACCAGCAGATGCCCTCTACGAGCGGGCGTGAGATGGATGACGCTGAACTTGACCGTCGTATCGTCTTGGCCACGCAGGCAGGCCTGCCCCTGTCGACAACACCGTTTGCCGCGCTGAGCGAGCAAATGGGGGTCACGTCGGAAAAGATCATTTCGCGGTTCAGTGCAATGCAGAAAGATGGCCGTGTGCGTCGCATCGCCGCTGTGCCCAACCATTACGCGCTGGGATTCACGGCGAACGGAATGGCTGTGTGGGACGTCGATGATGAGCTGGTCGACGCCTTTGGACGGGAGTTAGGGCAACTCAAATGCGTTACCCATTGCTATCGACGGCCACGTCACGTTCCGCTCTGGCCCTACAATCTGTTTGCCATGGTGCACGGGCGCGACCGCGAAGAAGTTCTCGGTCACGTTGCTGAGATCAGAAGCCTGTTGGGCGACGCCTGCCGTGCCCACGAAGTGCTCTTTTCCACCGCAATCCTCAAGAAAACTGGCCTTCGCATCGATCCAGATGCCCGGCCCGGGCAGCGTGCTCGAAAGGACTGAACCGGAGTCCAGTGCCGACCTGTCGCATACGCGCGCCCGGGTGCCGCCGATCCTTGCTGCGTGCGTTACCATCAAGCCCCGTTTGCCACTCGCAGGTCGAAATGGAAAACCGACTCAAGCCCGATATCAACGGACTGCTCTCTCGCCTGCCGCTGTTTGCCCAGGTCGATTCTGGAACGATTGCAATGCTGGCGGCTCGCACAGTGGAAGTGCGACTGGAGAGGGGCAAACTGCTGTTTCAGCAAGGCGATGCTGCCGACGGATTCTATGTGGTCGTCTACGGCCAGGTGAAACTGGGCTTTGCGGCACAGTCCGGCCACGAGAAAGTCGTCGAGATTCTTGGCCCGCAGCAGAGCTTCGGGGAGGCGGTGATGTTCATGGGCCGGCCGTACCCGGTGTTCGCGCAAGCCTTGACCGACACGCTGCTGCTGCACATCCCCGGCGACCCGATTTTCTCGCTCATCGAGCGCAATGGCAGTTTCGCTCGCCGCATGCTCGCGGGCCTGTCCATGCGCCTGCACACGCTGGTGCAAGACGTCGAATCCTACTCGTTGCGCTCGTCGACCCAACGGCTGATCGGCTACCTGCTGCGCAACGCGGAAGAAGCGGACGGCAACACGGCCGAGGTTGATCTGGAAACCAGCAAGCAGGTGCTCGCCTCGCGCCTGAATCTCACGCCCGAGACCTTCTCGCGTATCCTGCATGCGTTGTCCGAAGCCAAACTGATTACGGTGGACGGCAAGCACATTACGATTCACGACATCGCAAAACTCAACGCTTACGAAGGCTGAACGGCTGCCTTCGAGCGTTTGAGGCGAGTGCGTCGGAAGGCTAGGGCAAATCCCCAGACATTGCCGGCAAGGCTTAACTGGGCCAGCAGCAGGAAGACCCCAGCAACGCGCGCAAGTGCCGGCCACAGCACCGACATTGCCAGCGCACACACCGCCGCAAGATGCAGAGACGCCTGCCAGCGCAAGCGGCGCTCGCTCGGCGGTGAATCAAGTCGCGCACCCAGCCCGAGCGCAGCGAGATGCAGCGTTGCGAGGAAGGGCAGGATCTTCAACAGCATCGCGCCGATCACACCGCTAAACACTCCGACCGTCAGCACCACCCCGAGAGCAATCGCAGCGCGCTCCGACAACCAGCCGTCGCCGCCGAACAAGGCAAGCGCCAGCAACGGCGCTGCGATCACGAGCGCAGCCATCGCGCCGCGCCAGCCGCTGCCTGTTGCATCGCCGCGCGTGCGGCGCCGCAGTTGGAACAAGCGCAACGTCAGCAGTGCAAAACCCAGCGCGAAGGCGGCGATCCCCAACGCGAGCCAGCGCGCCAGATCGATCGCTCCTATGAGGGCAGCGGTGCTGATCGTGCTTAGCAATACCGGGAGCGCCCCGGCTGCCAGTGACATAACGGTCGCAGGATAGGGCGGCGTGATGTAGAACATCGGCACCACTAGCACCGCCACGCCAGCCACCAGCGGCAATGCCCAGCCTGCAAGCGCCCACAGCGCATGCAGATTGACCAGGGCAACGAAATGCGTGCCGGCGCCGTGTTCGAGCTGGTGCGCGAGGGCGAAGCCGAGCGCGATGGCGACGGCCAGGCCTGCCACCGCCACCCGCACCAGGCGGCGCGCAGGGTCGCGTGCCGTGGCGTGAAGCAGGCCGGGCGCGATGGCGACGACGAATACACCGCACGCCGCCGCCAGCAGGGCTGCGCCGATGCCGGTGAGGTGGTGGCCAGGCAGCATGAAGCCTGTGACCAGCAGCGCCGCACCGATCACGCTGGCCGGGTGTACCGCCGCGGCGAGCAGGCGCGGCTGCGGAACCATGCTGCCGACGGCCACCGGCAACACCTGGAATAGCGCGCCAAGCATCGCTTGCAGCATCAGCCCTGCGGTGAAGCAATGCAGCACTGCCACCGCATGCGGGTGCCAGCGGCTGGCAAGAACCGTGTCTGGGTGGATCAGCAGCAACAGCGCGCCGGCGATACCGAACACGGGCGCGCCGAGAAAGAAGCGCAGCGGAACCGACAGCGGCGGTGCGTCGCTCACTTCCAGCATGCTGGCTCAGGCGTGGCAGATATGGATTGACACCGTACCGTCTTCAGCAAACTCGGTGCGGTGCGTGAACCCGTTCTGCTTGAGGATGCCGTAGAGCGGCACCGGTTCGCGGTAGAGCAGCAGCACCGCCTCTTCACCACGCGGCAGCGTGTCCAGCGCTTCGAGGATCAGGTGCAAGGGTTGCGGCGGTTCGAGGCCGCGCGCGTCTACGATGCGAGGGGCATTCATTGTGCAATCTCCGGCATACCTAGGCGGGCAATCGCATCGGCCACGACTTGCGGGTGGGCGCTCAGCACCTGATCACACATCGGGTAGAGGATCTGCTCTTCCTTCATGTTGTGGGCTTGCATGATCGAGAACAGCGTGTCGGCGAGGCTGGCTGCCTCGTCGAATTCGCCTGCTGCGATCAAGCGACGTACATCCTCGCACAGCGCGAGCATCTCGCCATGCTCGCTGCGCATCACGGCACTCGGGCCGGCCGACATGCCGGTAGCTGCCTCGAAAGCCGGAAAGATCACGTCCTCTTCGGCACGGAAATGCGCGTCGAGCAGGAGGTGAAAGCGCGCGAAGGCGTCAGCCGCCTGCCGTTGCGCGCGCTGCGCAATGGCCTGCTCCGCACGTGCGAAGACGTCGTCGCAGGCACGGTGGTCGGCCGCAAAATGTTCGATCACGCTTGCCATGACAGAGTCCTTTCAGTCGTTCCGTCCAGTGTCGCGGCGCGACGCCATCGGCAGCCTTGACTCGCATCAACGCCGCGTGCGCCAAGCCAACGCGGGTGGCCGCTTGATTGCAATCAATGTCGCCGACTGGCCCGGGTCACGAGAATGCGCCCACCTTGCAAGCCGCATCCACAAAGGGGAGACGCACCATGAGCGGAGGACTATCGACCTCGATGGCGCGGAATGTTTTCTACGGCGGAACGGCATTCTTTGCCTTCCTGTTCATTGCACTGACCGTAGACACCAACCGCACCTTGCCCAAGCGCGACAACAGCGCAAACATCACACCGGCCGTCGCGCACGGCAAGAAACTCTGGGAGACCAACAACTGCATCGGGTGCCATACCCTGCTTGGCGAGGGGGCGTACTTCGCACCTGAGCTGGGCAACGTCTACCAGCGCCGCGGTCCGGACTTCATCAAGGCCTGGATCAAGAGCCAGCCGACCGGTACGCCGGGGCGCCGGCAAATGCCGAACTTCCACCTGTCCGACAAGGACGTCGACGACCTGGTCGAGTTCCTCAAGTACAGCTCCGAAATCAACACGGCGAAGTGGCCGCCGAACATCGAAGGTTGAGGAGAGCGCACCATGCAATACAAATCCCAAGCGGTTGCGAAACCGTACTTCATCGCGGCGATCGGTCTCTTCGTCGCGCAGATCCTGTTCGGCCTGGTGATGGGCCTGCAATACGTGGTCGGCGATTTCCTCTTCCCGGCCATTCCGTTCAACGTGGCGCGCATGGTGCACACCAATGCGCTGATCGTGTGGTTGCTGATGGGCTTCATGGGCTCGGCCTACTACCTCGTTCCCGAGGAAGCAGAGACCGAACTGCACAGCCCGAAGCTCGCCTTGGCGCTGTTCTGGATCTTCCTCGTCGCGGCCGCGCTCACCGTGCTCGGCTATCTGATGGTGCCGTACGCGACACTCGCCAAGATCACCGGCAACGACTTGCTGCCGACGATGGGGCGCGAGTTTCTTGAGCAGCCGACGATTACCAAGATCGGCATCGTCGTGGTCGCGCTGGGCTTCCTGTTCAACCTCACGATGACCTTCCTGAAAGGCCGCAAGACCGCCATTTCCAGCATCCTGCTGCTGGGCCTTTGGGGCCTGGCGATCATGTTCCTGTTCTCGTTCTACAACCCGGACAACCTGGTCAAGGACAAGTACTACTGGTGGTTCGTCGTGCACCTGTGGGTGGAAGGCGTGTGGGAGCTGATCCTCGGCGCGATCCTCGCCTTCGTGCTGATCAAGGTGACCGGCGTGGACCGCGAGGTGATCGAGAAGTGGCTCTACGTGATCATCACGCTGACGCTGATCTCCGGCATCCTCGGCACCGGTCACCACTTCTACTGGATCGGCGCGCCGGAGTACTGGCAGTGGATCGGTAGCGTGTTCTCGGCGCTCGAACCGATTCCGTTCTTCGCGATGACCGTGTTCGCCTTCAATATCGTCAACAAACGCCGCCGCGAGCATTCGAACAAGGCAGCCGTGCTGTGGGCGCTGGGCACCAGCGTAATGGCCTTCCTCGGTGCCGGCGTGTGGGGATTCCTGCACACCCTGGCCCCGGTGAACTACTACACCCACGGCACGCAGATCACCGCCGCGCACGGTCACATGGCCTTCTATGGCGCCTATGTGATGGTGGTGCTGACGATGATCAGCTACGCGATGCCGGTGATCCGAGGCCGAGCCGCCAACAGCGAGCGCTCGCAGGTGCTGGAGATGTGGAGCTTCTGGCTGATGACGGTGTCGATCGTGTTCATCACGCTGTTCCTGACCGCGGCCGGCATCCTGCAGGTGTATCTGCAGCGCTTCTCCGACACGCCGCAGCCCTTCATGGCGGTGCAGGAGAAGATCGCGCTGTTCTACTGGCTGCGCGAGTTCACCGGCCTCGTGTTCCTGCTGGGTCTGGTGCTCTACATCGCGAGCTTCTTCGTCAAGGGTGAAGCACCGGCCACGAGCGGCAAGCTCGCTGGCGCGACCCGATAGAGGAGGCGCGGGCGGCGCCGGCGTCGCCCGCAACATCGAATGTCTGTAGTGGATATTTGCCCGGCCCCCGCGCCGGGCTTCTTTTTCCGCAAGGCGCGCGAAGCACATCCGCCCGGCGACCTCGCGGTGTGGATCTTCATCCTCGCCGAGTTGCTGGTGTTCGCGGTGCTGTTCGTCGCCTACGCGTTTGCGCGGGCATCCGACCGTACCCTGTTCGACACGATGCAGGCCGGGCTCGATCGCCGTGGCGGCGCGATCAACACCGTGCTGCTGATCAGCGCAAGCTGGTGCGTCGTGCGAGCGGTGCGCAGTGTGAATGCCGCACGCCTTGCCGCGGCGACCCACTGGCTGCTCGCCGCGCTGGCAGGCGGCAGCGGCTTTGTCATCGTAAAACTGCATGAATACGCGACGGTGTTCGGGCAGGGCTATTCGCTCTCGTCAGACCGCTTCCACATGTTCTACATCGGTCTCACCTTCTTCCATTTCATGCATGTGCTGCTGGGCCTGGCGGTGCTCGTCGTGCTGCTTCTGCAAACCCGACGCGGCGCCTATCTCAGCGGACACATGAACGGGCTGGAAAGCGGCGCCGCCTACTGGCACATGGTGGACCTGGTGTGGATCGTCCTCTTCCCCCTCGTGTACGTGCTGCGATGAAAACACCTTCACTCCATCGCGAGGACATCGCCTTCGCGGTGTTGCTGCTCGCCACGCTGGCGACCTACGCGCTCGGCGAATGGGACGGCAAGTACCGCGATGTCTGCCGCAGCGGTCATGTGACGGTCGTCAGCGCACAAGGCGCGGTGGCGGTCGTGCTCGCGCTCGTCACGCTGATCAAGGGCACGCTGGTGGCGCGCGAATTCATGGTGCTGCGCCATGTCAGCCTGCGCTGGCAAGCGGCGGTGCTTGGCTGGCTGCTATTGGCAATCGTGCTGATTGGATTCGGCTGGTACGCGGCCTCCGGGGCATGGTAAAGGGGCCTTTGTCGCGTTTGGAGACCCGCACTGGCCGATCGCGAGCAGCGGACTGCCGTTCAAGCGAGACGCCACATTTCGTTGCTGAGCCAGCCCCTGCGCTGACCGGTCTGATCGAGCGTGCGCTACAGCGCCTTTTGCGTTGCGCGCCCGACGCTGCGTGGCGCCACACTGCCGCGCAAATTGCCGCGAATCAAGGAAGCACCGGGGCGCGCGGCCGATGCTGCGCCCCATGAACGCACGCATCGAAACGGAAGCCACGCTTCCCTACTACGCCCCCAGCAGCGACGAGGTCACGCTCTTCGAGCAAGCCTGGCGCAACCGCTTGCCGGTGCTGATCAAGGGGCCAACCGGCTGCGGCAAGACACGCTTTGTCGCGCACATGGCCGCGAAGTTGGGCCTGCCGCTCTACACCGTTGCCTGTCACGATGATCTGTCGGCCGCCGACCTTGTCGGTCGCCACCTGATCGGTGACGGCAAGACCGTGTGGTGCGATGGTCCGCTGACCCGCGCGGTGCGCGAGGGCGGCATCTGCTACCTCGACGAAGTGGTCGAGGCGCGCAAGGACACCACCGTGGTGCTGCACCCGCTCGCCGACGATCGCCGCGTGCTGCCGATCGAGCGCACCGGCGAGCAGCTCGAAGCGCCGTCCGGCTTCATGCTGGTGGTGTCGTACAACCCGGGCTACCAGAACTTTCTCAAGAGCCTGAAACCCTCGACGCGCCAGCGCTTCGTCAGCCTCGCCTTCGACTTCCCGACCGCAGAGCGCGAGATCGGCATCCTTACCGGCGAAACCGCCTGCGACCCGATGCTCGCGCGCCGCCTGGTCTCCATCGCCGGCAGCCTGCGTACGCTCAAGGACGTCGACCTCGAAGAGGCGGTATCGACACGCCTGCTGGTTTACGCCGCACGCCTGATCGGCTCTGGTGTCGCGCCGCTGGTGGCCTGCCGTGCCGCAATCGTCGAAAGCCTGACGGACGACCGCGAAATCGCCGAGGCCTTGATGGAAGTCGTCGCCGCAACGTTTGGTGCCTGAGTCCAACGTGCCGATGCGCGACGCCGACGACCCCCGCCCGCTCGCGGTTGCCGCCGAAGCGCTGTACCTGATCAACCTGATGCTCGCCCCCGGCCTTGCCTTCGCGGTGCTCGCGTGGCTCTGGTGGCGCCGCCGCCGCACCGCGCATCCGGTCGCGCGAGTCCATCTGGAGCAAGCCTTCCGCGTCAGCCTGGTCGGCGGCGCGTTGATCTTTACCACGCTACTGATCGGCGCGATCGGCGGTTTTCGTGGCCCAGGTGTGTGGGTGGTCGTGATCCTGTACTTCACGGTGGTGCACTCGTCGCTGATCCTGCTCGGCGTTGTCGGCCTGGTCAAAGCGATCAACCGCGAAGCCTGGCGCTACCCGCTGATCGGCTGATACCCCATGAGCGCTCCCGCCGCCGCGCCACGACGCGTGATCCCGATTGCCAGTGTCGACGCCCCGCGCCGCCACCGCCTGCAGACGCGTCGCATCCTGTTCCAGGCCGGCTTCTTCGTGCTGTTCATTCTCGCGCCGGTATTCAACCTGTTGCGGTACGACCTTGTTGCCGGTCATGCCTGGTTCCTCGGCATGCCGTGGCATATCGGCCTGGATGACTTCGCCGCGGGGCGTATCGATGCCGCGCAGGCTGCAGCGCAGGTGCTCCTCAAACTGCTGCTGCCGATCCTTGCCACCGCGGTGGCGGTGCTCGGTGTCGCATGGCGCTGGGGCCGGCTCTACTGCGGTTGGCTGTGCCCGCATTTTTCGGTGGTCGAAACGGTGAATCGCTTGATGCGCCGCGCCAGTGGCAAGCACAGCGTATGGGACGCCCACCCCGGCCCGCTGCTGCACGACGGCGGCGAGCGCTGGCTGATCCGCCCGAACGGCAGCACCGAGCGGCTCGACGCGCGCTGGTGGTTCGTCGTCGTGCCGTTCGCAGTCGGCTTCGCGTTCATCTGGGCGGTGGTGCTGCTGACTTATCTGCTGCCGCCCTTCGAGATCTATCACAACCTCTTCACTGCATCGCTGACCCGTAACCAGGCGCTGTTCATCGGCGTCGCCACGCTGGTGCTGACGGGCGAATTCCTCTTCGCGCGTCACCTGTTCTGCCGCTATGGCTGTGCGGTGGGCATGCTTCAAAGCGTGGCGTGGATCGCGAACCGCCGCGCCATGGTGGTCGGCTTCGCGCGCGAACGCGCGGCGGACTGCGCCACCTGCCCGCAAACGCTGGGGGCCGGTGAAACCGCATGCGCCGACGTCTGCCCGATGCGGCTCAATCCGCGCGACCTCAAGCGCCGCATGTTCGCCTGCACACAGTGTGCGCAGTGCGTGGTGGCCTGCAGCGACATCCAGACCGACAACCCCCGCGGCAGCCTGCTCGAATGGACCAGCGGCGACGCCGCGGCGCACCGCGAAGGCGGCTTTGCCCACAAGAAACACCAGGAGTGAGCGATGGAAGAAGTCGTAGGCGCCGCATGGCACCGCTTCATCACCCGAATCGCAAACCGCAGCTACCCCGAGGCCGCGGTGCAACTCGACGAAGTCGCCAACCTTGCGGGCCCACTGCTGCGTGCATTCGGCGGCGAGCCGGGCCTGCGTGTGGCAAGCGCTGGCGAGACCCGCCACAGCGCACGTCGCCGCTTGATCGACCGCATTGCCGCCACCGGCGACAAAACCACCCACGCCGCGCTGGACAGCGAAACCCTTCGCCTGCCGGAACGCATCGCGCTGTTCCCGGAACGTGCCCGTAATCGCGAGCTCTACCTGTGGTTGATCGCACTGGCCGGCGAAGTCAGCCGCCAGCCCTTGTCGGCGCAGCCCGCCGCTGCGGACGCACCGGCACCCTCAGCCCGGCCCGATGCCTCGCTCTGGGCCCGCGCCCGCGACATCGCGCGAGTCCTGGTGATGATGCGCCCAATCGAATGGGACAAGGCCGACACCCGCACCCATGCCGCGCGCGACGCTTGGTTGCAGCTCAACCAGCAGGCCGTGGCGGCAGTCCTCGCGCGCTACCCGGGCCTCGCGGCGCGCTACCGCCGCCTGGTCGATGCACATCTCGCGCAGCGCCCAGATCCGGCCAAGCTGCCGCCGGACGAAGCCGCCGCCGAACAGGCGATCCGCGCCGCGCTCCTCACGCCCGGCAGCGTCACAGCGCTGCCAGCTGCGACGCGCGACCCGCACCCGGTGCCCTTGTGGCTGATGCCCGCGCTGGACACGCCGCCCCCGCAACCGCTGCACGCCGAATCCGAAGCCGAAGATGATGCGCAACCCGGCAACGAGGCAAACGCCGCGGTGCGCGAACGCAAGCAGGCGCGGCGCGAAGAACTGCCGGACGGCCGCGACGGCTTCGTGTTGCCCTTCCGCGCCGAGAGCCTGCTGTCGTGGGCCGAGTATGTGCGGGTCAACCGCGCCGCCGACGAAGGTGACGAAGATGCTGCCAGCGCGGCGCGCGAGATGGACACCCTGGCCGTGGCGCGCGGCGGCGAAACCTCCACCGCCAAAGTCCGCTTCGATCTCGATCTGCCCGCCGCGGCGCAGGACGATTTGCCGCTCGGCCCCGGCCTTGCCTTCCCCGAATGGGACTGGAAGCGCCGCGCGCTGGTCGACGACCGCGTGCGCGTGCAGCCCATGCGCGCCCGCCACGCCAGCAACACCGAACTGCCCGAAGCGCTGCGTCGCGCCGCGCGCCGGTTACGCGCGCAATTCTCCGCGCTGGCGCCGCAGCGGCGCTGGCTGCGCGGCCAGCAGGACGGTCCCGAGCTGGACCTCGACGCGCTGGTGCGCTGGCAGGCGGAGCGCGCCGCCGGCTGCGTGCAGCCGGAGCCCGGCGTGTACGCAGCACCGGTGCGCGCCGCGCGCGACCTCACCTGCCTCGTGATGGCCGATCTGTCGCTCTCCACCGATGCGCATGTCAGCGACACCCACAAGGTCGTGGACGTCGTACGCGAAAGCCTGCTGCTTATGGGCGAGGCCCTTGACGCCACCGGGGACCCGTTCGCCTTCTACGGCTTCTCGTCACTCAAGCGCAACCATGTGCGGGTGCACACCATCAAGGAGTTCGACGAGGAATACGACGGCGCCGCGCGCGGCCGCGTGCAGGCCCTCAAGCCCGGCTACTACACCCGCATGGGTGCCGCGCTGCGCTTTGCCACCAAGGTGCTCGGCGAACGCCCCAACGCCATGCGGCTGCTGCTCTTGCTGACCGACGGCAAACCGAACGATATCGACCACTACGAAGGCCGCTTCGCGATCGAGGACACCGCCGCCGCAGTGCGCGAAGCCCACCGCGCCGGCCTGCGCCCCTTCTGCGTAACGATCGACCGCGAAGGCGCCGACTATCTTCCGCACCTGTTCGGCCCGCACGGTTTCGTCGTGATCCGCGATCCGCAGGAACTGCCGCAGCGCCTGCCCCAGCTCTACGCCCAGCTCACGGCGGGTTGAGCCAGCAAGTCACCGGCCGGGCACGTCCCCACAGGCGCGCCGGCCTTGACTCCAATCGAGGCTGCTCGTTCTGTTCGCTCTGCCGGCGCTCGGGGCGTGCGGACAACCGGCGCATTGACCCCCTGGCTGCGCCCAACGGTGAAAACGAAAGCCGCTTGGTGCAGGGAAGATACTACTCAGTGACTCGTCCCTTCGTCCTTCTGAGTCTTGTTCCAGACGTTGTACTTGCCGACCGGTTTGTCGGCGGGCAGGCGTTTGACTTCCTTCAGCGTCTTCGCGTCGATGATCACCAGCGCGCCGCCGTCGGTTTCGCGCTCCCATATGCTGACCACCGCGTGGCGGCCGCTGCGGTCGAATTCGACATGGGCGGCGGTCTTGCCGGGGGCGGGTGTGATGGTGCTGGCGGGTTTGAGCGTGGCCTTGTCGATCAGCAGCATCGTGTCCTTCTTCGGGCTCATCATCGCGTCGGCCCAGGCGTAGGGCGTGCTGCTGTGGCTGCGCAGGAAGAAGCCGGGGCCGAGCGCGGGGATCTGCGCGATCTCGCGCCAGCTCTTCAGGTCAATCACCGAGATCACGCTTTCGCGCAGGTTCGGCGTGGCGAGCACGGTCGTGCCTTCATAGGCCCACGTGATGCCCGAGCCGACGTGCGGCATGCCGGCGACCGGCAGCTCGGCGACCTTGACGCGCGCATCGAGATTGACGACCTGCGCGCGGCCACCGCTGCGCGCCGCACCGATCGCATTGCGGTAGGGCGGGTCGAAGAAGAAGTCTTCCATCGACTCTTCCAGCGGAATGCGCCGCACGTTCAGATAGCCGGGCTTGGCGATCGCCTCGCCCATCTTGAAGTCGTGCACATAGCCGTCGTGGATCGGTTCGGCCTTGGGGTCGTAGCTGATCTCCCACAGTTCGGGGATGTCGCGCAGCGCGGCGACGAAACTCTTGCGCGGGCCGGCGTCGTAGATCGCGGCGACGCGCGAGGGCTGATCGCCTTTGAGGTTCGCGACCGCGATGGTCTTGATTGGTTTAAGGTCCGCGTCCATCAGCACGATGGTGCGTGGCAGCGTGTTGGCGGCGGCGACGAACCTGCCGTCGGCGGACACGGCGACGTTGCGGGTGTTGAGGCCGACACGGATTTCGGCGACCGTCTTCAGGTTGTAGAGGTCGTACTTGCTGACCCAGCCATCGCGCGAGGCGAAGAACACATAGCGGCCGTCTGGCGTGAACTTCGGTCCGCCGTGCAGCGCGAACTTGGACGGGAAACGGTCCAGGCGCTCGAAGCGGTCGCCGTCGAGGATGCTGACCGTCGAGTTCCCGGCCTCGACGACGACGAATAGGTTCAGCGGATCGGCTTTGAACTGCGGCGTGTCCGGCAGGCTGCCCGGTGCGAAATGCACGACGCGCGACGTGGCGGTATCGGCCTCGCTCCAGCGCGGTGTGGGCTCCACCGGCGTGTAGAGCCAGCCGGCCAGCGCCTCGATGTCGGCGATCGGTAGGCGGTCGGCAAAGCCCTGCATCTGCGTCGCCGCGCGGCCGTCGCGGATGGTCTTGATCGCCTCCGGCTTCTTCAGCCGTTCGAGGCTTTCCGGCAGCAGCGCCGGCCCCATGATGCCGAGCCGGTCAGCGCCGTGGCAGCTCGCGCAATGCTGCTGGAACAGCGCGGCGGGCTCGGCAGCGTGGGCGAGGGTGCTCACACCCAGCAGTGCGCCAAGGATCAGGCGGCGCATCAGCGGGCCTCGACGACCGGGATCACGGAGCGCGCCGCCGGAACAGACTCCACGCCAATCTCTTCGTCGCTCAGGTAGCAGCCCGGGTCTTCGGCCCAGAAGTCGCCGGTCAGCTGCTGCGCGCGGGTGCGGGTGTTGCCGTTGCAGATCGCCAGGTAGGCGCAGGCGCCGCAGCGGCCGGAGACCGGGCGCGGGCGCTGCTTGAGGCCGGCCATCAGCGGATCGGACGTGTCGGCCCAAATCTCGCCAAAGGCGCGATCCTTCACGTTGCCGAGCGGGTAGTGCCACCACATCGTGTCCGGGTGCACGACACCGAGGTTGTCGATGTTGGCGACATTCACGCCCGACGAATTGCCGCCCCAGCGCACCAGCCGCTCCGCGACGATGGCATGGTGTTGCGGGAAGTGGCGATGCACCCATTGCAACAGGAACACGCCGTCGGCGTCGTTGTTGCCGGTGACGTATTCGCGGGTGCCGCCGGACAGGGCATCGGTCAAGGCCTGCGCGAACAAGGTCACCATCGCGCGCCGCGTCGTCGCGTGCTGCGCATCCGTCTTGCGGTTCTTGTTGCCGCGGCCGGCGTAGTTCAGGTGCGAGAAGTAGAACTTGTCGATGCCCTCGCGCTCGCACAGGTCCAGCAGCGGTTCGAAGTCCTGCGCGTTGCCTTCGGTCATCGTGTAGCGGGCGCCGACCTTCACGCCCCGCGCGTGAAGCAGGCGGATTGCGGCGAGCGAGGCGTCGAACGCGCCTTCCTTACGGCGGAAGTGGTCGTGCGTCGCGCCGATGCCGTCGAGGCTGATGCCGACATAGTCGAAGCCCTGCGCGGCGACACGCTCGGCGAGCGCTGCGTCGATCAGCGTGCCGTTGGTCGACAGCCCGACGTAGAAGCCCATCGCCTTCGCGCGGTCGGCAATCGGCCAGATGTCCGGCCGCAGCAGCGGCTCCCCGCCGGAGAGGATCAGCACCCGCACGCCGGCGGCGTGAAGATCGTCCATCGTGCGGAACACTTCTTCTGTGCTCAGCTCGTTGGGGAAGTCGGTGTCGGCCGAGATCGAGTAGCAGTGGCGACAGGTGAGATTGCAGCGGCGGATCAGGTTCCAGATCACCACCGGGCCGGCCGGTGTGCCGCTGCGCGCGCGAGGTGGCGCCTCGCCGCGTTCGAGCGCGGCGATCAATTGCATGTACTGGCTGATGCGAAACATACCGCCGGCTCCCCCTGTCGTTCGATGCAGGTTATGGGTCAGACCCCAGGGTTGGCCTTGACTGCCATCAACGGCAGCGTCGCATGGCCAACGCGGCTTTATGAACGCTTGCGTGCATTCTTTGGGAAGGCCGTGTGGGCGGCTGAGCAGCACTCATCTCGCTGACTGCTGGGAGCGCGTCAGCTGCAACGGAACGCCTTTTCCAACGGAATCTGCCTACCGTGCTATGCCCGAACGTGAGAGCGGATGTTCTCAAGTTGAACACGCGCTCGACCCGGTTACCCGGTAACTGGTCGCACATTGCGTTCCTATGGCGAGCGAGCAGCAACGTATACATGCTGATGCAAGATCACATCTTCTGGTCGTGATCCATGCCGCCGTCCATGCTCACGGCGTCCGGCTTGATCTCGGCGTAGGTCACCACCTTGCCGCCATATTGCTGCGCGAAGGCGTCGGCGGCGGAGCGCTCGGCAAAGCTCGCGAGCGTCGGGCCCATGCTGCCGTGGCGCTTGGAGCCCTGCACGTAGAAGGCGGCCTTCGCGTCGATCCACGCGTCCTGCGGCTTGTCCCAGTCGGTCTTCGCCATGTCCTGTACATAGGCACCCTTCATCGCGCGCTGCTGTTCGGGCTTGAGCAGGGTCGCGACGATCTCGCGCGTATCGCAGAAGAAGTCGTGCTGGCCGTCGGCCCACACGATCTGGCCCTTGGGGCCGGGGAAGTCGGCCAGCGTCATGCCGTCCAGCGAGCAGGCGTCGCCGCGCGCGATGGACGCCGGTTTGTCGTCGATCGGTGCCTTGCTGCAGGCGGCCAGGGCAAGAAACAGGCCGAGGGTCAGGATGCGGAAAAGGGGTTTCACTTGAATCTCCAGTAGGCAAGGGCCAGCGGTGCGGCGATCCAACCGGCCATCACGCCGCCGAGCACCGCAGGGTTGGCGAGCGCGGGCGGGAAGACGGTGGCAAGACCGTACATTGAGCCGACCTGGTCGAGGCTGAACACGTTGAGGATGCGGAACACGTCGGTCGGGTTGGCGAGCAGCAGCCAGGGCAGGGCGTCACCTGCGCCGCTGCCGCCCAGCGCGATGAGGCCGCCGAGCAACACCAGATCGAACACGATGACGAACAGGAACCAGGCGCCGACCGCGTAGCCCGAGGCGCGCGCGCGGTCGCTTGCCAGTACCGACAGCAGTACCGCGATCGCGAGGAACACCAGCCCGAGCAGGATCGCCGACGCAACAAAGCCGGCGTAGTGGAACAACGCGTCGCCACCCGCGGTGAGGAAGGCCGCGCCGGCAAGCCCGAAGCCGAGCACCGTGGCCACCGTCAGCGTGGCGGCAAGGCCGACGAACTTGCCGACCAGCACCTCGCCGCGCGTTACCGGCAGCGCGAGCAGCAGCTCCATCGTGCCGCGCTCGCGTTCGCCGACGATCACGTCGAAGCCCAGCACCAGCGCGATCAGCGGGATCAGGTAGGTGACCAGCGAGACGAGGCTCGCGATCGTCACGTCGATGCTGCGAAAGCCGACCTGGCCTTCGCTGGCGGCGCCGAAGTAGGCGATTGCGAGCGCGAAGCCGGCGAACACCGTGGCGATGACCCACACCCAGCGGTTACGCACGCGGTCGCGGAACTCCTTGCCGGCGATTGCGGTGATCTGTCGCAGCACGATGCTCATACGGCCTCCTGCGAGTGTTCGAGGAACACGGCTTCGAGCGAAGGCTCGACCAACCGCAGGTCGCTGACACCGGGCTCCGCCGCCAGCTGTGCGATGCGTGCAAGCTTGTCGCCGCGATTCACGCTCAGCGCTACATGGGCCGCGTCTTCCTCGTTCGCGCCAAGGCTTGCGATCAGTCGCTCGCGCGCTTCGGCCGTCACCCTTACCACCAGCCGTACAGGCAGGTCGGCCCGTTCGCGCAGTTCGGCGACGCTGCCCTGCGCGACGATGCGGCCCTCGCGCAGGATCGCCACCTCATCCACCCGCTGCTCGATCTCGGCGAGGATGTGCGAGGTCAGCACCACGGTTGCGCCTTCGGCCTTGAGCTCGGCGATGACGCGGTAGAAATCGTGGATCGCCTGCGGGTCCAGCCCGTTCGTGGGCTCGTCGAGAAACAGCAGTTTCGGCTTGCCCAGCAGCGCCTGCGCAAAGCCGAGCCGTTGCCGCATCCCCTTTGAGTAGCCGCGCACCTTGCGCGTCGCCGCATGGGCGAGGCCCACGCGTTCCAATGCCGCATCGCATTCGGCGCGCGCTGCGCCACGCAGCTTGGCGTAGAAGCGCAGGGTTTCGAGTCCGCTCAGGTTGTCGTACAGCGCGACGTGTTCGGGCAGGTAGCCGATCTGCTGGCGCACTTCGCGGAAGCGCGCGCCGTCGCTGGGCTCGCCGAGCAGGCGCAGCGTTCCGGCGTCCGGCGCGATCAACCCGAGCATCATGCGGAACAGCGTGCTCTTGCCGGCGCCGTTGTGGCCGATCAGGCCGAAGGTGCGACCGGGTGCGACGGCAAGCGACACGCCGCGCACGGCTTCCACTTCGCCGAAGCGCTTGGTGACGCCGGTAAGTTCAATGGCGGGCGCGTTCAAGCCAGTATCTCCAGTCAGGGTGGCGGGGGCGCATCGCGGGCGAGGGTTCTACCACGGTGGGGGCGCGCAGCACCGGGAACTGCCGGGCGGCAAGGCGCAGGGTTTCGACCGCCGGGCTGTTGAGCAGTACGCGGGCCGCGGGGTAGCGCCACATCAGGCGATCCACCAGGTCGGCGGCTTCGAAGGGCACGTCGCCGCGGCCATCGCCGTTGCGATCCCAGCCGAGGTAGCCACTCCAGTGGTTGCCGGCTTTCGGCCCCCACACTTCGTCTTTCGCGCCAACGTAGCGCACGCCTTCGTGGTTGCCGATGAAGTCGTTGCCGTCGACCAGGTTGTGCCAGGAGCCGGCCGACAGGTGCACACCCACTTCGTTGCGCACCACGAGGTTGCCGGTCAGCGTGTTGTCCTGCGCGTCGTAGATAAAGAAGCCGCGGCCGTTGCCGGCGATGATGTTGCCGCTGACTTCCGCGCGCTGGATCGTGCGCAGCATGATGCCGTGGTCGGTGTTGGCCCACGCGATGTTGTTGCGCACCACCTGGTCATGCACCTCCATCAGCGCGAGGCCGCCGCGGTTGTGGTGCACGAAGTTCTTCTCCCAGGTGTTGAAGTAGGAGTTCATGTAGTGCGTGCCGTAGCGGCTGTCGTGGATCTCGTTGCCGCGGAACAGCGCGTGGTGCGACACGTCGACATAGATGCCGTCGCGCGAGTAGCTGATGTGGTTGTCGAGGATCTTCGCGCCCTGCGTGTTGTAGAGCTGAATGCCGTTGCCGCGGTTGGGCGAGAGGTAGTCGCGCTTGCCCGCGATGCGGTTCTTTTCCACCACCACGTCGTTGGCCTTCTCGATCCACAGCCCGAACAGGTTGTAGGCGAGCTGGTTGTTGCGCACCACCGCGCGGTGTGCACCGGGCTGGATGTAGATGCCCGCCTGCTGCTTCTCGAGGTCGTCGCCCGAATCGCGTACGACGAAGCCCTCGACGCGCACGTCGGGCGAGGCGATGCGGATCACATCCCCCGACATGTCTCCGCTGATCGTTGGCATGTTCTCGCCAATCAGCGTGAGCGGCTTTTCGATCCGCAGGTGCTCGCGATACAGGCCCCGCGCCACGCGGATCGTGTCGCCCGGCTGGGCGCGCACGATCGCTGCCGCAATCGACTCGCCGGCCGCCACATGCAGTTCGGCGGCAGCGGCCGTGCCGGTAAGCAGCAGCGTGATCGACAGGAAGGCGACGCGAAGGGCGGAGCACATGCGCTTGAGCCTACGGAGCCTCGCCCCGCACTTCCTTGATCGGAATGAAGTAGCCGTCGCGCCCGATCGGGGTGAGCTTGAGGCCGGCCTTCTCGCGCCGCTTGCGCTCCTGTACCAGCGGCGGGCAGGCGTGGTCGTCGTGGTAGTAGACCATGCAGTCGAGGCACAGCAGGCACTCGCGCTGGTCGATCTTGCCGTCCGCCGCAATCGCCAGCGAGCCGCACTGCATCGCACAGGCCTTGCAGGGGCCACATTCCTTTTTGCGGCGCAGGCCGGAGAGGCGGAAGGTGGTCGGAATCGCGAGCCCCGCGCCGAGCGGGCAGACGTATTTGCAGAACGGCCGCTCGACGAACAGCGACACGCCCAGCACAACAGTGAAGAACAGCTGGAACGGCCAGCTGCGGTTCCACGGACCGACCAGGAAGGTGGTCTTGAAAGGCTCGACCTCGGCGAACTGCTCGGCCATAGTCATCGACCACAGCGACATCGCCATCAGCGCTAAGAACACGCCGTACTTCACCCACTTCAGCTTGTCGTGCAGCGGCTTCGGAAGATGGCGCTGGAAGCGCTTCAGGCCTAGCGTGCCGGCCATCTTGTAGGCCAGCTCCGACAGCGAACCGAAGGGGCACAGCCAGCCGCAGAAGAGCCCGCGGCCCCACACGAACAGCGTGATGAAGATGAACCACCAGAAGATGAAGATGAAGGGGTCGGTCAGGAACAGCTCCCACTCCCAGCGCGAGATCAGGGAGTGGAACCAGGTCATCACATGCGTGATCGAGGGCTGCGCCATCAGCACGCCACCGATCCACACGATGCTGACCGTCCAGAACACATACTTGGGCCAGGCCACCCAGCGCTTGTCGCGGATCGTCGCGCGCGCAGTCAGCCAGTCACGGCGCGAGTAGGTGAAGGCGACGACGGCGAGGAAGACGATGAAGAGGCCGATGCTGACCGCCTTGTCGTGCCAGATCTTCTTCCACGGCGCCTCGGGCTCGCTCACTGCCGGGTGGCCACCTTCGAGCCAGGCATCCGGCAGCCACAGCTTGGCATCGAAGTTGATGAACTGGCGCTGACCGGTCGCCTTGTCTTGCTTGTTGGCGAGGTACACGAAACTGAACGGATACGCGGCCGAGAAGCTCGTGTCGCGCAGGATGAAAATGCCGGACTCGCGGAAAGCCGGGTGACCCTTCGCCTGCAGGGAATAGAGGTTCAGGTAGTCGAGATCGCGGAAGGTGTAGGTGTCGGCGTCCTGCTTCACCTGCACGCGATCGAAGATGCCGCCGCGCACGAAGCCGGAGCCCTTGAAGGAGCCAGCGCCATCGCTGATCACCATCAGCGCGGTCTCATGCGGCTTGAGCCGCGTCATCAACGCACGCCATTCGGTCGCACCCAGCACCGCACGGCCCAACGTCGGGTGGTTCAGCACGCCGACCCACAGGTCGAGGTAGGGCTGGCCGGTATCCGGTTCGCCCACGTCGGCCGGCTGCAGTGTCAGGCGCGATACGGCGCCGGCCTTCACCAGCGCGTCCCAGTCGGCGATGTCACCGACGTCCTTGTAACGCGCGGTCGGGCGCACTTCGCTCTTCAGGATGCCGACCTTGCGTGCCACCTGCTGCGCCGCGCGGGTGATGACCTGATTCTCGGCAACGACGGTCACTGTCGCACCGGAAATTGCATCGAGCCCGACGGTCTGCTTGTCACCACTACCGACCTCGAAATGCTGCGCAACCGATTTGCCGAGGTACTGCCCGACGAAGGCGTCCAGCTTCGTTTCCGGAATCCCCAGCAGAAGAATCGGTTCCGAATGCTTCAGCACGCGGATGCCGGTGAAGCGGCCGGTGGTGTCCATGCCGATCAGTGTGACCACCGGCTTGCCAGAGTAGGCCGGAATGTCGACCAGATCGGTCGAGAGAAAGACGTAGCCGATCGCCTTGTCGCCCTTGAACCCAGTCACGAAACGCGGCTGGCTGTTGCGCACCGAGAAGCGCTCGGCACCCGGCAGCACGGCCTTGCAGTCGGTGTAGGTGCACAGGTCTGGCGAGGTGGAAAGCTCGGGCGGCAGCTTGGCCTCGTAAGCCACAGCGCTGGCGTTGATGGGTTGCAGGCATAGCAGCGCGGCGAACAGGGCAAACGCGGCGCGAAGGATCGCGGTGAAACGGGGCATTGCAAGGCACTCCGGACCTTTGATGCGGCAAAGTGTCGCAGTCCGGGTCGGGGTGCTTCCTTGTCGCGGGGCAAGAAACGCCACGCGCGCGTCACGCCGCGAGACCGGCACGATCTGGCGCCGGTCCGCGGAGGCTTGCAATTCAACCCAGCAGCTTGCCAATCAGGTTCGCGCCTTCGCGAAGCAGGTCTTCATGGCCGTCGAGCGAGCCATTCGGGGTGAGCTGGTTGACGAGCTGCGGCAGCGCCTGGGCGAGGCCGCCGGAGAGCGCGGACGGATCAACGCCGAACCGGCCAGCGAGCGCGCCGAGCGCATCCGACCCGAGCGCGGCGCCCAACTGTTCGCCGCTCACCGGCAGGTTGGCGCCGGTTCCGACCCACGACGCGGCGTGGTCCGCGAGTCCGCCCGCCTTGAGCTGGTCGAGCAGGCCGGCGAGGCCGCCGGGATGATTCTGGAGCAGGTCGAGCGCGACCTTGGCGAAGTCGATATTGCCGGCGTTGCCGCCGAGTACCTGGGAAGCGAGTTGGTCGAGCAGGCCCATGTCAGTCTCCGTGTCGGTTAGGAGCTGTCAGTAAAGGCGAGTTGTGTAACAGATGCCAGCGCGTTCTGCGCAATCGCGGTTCGTGCATCGCGCGCGGCGGGCGCGGCCAGCAGCCCGGCGCCGCACAAGCAAACGGGGAAGGCGCGGCCTTCCCCGTTGCTGTTCCGCGCCTTCGCCGCGATCAGGCCTCGACGATCATCCTTGAGCGCATTTCCAGGTGCAGTGCGTGGCAGAAGTGCGTGCAGTAGATCCAGAACACACCGACCTTGTCGGCCTTGAAGGTCACCGACTTGGTTTCTTGCGGATTGACGATGAACTGGATGTCGTACTTCTCGATCCCGAAACCATGCGTGAGATCTTCCACGTTGTCGAGGTTGGTGACGATGATGGTGACCTCGTCGCCCTTCTTGATCTTGAACTCCTGCAACTGGTATTGCGGCGCATACGAGGCAATCCGCACGGTCACCTTGTTGCCCTTGCGCTCGACACCGGAGAGCTCCGCCTTCTTTGTCGCGAGCGGGAAGTCGTCGAGTTCGAAGACCTGCTTTGCCTTGATGATGTCACGCCGGAAGATGATGAAGTCGTGGGGTTCGGGCCATGCAGGGTCTTCGCGAATCAGCCGCATTTTCTCGCCCGAAATGTCAATCAACTGCTCGTTCTCTGGGTGCAGAGGACCGACAGGCAGAAAGCGATCCTTAGAGAACTTGCAACCAACGTTCAGATACTTTCCATCGGCTTCCTTGGTTTCTGACATCGAAGCATTTATGTGGCCCGGCTGGTAGTGCACATCGATGCGGTCGACGACGTACTTGCTGTTTTTGTCGCCTGCGTAAAACTTGATCGCCGCGTCGATGCTCCACTTCACCACCTGAGAGTCGAGGAACAGCGTGGTGTACGCATATCCGCGGCCGTCAAATGCCGTATGCAGAGGGCCGAGGCCAACCTCAACCTCCGCAACGATGGTCTTGTTGATGTTGTCGAGCTTGCCGTCGAACCACTCATGCATCTTCACCAGATCGATCGTTGTCGTGGTCGGCGAGAGCTTGCCTGCGCAGATGAAGTACTTGCCATCGGGCGAGGCATTCACGCCATGCGGGTTCTTCGGTACCGGCACATAGGCGGTCAGCGCGGTCTTCGGATCCTTGTTGGCCTCCTTGGTGCCGTCGACCACTGGCACCTTGCTGTCGCCGTAGGTCTTGAACTTGCCGGCCTTCACCGCTTCCTCTATGCGGGCGACATGGAAAAACAGGCAGGCGTCCTTCTCAGCGGACATCATGTCCTGATAGTGGACGCCCATCTCGGTGTTGTACTGGTTAGTGGCGGCGAAGGCACCGTCGTAGCTAGTAGCGACGAGGTCGCAGTTACCATCGATCAGTACCTGCCAGCGCACTTCCATCGACTCGGCGTCAACACAGGTGAATAACGAGTGATAGGTTGTTGGATCGTCGGAGGTTTTGCCGTTGTTTGGCAACGGAATCGAGAACTCGGCACCGCAGAACACGCGGGTCGTTCGGTTGATCTTTGCGTCCACCGGGTCACGCTTGTCCGGGAAGATGCCGTGGAAGCCCTGCACGTTCGGAATGTCGACGATTTTGTCGCATTCAAATATATCCAGCCGCAGTCGGCCGAGGCGGGCGTTGAGCTTGTCATTCACCCATGCGTACTTGCCGTCATAGGTTCCGTCGGCATAGCTGCCATGCACATGGTGGGTGTCGCCAACGTGGTACAGCGGCGTGCCATCGGGCTTGGTGCCCATGATGGCCTTCGACTCGTTGGTTGTACCCCAGCCGGTCAGCGGATCTGGCGTGAACACCGGAATGCGCTTTATCTGGCGTCCAGAGGGCAGCCCAAGGACGCGCACGTCGCCCGAGTGACCGCCCGACCACAGGCCATAGTACTCATCGAGCTGGCCGGGCTTGATCTCGTGCATGTCACCTGCTTCGGCGGCCGCAGCTTTGGCGGGGCCGGACTGCGCCGGTGTTGGGCCGTGTTCTCCCTTATTGCAACCAGCAAGGCCCAGTGTGGCGCCGGCCAGCCCGGCCATTGCCGACGTGCCAAGAAATCTGCGGCGGCTGAGGGTGTCCGGCTCTGCCTGCGGATGCGAGTTCTGATTCTTGTCCATCGTATTCTCCTCCGGGAAAGCGGCGCCCCCGGGGCGTGTGCGCCTGGGGGATCAAAATGACGCATGGACTCTAGGCGTCAGAGCGAGAGAAAAAATTGACTCGCGACAATTTGCCAGGCGCCGAGTTCGCATCCCCGAGCTTGGGAAACGTGACGATATTGACTTGCAAGTGCTTGCCATAAGGGTGTCGCTCGCGGAATCTTTGTCAGGAAAATCAAGGGGTAGGAGGTGCGGAAGTGATGGGTGTCTTCTGACCGAATCGAGCCAAGCCGCGGTTCAACTTGGTCGCCGGGAACCTGTCATCCAGGTTGGCCATGGGTGGTAATTCGGAAGGCATCGCCAACGGCGGCTATCTGGCCGGCCGGCACCATGGAATATTGCTAGCTTATCGGCCTTATGTGGAGCTCCACATAAGGCCGAGCACCAGCCGGCGAGCGGTGCGCCGTTCTGACCGCTGCGCTCAGTTTTCCGACGTCGACGGAAAAGAAGCCAAACGCCCGGATTGGGTCGAATCCAAACGGCGACGGGATATAAGAGCTGACATTCGCACGTCCTGCGCTCGCTAGCGCATGAACGTCACCTAAGGCCGAGGACCTGTCGACGAACGGTCGCCTGAACTGACCGCTGCGCTCAGTTTCCTGACATTCACGAAACAAAGAAGCGCACGCCCGCATTGGATAGCGATGCGACGGTCAAGACGAGCGCCGGAGGTCAGCCACGAACGGCACAGCGGTCAACCGGTACCAGCGCCAGTTGCCTGCCTCAGTAGTACTGCCGGATGTAGCTGTAAGCCTTCTCGAAAAGCTCCTCGTCAGCGTGTAGCTTGTACTTGAAGAGCGCCTTACGAAGCGCCTTCTGCACCTCTCTCTCTCCGGCCTTCGTACCTTGCCAACCCGGGAAGCGCACAAGGCGAACGATGTCGTCGATGTCCGCCACTACCCGTTCGACGATGATCGGCGTATCGGCTGTCTTGATCTCGTTGAACAGGTCGGTGAGCGCGGCCTTGCCGCGATCTTCGTCTTCTTCGGGAGGGACTTCCTTCTCGGCTTGAAGTGTCTCCTTCGCGATTTCGAGCAATTGTTTTAGAAACTCGACGCTGTTCAACTGCCCTGATTCAAACCGGTCTTTCAACGCATCAAGGCGCTCAGAAAGTGCTTTGTGTAGAACTCGCCGGCCTTCTTGTTGGTGGCGTCGGCGAACTTCTTGATCAGGTATTCGTAGGCATCGCCGAGGACATCCGAGCCCACGACATGGTTGCCAAGCGGTAGCTTCGAGAAGTGCTCGATCAGGTCCTTAAGCAAGGCATCTGAAAGCCGCTCTTTGTTCGACCACTGAGCGTCGCCGAACACGCCGTAAAGGGTGTCCGGGTTGGCCTTCTCAATCTCGCGCATCGCGCGCTGGAGCGCTGCACCGACATTGCTGGCCTTGGTGCGAATGTCGTTCCAGTGGCAGTCTTCCGGAATCTGGAAGCGGTGCGATTCTGGGAACCACGCGAGTTGTTCGTCGCCAGTTTCATCGACAATTTCCTGGTACTCGTCATCCCAGACATCGCAGATGCGCTTGAAGAAGAGCAGCGGGAAGATGTAAGTCTTGAAGTCAGCGGCATCGACTGGTCCGCGCAGGATATTGGCTGATTCCCAGAGGTGGGATTCAAGTTGCTCGGACGAGATGGTTCGAATGTTCAATCCAGTTCCTTTGTTGCGGCCATACACGCGTTACTGCACGTTTCTCGAGTGAATAGGTGCAAAGGGCGAGACATAGCAGGGAAGAGATGAGGCGCAGTCATCCCGGTGCGCAAACGCGCTGCAATTGAAGGCCCCAAGAATGCGGCTATTGTAGTAGGCGACGATATGCAAGCGAACCGCCGAGAGCATGAAAACGCGCTGACGCGCGGTCGGTCGTGCGTGAGACCTGTGGCGTGATTGCCTACCCTCTGTAGTCCCTCCGAAGTGGCCCGGAGGGCAAGTGCAGCCACCCTTACTACGGCGCGCTCTCCCGGCTAACACTCTTCCATCGCCCTGTCGGGCGACTGAATGCGCCGCCGCTGCGATCGCCGGTCATGACGTGGCGTATTCAATCCACCGTTTGATGCCCACCTTGCGCAAGTCTGCCGCTTTGGGCCGATGGATCGCACCCTCAATCACAGCGCGCATACCGATTAATTGCACTTCTTTTGTTGCCCTGGTGATGGCGGTGTAGACCAGGCTCCGATCCAACAGCTTGCCCTCTCGGATCGCCACGATGACCCGGCGCCACTGGCTGCCTTGACTCTTGTGGACTGTGACGGCGTAAGCCAGGCTCAAGTCCTCCAACAAGTCCATATCGAACGCTCGCTCAACACCGTCATCCCACTCAATAACCCCTGATACCTCGTCCTCGTCCATCATGTCGATGACCTTGATGCGGCCGATGCTGCCGTTTTGTAATCCACGGTCCCAATGATTTCGGCCGCAGATTACAGGGTCGCCCAAGCGAAGCCCAAGGTCTTGGCGACAGTCAAATTGGTGGTTCCAGACCGTCACCGGTTGGTTGTTCCACGTTGTGCGCCGCTGAATCATCTTGTTGATCTCATCAACCAGCGCATTGGACGGACACAGCACAATTGCATCCGACTGATCGCTCAGATACAGGGAGGTCGCCATCTCCGCGATGTGACTGGGATCCTCAGGCTCAAGAAGCGCCACTGCAGCGTTTGCAGTGAGGCATGGCATCCGTCCGTCTCGCACCTCGTTGGCAACTTCCGCGATGTCGCTGCCAAATCGGTTGGTGGTTCCCAGGTGCACGTGGGGAACAACGCCGCATGCCAGGTGGTGAAGGATCAAGCCTGGGCCCACCGGGGGCAATTGGTTTGGGTCGCCAACTAGCACGACCTTGCATCTACCCCCAATCGTTCGCAACACCGCCGCGAAACTGATCAAGTCCACCATCGAGGCTTCATCAATCACCACAGCCAGTTTTGCATCACATTGGCTAGCTTCTGGTGGGCTGGCTTGGCGCTCCATCAGACCCTTGTGAGCCTTGACGAATGAGGCAATGGTTTGTGCCTTGCGCCCTGTGGCATCCACCATCCGACGCACCGCCTTACCCGCGAGCGCGAGTTGAATCACCTCGTAGCCCTGCGCCTCAAGTACCTCGCATACGACCCGCAATACGGTGGTTTTTCCGCAGCCGGCGCCGCCCGTGATCACCGAGAACCGATGCTTGGCTACCAGGTCAACCGCCATCCGCTGCTCGGGGTTGAGCCTAAACCCCTGAGCCTCTTCAACCGCTGAGACGATGCCCGCAAGGTCAAACTGCTTTTCTGCAGGCAAGCCAAGCAACCGTGTGATGCCCATGGCCACCTGCCGCTCCAGGAGGGCGGGGCCCATACCGCAGGCGTTTTCCCCGCTGTCAAAGAGCACGCGGCCGGATTGTCGCGCCCCAACAAGCGCGGCTTCAATGGCCGGGCCACTGTCCTCGGCGGGGCAGTCCAGAAGCGCCTTGAGCCTTTGTCTCAGCTCCGCTTGGGGCACCACCGTATTGCCCGCACCGAACCTGTCGTAGATCACTTGCTCGCACGCTGCGGCGAGCCTTCTCGGATCATCCCAGGTCATGCCCAAGTTGCACGCCAACGCATCGACCTGCTTCCACTTCGCGGCATAGCTCAACAAGCGGTAGCAGTTTTCTTCAACGCGCTGGCGGGACTGCGAACCATGAATCTGAACCAGCTTGCGACCGACTTGGGGGTCAATATCGTGCTGGGCCAGCCACTGGATGGTTTGGCTCAGGTCGTCGCGGGCCCACACTTCAATGAGCATCGCCACTTTTGCAGGCGCGAGCACGTCGACCAAGGCTCGATAGTCTGCTTGGTCTAGCATGTCGTAGAGCTGATGGCCGAATGTATCCCACAGCTTGTTGGCAGTCGCAGGGCCAATGCCTGGCAGATCGGAATGCCCGCTCAAATAGTCAACGATGAGTCGCCCACTTGGCTTGACCATTTCGGCGTATCCCTGTGGAACGTCGATGGTCTTCTCCCTTCGGGTGAAACCTCTGGGCGTGGTGAATTCCTTGCGGCTTAGCCGCCCCTCGACACGCCAGCGTTGCCCCTCCCTGACCACGGCGCCAGCGGCTGCATACCGGTGTAGTCGAACCGTCACATCCTCGTCGACATGGCTGAGCTCGCCATTGGACATGACCTGCTGGCCGCAAAAGATCACTCCAGAGAGCTTGCTTTGCACCCGCACCTTGTTGACCCGCACAAGGAGCTTTCCGCTGTTGAGCACGAAGTCCGGTTTCTCAGGAATGGACCGCCTCGCACGGAGCAGGGGACCTTTCACCAGGGCAGCCTCCCGCTTTCTCCGAGCAGGCTTTGGGTGGCCTCTTGCCTTTGAAGTTGGCGTCGAAGCTCCGCAATCTCGGCTCGGTAGGCTTCGTTTTGCTCCGTCAAGCGCTTGAGTTGAGAACCGGCCGCCTTCGTAGCGGGAGCCGAGCTCTGGATGATGACGGTGGGCGGCACGGTGCTGTGTGCGCTGAGCAAACCTCGAGCGAGCAACATCGCTTCCAGCTCCGGGATGAGCTGATCGCGAATTTCCGGGTTCGTGTAGAACACGTTGCGGTTGAGCCCGGACTCCGCAGCCACTCGGCTGATGCTCAAAACGCCTTGGCGGATGTAGGGCTTGAAGTCCTCCACCTCTTGCCGCCACTGCAGGAATTTCTCCACGTTGGCGCGGCCGTCCAGAGTACCGTTGCTGCCGGTCTTACTGCTCACGACTGGGCTCCCTCGGGGCCGCCAAGCGCTTGCGCCTCTTTGCGAAGATCAAACCTGGTCCATCTCAACGTGTCGAGCTTGTCATAGGTCTGAAGGGCCATTTCCTCGATCCTCCTTTCAGCCGCTTTGCGTTTTGCGATCTCTGTCTCAAGGCGCTGCTGCAAGACAGCGCGAGGGGCCGTTGAATGGCGCCGCGTCTTGCCTTGGGCGCGCAGTGTCTTTTGGACGTCCTTGGCGCGGTCAAACGCCTGCGCAATGAGCGGCTGCCCGCCCCACTGCTTCATCGACAGCACCCGACGCCCCAGGTCAACGTCGAACTTCTTCTTGATGAGCGCGATGACGTTAGCCCAGCTCACTTCCACATCCATGTCGGGCATGACCTCAATGAGCCTCACAATCTTTCGCGCCAGCTCTTCGTCCAGCTTCTCAGGGCGACCCCGCCCCGGCATTTTGCTTTCGGCCTTGCGGGTCATTGCTCGCCCTCGTCCGCGTCCTGGTCATCATCCTCACCCTTGTCGTCGCTCCCGTCATAGGTCAGCTCTTCGCCTGGGTCCTCGTCATTGACGCTGCCCCTCCGCGCCATCCATGGGTTTTCTTCCAGCGCTTGCAGGGCTTGCTGCTCGAGGGCTGCACGCCCCCCCAACGCCTCGAGGTTGCGTTCAAACTCAGGGCGTCCATTGCGTGATCGGTTGAGATAGCGAATGGGCGTGCCATTGGGCACAGTCGAGTCGTCCAGAATCTCGACGTACTTTCGATAAACAAAGGCGTCTTCGAGGTCGGCGCGGAACACGGCATCCTTGATGAGGTCCTTGATCGACTCAAACTCGCCGATCAACATCTGCGCCAAGCGCTCGACCGTCATGTTGGGCTCAATCAGAGCCTTGAGGTGCGCGTCGATGCGGTCCAGGTCATGCACCGCCTCCCGGTTGCGGGCAAGGATCGTGCGCCGCACGACGTGGCAAATCACCTCGAAGAGCTGTTGCTCACGCTCTCGGACCCGTTGATTGGATGGCAAGTGCCCCTTGACGATGCGCTGCGTGGCGCACGCGCCCTCGCAGCCCCGGTGGTTCGTGCACGGGGTCGCGTGGTGTTGATGCAGACACACGCCAAAGCGGGTGGGGTACACGATCAGAAGCTGCTCACCGGCCTTGGCGCTGGGATGGCTGAGCTCAGCGCTGTGAATGGCCTCCATCGTCGCCAGGCGCAGGGTGCGCAGGCCAGCGATCACGGCATAGCCGGACCGCGCGCTCAGGCCGTAGTCGCTGATCATTTCCTCTTGGATCATCTCATCCAGGTCGCTCGGGCCCAGCGAGTGCAACGCCGGAGGAATCACCTGCAGGGTGGCGTGGGCCCGCTCTTCGCCGCTGCGGTAGTCGTAAGCGTTCAACTGATTCATGTCCGTGCGATTGGCCCACATGTTCACGAGCATTCGGCTCAGTTCGGCGCCCCCATGCCGCAAGCTCATGGTGGTGAGCCAACGACGGGGATCGTGTGGGCTGCAATAGGCGGGCACCAGCTTGGCATCGTCTCCCTTCGTTCCACGCAAGGGCATCTGGATTTCCAGCGCTTCAAAGACAGTTTGGAGTCGGGCGTAATTTCCTTGGCTACAGGATTTCAGGCGATACCGAATGTTCTCATCTGACAGTGCGCCTGGCAGGTAGGGTGGCGTATTGTCCAGATGGTCGAAGGCCATAAGCATGTTGCTCAAGCGTCCCGTGTAGCGAATGCGTTGTGTCACCCAAGGCAGACTGTGGATCTGCGCTTTGACTTGACGCAACAGTTCTGCCTCGAGCACCGACCACTCAATGTAACGAGTTAGATTGGTCTCATTCCAGTCCTTATCTGGAAGACCGCATCCGGTCGCGAGGGTAAAGCGCTCACGATCATCCGCCACGGCTGCAGCCCAATCGGGCCTTTGACGCACGGTATGGGCATGGGCCTTTGACAGCTTGGGCCAAACTGTCGCTCGGGTGGCGGATCTAGCTTTATGGCAGCGGCGACGGTAGTCTTCCTCATCCAAGCCGAGATCGCCGTCGAGCAGCATGATCCGACCCACTTGGACCTTGCTGAGGGGACGGCCTCGCAAGTGCTCAAGGTCGGGGGGAAGATAGAGCCGATCGGGATGCTGCTCGTAATGCGCGAGCAGCATCCGCGAGCGCCTTCCCATGTCGGTGAGCCGATCAAAGCACTCGTTAAACATCACCACCATGAAATCCATCAGAGGCTTGGCACCCCAGGCCGCCCCCTTGCTACCCTTCATCAAGACCGTGTTGGACAGCGCGTTGTCATGGGTAGGCAGGCTCGCTTGTTTCATCGCCGCGTGAGTCTGGTGCAGCAGCCTGGCCTCATTCAGGCCGACGGCCTTCTTGGCGTGGCGGGCGTCCTGCCCCGCCTTGCCGCCCCCGTCGGCGGGTTCTGGAGCGACCTCAGACTCAGGCACATCCTGTTGTTGCGGCGCCTGATCATAGGCAGTGGCATCGTGCAGGCGATCATGGATCGACAGGGTCAGCACTTCGTTGATTCGGCTCGGCGCGCACATTTCGATGCCCATCACGCACAGCGCGGCTTGCTGGATCGCGCTCAGGCGTGGGTCACCGTCCGCCATTGCGCAGATCGCATCGGACAAGGCCTGAATACTCGGCCCCAGTTCGACCCCCTTGACCTCTTTGAATCGCCTTCGCTGCAGGACCAAGATCCGATTGAGTGCCAGGCTGGTCTCCTGACTCATGCGCTTAGGCAGTGCCCCAACGACCTTGGCCTTGTGCAACTCATTTACTGCTCTGAATAAATTCAGGAGGGTGTCCAATGCTTTGCCGCCGCTCGTGCCCTCTTGGGCAACCCCACTCACCACGAGCCCTTCGAACGTTAAACCCTGCTTGGACAGTTCGGCGGTGTTTTGAGAACTGAGGCAGCGGCTGATCTCGACGCGTTCGATGAACTTCAGATGCTCAGCGCGGAGTTCCCAAATCGGGGCGTCCGCTTGCCAACCCGACGCGGGAAGCGCGAGATGTCGTAGTGTTCGCAATCCAACCGTGAATTCCCAGCTGCCTTTTACCTTAGATTCCAACACCCAGAGGGCCAGCAACGCATGTGCCGCCTCGCCAAAACTCGGGTGCAACCCAGCCAGCGCCTCTTTGACCAAGTAGAGCGTCACATCTACGGCCTTGAGGCTGTGGAGCGTGCGCAGATCGATCGCCCGGCCCTTTTTATCAAACTGACCGGAGGCTTCTTTGAAGTTCCAACGTTCCGCTTGGTATTTCATGCCTGGCAGACGCTTCGTGAACCGGGCTTCGGTTTCCGCCACAAACTGATGCAGCGCACTTGCTCTTGCTGCCTCCTCGATGTTAACGAGCGCGGCATCACCCCGTCGGCCTTGATCTGCGCGTTGACTCGGTGTCGGGTTGAGCCTCATGGTTTGCTCCCCATCGAATCAACCGATGCGCGCGCAGCCTTGTGTTGCTCAATCTGCGAGATGCGTAACTCGATGAGCTTTTCCAGCAAGGTGTCTCGCTCGACCTCCTGCGTGGCGATGTGACCGAGTGCCCTGTTGCGCTTGATCCGGTTGCGAACATAGTCCAAGGGGATGCGGTGGTCGGCGTCCGCGTTGGCGATCCATTGGCCGCACCCGTAGCAGCTCAAAGGTGCGTATTGGCAGGCGCCTCTTCCGCCGCATTCGCCGATTTCTTCGTTCCCCCCGATTGCGCCACCGACTGCCCCAAGCCGCACCAGCCGTTGCGGCTCTGTTTGGTTGAGGCGACGCATCTCGGCCGAATCAGTGAAAGCGCGAAAGGCTGGAAAGAATGTCCCCAGTTCTTTCAGACCTGCGTTTAAGGCCTCTCGCAACTCCTGTGCTGCCAAGTCAACATAGGTCTTTGCGGTTGCGTCATTCGCGTGCCTAAGAACCGCCTGAATGATGGCCGGGGCCACACCTGAGGCCGCCAGTTGCGTGCCAATGGTGTGTCGCATCGCATTGAAATGGAGCTTGCTGCCGCCCACATCCACCGCCTTCTGGATGGGATTGAGATAAATGTCACTCCATCTGTAGGAAGCCGTGACGACGCCGGAATTGGCGAGTTCATCGCCGCGCGGCGCACCCGCAAAGCGCGGGAATAGGGCCACACGGCCCTTGATCTTCTCTGCAGTCGTTTCATCCAGATCAGGGCTGAGCCCAAAGGCGGGACCGAGGGTCTCAAGCACCCAGCGGATATGCACTTGCAGAATTTGACCCAGGTCCGCAGGGAGCTTGTATGGAATTCTCTCTTGACTGCGGTTCTTTGGTCCCTTGGCGGCGCGTACCCACAACGTGTAGGTTCCCCCTGACTTGCCCGGAACTTCCAGATCCTTGCACCTCAGGGTCCGCAGTGACTCCGGGCGCAGGTAGGTGCAATTGACCAGGTTCCACATCACCCAAACTGGCGATGGGAGCTCACCTGCGGTCATCAATCGCTCCACTTCGATCAGAACGGCGACTTGCATTGTTCGCGAGAACGCTTGCTTGATGATGCGCTGTCGCAACCGATCGGTACTATCCAGGTCACGGGAGACAGGAAACGCTGCACGCTCCAAACCTTGGAATATGGACCCGTTGCCAAATTGCTCGAACCAGCTGCGGAGTGTTTGAATCGAGCTTCGGTGAATCCAATTCGGATCGCTGGCCAGTCGCTCGCGCAGGCCGAGCATGAGCGCTTCGTCAATCTGGCTGATGGGGCCGCTCATGAAGTGGTGTGATTCGTCCGCCGTCTGCGCAGCCTGGATCTTCTTCAGCAGTAGCATTACCCGCGCAAACTCCACGTTGAGCGAGGTTCGCTTGAGCTTTAGTCTACGGGCCAGGATGAGGCCTTTGATCCCCAGTAGCAGCGCGGAATCAAAGCAGCTCAGCGCGCTCAGGTCAAAGTCATCGGTGTAGGTAACCCCTTTGTCTCGGGAGATCGATCTGAACACCAGAGGCGTGGCTTCAATCCATTCAAACGTGGTGTCGCCCACCACCTGCACAACCCTCGATTCGCTCATTTCTTGTCGCCTTTGGTGGGCCGCAGTAGCTTGTCGACCTCGGCTCGTGCCTCTTCGTACAACGCATTGACCGACGTGGTGGCGGCATCCAAGATGGCCCGCCTGCCATACCGCGATGCCATCGCGCTGCCGTCAGACCAACCAAAGCGCGCGTTCATCAAATCGTGGACTACACGCTTGGCGTCCAAGCCCCGCTGACGGATCTCTGTCTCGTACATGTGACTGGCCGCCGAGTGACGCAGCGTGTACGCGCTCATGCCCCTTTTTTCTCCGGCAGGCTCACCCGGCGCAGTCTCAACCCTCATGAGCCCGAGTTTGCGCAGCGACTCGCACATGACATCAAACCGCTCACCAATGGCTTGGCGCGATTTCAAGGGTTCTCCGTTGCTTTTCAAAAATACGAAGCCCTCGCTGACATCCCGACCGTTCGAGGCTATGGCCTGACGGCGAGGTCCGCCGTCCTTGATGTATTCATACAGAGCGTCGGCTGTGAATGGCCACACTTTGATCATCCGCTCGGTGCAGTAGCTCACCTTGCGACTGTTGATGCCCTTCTGACTTGGGACTGACGTTGAGGCCACCGGCGAGACTTTTTGGCGATGGCCCCGGTTGGACACCACACTCACATTCATCACCCCGTCCGATCCCACCTCGATGTCATTGACCCGCAGATTCGCAATTTCTCCCGGCCTGAGGCCCTCGCAACCGAGCATGAACATGGCCCGATCACGCAACAGATACGCGCGGTTCACGCGGGCTTTACCCTGCAGACTCTCGGGCCGCAGATAAGCCTCTTTGATGCACGCCAGAAATGCCTCCGAATCCATGCTTCGAACGTCATAGGGAGAGCTTGCGACAGCACCGCCGACTGAACGTTTGAGCCTGTCACAGACTTGGCGGTACACCGCAGCAAGGCGGTCTTGTTCAAAAGGGGATCGGATGTGGGGCGCCAGGAGCTTGAGGTAGAAGTCCAAGAAACCAGCGATGTCATCTAACCGTACAGCTGCGGTGTTGCCCGTCACGGCGCCCGCCCTGTCTTCGTCCATTTCAGCGTTGCGTGGGTCAATGCACCGTTTGACGGCTGCCGGGTTGTCCAGATCCGCCAAGGGTCTGAAGCTCAGGCTGATGAGGGAATTGATTTCCCTTTCCGTCATCAACACCCCCTCAAGCGCGCGATCGAGGAGGCGAATCTCAAACAGCAGACAAAAGGAGTGGAAGAGCCGTAGGCTCATGGCGAGATTTGCCGCAGTGTTCGGATTAATGGTCTGATCGTTGATGTAGAGAGAACCGGGCGCATTGATACGCCCATCCGCTTCGACCAACACAAATCGCGCGCCAGCCTTCACAAGTTTCATGGCGCACCGTCCCCCGATCTGACCAGCTTGTAGAGTGTGGATTTGCTGATCTTGAAGCGCTGCGCGATGGCTGCTGGCGAGGTATTACGGTCAGCCATCAGTGAGCGCACCTGTGCCACTGCGATTGCGTCCAGGACCGGCTTGCGCCCGCCCTTGGTACCTCTGCGCCGCGCGGCCTGCAACCCTTCTCGGGTGCGCTCACTGATCAGGTTGCGCTCAAACTCGGCTAATGCGCTGAACAGATGGAATACCAGCCTGCCTGTAGCGCTGTGGGTATCGATCTTTTCAGTGATCGATTCGAAGGAAGCGCCGAGCGCCTCGATAGCAGCTACCGTTTGAATCAGATGGGCTAACGACCTTCCGAGCCTATCCAATCGCCATACCACCAGTGAATCGCCCTGGCGCAGCGCCTTCAGGGCTTGCGCAAGTTCAGGTCGGTCCGTTTGCTTGCCGGATGCCGTCTCTTGGTAGATTCGCTCGGAACCGGCCGCACGTAAGGCATCGAGCTGCAGCGCCAGTGTTTGGTCTGCTGTGCTTACTCGGGCATAGCCTATTCGCATCCCAGGCTTTGCGGTCTCACTCATATCCAAGGCTCCTTTTACTGCACTTAGATTGCTGCACTGGTTGTTGCACAAAAACTCGGCCGGATTCATGCGAAACAGGGTGGCTCCAAATACGTGCAGCAACCGAACGTTTGATGCACATCTTGCCAATTTGCATCGACTACCTAAGCGAGCCGTCTGTCTTGGGGGCGACTGCCCCATCAGCAGAAGGGCGTTTCGTTTCGCAGCGCCGGCTTATTGCGACACAAAAGATATACTAACCGCACCTATGACATAGCTAATTAAAAAAAAGCACAACTTTCGCGTTGTGCTTTTTTGGTTGGGTACCAATCATCGAGGAGTGCTAATTTACTGCCGTTTGCCCCTATGGTTTTGTCACCCAAAACCCCTGCACATGGCAGGGGTCTTGGTCGACTTGGATGAGGGTCAGGCTGTCACGCCTTGCGCAACGTCCTTGTACTCGGCGATCTGATCGAAGTTCATGTACTTGTAGATCTTGCTGCCGTCAGCGTTGATCACGCCCATGTCAGCGTGGTACTCCTCGACCGTCGGGATCCGCCCGAGCTTCGATGCGATCGCGGCCAACTCGGCCGAAGCCAGATACACGTTGGTGTTCTTGCCCAAGCGGTTCGGGAAGTTACGCGTCGAGGTGGACACCACGGTCGCACCTTCACGTACCTGTGCCTGGTTACCCATGCACAGCGAGCAGCCCGGCATTTCGGTGCGTGCGCCGGCGCTGCCGAAGACGCCGTAGTGGCCTTCCTTGGTCAGTTCGGCAGCATCCATCTTGGTCGGCGGCGCAATCCACAGTTTTACCGGGATATCGCGCTTGCCTTCGAGCAGCTTGGACGCCGCACGGAAGTGGCCGATGTTGGTCATGCACGAGCCGATGAACACTTCGTCGATCTTCGCGCCGGCGACTTCGGACAGCAGCTTCGCGTCGTCCGGATCGTTCGGGCAGCAGAGCACCGGCTCCTTCAGATCGTTCAGGTCGATCTCGATCACCACAGCGTACTCGGCGTCCTTGTCCGCTTCGAGCAGGTTCGGGTTGGCCAGCCATGCCTCGACCGCCTTGATGCGGCGTTCAAGCGTGCGCTTGTCCTGGTAGCCGTCGGCGATCATGTTCTTCATCAGCACGATGTTGCTGTTGAGGTACTCGATGATCGGTTCCTTGTTCAGCTTGACCGTGCAGCCGGCGGCCGAACGTTCAGCCGACGCGTCCGAGAGCTCGAACGCCTGCTCGACCTTCAGATCCGGCAGGCCTTCGATTTCAAGGATGCGGCCCGAGAACACGTTCTTCTTGCCGGCCTTGGCGACGGTCAGCAGACCGGCCTTGATCGCGTAGTAGGGGATCGCGTGCACCAGATCGCGCAGCGTGATGCCCGGCTGCATCTGGCCCTTGAAGCGAACGAGCACCGATTCCGGCATGTCCAGCGGCATCACGCCGGTGGCGGCGCCGAAAGCCACGAGGCCCGAGCCCGCCGGGAAGGAGATGCCGATCGGGAAGCGGGTGTGCGAGTCGCCGCCGGTGCCCACGGTGTCGGGCAGCAGCAGGCGGTTGAGCCAGCTGTGGATCACGCCGTCGCCCGGGCGCAGCGCAACACCGCCGCGGCTGCTGATGAAGGCCGGCAGCTCGCGGTGGGTCTTCACATCAACCGGTTTCGGGTAGGCCGCGGTGTGGCAGAAGGATTGCATCACCAGATCAGCCGAGAAGCCGAGGCAGGCCAGATCCTTCAGCTCGTCGCGCGTCATCGGGCCGGTCGTGTCCTGCGAGCCGACGGTGGTCATCTTCGGTTCGCAGTAGGTGCCGGGGCGCACGCCCTGGCCTTCGGGCAGGCCGACTGCGCGGCCAACCATCTTCTGCGCCAGCGTGAAACCAGCCTTCGATTCCGCCGGCGGCTTGGGCAGGCGGAACAGTGTCGAGGCGCCGAGGCCGAGGAACTCGCGCGCCTTGCCGGTCAGCGAACGACCGATGATCAGGTTGATACGGCCGCCAGCGCGCACTTCATCGAACAGCACGTCGGACTTGAGCTTGAACTCGGCCACCGTCTCGCCGTTCTTCAGGATCTTGCCGTCGTACGGCAGGATGTCGACGACGTCACCCATCTCCAGCTTCGAGACGTCGACTTCGATCGGCAGCGAGCCGGAGTCTTCCTGCGTGTTGAAGAAGATCGGCGCGATCTTGCCGCCGAGCGTGACGCCACCGAAGCGCTTGTTCGGCACGTACGGAATGTCCTGGCCGGTGGCCCAGATCACCGAGTTCGTCGCGGACTTGCGCGAGGAGCCGGTGCCCACCACGTCGCCAACATAGGCGACCAGGTGACCCTTCTTCTTCAGGTCTTCGATGAACTGGATCGGGCCACGCTTGCCGTCTTCCTCGGGCTTGAAGGCCGCATCCGGGCGGGTGTTCTTCAGCATCGCGAGGTAGTGCAGCGGGATGTCGGGGCGGCTCCATGCGTCCGGCGCCGGCGACAGGTCATCGGTGTTGGTCTCACCCGGCACCTTGAACACGGTGACGGTGATCTTCTTGTCCACTTCCGGGCGCGTGGTGAACCACTCGGCATCAGCCCAGCTCTGGATCACTTCCTTGGCCTTGGCGTTGCCGGCCTTGGCCTTCTCTGCGACGTCGTTGAAGAAGTCGAACATCAGCAGCGTCTTCTTCAGCCCCTCGGCGGCGACGCCTGCGACTTCGGCATCGTCCAGCAACTCGATCAGCGGGTGGACGTTGTAGCCGCCCACCATGGTGCCCAGCAGCTCGGTGGCCTTGGCCTTGGAGATCAGATCGACCTTGATGTCGCCATGCGCAACGGCGGCGAGGAAGCTGGCCTTGACCTTCGCGGCATCATCCACACCGGGCGGCACGCGGTAGGTGAGCAACTCCACCAGGAAGGCTTCTTCGCCTGCCGGCGGGTTCTTGATCAGTTCAATCAGGTCGGCCGTCTGCTTGGCATCCAGCGCAAGCGGCGGGATTCCAAGGGCGGCGCGTTCGGCGGCGTGTTGGCGGTAGGCTTCTAGCACGGTGAGGTCCTCCGGTTTGCTGTCAGGATGCCGTTCGGCATTCGGTTAATTGGGGTTGGGGGTGAAAAACCGTTGCTCGGCCTCGCTGGGCAGCGTCATCCCGGTAGACCGGGCGCGCACGAGCAAATTCCAGTAATGGCGGAACGAGCCGCGATCGTGCAATCGTGTGCCGACGCGGATCGGTCCCCAGTTCGCGTCCTGCGCAGCACAAACGATGCCAGCGGCCTCCGTCACTTCATCGGCGGCTGGGCGCATGCCTTGCAGGATCGGCTCGATCTGCGCGGGGTGGATGCTCCACATCCGCAGGTAGCCAAAGTCGTTGCGGGCGCGGTGGGCGTCTTCCTGCGCAATGCTTGCATCGTCGAGGACCGTGGTGACGTTGTGGGTCGGGATCACCCCATGCGCGATCGCCGCGGACACCACTTCGCACTTGGCACGCACCACCATGGGGTGTGTGAACTGGCCCGGCGAGCGCATTGCGGTGCCGGGGATCGCGCCGTGATGTTCTGAGACGAAATCCATCAATCCAAAGTCGAGCGATTCGATGCCGGGCAGGGCGGCGATCTGCCATGCTTGGTGCAAGGCGCCATGCGTCTCGACCAGCGCATGCAGCGGAATCTCGCGCTTGAGCCCGAGGCGCGATTCGATGTTGCGCAGGGCGGCGAGCGCCGTTTCCACATCCGCTGCGCCGCGAGCCTTTGGTACGGTCACAAACGCGATCCGGTCGGCGGCGCGACCGAGAATGATCTCGAGGTCGTCGTGCCAGCTCGGATGCGTGACATCGTGAATGCGGGCGCCGATGCGTCCGAACAGATTGTCGGCGCCTGCGATCAGGCTGCCGCACAGTTCTGCGTGTGCGCGTTCAGCACCAGCGGGGGCGCCATCTTCGCAATCGAGCGTGATGTCGAAGACCGGGCCCATCTGTTGCTGCAAGGCGATCGCCTTGCGCATGTTCTTTTCCGACCCGCAGTAGTGATCGACTGCGGGAATTGCCGGCAGCGGTCGGCTACCGGCAAACAGCACGGCGTCGGGATGCAGCGGCGCGCCCTCGCGGTCGCCGAAAGGCGGCCGACCCCCTGAGCTGGAGGGAGAGAACCCGGGGCGCGTGCTGTCCATAAGCCCGACGCTGCCTCTGTTACGCCAGCAGGTCTGCGACGCCTGCGCGCTCTTCTTCGAGTTCCTTCAGCGTGAAGTTCATGCGGTCACGCGAGAACTCGTCGATCTCCAGGCCTTGGACGATCTTGTATTCGCCGTTGGCGGTGGTGACCGGGAAGCCGTAGATGATGCCTTCCGGGATGCCGTAGGAGCCGTCGGAAGGAATGCCCATGGTGACCCATTCGCCGTTCGAGCCCAGCACCCAGTCACGGATGTGGTCGATGGCGGCGTTGGCGGCCGAGGCGGCGGACGACAGACCACGCGCTTCGATGATCGCAGCACCGCGCTTGCCGACCGTCGGCAGGAAGGTGTCACGGTTCCAGGTTTCGTCGTTGATCAGCGCCTTGACGTTGTCACCGTTCGAGGTCACATAGCGGTAGTCGGCGTACATCGTCGGCGAGTGGTTACCCCACACGACGAGGCTCTTCAGGCTCGATACATCGCGGCCGGACTTGGCGGCGAGTTGCGACAGCGCGCGGTTATGGTCGAGGCGCAGCATCGCGGTGAAGTTGCCCGGCTTGACGCGACCGAACTTGGTAGCCGTTGCCTTGGCGATGTAGGCGTTGGTGTTGCAGGGGTTGCCGACGACCAGCACCTTGACGTTCGGGTCGGCGTATTGGCCGATGGCTGCACCTTGAACGGTGAAGATCTTGGCGTTCTCGGTCAGCAGGTCCTTGCGTTCCATGCCCGGGCCGCGCGGACGTGCGCCAACCAGCAGTGCGACCTGAGTGTCCTTGAACGCAACTGCGGGATCGTCGGTCGCGATCATGCCGGCGAGCAGCGGGAAGGCGCAGTCTTCCAGCTCCATCATCACGCCCTTGACCGCCTTCTGGGCCTGGGGCAGATCCAGCAATTGCAGGATCACCGGCTGATCCTTGCCGAGCATTTCGCCCGACGCGATGCGGAACAGCAGGCTGTAGCCGATCTGGCCGGCGGCGCCGGTGACGGTTACACGAACGGGAGCTTTGGCCATGGATGACTCCTTTATCTATGCTGGAAAGCGCGGTCCTGCGCGCAGGTTCTGGTTGGACTCCGCGGCGCGTGCCGGCGGCAATGTGGCTATCATCGTAGGTCAGATTTTTGACAGTGTCAAAAGCTAACTGATGTCTTATATAAGACAGGAGATGCTTTATAGACACAGCGAATTTTCTGTGCTTGAATGTGGCCATGGTGAATCTGCCACCCACCTTCAGCCCGCTGTACCGCCAGATCAAGAGCCTGATGATTCAGGCGCTTGAGTCGGGGGAATGGCGCCCCGGCCAGGCTATTCCGAGTGAGCAGGAGCTGGCCGTGCGCTTCCAGGTCAGCCAGGGGACGGTACGCAAGGCGATCGACGAGCTTGCTGCCGACAACCTGCTGGTGCGTCGCCAGGGTAAGGGCACCTTCGTTGCCTCACATGCCGATCCGCGTGCGCTGTTCCGCTTCCTCCGCCTCACGCCGCTTTCTGGCGAAATCGTCGCGCTCAAGAGCGAACCGCTCGACTGCTGGCGCGCGAAGGCCGGGCAGGAGGCCGCGCGCAACCTGTCAATCGAACTCTCGGCGCCGATCATCATCATCCGCCGGGTGCTCAAGCACGAGTCCAAGCCAATCGTCGTTGACGAGATCTACCTGCCGGGCGAGATCTTTGGCGGGCTCAACATCGAAATGTTGCGGGACTGGCAAGGGTCGATCTATGGCCTCTTCGAATCCCGTTTCGGCGTACGCATGCTGCATGCGCGGGAAAAGCTGCGGGCGGTCTCTGCCGATCGTTCCGTTGCCGAAACCCTGGGCGTCGCCGAGGGTGCGCCGCTGCTGTCAGTCGAGCGTGTGGCCTATACCTATGGTGACAAGCCGGTCGAGTGGCGCCGCGGGCTGTATTCCACCGCGGAGCATTACTACCTGAACGAACTGAGTTGAAGTCGCGGCCTTGGTTTGTGGCCGCGGGCGAGCAAACGGCGTGTCGGCGGACGCGCGCAAGTTGAAAGGTGAATCATGTCTGATACAACAATGAAGAAGCCGAGGCCGAAGCATCTCGACCTCAAGGTGATTCGCTTGCCCTTGCCGGGATTCGTTTCGATCCTGCATCGGGTCAGCGGAGCTGGCTTGTTCCTGATGTTGCCGGTGCTGCTCTGGTTGTTCGGCGCCAGCCTCGGTTCGCCGGAGTCGGTCGCGTGTGCGAAGTCCGTCGTGGCACATCCGCTCGCAAAGCTGGTGCTCTTCGGCCTGCTGTGGGCATACCTGCACCACTTCTGCGCCGGTATCCGCTTCCTGATGCTCGACGTCCACAAAGGTCTGGATCTCCCGACCGCGCGCAAGACTGCCGGTGCGGTGCTGGCCGTGAGCCTGACGCTGACGGTGCTGATTGGCGCCAAGATCTTCCTGGGGTAAAGCCATGCAAAAACGAATTGTCGTCGGCGCGCACTACGGCTTGCGCGACTGGATTGCGCAGCGCGTCACCGCCACCGTGATGGCGCTCTACAGCGTGTTCTTCGTGATCAACCTCCTGTGTCTGCCGGCTTTCACCAGCGATGCGTGGCGCGCGATGTTCGCGGGCGGCTTCATGCGCTTCGCTACTTTCCTCTTCTGGCTGTCCTTGTTCTTCCACGCCTGGGTGGGCGTGCGTGACATCTTCATGGATTACGTGAAACCGGTTGGCGTGAGGCTCGCGCTGCATTCGGTTGTCGCGCTCCTTCTGATCGGCTATGCGGGCTGGGCAGCCCAGATTTTGTGGAGGCTGTAAGTGAAAGTCGCTAAGCGTACGTTTGATGCGGTGATCGTTGGCGCTGGTGGCGCCGGCATGCGTGCCGCCATTCAGCTCTCCGAGGCTGGCCTGAAGACGGCGGTACTCTCCAAGGTCTTCCCGACCCGCTCGCACACCGTGGCAGCACAGGGCGGGGTGTCTGCCTCGCTGGGCAATTCGGAACCGGACCACTGGCACTGGCACATGTACGACACCGTCAAGGGCTCGGACTGGCTGGGCGACCAGGACGCGATCGAATTCATGTGCCGCAAGGCGCCGGAAGTGGTGGTCGAACTCGAACATTTCGGCATGCCCTTCGACCGCACCGATGAGGGCAAGATCTACCAGCGCCCCTTCGGCGGCCATATGTCGAACTTTGGCGACAAGCCGGTGCGTCGCGCCTGCGCTGCGGCCGACCGTACCGGGCATGCGATGCTGCACGCGCTGTATCAGCGCAACGTGCGCGCGAACACGCAGTTCTTTGTCGAGTGGATGGCGCTCGATCTGCTTCGCGGCGAAGATGGCCGCGTGCTGGGCGTGATCGCGATGGAGATGGAAACCTCGGAAATTGTGGTGTTCCAGGCCAAGGCGACCTTGTTCGCGACCGGCGGCGCGGGTCGCATCTTCGCGTCGTCAACCAACGCCTTCATCAATACCGGCGATGGTCTGGGCATGGCGGCACGTGCCGGTATCCCGCTCGAAGACATGGAGTTCTGGCAGTTCCACCCGACCGGCGTGGCCGGCGCGGGCGTGCTGATCACCGAAGGTGTGCGTGGTGAGGGCGGCATCCTGCGCAACGCTTCGGGTGAGCGTTTCATGGAACGCTATGCGCCGAACGCGAAGGATCTTGCCTCGCGCGACGTCGTCTCCCGCGCGATGGTCACCGAGATCAACGAAGGTCGCGGCTGTGGTCCGAACAAGGACCACGTGCTGCTCGACATCACGCACCTTGACCCGGACGTCATCAACAAGCGTCTGCCGGGCATCCGCGAGATCTCGATCCAGTTTGCAAACGTAGACCCGATCCGTGCGCCGATCCCGGTCGTGCCGACCTGTCACTACCAGATGGGCGGTATTCCGACCAACTACCGCGGCGAAGTCGTCGTCGATGGCGGTGTGGTGCCGGGCTTCTACGCTGCGGGCGAATGTGCCTGCGCCTCGGTGCATGGCGCGAACCGCCTTGGTACCAACTCGCTGCTCGATCTGCTGGTGTTCGGCAAGAGCTCCGGCGAAACGATGGTCGACTTCATCAAGGGTGAGTCGGCTGCGCTGCCGGAAATCCCGCAGGCGCAGATCGATCGCGCAGTGGCGCGGGTCAATCGCCTCGACACCCAGACGAACGGTGCCGACGTGCATCAGGTGCGCGCGCAGATGCAGCAGACGATGCAGAAGCACTGTGGCGTGTTCCGCTTCAAGGACATGCTTGCCTCCGGTGTCGACAAGATCCTCGAGGTCGAGAAGCTGGTCCAGAAAACCGAGATCAAGGACAAGTCCAAGGTGTTCAACACCGCCCGCATCGAGGCTCTTGAGCTGGAGAACCTGATCGAGGCTGCCAAGGCCACGATGATCTCGGCGAACAACCGCACCGAATCGCGTGGCGCCCATGTGCGCGATGACGCGACTGATTCGCCCGAGACGCCGGATGGCCGCGACGACGCGAACTGGCTCAAGCACACGCTGTGGCATCGCGAGGGCAATCGCATCGATTACAAGCCGGTGGTGTTGAAGCCGCTGACCGTTGACACCATCGCGCTCAAGAAGCGCGCGTACTGATCTGCCATTGGAGGAGAAACGAATGGCAAACCGTACCATGCGATTCCAGATCTACCGCTACGACCCGGACAAGGACGCGGCGCCTTACATGCAGGACGTGTCGATCGAAGTCGACGCGACCGATCGCAAGCTGCTCGACGTGCTCGTCAAGCTCAAGGCGAAAGACGATTCGATTTCGTTCCGTCGTTCTTGCCGCGAAGGCGTGTGCGGTTCGGATGCAATGAACATCAACGGCAAGAATGGTCTTGCCTGCCTGACCGACATCGATTCGTTGAAAGAACCGGTGCAGCTGCGTCCGCTGCCGGGCTTGCCAGTGATCCGCGATCTGATCGTGGACATGACCCAGTTCTTCAAGCAGTACCACTCGATCAAGCCCTACGTCGTCAACAACGACCCGGCACCGGAGCGCGAGCGCCTGCAGTCGCCGGAAGACCGCGAAGAACTCAACGGCTTGTACGAGTGCATCCTGTGCGCAAGCTGCTCCACCTCGTGCCCGTCGTTCTGGTGGAACCCCGACAAATTCGTCGGCCCCGCCGGTTTGTTGGCGGCTTACCGTTTCATCGCGGATACGCGAGATCAGGCGACCAGCGAGCGTCTCGACAACCTCGAAGACCCGTATCGCCTGTTCCGTTGCCACACCATCATGAACTGTGTCGACGTGTGCCCGAAGAATCTGAACCCGACGCGCGCGATCGGCAAGATCAAGGACATGATGGTCCGCAGGGCAGTCTGAGGCCACGATGAGTGCATTGAAGGAGCGTGTGAAGTGGCGCAGCCGTCGAGGCTTGCTGGAACTCGACATTTTCTTCACCCGCTTCTATGAACAGAAGCTGGATACGTTGAGCGATGCCGAGCTGGAAACCTTGCTCGATCTGCTCACGACCGACGACATCGAGTTGTGGAAATGGGTTGGCGGCCGGGAGGAATGCCCGGTCGAAGAATGGAAAGGCTTGATCGCCGCGATCCGTCAGTCGTGACGGGGCGGTATCCGACGGATTACTGCAATCACTGGGATAGAAGGGACGAATCATGACGACGCAACGCACCGCTACGCTGACCATCGATGGCAAGAGTGTCGAGTTCCCGGTGATGTCTGGCGTACACGGGCCGGACGTCATCGACATTCGCAAGCTCTACGGCGCTACCGGCAATTTCACGTTTGACCCGGGTTTCCTTTCGACGGCTAGCTGTCAGTCGAAGATCACCTTCATTGATGGTGACAAGGGCGAGTTGCTGTATCGGGGTTATCCGATCGAGCAACTGGCCGAGAAGTGCGACTTCCTCGAAACGGCCTACCTGCTGCGCGAAGGCGAGTTGCCGACGGTTCGGCAGAAGGAGGCCTTCGTCAACTCGATCAAGCGCCACACGATGGTGCACGAGCAACTGACCCGCTTCTACCAAGGCTTCCGCCGCGATGCGCACCCGATGGCGGTGTGCGTGGGTGTCGTCGGCGCGCTGTCGGCCTTCTATCACGATGCGGCTGACTTCTCCGATCACGAGCATCGCACCGTCTCGTTCCATCGCATCATCGCGAAGATGCCGACGATCGTCGCCATGGCCTACAAGTACTCGGTGGGCGAGCCGTTCATGTACCCGCGCAACGATCTCGACTACACCGAAAACTTCATGCACATGATGTTCGGCACGCCGTGCGAGAAGTATGTGCCGAACCCGGTGCTGGCTCGCGCGCTCGATCGTATCCTGATCCTGCACGCCGACCATGAGCAGAACGCTTCGACCTCTACCGTGCGTCTGGCCGGTTCGTCGGGAGCCAACCCGTTTGCGTGCATCTCGGCCGGTATCGCCTGCCTGTGGGGCCCGGCGCACGGCGGTGCGAACGAGGCCTGCCTCAACATGCTCGAAGAGATTGGCGATGTCTCGCGCGTGGGCGAATACATCAAGCGCGCGAAGGACAAGACCGATTCCTTCAAGCTGATGGGCTTCGGCCACCGCGTGTACAAGAACTACGATCCGCGCGCCAAGCTGATGCGCGAAACCTGCCACGAAGTGCTGCACGAGCTGGGCCTGCACGACAGCAAGCTGTTCAAGCTGGCGATGGAGCTCGAGCGCATCGCGCTGGAAGATCCGTACTTCGTCGAGAAGAAGCTCTACCCGAACGTCGACTTCTACTCCGGCATCGTGCAGAGCGCGCTCGGCATCCCGACTTCGATGTTTACCTGCATTTTCGCCCTTGCGCGCACCGTTGGCTGGATGAGCCAGTGGGAGGAAATGCTTACCGACGCCGACTACAAGATCGGCCGTCCGCGTCAGCTCTACGTGGGTGCCGCCAATCGCGACGTTACCCCGATCGGGTTGCGCTGACATAGCAGCTGGCACGTCGCAACAGTGTTTGACCGCGGGGCGGGTTGACGATCTGGGGGGAGAGTCTCCCCGTCCCGTTTTTTCCGATGTGAGTGGCTTCCGTCGGAACGCTGTGCGGCGTGTTCCATTCACCCGCAGAAAGACAGGTGGCTCCAATGATGAGACAGTTTATGGGCAACTCCTACCTGTTCGGGAGCAATGCGCCGTTCATCGAGGAACTCTACGAGTCCTACCTCGATAACCCGGCCAGTGTTCCGGACCAGTGGAGGGATTATTTCGACGCCCTGCAGAACATGCCGGGCGCGGCGTCGCGCGACGTCGCCCACGCGCCGGTGATCGCATCCTTCGCCCAGATGGCGAAGCAGAACAAACTCACTGCCTCCGCGGTTGGCATTGCGGACAAGCGCCAGATCGGCGTGTTGCAGTTGATCAATGCGTATCGCTTCCTTGGCAACCGCTGGGCACAGATCGATCCGCTCAAGCGTCAGGAACGCCCGCAGATCGCAGAACTGGAGCCATCCTTCTATGGCTTCACCGAGGCCGATCTGTCACAGCAGTTCAATACCGGCTCATTCCACTTTCCTGGCGCGCAACAGGCGACGCTGCGCGAGATCCTGGAATCGGTCCGCGAGACCTACTGCGGCACCATCGCCACAGAGTACATGTACCTCTCGGATATCGGCCAGAAGCGCTGGATCCAGAGCAAGATCGAGCCCAATCGCGGTCGCGCCAACTTCACCGTCGAGCAGAAGAAGCGCATCCTCGAACGCATGACGGCTGCGGAGACGCTGGAAAAATACCTGCATACCCGCTACGTCGGTCAGAAGCGCTTTTCGCTGGAAGGCGGCGAATCGGCCATTGTCGCGATGGATACGATCATCAACCACGCAGGCGGTAGCGGCGTGCAGGAGATCGTCATCGGCATGGCGCACCGTGGTCGCCTGAACGTGCTGGTGAATACGCTCGGCAAGCAGCCGGCGATGTTGTTCTCGGAATTTGAAGGCAAGCACGCCGCCGACCTGTCGGCCGGTGACGTGAAGTACCACATGGGCTTCTCGTCGGATGTCAGCACGCCCGGCGGCCCGGTACACCTGACGCTGGCCTTCAACCCTTCGCACCTCGAGATCGTGAACCCGGTGGTCGAGGGTTCGGTGTATGCGCGCCAGCAGCGCCGTACCGAGGCGGAGAAGGCCTGCGTGTTGCCGGTGCTCATCCACGGTGACGCCGCGGTAGCAGGGCAGGGCGTGAATCAGGAGATGCTGAACTTCTCGCAAACGCGTGGCTTTGGCACCGGTGGCACGATCCACGTCGTCATCAACAACCAGATCGGATTCACGACCTCCGATCCGCGTGACCTGCGTTCGTCGATCTACTGTACCGACGTGTTCAAGATGGTCGAAGCGCCGATCTTCCACGTCAACGGTGACGACCCCGAAGCGGTAGCGCTGGTCAGCCAGATCGCCGTGGAGTTCCGCCAGACCTTCAAGAAAGACGTCGTCATCGACATCATCTGCTATCGCAAGCTCGGCCATAACGAGCAGGACGAGCCGATGGTGACGCAGCCCTTGATGTACAAGAAGGTCAACGCACACCCCGGTTCGCGCAAGCTCTATGCCGACCGTCTGGTAGGCATGGGCGTCTGCACTGCCAACGAACCGGACGCGATGATTACCGAGTATCGCGCTGCGCTGGATCGTGGCGAGTTGCTCTACAACCCGGTGCTCTCGGGCTATACCCGCAAGTTCGCGCAAGACTGGTCGCCTTTCCTCAAGAAGGCCTATACCGACGAATGCGACACATCGGTGCCGGTCAACGAACTGCGCCGCCTGTCGCAGCGCCTGACCGATGTGCCGGCCAACATCACGCTGCACTCGCGCGTTGCGAAGATCATCGAAGACCGCAAGGCGATGGGCGAGGGCAAGCTGCCGCTCGACTGGGGCATGGGCGAGAACCTCGCATACGCGTCGCTGGTTGCCGAAGGCTTCGGCGTGCGTCTGTGCGGGCAGGATGCCGGTCGCGGCACCTTCTTCCACCGCCACGCGGTGTTGCATGACCAGAACCGTGAAGTCTGGGATGCCGGCATCGTCGTACCGCTGCAGCATGTGCAGGAAAACCAGGCGCCCTTCACCGTGATCGACTCCGTGTTGTCGGAAAACGCCGTGCTTGGCTTCGAGTACGGCTTTGCGACGGCCGAGCCGAACCACCTGGTGGTTTGGGAAGGCCAGTTCGGCGACTTCGCAAATGGCGCGCAGGTCGTTGTCGACCAGTTCATTAGCTCGGGCGAAGCCAAGTGGGGCCGACTCTCTGGCATCACGATGCTGCTGCCACATGGCTACGAAGGGCAGGGGCCGGAGCACTCTTCGGCGCGCCTTGAGCGTTACATGCAGCTGTGTGCCGAAGACAACTGGCAGGTCTGTGTGCCGACCACGCCGTCGCAGATCTTCCACCTGCTGCGGCGCCAGATGGTGCGCAAGCTGCGCAAGCCGCTGGTGGTGCTGACGCCCAAGTCGCTGTTGCGTCACAAGGATGCGGTGTCGTCACTCGATGAACTGGCGGAAGGCCGCTTCCGTACCGTAATCGGCGAAGTCGATCCGATTGATCCGAAGAAGGTGACGCGTGTCGTGTTGTGTTCCGGCAAGCTCTACTACGAGCTGATCGCCGAGCGTCGTGCGAAGGCACACGACTTCACTGCCGTCGTGCGTATCGAGCAGCTTTATCCCTTCCCGAACGAGGCCTTTGCCGAAGAGCTGGCGAAGTACCCGAACGCCAAGGAAGTGGTGTGGTGTCAGGAAGAGCCGCGCAATCAGGGCGCGTGGTACTGGATCGTGTCGCGCCAGCATCTTGCGCGCTCGCTGGGCAAGAACCACCACCTCTACCTCGTCAGCCGTCCCGCTTCGGCATCGCCGGCAGTCGGCTACTACGCGAAGCATCAGATCCAGCAGAAGGCTGTGATCGAAGGCGCGTTCGGTGAACTGAATCAGGACGTGGCACCGAGCCGCTGAGGCCGCGCGTCAGAAAGAACAAAGAGGGAAGATAAATGCTGATCGAAGTGAAAGTTCCGCAGCTCTCCGAATCGGTGTCCGAAGCCACCTTGGTGAACTGGCACAAGAAGGAAGGCGAAGCTGTCGCACGCGACGAAAACCTGATCGATATCGAGACCGACAAGGTCGTGCTCGAAACCCCGGCCCCGGCGGCTGGCGTTCTGGTCAAGATCATCAAGGGCAACGGTTCGAGCGTCACCAGTGGCGACCTGATCGCGCAGATCGATACCGAAGCTGTTGCGGGCGCAAGCGCTCCGGCTGCCGCGGCGACTGCTGCGGCGCCGGCTGCACCCGCCGCCGCAGCACCGGCAGCGTCCGGCATGGGGCCGGCGGCACGCAAGATCCTCGCCGAAAAGGGCGTCGATGCCGCCAATGTTCAAGGTACCGGCCCCGGCGGGCGGGTCACCAAGGCCGATGCGCTGGGCACCACCACCCATACGGTGACCAAGGCGGCAGTTGTCCAGTCCACGCTGCCGGCAGTCGGCCAGACCGCGTCGGCCTTGCCGCAGCCGCCCGCACCGGTTGCGGTCGAGTCGGTGTTGGCCGATCGCCCCGAGCAGCGCGTGCCGATGAGCCGGCTGCGCGCCCGCGTCGCCGAGCGCCTGCTGCAGTCGCAAGCCACCAACGCCATCCTGACCACGTTCAACGAGGTCAACATGGCGCCGGTGATGGAGATGCGCAAGAAGTACCAGGAGAAGTTCGAGAAGGAGCACGGCGTCAAGCTGGGCTTCATGTCCTTCTTTGTGAAGGCCGCGGTTGCCGCGCTGAAGAAGTATCCGGTGCTGAACGCCTCGGTCGACGGCAATGACATCGTCTACCACGGCTATTTCGACATCGGTATCGCCGTCGGGTCGCCGCGCGGCCTGGTGGTGCCGATCCTGCGCAATGCCGACCAGATGACGCTGGCCGAAATCGAGAAGAAGATTGCCGAGTTCGGCGCCAAGGCGCGCGACGGCAAGCTGTCGATCGAAGACCTGACTGGCGGTACGTTCTCCATCTCGAATGGCGGCATCTTCGGTTCGATGCTGTCGACGCCGATCATCAACCCGCCGCAGTCTGCGATTCTCGGCATCCATGCGACGAAGGATCGCCCGGTGGTCGAGAACGGGCAGGTCGTCGTGCGCCCGATCAACTACCTCGCCATGTCGTATGACCACCGGATCATCGATGGCCGCGAAGCGGTGCTTGGTCTGGTGACCATGAAGGAAGCGCTGGAAGACCCGGCGCGCCTGCTGCTCGAAATCTGACCGGGTAACCACCATGTCCGTCGCCGACGAAATTGCGAAACTGCATCAGTTGAAGGAGTCGGGTGCGCTGACCGACGCGGAATTCGCTGCTGCGAAAGCGCAACTGATCGGCGGCGACGCGCCGCGCCCGGCAGCATCGGGCGCGGCCATCAACGGTTTGCGGCGTTCGCGCGACGACCGTTGGCTGGGCGGCGTTTGTGGTGGCCTTGGCAGGATGACCGGAGTGGAATCGTGGGTGTGGCGGCTCCTGTGGGTGCTGTCGGCCTGCTTTGCAGGGGTGGGGGTGTTCGCCTACATTCTCTGCTGGATATTTGTACCCGACGAGAACGCCGGGTAAACGCGATCGGAGCGATCAATGGCTCAGGAATTCGATGTACTGGTAATCGGCGGCGGCCCTGCAGGCTATGTGGCGGCGATCCGTGCCGCGCAGCTTGGGCTGAAGACAGCCTGCTGCGAGTTCAATGCTTACGCCGACCCGAAGGGCGAGCCGCGACTGGGGGGCACATGCCTCAACGTGGGTTGCATCCCGTCGAAGGCGCTGCTCTATTCGTCAGAGCTTTATGACCATGCGACGCATGCCTTCCTGATGCATGGCATCAAGGTCGAAGGTGTGTCGATCGATGTGCCGTCGATGATCCGCCGCAAGGACAACATCGTCACGCAGCTCACCGGCGGCATCAAAGGGCTGTTCAAGAAGTACAAGGTGAACTTCCTGGCCGGTCATGGCAGCTTCATCGCTGAAGTCGACGGTCTGTGGAAGATGAAGGTCGGCAACGAGGAGGTGCTCGCCAAACACGTCATCGTCGCGACCGGCTCGCGCGCCCGCCACCTGCCGGGCATCCCGGTCGACAACGCCTTGGTCGTGGATAACGAAGGCGCACTCAAGACCGAAGCGGTGCCCAAGCGCCTGGGTGTGATCGGCGCCGGTGTGATCGGGCTGGAGATGGGCAGCGTCTGGAAGCGGCTCGGCTCCGAGGTCACGATCCTTGAAGCGGTGCCGGACTTCCTTTCGGCGGCCGATCAGGCGGTTGCGAAGGAAGCGTGGAAAGTCTTCACGAGCAAGCAGGGCCTGAAGATCCATCTCGGGGTGCAGATCAAGGAAGTCAGCACTGGCCCGAACGGCGTGTCGATCAAGTACGAGAACGACGACGGCGATCAGATTCTCGAATGCGACAAACTGGTCGTGGCGGTCGGTCGCGTGCCGAACACGGACGGCCTCAATGCTGCAGCCGTCGGTTTGAAGCTCGATGCCAAGGGCCGCATCGAAGTCGACGACCACTGTTCGACCAACCTGCGCAACGTGTGGGCGGTCGGCGACGTGGTGCGCGGCCCGATGCTGGCGCACAAGGGCATGGAAGAAGGCGTGATGGTGGCCGAGTGCATCGTCGGCCAGGCCGGCCACTGCAACTACGACACGATCCCTTGGGTCATCTACACCCAGCCGGAGATCGCCTGGGTCGGCAAGACCGAACAGGATCTGAAGGCCGCCGGCATCCCGTACAAGGCCGGCCAGATCCCGTTCATGGCCAACGGCCGTGCGCTGGGGCAGGGTGATACCACCGGTTTCGTGAAGGTGCTTGCGCATGCCGAGACCGACCAGATCCTTGGCGCCCACATCATCGGTACCAATGCATCGGAGCTGATCGCCGAAGCGGTCGTCGCGATGGAATTTGGCGCTTCGGCGGAAGACATGGGCCGTATCTGCCATGCCCATCCGACCTTGTCCGAAGTGATGCACGAAGCGGCGCTTGCCGTGGATAAGCGCACGCTGCACTTCTAATGCTCGCACCTCTGGCGGCCGTTCACCGGTCTATCGACCGAGAACGGCCGCCTTTCGTTTCAAGAAGCACCCTCATGCCGCATCAGATTCTGAACGTCCCAGAGTTCGGCGTCCGCGACGCCTACGAATCCCTGCTCAAGAGCCGCGGGTACAAGGCCGATGTCGCGCAGCGCGGCGCCATTGCGCGCCTGCAAGCGCTTTACAACGACCTCCTCGCCTTCAAGGCGGTGCGTCGCAGCCGCCTGCGCAAGCTCATCTTCAATCCGCATCCGCCGCGTAGCGTCTATCTCTGGGGCGGTGTCGGGCGCGGCAAGAGCTTCATCATGGATTGCTTCTTCGACGCGGTGCCCTATCAGCGCAAGCGTCGGGTGCACTTCCATGCCTTCATGCGTGAAGTCCACGAATCGCTGCGCAGCTTCAAGGACAGCGAAGATCCGCTGATACAGGTCGCCGAGCGCATCGCTCGACAGACGCGCTTGCTGTGCTTCGACGAATTCCATGTCTCCGACATCGCCGATGCGATGATCCTTGGGCGGCTGCTCGATGCCCTGTTCCAGCGCGGCGTGATATTCGTGATGACGTCAAATTACCCTCCCGACGGCCTCTACCCGAACGGCCTGCAGCGGCAGAACTTCCTGCCGACGATCGATCTGATCAAGCGTCGTTTCGACGTACTCGAAGTCGACCATGGCACCGACTACAGATTGCGCGCGCTTGAACGGATGGATATCTACGTCGTTCCCGCCGGCCCGCAGGCAGATGAGCAACTGGCCGGCGAATTCCGGCAGATTGCAGGGGCAAAAGGGACTGCGGCCGAAATCGAGGTGCTCGACCGTCCCCTTGCCGCCAAGCGGGTTCATGAAGGGGCGGTATGGTTCGATTTTGCAACCCTGTGTGGCGGGCCGCGTTCGCAGAACGACTACCTAGAGCTCGCGCGGCGCTACCACACGGTGATCCTGTCGGACGTACCGGTCATGTCGCGCGAACAAGGCAACGAAGCCCGACGCTTCACCTGGCTGATCGATGTGCTGTACGACTGCCGGGTCAAGCTCATCATCAGCGCTGCGGCGCAGGCACCGGATCTTTACCGCGACGGACCCAATGCGCAGGAGTTTCCCCGTACGGTGTCGCGGCTGATCGAAATGCGCTCGCGTGAGTACCTGGCCGAACGCCATCGGCCTGTCTGAGGGCGCGCGGCGGCCGTGCTACCATCGCCGGCCAACGCGCCCGCAGCCATGAAAGAACTCTCCTCTTACTTCGCCGAAGACGGCGCGCTCGCCCAACGGATTGCCGGTTATCGTGCCCGCCCGCAGCAGTTCGAAATGGCGCAGGCGATTGCCGACGCGATCAAGGGCAACCGGGTGCTGGTGGCTGAAGCCGGTACCGGTACTGGCAAGACCTTTGCCTATCTGGTCCCCGCCTTGCTGAGCGGCGGCAAGGTGATCCTCTCTACCGGCACCAAGACGCTGCAGGACCAGCTTTTCCACCGTGACCTACCGGCCGTGCGTGACGCGCTGCGGGTGCCGGTGAGCGTGGCCTTGCTCAAGGGGCGCGCCAACTACCTCTGCCATTACCACCTCGACCGTGCGCAGAGCGACGGGCGCTTTGCCACACGCGAAGACGCACTGCACCTGCCAAAGATCGTCCGCTGGGCCAAACACACGGCAAGTGGTGACAAGTCAGAGTGCCCCGACGTGTCGGAAGACGCCGGTGTGTGGCAGCAGGTCACCTCGACCCGTGACAACTGCCTCGGGCAAGAGTGCCCCAACGTCAAGGACTGCTTCGTGCTGGCCGCTCGCCGCGCCGCCCAGGAAGCGGAAGTCGTGGTCGTCAATCACCATCTGTTCTTCGCGGATGTGATGCTGCGCGACACTGGCCTCGCCGAACTGTTGCCGGCATGCAATACCGTCATCTTCGACGAAGCGCATCAGCTGCCCGAGACGGCCAGCCTGTTCTTCGGCGAAAGCGTGTCGACCGGGCAGGTGCTTGATCTGGCGCGCGATACACGGCATGAAGCGATTGCCGGGGCGAAGGATTTCATGCCCCTGCAGGACGTCACGCGCACGCTGGAAAAGGCTGCGCGCGATCTGCGGCTGGCCTTTCCCGGTGACAACCAGCGGTTGGGCTGGAATCAGCTTGCTTCGCTGAAGGCGTTGGAGCCTGCGCTCGATGCCCTTGAAAAAGAAGTTGCCGGGTTTGCGGCCTTGCTCGAAACCCAGGCGCAGCGCTCAGAAGGGCTGGAACGTTGCTGGCAGCGATGCTCCGAACTGGCCGAACGCCTGCAGCGATGGCGCTTGCCGCCGGGACCAGAGTTGGTGCGGTGGGCTGAGGTCTACAGCCAGTCTGCCGCACTGAATGCAACGCCGCTGCATGTGGCGGGCCTATTCCGCAAGCAACTCGAAGGTACCGCCCGTTCGTGGATCTTTACCTCGGCGACGCTGGCCGTCGGGCGGGACTTTCGCCACTACTGCGCGGAACTGGGCCTGGATGCGCTGGATCCGCCGCCCGAAACTGCCGTCTGGGGCAGCCCCTTCGACTACGCGCAACAAGCCCTGCTGTATGCGCCGGAAGGCATGCCCGATCCGAACGACCCGAGCTATGTCGATGCGGTGGTTGAGGCGGCGGTACCGGTGATTCGCGCGGCGCAGGGTCGTACCTTCGTGCTGTGTACCGCGCTGCGCGCCATGCAGCGGATCCACGACCAGTTGCAATCGCGTTTTGAACGCGAGGCGATGGACTTCCCGCTGTTGATGCAGGGCCAGGGTTCTCGCAGCGAATTGCTCGAACGCTTCCGCAAACTTGGCAATGCCGTCCTCGTCGCAAGCCAGAGCTTCTGGGAAGGCGTCGACGTGCCGGGTGATGCCTTGTCCCTGGTGGTGATCGACAAACTGCCCTTTGCGCCGCCCGATGACCCGGTGCTCGCGGCGCGCATCGAATGGATGCGCGGCGAGGGGCGCAACCCCTTCATGGACTACCAGTTGCCGCGTTCGGTGATCAACGTGAAGCAGGGTGCCGGGCGGCTGATCCGCACCGAGCGCGATCGCGGCGTCCTGATGATCTGCGACCCCCGCATGATCGACAAACCCTACGGTCGCCGGGTCTGGCAGAGCTTGCCGCCAATGGGGCGCACGCGACGTTCGGCAGATGCGATCGCGTTTCTTGAGAGCCTGCCGCCTCCGGCTTCAGCAGCCTGAGGCCAAGCCCGGAAAAACAAAACGGCCCGCGAAGGGCCGTTTTGCTGTGAAGCACGCTTGGATTACTGAATCTTTGCGGCCTTCTTCAGCTCGGCGATGTGGGCTTCGACGGCTTGCTGCTGCAGGCGCTGCTGCAGCTGGCCCTTGACCTGATCGTAGGCCGGCGGCGTGGCGTCGCGCGAGTCTTCGAGCAGGATCACGTGATAGCCGAAGTCGGTCTTGACCGGCTCGGTCGTGAACTTGCCCTTCTGCAGCTTGCCGAGCGCTTCGCCAAACGGCTTCACGTAGGCGTCCGGCGAGTTCCAGCCGAGGTCGCCGCCGTTGTCCTTCGAACCGGTGTCCTTGCTGTCTTTCGCGAGGTCAGCGAACTTGGCGCCACCCTTGAGCTTGGTGATGATCGCCTTGGCGTCGTCTTCCTTCTCGACCAGGATGTGGCGTGCCTTGTATTCCTTCTTGGATGCCTTGGCGGCGATTTCGTCGTAGGCTTTCTTGATGTCCGCTTCCGGAATCGGATGCGTCTTCACGTAATCCTCAAGGTAGGCACCGACGAGCGCCGAGCGTTGCATCAGCTGCATCGCAGTCTGGAAGCGCGGGTTCTTGTCGACGCCCTTCTTCTTGGCTTCCTGGGCGATCACCTCACGGCGGATCAATTCCTCACGGATCGCGTTACGCACTTCGGCATTGTCGGGTGCGCCGCGTTGCATCTGTTCCTGCATGAACAGGTCGGCCTGAGCCTGGGGGATCGCGGTGCCGTTCACCGTAGCAACGGTGCCCGACTTGGCAGCCGGAGCAGCGGCCGGCTTGGCGGCAGCTTTGTCGTCGGCGAAGGCCGCAACCGAGATGGCGGCGGCGACAAGACCGACGATCAGTCGGCTGATTTCACGTTTCATGGGGTTCCTCTGGTTTGGTCGAACTTAGGGGTGAAGCAGATTCGTCCGGCGTTCGCGCGTCGATGGCGAGCGCGTGAATCCGGGCGGGGATCATATCGGCGAGTTGTGAATAGACGTCGCGGTGACGGGCAACGCGGGACTTGCCGGCAAAGGCGTTGGAAACGATGCGCAGATTGAAATGCCCACCGCCGCCCGCTGCGCCTGCGTGGCCGGCATGGCGCGCGCTGTCGTCCTGCAACTCCAGCACCTGCGGCGCAAGTGCAGCAAGACGGGTGCGGATTTCGTCGAGGAGCGGCGAGCTCACGGGAGTACCCGTTTGAACGGGCGGACCGTGGTGTGCACGAATACGCCTTCGGTCACGTATGGGTCGGCAGCCAGCCAGGCTTCCGCTTCCGGCTGGCTCGCGAATTCCGCCACGATCAGGCTACCGGCAAATCCGGCCGGGCCAGGATCAGGGCTGTCGATGGCGGGCATCGGACCCGCAAGGATCAGGCGGCCGGCGTCGGCCAGAGCCTGCAGCCGCGCCAGATGCGCCGGGCGCACGGCAAGCCGTTTTTCGAGACTGGCGGGCGCGTCTTCGCCGAGCAGGGCATACAGCATTACTTGCGTTCCTCGTCCAGATAGCGAGACAGCATCAGGCTCTGGGCGATCACGAACAGGATCATCAGCCCGGTGCCGCCGAAGAGTTTGAAATTGACCCAGACCGATTCAGAAAACTGGTACGCCACCGCGATGTTGATGACGCCCATCGCCGCGAAGAAGGCCATCCACGAGTTGTTCAGCTTGACCCAGGCTTCTTCCGGCAGCTCCAGCTGCGAACTGAAGATGGACTTCATCGGATTGCGCTTGAAGCCCCAACGCGTGACAGCCATCGCAACGGCCATGCCCCAGTAGATGATTGTCGGCTTCCACTTGATGAACGTCGGGTCATGCAGCACCAGGGTCAGCGAGCCGAAGATCACCACGATGACGGCGGAGAACCACATCATCGGTTCCACCTTGCGGCGTATGGTGAGCGCCCACCCCAGCTGGATCACGGTGGCCGCCATCGCCACCCCGGTCGCGACATAGATGTCCGCGAACTTGTAGGCGACGAAGAACAGCAGAACGGGGAAGATCTCGAACAGGATTTTCATATCAGCCGCGCATTATAGCCATGTGGGGTTCAAGCGCCGCCGGCGGCACGAAGGGTGGTGATCAGGATCTGCGCCTGCAGGCCGCCACCGCTGCGCGGCAGCAAGTCCAGCCGCCCGCCGTGGGCGCGTGCGACGCGGTCGACGATGGCAAGGCCCAGTCCTGATCCACGCGCGTCGGTACGGGCAGCTTCGAGTCGGGTGAAGGGCCGCTTCAGGCGTTCAACCTGGTCCGGCGGGATGCCCGGCCCGCGATCGAGCACCGACAGCACGATTCCAGCATTGCGACGTTCGCAGCAGACTTCGATCGGGCTTTCCTCGCCGGCGTAACGCAGGGCGTTGTCAATCAGATTGGAGAGCGCGCGGCGCAGCGCCTTGGGTTTGCCCTGAAAGCACATCTCGCAGTCATCCACCGCCCCGGCAACGACGTTGGCCAGTCCGCGACGCTGGTAGCTCGCGACAAGATCGTTTGCGAGCGCGGCACCGTCCATCTCGACCTGGTTCTCGTCAGCGCTGCCGCGCGCGAAATCGAGGAACTGGCCGATGATCTTGTCCATTTCTTCAACGTCAGCCGACATCGCATCCACGTCGTCCTGATGCGCGCCCGTCATCTCGATGCCGAGGCGCAAACGCGCCAGCGGCGTGCGCAGATCATGCGAAACACCCGCGAGGATCAAGGCGCGATCGGATTCGAGTTGGGCGAGGTCATCCGACATCTGGTTGAATGCCCGGCTCACTTCGATGATCTCGCTCGGGCCTTCTTCCGCAAGCCGTGGTGCCGGTTCGCCGCGGCCGATCATGCGGGCTGCCTGGGTGATTTCCGCGAGCGGCCGTGCGACGCGTCGCACGATCACGTAAGCCCCCAGCATCGCAAGGACGCCCGCGGCGATGCCCCAACCCAGCCACTCGGCCTTGCGCACACGTTCGAAACGCTCGCGCGGCAGCATCACCCAGAACAGGTCTGCTGGATCGTCGGGGTCAATCTGGAAGCTGACCCAGATGCCTTCGATGCCTTCGCGACTGCCGGCAAAACGGGTGTTGTTCCCCAACTGCCGACGCACTTCGGTCTCGATCACGTTGATGGTGGGCGAGTCGGGCAGGGGGCCGAGCTCGTCGCCGGGTTCGGCCGGATAGATGCGGATCCCTTCCTGCACCGACAGGTCGCGCAAGAGCGCAAGACGCAGCAGCGGGTCGGCGTTGACCAGGGCGGCGCGGGTCAGGTTCACCACGCTGACCAGCATCTGGCCAAGCTGCCGGGCCCGCGGTTCGGACTCGAAACGGACGAACAACTGATACCAGGCGCCGAGGGCCAGGCCGATCAGCAGCGCAATCAGGAAGAAGGTGCGCCACAGCAGACTGCGTGGCGCGAATTGAACCGTCACCAACCTAGCCGCGCTGGCCGTCCGGGACGAAGACGTAGCCGAAGCCCCACACCGTTTGCAGGTAGCGGGGGCGTGACGCTTCTTCTTCAACCAGCTTGCGCAGCCGGGAAATCTGCACGTCGATCGAGCGGTCGAAGGCGTCGTATTCGCGGCCGCGTGCAAGTTCCATCAGCTTGTCGCGCGACAGCGGCTGGCGCGGGTGCTGCAGCAAGACCTTGAGCAGCGCGAACTCGCCGGTGGTGAGCGACATTTCCTCGCCGTCACGGGTCAGCGACCGGGTTGCAAGGTTCACCGTGACGCGGCCGAAGCTCACCACCTCTTCGTCTTCGGTCGGTGCGCCGGGCGGTGTGCGCGGCTTGCGCCGCAGCACGGCATGGACACGCGCGACCAGCTCCCGCGGATTGAAGGGCTTGGGCAGATAGTCATCCGCGCCCATTTCGAGGCCGACGATGCGGTCGACTTCGTCGCCCTTGGCCGTCAGCATGATGATCGGCAACTCGTTGCCGTTGCCGCGCAGGCGTCGGCATATGGAAAGGCCGTCTTCGCCCGGCAGCATCAGGTCGAGTACCAGCAGGTCGGCGTGCTCGCGCGTCAGCGCCCTGTCCATGGCTGCAGCGTCGGCAACCGCCTTGACGCCAAAACCCTGCTCTTCAAGATAGCGCTCGAGCAGGTTGCGCAGGCGGGCATCGTCATCAACGATCAGAATGCGGTGGCGTTCTTTGTTTTCCATGGCGCAATCGTAACGGGTCGGGCGACGCGTCGCCAGCGCAGGCGAAGTAACCGTTCGTTGCGGAATCCGCGACATGAAACACCTCGTTACAAGAAGATGACTGTCCCGAACATATGATTCGACGCCACAGGGGAACATGCGTCCACCGGGCAGGGATTCGATGCCCTGACTGTCAAGCGAGGATTCAGATGGAGATACCGATGCGGCGAAGATTGAGTGGCGTGGTCATGATGACCGTGCTGCTTTGCTTCGCCCATCCGGTCCGTGCCGAGGGAATGCGCTTCGGACATGGCTTTGAACGGCATCAAGGGCAGAGCCCGCTGCGCGAGGAACTTCGGGCAGAGCGCCGTGAGACGCGTCAGGCTTGGCGAGATCGCCAGATCGAGGGCGCCGATGATCCGAATCGTGCGCGTCGTCTTGACGCGCGCTTCGAACAGGAAGGACCCGGCCAGGCGCGACGCCTGACCCCGGAAGAGCGGCGCCAGCTTCGCCGCGAGCTGCAGGACGCCGCACGCGAACTCTACAGTCGTTGATGGGTCCTTGGGTCGCGCTTGATGGCCATCAAGCGGCCGATGTGTTGCAGGGCGTAGCTTGTCGCTTGTGAGCCGCGCTTCTGCGTCGGCTCCGGATTGGCGAGGCTGTCATGACCCTTCCCCCGAAACTTGCCCAGCTGCTCGATCAGCGGCGCGCGGCGATCATGGCCTCAGGCGGGAGCGACAAGCTTGCCGCACGGCACGAAAAGGGACAGCTCGGCGCGCGCGAGCGCCTCGATGCGCTGTTCCAGAGCGGCACCTTTCAAGAGTTCGGCACCCATGTGCAGCACGATGCACACGCGTTCGGCATGGAAGGCAAGGTCTTGCCATCTGATGGCGTGGTTACCGGCACTGGATTCGTCGATGGGCAGCATGTTGCCGCATTCAGTCAGGATTTCATGGTGCACGCCGGCACCTTGGGAAAGGCACACGCAAACAAGATCGTGCGGCTGATGCAATTCGCGCTCAGCCAGGGCATACCGCTCGTCGCGTTCAAGGATTCCGGTGGTGCCCGCATCCAGGAGGGTGTCGATGCACTCTCTGGCTATGGCGACGTGTTCTACGCCAACGTGCTGTTGTCTGGGGTGGTGCCGCAGATCGCGGCGGTGCTTGGGCCATGCGCGGGCGGCGCCGCCTATTCGCCGGCACTGATGGATTTCATCGTGATGACGCGCCGCAACGCGCAGATGTTCATCACCGGGCCGGAAGTCATCAAGGCAGTCACCGGCCACGCCACCACGATGGACGAGATCGGCGGTGCCGAGATGCACGCCAGTGTCAGCGGCAACGTGCATTTCCTCGCCGAAGACGATCAGCATGCGATCGCAATCGTCCGCGCCTTGCTGTCGTATCTGCCGGCCAATAACACCGAAGACCCGCCGCACCGGCTTGACCCCGGCCTCGACCTTTCTCTCGATGAAGGTCTCGACGCGCTGGTGCCCGATGAATCGAACGAACCGCTCGACATGTATGCGGTCATCCGCCGATTGGTCGACGACGGCGATCTGCTCGAGGTGCACGCCAGCTTTGCGCGCAACATCATCGTGGGGCTGGCGCGGATCGGCGGCGTGGTGGTCGGCGTCGTCGCGAATCAGCCGCAGGTGATGGCGGGGGCGCTCGATATCAATGCGTCGGACAAGGCCTCGCGCTTCATCCGCTTCTGCAATGCCTTCAACATTCCGCTCGTCACGCTGGTCGACGTGCCGGGCTTCCTGCCGGGGGTCGAGCAGGAACGTGGCGCGATCATCCGCCATGGCGCGAAACTGCTGTTTGCATACGCCTCCTGCACGGTTCCTAAGATCACGCTGGTGCTGCGCAAGGCTTATGGCGGTTCTTACCTTGCCATGTGCAGCCAGGAGATGGGCGCGGACCTGGTATTTGCCTGGCCGACCGCCGAGATTGCGGTGATGGGGGCTGACGCGGCGGTCACACTGCTGCATCGCCGCGAGATCGCCCAGTCGGAAGATCCGGTCGCGCGCGCGGCCGAGTTCGCGGCCGCGTATCGCGATGAGTTCGCCTCGCCCTATGCGTCTGCGGCCCACGGTTACATCACCGATGTGATCCAGCCGCGTGAGACGCGCGCCGCGCTGCGACTTGCGCTGCGCAAGACGCTCGCCAAACGCGAGCGGCGCCCGGCGAAGAAGCACGGCAACATTCCCCTGTAAGGCTTGCCGGCATGTCGCTACCGATTGCCCTACAGATCTACCTGCTCGCTGCGGTGGTCAGTTTCGCAGTGGCGGGGCTGATCCATGTGCTGGTCCGTGTGCTCGAAGCCACCCGAAGCGCGGGGGGCGACAAGAATGGCGGCGCCCAGCCTGGCTTTGCCACGGCGAGTGCAGGCGGAGGCGTGACACCCGCTCAAGTGGCCGCAATCGCCGCCGCTCTGTCCGAAGTGCTGGGCGATGCACGCATCGTCCGCATCGAACCGGCCGAGGGGCGCCATAACTGGGTGACCGGGGCGCGCAGCGCGCTCCACGACTCTCATCATCTTGCCCGCTCGCCGGGCCGCAGCGCGAATCAGTGAGGTTCGGCATGGAACGTACTTTCCGGGTCACCGTGGATGGGCAGCCCTTCATGGTCACCGTTGAAGAAGTCGAAAACCCGGGCGGCAACGCGCAAGCGCTGCCCGCGGGCGGTGCGGTCAGCGGAAGCGTCGGCATCGCGCCGCCCACGCCTGCGCAGCCTGAGGCCGCACCCGCTGTGGGCGCAGTGATCAGTCACCTGGGCGGCACGGTGGACGAAGTCTATGTCCGTGTCGGGCAGGTCGTCGCTGCAGGCGAGCGTCTGGCGACAGTCGAGGCCATGAAGATGAAGAACGCGATCCTTGCCAGCGCTGCCGGTACCGTACGCTCGGTCGAAGTTGCGGCCGGCGATACCGTGTCGGCGGGGCAGGTTCTGCTGCGCCTCGGTTGAGGCGGCGCGATGCACGACATCCTGAACTTCCAGCTCTTCCAGGGGGTCGCTACGCTTGTCGCGGCGGAACCCAAGATCGCCATCGGCCGCATCGTGCTCATCATGCTCGGCTGCCTGCTGGTCTGGCTGGGCAAGAAGGGCATCCTCGAAGAGCTGCTGATGGTGCCGATGGGGCTGGGCATGGCAGCGGTGAACGCGGGTGTGCTGTTCGTATCCCCCGGCAAGGCCGCGACCCTGTTTGTCGATCCGCTCGCGAACGGTACCGACGCCGTCATGAACCAGCTGCAGATCGACTGGCTGCAACCGATCTATACGCTGATGTTCAGCAACGGCCTGATCGCCTGCCTGGTGTTCATGGGCATCGGTGTTCTGCTTGACGTGGGTTACGTCATGGCGCGGCCGTTCCAGAGCATGTTCCTCGCGCTGTGCGCGGAGCTGGGCACGGTGCTGGTGTTTCCGATCGCGCTGGCGATGGGCATGACGCCCGGCCAGTCCGCCTCGGTGGCACTGATCGGCGGTGCCGACGGGCCGATGGTGCTGTTCGCCTCGCTGGTGCTGGCGCGCGAGCTGTTCGTGCCGATCACGGTGGTCGGCTACCTGTATCTGGGTCTGACCTACGGGGCCTATCCCTGGATCATCAAGGCGCTTGTGCCGGCGCACATCCGCGGCATCTCGATGGCCGAGACCCAGGTCAAGCCGATTCAGGCCTCGCACAAACTGGTGTTCGCGGTGGTGGCCTGTGTGGCGCTGTGTCTGCTGTTTCCGGTCGCCGCGCCCTTGTTCCTGTCGCTCTTCATCGGCGTGGCAGTGCGTGAGGCGGGGCTCAAGCACTACACCGCATTTCTCGGCGAGCAGGTGCTGTACGGCGCGACCTTCTTCCTCGGGCTGACCCTCGGTGTGCTATGTGAAGCTGGCACGCTGCTCGAACCGGTGGTGCTCAAGCTCTTGCTGCTGGGCATGCTGGCCTTGCTGCTGTCGGCGCTGGGCGGGCTGGCCGGAGGTTACGCGATGTACTTCGCGACCAAGGGGCGGTTCAACCCCATGGTCGGGGTCGCCGGCGTGAGCTGCGTGCCGACCACTGCCAAGCTGGTGCAGAAAATCGCGACGGAAGCTTCGCCGACCGCGATGATCCTGCCGCAGGCGCTGGGCGCGAACATCAGCGGCGTGATCACGACCGCCGTGCTCGCGGGCATTTATGTAGCGCTGCTGCGCTAGGCACTTTCGCCTGAGTTTCTAGTTCGGCTAGAGCCGGAAGCGCGCGTGCGTGGCGTGCGGGTCGCGTTGGCCTTGGCTTCAGGCCTGCCGCCCCGGATCAGCACCGGCGCAGCCGCTTTGCGCCGCGGCGCCGATCTGATCGGAACCACCTTGCTTTGCGCGGCAGCCAGATACTCCTGGAAGCTGTCGCGGATCGCCTGCGCGAAAAGCTCCGGCTCCGGCATCTGTTCGCGACAGAAGGTGGGTGACACGATGATCTTGCCGTCGTAGCTCGTGACCGCGAAGACCAGCCCCATGCCGTCGGTGATCGGCATGATCGCCGAGAAGTAGGTCATGCGCGCGCCGATCAGGTACAGCGGCTGGCTCGGGCCCGGCACATTGGTGATGGTGCAGTTCGCCCGCGGCGCACGCTTGTCGACTTCCATCGCCGCGCGGGTCAGGAACTTGCTGGTGAAGGCCAGCGTGGCTGCCGATGCGTGGTGGCGGGTGTCGGTCAGTTCGGTCGCCGAGACCGCGTGCTCCAGCAACTCGTGCTCGGTCTGCTCCTTGATCATGCGCAGCCGCTCGACCGGGTCGGCGATGTCGGTACCCAGTTGCACCCGGATCCATGCGACCTCGCGCGGATCGCCCGCTTCGCTGTCGGCGTCGCGCATGTACACCGGCGCCATCGCCCACAGGCTTTGCTCGGGCAACTCGCCCTGCAGGTCGAGGAAGCTGCGCAGGGCGCCGCCGCACACGGCCAGCACCGCGTCGTTGATGCGCGCGCCCGGCACCAGATTGCGGATCAGCTTGAAGTCGGCAAGCGGAAAACGACGCGTATCGAACGCCCGATACGGCGACACCGGCGCGTTGAAACGCGTCAGCACGATGCGCGAGGGTTTGTTCAGCACGTCGTGGATGAAAGTGCTCACCATCGGCGCCAGCGTACGCACCAGGTTCAGCCCCGGCCGCACCAGGCGGCTCGGCGGCCACACGCTGCCGACCAGGCCACGCGCCATCATCGTCAGTTCGCCGGGCGGCGTTTCCGGGTACCAGGGCTCGGGTGGCTCGATCGGATTCGGCTGGGGCGATGTGTCGTGCAGCAGCGAAGTGATTTCGCTGCCGTGTTCAACGTCCAGCGCGGCGTGGTGCAGTTTGGTGACGATCGCAAAGCTGCCGGGCGGCAGGTCGACAAAACTGTCCAGCCCCTCGATCACATACATTTCCCACAGGGGTCGGTTCAGGTCCAGCGGGCGCGCGTGGATGCGCGAAACCTGGATGCAGAACTGGCGCCAGTCGCCCGGCTTGGGCAGGGCGATGTGGCGGACATGGAACTCCAGGTCGAAGTACTCGTCCTCGATCCAGTACGGAAAGTCGAGGTCGAACGGCAGCCGTTTGAGCTTCTGGCGGAAGATCGGCGACTGGTGCAGACGGCCTTCGATGTGGGCCAGGATGTCCTTGAATCGGATGCGCCCGCCCGGCGCCGTCGACTGATCGTAGATGTGGATCAGCGTGACGTTCGAGTTGGCGTGCGCGTTGTCCGAATACAGGAAAGCGGCATCGTGTTGGCTGAGTTGGCGCATGGCAGTCATCGTGCGGGCGGCGATTGGGTGGCGGCGATCAGATCGGAAGCGCGTCGTGGGTCAGCAGGCGGTACAGCCGCCCACCAAGCCCGGTCGGTTTGAACGGCTTCCAGTCCCCTTCCGGTTGAGACAGCCGATCCGCGACGATGTTCATGACCACCGCGTTGAAGCCGAGGCCGAGGTGGCTCCCCGGCACGCGGATGTTCTCGTGGATTTCCGGATTGCCATCGATGGTCGCTTCCTGAGGCGGAATGACACCGTCGCTCAGCGAGTAGAGGCAACTCATCGGAATCGGCAGGGTCTTGGCTTGCCGCAGATCCTTCGCTTTCGGTTGCGCAAGATGGCCGTTCGGACCCAGCGGATGCGCAATCAATCGGTAGATCGCCTTGACCAGCGGCGGCGACTGGCTGCCCTCGGCGCCCATCGTCACCGGGCTGCCGAGCGTGACGATCGAACGTACGCATTCGGGCGCGGCGGTGGCGCCGTACAACGCAAACAGGCCACCCAGGCTCCAGCCGACCAGGCTGACCTTGCGCCCGCTCTTAAAGTGCATGAAGCGGATCTTCTGCTGCAGCGCATTGGCTTGCCGCGTCTGGAACCCCAGGTTGCGACCCAGGCCCCAGGTGTGGACGTCGTAGCCGCGGTTCCGCAGGAAGATCTTGAGGGCAATCATCGAGCCCTCGTCACCGAGGAAGCCGGGCAGCAGCAGCACGGGATGGCCGTCGCCGCGCTCGGCGCTCGCCAGCAAGGGCAAGCCCGCCGGCAGGGCGGCGATTTCAAGCAGTGCGCGCGGCTCGATCAACGAATGCAGCGTGTGCGGCGCACCGGTGTGACTGTGTCGGGTCGTCATGACCAGACAGTTTGTTTCACATTCGTACTGATTGCAAAGGCAGCGGTCGTTCGCGGGACATTTCAGGCCGCAGCGGCCTGCCGTTGCTGCGGTGCGGCAAGGTCCAGCGCATTGCGTACCCGTTCGCAGAATTCCTCCGGCGAACGCGAGATCACCTCGTCCGGTACCTCGAATTTCTTGGTGAGCCGTTTGTGATCCTCGAAACCGTAGGACACGATGAAAGGGTGCATCCCCGACGCCACTGCAGCATTGAAATCGCTGACCTCGTCGCCACAGGCGTAGCAGCGCGCCGGGTTGATCGCAAAGCGTTCGCGCGCCATCTTGAACGGGTGCTTCTTCTCGTCGCTCAGGCTCAGGCAGGCCATGAAGTCGATGGCGGTGAGGTCGATGTCGTGGCGGGCGAAGAGTTGTCGCAGCGTGGTGGCCGGCTCGAAGGTCACGTTCCGAGTGACCAGTCCGACGCGGATGCCCGGCGCCTGGATCAGATCGCGCATCAGGCTCGCCACACCGGGGTAGAGCTGGGCTTCTTCCCGGTACACCTCGGTCAGCGTAGTCAGGATCTGCTTGCGGCTGTGCTTGCCGAACTGCTTCTTGAGATTGCCGGGGAATTCCTTGATGCCGCCGAGGTACTTGAACAGCTTGCGGCGCTTCTGGAAGCGTTCCAGGTCGCCGATCTCCATGCCGTGTCGGGCGAAGGTCGTATCGATCGCGCTGAACGCATCGATCGTCGTGCCGTCCGCGTCAAACAGGATCAAGCGTTCCTTGCTGGTGTACATGGCCATCGTCTCCGAGATGGCCATGATTCTGCGGCGTACATATCACTGAAATATTAAGGCGCCGCGCCTGTCGCGCAACCCGTTGCGGGCAGTGCCGCCCGCTCAACCTTGCTGCGAAGTCAGCGGCGGAGCGACCCAGTCATCGACCGGCGCTTGCCAGGTACTCATCGCCGCCAGCAAAGCCTCTGGCGTGTCACCGACGCAGAACAGATCAAGGTTCTCGCGCTTGACGAAACCTTCGTCGACCATGTGTCGCACCATCGCCAGCAGCGGTTCGTAGAAGCCGTCGACGTTCAGCAGCCCGATCGGCTTGCGGTGGATGTGCAACTGGCCCCAGGTGATGATTTCGAACAACTCGTCGAGCGTGCCGAAACCGCCGGGCAGGGCGATGAAACCCTCCGCGCGTTCGGCCATGGCCGCCTTGCGGGTGTGCATCGAATCGACCACCAGCATCTCGGTCGCGCCGCGGTGTTCGAGTTCGCGTTCCACCATGAACACCGGGATCACGCCGAACACGCGCCCGCCGGCCGCCAGCACCGCATCGGCCACCGTGCCCATCAGGCCGACATGCCCGCCGCCCCACACCAGTTCGATCCCTTCACGCGCGAGCGCGCGGCCGAGTTCAACGGTGGCATCGCGATACACCGGGCGGCTGCCATCGCGGGCGCCGCAGAACACACAGATGGAATTCATGGGAACGATCCGTCGGGCTCGCAAAGCTCAGACTCTAGCAAGCGAGTGTGAAACTCGTTCGCGCGCCAACTGGCCGCCCAGGCCAGAGCGCCGCCGCGTCGGCGTGCGGCAGGCTTGTTCGAACACCTGGTCGTCGCCGGATATCTCCACTGCCTCGGTGGCGCGGGTCACCGCGGTGTAGACCAGCTCCCGCGTCAGCACGGCGCCGGCGCTTTCCGGCAAAAGAAGATGCACCCGCGCGAATTCCGAGCCCTGCGATTTATGCACCGTGATCGCGAAGGCGTCCGCGTGTTCGGGCAGGCGACTGGGTGTCAGGTAGCGCCAGTCGCCGTCCGCTTCCGGAAAGGCCACCGCAAGCGCGCCGTCCGGCCCCAGCACGCAGAGCCCGATGTCGCCGTTGAACACCCGCAAGGCGTAATCGTTGCGCAGGATCATCACCGCGCGGCCGCGGTACCACGGGCTGCTGCTGGCCGGGCCGGTGAGCCGGCGCACGCGGCTGCCGACCAGCGTGTTGATCGCCGCGACACCGCGTGGTCCGGCCTGTACCGCGCACAGCACGCGGAAGCGCTCCAGCGCCTGCATCAGCGCGGCCGGGTCGCGCGCGGTGGCGGCGTCACCCAGGGCGGCGAAGTAGGGCGCATAGCCCGTGAGCAGGGCCTCGCGCACCGTATCGCCGGGGGCATCGCCCGCATCGTCGAACCAGCGCAGGGCGCCGTTTTCGCCCGCTTGCAGCCACGCCAGCGCGGCCTCGCCCCGTCCTGCGTTGATCTCACCCGCTAGTCGCCCGATGCCCGAATCGGCCCGAAAGCGTCGGCTCTCGGTGAGCCACATCACCGCATCCGGCAGGGCGGCCGGCGGGCCGTCGTGGTCGATCAGCGTGTCGGTTTCGCCACCGGCCAGCGCGGCCAGCGTGGCGCTACAGGCTGGCGAGAATGCCATCGTGGAAGACAGCTCGGCAAACACCGCGCCGGCCTCCACCGCGGCAAGCTGGTCCTTGTCGCCGAGCAGAATCAGCCGCGCGCCGGTGGGCATCGCTTCGACCAGCCGCGTCGCCAGCGCCAGATCCAGCATCGAGGCTTCGTCCACCACCAAGGCATCGATCGGCAGCGGGTTGTCGCGATGGTGGCGGAAGCGCCCGGCCTCGCTGGTGACACCGAGCAGGCGGTGGATCGTCCACGCCTCGTTCGGCAAGCGTTCACGGATCGCCGCGGGCAGGTCCGCGGTGCGGCGGCGCAGGGTATCCATCATCCGCGCGGCGGCCTTGCCGGTGGGCGCCGCGAGCGCGACCCGTGTGTCCGGCTGCAGCGTCAGCAGGGCCGCGAGCAGGCCGACCACGGTGTGCGTCTTCCCGGTACCCGGCCCGCCGGAAATCACCGTCAGCCCGCCTTGCAGCGCAAGTGCCGCGGCCAGCTTTTGCCGGTCCGGCCCGCTGCGTGGTGCGTCGGCGGGGAAGAGTTGGTCGAGCTGGGCACGCAGGCGCGCGATGTCGGCATCGGCCAGCCCAAACGGCTGCGCCAGCGCATGCAAGGCGGTCGCGAGGCGACGTTCGTAGTCGTGGTAACGCCACAGGTACAGGCGGCCGCTGCCATCGGCGAACAGGGGCGCCGGTTCGGCGGAAGCGTCGTCCGCCACCACGCCGGTCGCGATCAGCGCGGCGTGCAGCTCATCCGGTGGCATCGCCTGCCACGGCGGCGGCAGCCCATCCACATGGGCGCAGACATGGCCCTCGGCGGTGGCGGCCGACACCAGTCGCGCGGCGGCTTCGGCGAGGGCGACGGCGGGCTCGCTGGCGCCGGCGCGCTGCGCCCAGCGGGTTATGTGGTGGGCGAAGCCGTCAGGCAGGGGGGAAGTGGGCATCATTGAAGCCCGCTTTCGAGATGCATTCGGTTCGACCTTGCTTCGGACGGGAGCAGGCAGGACCGGTGCCTCGGTGCGGCAGAGAGCTGTCTGCGGCTAGTACGCAATTTGGATACGTTGTCGTTGAGCGCTCTAGAAATCATCGCGGCAGAGCCCGAATACAGCGGTGTCACGTGGCGTCGTCGAGATGTTCGGACGAATTGTCGCCATTCTTAACGTGCCTTCATGCGCCAGCCCCGACCGACCGAGCGTGGCGATCGAGCGAGTGTTCTCAGTATCCGTTGTGGCACAGATCCTGAAGATATTTGGCTGGCGTTTTGCCCATCCAACGATTAGGGATGTAGCAGCCAAGGCCAAACCCTTGCCCCAGAACATGGGGAGCAAAAAGTAGCCGAAATCCGCCGTGCTGCCTCTCACCCGCAAGGCGATACATCCGGCGATCGCGCGTTCGTTCGCGGGTTCGATGACCCAATGGAACTCATCTCCTGAATCCCACCGTGCGGCGCAACCCGAAAAGAATCCCTCGGTCTCCGATACATCGGTGTGTCGTGACCATTCCATGAAATGCGTGACTGCGTCGCTGCTCGTTGCGTCAAAAACGCTTCGAGCGTCGGCCGCTGTTGAACGCCTTAGCCGGACGAGGTCATTGGCGAGGACGGCAGGTGGATGTTTCATGGCTTGACGTTCGGTTCATCGACGAGCATTTCGATTTGGGCCGGGAAGGTTGGGCTGAGTCGCGCGAAGCCCTCCTTTGGGGGGCGGCTTGCGATGGGTGTTGGTGATTTGCTGGCGTGCGTTGGCCGGGAGTCCGTCCCGGCGGCCGGGTTCCTTTCTCTTGCTTGCCCAAGAGAAAGGAACCAAAGAGAAGGGCACCCGGCGTTCGCGGTCAGGCGCAAGCGCCTGACTTCCCTCGCGTGCTCGCGAAGTCGGGCGGCTGCGGAACTCGGCCCTGCGGGCCTCAGACAGTCCTCGCCGTCGGCGCTGCGCGCCGATCCCCCGACCCCGCTGCGCCACTCGGCGCTCTCGACGGGACCCAAAGTCAAAACCATCTGTTGATCGACGCGGCCGGGTTGTTCGTAGCCGGGTTGGAGCGGAGCGGAATCTGGGGCTGCTGCCGTCAACGGTGCAACCGCACCTCCCGGACTCCGGCCTTCGGCCTGTGTCCGGGCTACGGAAACAAGGAAACGGTCAATCGTCGACGCCTTTCCATCCCCCTCTGAAACGCCGAGCAGCGCAGCGTTGCCGGGTTCCGACGTGCGTAGCACGGCGGGGCCGAGGACTGTTCGAGCACCGAGCGAAGCGAGGGCGAGTTCCGCAGGCCCCCGGCGACGCGAGCAGCGCAGGGGACCGTGCGCGAAGCGCGCGGCGTTGAAGCGGGGGGCACTTCTTTGCCTACTTTCTTGTTGCCACAAGAAAGTAGGGCGCCCGCCGGGGCGCGACCCGGCTTCAGCGGACACACCATCGCCGCGCAACATGGCCGATCGCAAGCCGCAAACACAGCAACGTTGGGCTTCGCAAAGCTCAGCGCAACCTACGACCGTGTCGCTAGCCACTTCGCTGAGCGTCAGTGCGTGGCCGGTCATAAGGTCAAAACTCCGCCGTCACCACCCCCCGTAATCAAAGCATCCAACGCTTCAACATCCGCGCGACTCGGCCGCCGGAAATACACCCCGGCCTGAGCGCCATCCTCAGCCAACCACCCCGGCCGTACGCCCCGAACAAACAAATAGAGCGCCCCCCCGATGTGGCTGTCGTAGTCGTAGTGCGGCAGCCGTAGCTTCAAGTGACGGTGCAGCGCGACGAGGTAGAGCAGGTATTGCAGGTGGTAGCCGTGCGAGGCCATTGCGTCGGCGAGCGCTTCGCCGCGGTAGTCGTCGGCGTTGAAGCCGAGCATGTTGGATTTCCAGTCCAGCACCCAGTAACGGCCTTCGTGTTCAAACACCAGGTCGATAAAGCCGGAGAGGTAGCCGTGCAGGCTCTGGAAGCCTAGCGGCGGCATGCGGTAGCCACGTTCGGCGAGCCAGGCGTTGAGGCGCGCGGCGCTCAAGGTCGACGCCGGCAGGTTGAAGCCCATTTCGATGAGTCGCTGCTTCATCGGCAGGTCTGCCAGGTGCAGGCCGGCTGGCAGCGGTGTGCTGACGACGTCGCGGATCAGGCCGGTGAGTTGGGCCACCTGACGAGCCTGCTCGCCACGGCTGCCTTCGATGCCGCGTTGCGGGTGATCGCGCAGCGCGGCGCGGGCGGCGGCGTCCCAGCTTGCCGGGTCGGTGAAATCGGCTCGCTCGAAGGCAGCGTGCATGCAGTCGCCGGCCGATGCGCCACGCGGAAAGTGCAGTACGTCGTCGGGCGGGATGCTCGCCGGCGTCGGGCCGAGCGGGCGCGGCGCGGCGAGGGCGTCATGGTCCTGCTCGGCACCGTGGGCACTGTGCGCGCCTTGCACGAGGCGGCTGAAGCTGCCGATCTTCCATGCGTCCGGAATGTGCGCCGGCGCAGGCAGGGCGGTGAGCTGGTCGAGCGGCGGCGGGGCCAGCTCAAGCCGGGTGGCGGCTGCCGCGGGCAGCGGTGTCAGCGCGATGTCGCCAGCGGCGGCATCGGCAATGCGATGCCACGCGGCATCGATCTCCGTGGCAGTCGCCTCGCCAGCGTCCCACACCTGCTGATCGCTGCCAGCGCCGGCGGCGATCCAGTTCAGCACGCTGCGCGCCGATTCCTTGGTACTGACGCTCTTGCCGGCGGGCTTGAGGTAGTTGCCGACGACGACGTAGCTGCGGAACACCGCGCGGGTCAGCGCGACGTAGGCGAGCCGCACGTCTTCGGCGGCGCGTTCGCGTTTGCGGGCCTGTTTGATCGTGTCGTCGTCGCCGGCTTCGGGGCGGTAGTCGAGCACGATGCGGCCGTTCGCGTCGTGGTATTCGACCGCGTCGCCGCTGGCATCGTTGCGGCGGTGGCCGTCCCACAGGAAGGGCGTGAAGGTGATTGGGTACTCCAGCCCTTTGGACTTGTGGATCGTGACGATCTGCACCAGCTTGCGGTCAGATTCCAGCCGCAACTGCGCAACCTCTTCATGGCGATCGGCCTGCAACTGGTCGGCAAACCAGCGCATCTGCGCCTCGGGCGAGCGATGGGTATCGCTGGCCTGCTGCAGCAACTCCGCCAGATGAAGCAGGTTGGTGAGCCGGCGTTCGCCGTCGCCGGCCGCGAGCATGCGGGCGACCACGCTTTGCGCGGCATCGTCGCCGGCCAGCCAGCGGCGCAGCATCATGCCGATGCCGCGGTTGTTCCACAGTTCGCGCCATTCGACGAAGCGGGTGACCTGCGCTTGCAGGCGCGCTTCGTCGTGATCCAGTGCAGCGAGCGCTTCGGCGGTTTCGCCCATCAGCGTGGTGGCGAGGGCTGCGCGCAGCAGGCCCACGCGCGCAGGCTCGCGCACCGCGTGCAACACGCGGGCGAGCTCGGTGGCTTCCAGTGTCTGGAACACGTCGGACTGCGAGATCTCGACACTGGCAACGCCGACCTGCGCCAGTGCGGTTTTGATCAGCGCGGCCTGCTTGTGGCTGCGCACCAGCACCGCAATGTCTGCCGCAGCGAGCGGGCGGCCGCCGATGCGGATTTCGCCGCGCTGGCCGGCAGTGAGCAGTCGCGCGATTTCACTGGCGCAGGCCGCGGGCACCTGAGTCATCGCCGTGCCGCGCAGCATTGTACCGCCGGCTTCGCCGGGCGGCAGTTGCCACAGGTGCAGTGCCGCATTGGGCGTGCCGCTCTCGTCGCTGAAGACCGGGCGCGGCTTGGCGCCGACCCGCACGGTTTCGTAGCCCAGCTTGGGCAGCACGAAGGCGCCGGGGTTGGCGTTGAACAGCGTGTTGAGCGCGTTGATCAGCGGGCCGGTGGAGCGCTGGTTCTCGCGCAGCGTGTAGCGGTGCCGGGCCGCGTCGCCGGCGGCAAGGTAGGTGTGCAGATCGGCGTTGCGGAAGCTGTAGATTGCCTGCTTCGGGTCGCCCACGAGGAACAGCGGCCCCGCCGGATCGCCGGCATAGATCTTCGAGAACACCTCGAACTGCACCGGGTCGGTATCCTGAAATTCGTCGATCAGCGCGGCGGGGTAGTGCTCGCGCAGCGCGGCGGCGAGCCACGGGTTCGCGCCGGAGGTGAGCGCGCGGTGCAGGTTGGCGAGCATGTCGTCGTAGGCCACCACCCGCGCACGCCGCTTCGCGGCACGCAGCGCTTCGCCCGCGGTGGTGAGCATGCGGCGAATCAGCACAAGGCGCGCATGTTCGAGCGCCTGTTCGGCACTGATCCGGGCGGCGACCAGCGCCTCGGCTGCGTCGAAGAACGCGTGTTCCGGCGCGGTGCGGTTCTTGTTGAGCTTGCCTGCGATGAAGCCAGCGCGCATCAGACGCAGCGGCGATTTGTCGCTCGACGGCGCGACGGCGGTGCTCAGTTCGTCGCCGCTGTCGAACCACGCTTCCCACTCGGCCGCACTGGCGTCGATCAGGTGCGGCTTGTACGACGCTGCGTTGAGATCCTTCGCTGCGGCGGCTTGTTTGAGGACTTCGGCTGGCGGCGGGACGGCTGCAAATGCGGCCCGCGCTTCGTCGAACAGTTGCCGGAGCGTATCGGGCGACGGCGCGTCTTTGGGCGCCGCGGGCCATTCCACTCTCGCCAGCGGGCGCGCGAGCGATTCGCGCAACAGCTTGGCCCAGGTGTCTGGCGTGTCCTTGCGCAACAGCAGCCATGCAGCAAGGGAGGGCGGCAGGGTGTCGATGGCGACTTCGCGCCGCCAGAAATCGGCCACCGCTTCGCGGATCAGCGCATGGTCGTCGGGCGTAACTTCCAGCTTGAAGGGCAGCCCGGCCGCGAAAGGGGTGTCGGCCAGCGCGCGCTGGCAGAAGCCGTGGATCGTGAAGATCGCCGCTTCGTCGAAGGTCTGCAGGGCCAGTTCGAGCTGGCTGCGCAGGCGTGCCTCGTCCGCGACACCGCTTGCACGCACCGCAGCGAGCAATTGCGGCACGAAGGGGTCGCCTGCGCTGCCGCGGCCTTCGAGGTGGGCAAGCGTTTCGACGATGCGCAGGCGGATCCGCTCGCGCAGTTCCGCCGTGGCGGCCTTTGTGAAGGTGACGACGAGAATCCGCTCGACCGGCAGGCCGTGTTCGAGCAGGAGCCGCAGATACAGGCCGCAGATGTTCCAGGTCTTGCCGGTGCCGGCCGAGGCTTCGATCAGGCTGATGCCGGACAGCGGGCAGGCGAAGACGTCGAGATCGCGCAGCGTGCTCATGCCGTGCGCTCCGCGTCGGTGATCAGCAGGCTGAACACATCCAGCGCGACTTGCTCGAATTCCGCATCCAGCGGATCGGCGACGCCGCGCAGCGCGAGCTGGTAGTGGGGGTCTTCATTCTCTCCGGCGAACATCGCGCTGTCCCACTTCTTTCGGGCTTCGGAGAGGTGTTGTCCGCTCTCCACATAGGCCCAGGCACTCTTCGGGTAGAAGTGCAGCGGCCGCGTCTGGCCGAGGCGATACCAGCCAAGCAGGCTTTGCAGGTGGGCGAGCGCGGTGGCGGGGGCTAGTGGCGCCAGCGTCAGCGTCTCGTCGCTGGCGAGGTGCTGCGTGGTTGCGACCGCGCCGCTCGGCGCCGCGGCACAGAGCACCAGGTGATGCAGGATCGCCTCGACGCGGTCGGCCGCGCGCAGGGCGTCGAGTCGGTAGCGGTACTGACCGCTCGCGCGCAGCCCGGCGAGGTTGCCGCTCAGGCGCCATGTCTCGCCGGCCAGATCGAAGTTCAGCGCGATGGGCACCGGCGCCAGCGCCGCTTCGTCGCGCAGTGGTTGCAGCTTCTGCGAAAAGGCGGCGAGCTGCGCCACCACATCGGCGCGCTGCACGTTGCCCAGGGCGCCGTGCGGGTACTCGTTGCCCGCTGCGACGCGGGCGCGCAGTTGGTCAATCGAACTGCCGGCAAGTACGTCAGCCTCCAGCCGCTGGAAGACGGCGCGGATGCCTTCGTAGTCGGCGACGAAGGGTTCCTCGTCCGCCAGCGCGTCTTCACCCTTGGCGAGCTGGATGCCGAGCCGCTCGCGTAACAGGGCACGCGAGGGGTTGCGGAAGAAGCGGATGAAGCGGTCCAGCGGCACGTCTCGCAGTGAAGCGTCGATGGCGAGCGGGGTGGTGAAGAAGGGCGGGGCCGTGCTGCTGGCGTCCTGCGCCTCGTCATCATCGTCCGCATCGGAAGACGAAGGCCCGAGCGGCGCTTCGGGCGCGCACTGTGCGTCGGCGAGGCCCGCGCGCAGCGCGTCGCAGAGTTCTGCGTTGTGGCTGTGCAGGCGGGGGTCGGCGCTGGGCAGGAAGAGATCCAGCGCGAAGGGTTGCAGCGGGTGTTCCACCAAGAGCCGGGCGCGCGCAGCGGCGATGCCCTCCGGCGAGGTATCGGTCGCGGTCAGTTCGGCGAACGCATCGAGCAGTTCCGCCACGAGTACCGAGGGCGGCAGCGCGGCGTTGTCGCGCAGGCTGCGGCCGGTGTAGGCAAGGATGAAGTGATCCCGCGCGCTGAGCAGCAGGTCGAGGAACAGGTTGCGGTCGTCGAAACGGCGCTGGCGGTCGCCCCGGCGCGGGTGGCGCGCGAGCAGGTCGAACTCAGCTGGCCGGTCGGTGCCGGGGAAGGCGCCGTCGTCCATGCCCAGCGCGCAGACCACCCGGTAGGGCAAGGGGCGCAGGCTGGCCATCGCGGCGAAGGTGACGCCGCCAGTGGGCACCCCGCCGCGCGCAGGCTGTTCGAGCAGGTCAGCGAGCGCGCGGATCACGAAGTCCGGCGTAAGGTCGGCGTCGCCGGCAGCATCCATCTGCCGATGTAGCTCGGCCACCGTCGCGCGCAAGGTGCGCAGATCTTCCGCCCATTCGAAGCTCGGGGGGATGTAGCGTGCGAGCAGGTCGTCCAGCTCAACGCGCCAGGCTTCGGCGCTGCGCGGCGTGCGCCAGCGCTGCCGCGTGTCGGCCAGATCCTGTACGAAGCGCCAGAGCTGGCCAAGTGCCTGCGCGGCTTGCCCTTCGGGATTGGCGGCGCCGGTTCGGCCGGCGAACACGGCGTCGTCGCCCAGCGCGTAGGCGAGGAAGAGCCGCTCCAACCCATCGGCGAAGCTGTGCACATCGTGTTCCGGCAGGCCCAGTTCGCTGCGCTGGCGGGCGTCGAGCCCCCAGCGGATGCCGGCGCTGGCGACCCAGTCGCGCACCGTTTCGAGCGCTGCATCGTCGAGCTGATAGCGCGCCGCAATCGGTGCGAGTTGCAGCAGATCGAACACCGCGCTGGCCGGGAAGCGGCCGGGCAGCAGATCGAGCAGGGCGGCGAGCGTACTCGCGACGAGGTTCTCGCGCGTCTGGCCGCGGCCGGTAATGGTGTAGGGGATGCGCCGCGCCGGCGGGGCGGTGCCGAACACGGCGTCGATCAGCGGCGCGGCGGTGGCGAGATCCGGCACCACGACCAGCACATCGCTCGGCCGGATCGGCGAACCCGGCGCGGCTGAACCAGCGCCAAGCAGCGCCAGAAGCCGATCTTGCAGGGCTTCGAGCTGGCGGGTGAGCGAATGGCACACATGGACTTCGATGCTGCGGTCGTCCGCTTCCAGGGCGAAACTCGCCGGTCCCAACTCCTGCAGGTCGAGTACGGCGTTCTGCACGTGGCCCAGCAGCGTGGCGGCCGGGGCTTCGTCGAACCGGCTGTCGGCTTCCTCGAGGGCGTCGTCGTTTTCGAACAGCAGGTCGATATGAGCCTGAGTCTGCCGCCCCCAGGCAGCGAGCAGGCGGTTGCCGACCTCGTGAAAGTCGGACCGACCCTGTGCGGCGAGAAAGCTGAGGCGGCGTGCCGGTACGATTTCGAACCAGTGCTCGCGGCAGGGATTGAGCACGTAAAGCTGCACCGCGCGGTAGTCCGCGAATGCGCGCAGCAGGTCAAGGTGCAGCGGGGGCAGGGCGGGCAGGGCGAATACATGCACCGGGCCGCAGTCGGCCGGCGCGGCGGCGCGCTGGGGCTGCTCCTGCAGCAAGCGGATGAACGGGTGCTGCCCGGCGACGCCCAATGCGCTGGTCACCCGGCGCCACAAGTCACCCAGCCAGTCGGCAGTGTCGCGATCGTTTCCGGCGGGTAGCGGCAGTGCGCGACGCAGTCGCCACTGTTCCACCCAGTCGGGCCGGTAGGTCACGGTGTCTGTAAACACGCGGGCGACTTGCTCGGCGAGTTCGAAGCGCATCACCGCGTCGGCATCGGCAAGGTAGCCGGCAACGCCGGGGTGACTGTGCACGAAATCTCCGTCGTTCAATTGCACCAGAATCGCCCACGTCAGCCGGCCGGTGTCGAGCGGTGAGCGCTCTGGCGCCGGCATCCACTGCCCGACCTCCTGCCACAGCCACTGGCCGAGGAAGGGAAAGTCCACTTGGGCGCAGAGCCCGAAACGGTCCGCCATGTCGAGCTCGATACGGCGGCGCACGGCGGTGTTCGGCACGATGACCGTCTGCCGGTCGAACGGGCCGGGCTGCTCGGCCGTAAGGCGGGCAAGCAGGATCTGTTCAAGGGTTTCGAAGCGGTTGGCGAAGCTGACGCGGATCGGCATGGGGCAAGTCTATCGCGAGCCAAGCTCGCCCGATGAGCCACGCCGCGTGGGGCGTGGCAGCCCGTGCGCAAAGTCGGCGACAATCAGGCGCTTGGTCTTGAGGTGATGCATTCATGGCTCGTATCTACCCCGACGGTTGGGAAGCGCTGGCGAACGGCGCATCGCCCAGCCTGGTTCGACTGCTCGACACGCTGCGCCGCCTGGGCGAAGCCTTGCCTGACGATTGGGCGGTGTTTCACGGTGTGCATTGGCAGCATGGCGCTGACGGCCAAGCGCTGTTTGGCGCGGTGGATCTGGCGCTGGTGGCGCCATCTGGCGCCTGCGTACTGATCGAGCAGCGCACCGGTTTTCTGCGCGAATCGGCCGAGGGCCTCCTGCGCGGCAGCGCGGCGCAAGCGGTGAACGTGGCGCACCACCTGGGGCGCGCGGTGGCGGTGCTGCGCGAGAAACTCGCTCGCGTGGCCAGCGATGCATCGGTGACTGGTCTGCTTTTCCTGCCGGATTATCGCGTTCGCCAACCGCAGACCGCGGGCCTGGACCCGGCGCTGATCATCGATGCCGATCAACGCGAGGCGCTGGTGGCGCGGGTGCTGACGCTCGACGCCGGTGTTGCCGCAGATGCGGTACGTCACGCCGCGGTGTCGGCGTTTCTAGCGGACGAATTGTCGCTGACGCCGGACGTCGGCGCGGCCGCCGATGCGTCGCGTGCGCTCTACACCCGCCTCTCGGGTGGCCTCACAGAATGGGCGCGGCGGCTGGAAATGTCACCCCACCTGTTGCGGGTCGTGGGCACGGCGGGATCCGGCAAGACGCAGCTCGCGTTGGCGGTCTATCGCGATGCGCTGGCAGCCGGGCGGCGGCCGTTGTACGTGTGCTTTAACCGCCCGCTGGCGGACCATGTGGCTGCGCTGGTGCCGGCCGGCGGCGAGGTGGCTTCTTTCCACCAACTGTGCGTGAACGTGCTGCGCAGCACCGGACTCTCACCCGACCTGCGGCAGCCCGACGCCTTCGCCCGGGTGGTGGTGGCGTTTGCGGCGATGGCGATTCCGCCAGAGTGGGTGTTCGACGAGATCATCATCGATGAGGGGCAGGATTTCGAACCGGGTTGGCGCGATGCCGTGATGCGGCTGGTGCGGCCCGGTGCGAGGGCCTGGTGGCTCGAAGATCCGATGCAGAACCTCTATGCGAAGCCTGCTGCCGACACGGCGGGCTGGGTGACGCTGCGCTCCGAAACCAACTACCGCAGTCCCCGCGCCATCGTCGACATGCTCAATCGGCTGATGCCGGCGGAACTGAGGCAGGTACCGGGTAGCCCGATCGCTGGCGATGCGGTCTCGCTGGAGCAGTACGCCGACCGCGAGGGGCTGGTGGAGCGGACCCGGCGGGCGCTGACGCAAGCGATCGGTCTGGGCTTCGAGCGCAGCCAGATCGCCTTGCTGAGCTTTCACGGGCGCGAGCGCTCGGCGCTGGTCGGCCTCGACCGCCTTGGGCCGATTCCGCTGCGCCATTTCACGGGGCGTTACGACCTGCTAGGCATGCCGGAGTTCTCGGCCGGCGACGTGCTGTGCGAGACGGTCTACCGCTTCAAGGGGCAGAGCGCGCCGTGCGTGATCCTGAGCGAGGTGGACTTTGCAGCGCTGGACGATGCGGCGCTGCGGAAATTTTTCGTCGGCGCGACCCGCGCGACGATGAAACTATTCGTCGTGGCGTCCGATTCCGCTGCTCAGGCTTTGATTCAAAAGGGAATCTCAAACGATGCCTAAAGTCGCTTCATCCCCCGCCGTTAATCGGACGAACAGCACTTGTGAACGTGCGATCGTGACCAACACGGCGAGGGTCGAATGAGGGAAATCGGGACGAGAGTCGTTCTCGGTGTCGGGGTGGCGCTGGGGGCGGGGGTCGGTGCCTGGTTGGGAGGGGCTGTTGCCGGTGCTGTCTTGGCAGCCGGTATTGCTTTGCTGCTGACCTGGTTTCTCGAGCGGCGCCAGCGCGAATCGGTGCGTGCGATGGCTGATCTGGTGGCCCAGATCAACCGCGATGGCGACTTGTCCCGGCGTGCACCGGTGACCGCTGGGGTGGCAGGCGATCTGGCAGGCGCACTGAATAATCTGGTCGATGTCGTTCAGGGTGTTGTTGCGAAAGTCATCAGTGATTCGCGCCGTGTCGCAGAAGTTTCCGACCAGCTCGCCGCCCGTGCCGAACGCATGAGCACCAGCACCAATGCGCAGCGCGACGCCGCCAATCAGATGGCGCAGGCGACGGAACAGATGACCGCCAACGTTTACGAGGTGGCGGAGCACGCCTCGCAGACTGCTCGCATCGCGCAGGAAGCGCGCGAGCTGTCGATCGCCGGCGGCGACGTGGTCAACAACGTGTCGCAGGAAATCGAGCGCATCGCGCAGTGGGTGGAGCAGTCGGCGTCGGTGGTGGCATCGCTGGGGGATCGTTCGCAGGCGATCAGCGGCATCGTGAATGTGATCCGCGAAATCGCCGACCAGACGAACCTGCTGGCGCTGAACGCGGCAATTGAAGCTGCCCGGGCAGGGGAGCAGGGGAGGGGTTTCGCCGTGGTTGCCGACGAGGTGCGCAAGCTGGCCGAACGTACTTCAAACGCGACGCGCGAGATCACCCAGATGATTGCAGCCATCCAGGGCGATACGGCGAGCGCTATCGCCACCATCGAGGAAGGCAGTCGTCAGGCGCGCAGCGGCGCCAAACTGGCCAATTCGGCGTCGGATTCGCTGCAGGCGATAGATCGCGGCGCCACAGCAACGATGGAGAAGGTCGATGCGATCGCGCTGTCGATCCAGGGCCAGAGCCGCGATGCCGAAGCGATCTACGGGTCGGTGCAGCGGATCCTGAAGATGATCGAACAGAACGCGCAGGCCTCGGAGGAAACGCGCGCGGAGGCCGGGCGGCTGGGAAATCTGGCCGGGAACCTCGGAGAAATCGACAAGGTATTCCGGCTCTCGGAATCGGGTGCAAAGGCAATTGACGTCCATGTCGAGTTGCCGGGCGTGGCGCAGGCCTCTGCCAAGGCGGTGGGCGACGCGCTCGATCAGGCAGTTGCGAGCGGGAAGATCACGCTGGAGGCGCTCTTTGACGACCGCTACCAGCCGATTCCGGATACGAGACCCCAGAAATTCCACACCAAGTTCGATGCGCTGACCGATGAGATCTTGCCGGCGATCCAGGAGCCGATTCTGGAACAGCACGAGGCGGTTATCTACGCCGGGGCGGTGGATCGCCGGGGTTACTTCCCGACCCATAACAAGCGCTTCTCGCAGCCGCTGACGGGGAACTTCGAGAAGGACATGGTCGGCAACCGCACCAAACGGATCTTTGACGATCCGGTCGGCAAGCGCTGCGGTGCCCATGAAATGGAGTATCTGGTGCAGACCTACCGACGCGATACCGGCGAGGTGATGCACGACGTTTCAGCGCCTATCTATGTCCAGGGCCGCCATTGGGGCGGGTTCCGGATTGGTTTTCGTGCTTGATAACCCTCAAGTCGGTGAACTTGGTGCCGTAAGTGTTAATGACGCCTGTGACAACGCGGGCGGATACGGAGTTGGAGAGACGAATGTCCGAACTACTGAAGAGCATTGACGCGCGGACGCGCCTGGCTGGAACGAACAAGCTCGAGATCCTGCTCTTCACCCTGGGCGAGGATTCCCGGACGAAGCGCCGCGAGACCTTCGGCATCAACGTTTTCAAGGTGCGCGAGGTGATGCGCACGCCGCCCATCACTGCGGCGCCCGACATGCAGAGCGCGGTGGAGGGCATGGTATCGCTGCGCGGCCAGCTGGTGCCGATCGTTGATCTCGCGAAGTACACCGGCGTGAATACCGACGGCAAACGCGAAATCATGATCGTGACCGAGTACAACGGCCACACGCAGGGGTTTCTGGTGGAGGCGGTCGATACGATCCTGCGGTTGGACTGGGCGCAAATGCGCGTTCCGCCCGAAATGCTGACCTCGCGTCTCGGCGGCCTGGTGACTGCAGTCACCGAACTCGACGACAACCGCCTGATCATGATGCTCGACGTCGAGAAGGTGCTGTCCGAGACCACCAAGTACGACGATGACTTCCTGTTCAAGGATCTGCCGAAAGTCCGCAAACGCGACGCGACCGTTTTCTACGCCGACGATTCGGCGGTGGCACGCAAGCAGATCGAACGCACCCTCAAGGAAATGGGCGTTCGTGGCCTGAATGCGGTGAACGGACGTGCAGCCTGGGACGAACTGGACAAGTTGGCCGGCCATGCCGAAATTGTCGGCAAGAAGCTGAACAAGCTGGTCACCGTGGTGCTGACCGACATTGAAATGCCCGAAATGGACGGCTACATCCTGACGAAGAAGATCAAATCCGATCCGCGCTTCGAAGGGATCCCGGTACTGATGCATTCGTCGCTGTCTGGGATGTCGAACCAGGTGCTGGGCAAATCGGTCGGCGTGGATGCCTACGTCTCGAAATTCGAACCGCACCGGCTCGCGGAAGCGCTCATCAAGTACATCGATGGCGATCAGGAAATGCTTTGACGGGAGCAGCAATGGAACAAGCGCACGGAAATCTGCTTGAGTCGGTCGATGCCCGCACGAAGCTCGCGGGCTCGAACAGGATGGAAATCCTGCTGTTTTCGCTGGGCACGACCGAGACCTTCGGGATCAACGTTTTCAAGGTCCGTGAAGTCTCCAAGACGCCCTTCATTACCAAGGCGCCGAACATGCCTGCTGGCGTGGAAGGCTTGATCTCGTTGCGTGGCAACGTGATTCCGGTGCTCTCGCTCGGGCGCATCCTCAATCTGCACAAGGCGGATGCGGGACTGGGCGGGTCGATGATGGTGACCGAGTACAGCAAGCGCACGCTGGGTTTTCTGGTGAGCGATGTTGACCGAATCATCCGTGTCGAGTGGGACAAGGTTCGCCAGCCCGAAAACGTCTCGTCTTCGGCGGTGAGCTTCATTACCGCGATCACCGAGTTGCCGGATGGTCGCCTGGTGTCGATTCTGGATGTCGAGACGATTCTCGCGCAGACCTTTGGCGAGGCCCCCATCGGCCAGATCGTGCCGCTCGGAAAAGAAGTCGAATCGAACATCTTCTTCGTTGATGACTCCTCCATTGCCCGCAAGAAAATTGCAGAGGTGCTCGACAAGCTGGGCGCCCGGCACAAGCATGCGATGAACGGGTACGAGGCCTGGACGCGGCTGGAAGGCATGGCCTCCCATGCGCAATTGCAGAAACGCCGCCTCGCCGACGAGCTGAACCTGATCCTGGTGGATGCAGAAATGCCGGAGATGGACGGGTACGTGCTGACCCGGAATATCAAGAGCGACGTTCGCTTCGAGGGGATTCCGGTGGTGATGCATTCATCCCTCTCGTCCGAGGCGAACCGTGCGATGGGCAAGTCAGTCGGCGTCGATGCTTATGTGGCAAAGTTCGATGCTGAGGTGCTTGCCGAGACGCTGCGCCCATATCTGATGAAGTCGCACAGGGATTAACCCCGGAGAAAAATATGTCCGATCCCAAAATGAAATTCCTCGTGGTTGATGACTTTTCGACGATGCGTCGCATCGTTCGCAACCTTTTGAAGGAATTGGGCTACACCAACGTTGATGAAGCGGAAGACGGTGCGGTTGCGCTGCAGAAATTGCAGGGCGGCGGTTTCGACTTCGTCGTCACCGACTGGAACATGCCCAACATGACCGGTATTGAGTTGCTGCAGGCGATCCGTTCGAGTGCCACGCTCAAGGATCTGCCGGTACTCATGATTACCGCCGAGGCCAAGAAGGAAAACATCATCATGGCCGCACAGGCCGGTGCGAGCGGCTACATCGTGAAGCCCTTCACCGCGGCAACCCTGTCGGAAAAGATGGGCAAGATTTTCGAGAAGCTGGGCAAGACGGGCTGAATCGCTAGTGCGTAGTTGCAAGCGCAGCGTGCGGGATGTTGACGCGCCGAAGGTGTGAGATACCAACAGGAGCCGGAAATGGCAAAACGGCCAGCGAATGACGGATCGGGTGACAACGAGGAACTCCAGGAGCTGTTCGACAGCATTGCGAGTGAGGCGGCTGCACCACCCCCTCCGGCGGATTCAGAGGGCGATAGCGACGAGCTGCAGAGTCTTTTTGACAACGTCGCCGCGCAATCCGCAGCAGGTGAGCAAAACGTGATCGAGGGTGTGGCGCGGGAAGTTCCGTCCGAGCCGGCAACGCCCGAAGAGCGTCAGGAGGCGGTCTTTACCAAGATCGGCCAGATGACGCGGATGTTGCACGACACGCTTCGCGAGCTCGGTTACGACCGCATGCTCGAGGAGACCGCGAAGGCCATCCCTGATGCCCGACAGCGCTTGTCTTACATCGCGACGATGACCGAGCAGGCGGCCAGCCGTGTGCTCAACGCGACCGACATCGCACAACCGATCCAGGATCGCCAGGAGGAAGGTTCCCGCGCGCTGCGCCAGCGTTGGGACCAGCTCTATGCCAAGCAACTCTCGGTCGAAGAATTCAAGGTGCTGGCGCAGGACACACGCAGCTTCCTTGGTCAGGTGGCTGACGACAGCAAGCTGGTGAATGAGCAGTTGCTCGAAATCATGATGGCGCAGGACTTCCAGGATCTGACCGGGCAGGTGATCAAGAAGATCGTGGATCTCGCCGCGGCCCTGGAAGAGGGGCTTGTGAATGTCCTTCTGCAGGTGGTGCCGGACAGCAAGCGACCGACGGTTGGGCTGAGCGAGAGCCTGCTCAACGGCCCGGTCGTGAGTGCCGATGGCCGCGAGGACGTCGTGACGAATCAGGAACAGGTCGACGATCTGCTCGAAAGCCTGGGCTTCTGAGGAAACTCGCCAGGGTTTAAGTAGCGCAAAGGCTATAGGCAATCGGTGAATCGGAGCGAGCTATGAGCGATTTTGGGGGGATGGAAGATCTCCTTCAGGACTTCCTGATCGAAGCGGGCGATCTGCTGTCGGGCGTCGACAACAAGCTGGTCGACCTCGAACGCACGCCGAATGACACCAGTCTTCTGAACGAGATTTTTCGCGGCTTTCATACGATCAAGGGTGGTGCCGGCTTCCTCAACGCAACGGAACTGGTGACGCTGTGCCACCTGACCGAGAACCTGTTCGACAAGCTGCGGAATGCGGAACTCGCGATCACGCCCGATGCGATGGACGTGATTCTTGCCGCGACTGGCGCGGTGCGCGACATGTTCAACGATCTGGAGCGCGGTCAGCAGCCTGCGGCGGCCGATCCACACCTGATTCAGCAACTCAAGCTGGCGATCGCGGGCAACTTGCCCGCTGGCGGGGCAAAGGCGGCTGCGCCAAAACCCGCACCGGCTGCGGCGCCTGCGCCGAAAGCCGAGACGGCCTTGGTGCCGGTCGCGCCGGTAGTGGTCAGCCACCCGATTGGCGAAGACGGTATTGACTGGCATGCGCTGTACGCTGCCGTTACCGGCGTGGAGCCCACCACGGTGGCGCCGGTTGCCGCGCCCAAGGTTGTTGTCGCGGCTGCGGAACCGGAAAAGCAGCTCGACGATCATGTGGCCGAAGAAATCATCAAGGCTGCGATCGGCCGGCGCGCGAGCGACAAGCCTGGCTACAGCGGGCCGACAGGGCGGCGTGAAGTTGAACGCACCCGCGACAACTCGATTCGCGTCGACACCTCGCGCCTCGATCAGGTGCTGAATCTTTCGGGCGAAATCGGCCTGACGAAGAACCGGCTCAATGCACTGCGTTCCGACATCCTCAACGGCCGCAGTGATTCGGAAACGCTGCATGCACTCGACGTTGCGGTGAGCCAGCTCGACCTGCTCGTCTCCGACCTCCAGAACGCTGTCATGAAGACCCGGATGCAGCCGATTGGCCGGCTGTTCCAGAAGTATCCCCGCATCGCTCGTGACCTCGCCCGCAGCCTCGGCAAGGACGTCGAACTGATGCTGACCGGGGAAGAGACCGAGATCGACAAGACGATGATCGAGGATCTGTCGGATCCAATCATCCATTTGATTCGCAATGCGGTGGATCATGGTGTCGAACCGACCCAGGATCGCCTTGCTGCGGGCAAGACCGAGAAATCAGTGGTTCGCCTCGAAGCGCGGCAAGAAGGCGACCACATCGTGATCATCGTCGCCGACGATGGTCGCGGCATGAACGCGGAACGTCTGCGTGCCAAGGCGCTGGAAAAGGGCCTCATCACCGACGAAGAAGCCAACACCATGGATGAACGTCAGAGTTACAACCTGATCTTCCTCCCGGGCTTCTCGACTGCCACGGCGGTGTCTGACGTTTCCGGCCGCGGGGTCGGCATGGATGTGGTGAAGACCAACATCCAGAAGCTCAACGGCACGATCGACATCCGCTCCACGCAGGGCAAGGGAACGACCTTCATCATCTCGTTGCCGCTGACGCTAGCGATTCTGCCGGTGCTCGTGGTGCGCTTGGGAGAGCAGCCCTTCGCGGTACCACTGTCCATGGTTCGCGAGATCCTGCCGATCGAAGCGAAGCATGTGCAGGAGGTTGGCGGGCGCGCAACGATGGTGGTGCGTGGCGAAGTGTTGCCGATCTACACCTTGTCCGGTCTGCTGGGTTGGCCGCAAGAATACCTGCCGGAGTATGGTGTGCTGATGCAGACGGCGGAGCGGAACTATGTACTCGCGATCGACACGTTTGCCGGCCGCGAGGACGCGGTGATCAAGTCGCTGGACGCATTCAGGCCGAAGGGGGTCGCTGGTGTGACCACCCTGGCAAACGGCCAGATCGTGCTGATCCTCGACATGAAGGAACTGCTGGGCACCAATGCCGACGCGGGTGGAACCACGCGGGAGGCGTTGCTGCGCGATCGCATGCCGGCCGCAGCCTGATCTTCGTTCTGTCTCGGAGTAAGGCCCGCCTCGGCGGGCCTTTGTTTTTTCCGCGACAGCTAGCACTGACTTTGGCGGATGTCGAGCGTAGTATCGATTCGCGCGGAGTGTGGCGGGAGAGAGAGCATGGCCGGCCTCGACATGGATAGTCTTGCAGATCTGGCGGGCGTCGGTCCCGAAGAATATGTCGCCAGACGCCGTGCGCTGATTGAAGCCGAGATCTGCGCAGCGGCCCCTGATCGGCGCGAACGACTTCGCGAACTGCAGAGTGCCATCGAAGTGATGCGGGCAAAGACGCTCGACCCCGAACGCATCCTCGTTGAATTGCTCGCGATGTTGGCAGATCGAGTCTCGATGCTCGGTAGCGCCGCGGAGCGGTTGCAAGCGGCAGTGTGCATGAGTGAGCAAACGGCGGCGTCGTCCTGTTCCTTGTTACGTGCGCCACGTTCCGAATGAACCATGGCTGATACGTGAACCGCCTCGTTTCCCAGTCGCTGGCACTCCCCCGCAGGCGGCAGAACGACTCCTGCGCGACTGCTGGGCCGCGTGATCTTGGTTGAAAGCAAAGCTGAGAGGCTGCGTTCCAGCCTCTTGGTCGCTGGTGCGCAGTCTCACGGTGCAATCAAGTTTGGACTGACTGCAGTGCGAGTACCCCGCATGGCGTGTGAGCGCGGAACTCGCGGGGAAGACTTGTCGAGTCGGACTACAACACTGGCTGCTGCGTTATCGGCGTTTCGTCGCCGACAAGGCGATTAGCGAACCGGCTGTGTGACCTGGGCGCCGGATTCTTCACCGACGAGGCGTCGCGCACCATTGAACCGCGTACGCCAGTAGCTGTCGGTCATGTCCTCGACACGTACCTTGCCGCCGGCAGAGGGTGAATGCAGAAACTGGTTGTCCCCCATGTAGATGCCGACGTGGGAGAAAGTGTGTCGCATTGTCTTGAAGAAGACGAGATCGCCGGGCTTGAGTTCGGCCGGGTCGATACGTTCGCCCATGTTGGACATTTCGCGTGCCGTCCGCGGCAGGTTCAGGCCCAGTGCATCCATGAACACACGTCGGACAAGCCCGCTGCAATCAAAGCCCGTGTCCGCATTGGTGCCGCCGAAGCGGTAACGGATGCCCAGATACTGCAGGCCCGAGTTCATGAGGTCGCCGGCACCACGCGACGCTCGGTCGAAGATCGACTCGCGCGGCGAAGCCTGAACGGCGGGCGAACTCGGACCGCCTGCAGGAATGTGCTCGGGAGGCTCTGCTGCTACTGCCGATCCAAGCAATGCGGACAGGAATAGCGCGCAAAGTGTTGTTTTTATGACCATCGCGCGACTATAGCGCGGCAGATCTTCACGGTAAACCCTTGATTTTTCTCTAGACGGTGTCTTGAGTGGCTGTTAGCCGCGTAACACGCCGATTTGGTCAAGGATGCCGAGTGAATGACGCATAAAATGTATCCACTTGTTTCTCTGCCCGGCGACTCATGAAGGCCATCATTTTTCTCTTGTTATCTGGCGCTACCGCATTGGGTGTGTGGCTGGTTCAACGCAGTGTTGCCGCCATTCGCGAGGCAAGGGACGGTGCGCATGCGCGTGAGCAGGAACTGTTGCTACAAGCGGGTTCAAGCGGCGCGGGATACGTTTTGCCGGCCCCCGATGGAATGAGACGGTCGTCGCTTGACGCATTTGCTGAATTGCTCTTGCACGAGGAAAGGGCTGTTCATGGACTGCTGAAGACCGCAGTGCCCGAGTACGAGATTCTGGTGAATGTGGACAGCCGTAAGCTGCTCGGTCAAGACGCTTCGTTAACGCCGCATTTGCTTGATTTTGTTGTGTGCAGCAAGGATTTCCGCCCGCTTGCGGTGATAGCGCTGGATTGGCCGCATGATCCGAATGCGGCGATCCGATCAAGGACGTTGACCGATCTTGCCAACCGTGGCCTCAAGATCGCCCACTGGCGGGTTGAGCAACTGCCTGAGCGTGTGGCCGTTCGCGGCTGGTTGCTGGATCGTCTGGTGCCAGGGGAACGTCGCTTCGCCGCCTAGTCTCGCGTTGTGTCCCGGTACTTGCTGTCGAGCTTGTTCATTGCCCACGTGTGGATACCTACTATCGCGAGATAGATCAGCAGCGCGCCCTGTGCAGCGAAGTAGAAACCCAGTGGAAAGCCGAATAACGACCATTGATTGAGTTGTTCAGGCATGAAACTGGTGACAACGGTCACGAGAAACCACACGGCAAGCAGCGTCAGGGTAAGCGCCAACGTCTTGCGCCAATGGCGCCGCGCAGCGGCTGATTCTCCGCGCGGCGCATCGGTCACAGAACTTCCCCTGCCCAGTCTGCAAGCCTTGAGCGCTCACCACGCTGTAGCGTGATGTGACCGCTGTGCTTCCACCCCTTGAAGCGATCCACCACATAGGTCAGACCGGAACTGCCTTCGGTCAGATATGGGGTGTCAATCTGTGCGATGTTGCCCAGGCAGACAACTTTGGTTCCTGGACCGGCACGGGTGATAAGGGTCTTCATCTGTTTGGGCGTAAGGTTCTGCGCTTCATCGATGATCAGGAACTTGTTGATGAAGGTGCGCCCACGCATGAAATTCAGACTTTTGATCTTGATGCGGGTCCTGATCAGGTCGCGCGTTGCAGCGCGGCCCCACTCGCCACCGTAATGTCCGCCTTCCTCGGCGTTCCCGTTGAGGACATCCAGGTTGTCTTCCAGGGCACCCATCCAGGGGGCCATCTTTTCCTCTTCGGTCCCCGGGAGGAACCCGATGTCTTCACCGACCGGAACGGTGATCCGGGTCATGATGATTTCGCTGTAGCGCTTTGTCTCAAGAACCTGGGTCAGACTCGCCGCAAGGGTGAGCAAGGTTTTGCCGGTGCCTGCCTGGCCAAGGAGAGACACGAAGTCGACCTCAGGATTCATTAGCAGGTTCAAGGCGAAGTTCTGTTCCCGATTCCGTGCGGTAATGCCCCACACATTGTTCTTCTGATGGGAGAAGTCGATCAATGTCTCAAGTACGACCGTCGGCCCCGTTTTTTCGCGGACAAGCGCATACAGAGGACGCTCGCCTTCCTGGTAAACGAACTCGTTGACCACCATCTCGGCACAAAGCGGGCCTCTGAGACGGTAAAAGGTTCGGCCGTTCTCCTTCCAGGACTCCATCCCCTTGCCATGCGCGTCCCAGAAATCGGCCGGCAATTCGCGGACGCCTGTGTAAAGCAGATCGGTGTCTTCGAGAACCTTGTCGTTGAAGTAGTCCTGCGCTTCCAGGCCCATCGCACGCGCTTTGATGCGCATGTTGATGTCCTTTGACACCAGGATCACCGGCCGCTTGGATTGCTTCGTGGCAAGGTGGTGAACGACAGCCAGGATCTGATTGTCCGCCTTGGCTGTCGGCACATTGACCGGCAGCGTGAGCGGGATGGCCTCTGTCTGCAGGAACAGGCGACCAGTTGCCAGTTCGCGTGACGGTTCGGTCAACGGGATTCCGGTGTCGATGGCTTCGGGCAGGGATGAAACGATCTCGTCCATCATCCGGCTCGCCTGCCGCGCGTTTCGAGCGACTTCGGACATGCCCTTCTTGTGGCTGTCGAGTTCTTCCAGGGTCTGGATCGGAATATAGATGTCGTGCTCTTCGAAGCGGTACAGGCAATTCGGATCGTGCATCAGCACGTTCGTATCAAGTACGAACAGCTTGGTCTTGGCGGCAGTGCTTGCATGCTGGCGTTTTGCGTTCATGAGCTAGAGCTTCCGCTTGAGGTCGTAGGTCAGAGCGTTGCGACGAATTCGAGCACTTCCCGGGCATGACCCGGAACCTTTACACCGCGCCATTCGCGGCTGATCTCTCCTTTCTCATTGATGACAAACGTGCTGCGTTCAATTCCGCGTACCTGTTTTCCGTACATGTTCTTGAGCTTCATGACACCGTAGGCGGCGCACATCAGCTCTTCGGGGTCGGAGATGAGTTCAAAGGGAAACTCCATCTTCGCCTTGAAGTTTTCGTGAGACTTCACGCTGTCGCGGGACACGCCAAGGATATCCGCGCCAAGGCGCACGAATTCGGCATGCAGTTCCTTGAACTGGAGGCCTTCTTGGGTGCAGCCGGGAGTGTTGTCTTTCGGGTAGAAGTAGATGACCAGTTTGCGCCCCGCGAAGTCGCTGAGGGCTATGGTCTTTCCGCCAGTGGCGGGGAGAGAAAATTCAGGTGCCGCGGATCCGGCCATCGCTGTCTCCGGAGATTGATCCGGCTCCAGAGTATCCGAGGGCCCATACCACTCGCAAATCGGTAATTCCGTGCGCCGCTAAACCACTGATTCCACGATCAATGCTGCGATGACGCTTCGCCCCTCGGCGGCCAGAATGTTGTAGGTGCGGCACGCCGCGGCGGTATCCATGATCTCGAATCCGCGCTGCGCTTCGATCAACGGCCTGAGCAGAGAGGGGGAGGGGAAGCGCTGGCGTCTGCCGGTTCCGATCAGCGTTATGCCTGCCTCGAGAAGGGCCAGTGCTGCAAAGTCATCGGCTGTGAGTGCCTCCATGCTTGGCTTCCCCCAAGCTGGATCCAGGAGTTTGGGGCCCACCAGCAGAGAGCCCTCATGGCGCTCGCCATTGATCTTGAGGAAGCCATCCCCATGCCCTGTGATGACGTTGATGCCTGCGGCGAGGTCGAGGTTGAGTTTCATCGTTTGCTGCACCGCGATTGCGGCAGTGGTGTGCCTTGGCTACGATTATAACCTTTTGATTTCGCGGGGCTCGGGGCTGGACCTGACGCACGCACACTTGGAGAAGATCATGACTGCGGGAAATCTGGTGCGAATAATGGGCGAATCCGGACACGAGCAAGTGGCCGCCGCCCGTGCCGCGCGCCCGCTGCATATGTCAGCCAAGTTGGCGAATGTCTGTTACGAGATTCGCGGCCCGGCGCTGGCGCGGGCGAAGCAGATGGAGGAGGAGGGGCAGAAGATCATCAAGCTGAACATCGGCAATCTTGCGACGTTCGGTTTGCTTCCGCCTGATGAGATTGTTCAGGACATGATCCGGAACCTTCCGGACGCGGCCGGATATACCGACTCGAAGGGCCTGTTTGCACCTCGCAAGGCGATCGTCCACTACACGCAGGAAAAGGGAATTCCCGGTGTTTCGATCGACGATGTGTACATCGGGAACGGCGCCTCCGAGCTGATCGTGATGAGCATGCAGGCGCTGCTCAATACCGGCGACGAGATCCTGCTGCCGGCCCCGGACTATCCTCTCTACACCGCTGCGGTAAGCCTTTCAGGGGGTACGCCACGTCACTACATCTGCGACGAACAGAGCGGCTGGCTGCCGGATCTCGAAGACATCCGCCGGAAAATCACGCCGAATACCAAGGGCATCGTCGTCATCAATCCGAACAATCCAACGGGCGCGTTGTATCCGGTCGAGCTTCTGCGCGAGATTGTGGAAATCGCGCGCCAGAATGGGCTCATCGTGTTTGCCGACGAGATCTATGACAAAACCTTGTACGACGGCGAAACGCATACCAGCATCGCGTCGCTGGCCGAGGATGTGCTGTTCGTCACCTTCAATGGTCTCTCCAAGAACTACCGTTCGTGTGGTTATCGCGCGGGTTGGATGGTGATCTCGGGCGACAAGCGGCGCGCTCAGGGTTACATCGAAGGCCTCAACATCCTCGCGACCATGCGGCTGTGTTCGAACACGCCTGGGCAACTCGCGATCCAGACCGCACTCGGCGGATATCAAAGCATCAAGGATCTGGTGGCGCCTGGCGGGCGACTCGCACGTCAGCGCGACCTCGCAGTTGACCTCCTCAACCAGATTCCCGGCGTCTCGTGTGTGAAGCCCAAAGCCGCGCTTTATTGCTTCCCCCGGCTTGATCCGAAGATCTATCCGATCTCTGATGACCAGTTGTTCATCCTCGAAATGCTTGAGGAAACGCGAGTCCTGGTGGTGCAAGGCACCGGGTTCAACTGGCCCACGCCCGATCATTTCCGCGTGGTATTCCTGCCACACGAAGACGATCTGCGCGAGGCGATCGGGCGGATTGCACGCTTCCTCGATCAATATCGCCGGCGGCATACGGCCTGAACACGCTAAACTTGTGCGTCGGTGTCGCCGCTTGCGACATGTGACGGCGCGGAAACTGCGGCGCGCCAGACGCGTCCGATGTGGGTGACCAACGATCGCAGCTGCGGCATTTCGTGGTGTGTTGCAGCTGGATCGGGTGGCTTCTTCGGGCGCAGATGAAGGCGAGGTTTTGCCTCTGCAGATACTTAACTTTGATGGCGCGTGACCGACGAGTCATCGATTTCGTGGGGGAGCCGCACCCGGGTTCCCCCCCGAATTGCAAGATGCTTCGGAGCAGCCCTGACCCGGCCGGCTGAGCCCGAAGCGGTGTTGAAAGCGTGCGCCCTTTGTCGTACCTACACGATTTCCTTATTCCCTCTCTCCATTTCAAGAAACACCTGTCATGAAACCGATCAACGTTGGCCTGCTGGGCATTGGGACTGTTGGAGGCGGCACATTTACCGTGCTGTCCCGCAATCAGGAAGAAATCACGCGTCGTGCGGGGCGTCCGATTCGAATTGCGACAGTCGCTGATCGGAACACCGAACTCGCAAACAAGATCGTGGATGGCAAGGCAAAGGTCACCGCGGATGCGTTCGAGGTGGTTCGCGATCCCGAGATCGATATCGTCGTCGAACTGATTGGCGGTTACGGCATTGCACGCGAACTCGTGCTCGAAGCCATCGCGAATGGCAAGCATGTTGTCACGGCCAACAAGGCGCTGCTCGCGCTGCATGGCAACGAGATCTTTGCCGCAGCCCAGAAGAAGGGCGTGATGGTCGCATTCGAGGCCGCCGTGGCCGGCGGCATTCCGATCATCAAGGCGCTGCGCGAGGGGCTGACCGCCAACCGCATCGAATGGATCGCCGGCATCATCAACGGCACCACCAACTACATCCTCAGCGAGATGCGCGACAAGGGTTTGTCGTTCGATACGGCGCTCAAGGCGGCGCAGGCGCTGGGATATGCGGAAGCCGATCCGACATTTGATATCGAAGGTGTCGACGCCGCGCACAAACTCACGATCATGAGTGCCATTGCATTCGGCATCCCGATGCAATTCGAGAAGGCCCATGTGGAAGGTATCTCGCAACTCACGCGTGAGGACATTGCCTACGCGGAGGAACTTGGCTACCGCATCAAGCTGCTTGGCATTACGCGACACACGGCGCGGGGCGTGGAATTGCGCGTCCACCCGACACTCATTCCTGCTCGCCGTTTGATCGCAAGCGTCGAGGGCGTGATGAACGCGGTGCTTGTAAAGGGTGACGCTGTTGGCCATACGCTGTACTACGGTCGTGGTGCCGGGGCTGAACCCACGGCCAGCGCTGTTGTGGCCGACCTTGTGGACGTCACTCGCATGCATACGGCTGATCCGGAGCATCGCGTTCCGCATCTAGCCTTCCAGGCGGACCAACTGGTCGATATCCCCGTGCTGGCCATCGGTGACGTCGAGACTTCGTTCTATCTGCGCATGCAGGTGTTTGATCGACCGGGCGTGCTGGCAGATGTGGCGCGCATCCTTGCTGACAACGGCATTTCGATCGAGGCAATGATCCAGAAAGAGCCGCCGGAAGGCGTCGACAAGGCCAGCATCATCTTGCTGACACACCGCGTTCTTGAGCGCAATGTGCTTGCCGCGATCGAGCGAATCGAACAGCTCGCGACTGTCGACGGTGCCGTTACAAAGATCCGTCTGGAAGAATTGGGCAACTGAGATGGCGATGAAATACGTCTCCACACGAGGGCAGGCCGAGCCCAAGCAGTTTCTTGACATCCTTCTAGGCGGATTGATGGAGGATGGCGGGCTTGCGATGCCGGAACGCTATCCGAGATTCACGCCTGACGAACTTGAGGCACTGCGTTCGAAGTCGTATCCAGATCTGGCGTTCGCCGTGCTTTCGCGATTCGCCGACGACATTCCGACGGAGGACCTCAAGGCGCTGATCGACCGCACCTACACGGCGGCGGTGTATTGCAACGCGCGCGATGCGTCGAGGGCGAACGAAATCACGCCGCTCACGACACTCGAACCTGATCTGCACCTCCTTGAGCTCTCGAACGGTCCGACGCTGGCGTTCAAGGACATGGCGATGCAGCTGCTGGGCAACCTGTTCGAGTACGCGCTGGCGCGTACCGGTCAGTCGCTCAACATTCTTGGGGCGACCTCCGGTGACACGGGCTCGGCCGCGGAGTACGCCATGCGCGGCAAGCGCGGCGTGCGCGTCTTCATGCTCTCGCCGTGGGGCAAGATGAGCCCCTTCCAACGTGCGCAGATGTATTCATTGCAGGACGAAAACATCTACAACATCGCGATCCGTGGCATGTTCGATGATGCTCAGGACGTAGTGAAGGCGGTTTCAAACGACCTGACCTTCAAGCGCGAGTACGCGATCGGCACGGTGAACTCGATCAACTGGGCGCGTGTCAGTGCCCAGGTGGTGTATTACTTCAAGGCGTATTTCGCGTGCACGCGGGGTGCCGGCGAGGAAGTGTCGTTTGCAGTTCCCTCGGGCAACTTCGGCAATATCTGTGCTGGACACATTGCGCGCCAACTCGGACTGCCAATCCGGAAGCTCGTTCTTGCGACAAACGAGAACGACGTGCTCGACGAGTTCTTCCGGACGGGTGTCTATCGTCCGCGCGGCACGGCCGAAACTCACGAAACGTCGAGCCCCTCGATGGATATTTCGAAGGCCTCGAATTTCGAACGTTTCATCTTTGACCTTGTGGACCGCGACAGCGCCGTCTTGCGCGATCTGTGGGGCGAAGTCGATGCGGGGGGCGCCTTCGATCTGGCGGCGACGCCTTATTTTGCGCGGATCGCGGACTATGGGTTCGTCTCAGGCAGCAGCACGCATGCCGATCGCTTGAACACCATTCGAGAGACGTCTCAGCGCTATGGCGTTACCGTGGATCCGCACACCGCCGATGCGCTCAAGGTGGCAGCGGCTTACCGCGAAGCCGGTGTGCCGATGGTCGTGCTGGAAACGGCCTTGCCGGCAAAATTTGAGGAGACCATCGTAGAGGCGCTCGGGCGCAGTCCAGAGCGACCGGCAGGCTACGAAGGCATCGAGGCGTTGCCGCAACGTGTCGAGGTCATGGATCCCGGTGTCGCAGCGATCAAGCGATTCATCGTCGCACACGTGTCCTGAGTGCAGTTCGTAGCGCACCAACAAAAAGGCCGGGATGTCCCGGCCTTTTCATTTCCTATTGGTGGCGCGTCAGCCCTTAGAGGTAGATGACTGCCGGGAACACCGTGACCGCCAGGATGTAGATCAGCCACTCGATGTTGTGACGGGCAAGAAATCCGGTGAAATGCAGCACCAGGACAACGATGGAGACTATGTAGTACAGCACGAAGAATACGGACATCGAGGTGATTCCTGAACGCGCTCCCGGAGTGCTGAAGCGCCAAGCTCAAATGGGGTAGAAAAAAGCAATCAGCATATATAGCGTTTCCGGCGCGAGCTCGCAAGCATTCGGGCGTCAGACAATTTCGTTCATTCAACGCTCGGTGTGGCGGAGGGAAAGGTCGATTGCCCTCACGTCTTTTGTAAGGCGCCCGATCGAAATGCGATCAACGCCAATCTCAGCAATTGCGCGTACGGCCTCCAGATCTACGCCGCCACTTGCTTCGAGCTCGGCCTTTCCGGCGCTCATCTTCACCGCTTCCCGCATTGCATCGAGCGACATGTTGTCGAGAAGGATCATCTTTACACCGGCTGCAAGCGCTTCGCGAAGCTCGACCAGGTTTTCGACCTCGACTTCGATGAATACGTTCGAGGGGGCGATCGCCTTTGCTGCATCTACTGCCTTTGCGATGCTGCCGGCAGAAATGATGTGGTTTTCCTTGATCAGGATACCGTCGTAGAGGCCAACGCGATGGTTGGTGCCTCCGCCGATTGCCACCGCATATTTCTGAGCAAGACGAAGACCGGGCAGGGTCTTGCGGGTGTCGACGATCTTCGCTTTCGTACCGGCAACCGCGTCGACATAGGCGCGCGTGGTGGTTGCCGTGGCGGAAAGAAGCTGCAGAAAATTCAGCGCAGTGCGCTCAGCGGTGAGCAGTGAGCGGGCGCTTGCGAGTACATCGCACAGCAACTCTCCGGACTCAACGCGGTCACCGTCTTTCGCGTGCCATACCACGGTGCAGTCAGGTTCAAGGGCCGCGAAGGTTGCGGTGAACCATTCTGTACCGCAGAGGATGGCGGATTCGCGGGTCACCACACGTCCACGGGCGTTGCGATCCGCCGGGATCAATTGCGCGGTAAGGTCTCCGGTTCCAATGTCCTCGGACAAGGACGCGGCGACGTTGCGAAGGATCTCCGCTCGCAGTTGTTCATTGATGTGCATGGCAGGTTTTCTCGCTAGCTCGGCCCGAATCCGGGTCTCTGCGTCGGGGGGCAGGCGATGTCCGACGTCCGGTGTCTAAGGTATACGCCATGGCGGCGGTCGCCAAGCCTTGGACGCAAAGACAGCCCCCCGCTTGGGCAAAACGTTGCCGCAACCCCATCAACATGCCTCAACGTGCACGCCTTGTACAGCCAGCTGCGCCGCGGCGTCCCCATTTCCGGACGGAGCTATGCGTGGAGGGTGCGCGCTTCACCGGGATCGAGGCGACCGCACACCGTGCGTGCTGATCATCACCCGGAAATTGCATCCAGCGTTCCCCAAGCTTTTCGACCCGGGGTTGAGCCGCATGTGCAGAAGCGATGTCAGCCCCACGCAAGGCGGTATCGATCGATGCGCTGACATACACCTCAAATGGCGCTCGGAAAGTCAACGCCGACCCGCCTCGCTAAGACGGGTGCCCATGCTTGGGTTCTGTTGCGATGAGCATCCTCAGGCGGCACAGGGAAGTTGAAGCGCGGGCGCGAGGATTTCTGCAAACACTTTGCTATCGACGTTGCCGCCGCTCAGGACCACGCCGACGCGCGTGGCGCTGGCTGTGTCTCTATCCTGAATTGCCGCGGCCAGCGAGGCCGCGCCGGCACCTTCCGCCACGTTGTGTGTGGCAGTGAAGAGCAGTCTCATCGCAGCAGCGACCTCGTCATCACTCACCCTGATGAAGCGCGCGGTGCCTTCACGAATCAACGCCAGCGCTGCGGGGTCTGTGCGTCGGCACGCCATCCCGTCAGCGAGGCGTGTGCTGACCGCTGCTTCCTCGTTGCGTCCCGTCTCGAAGGCGACGGCGTAAGCTGGGGCGTGCGCGGAGACGACACCGACGATTTCAGTCGAGAGTCCGAGTGCATCGCGTGCGGCAATCATGCCGCACAGACCGGATCCCATGCCAACAGGGACATACACGGTATCGAGATGCTCGACGCCCTGGAGGAACTCCAGTGCATACGTAGCAACGCCCGCGACGAGGTCAGGGTGGAAGGCGGGAACCAGGTGCCAGCCGTTGGTATTGGCCAGCATTGCGGCGTGCTCCCGTGCCGCCTGGAAGTCCTCGCCGAATTCGATCAGGTTGGCTCCAAGCGCGCGCATTGCTGCGTTCTTTTCGCTGCTGTTGTCGCGCGGGACGACGACATGGACCCGGAAGCCGTGCGCGGCGCCCGCAAGCGCGATCGACTGCCCGTGATTCCCCCGGGTTGCGCAGACAACGTCCCTTGGCGCCTTTGTGCCTGCGAGCGACGCGAAGTAGTTGAGGCCGCCCCGCACCTTGAATGCGCCAGTCGCGAGATGGTTCTCATGCTTGACCCAGACTTCCTTGCCCAGACTTGCGCACAACAGCGGCCAGCGGTAATGCGGCGTGGGGGAACAGAAGGGGCGAATGCGATTTGCCGCGTGCTGGATGCAATCGTGGGTCGGCTTCATGGCGATTCCGGCTTGTCAGTGGTCAAGGTAAGTGGCATTTTGTATGCACTTTTGCGTGGATTGTGTGCATGACAAGCTGGCGCCCCGATTTGCAGGATGTGAATGGGCCACTGTTTCTGGCCGTGGTGGAACAGCTTGCGGAGGCTATCCGCAGCGGTCGCCTGCGTCCGGGCGATCGCCTGCCGACACACCGGCTGATGGCCGATCTCCTCGGCATCAACGTCAGTACCGTGACGCGCGCGTACCGCGAGGCCGAGCGCAGGCGACTGATCGGAGGCGAGGTGGGGCGCGGCACCTTCGTTCTTGGTGCTGCTTCAGAGGCAAGGTTGTTTGCCTTCGCCGACCGCCCACAGGACACCCTGATCGATCTGTCGACCAACACGCCGCCAGGTTCCGGCGATGACGCCCTGAGCCGCACCGTGCTGACCATGGCCGAGGAGGGAAGCCTCGCACGCCTTGTGGACTACCCGACGCCGGGCGATCTCTATCTTCATCAGGCTGCCGCACAAACCTGGCTCGCAATGCGGGGCATCGATGCGCCTCATGAAGCCCTGATCGTGTGTGCCGGCGCGCAGCATGCAATGGAAGCCGCGCTCGCGGCGGCCGGTGAAAGGGAGATTGGCTGTGAGTGCCTGAGCTGGCCAGGCCTCAAGGCGATTGCGCGAAGTCGCGACCTGCGACTGCACCCATTGCCGATCGACGACGATGGAATCCTCCCGGAGGCCCTGGAGCGCGCGGCACAACACGGCTTGCGTTGCCTGGTATGCATCCCGACCCTGCACAATCCCACGGCGCGCACCTCAAGCCTGGAGCGGCGTCGGGCAATCGTCGAGATCGCGCGTCGATACGATCTGATGGTGATCGAGGAGGACGTCTATGGCGCGCTGGCATCAGAGGCACCTGTTGCACTCGCGGCCCTTGCGCCGGAACGGGTGTGCCATGTGACCGGCCTGTCGAAGACCGTTTCCCCGGGGCTTCGCATCGGCTATCTGCTTCTGGCGCCGGGTCTCGTGTCCAGGCGATCTGCGCTTGAGCATCACACGCAGTGGTATGTCTCGCCACTGAGTGCGGAGGTGGCGCGGCGCTGGATCAGCGATGGAACCGCTGCGCAGCGGGTCGCTCAGCAACGCCACGAACTGGGCGAGCGCTGGAAAGTGGCGCTCACCTGCGTTGGGCAGCACCAGCCCGCCGGTGCGCATGAGTCGCCGCATCTGTGGCTACCATGTGCCGATGCTCGTGCGGCCGTGCGCGTGAGCGAGGCGGCGCGTCGCGCCGGGGTGGCGGTGGTGCCATCGGATACATTCGCGGTCGGACGCATGTCAGCACCGGCCGGCATCCGCGTTTCTCTTGGGGCGGCAAGCAGCCGTTCACGCTTGCGCGAAGGGCTCAACCGCCTCGCCGCGGTGCTTTGACTTTGGGGCGCTCTCGCGAGCGACAGGTCCAGCCTGCAACTGCGCTTGGCTGCCGCTATCGGGTCCGAGGGTGCGCACTATCCCAGGCGATCAGCAAGCCGGAAGTGCCGATCACCGCGATGCCGGCCAGCGTCGCTGCCGTGGGTGCATTGTCAAACACGATCCAGCCCAACAATGCCGCCCAGATCAGCTGGGTATACACGAGAGGCGAGAGCAGCGATGCCGGTGCGTCGCGGAAAGCCCGTGTCAGCAGGTAATGCCCGCTGCCGCCAAGCACCCCAAGTGCGGCGATCAATGCAGCATCAACGGCACCAGGCCAGGGCAGCGAATCGACCAGAAAGGGCTGCAGTGCGCTCAGCGAGAGCGTTCCGGCCAGCGCCGTGTAGTAGAGCATGGTGACCGGGTGCTCGCTTGAACTCAGCGTCCGAGTCATCAACTGGTAAGCCGCGTAAGCGACTGCCGCCGCCAGCGCACAGGCAACCCCAAGCGGATCAAGTCCATTCCCCGGCCGGGTAAGCATCAGCACGCCTGCAAAACCGATAGCGATTGCGCTCCATCGGATGTGGCCGATTCGCTCGCCGAGAATCGGGCGAGCGAGGATCGCGACCAGCAGCGGTGACGCAAATAGCAGCGCTGTCGCTTCGGCGAGTGGCATACGTTTGAAGGCCGCCATCGCCAGAACCGTCACGGCCACCAGAGACAAGCCCCGCAGCGATTGCAGCAAAGGGCGTTTGCTTGCGAGCAGTCGCCCGCGCCATCGCGGGGCGAGAAATACCGTCATCAGGATGAAGTGCGTGACGTAACGGCCCCAGGCCAGCATGGCAACCGGCCAGGTGCGCGAAAGGTGCTTTGCGATTGCGTCCAGGCATGCGAACAGAACGACTGCGACGCAAAACAGAGCCACGCCCCGCATTGGGCGCTCGCGACGAACGTCGGTCATTGAATGCGCAGCGCCGGGCGACGTGGCTCGGGCAGCGTCACCGGCGCACGCCTCGTGCGATGTCGCCAACCCAGCGGTTTCGGACTGCGCGTGCGGCAAGTGCTACCTCGGACGCCGTGATGCCAATCGCGCCGCTGCTGCTACGCGCAAGTTCATCAGCAGCCGCCCCGTGCAGGTGAACCCCGGCTTCGAGCGCCATCTTGGCAGGCCAGTGCTGAGCAAGCAGGCTGGCAACAATGCCCGTCAGCGCGTCGCCCATGCCGGCGGCCGCCATGCCGGGGTTGCCGGCGGTGTTGATCGCCCAGGTGCCATCGGGATGCGTCACGACGCTGCCCGCGCCTTTGAGGACGACATGGGCGTGATAGCGCTCAGAAACCATTTTCGCCGCACGCAGCCGATCGTCCTGAATGGCCGCTGTGCTGGAATCGAGCAAGCGGGCGGCTTCGGCAGGATGGGGTGTCAGGACGGTTGGCGCTGAACGGCTCAGCACCAGCGCCCGCAGTCCCGGATGTGCGCTCAGCAGGTTGAGCGCATCGGCATCGAGGACGATCGGGCCGGAAAAGCTGAGCGCACGCTTCAGGTGCGAAAGTGCGGCTTCACTCTGACCGAGGCCCGGGCCTGCGGCGATAACAGAGGCCACGCGGTTGATGTCGTCGGGCGTGCGCATCATCAGTTCGGGATAGCTCGGGTCCAGCGCGGGAGCATCGACTGCCAGCGCGGCGACAAAGACGCGGCCGGCGCCAAGCACGAGCGCTGCCCGCCCTGCGATCCACGCCGCGCCTACCATTCCGGTAGCCCCTCCGAGGATTGCGAAGTCGCCGAATTGGCCCTTGTGGCTGTTGCGCGGCCGGTTTGTCAGGTATTCCGCGAAATCGGCTGGCTGGATGCGCCGTCCCGAGTCTTGCGGGGCTGCGTCCTGCAGGCCGAGGGTGTCTGTATGCAAGGAGCCGCAATGGTCGGGGCCGTCGAGGGTCAGGAGTCCGGGTTTGAGCGCAATGAAACTGAGGGTGTCGGTGGCACGAACTGCGCTGCCCAGCACGCGCCCAGTACCCGCGTCGAGCCCGCTCGGGATATCGAGGGCCAGGCGCCGACATGCGAGCGCGTTGAAACGTCTGATCCAGTCCGCGTACTTACCAGCAGGGGGGCGCGTCAGGCCAATGCCGAACAGCGCGTCGACCGCGATAGCCCACGGTCCGGAGTCAAAGTCGCTCGCGACCTCTCCGCCCGCTTCGCGCCACTGGCGAAACGCGGCCGCTGCGTCGCTGGGCATGTCTGCCGCGTTTCCTGCAAAGGCGACGGTAACCGGCCAGGCTGCACGCTTGAGGTGTGTTGCGAGCACGAATCCGTCGCCGCCATTGTTGCCGGGGCCGGCCATGACGAGCACAGGCCCGCGCTGTTCGCACAGACGTTCGACAAGACTGAATGCCGCCAATCCTGCGCGTGCCATCAGCGGCGGTTCGGCCGAGGTGTGCCGCGCTTCTATCTCGCGCAGTGCATCGCAGGAAAGTATGAGATCTGAAGGTGCTGCGCCCACGTGAGTCCTCCCGGATGTTTCTATTCTAGGACTTTGGACGGGGACCCTGAAACGACAACTCCGGCGCGGGGCCGGAGTTGCGTGGTATTGCGCTGACGGGCGGGTGTGCCGCCGCAGAGTCAGTGCAGCGGGATCGCAGCGACCGGCGCGTTGACCCAGACCGCACCGCGGGTCGGGTCGAGGCGCTGTGCTTCGCCGTAGGCCTCGTTGGCTTGCGCAAACCGGCTCAGTTTGCGGTAGCAGTAGCCGAGACCCTGCCAGGCGTCGGAGCGGTCCGGCACAAAGCTGAGTGCCTTGCGGAACGCGCTCACGGCTGCTTCGAACTGACCTTCGCGCGCAAGGCTGATCGCGGACGCAAGGTGGTTCTCGGCGATCTCGACGGCGCCGGTGGTGAAGCGATGTGATGTCTCGTTGTTCATCATTTGGTTTCCTGGTGTGGATGTGTGTGCCGACACTCGCGAAATATTGCGGTGACCGCTTGCATTCGTTATGGAAGGAGTGTAAGCGCCGAGGCTCGGCTCCTCCATTCAGGATTTCAATCTGATGAAAAGCGGGACTTGGACTGCCTTGGCAGCGAGCCGGCAGAACAAATACTGATGGCGATCTGCTGCGCCCGCCGCCGTGAAGCATGTCGTCGATCAATTGTCGCCGACGTATGCGTGGACGCGTCGCAAGCGAGTCCGAGGGGGGAGGTAGGTAAGGCGTGCAGTCGCCAGGCGACCGGAGCCACGCCTTTGCAAGTTCAGCGTGCCGGACCGTTCGATCCGTCACCGAACGCGGGGCCACGGTCGTCCTTGTGGCGGAAGGTAATGCGACCCTTGGTCAGATCGTAGGGTGACATCTCGAGCGTGACCTTGTCACCGGCAAGGATGCGGATGCGGTGTTTGCGCATCTTGCCCGACGCATAGGCAATGACGCCGATCCCGTTGTCAAGCGTGACCTTGAAGCGCGTGTCGGGCATCACTTCCTCGACCACGCCGTTCATTTCCAGCAGTTCTTCCTTGGCCACTCATGGCTCCTGTCAGGTGCAGAACGAGCGCTCTGCAGGGTTAGTGCGGTACAACAAAAAAGCCCGGGCGGGCCGGGCTCTTCTGCGAAATCGGCGATTGACCGATTACTCGGGGCGAATGTTCGAAGCCTGCTTGCCCTTCGGGCCAGTCGTGACGTCGAAGTTCACGCGCTGCCCTTCGGCGAGCGTGCGGAAGCCCTTGGTCTGGATTGCGGAGAAGTGCGCGAACAGATCGTCGCCGCCTTCGTCCGGGGTGATGAAGCCGAAGCCTTTGGTTTCGTTGAACCACTTAACGGTACCGGTAGCCATGTATCTAGCGTCCTGATGTGATGTTTGGGCATTCGCCTTGCCCGGGAAAGATGAAAATCAAGACGGAGATCGAGAACCGGAGAACCGCACGCAGAACTGCTGCGGGGCCTAGCTACTGCAATTGCACACTGCTTGAATTTCGGCGAGCCGCGAGTGTGGACGCTGCGCCGCGAATTTGCAAGACATTTTTGTGCGGTGTGTCAGCGCAGGCTGTCGGCGCCAGCGATCCAGCCTTCGATCGGGTCGATCGAAGGCGGCAGCGCATAGCCGCTGTGGCGCTGCGTCCAGGCCGTCGCTGCTTGTGTCAGGGCAAGGATTGCGTCGAGCGTATCGCCGCTCGCGTCTTCGATCGCATCGACCCGCAATGACTTGCCCAGATTGAGGCTCAGGGCCGCGTTGATACCTGCATTCAGGACCCCGTCGATGATGGTGATGCGGGCGGTGCGACGTGCATCATTCCAGCGCGCAGGGTCGTCGCTCTTGTACGAGCCGGCTGCATGGCGGCGCGCAACCAGTGCAGGATAGGCTTCGACCGCCACCCGACTCGGATCACCCTGGTGCATGCCCGGTATTGTCAGGCCGGCAGCGAGCAGGCGCGGTGCGCCGGCGAGGAACATGAGGCCGACCGGTGGGTTGACCAGCTTGAACGGACTATGGCTCTTCGCTGGCGCGTCTGTGGCGCGGTGCGGATAGCGTGCGCCGTAAGGGCGTGACGAGCGATAGGCATCAAGGGCCTGCTTGAAGGCGTCCTTACCCATCGCCGTGCAATGCGCGACCAGTGACGCCCAGTCAGTTGGCCATCCAAGGTCCCAGACCCCCTCTCGTGGCAGGCCAAACGGGAAGTCAAATGCACCCAGCCATGGACCCGGGGTGTGCAGCATCTCGTCGAAGGATGCCCACGTCGAAAGCCGGCTCACGTTCTCGCAGTGGACTACGCCGGCGTCGAACCATCCATGCGCGGCAGTGATGGGCTTGCGATTTGATGGTGCCGATGTGAAGTCGACGCCTATCAGCCGCATGACACATCGCTGGGCGTCACTCGCCAGCCGCCGCTGAAAACCTTTTGCGCCGTTGTGATCGTGGCAAGGTATATCGATACAGTGTCACTGATATCGTTGGCGTAGCCCCCGGCCATGGCAAGTGCGACCGGGGTTCCGGTGGATGTGCAGGCGCTCAGTACAGACACATCCCGTGCCATGAGGCCTTCCTTGCTCAGTGCAAGGCGACCGAGACGATCGTCGTGGTAGGGGTCCGCGCCGGCGAGATAGATCACGAACTGTGGCTTCGCGCGATCGAATACCTGATCGAGTCCGTTGGCGAGCGCAGCGAGGTACGGTGCATCGCCGGTATCGTCCGGCAACTCGATATCCAGGTCGCTGACTTGCTTGCGGAAGGGGAAATTCCGCGCGCCGTGGATGCTGAATGTGAATACGCTGGCGTCGCCAGACAGGATTGCTGCAGTTCCGTCGCCCTGATGGACGTCGCAGTCGATCACCGCAATTCGCGAGATGCAGGTCTCAGCCAGCAGTGTGCGTGCGGCGACCGCAGCATCGTTGAACACGCAGAACCCCGATCCGAAGTCGGCGTGCGCGTGGTGCGTACCGCCAGCCAGATTTGCGGCGCAGCCTTCGGAGAGTGCTGTCCGGCATGCGGCGACGGTGGCGCCGACCGATCGGCGCGAGCGTTCGACCATTGCGGGCGTCCAGGGAAAACCAATGCGCCGTTGCTCTTGTGCTGACAAGCGGCCCTCGGATACGCGCTTAACGTAGTCGCGTGCGTGGGCACGCTCAAGCATTTCGTCTGATGCGGCGTCGGGAACCAGGAAATCCTGCGGCGAAAATCTTGCTGTTTCATGCAGCGCGTCGCGAAGCATCCGGTATTTCGCCATCGGAAAGCGATGGCCCGGTGGCAGCGGCAGGTCAAAGTGGTCGGTGTAATAGAGTTTCACCGGCGTTGGCTGCCATTCGTGCGTTTATTCCGGGTCCTGATTGAAAACCGGCGGCTGGTAGCCAATCTTGCGCAGGCCTTCGCTGAGTGCGCGCGAAAGCTTGCGGCCTTCCGAGGTCTTGCGGAAGGCTACGTGAACGCTCTTGAGTTCGAGCAGGCGCGGATTCATGACCAGTTGCCCGCGCAACCCGGTCAGGCGAGTGTCGTTGCCCATCAGGTTCGCGAATACCTTGGAGTCCACCACGGCGAGGTCGACGCGGCCGGCCGCAAGTTTCATGAGGTTGCTGGCATCATCGAGCGTACTGTCGGCCGGCTGATCGCCGCTGGCGATGCGCCTGTCGAGCGCAGTGGTATTGATGTAGCCCTCGACCACGCCAATACGCAGAGCCTTGAGGTCTTCGATGGTGACCCAGGTGCTCGGCGAATCCGACCGCTGCGCGAAGCCCAGCGGGCTTTCGCCTACCGGATCGGAGAGTTCGGTGCGCCGTGCACGGTCGGCGGAGTAGTAACTCGGAAAATAGCCGGCGAACCCTTTCGCCGATTCACCGACGGCAACGGCTTTGGGCCAGGGGAAGTACTCGACGACCAGGCGGTATCCGGACGCGGCGAGCGCGCGGCGGACCGTATCGGTAACCGTTCCCCCGGCGCTGACGCTGGCGCTGGCGTAGGGAGGCCATTCCAGCGATGCCAGTTTCACAACATGTTCGTCCGGTGCCGCAAGGGCAGGGTGCAGTCCGCACAAGGTGAGCAGGGCAACGAAGATGAAGCGCATGGATCAGGTCGCAATCGGAATTCGGGCGCCTTCCCCCCGGTTGGCGCAACCGGCCGCTATGTTACTCAAGATCGGCGCTTTGCTGCGGCGCCGCGTCCTGAATAATCGCAGCGAGTCGACGCAGTATTCGGTCGGCAGGCGCGCGGTCTGCGGGCGCAAGACCTTGCAGCAGCGCTGAAGCGTAGCGGTCGAGGCAGGCGTTGATGTTTTCTACGGCCTGACGCCCGCTGGGCGAAATCTCGACAAGGATCGATCGTCCGTCGTCCGGATTCGGGCGTGTTATGACTTGTTGTGACGCTTCCATTGCCTTGATGCTGCGGGTTACCCAAGCCTTGTGCAGTCCGGTCATGGACGACAGGGCTTGCGGCGTCACAGGCCCGTTCCGCACTAGCAGGCTGGCGATACGGTGTTGGGCATCGGCACCCAATCCGTGGCGTCGGGCGGTCGTCTGCTCGACGGCCAGGAATGCGCGTGCGAACTCCCTGAGGGCGGTGTTGTGCATCCGTCACTTTCTAATCGACGTCAAACTCTCGGATCAAATATATGGTTGTTAATCGCAACCATTTGCCTGCGTAACTCAACATGGCGACAGCATTCTCGCCATACGCTGCGATGCCGCTACCGCAATGCAACGTGACATCGCCTGAAACCTCGCTATACCAATAAAACTGTGCGTTACGTAGTTAATGCTGCGATCCGGAAATTGCCTCTTCGCATGCGGCAGAAATGCAATATCGATTGCATGGCGTGTATCCAACGTGAAGGCGCAGGGCCGTGGGGGCACAGATCCGCGCTACGCACCCGTATGGCTGAAAAGACTAAACAACCTTGGGGGAGAACAACATGATTCGCAAGTGCTTGCTTGTGCTGTTGTGTTTCATTGCCGTCCTGCAGTCGTCCCTGGCACGCGCAGACACTTACACACAGACCCGTTATCCGATCGTTCTGGTGCACGGGATGCTGGGTTTTGATTCGATTGGCGCGATCAACTACTGGTACGGGATTCCGGAGGCGCTCCGTGCGGGCGGTGCGACCGTCTTCGTTGCATCGGTCTCTGCGCTGAACAGCAACGAAGCGCGTGGCGAGCAGGTGCTCAAATACCTGCAGGTGCTGCAGGCGAAATACGGCTACCAGAAGTTCAACCTGATCGGACATAGCCACGGCGGCGCAACATCCCGATATGTGGCTGCGGTGGCCCCGGGATTGGTGGCTTCGGTGACGACCGTCGGCGCACCGCATGACGGTAGCAAGGTTGCAGACGCCATAAAGGCTGGCGCCGGTGCAACCGGCACCACCGACCTCGTCACCGCGCTGGTAAACGGGCTCGGCCAGTTGATCGGGCTGCTGTCGGGCAACGGCTCGCCACAGGATGCGCTTGGCACACTTGCATCGCTGAACACGGCGGGTGCGCGAGACTTCAACCGGCGCTTTCCGGCGGGCGCGCCGACCCAGTCTTGCGGCCAGGGGCCGGAACTCGCTGCAAATGGCGTGCGCTACTACTCGGCAGGTGGAACATCGGTTGCAACCAATGTGCTGGACGTGCTCGACCCGATGCTGATTGCTTCTTCGCTGGTCTTCGGGTTCGAAGCGAACGACGGACTGGTATCGCGGTGTTCGTCGCATTGGGGCAAGGTGCTGCGCGACGACTACGGCTGGAACCACATCGACGAGATCAACCATCTCTTCGGGCTTCGCGGCCTCTTCAGTTCTGATCCAACCGCGTTTTACCGATCACAGGCCAACCGTCTGCGGAACCTTGGACTTTGAAGCGGGTTGCTGGCGCAACGGCCGTTGTCATTGCGGCAGTTGCCTGGATGTTTGGGCGAGGTGAGACCTCGGGTGGCATCCGCCCGGATCGGGTGCCTGAGGCGGCGCAGGCTGTGGTGGCGGAGGCGCGTGGTGAGGTATTCCCGTTTTCACGCGCGGAGCCCGCTGTCGGCGAACTCGACACGATCCGTGCGCAGATCGTCGGCGGCGTGCTTGCTGGCACCGACCCCGATGGTGCGTGGGTCTGCGCCGGCCCGGGGCGACTGCGTGCTGACCATCAGATCCGTCGCCGGATCGATTGGTACGGTAACCAGCTGGGTCGATTCACGCCCGAGGCGATTGCCGCAGCCATGGCGCAAGAGGCGGACGAGGCTTGTGGTCGCGGTGCCGGACTCGCCGCACGCGCGATCTGGCAGGCCTATCGCGAGGCCCAGACGATAGACCTGCCGAGTATCGGCCGGCTCGATGCCAAAGCGCTGGCCAAGCGCCTTGAGACGATCTCGGCGGCACGCCGGCGCGCCATGGGGCAAGACTGGGGTGAGGCGTTCTTTGGTGCAGAGGAACGCCTCCTGGCCGAGCGCCTGAGCGCTCCGCCACCCGTGTCTGGGGTGCCGCTGCCCTTGCCGGATGCCGATGCGCGGATCGCGGCGGTGGAGGCTGCCTGGGCCAACTGGGCGCAACGGATCTCTGTCAGCAAAGAAGAAATCCGCAAGCTCCAGCAAGACAAGGGACTTTCAGATGCCGAGCGTGAAGCGCAGGTCAATGCGATCGTCGAGGCGCATTTCGAGCCTGCCGAGCGCCTCCGGGCCCGCACTGTCCTCGGCGACGGGTGACGCGTTGTTCAGCCGAGCAAGACGCGACTGTGGCTGGAAACGTGGCGCGCCAGGAAGTCCATCTGGTCGGCAAGGATGTTGCGGTTGGAGAGGATCAGGAATTCCGCCTTGCTCGGCACATACGGCGCATACAGCAGCTGCATGTGCGACTGTTCCGGCGTCCGGCCGCCCTTGCGTTGGTTGCAGGGCCGACAGGCGGTGACGACATTCATCCACACATCGCGTCCGCCCTGGGAAACAGGCAGAACATGGTCGCGTGTCAGTTTGCCGGAAGCGAGGTGCGTGCCGCAGTAAGCGCAGATCTGGCGATCGCGATGGAAGAGTTCGCGGTTGGAAAGCGGCGGCACCTTGTGTAGCGCGCGCTGGCTGAGCGCCTTGCCGCGTATCGCGATGATGCTGTTGGTCGTGATGACCGATTGCAGCCCTGTCTCGCGGCGCATGCCGCCGAGAATCGTGAATTCGTTGTCCCCGGCAGCCCATGCGACCTGATCGCGGGCGTAGTAGATCACCGCATGCTGCCAATTCACCCAGCGGAACGGCTGGCCATGGACATCGAGTGTGAGGATCAGCGGCCGTCGCGAATTGCCCGCGACCGTGCCGCGTTCAACGAGGATCACGGCGACTCCCTCTCTAGAATCTGCTAGAGCATACGCCTCGCATGTGTGATTTCAATGTCTTCTTCCAAGCTCTTCGCTGCGCCTGCCGATAAACGTTGCTTGGCAATGCTGCTGCTGTCGATCATCGTGCATGCGATGGCCCTGGGCTTGTTTCCACCCTTGCACGCAGGTGCCCGCAGTCTGCGTGTGCGAATCCAGCAGCTCAAGCCTCAGACAGGGCCTGGCGCGGACAAACAGTCGGTATCTGCGTCTGAATCGATTCCCGTGATGGCTCACAGTGCGATGAAGGTGCCGCGCGCAATCGTGCCCTCGCCGGCGACGGCCCCTCAGCCATCGAGCAAGGAAGAGAACACTCGACAACAAATGCGCGAACGACAGCCCGCGAGGGGCGAAAGTCCCCCGGCTCGCCTGCCCGACAGCGCACCGATCGTGCCTGCGGAGGCAGGGTTGGATGCCGCGACCATGCGCGGGGTACGCGTCGCCTTGGCGCAGGGCTTGGGTGGCATCGAGGTGCCGCCCGGTTTGGCCGGTGCCCGAACCGAAGCTCGCATGGTCTTCGGCGGCGGGCGTTTGCTCGCGCTGACCTTCAGCGGGGATTCTCTTGCACGCGAATTTGAGAACGTCCTGCGGCCGTCACTGATGCGTTCAGCCGCCGCAATTCGGTTGCCGGCTGACCTGCGCGACGCGCGCTTCGAGATCACGCTTGCGCTGGAGTTCGATGGCTGATCGAGTACGTCAGCGACCGCCTACCGTTGCGCGAAGGCCTTCGGCGACCGTGTAGGGCGGTTGCCAGGACAAGGTCTCGACCAGATCACTGGTGTCGACTTCAAGCGAGCCGAGCAATCGCTGCGCTTCTTCGCGCTTCCCTAGCAGGGTTAGCGCACCCAGCAGCAATGGGCTTGGCACGCGGAGCAAGCGTTCCCGCTTTTGCAGCGCGTGCGCAATGTGCCGGATGAGTTCAGGTGTGCTCATTGGCGCTCGGTCGCTGATAAGAAAGGTGCGGCCGGCCGCGCGCGGATGCTCGCCGATGCGTACCAGCGCATCGACAAGGTTGCCGACAAAGACCAGATCGCGGCGGTTATCGACGCTGCCCAGCGGCAGCAAGTAGCCTTTTGATACTGCACTGACCAGCTGCGCGAAGTTGGCGCCGACTCCGGGGCCGTAGATCAGCGGGGGGCGCACGATGGCGCTTTCGATGCCGCTCGCGCGAATGGCCTGTTCCGCCTCCAGTTTCGATACACCATAGGCGTCGTGCGGGGCGGGCGTGTCGTCGGGCCGGAAGGGCCGGCCCGGCTGGGTCTGCTCACCGTTGACCTTGATCGAGCTGAGATACACCAGTCGCCGCACGCCCGATACGCGCGCCGCCGCACACAGGTCCGCTGTGCGTTCCACGTTCACCCGCCGGAAAGCTTGCAGCGGGTCAGCCTCGGTCTCGCGCATGACATGCACCCGGGCGGCCAGGTGCCAGATGGCGTCGACGCCGGCGGTGGCAGGTCCCCAGTCAACGAAATTGTTGAGATCGCCGACGACGACCGATTCGTCCCAAGGCCCGTCGCAAGGGCTGCGCAAGGCTGCGCGAACGCGGTAGCCGTGCGCGCGCAATGCGGGAATCAGCGTGCGGGCGACGAAACCGGTCGCGCCGGTCACCAAGGCGAGGGGGGGATCAGGTAGGGGGGCGGGCGGCTGCATGGCCGCGATTCTGCCTCAAGCCGCGAGGCATCCGGTGCGACGCCAGTTGCGGCATCGCACCGGATAGGTGGATCACTCTTCGTCGACCGGTCTGAAAGCCGACGTGAGCTGTTGCTGCACGTTGGGCGGTGCCGGCTCGTAGTCGCACAGGGCGAGCGTGTAGCTGCCTTGCCCGCCGGTGATGGACTTGAGCCTGCCCTGGAAGTCGTTCAGCTCTGCCAGCGGCGCGCGGGCATTGATCGTGACCATGCCGCCACGGGCGGTGCCGGTATCGGTGACCTGACCCCGGCGCAGCGCGAGTTCGCCATTCACATCGCCGATCGCTGCCTCGGGAACCGTCACCTCAAGATCGACGATCGGTTCAAGCACGATGCCACGGGCTTTGGCGACCGCGTCGAGGAAAGCCTTGCGACCCGCGGTGACGAAAGCGATTTCCTTGCCGTCCACCGGGTGGGTCTTGCCATCGTAGACCGTGACTTCCAGATCCTGGACCGGGAAGCCCGCGATGGCGCCGCCCGACAGGACATCACGGACGCCTTTCTCGACCGCCGGGATAAAGGTGCCCGGTATCGCGCCGCCTTTCACCGCGTCGAGGAAGCGGAAGCCTTCGCCGCGCGCGAGCGGGGCGATGCGCAGGTACACCTCGCCGAACTGTCCGGCGCCGCCGCTCTGCTTCTTGTGGCGGTGGTGGCCTTCCGCGGGCAGCGTGATCGTTTCGCGGTAGGGAATCGTCGGCGGGTGGCTGTCGACTTCCAGCTTGTACTGGGCACGCATCTTCTCGAGGATGCGCCCGAGGTGCAGTTCGCCGAGTCCGCGGATCACCGCTTCGTGCGTTGTCGGATCGTGCTCGACGGTGAGGCCCGGGTCCTCGGCCGCTAGGCGGTGCAGGATCTCGGCGAGCTTCTGTTCGTCGCCGCGGCGCTTTACCCGTACGGCGAGGCCATACACCGCATGCGGAATCGGCAGCGGATGGAAGTGGATCACTGCGTCTTCCGGAGCGTCGTGGAGCACCGCGTCAAAGGTCATGTCGTCGATCTTGGTGATCGCGCAGATTTCGCCGGGGCCGGCACGCTCGATCTGCACCAGCTGCTTGCCCTGCATGCGGTACAGGTGAGAGACGCGGAATGGTTTGCGCGCTTCGCCGGCGTACAGCATGGTGTCGGCGGTCAGCGTGCCTTGCAGCACGCGCACGACGCCGATCTTGCCCATGTATGGGTCCACTTCGATCTTGAAGACGTGTGCCAGCGCGTGGTCGGCCGGGTCGTGGCTGGGTTCCAGCGGCTCCGCGGCAGCGGCATCGCCGTTCGGCCATTTCTCGAACAGGGGCGGGTTGCCTTCGAGCGGATTGGGTGCGAGGCGCACCATGAAGTCGATCAGTTCTGCAATGCCCGCGCCGGTGCGGGCCGACACGAACAGCACCGGCACCAGATGGGCTTCACGCAGGGCGCGCTCAAAGGCATCGTGCAGCGAAGCCGGCTCAATTTCCTCGCCATTCAGATAGCGCTCGGTCAGTGCTTCATCGACTTCCACAACCTGCTCGACCAGCGCTCGGTGCGCGTCGGCGACAGAACTGAAGTCCGTCGCGTCGCCGCTGAGGTTGAAGAAACAGTCGACCACTCGTGATCCGCCGCCTGCGGGCAGGTTGATCGGCAGACATTCGCGACCGAACGCTTCCTGTAGCGAGCCGACCAGGGCCGGCAGATCGATGCGTTCAGCGTCGATCTTGTTGACGATGACCATGCGGCAAAGTTTGCGGGTCTGCGCCCAAAGCATGGCGCGGCGGGCGGTGATTTCGATGCCGTTCTGGGCGTTGATGACAGTGGCCACCGTGTCGGTGGCATCGAGTGCCGCCAGGGCCTGGCCGGCGAAGTCGGGGAATCCCGGTGTGTCGAGGAGGTGGACCAGCGTGTCGTCGCGTTCAAAGTTTGCGACAGCGAGTTTGGCGGAGTGACCGTGTTCCTTTTCAAGCGGATCGTAGTCGCAGACGGTCGTGCCGCGCTCGATGCTTCCTGCTACCTGGATTGCGCCGGTCGAGACGAGCAAGGATTCGATCAGTGTCGTCTTGCCGGCGCCCGCGTGGCCCAACAGGGCTAGGGTCCGGACGTCTTGCGGGGTACGCATGGCTGTCTCCTTTTGTGAGTATTGTCGACCTCGACGCTACACCCTTGCCGGGGCGAGCGCATTTGACGCGCATCAGCGCCGAGAGACGGGCCGGCGCTGGACTTGAGCGAGCCGCTGTCGTAGCATCCGCGCCCCTCCCGCATCCACGCTTCCATGTTTCAGCAGCCCGCCCGCGCCTGCGGCATCGATTTCGGCACCTCCAACTCGACGCTTGGCTGGTTGAACCCCGGTGCGCCGACACTCATCGCGCTCGAAGACGACAAGCCGACTTTGCCCTCTGCCGTGTTCTTCAATGCCGACGAGGACAGCATCTGCTTTGGTCGCGAGGCGCTTGGCGAGTACCTGGACGGCTACGAAGGGCGTCTGATGCGGGCGCTCAAGACCTTGCTCGGTTCCAGCCTGATGGACGGGCATACCGAAGTGCTGGGGCGCAGACTGCCTTTCCGCGACCTGCTGCGGCACTTCATCGCCGAGCTCAAGCGGCGAGGGGAGGCCGGAGCCGGGCGGGTTTTCGATCACGCGGTATTCGGTCGTCCGGTGCAATTCGTGGACGACGATCCTGTCGCGGACCGGCTTGCCGAAGACACCCTGGCGCAGATCGCCCACGCCATCGGATTTCGCGAAGTCAGCTTCCAGTTCGAGCCGATCGCGGCGGCTTTCCATTACGAACAGTCACTGAGCACCGAAGAACTGGTCCTGATTGCCGATATCGGCGGCGGCACGTCGGACTTCTCGCTGGTGCGCCTCTCGCCCGTGCGGGCGAAACAGGCGGAGCGCCGGGATGATCTGCTCGCCAATGCCGGGGTGCATATCGGCGGCACGGACCTCGATCGCGCCTTCAATCTCGCGCAGATCATGCCCTTGCTCGGCTTTCGCTCAAAGAAGAAGAACGGCAACGAGCTGCCCGCAACCCCGTTCTTCAACCTTGCGACCTGGCACACCATCAACTTCTGCTATACGCGCGCCGCCTGGACCGAGTTCCAGGACATGTACCGCGACGCCGCCGAGCGCGACAAGCTGGAATTGTTGCTGAACCTCGTCAGCGAGCGCGCGGGGCACTGGCTTTCGCTGCAGGTCGAAGAGGCCAAGATCGCCTTGTCGGAGCAGGCGGAAGTCATGCTCGACCTGGGGCGGCTCCATCGCAAGGCGGGCGTGGTCGCGCCGCCTCGTATCGCGCGCGCGGATTTCGATCTGGCCATCGCGGCACTGGTGAACCGCGTCGGCGAAACGGTTGAGACGATGCTGGCCTCGGCCGGCGTCGACAAAGCGCGAATCGACACGGTGTTCTTCACCGGGGGTTCAAGCGGCGTGCCTGCGCTGCGGCAGCGCATTGCAGCAGCAGTGCCGAACGCCCGCGCGGTCGAAGGGGATCTCTTTGGCAGTATTGGTGCGGGCCTGGCGGTCGAGGCGGCGCGACGTTACGGTTGCGCCTGAGGCCAGCAGAAACACGCCGCTCTTGCCGCGGGGCTCGCGATTCAGCTCAAGAATTCCGGTCGGTTGCCGAATTCTGTGATTGATGCGCGCCAAAGACCCAAGCTCCGCTCCCGACGCCAACCCGGAACGCTCTGACGACGATCCCCTGTTCTTCGTGCTCGGAGAACAGGGCATCCATTTCGTCCAGAAGCTGCTGCTTTTTGTTCTGGCGTCGGTGGGCATTGTTGTCCTGATCTATTCCCTCGAGGGGCGCTTCGAAACCGGCCGTCTGGTGTTCTACGGGGGGATCATGCTGGTCGCGCTGGCGACCATGCTGCTGCAGCGTGTCGGCATGGCGCTGCGTGCCTTGCAGCTCTTGCTGTGGGGGCTGTGGGTGGCGATCGCGCTGCGGATAAGTCTGGTAGCCGGGCTGCGCACGCCGATCACGATTGCCTATCCGGTGTTGCTGATCATCGCGGGCTGGTTGTTCAGCCGCACCGCAGCGTACGCCATGGCGGCAGCGACCGTGGTGCTGGCGGTGCTTCTGACGGTCTTTGCGCAAGCCGGGTGGCAACAGACCGCTGCGGAAAAACCTGATCTCGACTACTTCTTTTCGGTCGTCGTGGCCTCGCTTGCGGGTGTGATCCTCACCGTCCATGCCGCGCGCAACATGCGCAAGAAATACGAAGACGTACGCGCCTTGAGCCGGGAAAACGAACGTCGGCTGGAAGCGCAGCGTGCGGCGGATGCGCGATTCACGCAGGCATTCCGCTCCAACCCCTTGCCGGCCAGCATCGCGACGCAGGCAGAGGGGCGCCTGCTGGCGATCAATCCGGCCTGGGAGCGTGCATTCGGCTGGGCTGAGGCCGAAGTGCTGGGTCGCACGACACTGGAACTCGGTCACTGGGACGGCGGCCACGACGCTCGCGTCAGCTTTCTCGCGCAACTGGACGAACACGGCCGGCTGACCGGCTACGAGTGCCGGTTGAAGAGCCGGAACGGCGAAGCGCGAAGTTATCTCGCATCGACCGAAATCATGGAAAGCGGCGGTCAGGCGTGCGTCTTCTCGGTGTTGATCGACGTTACAGAGCGCCTGCAGGCCGAACAAGCTGTACGGCGGCTGAACGAAGAACTCGAGGCACGGGTGGAAGCGCGCACCGCCGCCCTGCAAACGGCGAATCGTGAACTCGAAGAAAACATCGGCCTGCTGCAAGCGACGCAGGAGCAACTGATGCATGCAGACAAGCTGGCGTCGCTGGGATCGCTGGTGGCGGGCATCTCGCACGAGCTGAACACGCCGATTGGCAATGCGCTGACGCTCGCGTCGACCCTTACCGACCGTATCCGCGAATTCAACGCCGATGTGGCAGCGAAGAAGCTCAGCCGCAGCGGCCTCGCGGCTTTCTCGGATGAACTGCGCGATACCGGCGAACTGTTGCAGCATTCATTGCGGCGGTCGGCAGATCTGATCGCGAGCTTCAAGCAGGTGGCGGTGGATCAGACGTCGGAACGGCGTCGCAGCTTCGACCTGCGGCAGGTCATCGAAGATGTGCTGGACACTCTGCGGCCCACGATCCGCCGCAGCGAACACCAGATCGAGGACGCTGTGCCGGAAGGCATCGTGATGGACAGCTACCCCGGCCCCCTCGGCCAGGTGCTGATCAACCTGATCCAGAACGCGCTACTGCACGCGTTCGCTGATCCGGACGGCGGCGTGATCCGGCTCGAAGCGAGCACGGCGGAAGATCAGACCGTCACGCTGACGGTGTCGGACAATGGCAACGGTATCGCGCCAGATGCGCTGGGCCGCATCTTCGACCCCTTCTTCACCACACGGCTTGGGCAAGGTGGTTCGGGGCTGGGCCTTTCAATCGTGCATCGCATCGTGACGCGCCTGCTGTGTGGCACGATCCGTGTCGATTCGACGCCCGCGGCAGGCACGTGCTTCACCATCCGTATCCCGCGCGTGGCGCCTGAAAAGCTCTGAACGCGCTGATCAGGCGCGCACTGCGGTCCACCACGCGAGGCAGAGCTTGCGCACTGGCCCCAGCGACACGCGTTGGGTCAGCACCTGGTAACCATCGGCGGCGATTTCCTTGAGTAGTGTGCGATAGATCGCGACCATGACAAGGCCAGTGCGCTGCGCCTTGCGGTCTTCCTTCGGCAGCAGCGCCAGCGCCTGATCGTAGTGCTTTTCGGCACGCTCGACTTGGAACTGCATCAGTGCGCGGAAGTTGTCTGAGTACTTGCGGTCGATGATCTCGCGCGCCGGCACCCCGAAGCGCTGCAGGTCTTCGACCGGCAGGTAGATACGTCCGCGTCCGGCATCTTCACCGACATCACGGATGATGTTGGTGAGCTGGAAGGCCAGGCCCAGTTCATGGGCGTACTTCTGCGTCTGACGATTGGTGTACCCGAATATCTCGGCGGCGAGCAGGCCGACCACGCCGGCCACACGGTGGCAGTACAGCGACAGACCCTTGAAGTCGAGGTAGCGTGACTGGGTCAGATCCATCTCCATGCCGTCGATGATCTCGGACAGGTTTTCCTGCGGCAGATTGAACTGCTGCACCAGCGGCGCCAGCGCCTGACCCACCGGGTGCTGTGGGGTGCCCGAATACACTGCCGCGAGTTCCTTGCGCCACCAGGCAAGCTTGGTGCTCGCGATCTGTAGGTCGGGTGTCTCGTCCACAACGTCGTCGATCTCGCGGCAAAACGCATAAAGGGCGGTGATCGCCCTGCGCTTGTCCGGCGGCAGGAACAGGAAGCTGTAGTAAAACGAAGATCCGCTGGCGGCGGCCTTCTGTTGGCAGTACTCGTCTGGATTCATCGTTTCATCCGGATGGCGCGCCCGATCAGGCGCAACCAGTCGATCCTTGTGAGGACGGGGCGGTGGCGGAACACATCGTAATCGTTGGCCTCGATCGCGGCACAGATCTGCAGGCCGCCCTGCACGACGAGGCGCAGTTCCCAGCCAAATCGCCCCGGCAACGCGAGCGCCAGCGGAGCGCCCGCAAGCATCATCTTGCGCGCACGATCGACCTGAAAGCGGAGCAGGGCGCGCCAGTTCTCATCGACGCGGGCGGCGGCGATCTGCGACTCATCGACGCCGAAGTGTGCCCTTTCGTCGGCCGGCAGGTAGATGCGGCCCTTCTGCCAGTCAATCGCCACGTCTTGCCAGAAGTTGATCAGTTGCAGGCTCGTGCAGATGTCGTCGGACCACGCGATGTGCTGCGCCGAATCGGCGTTGAAGAGGCGCAGCATCAAGCGCCCCACCGGGTCGGCCGAGCGTCGGGTGTAGTCGCGCAGTTCGGCGAAATCGGCGTAACGGGTTTTCGCGACGTCCTGGCTGAAGGCATCGAGCAGGTCGCGCAGCAGCGTGGTTGGCAGGCGATGGATTCGCACCGCTTGCGCGAGGCGTGCGAACATCGACTCGCGTGGCGTTTCGCCCCGGTCTATGGCATCGATCTCGCGCCGATAGTCGTTCAGGCGCGCCAAGCGCAGCACGGCTTGTGCGTCACCTTCGTCCGCGATGTCGTCTGCGCTGCGGGCAAACGCGTAGAGCGCCTCGACAGCGGGGCGCAGACGCCGCGGCAGCAGCAGGGATGCAACCGGGAAGTTCTCGTAGTGGTCGACCGGCATGGGGGCGGCAGTATAGCGGAGCGGCACGCCATGCCCTGCCGCGTGGCGTACTCGAAATGCAGGAAATGGAGGCGGCGGCGATGTTGCAGGTGCAGGGGCTGGCGAAATCCCTGGGTGGGCGACCCCTCTTCGCCGGGCTTGAGTTGTCTGTCGCAGCGGGCGAATTCGTCGCGGTGATGGGGGAATCCGGCACCGGTAAGTCGACCCTGCTCAACCTGATTGCCGGGCTTGAACGCGCCGACGCCGGATCGATTGCGGTTGGCGAATGTGCGCTCGCGGATTTGGATGACCGCAGCATCACCTTGTGGCGTCGGCGAGCGCTGGGCTTCGTGTTTCAGGCTTTTCACATCCTTCCGCACCTCAGCGTGCTCGACAACGTCGCCTTGCCCTGTCGCCTGAACGCGATGCCTGCCAGCGAAGCGCGTTCCACTGCGCTTGCGATGCTATCGGGGGTAGGGCTTGCCGAACGGTCTGCGAGCGCGCCTGGTGAGCTATCGGGTGGCGAATTGCAGCGTGTTGCCATTGCCCGTGCGCTGGTTCATCGGCCGCAACTGGTGCTGGCCGATGAGCCGACCGGCAACCTTGATCCCGACAATGCAGCGCGGGTGCTGCAACTGCTGGCGGGGGAGGTGCGACGGCGAGGCGCCGCGTGCCTCATGGTGACGCATTCACAACAGGCGGCATCGGTGGCGGATCGGGTGCTGGTCTTGCGCGAGGGGCGACTGCAAGCGCCATGAAACTGCTGGCGAGCCTGTTCCTCGCAAGCCTTGCGCAACGCCGGCTGGCCAGCGCGCTGAGCCTGCTTGCGGTGGCGCTGGGCGTTGCGCTCGGGGTAGCGGTGAGCAGCGTGAATCGTTCGGCGCTCGACGAGTTCGCCCATGGGGTAAGGGTGATTTCGGGGGAGGCCGACCTGCAGCTTTACGGGCCGCGCAATGGCTTCGACGAGGCCTTGTTTCCACGCGTTGCGCTGCTCGAAGGCGTCGACATCGCAAGCCCGGTACTCGAACTTGACGTTCGGGTGGCCGGGCGCGACGAGACGCTCAAGGTGCTGGGGCTCGATCTGCTGCGCGCTGCGGCCATCCAGCCATCGCTCCGCCCGCAGCTTGCCCGGGGCGAGAGTCGGATGAACGTGTTCGGGAGCGATACGGTGTTCCTCTCTCCGGCGGCGTTGAAGGCGCTGGGGCTGAAGCAGGGTGACGTGCTCCCGCTACAGGTCGGGCTCGATCAAGTGGAACTGCGAGTCGCCGGCACTGCCATCGGCTTTGTGCCGGGGCAGCGCGCCGCCTTGATGGACATTGGTGCTGCGCAATGGCGCTTGCGACAGCTCGGGCGCCTTTCGCGAATCGACCTGCGGCTTTCACCCGGCGCAGTGGCGACGGACGTACGCGCTGCCCTTGGGCATGTGCTGCCGCCTGGCGTGTTCGCGGTCGAACCGGACAGCCGCGAGGCACAGGCAGGCGCGATGTCCCGCGCGTACCGAGCGAATCTGACGATGCTGGCGGTCATCGCGCTCGCGACAGGGGCATTCCTGGTGTTTGCCACACAGACCTTGTCGGTGGTGCGTCGGCAAAGTGAATTCGCACTGCTGCGGGCGCTTGGCGTCACGCAGGGCGGGCTGCTCCGCGGCGTGCTTGTGGAAGGCGCCAGTATCGGGCTCTTTGGCGGGCTGGTCGGGCTGCTGCTGGGTTATGCGCTCGCCGCCGTGGCGCTCGCGCTTTTCGGTGGCGACCTGGGCGCTGGCTATTTCGCAGGTTCGCGGCCGACGCTGCAAGTCGACGTCTACGCCAGTGTCGGATTCGTTGTGCTTGGCATGCTCGCCGCCCTCGGTGGCTCGCTCTGGCCTGCGTTGCATGCCGCGCGGGGAGCGCCCGCATTGGCCTTGCGCGCGGGCCATGACCCCGCGCCCCCCCATGTGCGCGGGCGCCCTGTGTGGGCCGTGGCGATGCTGTGCATGGCCACGGTACTTGCCATGCTGCCCGCACTGGACGAGTTACCCTGGGGTGGCTACGCGGCAGTCGCTTGTGTGCTGGCCAGCGCGGTGTGCTTGCTGCCGAATGCAGCCCTTGTGATCACCAGCGCCCTGGCCAAGGCGCCGGGCCTGATGTTCGGCATGGCGCGCGCACGGGTGGCCGCCGCCTCCAGCCACGCGGTCATCGCAGCGGGCGGTGTGCTCGCGAGCGTGGCACTGGCAGTGGCGATGGCCATCATGGTGGCTTCGTTCCGCCATTCAGTGGAAGACTGGCTGGCGGTGGTGCTGCCTGCCGATATCTATCTGCGGGGTGGCCGATCTGCGCCGGCCGCCGGGCTCGAACCGGTAGTCGCCGACAAGGTGCGGTCAGTGCCCGGCGTGGCGCGAGTCGATCCGATCCGCCATGAGCAGATCCGCGTGTCTGCAGAACAATTGCCGCTGGCTCTTGTGGCGCGCCCGGTGCCAGCGGGGCGAGCGGGCAGGGTGTTCCCGATGCAGCGTGAAGTTCCTGTCACCGGCCCGGCGGTGTGGATCTCGGAAGCGGTGGCAGATCTGCATGGCTGGCAACCGGGACAAACCATTGCACTGCCCATCGGTGGCGCGCTGCACTCGTTCCAGATCGCCGGCATCTGGCGGGACTATGCGCGCCAGAACGGAGCGGTGCTGATCGATCTCACCCTGTATCGCGAATTGACCGGGGATCTGCGTTTCAATGATCTGGCGGTGTTCGCTGCGCCCGACGCAAGCGCCGAAGGGTTGCGCACGCGCTTGCGTGAGACCCTCGGCGACAGGGTGGAGATCGCGAGCACCGAAGAGATTCGTCGCCTCAGCCTCGGCTTGTTTGATCGTACCTTCGCCGTGACCTATGCGCTGGAGGCCTGCGCCGTGCTGATCGGGCTTTTCGGGATTGCGGCAAGCTTCGCCGCGCTTGCGGCAGCGCGGCGCAGGGAGTTCGGGATGCTGCGGCACCTGGGCGTGACCCGGCGCGAGATCGGCGCAATGCTGGCCTGGGAGGGCGCCCTGGTTGCCCTGATCGGGGTCTGTGCTGGCGCCATGGCCGGGGGCGGAATCAGCGTGCTGCTGATCCGGGTCGTGAATCGACAGAGCTTCCACTGGAGCATGGACTTCGCCGTGCCGTGGCAAAGTCTTGCCCTTTTTGCGCTCGCGATGCTTGGGGTTTCGGCGCTGGCCGCGGTGTTGGCAGGGCGCTCGGCGATGCTCCAAACCGCGGTTCACGCGGTGCGAGAAGACGCATGATCGGGAATTCGCGCCGACGGTTTCTGCGGGCAATGAGCGTGGCACCCTTGGTGTCGGCGCAGTCCTTGTATGCCGCCCCAGTGGCATATCCGGTACTCGCACCGCGTCGACTGGTCTTTCCGCATGACCATGGCGCACACCCCGAGCACCGTATCGAGTGGTGGTATGTGACAGGCTGGCTGGCAGCTCCAGGCGTTTCACCCTTCGGTTTCCAGGTCACGTTCTTCCAGTTACGTCCGGGGACTGATGAATCCAACCCCAGCCGTTTCGCGCTGCGGCATGTGGTTGTGGCCCATGCTGCGCTGGCCTGGCCGCCCGCGGGCCGCTTGCTGCATGCAGCCAGATCCGCCCGCAGCGGCTTGGGGCTGGTTGGGGCGCAGGTCGGCGATTGCGGACTCATGCTTGATCGTTGGCGAATGAACAGGACGGGAGAAGGCTTCCGGATCGAGCTCGACGCTGGCGAATTTGCACTTGCTTTGCGGCTGGACACCAAAGGGCCGCCGCTGCTGCATGGACTTGGCGGCTTCAGCCAGAAGGCACCCGGCATTGAACATGCCAGCATGTACTACAGCCTCCCGCAAGTGACGGTGAGCGGCTCGGTGCGAGTCGCGGGCCGGGCATTCCCGGGGCGCGGTGCGGCCTGGTTCGATCACGAATGGTCGAGCACCCTGATGCACCCGCAAGCAGCAGGTTGGGACTGGACCGGGCTCAATTTGCACGATGGCTCGGCGTTGATGCTGTTCCGTATGCGCGACCGAGGCGGCAACGCACTATGGAGCGGAGGCAGCCTGCGGACGCCGGATGGTGATGCCGCCCGTTTCAATCCCGGCGAAGTGCGTTGGCAGCCTTCGCGCAACTGGCGCAGCCCGCGAACTGGCGTGCAGTGGCCGGTGATGCAGGCGGTGCGGTTTGGCCAGCGAGTCATCCAGCTGGAGCCGCTTTTCGACGACCAGGAACTGGACGCGAGAGCCACGACGGGGACTTTGTATTGGGAGGGTGCGGTGCGTGCGCTGGAAGCGGGCCGGGAAATCGGGCGTGGATACCTCGAACTGACAGGCTATGACGGACCGCTGGTTCTGTGAGACAGGGTGGAGAGGATCGGGATTGTGTAGTCCTGACTCCGGACTGATATAACACATTACATAATACAGATTATGCGGTATGTGGGTTCGCTTTGAGCAGGCGATTGGCGCGTCTCCCTGGTCTGCCCAAACACGCACGATCGGGACGGAATCAGGACTGAAGTAATCCGCCTGGACGCCGTTGACACCGATTCCCGCCAAGCAAGGAGGATCGTGCGATGCGCGCAGACCTGCCGGATGTTTCCTTCTTTGCGCTGATCTACCGCTACTTCTGGCCCTTCCAGTACTTCAGGGACGCATCGCGCGGCTCGCGGATCGAACAGGTCCAGAACTATCGTTTCAACCGCACCATGAGCCGATACCTTCCCGGTTTCGCCGTGAAGTGGTCGTGTCTTGCCGCGGCGTGCTTTGGTGTGGGTGATTTCTGCGAGGCTGCGCTTCAGGTGCTGCTGCCTGCAGTGGTTTGCTATCTGAGTGCGACGGGGTCGATGCTGGTTGTCGTCCAGGTCGTTTTGGCCTGGCTCTGGTTCCTGCACTACCCGGAGCGGTTCTGAAATAGAGTTGGAGCGCCAGGATTGCTGGCGCTCCTGTGTGACGCGATGCCCCGGATCAGAACATCGCTTCGTCAAGCGTGAGCGCGCTGCCTGCGCCCTTGCACACGGTGTGCGAATAGCTTGCCGCATGCGGCAGCACATGCTCGGCAAAGAAGCGCGCGGTGACGATCTTCGTCTTGTAGAAGTTGCTGTCGCCCGTGCCTTCGCTGAGCTTTCGTTGTGCGGCAATGACCGCACGCGCCATCTGCCAGCCGCCACACACGATGCCCATCAGTTTGAGCATGGGCACGGCGCCCACATGAGCGGCCTTGATATCGCTACCGAAGGTGGCAAGGATGTATTCGACGGCTTGCTCCAGTGCGCTGACGCCTTGGGCCAGCGCAGCGCGAACAACCGCGACGTGTTCGCCCATCATTCCGCCCTCGGCTTCCGCGAGATTGCCATCAAGCCGCCGCATCATGCCGATGACGGCTTTGACGGTCTGACCGCCTTCGCGCGCCATCTTGCGACCGATCAGGTCATTCGCCTGGATGCCGGTCGTGCCCTCGTAGATGGCCGAGATCCGTGCATCGCGCAGGTATTGCGCGGCGCCGGTCTCCTCGATGTAGCCCATGCCACCGTGGACCTGAACGCCGAGTGATGCCATTTCGATGCCCGTTTCGGTACACCAGCCCTTCACGACCGGGATCATCAGATCCGCAAAGGCCTGGGCCTTGGCGCGCTCGGCATCGTCCGCGTGGTGATGGGCATGATCGAGTGCCGCGGCGGTCACGTAGGCCAGCGCGCGCATCGCCTCGACATGCGCCTTCATCGTCATCAGCATGCGGCGTACATCGGGGTGCTTGATGATTGCAACCTTGCCACCGCCCTTGATGCCGAGTTCCGTGCCCTGGGTGCGCTCGCGTGCATACTGCAGCGCCTTCTGGTAAGCGCGTTCGCTGATCGCAAGGCCTTCAAGTCCGACCGAGAATCGCGCCTCGTTCATCATGATGAACATGTATTCGAGGCCGCGGTTTGCCTCACCGACCAGGTAGCCGACCGCGCCGCCCTTGTCGCCGTAAGACATTACGCAGGTCGGGCTGGCGTGAATGCCGAGCTTGTGTTCGATCGACACGCAATGCACGTCGTTGCGTGCGCCCAGCGAACCATCGTCGTTCACCATGAACTTCGGCACCACGAAGAGCGAAATGCCTTTTACGCCCTCCGGGGCATCGGGCAAGCGCGCCAACACCAGATGGATGATGTTGTCGGTCATGTCGTGCTCACCGTAGGTGATGAAGATCTTCTGACCGGAAATCAGGTAGCTGCCATCGGCTTGCGGGATCGCCTTGCTGCGCACTGCCGCGAGGTCGGAACCGGCCTGCGGCTCGGTGAGGTTCATCGTGCCCGTCCAGGTCCCGGCGACCATCTTGTCGAGGAACTTGGCCTTGAGGGCATCGGAGCCACGCAACACCAGCGCCTCGATGGCGCCCTGGGTCAGCATGGGGCCGAGCGAGAAGGCCAGGTTGGCCGACTTGAACATCTCGGAAACCGGCGTCGAAACGAGCTTCGGCAGGCCCTGGCCGCCAAATTCCTGCGGGCAGCCGATGGCGGTCCATCCCGATTCCGCGAACTGCTGGTAGGCCTCTTTCCAGCCCGGCGCGGTCGCGACAGTGCCGTTGTTCCAGATTGCGCCGTTCTGGTCGCCGACCTTGTTCAGGGGGGCGAGCACGCCGCTGGCAAATTTGCCGCCCTCCTCCATGATCGCGTCGACTACGTCCGGCGTGGCTTCTTCGCAGTTCGGCAGATTGGCTAGCTCGCCGAGCCCGGCGAGTTCATGCAACACGAACTGCATGTCGCGGATCGGCGCAATGTACTGACTCATGATTGACTCTCCCCCAAAACATCGCGGCCCCGCGCCGCGCAATTCACTTGTTCGTCAGGTAGCGACGGTCGTCGAAACTCGATACCCAGCCAGGGAAGAACACCACCAGCAAGGTCGCTGCCATGCCGCTCAACCAGGCTTCGGCAAAGCCGAGCAACAGGAAGTACGGCAGGTAACCTTCGAGCAATCCGGCAAGGTCGGCGCCCCCCAGCGCCTGAAACCCCGTTGCCACCAAACCAACGCTCAGCATGCACGCGGCCGATACCGCGCACGCGTTTCCGAAGATGAAAACAAAGATGTGATTCGGCAATCTCTCTCGCAGGGCGCGATCGCACAGATCACTTATCCATGCCGGCATGACGCCGAGCAGGACGAAATTGAATGGCCATGAAGCGAGGTCGCCGCCGGTGCCAAGCACCGAGGCCAGGCTGCCGATTGCGATGGCAAACACCGCGCGAGCGCGCCCGAACCACAGCACGAGCACCGTCACCCCAAGCAGGTGCAGGCGGAATCCCGGTGCCAGGTTTGCCTTGAGGCTCCAGGCCAGCATCAGCAGCACCGACGCGCCAAGCAGGCGACCGAGCACCGGGCCGGCTATCAGGCTCCGCCATGCGACGCGGCGAGACTCGAACAACAAGGCCGCGAGCATGGCGACCGCTGACAACAGCGCGCTGCCGGGCGGGAGGGTGTCGATGCTGAAATCCACCGTCCCGCCCCGTTTGCCTTAGTTGATCGCCGCGGTGAGTTGCGGAACGAGTTCGAACAGGTCGCCCACCAGCCCGTAGTCGGCAACCTGGAAGATCGGCGCGTCCGGGTCCTTGTTGATCGCCACGATCACCTTGGAATCCTTCATGCCGGCCAGATGCTGGATGGCGCCCGAAATACCGATGGCGATGTAGAGCTGCGGCGCCACGACCTTGCCGGTCTGGCCCACCTGATAGTCGTTGGGCACATAGCCGGCATCCACCGCTGCGCGGGAAGCGCCCATTGCCGCGCCGATACGGTCGGCCAGCGGCTCAAGCACGCTGTGATAGTTCTCGCCGCTACCCAGACCGCGACCACCCGACACGATGATCTTGGCAGCGCCCAATTCCGGGCGTGCGCTGACGGTGAGTTCGCGTCCGACGAGCTTCGAGATGCCGAGGTCCGCGGCGGCGGCAACCGGTTCGACTGCCGCGCTGCCACCGGATGCTGCCGCGTCGAAGGCGGCGGTGCGTACGGTGATCACCTTGATGGCATCGACACTCTGCACCGTTGCCAGGGCATTGCCGGCGTAGATCGGGCGCACGAAGGTGTCTGCAGATTCAACGGCGATGATGTCCGAGATCTGCGCAACGTCGAGCAGGGCCGCCACCCGAGGCATGAAATTCTTGCCGAAGGTGGTCGCGGGCGCGATCACGTGGGTGTATGCGGGCGCCAGCGTCACCACGAGGGCGGCCAGGTTTTCCGCCAGATGGTCGGCGTAATGGCTTGCGTCGGCCAGCAGTACTTTCGTTACACCGCTGACCGTGGCAGCTGCCGTGGCCGCCGGTGATGCATTGTGGCCGGCGACCAGCAGGTGGATATCGCCACCGATCGCTTTTGCGGCCGAAAGGGTGTTGAGGGTCGAGGGTTTGAGCGAAGCGTTGTCGTGCTCAGCAATCACAAGAATCGTCATGTGGCTATCCTCACAGTACCTTGGCTTCGTTCTTCAGTTTTGCGACGAGTTCCTGCACGTCGGCAACCTTCACACCCCCTGCCCGCTTCGGTGGCTCGGAGACTTTGAGCGTCTTCAGACGCGGCGATGGATCGACGCCAAGGTCTGCCGGCTTGACGGTTTCGAGCGGCTTCTTCTTGGCCTTCATGATGTTTGGCAGGGTCGCGTAGCGCGGTTCATTCAGTCGCAGATCGGTCGTGACGATCGCGGGCAGCGCGACATCCACGGTTTCGAGACCGCCGTCGATTTCGCGCATGACCACGGCGCGCCCACCGGTGAGCTGGACCTTGGACGCAAAGGTTGCCTGCGGCCAGCCGAGCAGCGCGGCGAGCATCTGGCCGACCTGGTTGGCGTCGTCATCGATCGCCTGCTTGCCGAGGATGACGAGCTGCGGCTGTTCGCGCTCAACGATCGCCTTGAGCAGCTTTGCGACCGCCAGCGGCTGGAGTTCCGCGTCGGTTTCGACGAGAATCGAGCGGTCGATGCCGATCGCCATCGCGGTGCGCAGGGTTTCCTGACTGGCAGCGGTGCCGCAGGAAACGGCGACCGTTTCTGTCGCGATGCCGCCTTCGCGCAGGCGCACAGCCTCTTCGACGGCAATTTCGTCGAAGGGATTCATCGACATCTTTACGTTGGCGAGTTCGACGCCCGTGCCGTCGCCCTTGACGCGCACCTTGACGTTGTAATCGACGACTCGCTTTACCGGAACCAGGATCTTCAACTCGGTCTCCTTCAATCGGACGCTGGGTTGGCGCATTGGGCGCCGCGACCGACATTATCGCGCCTCCGGGCCGAAACATTGACAGGCAGGGTCTCGGACCGGACAATCACCCATACGTTAGCGTATGGAATGAACCATACGGTATCGTATGGTCATCCCCCCTGTCAATCGTGGAAACAATGGAAAAGAACGCTGTGAAGACTCGTGCGTCGGCCACGAACCGCCCCCCTCTCGATCGCAAGGCCTGGATTCAGGCCGCAACCGATGCGCTTGCGGAAGAAGGGCTTGCCGGGCTCAGGGTGGAGGTGCTCGCCAAGCGGTGCGGTGTCACCAAGGGCAGCTTCTACTGGCACTTCCGCGATCGGCAGGAACTGCTCGACGAGGTACTCAACCTGTGGAAGGACGGTCGCATCCGCGACGTCAGCAAGCAGACAAGAGGCGAGCCAGGCAAGCCGCTTGAGCAGATCGTGCGCGTGATCGATGTGTATTCCTCGTCGCGCAACCGCCGCGGCATCCAGATCGAATTGGCCGTGCGCGATTGGGCTCGCCGCGACCCGAAGGCAGCGGCCGTGGTTGAAGAGGTGGATCAATGGCGTCTGAAAAACGCCAAGGATCTCTTCGTCGCCTCAGGCATGACGCCGCAGGAAGCGGCAAGCCGTTCCTTGCTGCTTTACGCCTATTCCTTCGGTCTGAGTCTGATGATCTACGAACACTTCGATGGTGATGTGGTTGCGCTGCGCTCGCAGATCGCAAACTTCATCGCACGCGGGGGGGCGCCGGTCACAGCCGGCCAGTAAGCCCCGGCAGCGCCGCGACAGCGTTGGCGCCGGTTTGCGCGATGACCCGTTCAAGCGTGTCGCCGCGCAACTCGGCTACCAGGCTTGCGTAGCGCAGCAGTTCAGACGGAAGCGAGGGGCCGCCCGGGCGCCATGCGGGGGGAATGTCCGGTCCGTCGGTTTCCAGCACAATCGCTTCGAGCGGCAGATCACGCACGAGCGCACGGATGCGGCTTGATCCGTCGTACGTCATCGCGCCACCAAAACCGAGCTTGAATCCCATCGCGATGAACGTATCCGCCTGCTGGCGGCTGCCGTTGAAGGCGTGCGCGATGCCACCTCGAACCGTGATACGGCGCAGGTGTTTGAGGACATCGTCTTGCGCGCGGCGGATATGCAACAGAACGGGCAAGCCAAATTCGCGCGCGAGCTTGAGTTGCGCGACATAGAAGGCCTCTTGTCGGGTGCGATCGGCATCGGCGACGAAGTAATCCAGCCCGATTTCGCCTACCGCGACTGCCCCGCCGTTCTGCAGTTGCGCTCGGAGTTGCTCGAGCCCGGATTCGTCCGTGTCGCCTACGTAAAGCGGATGAATCCCATAGGCTGGCACCACGTCCTGATGCTGCTCGGCCAGCGCCTGCACCGGCGCAAAATTCGCCGGTGAGACGCCAGGTAGCACGAACGTGGCGACGCCCGTGGCGCGCGCATCCTCGATGACCTTGTTCCGTGTCTCCGCGTATTCAGTCGCGTCCAGATGGATGTGGGTATCGATCAGCACTGCTGTGGCATTCGGCGGCTTGACCAGACAGGCGGACGTTTCTCGATGAAAGCGTCGATGCCCTCGCCGGCATCGGCGGTCATCATGTTGCAGGCCATCGTTTCTGCTGCAAGCTGGTGTGCGGCTTCGATCCCCATCTCGAGCTGCCGGTAGAAGAGCCGTTTGCCCGCGGCGATTGCCGACGGGCTCTTGGAACAGATGTTGCGCGCCAAGTGCATCACGGCGTCGTCGAGTTGCTCGGGGGCGATCGATCGATTGATCAGCCCCAGCTGCGCAGCTTCCTGTGCGCTGACGAAATCGCCGCTCACAAGCATCTCGAAAGCCCGCTTGCGCCCCACGTTGCGCGACAGTGCAACCGAAGGCGAGCTGCAGAACAGCCCCAGATTGATCCCAGAGACGGCGAAACGCGCAGTGTCGGCGGCGATGGCGAGGTCGCACATAGCGACTAGTTGGCAGCCGGCGGCGGTGGCGATGCCATGAACCCGAGCGATCACTGGCTGCGGCAGTGTCAGCAGGCTGTTCATCAATTTGCCGCAGCGCGAGAACAGGGTTTGCTGAAAGGCTTTTTCAGGGTGGGCGCGCATTTCCTTCAGGTCGTGTCCGGCGCTGAAGGCCTTGCCGGCGCCAGCCAGCACGATGACCCTCACCGAAGGGTCTTCTGCAACCTGCCCTAACGTGCTTCCCAAGGCTTCAATCATGGCCATCGACAGCGCGTTGTATTGCGCGGGACGGTTCAGCGTCAGCGTCGCGATGCCGTCTTTGTCGCTGCGAAGTACGAAGGGTTCTGACTCAATCATTTGCGATGCTCCTTATGCTGGTCGCCGAGCAGCGAGTGCTGGCGATCGTCATCGTCACGCATGCCGGCTGCCAGTCTTGCCGCGTTCTTCGGGTCACTGGATGGCGTCGGTCGAACGCGCCCGTTCGCGGAGCACGTACTTCTGGATCTTGCCGGTCGATGTCTTGGGCAATTCGCCAAACAGGATGCGCTTGGGCGTCTTGAAACGGGCCATGCGCTCACGACAGAAGGCGATCAGTGTCTGTTCGTCGACGGTGGCGTTCTCGCGCAGTTCGACGAAAGCGCACGGCACTTCACCCCACTTCTCGTCGGGCACTGCAACCACCGCCGCCGCGAGTACATCCGGGTGCTTGTAGAGGACGTCTTCCACCTCGATAGACGAGATGTTTTCACCGCCTGAGATGATGATGTCCTTGGACCGATCCTTGATCTTTACGTAGCCATCGGGCTGCATCACCGCGAGGTCGCCGGTGTGGTACCAGCCGCCGTGAAAGGCATCCGCGGTCGCCTGCGGATTCTTCAGATAGCCCTTCATGACCAGGTTGCCGCGGAACATGACTTCGCCCATCGTCTCGCCGTCCCGCGGCACCGGCATCATCGTCAGCGGATCGATCACATCGATACCTTCCTGGGCGTGATAGCGCACGCCCTGCCGGCCGTTGAGCCGCACTTGCTCGTCGAGCGGCATCGAAGACCACTCTTGATGCTTGGCGCAGACCGCGGCCGGGCCATAGGTTTCAGTCAATCCGTAAACATGCGTAACGTCGAAGCCGATCTTCGCCATGCCTTCGATGACGGCGGCTGGGGGCGGCGCAGCTGCAATCAGCCCGCTGACCTTGTGGTTGATCCCTTCGCGCCACGCCGCCGGGGCATTGGCCAGCATCGAATGGACGATGGGCGCGCCGCAATAGTGGGTGACGCCTTCGCTGCGGATTGCCTCAAAGATCAGGCGCGCATCGACGCGGCGCAGGCACACGTTGGTGCCGCAGTTGGCAGCCATCGTCCAGGCGAAGCACCAGCCATTGCAATGAAACATCGGCAAGGTCCACAGATACACCGACTGCGGCGGCATACCCCAGGAGACGATGTTCGACAGCGCATTGAGATAGGCGCCCCGGTGGTGATAAACCACGCCCTTCGGATTTCCGGTTGTGCCGGAGGTGTAGTTGAGCGAGATCGCGTCCCACTCGTCATCGGGCGCTTCGAGTGGCGCCTCCGGTGTGCCTTCTGCGAGTAAAGCCTCATAGTCGAGGGTGCCGATCGCATCGCCGATTCCGGTGTACTCGCTATCAAGAATATCGACGACCAGCAGATCAGGCCGGTTGGCAATGCGTAGCGCTTCTCGCACCGTCGCCGAATACTCGCGATCGGTCAGCAGGACTTTGGCTTCCGCGTGATTCAGGATGAACGCGATCGCTTCGGCGTCGAGCCGGGTGTTGATCGTGTTGAGCACGGCACTGCAACCGGGTACGCCGAAATGGCATTCATACATCTCGGGCGTGTTGTTGAGAACGACCGCCACCGTGTCGCTCTTGCCAACACCGCGGCCTCGCAATGCGGATGCGAGGCGCTTTGCGCGCGCGAAGGTCTGTGCCCAGGTGTAACGACGCTGGCCGTGCACGACCGCAGGACGTTCCGGATAGATGTAGGCGGCGCGCTCGACGAAGGTCAGCGGCGACAGCGCCACATGGTTGGCGGCGCACATGTCCAGACCGTTCGCATAGGGACTGACTTGGCGTTCCATTCTCTTCTCCCCCCGAAGAAATCCCGGATGGCGCCTCCCCCGAGGCGCCATCCGGATCAGCATCAAGCGAACCGAACTCGGTCGCTAGCCGGGCGTGCAGCGCTTGGCATCTTGCGCCGCAAGCCAGGTGGCGGCATCTTTTGCGATGCGTTCAGTCGCGCCACGCAGCGCGAGCGCCCCCGCACTCGGGTCAGCGGACGTTGCCGCGTTGCGAATTTCGAAGGCCTTCTGGGCCAGCACTTCGTCCGCACGTTCGCCGCCCAGCACCATGCTTCCCGCTGCGTAACCGATGCTGCTGCCGTCTCGCGCAAAGACCTGGACGAATTCGTCCAGTTTCACCGTCAGCTTGCAACGGCCCACGCCTGCGGCTCCTGACAGCATGCGCGCGAGTTGCGACTCGACCAGTTGCGCGGGTGTCGCGCTCCACCGATTGTCGGCGTAGCTCAGTCGTCGCGTGGTCTGGTCTTCGGCATAGCGATACTGCATGGCGAGTCCGCTCAGGGCGGGAGCCCCGATTACCTCGACCCGGCGCAACGGCAAGGGGCTCATCGCACTGCCGGGTGTAGCTGGAAGCCCGAGGTCATGCACGATCGCCGCACCGGTCTCGCCGGGGCGTGATACGCAGCCACTGGCCAGGGCAATGAGCGAAATCGAGAGAGCGGTCAGGAATATGCGATACATGGCGGATCAGGGCTTTGCGGGCGGTGTATAGCCGCGCTCTCCCGGGCCCGGCTCGGCGCGCGGCCGGCCGAACACGATCGATTGCGGATTGCGTTCCAGGGTGTTGATCAAGGTGGTCAGCTCGCCGCTGGTCTTTCGCAGTTCGTCGAGTGTTTGCCCGAGGCGCTCGCCGCCGTCGGCGATGACACGTGTCTGGATGTCGCCCCCCAGCGATTCCCACCGATTCGTCAGTGCCTGCAGGCCCGCCAGGGTTGAGCGTAAGGAAGCCAGTGTCTGCGGCAATTCACCAGTCGTCTTGTCCAGATTCGCAAGGGTGTGATTGATGTCGTCGGAGTCGAAGCGGGCGAGCACCTTCTTCGCGCGTTCTATCAGCTCCGGCGCATTCGCCAGCGTCTCATCGAGGTGCTTGGTGCTCGATGAAATATGCGCGAGGCTCTGCTCAAGGTTTGCACGGTTGGTGTCGCTGAGGATCAGGTTGAGCTTGTCAGCGACGTCCCGGATGCGATTCAAGGCAAGGACGGCGGCCTCAACCGGATTGGTGTTCGAGGGCTTGAGCTCGATCCGGGGTAATTCGCCTGCAGGGGCGTCGAGCGGGCGCGGGTCGCTGCCATCGTCTTCGAGCTGCACATAGATGAAGCCGGTCAGGCCTTGCGTCGCAAGCTTTGCGCTGGTGGCTTTCGACAGTTGCAGGCTCTCGTCCAGTCGCAGGCGGATCAGGATGCGACGTGGTGTTTCCGGGTCGAGGTCGATGTCGGTCACGCGGCCGGCGCGTATGCCGCGAAAGCGCACGGCAGCCTGCTCGTTGAGGCTACCCACGCTGCCATCGGTATAGAGGTAGACGTCGTAGGTGCGCTCGGTTCGCCCGGCGAACCACCAGAAAGCGGCGGCGGTCGCCAGACCGACGACGATCGTGAAGATGCCCACAGCAAGCGCGTAAGCGCGGTTTTCCATCAGTCAGTACCTTTTCCGCGGTTCAACGCATGGAGGCTGCGCTCACTCAGGAAGAAGCGCTCGATGAATGGGTGCTTGACCTGCACCACATCCGCGAGGGAACCGGTTGCCAGTATATGTCCCTCGGCCAGCACTGCGAGCCGGTTGGCCAACGCAGCAAGGGTGTCGAGGTCGTGGGTGACGAAGACCACGGTCAGGTGCAGGGCTTCGTGAAGGGTACGGATCAGTTTCACGAACGAGGCGCTGCGGTCCGGGTCGAGGCCGGCGGTGGGTTCATCGAGCAGCAGTAGTTCTGGGTCCAGCGCCAGTGCGCGCGCCAAGGCGACCCGCTTGATCATGCCGCCCGACAACTCGGCGGGCATGCGCCAGGCCGCGTCGCGATCGATTTCGACCATGCCCAGCTTCGTGAAAACCAGATCGCGAATTTCCGCTTCGGGCAGACAGCGCAATTCGCGCAGCGGAAAAGCGATGTTGTCGAACACATTTAGCGCTGAAAACAGCGCGCCGTGCTGGAACAGCATGCCGAAGCGGCGACGACGGGCCGCCAGCGCATCCCGGTCGCCTTCATGCAGGGGTTCGCCAAATAGCCTTACTTCGCCTTCGGTCGGCGCCAGCAGCCCGACGATCTGGCGCAACAGCGTGGTCTTGCCGCTGCCCGATCCGCCCACCAGCGCCAGCAATTCACCGCGCTGCACGGTGAGATCGATGCCACGCAAGACCCAGTGGCGGCCGAAGCGCGTGCCGATACCGCAGAGTTCGATCGGTGGCGCGACGCTCATCCGCGGCCCAGTCCGATGTTGCGGGTCGCGAGCGCAAAGATCGCGTCCATCAGGATGACCAGAGTGATGGCTGCTACGACCGAACGCGTGGTGTTGCCAGACAGGCTTTCGGTGTTCGGTTCGACCCGGAGGCCGAAATGGCACGCAACCAGGGCTATGGTCGTGCCGAACACTGCGCCTTTGGTCAGCGCGATCCAAAGGTTCGGGAGCGGCACCGCCTTGGGCAGGTTTGCGATAAAGAACTGGAGGTCGAGCCCCAACTCGAAGTAGGCGGCGATCATGCCGCCGGCCAGCGCGATCGCGCAGGTCCATGACACCAGCAAGGGCATCGCAATGGCGAGTGCGACCACCTTGGGAAACACCAGGCGCAGATGGCGTGGGACCCCCATGGTTGCCAGCGCGTCGATTTCTTCGGTCACCCGCATCGTGCCGAGCTGTGCAGTCATGGAAGAGCCCGAACGCCCGGCTACCAGCACCGCGACAAGGACTGGCCCCAACTCACGGATGATGCCGATGCCGAGTACATCGACGATGAACGCCTCGGCACCGAAGCGCTTGAGTTGCAGGGCGAACAGGTAACTCAGGACAACGCCGATGAGGAAGGCTACCAGCGCCGTCACCGGCATCGCGCGCACGCCAGCCTTGTAAAGGTTGGCCGAAATTTCGCGCCATGGAATGCGGCTCGGGGTCCGCAGCACGTACGCACATTCAATCACCAACTGCCCCAGCAGGGCGACGAAGCACGAGACATGAGCAGCGACTTCAAGCGAACCGCGGCCGATGTCGGCAATGACGCCGAAGGGATCCCGCGGCGCACGCTTGGCGGGCTGTTCGGCGACATGCGCGCGCAAGCGCTCAAACAGCGCCTCGTATTCCCCCGGAATCTTTGCCGATGCTGGGGTCTTGCGGCCCCAGGCACGCCAGAGCAAGAGCGCGCCGTAGGTGTCAAGTGCGGTGACTGCGCTCAGATTCCAGTGCACGGACGTGTCCGCACTGCGCACGGCGACGCGCAGTGATTGCGGTGCGCGTGTCAGTGTCGAAAGCGTCCAGTTTCCGGCGAGGGTGACCTCGTTGCCGTCGCGCGACAACGAGGGTGGTGCTCGATCAGGCATCGCGGCTTCCCGCGCGCCCGCGACTGACGCGCAATCGAACCGGCATACCGCAGGCTTCCCACTGAATCCCCTCCTCTTCCAGCATCGATGCAGTGAGGGGGCGATTTTGCAGATCCTCGGCGCGAGCACTGACCTGAAAACCTTTGCGCGAACCGGTGACCAGCAGTTCCGGTGCATCGGCATCGTCGCGCGTGCGATGCAGGATGAAGGCGACCCGCAGGCAAAGGATCAACAGCCAGTCTGTCTCGCTTGGCTGCAGCGCGAGTACGCGCTCGAGCTTGCCGCGATGTCCGAGCGCAAGGCAGGCGAGTCGTGTCTGATCCTTGCGCGAGAACCCTGGCATGTCGGCATTGGCCAGTATGTAGGCGCTGTGCTTGTGGTAACTGGGGTGCGCGATCGATAGGCCAAGCTCGTGCAGGCGCGCTGCCCAGACCAGGAACCGACGGTCGATATGATCCGGGTCGATGGCGGCCGGCATCGCCTGAACCAGAAGTTTGCAGGCCGTATTCGCCACGCGCATCGCTTGCGCTGCATCGACTTCGTGGCGCCGCATGAAGGTCTCGACGGTTACATCGCGAAGATCCTGATGCGAGAAACGACCGATCAGGTCATACAGCACCCCTTGTCGCAAGGCGCCATCGCAGAAGGTCACCTGATCAAGGCCGAGCGCTTCCATCGCGGCGGACATGATCGCAAAACCACCGGGCAGCACCGGGAGTCGGTCGGCACGCGTACCGGGAATCGTCAGGCGGTTGACGTTGCCCGCACGCAGCAGTTCCTGGCGCAACTGCGCCATGCCTTCGCGCGTGATGCCACCTTGCGAGAAGTGGTTCAGTTCAAGCAGTTCCGCAATCGCTTTCGCGCTGCCGCTTGAAGCGATCGCCAGTTCCCAGCCGACTTCCCTGTAGGTGTGCGCGATCGTTTCGAGCTCTCGCATCGCCGCAATTTCTGCGGCGCGCAACCCCGCCTTGTCGATGCGCCCTTCGGGGAAGAACTTCAGGCTGTAGCTGACACAACCCATGTAAAGCGATTCGAGGACGATTGGTTCGAGCCCGCGACCGATGATGAATTCGGTCGAACCGCCTCCGATGTCAAACACAAGTTGTTTGTGGCCCGGATCAGGCAGGGTGTGCACGACCCCGAGGTAGATCAGGCGCGCTTCTTCGCGGCCGGAGATGACCTCGATCGGGAAACCAAGGGCCTGCTCGGCCTGTTCCAGGAAGCTGCCGGCGTTCTTGGCGACCCGCAGGGTGTTGGTCGCCACTGCGCGCACTTCGTCAGCGCGGAAGCCTCGCAACCGTTCGCCGAACTTGCGCAGTGCCGACAGACCCCGTGCTTGCGAGGCGATGTCGAGTTGTTTGTCGGGGGTCAGGCCGCCAGCAAGGCGAACCGGTTCCTTGAGGTTGTCGAGCGCAAAGATCTGGTCGCCTACGACGCGCCCGACGATGAGTCGGAAGCTGTTCGAGCCGAGATCGACTGCAGCGATAAGCTCGTGTTTCATTGTCTTGGCTGCTTTTGGGTCTTGCGAACCGGGAGGCTAAGGTCGCTAGTTTAAACGGCGCCCCGCTAGCCTGTGTTACGGATACGGGCCTCGCGCGGGCATCTCGGCCCCCGTTAGCGGACTCGTGGTTAACGGTTTCGCGTGAAATGCCACACAATAACGAACCTTACCGAAGAGGCTGGGAAGAATGACTCGTATGCAATGGCAGCGGCAGCATCCTGCTGAACACTACCTGAATCGCGAACTTTCGCTGCTGGCCTTCCAGAGACGCGTTCTGGCACAAGCTGCAGACCCCACCGTGCCCCTGCTGGAGCGCCTCAAATTCCTCTGCATCGTATCGAGCAATCTCGACGAATTTTTCGAGATTCGCGTCGCCGGTGTGCGCGCCAAAACGGCCCTCGGTGCCGATTCAAGCTCACCTGACGCGATTGCGCCGCGCGATCTGTTCTCGCGACTTTGCCGCGAGGTGCACGGCATCATCGCGGAACAATATGCCCTGCTGAACGATACGATTCTTCCGGCTCTTGCCGCCGAGGGCATCCGTTTTCTGCGGCGCAGCGTATGGACGCCCGAGCAGCAGGAGTGGATTCGCGATTACTTCTACCGCGAAATGATGCCGGTGCTCACGCCGATCGGGCTCGACCCGGCCCACCCGTTTCCGAGGGTCCTCAACAAGAGTCTGAACTTTGCGGTGGAGCTCGAAGGCCGCGATGCCTTTGGCCGTGTTTCGAACGCTGCGATCGTACAGGCGCCGCGCGCGCTGCCGCGAGTGATCCACCTTCCAGCCCACCTTGGCGGAAGTCCCCATACTTTCGTCTTCCTCTCTTCGATCCTGCACGCGCACGTGGGTGCGCTGTTCGAAGGCATGACGGTGCTCGGTTGCTACCAGTTCCGCGTGACCCGCAACAGCGACTTGTTATTCGACGAAGAGGATGTGAAGGATCTGCGGGCAACCCTTCAGGACGAACTGCAGCAGCGCCATTTTGGAGATGAGGTGCGCCTGGAGGTGGCGGACAACTGTTCCGACGCGATGGCCGAATTCCTGCTGCAGCAATTCGACCTGCGTCGCGAAGAGATCTACCAGGTGCCCGGCATCGTAAACCTGGTGCGCTTGATGCAGGTGCCCGACTGGGTCGACCGCCCGGATTTGAAGTTCAAGCCGTTCCAGCCGGTGGTGCCAAAGGAACTCGATTCTCGTTGCGACATCTTTGCGGCGATCCGCAAGCGCGATCACCTGCTGCATCACCCGTTCCAGAGCTTTGCACCAGTGATCGACCTTTTGCGGACGGCCGCAGACGATTCGCAAGTTCTGGCGATCAAGATGACCGTGTATCGCACCGGTACCGACTCAGTGCTGATGGAACACCTGATTCGTGCCGCACAGAAAGGCAAGGAAGTCACCGTTGTCGTGGAGCTGATGGCGCGCTTCGATGAGGAGGCCAACATCGGCTGGGCGTCACGTCTGGAACAGGTAGGTGCCCACGTGGTTTACGGTGTCGTGGGCTACAAGACCCATGCCAAGATGCTGATGGTGGTGCGTCGCGAAGAGGCTGAGGGGGGCTCGCCGGGTGTGCTGCGGCGCTACGTCCATCTCGGGACCGGCAATTACCATCCCAGAACGACACGTTTCTATACCGATTTTGGCCTGTTCACAGCCAATGAGCAGATCGGCGCCGACGTCAGCGATATCTTCAAGCAGCTGACCGGGCTCGGCCACCCGCGGGCGCTGCGGCACTTGTGGCAAGCGCCGTTCACCTTGCAACCGAGTGTGGTGGCCGCGATTCGGAACGAGTCAGAGATCGCGCGCAACGGTGGCAAGGGTCGCATCATTGCGAAGCTCAATGCCTTGCTGGAGCCGGAAACCATCGAGGCGCTCTACGAAGCGAGTGCCGCGGGTGTCGAGATCGACCTCATCGTGCGCGGGCCGTGTGCCTTGCGCCCGCAAGTGCCGGGGCTGTCCGAGAATATCCGTGTGCGGTCGGTAGTCGGGCGCTTCCTTGAACATACACGGGTACTGTATTTCGGCGCCAATGGTGAAGACAGGGTCTACCTGTCCAGTGCCGACTGGATGGAGCGCAATTTCTTCCGCCGCATCGAAACCGCCTTCCCTATCCTTGATCCGAAACTTAAGCGGCGTGTCATCAAGGAAGGCTTGCGGCCTTACCTTGGTGACAACTGCCAGGCTTGGGATCTGGACGGCAGCGACGGATCGTATCGCCGCAAGCAGGGACGCACCCAGCGTCGTTCGGCACAGGAAATCCTGCTCAACGAACTGGTGGGCGGCACCTGACAAGGGGTTGATCAGGCGCGACGCGCCCGATCTACCCCCTCTACCTCGCCGATCAGAGCCAGCGCCCGCTGGCTCTGACTCGCGTTGCGCACTTCAACGGTGAAGCGCATGAATGCGCGTCCGCCCTTCGACATGGTATTCACTGCGACGACGTTGAGCTTTTCGCGCGACAGGATTTCAGAGATGTCGCGCAGAAGTCCCTGGCGATCGTGCGCCTCGACCGCGATATCGATCGGGTAGACATCGCTGACGTTGCCGACCGGTTCCGTGTCTCCCCACGCCGCAGCAACGACACGTTCCGGGTGTCTGGATGCGACGTGCTGGTAGTCACGGCAATCGGACCGGTGGATCGAGACGCCCTTGCCGCGGGTGACGAATCCGCTGATCGGGTCCGGCGGCGCCGGTTTGCAGCAGCGACCGAGCGTAGTCAGCAACTTGCCGACGCCGTACACAAGGATCTTGTCGTCGCGACCGCGCGCCCGGCTGCGACCAAGCACTACATCGGGCGCCGGCTCGGCATGCGCGGCGTCACCGTGCAAGGCGATCTGGATCTGGCGTGCGCCGACATCGCCACGCCCCACGGCCAGCAGGAAGGCGTCGGTCGTCTTGAATCCAAGGCGGCTTGCAAGCTCATCCAGGCTCGAATGGGCCTGGCCTTCGCGCTGCAACTCCTTGAGCGCAATCGTGCGTCCCTGCGACAGCGTCTCGGCCTCTTCCTGCAGCGTGAACCAGCGTCGCACCTTCGCCCGGGCATTCGAGGTCGCGAGGTAACCGAGCTGGGGATTGAGCCAATCGCGTGACGGGCCCCCCTGCTTGGCAGCAATGATGTCCACGACCTGGCCGTTATCCAGGGTCGTGTTGAGCGACACCATCTGGCCGTTGACCTTTGCACCCCGGCAGCGGTGGCCGAGATCGGAATGAACGCGGTAGGCAAAGTCGATCGGCGTAGCGCCCTGCGGCAGGTCGACCACCCTGCCCTGCGGCGTCATGACGTAGATGGTGTCGTCCAGCGATGCGTTCTTGTAGTGGGATTCCCACTGTGCCGAATCGCTGATTTCATCGCGCCAGGAAAGAAGCTGGCGGAGCAAGGCGATCTTTTCGTCGTATTCGCCGGTTTCGCGGGCACCTTCTTTGTAACGCCAGTGCGCGGCGACGCCCAATTCGGCGTGGCGGTGCATTTCCCAGGTGCGGATCTGCACTTCAAGCGCGCGGCCGTCGGCAGCCCGCACGGCAGTGTGCAGGCTCTGGTAGTTGTTGCCCTTGGGCTTTGAAATGTAGTCGTCGTATTCGCCGGGAATCGGTTGCCAGATGGTGTGCACGATGCCCAGCGCGGTGTAGCAGTCGCGCACATCCTTCACCAGCACCCGCAGTGCGCGAACGTCGTACACCTGCGAGAAATCCAGGTGCTTGGCGCGCATCTTGTTGTAGATGGAAAAGATGTGCTTGGGGCGCCCATACACTTCCGCCTCGACACCCGCACCGGCGAGGTCCGACTTGAGGCGCGCGATCGATGTTTCGATGAAGGCTTCACGCTCCACCCGACGCTCGTCGAGCATCTTGGCGATGCGCTTGTAGGTTTGCGGTTCGAGGAAGCGGAACGAGAGATCTTCAAGTTCCCACTTGAGCTGCCAGATGCCGAGGCGATTGGCCAATGGCGCATAGAGATCCATGCTCTCGCGCGCCAATTCCTCGCGTCCATCGACGTCGTGCTCGGTGAGATAGCGAAGGGTCTGGGTCCGGCTCGCCAGACGTAGCACGACGACACGGATGTCTTCGACCATCGCGAGCACCATCTTGCGCAGCACTTCCGTCTGCGCACGCAAATCGGTGGTGCCGGCTTGGGTCGCCTTTCGCGTAATCAGGCGCAGGCCGGCAAGACGTGACAAGCCTTCAGTGAGGCGGGCCACGTTGCGCCCGAAGCGCCGTTCGATTTCTTCGCCCGGTTGGTCGACGAATTCGACCACCGCAAACAGCAGTGCGGCGAGGCGGGTGTCGAGGTCGAGCTTCAGCGGCACTGCGATCAGCGCCATGCCGAGAGCATGGCGGAGCGTTGGTTCGCCGGTACGCAAGGCATGGTCGCCGTACAGCGGGACGATCCAGTCCAAGGCTGCCTGAAGGGGCGCGATTGATTCGTCCCCCAAGCCTTCCGCGAGGGCGGCAGCTTTCAGGAGCGATGCGTCATTGCTGTCGAGAGAGTGAGCGACCTGAACCATGCGCGCATTATTCCACAAGGGCCGAGCGGGCCAATTCGGAGTCAGACCGCTGCTAGACTCATTTGATGATCCAGATAAAGAATTGGTTGCGGCGTCGTCATAACGTTGGGGCTCTTCCTGACACGGTGTGGGAGGCGGTGGAGGCGTCCCTGCCCTTCCTTGCACGCCTTGATCCGGCATCTCGCCAGCGGCTACGCCAACTCGCCATTGAATTTCTCGAACAGAAGGAGTTTTCGGGTGCAGCAGGCCAGGAGCTCGGTCATGAGCTTTGCCTTTCGGTCGCTCTGCAAGCCTGTCTGCCGGTATTGAATCTCGGACTGGCGGCCTACGATGGCTGGGTGGGAATCGTCATTTACCCTGGCGACTTTGTGATCCCGCGCAGCGTCGTCGATGAAGCCGGTGTCCTGCACGACTACGAGGAGGTCGCACTTGGAGAGGCGTGGCTGGGTGGCCCGGTAGTGCTCTCCTGGTTCGATGACCCGTCCGAATACGAGGGCGCGAATGTCGTGATCCACGAGTTCGCCCACAAACTCGACATGCTCAATGGCGACGCGGACGGCCTGCCACCGCTGCATGCGGGCATGTCAGGCGAGGCGTGGCATGACGCATTCGAGGCCGCCTATGCGGACATGTGTGCGCGGGTCGATGCGGAGGAAGACACGTTGATTGACCCCTATGCGACCGAAGATCCGGCAGAGTTCTTTGCCGTGACCAGCGAGGTCTTCTTTGTGTCGCCGGAAGTGCTTTTCGATGAATATCCGGACGTCTATCGCCAACTTGCAGCGTTCTACCGCCAGGATCCACTTGCCCTCGGATAACGGGAAAGAAAAAGGGCCGCATGGCGGCCCTCTTCTCTTGCTTGGGAGTAGGCTTTACGGCAGCGGCTTGTCTGCCGGCCACTCGGCCAGTTTCGGCATCTTGTCGGCCCCGGTACGGCCGGTCAGAGCGCACAACTCCGCGAGGCGTCGTGAGGGTTCCGGGCCCACGTAGTCCCACTTGAAGCGCCAGGTCCAGCAACCAACCTGCCCCGGCGTGTTCATGCGGTGGTAGCCATCCAGACCCAGCACATCCTGCAACTGGTAGATCGCCATCTTCGCGACCGATCCGGCGGCCGCGCGGATCATGGTCCAGTGGATGTCGTGTCCATCGGTCGCAAGGTAGTGGCGGGCGAAATCGCGTTCCCGTTCGGTACACGTCGCCCACCAGCCACGGATCGTGTCGTTATCGTGCGTGCCGGTATATACGACCGTATTGGGTACGTAGTTGTGCGGCAGGAAGTTGTGGTCCGGACCCGCGGCAAACGCGAACTCGAGAATGCGCATGCCCGGCAGTGCGAAACTGTCGCGCAGGTCTTCGACATCCGGCGTGATCACGCCGAGGTCCTCGGCGATGATCGGAAGCTTGCCCAGTGCTTTCTCGATTGCGGCAAACAACGCCTTGCCCGGGCCCGGCACCCAACGTCCGTGAATTGCGGTGGGTTCGGACGCGGGGATTTCCCAGTAGCCGGCGAAACCGCGGAAATGATCGATGCGAACCACATCGGCGAGCGCAAGTTGGCGCTTGATGCGCTCGATCCACCATGCGTAGCCGTCCTTGTCCATCGCCGCCCAGTCATACAGCGGATTGCCCCAACGCTGACCGGTGGCAGAGAAGAAATCGGGCGGCACGCCGGCGATGACCGTCGGCCACTTGTTCTCATCGAGGTAATAGAGGTCCGGGCGTGCCCAGCAGTCCGCACTGTGGTGTGCCACAAAGATCGGCATGTCACCGATCAACTGGACGCCGCGCTCGTTCGCGTAGGCCTTTACCGCCTTCCACTGGCGGTCGAAACACCACTGGACAAACTTCCAGAAACTGATCGATTCGGCGAGTTCCTTGCGCGCCTTCGTCAGGGCCTTCGCCTCGCGTTTGGCGAGCGGTGCATCCCAGTCCGGCCAGAGTTTGCCCCCGAATCGCTCGTCAAGGGCCATGAACAACGCGTAGTCGTCAAGCCAGCTGGCTTCTGCCTTGTTGAATGCGGCGAAATCGGCCTTGTCGGCATCGCTGCCCTTAGTGGCAAAACCCGCTGCCGCTTCGCGCAGCTTGGCATTGCGGAAAGGCACTACCTTGGCGTAATTGACGCGCTCGTCGCTGAATCCCTCGCGCTCGGCGTTGGAGATCGGCGCAAGCCAGCCCTTGCGGATGAGTTCGTCAAGATCGACCAGCATCGGATTGCCGGCAAATGCCGAAACGCTCATATACGGCGAGTCAGCCGGGCCGATCGGCATCAGCGGCAAGACTTGCCAGAGGGTTTGGCCGGCGCCGACCAGCCAATCGACAAAGTGATAGGCCGCCGGTCCGAGATCGCCGCAGCCATTGGGGCCGGGGAGCGATGTGGGATGCAGCAATACGCCGCTGGTGCGTCTATCAAAGACCATCTGCGAGTCCTTTCTTCATTTTGGTGAATGCATCAGACCGAACGGCATTCAGGGGGTGCCGACCGGGAGAGAGAAAAGTGCTGCCACCGCCCTGTGGGCGAGCGTGTAGCGCGTGGTACAACTCGCCGGCTGGAAGGGTTCTTCCAGGTCGGTGTCGAATACCCGCTGCCACGGGCCAGGCGGCAGTTCGAACTGGACTGCCTGGACATCGCCGTTGAGCAAGAGCGCAAGTCGTGGGCCGCGGGTCCCCGGCGAGGGCGTGAAGATTGCACTGAAGCTGTGTTCGTGGCTCTGGTTCCAGTCTTCCGCCGTCATCACGCCGCCATGCGGGTTGTACCAGACCAAGTCGTAAGGCGCGTGTGCAGCATCCATGCGACCGCCCCACATGGCGTTTGGCATCGCGCCGTGCACGCCCCGCAAGCGAATCAACAGGGCAACGAATTCGCAGAGTTTTTCGTCGAACTTCGACCAGTCCAGCCATGAAATTTCGCTGTCCTGGCAATAGGCATTATTGTTCCCGCCCTGGGAGCGGCCGAACTCGTCTCCCGCCAGCAACATCGGGGTGCCGCGCGAAAGCAAAAGCGTGGCAAGCAGGGCTCGCTTGAGGCGCCGCCGTTCCATCAATACAGCCGGCTTCGTCGACGGGCCCTCTTCGCCGCAATTCGTGCTCAGGTTGTGCGAGTGCCCGTCACGGTTGTCCTCGCCGTTAGCCTCGTTGTGTTTTTCCTTGTAGGAAACGGAGTCTTCGAGCGTGAAGCCATCATGAGCGGTGATGAAATTGACGCTGCACAGCGGTGCCCGGTGTGAACCTTGGAAGATGTCACTGGACGCCATGATGCGGCGTGCGAACTCGCCCCGGCTGCGGCTGTGCTGGAGCCAGAAGCCACGTGCGGTATCGCGGAACTTGTCGTTCCACTCCATCCACGCAGTCGGGAACTGGCCAAGGCGATAACCGTCATGCCCCAGATCCCAAGGTTCTGCGATGCGTTTGACCGTCGAGAGAACGGGGTCTTGTTCGAAGGCCACGAAGAAGGCCGCATCAGGATCAAACCCGTGGGCGCGTCGACCGATCGCGGGAGCGAGATCAAAACGGAAGCCATCAACGCCGAAGTTGTTCACCCAGTATCGCAGTGAATCGAGCACCAGCTGAGTGACCCGGGGGTGGGCAACATTGACTGTGTTACCGCAGCCGGTGAGATTCTCGCAGTGCGAAGGATCATTGGGCTGCAGGCGGTAGTAGCTCTGGTGGTCAATACCGCGGTATGACAGCGTGGGGCCCGTCTCACCCGCTTCGGCGGTGTGGTTGTAGACGACGTCAATGACGACTTCAAGACCTGCCGCATGCAGCGTATCCACCATCTCGCGGAATTCGGATTCCGGTGATGGTGTGGTGCGAGACCAATAGCGCGGCTCTACCGCAAAGTAGGCCAGCGGATTGTAGTTCCAGTAGTTCGTCATGCCGCGCGCAACGACATGCTGCTCGGGAATGCCGAACTGAACGGGCAGCAGTTCGATCGTGGTTACCCCGAGCTTGAGCATGTGCTCGATCAGCGCAGGATGACAAACCCCCAGGTACGTACCACGCAGTTCCTCGGGCACCTTCGGGTGCTGCAGGGTCAGGCCCTTTACGTGCGCCTCGTAGATGACGGTCTGCTCGGGCGGAACGCGCGGCCTGACGTCGCCGGTGGACGGAAGGTCAAGGACGACACGCGCCTTAAGCGCCGAACGTCCATTGTCCGCAGTGCTGAACGAACGATGGCCGTCCGGATGCCGCATCTCGAAACCGAAATGCTCATTCTTCCACCGGAATTCGCCCACGATCTCGCGCGCGTAGGGATCCAGCAGCAGCTTGTTCGGATTGAAACGGTGGCCTCTTTCCGGCTCGTACGGTCCGTGTACGCGATACCCGTACACGAGACCAGGACCGACCGACTCGAGATAGCCGTGCCATACGTCCCCCGTCCGCGCGGGCATGGGGAAGCGGGTAATCTCGGTCGTGCCGTCGTGGTTGAAAATGCACAGCTCAACGCGCGTCGCGTTGGCCGAGAACAGCGCGAAGTTGACGCCTTCTCCATCGGCGGTTGCGCCAAGCGGCCACGCGCGCCCATTTGCAAGTCGGGACGGAAGGTGCATCAGGAAACGTATTCGAGAATTATGGTCGCCAGAGGCGGCAAGGTGACGAGAATGGATTGCGGGTGGCCCGCCCACGGCACCGGCTCGCTGGCGACAGGATTGCCATTCCCGATATTGGCACCGCCATAGAGTTCCGAATCCGAGTTCAGCGCTTCACGATACGTACCTGCACGAGGGACGCCGATGCGGTAAGCGTGGCGCGGCTCCGGCGTGAAATTGCAGGCACTCACCACCAACGCATTTTCATCCTTGCCGAAGCGCGCGAACACCAGCGTGGACCAATCTGCGTTGTGCATGTCTAGCCACGCGAAGCCTTCGTGCTCGCAGTCACGTTGATGCAGCGCGGGCAGTCGCTTGTACAGCGCGTTGAGGTCCTTCACAAGCGTTTGAACACCGCGATGCAATGGATGCTCAAGAAGGTGCCAGTCCAGGCTGTTGTCGTGGTTCCACTCGCGGCCCTGCGCGAACTCGCCGCCCATGAACAGGAGCTTCTTGCCCGGATGGCACCACATGAAACCGTAGTACGCGCGAAGGTTCGCGAACTTCTGCCAAGCGTCGCCGGGCATCTTGTCGAGAAGAGAGCCTTTGCCGTGCACGACTTCGTCATGCGAGAGCGGGAGAATGAAATTCTCGTCAAACGCATAGACCAGCCCGAACGTCAGCTGATCGTGGTGGTAGCGGCGATGAACCGGCTCACGCTTCATATACTCCAGCGTGTCGTGCATCCATCCCATGTTCCACTTGTAGTGGAAACCAAGTCCGCCAGCGTAAGTCGGTCTGGAGACGGCAGGCCACGCCGTAGACTCTTCCGCCGCCATGATCGCGCCGGGGCAGTGCTCTCCAACCACTTCGTTTGCGCGTCGCAGGAAACCAATCGCCTCAAGGTTTTCACGCCCGCCGTAAATGTTGGGTACCCACTCGCCAGGTTGGCGCGAATAGTCCCGGTAGAGCATGGAGGCAACCGCATCGACCCGTAGGCCATCCGTGCCCCAGCGTTCAATCCAGTAAAGCGCGTTGCCAACGAGATAGTTGCGAACTTCGGTGCGGCCGTAATTGAAGATCAGCGTATTCCAGTCCGGGTGATAGCCTTCGCGTGGATCCGCGTGTTCGTACAGGGCTGTGCCGTCGAAACGTCCGAGTCCGTGCGGGTCGGTCGGGAAGTGCCCGGGCACCCAGTCGAGAATTACGCCCAAGCCTGCTGCGTGGGCAGCATCGACGAAACGACCAAAGCCATCTGGTGTGCCGAAGCGTGCCGTGGGGGCGTACATACCAACGGGTTGGTAGCCCCACGAACCATCGAACGGGTGCTCAGATATCGGCATCAGTTCGAGATGTGTGAATCCCAAGTCGCGCGCGTACGGGATCAGATCAGCCGCAAGCTCATCCCAGTTCAGGAACCGGTTTTGATCTTCCGGTACGCGTTTCCACGAGCCAAGGTGTACCTCGTACACACTCACCGGCGCGTCAAGGAAGTTCGCTTCGCGACGTCCCTCTGGTAGCGCACGCCGTGGCGGCAGTTTGGCGACGACGCTGGCTGTGCGCGGGCGAAGCTCGGCACCGAATCCGCACGGATCGGCCTTGCTCATGAGCTCGCCATTTTGGCTGCGGAGCTCGAATTTATAGAGCGTGCCGACACCTACGTCAGGAATGAAGATTTCCCAGACGCCGCACTCGCGCCGCAGGCGCATGGGGTTCCGACGGCCATCCCATTGATTGAAATCGCCGACCAAGGACACGCGCTGGGCGTTTGGCGCCCAGACCGCGAAACTCGTACCCGCAACGCCTTCAATTTCCCGCAGGTGGGCGCCGAGAACCTCAAACGGTCTCAGATGTGTGCCCTCTGCCAACAACCACGCATCGGTCTCTCCCAAGATGGGCGGGAAGCGATACGGGTCGTGGACGTCCGAAACTGTTCCGTTGTGCCAGGTGACCCTGAAACGGTACGCAAACGTTTCGCGACGACGCGGAATGATGCCTTCGAAAAAGCCGTCCGCGTGGATGCAATCCAGCGTGAGGACGTCTCGCCCATCCGCCAGATCCACGCCTACCACTTCGGTGGCGCCAGGAAAAAACGCCGACAGTCGCAAGCGACCGTCAGCGTCAGTGTGCATTCCGAGCACGGAGAACGGATCTCCGTGCCGGGCTTCGAGTAGTGCCGCTATGTCGTCGGCTGTCAGCATGTCAGCGAGTCTTTATGCCCCAGATGTTTTTGCAGTATTCGCCGATCGTACGATCGGACGAGAACATACCCATCCCGCTGATGTTGTGGACCACCTTCGTCAGCCACGTCGCCTTGTCACGGTAAGCCGCATCGACGTGACGGTGCGTTTCGACATAGGCAGCAAAGTCAGCGAGCAGGAAGTATTGATCACGCCCGAGCAGTGTATCGACGATTGCCTGATAGCGAGTCGGCTCTTCCGGGGTGAAATAGCCGCTTGCGATCATGTCGAGCACTGCCTTCAGATCTGCGTTCCCCTCATACCAAGCACGCGGATTGTAGCCCTCTTGCGACAGCTTCTCGACTTCTTCGGTGCGCAGGCCGAACACGAAGATGTTATCGAGACCAACGTTTTCAGCGATTTCGATGTTCGCGCCGTCCCAGGTGCCAACGGTCAGTGCGCCGTTCAGAGCGAACTTCATGTTGCCGGTGCCGGAAGCTTCGGTGCCTGCCGTCGAAATCTGTTCGGAGATGTCAGCCGCCGGGAAGATCTTCTCAGCCACAGAGACGCGGTAATCCGGCAGGAACACAACCTTCAGCCGATCCTTCAGACGCGGGTCGTTGTTAACGGTGCGGGCGACATCATGAATGAGGCGGATGATGAGTTTCGCCATCTTGTACGCGGACGCAGCCTTGCCGGCGAAAATGTGCACACGCGGCTGCCAGTCGGCATTCGGGTTTGCAATCATTTCGCGATAGCGCTGGATCACGTGCAGAACGTTCAGCAACTGACGCTTGTACTCGTGGATGCGCTTGACCTGGATATCGAACAGCGCGTTCGGATCAACAACGATGCCCGTCTCGCGCTTGATGTACGCAGCCAGACGCTCTTTGTTGGCGAGCTTTACCTTCGCCACCTCGGCGCAGAACGCTTCGTCGTTGGCGTACTTCTTCAGCTTCGCAAGCTGGTCCAGGTCGATCTGCCACTGACCGCGGAGCTTCTTGCCGATCAACTTGGTCAGCCCCGGGTTGCACTGGCCGAGCCAGCGACGCGGCGTCACGCCGTTCGTGACGTTGGTGAAGCGATCGGGGAAGATCTTCGCGAAGTCCGCGAAGATGGTCTGGACCATCAGATCGGAGTGCAGTTTTGCGACGCCGTTCACTTTGGTCGATGCCACGATCGACAGGTTGCCCATGCGGACACGCTTTTCGCCGTCTTCGGCGATCAACGAAACGCGGTTCAACAGCGCAGTATCGCCAGGGAAGCGCGCAGCGACCATCGTCAGGAAGCGGCGATTGATCTCATAGATGATGTCGAGGTGGCGCGGCAGAAGGTACTGCATGATGCCGACCGGCCAAGTCTCGATCGCCTCCGGCATCAGGGTGTGGTTCGTGTAGGAGATGATGCGCGAGGTCTGGTACCAGGCGTCTTCCCACGACAGGCCGTGCTCGTCCATCAGCAGACGCATCAGTTCCGGCACGGCGAGCGCCGGGTGCGTATCGTTCAGCTGGATCGCGGCCTTCTCGTGCAGGTTTTCCAGCGTGCTGTACGCGCGGATGTGCCGTGCAACGATGTCCTGCAATGAAGCCGTGACGAAGAAGAATTCCTGGCGCAGACGCAGCTCACGACCCTGCGGGGTGCTGTCATCCGGGTACAGAACCCAGGAGATGTTCTCGGCCTTGCTGCGGGTTTCGGCAGCGCGAGCGTAGTCGCCGCGGGTGTGCGCCGACAGATCCAGTTCTTCAAGCGCGGTGGCCTTCCACAGGCGCAGTGTCGAGACGCGCTCAGTGCCGTGCCCCGGAATCACCATGTCGTAGGCACGTGCCATTACACGCTCCGACGGGGTCCAGACCGGGCGGCCATTCACATACTCAACCCAGCCGCCGAACGGCACGATGTAGTGAATGTCGCGACGCGGGAATTCCCACGGATTGCCGTTGGCCAGCCAGTTGTCCGGCATTTCGACTTGCTTGCCGTCCTGGATGCGCTGCGTGAACATGCCGAACTCGTAGCGGATGCCATAACCGAAGGACGGCACACCGAGCGTGGCGAGGGAGTCGAGGAAGCAGGCTGCGAGGCGGCCCAGGCCACCGTTACCCAGCGCGGCATCCGGCTCGGTTTCGAGCACATCGGCCGGTTCGAGCTTGAGCTTCTTCATTTCAGAAGCGAAATCCTTGTCGAGGTTCAGTGCGGCGAGCGCGTTGCTCATGGCACGACCGATCAGGAATTCGGCGGAGAGGTAGTAAGCACGACGAGCGCCCACTGCATTGTCGTCATGCTGCGTCTGCAGCCAGCGGGCCGCCAGACCTTCACGGGCCGTCAGCGCAGTAGCGCGCATCCAGTCCGTGGGGGTTGCCGTCGCCTGCGTGGCGCCGACTTCGTTCTTGAGGTGCCGCTCGACGGAAACGTCGAATGTGACGTCAATACCACCTTGGTCGAGGGGTTCGGAGCCCATCTTGTTCATCACTGCTCCTTGAAGGGACAACAGGCCAGGAATTCGGGGGGACATGGGTTTGACTCCTTTGCGCTAACAGCGCTTTTTGTCTGCCAAACCGCTCCGGTGCTGCTCTCAACATACATAGCACATTTGGGAGCCGTGATGCTGTCATCTGTCAGCAATATCGGTCCTGCGCCCGGGGCGGTAACGTGGGGCGCAAGTTACCGGGGGTGCCCCTCGGGTTCTTGATCTGCATTGCTTGATAAACGCTGCTTATCGCGCGGCCAATCCCGCCGGAACGCGGGTGTGCTGGGAACGCACCTTAAAGGCGACGAGCCTCTGCTCGATTCCTTTTCCTTGTTCAAACAACGGTCTAGTCTGAAATTTCGTGCCGCTTCGCACGGTCCAACGTTTCAGGAGGTATCACATGTCGATCACCTGGGTGCTCGTTGCCAATGCCCGTTCTGCCACGCTTTATGAAAATCAAGGTCCGAACAAAGGTTTGACCATCGTCAAACAGATCGAGCCCGAAGCGAACGGCCTGGTGGACGACATCTCGATCGGCGCGATGGACCGAACGGCTTGGCACGGGCCCGGAGACCTTCGACGAAACAGGGCAAAGGGATTTGCACACAGGCTGGCCGGGGAATTGCGCAGCGGGCGCAATCGCAATCGCTTTGCGCAGGCAGTGTTGGTCGCGCCGCCTGCTTTCATGGGTTTGTTGAATGCCGAACTGGATTCACCCACGGCCCAGCGCGTGAGTGGGCGTCTCGAGAAGGATTACACGAAGAATTCCACCAGCGATCTCTGCGGAAAACTGGGTGACTGCCTCTGCCCGTGATGCGGCATTAGTCCCCTCCCCCGGCAAGCGGCCAGCGCGCGACGATTTCATAGCGCGCACCGCTTGCATTCCCGGCGATTGATCGCGCCAGTACGAATTCATTGCAGCGCCATAAGCCCAGCGCCAATGGCGCTGGGGTGCGGGGGGCGCAGGCATTGCGCAGCAGGGTCAGATGCGCTTGCGTCAAGGCTGCCGGGCGATAGCCCAGGCTGCTCGCCGCGACTGCATCCGCGATGAGTGCGGCCAGTGCCGTAACCTCGGGCGGCGACACCCGTGGTCCGGCCCATACGATGCGGTTGTGCGGCCAGAAGCCCACGTAATCGATAGGCATGTCAAAGGCTTGGGCATGGATGGAATCACCTGCCGAAATTGCTGCCTGGGCTTGTTTCTGGTCCAGCGGGCCGAGATATGCCAGCGTGCAATGAAGTGACTCGGCCTCCATCAACCGCCCGCGTTGCACTGCCTGAGCCTGCTCGCCCAGCGCAGCAAGCGCGCTACCAAGTTCTCGCGGAGGCCAGAGCGCAAAAAAATAGCGATGCGCGCTGCTAGCGCTCACGCCTCACCAACAGCGCAACCGCTTCGGCGGCGATGCCTTCACCGCGACCTGTGAAACCGAGGCGCTCGGTCGTCTTGCCCTTGAGGTTGACGGACTCCACGTCAATCGAAAGGTCAGCGGCAATATTGGCTGCCATTGCAGGCACGTAAGGCAGCACTTTGGGCGCCTGGGCAATGATGGTGGCATCGACGTTTCCTACGCTCCAGCCGGCGCCATGTACTGCCTTGACAGCCTCGCGCAGCAGGACGCGGCTGTCGGCACCGGCATAGCGCTCGTCGGTATCGGGGAAATGGCGACCAATATCGCCAAGCCCGGCAGCGCCCAGAACGGCATCGGTAATTGCGTGCAGCAGCACATCGGCATCGGAGTGACCGAGCAGTCCACGATCAAACGGAATATCGACGCCGCCAATGATCAATTTGCGACCTGGCACCAGGGCGTGCACGTCAAATCCCTGGCCGATCCGGAACGGCACATTCATTTTTGCTCCCTCGCCGCGCCGAGGATCCGGGCGGCCATTGCGAGGTCTTCGGGAAAGGTCACCTTGAAATTGGAGGCGTCCGACGGCACGAGCCGGGGTCTGTGCCCGCAGGCCTCCATCGCCGACGCTTCGTCGGTCACCTCGGGATGTGCGGCAAGCGCGTCACGCAACATCCCGATACGGAACATTTGTGGTGTCTGAGCCTGCCACAAGCCGTCGCGGGCAATGGTCTCGGCGACGCGGCCTTGCTTGTCGGCACGCTTGAGCGTGTCGGCGACTGGTACGGCCAGCAGGCCTCCGACCGGGTCCTCAGAAAGGGCTTCCAGCATGCGGTCAACCACTGCCGACGATATGCAGGCGCGTGCGGCGTCATGCACCAGCATCCAGGTGTCGTCCGGTACATATTGCGCGATCATTTCCAGCGCCTTGGTCACGCTTTCTGCTCGTGTTGCGCCGCCACACATGAGCACCTGCAGGCGCGGATCGTGCGGCCAGTCGTACTGCGCCCACCAGACATCGTCCGGCGCGAGCACGATCCACACTGTCTCAAGGCGTTCCACGGCCAACAGGGCATCGATGGTGTGGCGAATGACCGGCAGGCCCAGGAGATCCAGATACTGTTTGGGATGGGGCGCGCCCATCCTGCTGCCGCTGCCTGCTGCCGGCACCAGCGCGTGGAAACGGCTCGAATTCTTGATCGGAGTCATGCGTAGATTCTAGCTTGGCGCGCCGGCCATGCCTTGCAGACCTATGCTATTGCTGCGACCAGGAGGCAATCACGATGAACATCGCCCACGCGCAAGTGCTGTCGAGCTTCCAATTGCTGATCGTCAGCGCCGGCATCGGTTTCCTGATCGGGCTGGAGCGAGAGCGCAAGGCCTCGGCGCAGGCAGGGGTACGCACCTTCACGCTGGTTGCCATCTGCGGTGCGTTGGCGGCCTTCATCAGCCAACTGCTGAATAGTCCATGGATCGTGGGAACCGGGCTGTTTGCCACAGCAGTCATGATCATCGCCGCGCACCTGCGCAATCCGGACCAGAGTGACCCTGGGACAACGTCCGTTGCAGCGCTGCTTGCCTGCTATCTGCTCGGCGCCCTGGTGTGGCTTGGCCAGACGCCCTTTGCAGTCGGCGTTGCGGTGCTCGTCACTGCACTGTTGTACTTCAAGGCTGAACTCTCCGGCATCGCGAGTCGCCTGACCCATTCGGAATGGATCTCGATGCTGCAGTTTGCGGCGCTGAGTCTGGTCGTATTGCCGATCCTGCCGGATAAGGGTTTCGGCCCTTACGACGCACTCAACCCGCATCAGATCTGGCTGATGGTGGTGCTGATTTCGGGCGTAAGCCTTGTCGGGTACGCCTCGCTGCGTCTTTTTGGCGACCGCTACGGCACGCTGCTTGTCGGATTTGCCGGTGGGCTCGTCTCGTCGACCGCCACGACGCTGGTGTTTTCGCGGCATGCCCGCAGCAATGCCATGTTCGCCCCGGCTGCCGGGCGCGTGATCCTGCTCGCCAACCTGGTGATGCTCGTTCGGTTGAGCCTGTTCGCCATCGTGGTGGCGCCCGCCAGTTTTGTCCCAATCGCCAGTGTGATGCTTGCCGGGCTTCTCCCTGGTCTGATCTGGATCGTGTTTGCGTGGCCCAGCGGTGCAGACCCCGCGAGTCTGCCCTTGCCGCAGACACGCAACCCGACCGAAGTCCGCGTCGCATTCGGTTTTGCAGCGCTTTACGGGGTGGTGGTGGTCGCCTCGACCTGGCTCATGGAGACCGTCGGTGCCGGCGGTTTGTACCTGGTTGCACTCGTTTCAGGTGCTACGGACGTCGATGCCATTTCGCTTTCGAGCCTGCAGCTTCAGTCAGCCGGCAGGCTGCTCCCGACGGCCGCGGCCACTGCCATTACGATTGCCGCGCTCTCCAATCTCGCGTTCAAGACCGGCGTCGCCATGATCGTTGGCGGTAGTGCGATCCGGCGCCCGATCGCGATCGGCATGGGGGCGGTTGCGAGCGGTATCGCGGCCGGGTTGTTTGTCCTGCATGCCTCCAGCTAGCGCTCGCGGCGGGAAGGTGCCGGTGGGGAACTCTGCTTGGTGCAGGTCGAAAGGAGTCATCACGCAGGCGTTCAGTGTTGGTGGTGGCTCCTATAATTCAGTCGAGTAACGGGTGTTCGAATCCGCAAGGAGGTTCCATGGGCATCGCAAGTGTTCGTCCGCCAGCCGTCGCAGGACTCTTCTACCCTGGCGATCCGCGCGAACTTGACGCGATGCTTGAGCACCTGTTCGCGCGCACTGGCAATGGTGCCTTCACGGTGTGCCCGAAAGCGATCATCGTCCCGCACGCCGGCTACATTTATTCCGGGCAAACTGCGGCGCAGGCCTTCGCACGGCTCAAACCCTGGGCCGCGACACTCTCGCGCGTGGTGATACTTGGGCCGACGCACCGCGTACCGCTGCACGGTATCGCGCTACCCGCGTCGGACGGATTTGCGACGCCTTTCGGAACGGTCGAGGTGGATCGTGGCGCGCTGGCGAAGGTGCGCGCGCTGCCCGGCGTGTGTGTATACGACGCCGCGCATGCAGGCGAACACAGCCTCGAAGTGCAGCTCCCGTTCCTGCAGCTTGTGCTCGATCACTTCAAGGTCGTGCCGCTCGCGGTCGGGCGTGCGGACTCTCAAAGCGTTGCGACCGTGATCGAGCAGCTCTGGGGTGGGCCGGAGACGCTCTTTGTCGTGAGCACCGACCTCTCCCACTTCCATGCCTACCGCGAAGCGCAGGAACTCGACAGCGAGACCGTGCGCCGGATCCTCGCGCTCGAACACGATATCGACCCCGAACTCGCGTGCGGGGCTTATCCGCTCAACGGTTTGATGCGCATCGCAGAGCAACACGGCATGTCGACCCTATTGCTGGAACAGTGCAACTCGGGTGATACCGCGGGCGACCGGCGACGCGTGGTGGGTTACTGCTCGGTTGCGCTGTTCGAGCCCACACGTCATGCCCACTGACACTGCACTGGGTCCATTGCTGATAGCACATGCGCGTCATGCGATTGCGCAGGGGCTTGGTCTTGATTCTGAAGTGCCACCCGACGCACCTGCCCTGCATGAACAGGGTGCGGTATTCGTGACGCTGACGCAGGATGATCGCCTGCGGGGTTGCATCGGCTCGCTGGTGGCCTACAGACCGCTGGGCGAGGATGTGCGTGCCAATGCGTTTGCCGCGGCCTTTCGCGATCCGCGCTTCGCGCCGCTGACTGCGCACGAATGGGCGGGAACGGATCTCGAAGTTTCGCTGATTGGCCCGACCGAGTGGCGCGTGTGCGCCAGCGAAGCTGAGGCCATCGCGTGGTTGCGGCCCGGTGTTGACGGTGTGATCCTCGAACACGCGGGGCTTCGCGCGACCTTTCTGCCTCAGGTATGGTCTTCGTTGCCGACCTCTGCTCTGTTCTTGTACGAGCTGCGACGCAAGGCCGGGATGCGTGGCGACCGTTGGCCCGCGGACATGCGGGTAGGCCGCTATCAGGTCGAGAAGTACCATGGCGCCTGAACGACCCGCATCTGATCCGGCATACCCGGCGCGCTGGTGGCACCTGCTTGACGACGGCCGCATCCAGTGCGATCTGTGCCCGCGGGAATGCCGGCTGCACGCCGATCAGCGCGGCGCCTGTTTCGTGCGGGAACGTCGCGGCGATGCCATGGTGCTCAGCACTTACGGGCGCAGCTCGGGCTTTTGCATCGATCCGATCGAGAAGAAACCGCTGAACCATTTCTATCCGGGTAGCAGCGTGCTGTCTTTCGGCACGGCGGGCTGCAACCTGGCGTGCAAGTTCTGCCAGAACTGGGATATCTCCAAGTCGCGAGACATGGACAGGCTGATGGATCGCGCATCACCGACCCAGATCGCGGAGGCAGCGGTGGCCCACGGTGCGCGCAGCGTCGCCTTCACCTACAACGACCCGGTGATTTTCGCCGAGTACGCGATCGACACCGCGGTGGCCTGCCACGAACGCGGCGTTCACACGGTGGCAGTTACGGCGGGCTACGTCTCACCGCCGGCGCGTCGCGAGTTCTATGCGGTGATGGATGCGGCCAATGTAGACCTCAAGGCCTTCTCGGATGACTTCTACGTGAAGATGACCGGCGCAAATCTGGCTCCGGTACTCGATACGCTGGTCTGGCTGCGCCACGAATCCTCGGTATGGTTCGAGATCACGACCCTGTTGATTCCGGGCGCCAACGATGGCGACGCCGAAATCGAAGCCATGTCTGCCTGGATCATGCGCGAGTTGGGTCCTGATGTGCCCTTGCATTTCAGCGCCTTCCACCCTGACTTCAAGCTCACCGACCGCGGCCCGACACCGGCGGCAACGCTCTCGAAAGCTCGCCAGATTGCTCGCGCTGCGGGCCTTCATCATGTCTATACGGGAAATGTTCACGATCCCGAGGGTGGGACGACCTATTGTCACGCCTGCAAGCTGCCGTTAATAGTCAGAGACTGGTACAGCATCCTCGCCTATCGCGTCGACGACTCTGGATGCTGTTCTGCGTGCGGCACTCCGCTCGCCGGGCGTTTCGGCGCCTTCAGCAAACCGTTCGGACCACGGCGAATTCCCGTGCATCTTGACGCAAGCTGATGCGGCAAGCTTGGCCGCTCAACTCGACATGAAAGGTTGCAGCAGGCATGGCCCGCTTCGTTCACCGCCACACAGAAATGAGCATCCAGGCAAAAGGGGCCTGGTTGTCGGCCATGCTGTCGCATGTGCCCGACGCGGTGGCCTTGACGATCTGTTTTGCGGCGGCTCCCATCGCCTCACGCAATGCACGGGAATTCGTGTTTGCCGAGGCGTTCCAGCGCGCTGGATATGCAACCCTTCTGGTCGATGGGCTGACCCAGTACGAGGAAAAACGTGACCCGGATTCGCGTTTCGATGTGCCCAAACTCGCCGACCGCCTGGTGTCCGTCGTCGAGTGGCTTCATCACCAACCGCATCTCGGTCAACTCGCCTACGCGATTTGCGCGAGCGGAACCGCTGCAGCAGCAGCCGTGAAAGCGGCGGCGGTAGTCGACCCCGCACCATTTGCGCTGATCTGTCGCGCCGGTCGCGTGGATCTTGCCGGCGCCTCGCCGCTGCGCGCGAACCGGATCCCCTTGCTGGCGATTGCGGGCGGCCCCGCTGACGCGAACCGACGGCCGGCCGAGCACGCGTACGCGCTGATCGAGAGTGCGAAGCACTGGCATGAGGTACCCAATGCGAGCGAGCGCTTCATCGAGCCCGGTGCCCTTGACGAGGCGGCCAGCGCCAGCCTGGGTTGGGCCGAACGCTGGCGCCCGGCCACATTGGACCTCGCCGGCAACGGTTAGCGAGGCGGCTGCGCTGGCGGATTGCGGGCCTGCGCCTATCAACAAGCAGCGGCGGGCCTTCCGGACGCGCAGCTGGCGAAGAAGCGCGCCGTGTCGCAGCGCCGCACATTCCAGCCTCAGACCTGATCGTACCCTCGCGCACTGCTTGCACCGGGGCTAAGCTTTTCTGAGGAGGCCCCGATGGTCGGTGCAGTCGATGCCAGCTTCGTCGCGCGAACGTTTGCGTCCGCCTCGACGCAAGGGGTGTCTTCGCGCCCAAAATCGGCATCCAAGCAAACCACTCCCGAAGAGACCCAGAAGCTCAACGAGCTCAAAGCGCGTGATCGCGAAGTCCGCGAACATGAGCAGGCGCACATCTCTGCCGGGGGGGCCTTGATCCGCGGTGGCGCCAGTTATAAGTACGAAACCGGGCCCGATGGCAAACAGTATGCGATCGGGGGCGACGTCTCGATAGACGTCTCGCCGGGACGCAACGCTGCCGACACCATCCGTCGCGCCGAGCAGATCCGCGAGGCCGCGCTCGCGCCGAAGGAACCCTCGGCGCAGGACTACAGTGTCGCCGCCCAGGCTTCAGGCATGCAGGCCAAAGCACAGGCGGAAGCGTCAAAGTCCGGCCAAGATTCGCCTGCTGGCCAAGGCGGATCCGCATCGCCGCCCAACGCGGCGTCGGCCACCGCCGTTCGCGCTTATCAGATTGCCCAGGACGCCTTTACGTCGATCGCCGGAAGCCTCATCGCCGCACGCGCCTGAAGCCGCTTGGCGCGGCGCACGCGCCGTGGCACCCGGGGTGGCGCGCGTATAATCGCGCGCCTTGCCAACCCGTCTCTTCCCATGAACCAGCCGCTCTCCCTTCGTCTGCCGGCGATCGATGCTCTACAGTTTCCGGCTGAAGGTCGCCGGCTCGATCTGCCCCGCCTGCATGGTTCTGCCGATGCGCTTGCGCTTGCGCAGCTGGCGGGCGGTCATCCGCTGGTGGTCATCACGGCGAATCCGCTGGACGCACAGCGTCTGCGGGACGAGATCGCATGGTTCGCACCTGGTCTGCGAGTGCATCTGCTGCCCGACTGGGAGACCCTGCCTTACGACGCGTTCTCACCGCATCAGGATCTGGTTTCCGAGCGGCTGGCAACCCTTTACGCGATCCAGCGCGGCGAGGCGGACATCACCCTGGTACCGGCGTCGACGGCGCTGTATCGGCTTTGCCCGCCCTCCTTCCTTGCGGCGCATACGTTCTTCATCAAGCAAGGCGATCGTCTCGATGCGGATGCGCTGCGTGCGCAGATGGTGATCGCCGGCTACGAGCATGTGACGCAGGTTGTGCGGCCCGGCGAATTCTCGGTGCGCGGAGGCCTGATCGACCTCTTCCCGATGGGCTCCGCCCTGCCCTACCGGATCGAACTGTTCGATGAAGACGTCGATACCATCCGCACCTTCGATCCGGATTCGCAGCGGACGGTCTACCCGACCAAGGAAATCCGCTTGCTGCCGGCGCGCGAATTTCCGCTGGACGAGAAGGCGCGTGCGGCATTCCGCGCGAGGTTTCGCGAAGTGTTCGAAGGCGACCCCTCGCGAAGCCCGATCTACAAGGATGTTTCCAACGGGCTTGCGCCTGCCGGTATCGAGTACTACCTGCCCCTCTTCTTTGAATCGACGGCGTCGGTCTTCGAGTTTCTGCCCGCCGGCGCAGCGCTGGCGCTGCACGGAGATGTATCGGGCGCAATCGAGGATTTCTGGCGCGAGACCAACAGCCGTTACAAGCTGATGGCGGGCGACCCGGTGCGGCCACTGCTGCCGCCGGCCCAGTTGTTCCTGTCGGCGGAGCAGTTCTTCGTCGCGTCGGGACAACGACCGCGCATCGCGTTGGGGCTGAAAGCCGACGCGCTTGCCAGCGACGCCCTGCCCGAACTGGCGGTGGAGCGACGGGCACCGGACCCAATGCATCGCATGAAGGCATTTGCGGCCGGTTTCGCCGGGCGCATCCTCGTTATCGCCGAGTCTGCCGGGCGCCAACAGACCCTGCTCGAATACTTCGCCGAATATGGCTTGAAGGCTCAGGCCTCCGCAGACCTTGCGGGTTTTGCGGCTGGTGATGCGCGCTTTGCGGTACTGCATGGCCCGCTTGCGAGCGGCTTTGTTGTCCCGCAGAGCGGCCTGGCGATCATTACCGAGAACGAGCTGTACGCCACCCAGGCGCGCACCCGTAGCCGGCGTGACAACCGCAAGGCTGCAACGGTCGAGGGCTGGCTGCGCGATCTGTCCGAGCTTCACGTAGGCGATCCGGTGGTCCACGTGTCGCACGGTATCGGTCGCTACCTGGGCTTGGTGCATCTTGACCTCGGTGAGGGCGAGACGGAGTTCCTGCACCTCGAATACAACGCCGGCGACAAGCTCTATGTCCCGGTTTCGCAGCTGCATGTCATCAGCCGCTACGCCGGCGCCGATCCGGAAAACGTCGACCTGCATCGCCTTGGCAGTGGCCAGTGGGACAAGGCCAAACGCAAGGCAGCCCAACAGGTGCGCGACACGGCCGCGGAGTTGCTGGCGCTCTACGCCAAGCGTGCGGCGCGCGAAGGGCATCGCTTCGATTTCAAGCAGCATGATCTGGAGGCGTTCGCGGAGGGCTTCGGTTTCGAAGAGACCCCCGACCAGCTTGCTGCGATCGAGGCGGTGGTCGCCGACATGCGCTCCGGCCGGCCGATGGACCGCCTGGTGTGCGGCGACGTCGGCTTCGGCAAGACCGAGGTGGCGCTGCGGGCAGCCTTCATAGCGGTCGCCGACGGCAAACAGGTTGCCGTACTGGCCCCGACTACCCTGCTCGCGGAACAGCACTACCAGACCTTCGCCGACCGTTTCGCCGATTGGCCTGTGAAGATTGCCGAGCTGTCACGTTTCCGAAGCGCCAAGGAACAGGCGGATGCCCTGAAGCTGCTGTCGGAAGGCAAGGTCGACATCCTGATCGGCACACACCGTTTGCTGCAGAAGGACGTCGAGTTCAAGCGGCTGGGGCTGGTGATCATCGACGAGGAACACCGCTTCGGCGTGCGGCAGAAGGAAGCGCTGAAAACCCTGCGCGCGGAAGTCGACATCCTCACGCTCACCGCCACGCCGATCCCGCGGACGCTGGGCCTTGCCATGGAAGGGCTGCGCGAGTTCTCGGTCATCGCCACGGCGCCGCAGAAGCGGCTGGCGATCAAAACTTTCGTGCAGAAGCATTCGAAAGGCGTCGTTCGTGAAGCGGTGCTTCGCGAGTTCAAGCGCGGTGGGCAGGTGTACTACCTGCACAACGAAGTCGAGACGATCGAGAACATGCGTCAGGAATTGACGCAGATGCTGCCGGAAGCGCGCATCGTGGTGGGCCACGGCCAGTTGCCCGAACGCGAGCTGGAACGGGTGATGCGCGACTTCACCGCGCAGCGGGCCAACCTGCTGCTGTGCACAACGATCATCGAGACCGGCATCAACATTCCGACGGCCAACACCATCATCATCCACCGCGCCGACCGCTTCGGGTTGGCGCAGCTGCACCAGTTGCGGGGTCGGGTCGGGAGATCGCACCACCAGGCCTACGCTTACCTGCTCACCGACCCTCATGCCAAACCGACGGCGCAGGCGCAGAAGCGGCTGGAGGCGATCTCGATGATGGAAGAGCTGGGCTCTGGTTTCTACCTCGCCATGCATGACCTGGAAATCCGCGGCGCCGGCGAAGTGCTGGGCGAGAACCAGAGCGGCGAGATCCAGCAGATCGGCTTCTCGCTTTACTCAGAGATGCTCAAGCGCGCGGTGCGCGACCTGCAGTCCGGCAAGGAGCCGGATCTCGCGCAGCCGTTCGACGTGACCTCCGAGATCAACCTGCATGCGCCAGCCCTGCTGCCCAGCGACTACTGCAGCGATATCGGCGAACGTCTCACCTTGTACAAGCGCATGGCGAATGCGGAGCAAGTCGATGACCTGCAGGCGATCCAGGAAGAGTTGATCGACCGCTTTGGCGAGTTGCCGCCGCAAGGCCAGACGCTGCTCGATACGCACCGCCTGCGCATCGCTGCCAAACCACTGGGCATCATCAAGATCGACGCGTCGGAATCGCGCATCAACCTGGCGTTCGAGCCGAATCCGCCGATAGAGCCGATCCGGATCATCCAGTTGATCCAGAAAAACCGTCAGTACAAGCTCGCCGGACAGGACAAGCTGACGGTGACGGTGTCCTCCGAGACCCTGAAGGATCGTGTGTTGCGAGTTCGTGAGGTGCTCAAGGCGCTGGGTGGATAGCGCAAAGAGGTTTGCCCGCAAGCAACCCGCACCGGCGCGCGCGATGCTAAGGTTCGGTTTCCCGCACCCACCTGTGAAGAAACGATGACCAACGAAGCCATCGCAGCACAGCAGCAACCCACGCGCAAAGAAGCATCGACTGGCCTCCCTGACTACATGAGCGAGGTTTACGACTGGGCCTACGTGAACCCCAAGTGGGTCCGTTTCCTTGATCGCAACGCGGTCGTCAGCACCCTTCTGTTCGGCAATGCCGGGCGTCTGATGCGCGCATACCTGAACCGGATCCGGCCTGGCATGCGGGTATGGCAAGTGGCGCACGTCTATGGTGATCTGGTGCGCAAGGTGGCCGAACGCGTTGGTGCCGACGGCCATTTTGATGTGACCGACGTGACTCCGATCCAGGTCTCCCAGGCGAAAAAGAAGCTCGCCAATGTTGCGCAGGCCCAGGTCATCGAACATGACGCCTCGTCTTGGGGGGGCGGACCGGAATACGATCTGGTCTGTAGCTTCTTCCTCTTGCACGAGGTGCCTGATCCGCTCAAACGCGCGGTGGTCGACCGCATGCTTAGCCGCGTCGGGCCGAACGGTAGCCTGCTGTTCGTTGACTATCACCGTCCGGCGCCGTGGCAGCCGGTGGGGTGGCTGCTCAGATTGGTGAATCGGTATCTCGAACCCTTCGCCTACACACTGTGGCGGACAGACATTCGCGACCTGGCGAGCACGCCGAACGCGTTCTCCTGGCGCAAGCGCACGATCTTTGGCGGTGTGTACCAGATCGTCGAGGTCACGCCGCTCCACTCCGCGAGTAAATAAGTCAATCCGGCGCCCGCATTGGCTTCACCGGGGTTCGCTATGGATGCCCTACGGCAGCGCTCAAGCCAGGGCTTTCCGGGCCGTTTACAACGGCAGGAGGGCTGACTGACCACTATGTCGGGAACAACAGACGCGCACTACATCCTTCCCGATCAATTGCGGGTCGGGCTCTACATCCACCTCGACCTGTCGTGGATGGATCATCCGTTCTCGTTCTCCTCGTTCAAGATCCGCAACGATGCGCAGATTGCGCAAGTGCGCGCGCTGGGCCTCGCGCGCATCCGTTACTCGCCGGATCGCAGCGATTGCGAACCCGCGCCGCTGGTAGTGCAGGCTCAAGCCGAATCCGAATCCGAGCCGGCGCCAGAGACCATCATCGCGAATCACGCTGAGCCCGATCCTGCGATTCTGGCAAAGCGCGAACGCGCCGAGCGGCTCAAGGCGCGGCGGCGCAAATTTGCGCGCTGCGAGCGCGACTTTATGCGCGCAACGCACACCGTCAAACTGGTGAACCAGAACCTCTTCTCCCGTCCGGACTGGGCACGTGAGGAGACCAAGGTCATGCTCGGGAAGCTGGTCGAGTCGCTGATGCAGGACGGTGACATGGCGATCAACCTGATGGCGGATCGCGTGGGCGGCGAAGATGTGTACGTCCATTCGTTGAACGTTGCCGTCCTGTCGCTGATGCTCGCGCGGGAACAGGGGATGAGCCAGGATGAGTTGATGGCGCTCGGACTGGGGGCTTTCTTTCACGATATCGGCAAGCTCGATGTACCGCCCAAGATTCTGCTGAAGCAGGAGCCTTTGACCAGCGCCGAAAACGCGCTGATGAAGGAACACGTCGTCTTCGGCGCAAGAATTGGTGCAAAGATGGGCTTGTCGGCAGAAGTGCTGGCGGTGATTGCGCAGCACCATGAACATGTCGATGGCAGCGGCTACCCGCGCGGGGCCACGGGCGACAAGCTGACCTTGTTGGCGAAGATCGTCGCGATTGCCAACACGTACGACAACCTGTGCAACCCGGCGAACCCGCAACGTGCGATGACGCCGCACGAGGCGCTGGCCTTGATGTATGCGCAGTACCGCAACCGGTTCGAAGCGGCTCCGCTGAACACATTCATCCGCTGCCTTGGCGTTTATCCGCCGGGCACGATCGTCGTCCTGAACAATGACGCGTTCGGCATGGTTGTTTCGGTGAACTCGAGTCGCCCGCTCAAGCCTGATGTGCTCGTTTACGACAGCGCGATACCCAAGGAAGAGGCCATCATTCTCAGTCTGGAGCAGGAGACTGAAATCCAGATCGCGCGCACACTGAGGCCCGGGCAACTGCCGAAAACAATCTTCGAATACCTTTCGCCGCGCAAGCGTGTCGCCTACTTCTTTGATGCACACGCTGCGGCAGGCGCCGACGAAGTGGGCGAGGCAGCCTGAATTGCGAGGGGTCAAGCGGGCTTGCGCGGCCTTCCCGTAGAATACGGGCCTATGACCAAACGCCCCCCGCTCGCCAAAAAATCTCTGGCCCGTCGCATCGTCGCAATCGCCAAGGGCTGCATCAACAGTCTCATCATCGGCCTCAATACCCTGCTGGTCTTCGCGGCGATGATCCCGTTTGCGTTGCTCAAGGCAGCGATTCGCACTGCCGGCGTTCGTCGTGTCGCGGATACCGTGCTCAATGCTCTGGCGGCGAGCTGGGTGAAGATCAACGGCCGATGGATCACCGCCTCACAACGCATCCGGTGGGACGTCGAAGGCATCGACGAACTCAAGTTGCGCGGCTGGTATCTGGTCAGCAGCAACCACCAGAGCTGGGTCGATATCCTGGTGCTGCAAAAGGTCTTCGACGGTCACATCCCCTTCCTCAAGTTCTTCCTGAAGAAGGAATTGATCTACGTGCCGGTCATTGGCTTGGCGTGGTGGGCGCTCGACTTCCCGTTCATGCAGCGCAAGGGCGGCATGGGCAAGGGCAAGACCGATCTGGCAACGACCCGCAAGGCCTGCGAGCGTTTCAAGCTGATTCCGACCTCGGTGATGAACTTCCTCGAAGGTACGCGATTCACCCAGGAAAAGCACTTCAAGCAACGCTCGCCCTACAAGCATCTGCTCAAACCGCGCGTCGGCGGCATCGCGACCGCGCTGGCAACCATGGGCGAGACTTTCGATTCCCTGCTCGACGTGACCATCGTCTATCCGCCGGGGGTGCCGACATTCTGGGACATCCTGTCGGGGCAGATGAGCGAGGTCGTCGTGCGGGTGCGTCCGCTTCCGATCCCGCGTGACCTGCTTGGGGGAGACTACGAGCGCGATGCTGCTTTCCGCGCCCGTATGCAGACCTGGGTCTCCGAGATGTGGCAGGCCAAGGACCAGCAGATAAGCGATTTGCTCGCGCGGCCTGCGCCAGCGAAATCCGCTATCGGCTGAGCTTCAAAGCAGCGCGAGCGGAGCCGCAATCACGGCGCGCCGCCCGGATCGCGTAAAATCCGGCCTCCGCAGAAATTCCAGGAGTGCGCGCGATGATCGCCCAGACAGAAAACCTCAACGTCGTCGGCCTCGACCCGATGCCCTCGCCGAGCGAGATCAAGGCACTCGTCCCGATGACCGAAGCTGCCGCGGCTACTGTCGTGGCTGGTCGCAAGGCGCTGACCGGCATTCTGGATCGCGAGGATCCACGCCTGATCGTGGTGGTCGGCCCCTGCTCCATCCACGATCCGATCGCCGGCATGGACTACGCCAAGCGGATCAAGAAACTCGCTGACGAGGTGTCCGACACCTTGTGCGTCGTGATGCGGGTTTACTTCGAAAAGCCGCGCACCACCACCGGGTGGAAGGGCTTCATCAACGACCCGCACATGGACGACTCCTTCCGTATCGTCGAAGGCATGGAACGCGGTCGACGCTTCCTGCGCGATGTGGCCGAGATCGGCATGCCTGCCGCAACCGAAGCGCTCGACCCGGTGGCACCGCAGTACTACGGCGATCTGGTGAGCTGGACGGCGATCGGCGCGCGCACTTCCGAATCACAGACGCATCGCGAGATGGCGTCTGGGCTCTCGACGCCGGTCGGCTTCAAGAACGGCACAGATGGCTCGCTCGATGCCGCGATCAACGGCATTCTTTCTGCAGCCGCGCCGCACAGCTTCCTCGGCATGAACGATCGCGGCGAAGCCTCGATCATCCGCACCTGCGGCAACAAGTACGGGCACGTCGTGCTGCGCGGCGGCGGTGGTCGCCCGAATTACGACAGTGTCTCAGTGAAGCTTGCCGAACAAGCCTTGCTCAAGGCCGGTCTGCCGATGAACCTGATGATCGACTGCTCCCACGCCAATTCCTGGAAGAAGCCGGAATACCAGCCCCTCGTCATGCGCGATGTGGTGCATCAGATCCGCGAAGGCAACTCATCCATCGTCGGCGTGATGATCGAAAGCTTCATCGAAGCCGGAAATCAGCCGATTCCGAAGGATCTCTCGCAACTCAAATACGGCTGTTCGGTCACCGACGGCTGCGTCAGCTGGGAGACCACTGAAGAAATGTTGCGTCACGCTCATGAAGTGCTGGCGCCCGTCATTGCTGCGCGAGGTCGCGGGTGAGCGAGTCGTTGATCGTTCAGGGGTCGAACGTCTCGACCCCTGCACTCAAGGGTATTGCGCGACTGACCGGCGCCTCTGCGATCGAGCAGATCCATCCAGACGCCTTTCGTCTGTTGGGTGCCCGCGATCACGGCGAGTTGGCGGAGTCTTGCAAGGCGGCGCAGCTGGACTTTGGCTGGGTTCCGGTCAATCGCACGCTTACGGAGTTCGGGTTGTTCGTCACCGACATGGACTCGACACTGATCACGATCGAGTGCATCGACGAGATCGCTGACATGATCGGCGTGAAGCCGCAGGTTTCCGAAATAACCGAAGCCGCGATGCGTGGTGAGCTCGATTTCGCCGAATCGCTGACGCGTCGGGTCGCCTTGCTGGCCGGACTGGACGTCGGCGCGCTGGAGCGGGTTTACAACGAGCGGCTCGCGCTCAACCCCGGCGCCGAGCTCCTGATGCAGCGCCTGAAAGCTTCTGGCGTGAGAACGGTGCTGGTATCGGGCGGTTTCACCTACTTCACTGATCGGCTCAAGGCCAGACTCGGTTTCGACCATGCATTCGCCAATGTGCTGGAAGAATCCGACGGCAAACTCACCGGGCGCGTAAGCGGCGCAATCGTCGATGCGGCCGCCAAGCGTAACGCCCTGACCAGCTTGCGCGAGCAGTACCAGCTTGATGCTGCAGCCACGATCGCCGCGGGCGACGGTGCCAATGACCTGGCAATGTTTGGTGCTGCCGGACTCTCGTTTGCATTTCGTGCGAAACCGGTGGTGCGGGCGCAAGCCAGCTACGCGCTCGATTTCAGCGGCCTTGACGGCATCCTGCCCTTGCTCGGTGCGGCTTGAATTTGCCGTTGCGCCGAAAGAAAAGGCCCGGTTTTCACCGGGCCTTTTGCATGGGAGCGCGGGTACGACTCAGCTTGGCTTGCGGAAGGCGACCCGTCCGCCCTCTGCATCGACAACGACCGTGTCCTTGGCGCCGAAGCGCCCTTCGAGGATCAGTTTCGCGAGCGGGTTCTCGATGTGCTCCTGGATCGCGCGCTTGAGCGGTCTTGCACCGAACACCGGATCGAAGCCTGCCTTCGCCACCTCGTCGAGGGCGGCGTCGCTGACGTTCAGGCCGACTTCGAGCCGTGCCAGGCGTTTCTCGAGGTAGCCGAGCTGGATGCGCGCAATCGAACGGATATGCGCGTCGGCCAGCGCGTGGAACACCACCACTTCATCGATGCGGTTAATGAACTCGGGGCGGAAGTAGGTCTTCACTTCCTGCATCACCGCATCCTTCACCGCTTCGTAAGTCTGGCCGGCCATCGCCTGGATCATCTGGCTGCCCAGGTTCGAGGTCATCACGATTACCGTGTTCTTGAAGTCTACCGTCCGCCCCTGCCCATCGGTCATGCGGCCGTCGTCAAGTACTTGCAGCAGCACGTTGAAGACGTCCGGGTGCGCCTTTTCGACTTCGTCGAACAAGATCACTGAATACGGCTTGCGCCGCACCTGTTCGGTCAGGTAACCCCCTTCCTCGTAACCGACGTATCCGGGCGGCGCGCCGATCAAGCGGGCTACCGAGTGTTTCTCCATGAACTCGCTCATGTCGATGCGGATCAGATGCTCTTCGCTGTCGAACAGAAAACCGGCGAGCGTCTTGCACAGCTCGGTCTTGCCGACGCCGGTCGGCCCGAGGAACAGGAAGGAGCCGTACGGACGCCCTTCTTCGGACAGGCCGGCACGCGAACGTCGGATGGCGTCGGAAACGCGTTGCACGGCTTCGTCCTGCCCGATCACGCGTTCGTGCAGCTTCTCTTCCATCTTGAGCAGCTTTTCTCGCTCGCCCTGCATCATCTTGCTCACCGGGATGCCGGTGGCACGTGACACGACCTCGGCGATCTCTTCCGCGCCGACCTGTGTGCGCAGCAGTCGGTTGGGCGAAGTGTCAGCGCCAGCCCCCTCGGCCGCCTTGAGCTGCGCCTCGAGCTTCGGCAGCTCGCCGTACTGCAGCTCGCTCATCTTCTGCCAGTCGCCCTTGCGCTTGGCTTCGTCCATCTGCACGCGCAGCTTGTCGATGGCTTCCTTGATGTGCTGGCTGCCTGCGACTTTTGCCTTCTCCGCTTTCCAGATCTCGTCGAGATCGGCGTACTCCTTGTCGAGTCTTGCGATTTCTTCTTCGATCAGCCCGAAGCGACGGATCGATGCTTCGTCCTTCTCCTTCTTCACCGCTTCGCGTTCGATCTTCAGCTGGATCAGGCGGCGGTCGAGCTTGTCCATTGCCTCCGGTTTGGAGTCGATTTCCATCTTGATCTTGGCCGCGGCCTCATCGATCAGGTCGATGGCCTTGTCCGGCAGGAAGCGATCGGTGATGTAACGGTGCGAGAGTTCGGCCGCGGCGACAATCGCCGGGTCGGTGATGTCGACGCCGTGGTGCAGTTCGTATTTCTCTTGCAGGCCACGCAGGATCGCGATGGTCGATTCCACCGTCGGTTCGTCGACCAGCACCTTCTGGAAGCGCCGCTCCAGCGCAGCGTCCTTTTCGATGTACTTGCGGTACTCGTCGAGCGTCGTCGCGCCGATGCAGTGCAGTTCGCCGCGCGCAAGCGCCGGCTTGAGCATGTTGCCCGCGTCGATCGCGCCCTCGGCCTTGCCGGCTCCGACCATGGTGTGCAGTTCGTCGATGAAGACGATCACCTGGCCTTCTTCCTTGGCGATGTCGTTGAGCACTGCCTTGAGTCGTTCCTCGAACTCGCCGCGATACTTCGCACCGGCCAGCAATGCGGCCATATCGAGCGACAGCACTCGCTTGCCCTTCAGTGTTTCTGGCACCTCGCCATTCACGATGCGCTGTGCAAGCCCTTCGACGATCGCGGTCTTGCCGACGCCCGGCTCGCCGATCAAGACCGGGTTGTTCTTGGTGCGGCGCTGCAGAATCTGGATTGAGCGGCGAATTTCGTCGTCTCGGCCGATGACCGGGTCGAGCTTGCCGCTGCGGGCACGTTCGGTCAGATCGAGGCAGTATTTCTTGAGCGATTCGCGCTGTGCTTCGGCGTCGGCGCTGCCTACACTGGCGCCGCCGCGCACCGCCTCGATCGCTGCTTCCAGCGCCTTGCGCTGCAGGCCGAATTCGCGCGCAAGCTTGCCGGCTTCGCCTTTGTCTTCGGTCAGGGCGAGCAGGAACATTTCGCTGGCGATGAACTGGTCACCGCGTTTCTGCGCTTCCTTGTCGGTGAGGTTCAGCAGATTGCCTAGATCGCGGCCGATCTGGACTTCGCCGCCAGAGCCTTGCTGCTTTGCAATGCGCGCCATCGACTGTTCGAGCGCGCGCTTGAGCGGCGGCACATTGGCGCCAGCTCGCTGCAGAAGCGATACGGTGCCGCCGTCGTCCTGGTTGATCAGCGCAAGCAACAGGTGCTGCGGCTCGATGGTGGGGTTGTCATTGCCCACCGCGATGCTTTGGGCATCGGCGAGCGCGGACTGGAATTTCGTGGTCAGCTTGTCGAAACGCATGGTGGCATTCCTCCTTGTGTCGTTGTTGCCAACATGGGGCATCCTGCAGCCATTTCAACCGCCATCGAGCGCTGCTTGATGACCATCAAGCGGAAAGACGCCGATGGCGCGCCGCAGCAATTCGAGTGCTATGGTTAAAGAAGTGCCAACCACCCGTGGAGAGACGAGCATGAGCAGCGAACAGAACGCCAGCATTCAAGCCACCCAGCAACGCAACCTCGAACTGGCTACCCAGGTCGCCCAGCTCTCGTTTGACAATGCGCGCAAGATGATCGAACTGCAGGTCAACCTCGCCCGCGGCTTGCTCGAAGATGGGCTTGCGAACGCGACCGAAGCGGCTGCGATCTCGAACCCGACAGAGGCGATGGAAATCCGCACGCGCCTGGCGCAGCGGACGGCAGAACGCATGATGGGCGCGACCCGCGAGATCGTGACGATTGCTGCGAGCGCCCAGGCGGAGATGGGGAAACTGCTCGGCCAACCGCTGGTTGGCGCGAACGACGTTACCGAGAGCTTGCAGAAGGCGTTCGGCGCGGCCGGCTTCAATCCGGCAGACGCATTTGCGGTCGCCCAGAAGACCTTTGACGCCGCGCGCAGTACTTACGAGCAGCTTGCGAAGGCCTCGATGGACGCGATGGCCGGCGCCGCAACGGGTGCTGTTCGCAAAACCGGCAAATGATCGAGGGTTAAAGTTGGGCTGACGAGCCGTGTGGATCCGGCCGACCGGGCCGGTCGATAGCCGGATCGCACCGATAAACGCGCCGCTTGCCGGCGCGTTTTGCTCTGAGCAAGGCCGCGTCGGCGAGCGACAGCAGCGCTTCGACGTGAGAGCCGTGAGCGGGATACGCCGCTACGCCGGCCGAGAAGCTCAGTTCCGAAATGCGCCTTCCGCCCTGTGCGTCCAGTTCGACGTGCCCGAACGCATCGAGGATGCCCTTGATGCGCGACTCGGCACCCTCCGCATCCAGCCCGGTCAGCACGAGGCAAAACTCCTCGCCGCCGTAACGACAGCAGAAGTCGCTCACACGCGTCTGCTCGCGCAACAAGCCGGCCAATTGCCGCAGCACCTGATCGCCCATGGTATGTCCATGCAGATCATTGATCTGTTTGAAACCATCCAGATCGAGCATCGCCACCACAATTGAACCGCCATCACGCGCCGCGCGCTCCAGTTCGCGCGGCAGTACTTCATTCAGGAAGCGCCGGTTGTAAAGCAGGGTCAAGGGGTCGGTAATCACCTGTTCCTGCAGCGCGGACTGCAGCGCCTGAATCTCGCTCAGACGAGTCGAAAGATTGTCATTGAGTGCCTGCACCGTCGCGCGCGCCGCCTCGGCGTGTTCGCGGCGCTGACGCTCGAAGTCGCGCTCGACCTGGCTGCGGTACAAGTCATAACGCGCCTGCACTGCAAAGCGTTCGACGCGTGCGGCATGGTGCTGCAGCGCGCGATAGCCTTCACGATGCCTGCGTTCATAGACGTAAGCCTGTTCCCAGTTCTCAAGATCCGCAAAGAGCGAAGCGGCCTCCGAGAGAAGATGTAGATGCGCCACATGATTGAGCGCTGCGGGAGTCGTCGCCTCAGCCTGTCGAAACACCGCCAGCGCTTCCTCGAGACGCCCTTCCGCCCGAAGCAGCGCAATTTCGATCCGCAGTGAATCCTGCAACATCGCTGGCGGTCTCTCCCCGGTCGGGGCTTGGGCCGCCAGATTGAACCAGGCCCGGGCTCCATCAATGTCACCGCCCATCAGCAGGGCCAGCGACATCATCAGTTCGTGATAATGACGTTCAGGGGGCCGGTCGGGTATGTCCGAAACGGCGGCGAGCGTCTGCTGCGCGCGCTCGACCATCCCGAGATCAAGCTGGATGGAGGCGACATTGGCCGCGAGCAGAAAGAAGGCCTCGCGCATGTCGAGCATGCGTGCGGTATCAAACGCATCTGCGAGGAGCGCCTCGCCGGTACGAAGATTTCCGAAGCGCTGATGGGCAACGCCGAGGTTCATGACTGCAAACACCCGCTCGGGAGACGGCGTAGTGCCCTGCAGCAGGGCGACGGCCTCGTAGCCCAGCCTGAATCCGGTTTCTTCCTCGCCGCGAAGGCTCAAAACCCGCGCCCGCGCAGCCTGGGCCCAAGCGCGATCGATGACGTGGGCGGCCTCACCTTCATGATCCAGCCATGCCAGAAGTGCGTCCGCGGCGTCGTCTGCGCCTTGCATCATCCGGTCGCGTGCGGCATGCAACAAAGCCAGCGCGCGCCATTCCGCGTCGCCTGCAGCTTCGAAGACCCTGGCAAGGTGCGTGGCGTATTCGGTGCCGCTGCGTACGGCCTGCCGATCGAACTGGTCGACCGACAGCAGGACCAGATCGATGCGCGCGGTATCGGCGGCGTCCCCTCGCCGAACCGTGGCTTCGCGAACGCCCGATGCGATCCGCCGGACGGTCTGCGGCCACCCCAGGCGGGCGCGCCACAATTCATTGGCGGTCTCGCGCCAGTCGCGCCCGAATGATTCGAGGCCTTCAAGCCCGATCGGCGCCCTGCCCAGCGGTTCGATCATTGCGCCACCCGAACTGCTCGCTTGCCGACCACCCGGTTGCGGCCACTCGCCTTGGCGCAGTAGAGCGCCTCGTCTGCCAGCGCGAACCACGCGTCGATACCGGCCGCCGCGGGGTCGAGTCCAACCGGCATCTCTGCAACGCCGGCCGAGAAACTCACGGCGAAGTGCGTTCCATCCTGAGCGGTCTGCTGCAACCCGGCAAAGCGTGTCCGCAGGGTATCCAGCCGTTCGATGGCCTGATCGAGCGCGCAATCGGGGAAGGCAATCGCGAACTCCTCGCCACCGAAGCGCGCCACGACCACTCCGTCCGACTCCAGCGGTCGCAGCACCTCAGCGAGTGCCTGCAACACCGCATCGCCGACGCCATGACCGTGAGTGTCATTGACGCGCTTGAAGTGGTCGGCATCGACCAGGCACAGGACGACCTGCCGTTCCTCACGGTTGCAGCGCGCCACCATGGTGGGGAGCAATTCCTGCAAGAAACGGCGGTTGTAGAGCCCGGTCAGTGGATCCCGGATCGCCTGATCACGCAGCGCCTCCTGCAGGCGCTCGATTTCCTGGACGCGCGCTTCGAGCGCTGCATTCAGCGCTTCGATCTCGGCGCGGGCTAGATCCGCTTCCTTGCGACGGCGGACCTCGAAATCGCGATCAATGATCGCCTTGCGCACCTCATAGCGGGTGTGCAGAGAAAGGAAATCGGCGCGCTGGAACTCCCGATCCATCTCGATCGAATAGTCATGGTGCTGGCGGGCGTAACGAAAGGCACTGCGATCGTCGCCGAGGGCATGCATGAGTTCGGATGCTTCAAGCAGAATCTGCAATTCGTAGAGCGGGTCGTCGATATGCAACGGGTCGGTTTCGGCGCGGCGCAGGGTCGCGAGCGCCTCGTCGAAGCGCCCTTCGCGCCTGAGCAGACGAAGCAAGGCTATCCGGTAATAGAGCTGGTTCTGCGAGTCGATGCCCTCGCCACCAAAGGATTCGACCTCGTCGAGACAGCGTCGCGCTGCGGCCAGTTGCCCCAGAGCGGAACAGGCCTCCGACCGGACGATCTGGAAGTAGGCGTATTCGCGCAGGTCGTAGTCGCGCTCGACATGCGGGGCAAGCGCCTCCAGAAATCGCGATGCCTCCTCCGCCCGCCCGAGCTGGATCAGGTCATACGCGAGGTTGCCGGCGCAGATATTGGTCATCCCCGTCACGGACTGCTCTTCCACCAGACGAAGTGCCTCGCGCAGATGGGGCTCGGCGGCCGCAAAATTCCCGAAACGCATGTACATCACGCCCACGTTAAGGGTGACCATGCAGAGTACCGGGGTGGGCGGTATGCCTTGCAGCAGTTCGAGCGCCTCGTACCAGGCGGTAACCGCTTCGGCGTGAAGCCCCTCATCGACGCGGATTGCACCGCCGGAATTGAGGAGCCGCCCCAGGTCTGCCGCATCAAGCCAGCGTCGCGCTTCCGGCAACATGCGATCGATCAGCGCCAAGGCTTCGACGCGCTGTTCAAGGTCCGCCAGCGCATTGGCTTCCACTACGACGAGGCGCAGGGCGTTGCGCGGGTCTCCTTGCTGGGACAGGGCTTCGCGGATACGCACCGCCTCGGCGATGAAGGCCTCCGGTTCATTCGCCATGCGCGCCCGGATCGAGAGTTCGAGCATTTCGCCGCACAGTATCTGGTGCTGGTCGCCCGCGGCATGTCCGGCGCGCGTGATCGCCTGAGCCAGTTCGTGCGCCTGTTGCGGGTCGCGAAGCAGCAGATGCCACGCTTCGTCCACGTCGCGCATGAATGGAGGGGCCTCAGAATGGGCGAAGCCGGCTTCCGGATACGTCACAGTGGTTCCAGGGCGAATCGAAGACTCCTGAATTTACGACATATCCCCGCGCCGTGGTATCGGGGGACGTCCCTTGCTCAGGACTTCTGCCAACGCTCGGCGGCCGTGTCGTCCGCGTCACGCGCATCCACCCAGCGGCTGCCTGCTGCGGTTTCTTCCTTCTTCCAGAACGGTGCGCGCGTCTTGAGGTAATCCATGATGAACTCGCAGGCCGCAAACGCTTCGCCGCGGTGGGACGCCGCCACCCCGACAAAGACGATCTGTTCTCCCGGCAGCAGGCGACCGATGCGGTGGATGATGCGGACTTCACCCAGCGTCCAGCGCGTGCGCGCCTCGGCCTCGATCGCGCTGAGCGCACGCTCCGTCATGCCCGGGTAGTGCTCCAGCGTCATCGCGGAAACGCCGTCGGAGGCGCCGCGGACCAATCCGACAAAGCTCGCGACCGCGCCGCAGTCGGTACGTTGCCCTGTCAGCGCACGCGTTTCCGCGCCGACATCGAAATCGTCATGACGGACGGAAACGCTCATCGCCGCCTCTCAGCCCCCGGTGACCGGTGGAAAGAAGGCGATTTCGTCACCGTCGCGCAGCGGGTGGTCAGGAACCACCATGTCCTGATTGACTGCCGCCCGCACGGCGCGCCCCGGCCCGAGTGCCGCCCAGTCGCCACCGCGCGATGCAAGCTGCGTGCGCAGTTGGCCCACCGTTGCAACGCCCGCAGGCAGCTCGATGACCAAGCTGCTCTGGCCAATGGCTTCGCGCAAGGATGCAAAGAACAGCACCGACACCGACATGACTCAGAGGACCTCTTGCAGGTTGATGAATCGGATCAAAGATCCCAGCGCAATGGTTTCGCCTGGCGGCACGACGACCAATCCGTCAGCCCAGGCACAGGAAGTCAGTACCGCGGAGCCCTGCTTCTCGTAGAGCATCGCACAGCCACTCTCATTGACACGGGCGCGCAGGAATTCGCGGCGGCTCTCCGGTCTCTTCCATTCGAACCCGGCGGTGACCAACCGTTCCCGCAGGCGTGCATCGCGCAAACCCTGGCGTTTGCGCAGATAGGGCAGTACCAGCATCACATAGGTGACAAAGGCCGACACCGGATTGCCCGGCAGGCCGATGAAATCAGCTTGCCCGACTGTTCCGAAGGCTAGCGGTTTACCGGGTTTGATCGCGATCTTCCAGAGCGCAAGGCGGCCTTCAGTTTCGACAGCCGCCTTCACATGGTCCTCTTCGCCGACCGATACCCCGCCGCTGGTGAGCACGAGGTCGTGCTCTGACGAGGCCAGGCGCAGGGCTTCACGCGTCGCGCCGAGGTCGTCCCGCACGATGCCCAGATCGGTGACGTCACATCCTGCCTGGCGCAAGAGCGTGGCGAGCATGTACCGGTTGGAGTTGTAGATCGCGCCGGGCGGCAAGGGTGTGCCTGGCTCGCGCAGTTCATCGCCGGTGAAGAAGCACGCGACTTTCAGGCGCCGCCGCACGCTCACGCTGGCTGCGCCCACCGATGCCGCGAGCCCGATCTCGGCACCGCCGAGACGCGTGCCGCCGGGCAACACCAGCGCATCGGCGGCGATGTCTTCGCCCCTGCGTCGGATGTTCTGTCCTGTGCGCGGCAATTCGTCGATCAGTACATGGTCGCCGTCCTGCCGAGAGTGCTCCTGCATGACCACGGCGTCGGCCCCTGCAGGGATTGGTGCACCGGTAAAAATGCGCGCGGCGCTTCCCGGCGTCAGCGGCTGCCCGTTGGCGCCGGCCGGTATCCGCTGACTCACCGGCAGACGTGTTCCGGCAGCGGGCACGTCGTTCGCGCGCAATGCGTACCCGTCCATCGCCGAGTTGTCTTGCGGCGGCACTGCCAACGTTGAATGCAGGTCGTTAGCGAGCACGCGACCCGCGGCCTCCATCAGCGCGACAGTCTCATCGCCGGCCAGCACGTTTGCTGCGTCCAGCAGGGCGTTCAGTGCATCTTCGTAGGAAAGCAAGGGCGATTTCATGCGAGCCCCACGGTGTTCAGGATGAACTCGGCAATGCGCGCCGGGTCATTGAGGTCGAGTTGCGGCAGGCCGACGTCGAGGGCCGTGTCGCTGGCAATTGCAATCACGTTCGGGAAGTGATCAAACAGCAAGGCATGCCCTGCGGCTGGGCGATGCACTTCGATCTTGGGAATGTCCGAGGTGCGAAAGCCTTCGACCAGCACCAGATCCACCGCGGAAAGGCGCGCAAGCTGGTCGTCCAGCGTAGGCTCAGGTTCGTCCCGCAACTCGTGCATCAACGCCCAGCGCTGCCCGCCCGCCAGCAGCACCTCGCAGGCGCCGGCTTCGCGAAAGCGGAATGAGTCTTTCCCCGGCTTGTCGACGTCAAACCCGTGGTGGGTGTGCTTGATCAGGGAAACCCGCAGGCCGCGTGCCCGAATGACGGGCAGCATCCGTTCGATCAAGGTGGTTTTGCCGGAGCCGGAATAACCGGCGATACCGAAGACCTTCATGGAAGCAAAGAAGAAACCGGAAAGGCCGAAGCATCGCACAGATGCGCCACGCCCTGCCATTGCCCGCCGACAAGGAAATCTGCGCGACGACAGTCCCGCGCCGGTCGCCCCACTATACTGCGCCGTATGGATAACATTCCGCAAACCGGGGAGCTCCTGACGTGACGGCACTCATCACCACCGAGACGCGCGAGCGCGTTCGCATCATCCGCATCAACCGGCCGGACAAGAAGAACGCGTTGACCGCCGCGATGTACGAATCGCTGATCGACGCATTTTGCGAGGCTGAAAGCGATGCCGGCGTGAGGGCCTTGCTGATCGCCGGGTCAGAACACGCCTTCAGTGCTGGCAACGACATCGCTGATTTCCTGGAACACCCGCCGCTCGACGACACGGCGCCGGTGATGCGGCTGCTGCGTCTGCTCACCGAGTTGCGCAAGCCGATGGTAGCCGCGGTGTGCGGTCCCGCGGTCGGCATCGGCACCACCCTGCTGCTCCACTGCGACCTTGTGGCGTGCGGCGAACAGACCACCTTCGCTGTGCCCTTCGTGAACCTGGGGTTGTGCGCCGAGGGTGGTTCCAGCCTCTTGCTGGCGCAACGGGTGGGCGCGGCGCGCGCGAACGAGTGGTTGCTGCTCGGCGAACCGTTCACCGCGAATGTGGCCGCCAGCGCCGGGCTGGTGAACGTGGTTCTGCCCAACGCCGAGGTGTTCGACCACGCGCTCGGCTGGGCGATCAAACTTGCCGCAAAACCGCCCCAGGCCTTGCGCGGTACCCGTGAGCTGATCCGTCAGGCGAGCCAGGACGCGGCGCGTCGCACGATCGCCGCCGAAGCCGAGCTCTTCAAACAGTTGCTGCAGTCAGATGAAGCCAAAGAGGCATTCGCTGCCTTCGTCGAAAAGCGCAAGCCTGACTTTTCCCGCTTCTGATCGCCACACGGGCTGACTTTTGTCAGGAGTCAGGCGGGCAGACGCCGGATACTTGCACCTCCAGAATTTGGAGCCGCCGATGAAGGAAGCCCCCGCCCCAAGGCCCGGTAAGGGCGCAGCCCTTGCGTCATGGCTCAACCAGCGCTGCGCCTGCGTGACGCTCGATCGCGCGCAATTGCGCAAGGAATTGCGCGGCGACCAGCACGATGGCGCGCTCATCGCGATGATCGAGGAGGCGCGCCCCCATCTGTTTTCCGAGACCACCCTGTACGTTGGCGAACGCGATCTTGGGCGGATCAGAGCCTTCGTCGCAGCGCACGAAAGGATCGTTGCACTCGAAGGCTGGCAGCAGATGGCGCTGTCCGACGCGCCATCGGCAGCATCGACCCCCTGCAACGCGCGTAGCGTGTTCATGGGATACGACTTACACCTCGGCGACACCGGGCCGCAGCTCATCGAGATCAATACCAATGCGGGAGGCGGCCTGCTCAACGCGGTGCTGGCGCGGGCGCAGCGCATGTGCTGCAACGCCACGCGATTCGAAGCGGAGAACGACCCGACCGAGACCGCATTCATCGAGATGTTCCGTGCGGAGTGGGCGGCCGTGCGCGAAGACGCGCCTTTGCGACACATCGCAATTGTCGACGACGCCCCCGCCGAACAATATCTGTTGCCTGAGTTCCTCCTCTTTCAGCGCCTGTTTGAACGCGCCGGACTGAGTGCCAGCATCTGCGATCCGCGGGACCTTTCGGTCTCCGGCGGGCGACTGATGTTGGGTGGGCAGGCAGTCGATCTGGTCTACAACCGCAGCACCGATTTCTACTTCGACGCCCCCGCGAGTGCCGCACTGAGAGAAGCCTGGATGCGGCAACGCGCAGTCATTACGCCGCATCCGCGGGCCCATGCGTTGTACGCCGACAAGCGTCACCTTGCGCGCCTGAGCGATGCAGCCTTCCTGCGCTCGATCGGCGCAGCGGACAACGACATTGCCTTGTGCCTGGCGCTGGTGCCAGAGACCCGCCGGGTGGTTGCAGCCGACGCGGCAACGCTCTGGCGGGAGCGCGGTGACTGGTTCTTCAAGCCAGCAACCGGGTTCGGCGGCAAGGCTACCTATCGTGGCGACAAGCTGACCAGACGGGTCTTCGACGAGATTATGGCTGGCAACTACGTGGCGCAGCGCCACGTGCTGCCGGCGGCACGGGTGCAGTGTGTGGGCGGTGAAGAGGTGCAACTGAAGAGTGACTTGCGTGCCTATGCCTACGCTGGCGCCGTCCAGTTGTTTGCAGCACGCCTGTACCGTGGCCAGACCACCAACTTCCGCACGCCGGGGGGCGGCTTCGCAGCCGTAGAAGCGATTCCTGATGCGGGTACGGACTAGATGCCGTGCACTGCGACCTTGCCGGCCGCACCGCGTGGATGTTCCAGCCGCCAGCCTTTCACCAGCGCGTAAATCGCGGGGATCACCACAAGCGTCAGCACCGTCGATGAAACCATGCCGCCGACCATCGGCGCAGCGATGCGGCGCATCACCTCCGAACCCGAGCCGTGGCTCCACATGATCGGCAGCAGGCCTGCCATGATGGCCACCACCGTCATCATCTTTGGCCGTACCCGCTCTACCGCACCTTCCATCACTGCAGCGTAGAGATCCTGCGCGCTCGGCAAAGTGCCCTCGCCCGCCCGTTTGGCACTGATGTCGCGCCAGGCGTGGTCGAGGTAGATCAGCATCACGACGCCGGTTTCGGCAGCAACGCCGCCCAGGGCAATGAAGCCCACCGCCACCGCCACCGACAGGTTGTAGCCCAGCGCCCACATCAGCCATACGCCGCCGATCAGTGCGAAGGGGACCGAGAGCATCACGATGAAAGTTTCGGTGAGGCGCCGGAAGTTCAGGTAGAGCAGCAGGAAGATGATCAGCAGCGTTACCGGCAGCACCACCTTCATCTTCTCGATCGCGCGCTGCATGGATTCGAACTGGCCGCTCCAGCTGGCGTAGTAGCCGGGCGGGAACTTCACCTTGTCGGCCACCGCTTTCTGCGCGTCCTTCACATACGAACCGATATCGCGGTCACGTATGTCGATGTAGATGTAGGCGGAAAGCAGCGCGTTCTCGGTTCGGATCGCCGGCGCCCCGCGGGTGATCGACACCCGCGCCACTTGCCCCAGCGGCACCATCGCGCCGCCCATCGTCGGCACCAGCACCTGCGAGGCGATCTGCTGCGGGCTGTCGCGCAGTTCGCGCGGGTAGCGCACCGTCACGCCAAAGCGTTCGCGCCCCTCAACGGTGGTCGTCACCATTTCGCCGCCGAGCGCGGTGGCGATCACGTCCTGCAACTCGCCGACGCCCAGCCCGTAGCGCGCCAGTGCTTCGCGGTCCGGCTCGATGTCGAGGTAGAAACCGCCGGTAATGCGCTCGGCAAACGCGCTGGTGGTGCCCGGCACCTGCTTGACGACCGCTTCGATTTCCTTGGCGAGACGCTCCATCTCATCCAGATCCTTGCCGAAGACCTTGATGCCGATCGGCGTGCGGATGCCGGTGGAGAGCATGTCGATGCGCGCCTTGATCGGCATCGTCCAGGCGTTCGATACGCCGGGGAACTGCAAGGCCTTGTCCATCTCGGCGATCAGCTTGTCGATGTTCATGCCGGGGCGCCATTCGGCCTCCGGCTTGAGGTTGATCACCGTCTCGAACATCTCGGTCGGCGCCGGGTCGGTGGCAGTGTTGGCGCGGCCGGCCTTGCCGAATACCGAGGCCACTTCGGGGAAGCTCTTGATGATGCGGTTCTGCGTTTGCAGCAGCTCGGCCGCCTTGGTGATCGACATCGCCGGCAGCGAAGTCGGCATGTAGAACAGCGTGCCCTCGTTGAGCGTGGGCATGAACTCGCTGCCCAGGCGCGACGCCGGCCAGGCGCTTGCCAGCAAAGCCAGCAGCGCCAGCGCGATGGTGCTCTTCTTCCAGCGCATCACCGCCGCGATGATCGGGCGGTAGGCCCAGATCAGCGCGCGATTCACCGGGTTGCGCGCCTCCGGCATGATGCGGCCGCGCACGAACAGCATCATCAGCACCGGCACCAGCGTCACCGACAGCAGCGCAGCGCCTGCCATCGCGAAGGTCTTGGTCCAGGCTAGCGGCGCGAAGAGCCGGCCCTCCTGCGATTCCAGCGTGAACACTGGCAGGAAGGACACGGTGATGATCAGCAGCGAAAAGAACAGCGACGGCCCCACTTCCTTGCAGGCCTCTACCATCGCCTCTGCGCGCGATTCGCCGGGCTGGAGCCGCTCGATGTGCTTGTGCGCGTTTTCGATCATGACGATGGCGGCGTCGACCATCGCGCCGATGGCGATTGCGATGCCGCCCAGGCTCATGATGTTGGAGTTCATGCCCAGCGCGTGCATCGCAATGAAGGCAATCAACACCCCTACCGGCAGCATTAGGATCGCGACCAGTGCGCTGCGCACATGCAGCAGGAAAACAATGCAGACCAGCGCAACGATCAACGACTCTTCGATCAGCGTGCCCTTGAGGGTTTCGATCGCGCGGAGGATCAGCTCTGATCGGTCGTAGACGGGCTTCAAGGTCACCCCTTCCGGCAGGCCGGACGAGACCTCGCCGATCTTGTCCTTGACGTTGCGGATCACCTCCAGCGCGTTTTGCCCGAAGCGCGCGCTGACGATACCGCCAACCACTTCGCCCTCACCGTCCAGCTCAGCCAGCCCGCGCCGCTCGTCCGGCACAAGCTCGACCCGCGCGATATCGCTGATGCGCACCGGCGTGCCGTTGGCGGCCTTGAGCACGAGGCCGGCAATGTCGGCGGTGCCCCGCAGGTAGCCACGGCCGCGCACCATGTATTCCGTTTCCGCCATTTCGACGACACGGCCGCCGACATCGCGGTTGGAGCTGCGGATCGCTTCGCTGACCTTTTTGAGCGGGATGCCATAGGCGCGCAGCTTGATCGGATCGACCGTGACCTGATACTGCTGCACGAAGCCGCCGATCGAAGCGACCTCGGCTACGCCATGTGCCTTGCTCAGTTGATAGCGCAGGTACCAGTCCTGAATCGTGCGCAGTTCGGCGAGCGTCTTGTTCTTGGCGACCAGCGCGTACTGATATACCCAGCCTACGCCAGTGGCGTCGGGCCCGAGCTGCGGCGCCACCCCGGCCGGTAGCCGGCCAGCGGCAGAGTTGAGGTATTCAAGTACGCGTGAGCGTGCCCAGTAGATGTCGGTGCCATCTTCGAAGATGACGTACACGAAGGACGCACCAAAGAAGGAGAACCCCCGCACGACCTTCGACTTGGGCACCGAAAGCATCGCCGTGGCGAGCGGATAGGTCACCTGATCTTCGACCACCTGCGGCGCCTGCCCCGGGAACTCGCTGTACACGATGACCTGCACGTCGGACAGATCCGGCAGCGCATCGAGCGGCGTGCGCATCACCGCCACCACCCCTGCGATCACCACGAACACCGTTGCCAGCAGCACCAGGAAACGGTTGCGGGCCGACCAGTCGATCAGGGCGTTGAGCATGTCAGTGGCCTGCGTGCGGGTCGCCGGATCCAACGGCGGCGGGTACGAGCTTCGTAACCACCCACTCGCCAGGTTTGCGTTCGACGAAATCGAACTGCACCGCGTCGCCCGCCTTCAGGCCTTTGGCCAGCGCGTTGTTGGCGAGCACGAAGTCCATCGTCATCGCTGGCCACTTCAGGCTGGCGATCGGCTCGTGCGCAAGGGTGAGCTCCCCGCTCGTGGCGTCGATCGCCTCGATGCGACCCTTGCCGTGATGTCCGACGCTACTGGTTGCCGCGGGCGCTGCAGACGGTGCCGATGCGGCCGTGAGCCCCTGCACCGCCGTCTTGAGATTGCTTTCGGCATCGATCAGGAAGTTCGCGCTGACGACCACCAGATCACCCGCCTGCACCCCTTCGAGCACCTCGACAAACTCGCCGGAGCGTGCGCCAAGCTTTACGCCGCGAGATTCAAAGTGCCCTTCGCTACGCTGCACCAACACGATCTGCCGTGTGCCGCTGTCGATCACCGCCGAAGTCGGGACGGTGACCACCGACCCGCCCGGCGCAGAACTCAGCGTCATGGATGCGAACAGCCCGGGCTTGAGCAGCCCCTGTGGATTGGCCAGCTCCACCCGCACCGGCACGGTACGCGTTTCTGCGTTCAGCGTCGGATAGATGTAGCTCACCGTGCCTTCGAAAGTTTTGCCGGGGTAGGCGTTCAGCGTGATGCTTGCCTTGCGGCCCGTCTGCACCGCGGCGATGTCCTGCTCATTGACGTCGACAATCGCCCACACCGACGACAGATCAGCGATCTGGAACAGCGTGTCGCCAGGCATGAATCGCATCCCCTGCAGTGCCTTCTTCTCCATCACGACACCCGACACTGGCGAGCGGAAACCGAGCGTGCGGCGAGCATCACCCTGCTTGGTCAGATCCTTGATCTGCGTGTCGGACACTTCCCAGTTCTTCAGCCGCGCCAGCGAGGCGTCGGCCAGTGCGCGCATGCTTTCATGTGCGCTCGCATCGCCCTGTGCCAGAGATTCGGCCCCCCGTGCGGCAATCGCGTACTCCCGCTGCGCCGACACCAGCTCGGGGCTGTAGGCCTCGAAAAGCAATTGCCCGCGTGCCACTTGCTGTCCGGTCGCATTGACCAGCAAGCGTTCGACCCAGCCTTCGAATCGGGGCGCCACCGCAACAGTGCGACGTTCGTCGATCTCGATGCGGCCGAGCGCGCGCACGTTGCGTTCGAGCACACGCGCTTCTGCGGGTACGGTACGCACGCCGAGTTTCTGGACCTTCTCCGGGCTGATCCGGATCTGCCCTTCGGCGGCGTTTGCGGTGTCGTCACCTTCGAAGACCGCGATGTAGTCCATCCCCATCGGGTCCTTCTTTGGCACCGGAGAGGTATCAGGGAGCCCCATGGGGTTGCGGTAGTACAGCAGCTTGCGGCCTGTTTTCGACTGCGAAGTGTCGGGGGCGGCAAGCGCCGGCGCAGGCGAGGCGTGCCGCTGACCGAACCAGTAACCGGCGCTGAGCGCGGCGACCACGGCCGCAGTCGTCAAGGCGAGTGTTGCGCTGCGCTTCACAGGGGTTCTCCGATCAATCGTTCGATCTCAGCGAGCCGCATCTGCTGTTCGGCGCGCACCCGGATCAGGTCTTGGCGTGCCTTGCGCAGACTGCGCTGGGCATCGAGCACGGTGGCAAAGTCCACCTTGCCGTTTTCATACCCCGCAAGGGCTGACTGAAAAGTCGCTTCGCTCTGCGGGATCAGGGTCGAGGCGGTAAGCGTTTCCACGCGGTTGAGCCCTTCAAGCGAAGCGACTAGCCCTCCCAGTTCGCCAGCCAGCCGATACGCGAGCGATTCTGAACGCGCGTTCGCCGCTTCGAGCATGCGCTCTGCTTCGCGCTCCTGGCTACGGCGGGTGTCGAACTGCAAGGGCAGGTTCACTTCAAACATCAACTGCCATTCGTTGACGCTGCTGCCGCGCTGCACCGGCGTGATGCCGAGGTTCAGATCCGGCATGCGATTACGGTAGGCGAGTTCGCGACTCTTCGCGGCGCCTATGGCCTTCTCGGTCTCTGCTGCGAGTTGCGGGTTGCGGGCTTTGAGCCGCGCGACCAGGCTGTCCATCTCGAGCGCCGCGGGTGGCGGCACCTTGCGCAGGGCCTGCGGTTCGGCGAGCGGCGCCTTGGGGGGTCTGGCGATCAGCGCGTTAAGCAAGACCTGGGTGCCCTTGCGCTCTTGTTCAAGCATCAACTGCTCTTGCGCGATGCCTGTCAGTTCCACCTGCGCGCGAATCACATCCTGCTGGGCAGCCAGGCCGGATGCATAACGGCTGCGCGCGAGCGATTCAAGGCGTGTGTCGATCGCGGCAATGTCGCGTGCCTGCTCCTCGAGGCGGACGACCTGCCAGTACTGCGCGTAGCTGCGCTTGACCAGTGTCGCGAGTTCCAGCGCCGCGTCGTCGGCGCTGCGCTCAGCCTGGCGCGCGCCGGATTCGGCGATCTCTTGTCGCAGTGTGCGCTTGCCCCAGAAGGGTAGCTGCTGACTCAGCGTGTACTGTGTGCTTCCCACTTGCGCTGGCGACAGGCGTACGCCGGTGCTGCCGCCGTTGTTCACATCCATCAGCTCGATCTTGAGCATCGGGTCTGCCAGTGCGCCAGCAGGCTGCACCCGCTCCCGCGCAGCGGCGGCCTCAAGTTGGGCGGCGCGAACCGTGGGGTTCGCCGCCCGCGCCAGATCGAGCAGTTCGTCGACCGAACGGCCCGGCGGCACCCCGTCGGCCAGCGACGGCACGCTCAGCGCGAACAGCGCGCCGGTAATGCATACCACTGACAGATCTCGAAGCGATGGCATCATGAACATTGCACTTTGCGGTGAGCGGACCGGCACAGCCTACAGGCTTGCGGTCTACTTGCGGTGAAGCTGCGTGACAGTGAGCGCGCCATGGACATCTTCCGCCAGGAAGTGAATCTGGTCACCCGGCTTCAACGAATCCAGCCATGCGGGATCCTTCACCTTGAAGCTCATCGTCATGGCGGACATCTGCAGGTTCACCAGCGGTCCGTGCGAGATCGTCAACTTTCCGTTGGCCTTGTCGACCTTCTTCACAGTGCCTTCGGACAGGGCCGTCATGCTCGCCCCGGCGGCAGGCGCCGGCGCCTGATGCCCCGCGTGTGGATCGGCCGCTTGCGCGGCAGGAAGACCAAGACTCAGGAACACAACCAAGGCGGCTACGGTACGCACGGGAAAACCTCCAATCACGGGCACGTCAGAATGGTGTCGATGATGTGCCCGCGGTTCTGTCGCCACGCTGACCGCAAGATTACATTCCTGTCAGGAATGGCGCTGCCGGCCTGACGATGCGGCACAATCGGGGCAGGAAGGAGTCCGGAGCCGATGCGCATCCTTATCGTCGAAGACGAACCGAAAACAGGCGACTACCTTAGGCAAGGGCTCAGCGAGGCGGGCTTCGTGACCGATCTGGTGCGCGATGGCCTCGACGGCCTGCATCTGGGCCTGAGTGGCGACTACGACCTGATGATCCTCGACGTGATGTTGCCCGGGATGGACGGCTGGACGCTGCTTCAGGCCATTCGCCGCAACGACAAGGCGACACCGGTGTTGTTCCTGACCGCACGCGACCAGGTCGAAGATCGGGTACGCGGACTCGAAAGCGGCGCTGACGACTACCTCGTCAAACCCTTTGCGTTTGCCGAGTTGCTGGCGCGGGTGCGAACACTGCTGCGCCGCGGCAAGGTGCGGGAGTCTGACACCCTGCAGGCGGCCGATCTCGAACTTGATCTGCTGCGTCGTCGCGCCAGCCGCGGCGGCCAGCGCATCGACCTCACAGCGAAGGAATTCGCGCTGCTTGAGTTGTTGCTGCGACGACGCGGTGAAGTGTTGCCGCGTTCCCTGATTGCCTCGCAGGTGTGGGACATGAATTTCGACAGCGACACCAACGTCATCGAAGTCGCGGTACGGCGGCTGCGCGCCAAGGTGGATGACGGTTTCGAGCCGAAGCTGATCCGAACGGTGCGCGGCATGGGCTACGTGCTCGACGAGTCGGGTAGCTGATGCGCCGCCCCGCTTCACTCGGCTCGCGACTGGCCTGGCTTTACTCGCTTGCCGCGGCGGGCGTGTTCAGCCTGGCGGCCTGGCTGATCGAGCAATCGGTTGAGGCGCACTTCGTAGAAGAAGACATGATGGTGATGCAGGGCAAATTCGACATCGTTCGCGATGCGCTCGCACAACTCGACAGCGTTGCGGAGTTGCAAGCACTGCCCACACGCACCCGCGACGCTCTGATCGCACACCCCGGTCTCGCGCTGCGCGTGGCGCGCAGCAATGGCGAAGTGCTCTATTCGTCGGCTCCGGCAGGCGAAGCGCTGCCCGAGTTCCCGCTGGTGATGGGCGCGCCGGAGGTACACAAGTGGTCGCGACACGGTATCGACCGCCGCGGTTTCACGGCCGAGGCGCCGGTTGCGGTGGCTGGCGAGCCCCCGCTGCTGGTTACGGTGGCGCTGGACATTGCGCATCACGAGCACTTTCTCCGCGGCTTCCGTCAGAGCCTGGCATTGGTGGTCGGCAGCGCGATCCTGCTGGTTGCCGCGCTGAGCTGGCTGATCACCCGTCGCGCGCTGCGTCCGATCCGCCAAATGGCGCACCTGGCGAGTGAAATGTCGGCCTCCCGGCTGGGGGAGCGGCTTAAGGTCGAGCGCTTGCCGCGCGAGTTGCATGAACTGGCCGAGGCCTTCAACGCGATGCTGGCGCGCTTGCAGGACGCGTTTGCGCGGCTGTCGGAGTTCTCGTCAGACCTCGCACACGAGCTGCGCACGCCGATATCGAACCTGACGATGCAGACCGAGGTATCGCTCTCGCGCCCCCGGACAGCAGACGAATACCGCGAGGTGCTGTTCTCGAGCCTTGAGGAGTACGAACGCCTGTCACGCATGGTCGCCGACATGCTCTTTCTTGCTCAGGCTGACAACGGCCTGATGGTGCCGCGCCGAGAATCGTTCGCCTTGCATGACACCGCGGATGCATTGATCGAATTCTTTGAGCCGCTCGCCAGCGAGCGAGCGCTTGTGTTGATCCGCAAGGGCGAAGCGCGGATCGAAGCGGATCCGCTGATGATCCGGCGGGCTATCGCGAACTTGCTGTCGAACGCGATTCGTCACGCAGACACCGGGACGGCGGTCGAGATCAAGATCGAGACGGCCGATCGCGAGTGTTGCGTGTCAGTGAGTAACACGGGGGAGACCATTCCGCCGAATCACCTGAACCGCCTGTTCGATCGCTTTTACCGCGCCGACGCGTCGCGTACCCGCAGCGCTGAAGGCGCCGGTTTGGGTCTCGCAATCACCCGTTCCATCGTCCTCGCGCATGGCGGCCGGATCGATGTCGCATCCGAAAACCGCTTGAACGTTTTCACACTCTGGCTGCCACTCGACTGACGAGCCTGCCACGCGTACTCGTATCCCACATCACCCGAGCATACCCATGACCGATTCCACCGATCCCGACGAAGTTGCCAACCGTATCGCCTTGCTTGCCGACCTGATTTTCGTAGCCTGCAAGAGCGAATCCGAGATGCCGCTGGAGCTGTGCATCGCGGCCATGGGCTTTGCCGCGCGGGCGCTGAGCGCTTCGGATGTGCTGCAGCACGGCGGTGACCCGCAGGAGCGGATGGATGCGATCAAGAACCTGTTCGTGGCGGCCTTCGCGCACGACATGCAGGCGACGATCGCCGCGGTCGAGACTGAGCGGGTGATGCTTCGTATGACAGGCAGGCAGTCAGACTGAGAACGCGCTGCCAAGCTGATTCAGGACGCTATTCGCGGCCACCCGCGAGACGCAACCGGGCAGCGACAGCCGCGCGCTCATTGGCGAGCGCCCAACCGAGTGCGGTCAGGCCACGATCGCTGCGCAGGTTCGGATCGGCACCGGCGGACAGAAGCCTCTCGACGATCGCCAGATAACCGCCTCGCGCCGCAAGCATCAGTGCAGTTGCGCCGTTGTCGGCTCGCGCGTCGGTCACGGCGCCGGCCTCGAGCAGCCGCCGCACGATCGCCTCGTGGCCCATGTAGCTGGCGTAGTGCAGTGGTGACCAGGCATTGCGCACTTCGAGTGGCGCGTGGGCGGCAATGAAGGCTTCGACCGTCTCAAGGTGCCCGTTCATCGCCGCCAGGGATATTGCCGTCTCACCATGGCGACTACGCACTTCCGGGCGGGCGCCGCGCTCCAGCAGGTAGGTGACGATTGCGGTCTGGCCTTCACGTGCGGCCTGGATCAGCAAGGTACTGCCGTTCTCGTCGAGCCCATCAATTGGCCCGCCTTCGTCAAGATAGTCCCGCACCGGCGCAATGCGCCCGAGTTCAGCGCCGGTGCGCGCCGACGGAAGACTGGCAGCCGCCAGCGCAGACGCTGAAAGCGTCAGCCAGATGCAGCAAACGGCGCACCACGCCTGCCTCATCGCGCCGCGTCCTTGAACAACCGGAAGAAGTTGTTGGTGCTCGCCTCGGCGACTTCGTCGACCGAGATGCCCCGCAGCTTCGCGATTTCATGGGCGACGTACGGTACGTACGCGGGCTGGTTCAACTTGCCGCGGTAGGGCACCGGTGCGAGGTAAGGCGAGTCGGTTTCGATCAGCAGGCGATCGAGCGGCATGCGGGCGGCGACATCCTTGATCTGGGTCGCATTCTTGAATGTCACGATGCCCGAAAACGAGATGTAGAAACCCTGATCCATCGCGCCGGATGCGACTTCCCACGTCTCGGTGAAGCAGTGCATGACACCACCACACGCCTCCGCGCCCTCCTCGCGCATCAGGCGCAGCGTATCGGCGGCTGCGTCGCGGGTGTGCACGATCAGGGGCTTGTCGCAGGCTCGCGCAGCACGGATGTGCTGGCGGAAGCGCTCCCGCTGCCACTCGGGCTGGTCCTTGTGCCAGTAGTAATCGAGTCCGGTTTCGCCTATCGCCACCACCTTCGGGTGCTGCGCGAGTTCAAGCAAGCGCGCCACGTCCGGGTCCTCACCTTCGGTGTGTTCCGGATGCACGCCTACCGAACAGAAGACGTTGGCATGCGCCTCGGCAATCGCCAACACGCCAGGCAGGCGTTCGACGCTGACGCCCGCGCACAGTGCGTGGCTTACCCCGGCCTCGCGCATGCTCGTGAATAGACTTGCGCCGAGGTCGACGAGGTCAGTGAAATCGATGTGGCAGTGGGAATCGACGAACATGGGTTTCTAAATGGCAACGGCGGCAAGATGCCGCCGTATCGGTTGGGTGCGAGGCAGTCAGATGGTGTGCGTGGGGCGGTTGGAACCGATGTGCGCGCCGAGCACCTGCTCGATCTTCACGCGTACGGTGGAACCGCTCTCGTCTTCGGTGAACTGGACGCCGACGCCCTGCGTGCGGCCGGCTTGGGCGTTGGGCGGCGAACACCACACCACCTTGCCTTTTACCGGCAGTTTTGCGGGATCGTCCATCAGTTGCAGCAGCATGAAGACTTCGTCGCCAAGCCCGTAGGTCTTGTTGGTCGGAATGAACAGCCCGCCGTTCTTGATGAAGGGCATGTAGGCCGCGAACAGCGCCGACTTCGAGTTGATGCTCAATGACAGTACCGCCGGACGGGCGATCGAGGGGGCAGGCGTGCTCATGCATTTCTCCCGGTGGCCATGCGGCGACAGTAACGCAGCAAGGTGTCTTCGAGCAGCAAGCGGGCGTTGAGCGGATGCGCGGCAACGCGCCGCAAATTCAATCCGTCATTGTAACAACCGAGCGCCTCTTCGGCGACGACACCTCGGACCAGGCTCGCAATCACCTTCTCCGCATCGCGGAAGTAGCGTACTGGCGCACCGAGCGCGGCGGCGCCGATGTCTGCGTACCAGCGCAGCAGCCAGTCGGCGAGACGCGGCATGTCGAAGCCTGCGGCCTGGGCATCCTTGCTGCGCAGCCAGGTGTCCCAGGTGCCGGCAAGTTCGACCGGATCGCGTTGTGGCAGGCTTCCGATGTCCTTCAGGAAGCGTGCGCGGCAGGCCGCGAGCGGCCCGCTTGCCACTTCTTCGGCTGCGACTGGCATGCCGCCGGTAAAGCCGAGCCAGGCTTCGGCGTCCTTGACGCCTTGCGTGGCCAGCCAGGCAGACGCGGTGCGTGAATCCGACGCGGGAAAGTCCCAACGCTGCGCACGACTGCGCAGGGTCGGCAATAGGCGATCGGGGGCGCGCGTCACCAGCAGGAACAGCACGCCGACTGGCGGCTCTTCGAGCAGCTTGAGCAGCCCGTTTGCAGTCACCGCGTTCATCGCCTCTGCCGGATCGACCAGTACGACACGCCGCTCGTCGCGGTGGCCTTTCTTGGTCAGTGCTTCCTGCAACTGGCGGATCTGTTCGACCTTGATCTGCCGTGACTTGGCGCCATCCTTGTCGTTGTCGGCACCCTCCTCCGCGGCTTCGTCGGATTCCGGAACGATGCGGAACAGATCCGGGTGCGTCCCCGCGATGCGCCAGACACAGGCTTCGCAATGTCCGCAGGCCTGACCGTCGGCGGCCGGGCTGTCGCACAGTCGCGCAGCCGCGACCGCTTCTGCGAACAGGCGCTTGCCGCCTCCCGCCGCACCGCAGAACAGCAGCGCGTGATGGCCACGTTCGCCCGCTGTGGCGAGCCTGCGCCAAAGCGTGTCGTGCCAGGGCAGGATCATGTAAAGAACCGCTCCGCAAGCACCTTAAGCATCTCGTCGTAAATCGCCTCTGGTGAGCGCGTCGCGTCAAGCACGTGGAAGCGCGATGCGCACTGTCGGGCGCGTTCAAGGTAAGCGTTGCGGACGCGGCCGAAGAAGTCCGCCTGCTCGCGTTCGAAACGGTCGCTTTCACTCCGGTTCGCAGCGACACGCGCGGCGGCGATTTCCGGTGCGAGATCGAACAGGAAGGTCAGATCCGGCTGCCGTTTCGGGTGAACCCATGCTTCGAGCGTTTCAAATTTCGCGGCGGGCAAGCCCCGGCCGCCCACCTGATAGGCGTAGGTGGCGTCGGAAAACCGGTCGCTCACCACCCACTGACCGGCCGCGAGCGCGGGCTCGATCTTTACCGCCAGGTGTTCGCGCCGTGCAGCGAACATCACCAGCGCCTCGGTCTCCAGATGCATCGCGTCATGCAGTGCGAGTTCGCGCAGTTTCTCCGCCAGCGGGGTGCCGCCAGGTTCGCGTGTCTGGACAACCTGCAGCCCCTTTGCCGCAATCCACGCCACGGCGGCTGCGATCTGTGTGCTCTTGCCGGCGCCGTCGATGCCTTCGAATGTGATGAAGCGTCCGCTCATCCGTGATTGCCCTTGTGCTTCTGATAGCGCGCCACAGCCCGATTGTGTTCGTCGAGCGTACGCGAAAATTCGCTCGAACCGTCGCCGCGGGCCACAAAGTAAAGATAGGGGCTGCGCTGTGGATGTAGCGCTGCATGCAACGAGGCCTCGCTTGGCATGGCGATCGGCGTCGGTGGCAGGCCGCGGCGGGTGTAGGTGTTGTAAGGGGTGTCGGTCTGCAGATCGATCTTGCGCAGATTACCGTCGAATCGATCGCCGAGGCCGTAGATCACCGTCGGATCCGTTTGCAGCGGCATGCCGATGCGAAGCCGGTTGTAGAACACCGAAGCGATCATCCCGCGGTCGGCGGCGGTGCCGGTTTCCTTCTCGATCAGCGAAGCCATGATCAGCGCTTCATACGGGCTCTTGAGCGGAAGATCTGCTTCCCGTGCCGTCCAGGCCTTGTCGAGGTGTCGTGACATCGCGCGCTGCGAACGCGCGAACAGGGACAGATCGCTGCCGCCTTTGGCGTAGAAGTAGGTGTCCGGCATGAACATGCCTTCAGGATGTTCTGACTCGATGCCCAGCCGCTTCATGAGTTCCGCGTCGGTGAGGCCCGCTGTTTCCGTCTTCAGGCCTGGCAGGCGCGCGATCTCGTCACGCATGCGGCGGAAAGACCAACCATCAACGAGCGTGAACTCGCCCTGCGACGCATCGCCCCGTACCAGTCGCTTGAGCAGATCCCAAGGTGTAACCCCTTCGACGAATTCGTAGCTACCCGCCTTCACCCGGTTTGCATGGCCGCTGGCGCGCGCAAGGATTTCGAACAGCCAGGGGTTCAGATCGACTCCCGATGCAGCCACCTGCCGCGCGACCTGCCGCATGCTGCTGCCGGACCCGATCTCGATTTCCAGGGGTGACGTGCGCAGCGCTACCGGGCTGGTGAGCATCCAGAACAGCAACACCGCCAGCAGCGACAAGGCCAGCAGCGCAGCGAGGACCAAACGGGAAAAATATGAACGCATCAAGGGAACCGCAGCGCCGATGTGGGGACGAATACCAGGAGGCGTCGCGCAGGCGCCCCTTGTGGGGGTCGTATAATAGCCCCACATGCGCATTACCTGAATTCACACCAACTCCGAGAGCCTCATGCAATCACCCTGGCTGCTTCACCTCGATCAGATTGGCGCCCGTTTTGCCGAGGGCGGATCAGGCAGCGTTTCGTTTGGCGACGATGCGCGTGCGGAAACCACCCGTGCTGCCAACGGGACGATCGTGGTGCCGCTCACGCATCTTGCGACCTTGAGGGCATCAGGCGAAGACGCTTCTGCGTTCCTGCACAACCTCTTCTCGAACGACATCAAGAAGCTTGAACTGCACGGCGCGCAGTGGAACAGCTTCAACAGCCCCAAGGGGCGCATGCTCGCGAGCTTTCTCGTCTGGCGCGACGGCAACGATTACATGTTGCAACTGTCTGCCGACCTGCTGGCGGCAATGCACAAGAAACTCGGCATGTACGTGCTGCGGTCCAAGGTTCGGCTCAGCGATACGACGCCAGACCTCGCCGCGATCGGGCTTGCCGGCCCGGCAGTTGCGACGGCGCTGGATGCGGCTGGCCTCACGCTGCCGCCGGAAGCGATGAGCGCGACCCAGGGCGCGATCCAGGTCGTCAGGGTCGACCCCGCGCGCGTGCAGGTGATTGCACCAATCGCACAGGCCGCGGATCTCTGGAAGAAGTTCGCGGCGGCAGGCGCAGTGCCGGCCGGGACTGCCGCCTGGCGCTGCCTCGATATCCGCGCTGGCATTCCGGTTATCACGCAGTCCACTCAAGATGAATTCGTCGCGCAGATGCTCAATTTCGAATTGATCGGCGGCGTCAGCTTCCAGAAGGGCTGCTACCCCGGCCAGGAGATCGTTGCGCGCACGCAGTATCTCGGCAAGCTCAAGAAGCGGATGTTCCTCGCGCACGCGGAGACGGCCCTTGCGCCTGCCGCCGGGCAGGATCTGTATGCACCTGATTTCGGCGACCAGTCCTGCGGCAAGATCGTCCAGGTCGCGCCAGCGCCGGGCGGCGGTTTCGACTTGTTGGCGGTGGTGCAACTATCCAGCCGGGATGCGGATCAGGTGCGCATTGGCAGTCCCGATGGCGACATCATCCGCTTCCTGCCACTGCCTTACACCGTCAGCTGATCGCGCGCATGGCGGCGAGCGTCTTCATCTACTACGCACTGCGGGCGGGGAGTGAAGAGCACGCTGCCGTGAGCGCTGTCGAATTGCTGGAGACAGTTGCCCGACGCTGCGGCGCGACTGGGCGGCTGATGCGCCGCGCCGACGACCCTCTGACCTGGATGGAAGTGTACGAGGGCGTCACCGACGTCCAGCGCTTGCGGACCGAACTGGATACCGCCCTTGAACGGAGCGGACTCGCAGCGTGGCTTGCCGGGCCGCGACATATCGAAGTCTTCGTGACGGTTCAAGCGCCCTCGTGTGCCTGATTCTGCTGGCGTGGCACGTCCATCCTGAGTTCCCGCTGGTGGTCGCGGCGAACCGAGACGAGTTCCTTGATCGGCCCACCCTGCCCGCACATCGCTGGCACGATCACCCGACCATCTTCGCCGGCCGCGACAGCCGTGCCGGCGGCACCTGGATGGGCATCACCGCCGACTGCCGCTTTGCTGCACTTACCAATTACCGCGATCCGGCGCTGCATCGCGAAGATGCTGCAAGCCGCGGGCATATCGTGCGAGACGCCCTGCTCTCTAAGGACATCTCCAGCTTCCTCGAAAGCCTGCGCGACGCCCGCGATCGCTACAACCCGTTCAATCTGCTTGTCGGTGATGCACAGACGCTTTTCTGCCTGGAGAGCCGTGGTGGCTCGATTCAAACCTTGCCGCCCGGGATTCACGGCCTTTCAAATGCGGACCTGAATACATCCTGGCCAAAAGTCGAAACCGGCAAACGCCGGCTCGCGGCGGTCTTGCCGGCACTACCTGCATGCGAGCGGTTGTTCGAGCTGCTGTCAGATACCGAGCAGGCGCCCGACGACGCCCTGCCCGCTACCGGCGTTCCGATCGAATGGGAGCGAATGCTTTCGGCAGCCTGCATCCGTGCGCCCGGATACGGTACGCGCAGCCAGACTGTCGTGCTGTGGCCGAAAGGCGGAGCGGCCGTGCTCAGTGAACGCGTGCTGGCGTAAGGGTCAGCGCGCAGCCAGCGCCAGCGTCATCGGCAGATGCGGAATGTTGGCTTCCATGAACTCCGGCCCCGTCACGACAAAGCCCAGCCGGGTGTAGAAGTCTGCGGCAGAGGTCTGCGCGTTGAGCGCGACTGCCTTGTGTCCGCCTGCGCTCGCGGCGGCAAGCATCCAGCGCATCAGCGCCACGCCAACGTCTTTGCCGCGCCAGGCTTTGACCACCGCCACCCGGCCGATATGGCCGTCCGGCAATAACCGGGCGGTGCCGATCGGTGTACCTGCGGCATCGACAGCAAGCGCATGCAGGCAGTTTGGGTCGATCGCATCCCACTCTAAATCTTCAGGGACCTGCTGCTCAACGACGAAGACCGGGTGTCGCACAGCGCGCAAGCGTGCCAGATCGTTCGCCCATTCAGCGCGGCGTACGGTGAAAGGCAGGGGCTTGATGGGTTTGACGTCCGGACCCAGCGCGCAATCGAGTCGCCAGCCCGCTGCATCGCTGCGCACATGCGCCTCCGTCCCGAGCGGCAGGCTCACCTTGTCGGGGATGTGGCCGAAAGGCAGGCTGGTCAGGATCGGGATGTCGAAGCGGGTGCGCAGGTGCGCCACCACCGCGTCCATGTCGTAACCGTTGTCGGGCGCTCCGATACGGTAGCCGCCGAAGTCGCCCAGCAATACCGCCTGCTGGGTCGCGAGCACGCCGGCGTGATGCAGTTGATAGAGCATCCGTTCGATGCGGAACGGCGGCTCCGAGATGTCTTCAAGGAACAGGATTCCGCCGGGGATAGCCGGCCACCACTGGGTTCCCAGCAGGTGCAGCAACATCGTGAGGTTGCCACCCCACAGCCGGCCCTTTAGCTCTCCACGCCAGGGCTGCGGCAGCGCGACATCAAAATGGTCCTCACCGGTCTCAAGCAAGCGCAGCAGGTGGTCGAGCGCGAAATCGCTAGGCGTTGCGGCGCCAAGGTCTGCAGCCGCCATTGGCCCCTGAATGCCGGACGTGGCCCCGCTGGCGAGCAGCGGCAGATGTGTCGCAGTCAGATCGCTATGTCCGACCCAGATCTTTCGCGCGGCTGCCAGTCGCGTGAAGTCGATTCGCCCGAGCAGACGGGAAATGCCGTAACCGCCGCGCGCGGCCATCGCCACGTCGATGTCCGGATCGGACGCCATTCGCTCGATTGCAGCGATGCGTTCGTCGTCGCTTCCGGCAAAGCGCTGTTCGCAACACAGCAAGGAGCGGTCGCGCTTGACCAGGTGGCCCCGCGCGAGCAAAGCCATTTCAGCGCGATCGACCGCGGTCGGGTCGGCGAGAAAGCCGGAAGGTGCGAATAAGCCAAAGGTTGCCATGGGGCGGCAGTGTAGCGCCCCCGGCCGGATCAGGCGATCAGCGTGCGGCTGCGCCGGGCGGCAAAGAAACTGGAGAGCAATCCGCCACAGTCATCGGCAAGCAGACCCCCCTCGATCACCGCATGATGATTGAGCTGGCCCACAGCGAAGAGGTCGGTGACGCTACCTGCCACCCCTGTCTTGGGGTCACGTGCGCCGAATACGACCCGCGCGATGCGGGAATGAAAGATTGCGCCGCTGCACATCGCGCAAGGCTCCAGCGTCACATAGAGCGTGCAGCCGGGCAGACGGTAGTTTTCAAGGTTCTGGCCCGCATCGCGCAGTGCCATGACTTCAGCGTGAGCTGTCGGATCACTGCGCAGGATCGGTTGATTGAAACCGCGACCGACCACGATGCCCTCACGAACGACCAGCGCCCCGACCGGAACTTCGCCGGCGGAACCCGCCTCACGTGCGAGCGCGAGCGCCTCGCGCATGAAGGTCTCGTCTTCCGCCAGGAAACTCATTTCTCAGGCGCCCCGCCCCCGCGCCGCCAGGATGCAAGCAGCAAAGTCGCAAGCCCGAGCAGGATCTCGTCGATGAACGGAATCACATCCGGTATCACCAGGTCGAGCAGGAACAGGACGAGCATCACAAGAAACAACTGCGGAAAGCGCAGCCTCTCGGCGTAACGAAGCAATGCGCCCGGCAGAAATCCGCTGAGCAAACGCGAAATGGCCATCCTGATTCCTCCTGCCTCTCAGCGCGCGATCATTCCCACTCGATCGTCGCCGGCGGTTTCCCGGAGACGTCGTACACCACCCGGTTGATGCCGCGCACTTCATTGATGATGCGATTCGAGACGCGACCGAGCAGGTCGTATGGCAGATGCGCCCAATGCGCAGTCATGAAGTCTTGCGTCTGAACGGCGCGCAGCGCGACGACATAGTCGTAGGTGCGGCCGTCGCCCATTACGCCAACGCTCTTGACCGGCAGAAACACTGCAAAGGCCTGGCTGGTGAGTTCGTACCAAGTCTTGCCGGAGTTTTCGTCGACCGTTTTGTGCAACTCTTCGATAAAGATCGCGTCGGCGCGGCGCAGCAGATCGGCGTAGTCCTTCTTTACTTCCCCAAGAATGCGCACGCCGAGGCCCGGGCCAGGGAACGGATGACGATAGACCATGTTGTGCGGCAGCCCGAGGGCCACGCCCAATGCGCGCACCTCGTCCTTGAACAACTCGCGCAGCGGTTCGAGGAGCTTCAGGTGCAGCGTATCGGGCAAACCCCCAACGTTGTGGTGACTCTTGATCGTCGTGGCCTTCTTCGACTTCGCGCCGCCCGACTCGACCACATCCGGGTAGATCGTTCCCTGTGCCAGCCACTTGGCATTACTCAACTTCCCGGACTCGCTCTGAAATACCTCAACGAATTCCTTGCCGATGATTTTGCGCTTTACTTCCGGATCGGTCTCGCCGGCGAGCTTGCCCATGAACTGCGCACTGGCATCTACATGGATAACCTTTACGCCCATGTTGCGCGCGAACATGTCCATCACCATCTCCGCCTCGTTCAGGCGCAACAGACCATGATCGACGAACACACAGGTCAGCTGGTCACCAATCGCGCGATGCAACAGCGCTGCCGCCACTGAAGAGTCGACTCCGCCCGAAAGACCGAGGATCACCTCCTCGTTGCCGACCTGCTGGCGGATCTTCTCGACCGCCTCTGCGATGTAATCGCTCATGATCCAGTCCGGCTTCGCGCCGCAGATCTCTCGTACGAAACGCTGCAGGATCGCCGGCCCCTGCAGGGTATGCGTCACTTCAGGGTGGAACTGGACCGCGTAGAAGCGGCGATCCTCATCGGCCATCGCGGCGATCGGGCAGGAAGGCGTCGAGGCCATCAGCTTGAAGCCCGGCGGCATCTCAACCACCTTGTCACCGTGACTCATCCAGACCTTGAGCATGCCGTGACCTTCGATGGTGCGGAAATCCTCGACACCACCGAGCAGGCGCGTGTGGCCGTGCGCACGGACTTCCGCATAGCCGAATTCGCGCTCCTTGCCCGGCTCGACCCGCCCGCCGAGCTGCTGCGCCATCGTTTGCATGCCATAGCAGATTCCCAGCACCGGCACGCCGAGTTCGAACACCGCTTGCGGTGCCTTGTCGGTCGCTTCTTCGTAGGCCGACATGTGGCTGCCAGAGAGGATGACGCCCTTGGCACCAAATCCACGCACGAAGTCGTCGGAAACGTCGCAGGGGTGAATCTCGCAATAGACGTTTGCCTCGCGGACGCGACGAGCAATCAGTTGGGTGACCTGGGAGCCGAAGTCGAGAATCAGGATCTTGTCGTGCATGGCAGTCTTCGCTGTGGGGTGTTGCGCTGAATGAGCAAGGGGCAAGGCTCGCGCCTTACCCCTTGATTCGAACCGTTGTCGCGTGCGACCTCAGTCGATGTGATAGTTCGGTGCTTCCTTGGTGATCTGCACGTCGTGTACATGCGATTCGCGCATCCCGGCAGACGTGATCTCAACGAATTCCGCACGGGCATGCATGTCGGCAATCGACGCACATCCAACATAGCCCATCGACGAACGCACGCCGCCCATGAGCTGGTGGATCACCGCGGTGACCGGCCCCTTGTACGGCACACGGCCTTCGATGCCTTCCGGAACCAGCTTGTCGGCATTGCCTTCGTTGTCCTGGAAATAGCGATCGCTGGAGCCTTGCTGCATCGCACCGAGCGAACCCATGCCGCGATAGCTCTTGTACGAACGGCCCTGATACAGAACCGTCTCACCGGGCGCCTCTTCGGTACCCGCGAACAGCCCGCCGAGCATGACGCACGAAGCGCCCGCAGCAATCGCCTTCGAAATGTCACCCGAGAAGCGGATGCCACCATCGGCAATCAGCGGCACGCCAGTTCCTGCAAGCGCGCTGGCCACGTTGTCCACCGCGGTAATCTGCGGAACGCCGACGCCTGCAACGATACGCGTGGTGCAGATCGAGCCGGGGCCAATGCCGACCTTGACGCCGTCGGCGCCGTTATCGACGAGGGCGCGCGCCGCATCGCCGGTAGCAATATTGCCGCCGATGACCTGGACTTTGGGGAAGGTCTTCTTGACCCAGTTGACGCGTTCAAGCACGCCCTGCGAGTGGCCGTGCGCGGTATCGACAATCATCACGTCGACACCCGCTTCCACCAGCAATTCCGCACGTTCTTCGGTACCTGCGCCGACACTGATCGCGGCACCGACGAGCAAGCGACCCAGATCATCCTTGGCGGCGAGCGGGTGCTCGGTCGATTTGAGGATGTCCTTCACGGTCATCAGACCGCACAGTTCCCCGGCGTCGTTGAGCACCAGCACGCGTTCGAGACGGTGCTTGTGCATCAGGATCTTGGCCTCTTCGACCGACGCGCCTTCCTTGACGAAGACGAGGCGCTCGCGAGGGGTCATGATCGCGGAAACAGGCTGGTCATACTGCGTTTCGAAGCGAAGGTCGCGATTGGTCACGATACCAACGACGCGCTTGCCTTCGACCACCGGCAGGCCGGAGATGCGATGCTGGCGGGTAACGGCGATGACTTCGCGCACGCTCATCGAAGGCGGCACGGTAATCGGATCCTTCAATACGCCAGACTCGAACCGCTTCACTTTCGCGACTTCACGGGCCTGATCGCGGGCGCTCAGGTTCTTGTGAACGATCCCGATGCCGCCTTCCTGGGCGAGCGCGATGGCAAGCCGCGCTTCGGTTACCGTATCCATTGCGGCGGAAACCAGCGGAATGTTGAGGCGGATATTGCGAGTCAGTTGCGTTGCAAGGCTGACATCGCGGGGCAGAACCGTGGAGTGGGCGGGGACGAGAAGGACATCGTCGAACGTCAGTGCTTTCCTGACGAGTCGCATGGCTGTCATCCTTTCGGGCAAATACGTATTATACCGGGATGCCGGTTTTGCCGGCAAATCAACGGTTTCGCGGAGCTACTGCATGAAGCACCTGACGCTCGTACTGCTATTCGCGCTCGGCGCGCAAGGGATAGCCCTCGCCGGCGATGTCTACACCTGGAAAGACAAGAACGGTGTTGTGCACTACGCCGATCAACCACCATCGGATGTGGATGCGAAGCAGGTCCGCAGCAACGCGCCTAGCTCCGGTATCGGCAGCACGCAGAGCGAGCTAACGAAAGCGGATAAGGATTTCAAGGAAAAGCAGTCAAAACAGGGCGAAGCGGACAAGAAAACCGAAGAAGCGGCTGCCCGCAAGGCTGCGCGCGATCAATCATGCAACGCGTTGCGCAGCCGGATCGCGTTGTTTGAACAGGGTGGCCGGATTGCGACGAATGAGGGCGGCGAACGCGTGTTGCTGTCGGACGACCAGATCGCCGCGGAACTCTCGAAGATGCGGACGCGTCAGGCCGCCGAGTGCAAGTGACGCGCCAGAATTGATGCAGATATCAGGAGGCTTCGGCCTCCTGTTTTTTATGCCTCGCCGCCGCCTTTCTTCATGAGCTTTCCGTCTTCGGCGCGCTTGCGACGCACTTCTTTTGGATCGGCCAGCAGCGGGCGATAGATTTCGACGCGATCGCGGTCCTTGAGTACCGTGTCAGGCTTCGATAGCTTGCCGAAAACGCCGACTTTCAAATTTGAGCGATCAATTTCGGGGTGCTTTTGCAGCATTCCGGATGCGTCGATGGCCTGCTGTATCGAGCTGCCTTCCGGAAGCGCCAGGGATATGACATCCGCCTTGTGCGGTCGCGCATAAACCACTTCTACATGCATCGGTTGTGACCTCAGTTATGCTGCTCGGAGCACTTCGGCGCGTTTGACGAAGGCGTCCACAAACGTATTTGCGATGTGGTGAAAGACCGGACCCACGGCCTTTTCAATGAGTTTGTTCGAAAACTCATACCTGAGGCTGAATTCGATCTTGCACGCGGTATCACCCAAGGGCGTGAAAACCCAGTCGCCGGCAAGGTGATGAAACGGCCCTTCGACAAGGCGAATGTCCATCCGTGTTGGATAGTCTTTGGCATTCTCAGTGGCGAAATGCGATTTGATGCCGTGGTAGCTGATATGCAGGCGCGCCGATGTGTGAACATCGGTTCGCGCGAGTACCTCGCTTCCGCCACACCACGGCAGGAACGCGGGATAGTCCTCTACCCGATCGACCAGATCGAACATCTGGACAGGCGTGAACTCAACCAGAACAAGTTTACGGACTTCCGCCATGAGCAGGGCGACACGATATCGGAATTGTTAGAATCCACCATTTTAGCGGCTCAACCCGCTTTGGGCATCCGGCATACACATGAGCATCATCGACAACCGCAAGGCTACGCACGATTACTTCATCGAAGAGCGCTTCGAAGCCGGAATGGTGCTCGAAGGCTGGGAAGTCAAGGCGATTCGCGATGGCCGGGTGCAGATCAAGGAGGCCTATGTGATCGTGCGCGACGCGGAGATCTTCGTGATCGGTATGCACATCAGCCCGCTGCCTACCGCTTCCACGCACATCAAACCCGACCCGGTTCGGACCCGCAAACTGCTGCTGAACGCTGGTGAGATCTCACGCCTGATCGGCAAGAGCGAGCGCGCTGGGTATGCATTGGTTCCGCTCGATCTGCACTACACCAAGGGTCGCATCAAGATGGCGATCGGCTTGGGTAAGGGCAAGAAGATGTTCGACAAGCGCGAATCGGAGAAGGAGCGCGACTGGGAGCGCGAAAAGCAGCGCCTCGTCCGCGACAAACGGGCATAAAAAACGGCGGGCATGGCCCGCCGTTGTGCTGTTCGGACTCAGTGTGTCCGGTGTTCTGCCAGACGCAGCCAGGTGTCGAGCACAGTGTCAGGATTCAGCGAGATGGACTGAATCCCCTCGTCCATCAGCCATTCGGCGAAGTCCGCGTGATCGGATGGCCCTTGCCCGCAGATGCCCACATATTTGCCGAGCCGGTTCGCTGTATTGATGGCCATCTTGAGCAAGGCTTTCACCGCATCGTCGCGTTCATCGAAGGCGTGCGCGACGAGTCCCGAATCACGGTCAAGCCCTAGCGTGAGTTGGGTAAGATCGTTCGATCCGATGGAGAAGCCGTCGTAGTGCTGCAGGAAGGCCTCAGCGAGCAGCGCGTTCGACGGGATCTCGCACATCATGACCAGCTTGAGACCGTTCTCGCCGCGGCGCAGCCCGTTCTCGGCCAACAAATCCACCACCCCCTTGCCCTCGGCAACAGTACGCACAAAAGGCACCATCAGCTGCACGTTCGTCAGGCCGAGTTCATCGCGCACACGGCGCATCGCGATGCATTCGAGTTCAAAACACTCGCGATACGAATTGGCGATGTAGCGGGATGCTCCGCGGAACCCGAGCATCGGGTTTTCCTCTTCCGGTTCGTAGATCTCACCGCCAAGGAGTTTGCGGTATTCGTTCGATTTGAAGTCCGACAAGCGGACGATGACCGGTTTTGGCCAGAACGCCGCAGCAATCGTCGCGACCCCTTCGACCAGTTTCTCGATGAAGAATTGGCGCGGAGTGGCGTAGCCACGCGCACGGCGTTGGATCTCCTCTCGCAAGCCGGCCGGGACCTGCGCAACGTCGAGTACTGCTTTCGGGTGGATGCCGATCATGTTGTTGATGACAAATTCCAGCCGCGCCAGACCCACACCGGCGTTGGGAATCTGGGCAAACTCGAAGGCAAGCTCCGGGTTCCCGACATTCATCATGATCTTCACGGGAATCTCGGGCAGATTACCGGTGTCGCGCGTGATCACCTCGAATTCCAGCTTGCCGCGATACACGTAACCGGTATCGCCTTCCGCACAGGACACCGTCACTGATTCGCCTTCTTCCAGCAACTCGGTGGCGTCGCCGCAGCCGACGATCGCCGGGATGCCCAGTTCGCGCGCGATGATCGCAGCGTGGCAGGTGCGCCCGCCGCGATTGGTCACGATTGCCGAGGCGCGCTTCATGACGGGCTCCCAATTCGGGTCGGTCATGTCGGTTACCAGGATGTCACCGGCCTGAACATGGTTCATCTGCGAAGCATCGGCCACGATGCGCACGACGCCTGCCCCAATCTTCTGGCCGATCGCACGACCTGAGCACAAGACCTTGCCGTGCTGCTTGATCCGGTACTTCTCCATCACATGCCCACTGGCTTGTGACTTCACGGTTTCCGGCCGGGCCTGAAGGATGTAGAGCTTGCCGTCGCCCCCGTCCTTGCCCCATTCGATATCCATCGGGCGCCCGTAGTGCTTCTCGATGATGTCGGCGTAGCGGGCGAGTTCCAGAACATCCGCGTCGGTGATCGAAAAGCGGTTCCGGTCAGCCTCGGGGACATCGACCGTACGCGTCGAACGGCCGGCCGCGCGCGACTCGGTGAACTCCATCTTGATCAACTTGGAACCGAGGTTGCGTCTGATGATCGCTGGCTTCCCCGCTTGCAGCATCGGCTTGTGCACGTAGAACTCGTCCGGATTCACGGCACCCTGCACCACCGTCTCGCCGAGCCCATAGGCCGCCGTGATGAAGATTGCATCCTTGAAGCCCGACTCGGTGTCGAGCGTGAACATCACGCCCGAGGCGCCCAGGTCCGATCTGACCATGCGCTGCACGCCGGCCGACAAGGCCACGTCCGCATGTACAAACCCCTTATGCACCCGGTAAGCAATGGCGCGATCGTTGTACAGCGAGGCGAATACCTCCTTGATGGCGTGCAGGATGTTCTCGTAACCATGCACGTTCAAGAACGACTCCTGCTGCCCTGCAAACGAGGCATCCGGTAGATCTTCTGCTGTCGCTGAAGACCGCACTGCGAACGACCCCTCCCCTTCCATCGCGAGGCGTTCGTAGTGCGACTTGATCTCGGCTTCCAGGGCGCCCGGAAACGGCGTTTCGACGATCCAGCCCCGGATTTGCGCCCCCGCGCGAACCAGAGCTTCGACATCGTCCACGTCCAGCGCATCCAGTACCGCGTTGATGCGACCGGCGAGCCCCCCATGCGCGAGGAACTCGCGGTAAGCGTCTGCAGTCGTCGCGAACCCACCCGGCACCCTTACGTGCGATGCCGCCAGCTGACTGATCATCTCGCCGAGCGAGGCGTTCTTGCCGCCGACTGCGTGCACGTCCGTCATGCGCAGCGATTCGAACGGTATGACATAGCGGCTCATGGCTTTAGCCTTTCGTTGTAAGTTAACTGCGATAACAGGAAAATCCCATTCTAGTCAGCCTTCTTGCTGCACCGCATCGACGTTTTCCCTGATCCCGGAGCCCGCCCGTGACTTTGCAACAACGCCAGACTCGCACCGTTTTCTTTGTTTCCGACGGCACCGGCATCACCGCGGAGACGCTCGGCCACAGCCTGCTGGCCCAGTTCCCGGAGGCCAAGTTCCGCCATGTCCGCGTGCCCTTCATCGACTCGGTCGACAAGGCGAAGGACGCAGTCTTCCGGATCAATGATGCGGGCAAGCGGGACGGCATGCGCCCGCTGGTCGTGTCGACGCTGGTCAATCAAGTCACTGCGGATACGCTTCGGCAGGCGCAGGCGCACTTCGTCGACCTGTTCCTGACCTTCATTGAACCGCTCGAGATGGAACTGGGGATGAAGTCGGCCCATACCATCGGTCGATTCCACGGTATTGCGGACGGGAGCAGCTACACGCGTCGCATAGATGCAATCAACTTCACGCTGTCTCACGACGACGGTGTTTCGCACGAGAACCTGGACGAAGCGGACGTGATCCTGGTTGGGGTGTCGCGTTCGGGCAAGACGCCGACCAGCCTGTACCTGGCGATGCAATTTGGTGTGCGAGCGGCGAACTACCCGCTGATCCCGGAAGATTTCGAACGCAACCGGATTCCCCAGGAGCTGACCAAGCACCGCACGAAATTGTTCGGGCTCACGATTACTCCGGAACGCCTGTCCCAGATACGCCAGGAGCGCCGACCGAACAGCGTTTATGCGTCACTGGAGAACTGCAAATTTGAAATCGAGGCGGCCTCCCGGCTGATGCGGAGGGAGCAGATTCCCTTTATTGACTCGACGGCACGTTCGATCGAAGAAATCTCCGCCAAGATCATGCAGGACATCCGGATCGACAAGAACGGCTTTTGATCAGGATGCAGCCGTCGCGCGCTGCCGCCGTTGTTCGAACAGGCAGATCGCTGCAGCTGCCGCTACGTTGAGCGATTCGACGCCCTCGGCCATCGGGATCAGGATGCCGTGTCTGGCCAGCGCGGCCACTTCGGCGGACAAACCCTGCCCTTCGGCGCCGAAGACCCAGGCACTCGCGCCACGCAGATCGCGTTCAAACAAGGAGGTAGCCCCATCGAGCCGGGTTGCCATCACGGTCCCTGGATAGCCCCGGAGCAAAGCGACGAGGTTTTCGGTTTCGTGAATGTGCAGGTGGAAATGCGCACCCATTCCGGCTCGAAGTACCTTCGGCCCCCACGCCTGGGCGCAACCCGGACCCAGTACGGCAGCGCGCACACCCGCGGCAGCTGCGGTCCGCAACATTGTGCCGACGTTGCCCGCGTCCTGAACGCCATCGAGCACAAGCCAGTCATCAAAAGGATCGGGCGCGTCGGTATTGCGCGTCCATTGCACGGTGGCGAGGATTCCCGCAGGCGTTTCAACTGGGCTGATCGTTCGGAACAATGGATCGGGCAGTACAAAGCAAGGCGTCGGCTTCGCCGCAACCAATAGCGCTGATACCTCGGTGGTTTCGCGCGCCGACTCGGCAATCACGATCTCGCCGAGCGACCGCGAAGCCGCAATCGCTGCCTCGACGAGATGCACGCCATCGAGCACGGTGACGCCCTCCTCCCGACGTGTGCGTGCCGACTCACTCAGTTTGCGAAGGCGTTTGAGCAGCGGATTGTCACGGGAGGTAATCGGCTTGAGCATCGTGAGTGCTGATCGTTCGGTTGGGATAGGCGTCAAATCGTGCGCCAGAAAACCTTTGAATCAGAAGAGTCGACCTTGCGCGAGTATTTCTCGAACGGGAGAAAACGTGGTTCGGTAGAAGTCGGGGACCCCATGTTGGCGAAGTGCAGCCATGTGGGCGGCCGTTGGATACCCCTTGTGCTGTGCCAGACCGAGGTGGGGATAGCGTTCGTGCAAGGCTTCCATTTGTGCGTCACGAACTGTCTTCGCAAGGATCGACGCTGCGGAGATTTCTTCGACCTTGGCGTCGCCTCCGACCACCGCGCGCACTGTGCAATCGAGGTCAGGGCACCGGTTGCCATCTACCCACACTTCGGCTGGCGAGACGCCAAGCGCCTGCACCGCACGTTTCATCGCAAGCATTGTGGCACCGAGAATATTGAGTTGATCGATCTCGGCAGGCGAGGCTTCCGCCACACTCCAAGCCAGTGCGCGCTCTCGTATCTGCAAGGCGAGCGCAACACGCTTCTTCGCGGAGAGCGCTTTCGAATCGTCCAAGCCCGATATAGGGCGCTGCGGATCAAGGATGACGGCCGCCGCGACGACTGCGCCACACAGCGGCCCACGCCCGGCTTCATCGACACCAGCGAGCAATCCCACGGGGCGCTGTAACGTGGTCATGGAGCCTTGCCACCAATCATTCCGAGAATCGCATCCGCGGCACGGCTCGCGTTGTCCTTGCGCAGACTCAGGTGCAGCGATTTGAAGCGTTCGGTCAGAGCTGAAACCCCGTCGGTGTCGTCGAGCCACTTGAGTGAAGCTTCGGCGAGCTTTTGCGGTTCGCAATCTTCCTGCAACAGCTCTGGCACCAGGAATTCCTTGCACAGGATATTCGGGAGCCCGACGTACGGCAGGTACATCATTTTCTTGATGATCCGGTACGACCAAGGAGCGATCTTGTACGCAATCACCATCGGCCGCTTCAGCAGGGCCGCCTCCAGCGCAGCGGTACCACTTGCCAACAAGACGACATCAGAGGCGGTCATGGCCTCGTGGCTATGTCCGAACATCAGTTTCAGCGGGAAATCGGCTGGTAGTTCGGCGGCAAGCATGGCGTGCTCAAACAGTGCACGGGTTTCGCGCGTCACCAGCGGAACAAGAAAGCGAACATCCGGCCGCGCTTCATGAATGCGTTTGGCCGCGCCCACGAAATCCGCAGCCAGTTTGCGCACCTCACCCTCGCGGCTGCCCGGCATCAGTGTGATGATCTGGGCATCCCGAGGAAGACACAGCCGTTCTCGCTCGCCTTGCCGATCAGGCTCCAGTTCAAATTCGTCGGCGAGCGGATGGCCAACGAAGGTGGCTGGAAGACCGACCCGCTGATAGAGCTCTGGTTCGAATGGAAAGAGGCATAAGACGTGGTCGGCCGACCGCTTGATCTTGTTGACGCGGCCGCCTCGCCAGGCCCAAACCGAAGGGCTGACGTAATGGACCGTCGGAATACCCGATGCTTTCAGACGCCGTTCGACACCAAGATTGAAATCCGGTGCGTCTATGCCGATGAAGACATCGGGCGCCTCACGTTTGATTCCGGCCAAGAGTTCACGCCGGATGCTCAGCAGTTCTGGCAGACGGCGCAGTGCGTCGGCGAATCCGTTCACTGCCAAGCGCTCGGCAGGAAACCAGGACTCCATACCCTCCCGGACCATGGAAGGGCCGCCGATACCGACAAAGCGTGCGTCCGGCAAGCGACGCTTGATCGCGGCCATCAGGCGACACCCCAATAGATCGCCCGACGCCTCGCCGGCGACCATCGCAATACAGACCGCCATCAGCGAACGATGCCGCGCCCGGCTACAGAGATGAAGTCAACCATGGGTTGCACTTCCTTGACGGACTGGGCGAGTTCAGCAAGTTGAATACGCGCTTCTTCAAGTGTGTTGCCGTTGCGATACAAGATTTTGTAGGCGCGCTTGATTGCGGTGACCGCTTCAGGCGCAAACCCTCTGCGCCGCAAGCCTTCACTATTGGTGCCATGCGTTGCCGCCGGATTGCCTGATGCCATGACGTATGGCGGCAAATCCTGCAACAGGATCGTGCCGCCACCACACATGCTGTGGGCGCCAATGCGTACGAACTGGTGAACGGCAGTCATGCCACCGAGGATCACCCAGTCACCAACGCTGACATGGCCAGCAATGGTGACGTTGTTCGCCAGGATGGTTTGATTCCCCACCTGGCAGTCGTGACCGATGTGCACATTGGCCATCACCCAATTGTCATCGCCGATCCGGGTCACGCCGGCGTCTTGCACGGTGCCGGTGTTGAAGTTGCAGTATTCGCGGATCGTGTTGCGATCACCGATCTCTAACCGGGTCGGCTCACCTCGGTACTTCTTGTCCTGAGGCATTTCCCCTAGGGAACAGAACTGGAAGATGCGGTTGTCGCGCCCGATGCGGGTGTGGCCGGTAATCACAACATGCGGCCCCACCGTCGTACAGGCGCCGATCTCGACATGCTCGCCAATAACGGAAAAGGGGCCGATCTCGACCCCTTCTGCGATGCAAGCGCCCGGATGAACGATTGCGGACGGATGAATCATTTGAGCCTCTTGAAGAAGCACATCAAGTCAGCTTCGGCGGCGACCTGGCCATCAACTGTCGCCACACCCTGGTATTTCCAGAGGTCACCCTTGTTCTTCACCAACTTCACGTCGAAGACCAACTGGTCCCCAGGTACGACCGGACGCTTAAAGCGCACGTTATCGATCCCGGCGAAATAGGCAACGGTATTGCAATCGGGTTTCAGATCACGCGTCTTGTAAGAGAGTATGGCGGCTGCCTGTGCCATCGCTTCGATCACAAGCACTCCTGGCATCACTGGGAAATGTGGAAAGTGTCCTGTGAAGAACGGCTCATTGATTGTCACGTTCTTCATCGCCCGAATGGTCTCGCCGGGAGACATTTCGATCACTCTGTCGATCAACAGGAACGGGTAACGATGCGGGAGGTATTCCATCACCTCGCCGATTTCCATAATGCTCAAGGCTTCCTCTCCAAGTCTGCAATGCGCTTTTCTAATTCACGCAACCTCGTTACCAGCGCATCAAGGTGTCTGAAGTGGGCTGCGCTTTTCATCCACTCGCCATGCGGCATTGCCGGCATGGCGGAGGTAAATATTCCTGCTTCGCTAATTGTCTTGCTGACCAGCGTGCGCGCTGAAACGACCGTTCCATCGGCGACTTCCAGATGCCCACTGATCCCGGCCTGACCGCCGACCATCACACGCGCCCCAATTCGGGCACTTCCGGCAACGCCTACACAACCTGCCATCGCACTGTGGTCACCTATCTTGACGTTGTGTGCGATCTGGACAAGATTGTCCAGTTTCACGCCGTTACCGATTTCAGTGTCATCGAGGGCGCCGCGATCGATTGTCGTGTTCGCGCCGACTTCCACGTCGTCACCGAGAACGGTTCGTCCAATCTGGGGGATCTTTATCCACGCGCCATCCCGCTGACGCGCGTATCCGAATCCGTCAGATCCCAGCACAGCGCCCGAGTGGAGAATGCAGCGCTGGCCGATGACCGTCTCACTATAGACCGATACGTGGCCGAAGATTCTGCTTTCGGCCCCAATCTTCGTTCCCCGCTCAATGACGCAGCAGGGCCCGATAGAAACGCCCTCGCCGATTTCGCAATCTGGGCCCACGTAGGACAAAGGCCCGACATGCACCGAAGGCGGCAAATCGGACTCAACCACTGCAGTCGGATGAATACCCGGCGCACCGAACTGGGGCGGATTGAGCCATTGGGCCAAGCGAGCGTAGTAGAGATAAGGATCTTCGGTAACGATCCTGGGCCGATCGGTTGCATCCTCTGCAGAGGGCGCAACGATGAACGCCGTTGCCGCACTGCGCATCAGCGCTGACTTGAATTTAGGATTGGCTAGAAACGCGATTTCGCCCGCCTGAGCAGTGGCAAGGCTGCCAACCTGACAGACGATCGTCGCGCCGTCACCGGCAAGTCGACCGCCGAAGCGGTCAACAATTTCACTAAGTGTTGGCACGCCGAATTACTTGGCGTTCAGGGCCTTGATGACCTTGTCGGTAAGGTCGACCCGGGGGCTGATAAAGATCGCGTCCTGAAGGATGGCGTCGAATTTCTCTGCCTCGGCAATCTCGCGAATCGTCCGATTTGCGCGTTCGAGCACACCAGCCAATTCTTCATTACGCCTTTGATTCAGATCCTCACGAAACTCGCGCTGGCGACGCTGGAATTCCCGATTCAACTCAGCGAACTCACGTTCCTTGGTTTTACGGTCACTTTCCGACATCGTGACCGCATTCTTCTCGAGATTTTCCTGCATCCCCTGAAGCTGTTTTGTCAGCTTCTGCAGGTCTTGGTCACGCTTTTCGAATTCTTTCTCCAGCTTCTTCTGAGCCACGACAGCAGGTGCCGACTCGCGCAATACTCGGTCCGAATTCACGAAACCAATTTTGCTCTGGGCCATGGCGGTCGCCGACAGACCAAGCCCGATCAACAGGGCCACGAACGCACGAGTCATTCTCACAACTATCTCCTTCGACATCAGAAAATATTGCCTAGCTGGAACTGGAACCGCTGCGTGCGATCCCCTTCCTTACTGTTCAGAGGCTGACCGAAGCTGAATTTGAGCGGGCCGATCGGAGAGATCCATGCCAAGCTCAAACCGGCACTATACCGAACATCGGCGAGCACAACCTTCTGGTCCGCTGCCCATACTTGCCCGCCATCGACAAACAAACCAAGCCGGAAGCTCTTGTCAATGTTCGTCATGGGAGGAGTGAAGAAGTATTCAGCACCGTAGGTCAGCAGTTGTGTACCCCCCAACGCGCTTCCGCTACCCGAACGCGGCCCCAGCGAGTTGTCATCGTAGGCACGAACGGAGCCGATACCGCCCGCATAGTAGTTCTTGTAGAACGGGACCGGCAGGCCGCCGTAACCGGATGCATAGGAAGCGTTGCCGTGGAACTGCAGTGTTGCGTCTTTGAAGAACAGCGGAATGAAGTACTGCGCCTGGTAATTGAGACGGTAGTAGCGTTGCTCAGCGGGCGGTACGGCAACTTCTGCGACAAAGCGTTGATACAGACCCGATACAGGCGTAAGGGAGCTGTCGCGCGAGTCATTTGACCATGACCCAGTCAGCAGGAATGTGTTGGTCAATTCCCCGAACTTGTTCACGAAGTCGATGTACTGCACATCGCTCGTGGCACCGATCTTGGTTCGCGTCGAATCAAACGAGGCACCGAAGTAGATCGCATCGTCTTCTGCAATCGGATAACCAAAGGTCATGCCGAGGCCACTCGACTGCGTCGTGTAGTAGGCAACGTTTGTTGTGGCCGACGGGTTGTAGTTGCGGTGATACAGGCTGTAACCCACGCTGACACCATCCGGCGTGAAATACGGATTGGTGTACGAAAGAACAAGCGTGCGATTCGACTTGCCCGTATTCAGGTTCAGGGATAGTGCGTTGCCGGTACCGAACAGGTTGTTTTGCGAGAGTGAGCCCTGCAAAACGAGATGCTCGGTCGTAGAATAACCGGCGCCGAGCAGGAAGTTGCCCGTCGCACGCTCCTTGACCGTTACGTTCAAATCGACTTGGTCGCTTGTTCCGGCAACGGGTTGAGTGTCGAGATTGGTTTCTTCATAGAAGCCGGTACGATCAAGTCTCACCTTGGAGCGCTTGATTTTGGCGCCGTCGTACCAAGTACTCTCGAACTGCCGCAGTTCGCGCCGTATCACTTCATCTTTGGTACGGGTGTTGCCGGCAATGTTGATCCGGCGGATATAGACCCGCTTGCCTGGATCCACAAAAATGGTCAGGGAAACAAGGCGTTTTTCTTTGTCGAGTTCCGGCGCCGCATTGACGTTTGCAAACGCGTAACCTTCATTGGACAGGCGCTCGCTTATCAGGCGGGTCGTTTCAGTGAGATTGTCACGCGAAAAAACGTCACCGGGACGCAACAGGACAAGTGCCTTTGCCTCTGCGTCACTGATAATCAGATCGCCTGCCAGCTTTACGGAATTAATCCGGTATTGCTCGCCTTCCGCCACTCCAATTGCAATATAGACATCTTGCTTGTCTGGCGTGATCGACACCTGCGAACTGTCAACATTGAAGTCGAGGTAGCCGCGGTTCAGATAGTAGCTTCTGATGGATTCAAGGTCGCCCTGCAGTTTTGGCTTGGAATACTCGTGACTCTTTGAAAGCCAATTTACCGGCGGAAACCAGTGTTTGGGTTTGGCGGAAATCTGTGACTTCAGTTCGGATTCCGAAAACACCTTGTTGCCGGAAATGCCAATCTGCTTAATGGCCGCAATATCGCCTTCCGCGATCTTGAACTTCAACGCAACGCGATTTCGTTCGAGCGGTGTAATCTCGGTCGTGATCGTCGCGCCGTAATAGCTGCGATTCAAATACTGCCGCTTGAGTTCCTGTTCAGCGCGCTCGAGCAAGGAGCGATCAAGGATCCGGGATTCGGCGATGCCTGCGTCGCGTAAACCTTTTCGCAGGTTGTCGCTCTCGAACGCACTGTTCCCGTCAAACTCGATCGATCCGATGGCCGGCCGCTCATCGACCACGACCACGAGCACGCCGCCGTCCACTTCAAGGCGGACATCCTTGAAAAAGCCTGTCGCGTAAAGTGCGCGTATGGCTTGGGCCGCACGTTCTTCGGTGACTTTCTCGCCGACCTTGACCGGAAGGTAGTTGAATACCGTTCCGGCCTCTGTGCGCTGCAGGCCCTCCACACGAATATCCTTGACCACGAAGGTGTCGAACGCGTGGGCGGAATCGGCGGCGAACAGGGCAGCGAGCAACCCCGGAATCAGCTTAAGTTGCATTGGGAGGATCAAGAGAGCAAACGGATTTTCAGCCGCGAGATCATCGGACCGAAATCGTTAAAAATGGAATTCGCCACGGGACTCAAGTCGTTGTACAGCGCAACGACCATCAGGCTTATCAGCACAACCATGCCGACTTGCTGACCTGCTTCGAGCGTCGCTTGCCTGACGGGCCGACCCAGTACAACTTCCGCCAGATAATACATGATGTGCCCGCCATCGAGGACCGGGATCGGTAACAGATTGAAGATCGCGATACTGAGGCTCAGAAACGCGACAAAACCAATGAACACATCGATACCGCGTTGTGCGGATTCGCCCGCGTAACCGGCGATTGCGACAGGACCGCTTACAGTTTTGATCGAGAGTTGGCCCGAAATGAGTCTCCCAAGGACCTTCAGCGAGAATACCGTGGTGTCCCATGCCTTCTGAGTCGCATGAGCCAGAGATTCGAAAGGTCCGTAAGAGACTGACATCACCATCCGGGTTCGCCAGGCGTTGTCGGCCGCGAAGGCGATATCGATCTTGCCGACCTCTTGCCCATTCTCCACACGTAGGGCCGGTTGAAGAATCACGTCGATGTCTGCACCGTTGCGCTCTACAAGTGCGTCCAAGTGTTGATTGCTGGAACGTCGAACGATCGAGGCGACCTCATCCGCGGTCGCGACGGGACTTGTTCCGAGACGCTTGAATCGGTCGCCAGGTTTCAATCCGGCGCGATCCGCCGGTCCTCCGGAAAGCACGGTCCCGACGACAGGCGCTAGCACAGGTCGCTCCGGGGCGAAACCGAGCCCAGAGAGTGGATCGCCTTGTTGCATGTCGATGCCGTTCGAAGGAATTGCGACCTGGATTTCTTTCGTTGAAGTGCCTCGCAGGATCGAAAGCGAGACAGATTCTCCCTCGACAAGATCCTTCAGCAGCGCCCAGCGTACCTCACTCCATGTCGGAGTTTCCCGGCTCCCAACCTTGGTCACCTGATCCCCGGCAACGAGGCCAACCGATGCAGCAAGGCTTTTCGGGGGAGGTTCTGCAAGGATGGGTCGCAACTCGGTCACGCCCAGCATGAACGTGAACCAGTAGATAAATATGGCAAGCGCAAGGTTGGCGATCGGTCCCGCTGCGACGATTGCGATGCGCTGCGCAACGGGTTTGCGATTGAACGCAAAAGGGAGGTCGGCCTCCGGGACAGGTTGCTCGCGCTCATCGAGCATCTTCACGTATCCGCCAAGCGGAATCGCCCCAACTACCCATTCCGTAGAGTCTGGCGACTTCTGCCTACGAAGAAGTACTCGACCGAAACCAAAGGAATACCTTAGAACACGAACGCCAAAGAGTCGGGCCGTTGCGTAGTGACCGAACTCATGGATCGGAACCAGGATGGCGATCGCGACAATGAACGCGCCGAGCGACCAAAGTATGCTCACGCTGCACTCATCCTGTTTTGTTCAATGATTCTTCGGGCGCTATGCCGCGCGCGCAGATCGGCTTCGACTACTGACTCGATTGTTCGGTCATCAGGGGGATTGCAGCTTTCAAGGACCCCTTCGACCGTTCGTGAAATATCGGTGAATGCGATCTCACGACCGAGGAATGCCGCGACCGAGACTTCATTCGCGGCATTCAAGACCGCGGGTGTCAGGCCACCAGCATCCAGCGCCTGATAGGCCAAGCCCAGGCAAGGGAAGCGCTGCAGATTCGGGGGCTCGAAAGTCAATCCAGCAAGTGTCGAAAAATCGAGCGGCTTGACCCCGGCGTCGATTCGATCAGGATAAGCCAGCGCATGTGCAATCGGAGTGCGCATATCGGGATTGCCGAGTTGAGCAATCACTGATCCGTCGACGTATTGGACCATCGAATGAATGACGCTCTGCGGATGAATGACGACCTCGATCTGGTCGCCGGGGATACCGAAGAGCCAGTGGGCCTCTATCACCTCGAGGCCCTTGTTCATCATCGTTGCAGAGTCCACTGAAATCTTCCGACCCATTACCCAGTTAGGGTGGGCTACTGCGCGCTCCGGAGTTACCGACTGCAACTCTTCAATGGGAAGCGTGCGGAAGGGACCGCCGGATGCGGTAAGCAGAAGCTTGCTGACGCCGCATTCTCTCAAACCGTAGTCAAAGCCAGGTGGCAGAGATTGAAAGACAGCATTGTGTTCGCTATCAATCGGCAGCACGGTCGCGCCATGCGTTCGGGCTTCGCGCATAAAGAGGGCGCCCGACATGACCAGAGCTTCCTTGTTGGCAAGCAACACTCTCTTGCCTGCCCTGACGGCCGCCATGGTCGGTGCGAGACCTGCGGCACCAACGATTGAAGCCATCACCGTCGTGACTTCTGGGCAAGATGCGACTTCACACAGCGCATCAGGCCCGATCAGAATTTCGCAGTTTGTCCGTTGATGCCCCAAATGGTGCAACAACTGCCGACGCGCAGTGTCGTCGGGTACGACCAGCACTTGCGGTTGGAATTGATCTGCAAGTTCGGCCAGACGGTCCATGCGACTGAAACCAGTGAGCGCGTGGATGCGATATCGGTCGGGGTGCCGCGCAACGACATCGAGGGTGCTGGTCCCGATCGAACCTGTCGCCCCCAGGATGGTGAGAACCTGGAACGTCACAGATGCAAGTTCCATATGCTGACCCAAAGCGCCACGAGTGGAAGCGTTGAGGTCAGACTGTCGATTCGATCGAGGACGCCACCGTGACCCGGCAAAAGTGCCGACGAATCCTTTGCGCCCGCCTGTCGCTTGATCATGGATTCAAAGAGATCACCCAGCACGCTCAGTGCAGTCAGGCCCACAAGAAGAGCCATAGCGAGTGGCCAAGTGAGGTGCTCTGGCACGAATCTCATCTTGATCGCGAAGACTGTCGCACCATAGAGCATCACGGCAAGCGTTCCCGCGTACACACCCTCCCAGCTCTTGCCGGGGGAGATTTCTGGAGCGAGCTTGCGACGACCAAACGCCCTCCCGCCAAAATAGGCGCCAATGTCTGCGACCCAGACCAAAGCCATCGCTGCCAGCATGAACCAAGGATCCACTTCCCGCAGGCGCGCGATCGCCACTGCGGCAGGCACGAGAACAACAAGGCCTGCACACAGAGAAAGAACCCCCGACCCGACTGCCCAACGATGCTTGAGCCAAGGCGGAACTGCGATCATCCAGAACAAAGCAGAGACGGTGAACAGCACGGCATCCAAAAGTCGGATGTCCGCAATCATGATCGCCGCGCTTAAACCTGCAACGATGACTGCATAAGCCCAGCGCGCAGCGCTCCGAATGCGCAGCAAACCAGCCCACTCCCAGCCAGCCACCAAGGAAATTACGCCGCATGCGCCCCACCAACCCCATGTTGGGAGCATGAAGATGGCCGCCAAAAGGGCAAAGAGAAGCACCAGTGCGGTGATTACGCGCTCGCGCAGCATCTGCTACTCCGCCGCCGCTGGGGGGTGCAATTGTTCGCTTGTGCGGCCAAATCGTCTTTCGCGGCCACGGTAGGATTGCAACGCGAGATCAAGCGCAGCGACGTCGAATTCAGGCCAAAGTGTTTCGGTGAAATAAAACTCGGTATAGGCGAGTTGCCACAGGAGGAAGTTGCTGATTCTTTCCTCTCCGCCTGTACGAATGAAGAGGTCCGGCTCGGGCGCATCAGCGAGACAGAGATATGGCGCGAGATCCTCTTCTTCGAACCCGCCCCGTTTTTCGGGATGAGCCGCCAGCATCGACTCAACCGCGTTGAGAATGTCCCAACGGCCTCCGTAGTTTGCAGCGATGGTTAAGGTGAGGCGCTCGTTGTCAAAGGTCAGAGCTTCCGCTTCGGCGATCATCTCCCGAATTTGCGCATCAAAGCGTGACAGATCGCCAATGACACGGAAGCGGATGCCGTTGCGATGCAGCTTTGCGATCTCTTGCTGCAGTGCCTTTAGGAACAGACCCATCAAGAAGCTGACTTCTTCTTCGGGCCTTCTCCAATTCTCGGAACTGAAGGCGAAAAGCGTCAGATGACGAATGCCACGGTCGACGCACGCGGAAACGATCTGGCGGACGGTTTCAAGCCCGCGCTTGTGTCCGGCGACACGCGGCATCAAACGCTTGCGAGCCCAGCGTCCGTTGCCGTCCATGATTATGGCAACGTGCGTCGGCACCTCCGCTACATTGGGGATATCACGCGTCGAGCTAAAAATGCGGCCGATGGCCATTGTGTGGAGACTCCGCTCGTAGTTGCGGCGTCATCAGACCTGCATCAGGTCTTTTTCTTTTTCGGCGAGAAGCTTGTCTACTTCCGCGATGTAACGATCGGTCAGTTTCTGAACGTCCTCTTCCGCGCGACGTTCCTCATCTTCTGAAATCTCTTTGCTCTTGACTGATTCCTTGAGCTGGCTGTTCGCGTCACGCCGGAGATTACGGACGGCCACGCGTGCATTCTCGGCCTCAGATCGAACGACCTTGATGAGATCCTTGCGACGCTCTTCCGTGAGCGCAGGCATCGGGACGCGCACAACATCACCCATCGTCGCGGGATTCAGGCCGAGATCGCTATCGCGAATCGCCTTTTCCACCTTCGCGATCATCCCCTTCTCCCATGGTTGAACCCCAATCGTGCGGGCATCCAGGAGGTTGATGTTCGCGACTTGATTCACTGGGACCATCGAACCGTAATAGTCGACCTGCACATGATCAAGCAAGCCGGTATGAGCGCGGCCAGTGCGCACTTTCCCGAGGTCATTCTTCAATGCCTCGAGCGACTTCTGCATCTTCTGTTCGATCTGCTTCTTCAGTTCGGCGATCATTTCCAGAGTCCTTGCGTCAGATGTGCACCAAGGTGCCTTCATCTCCGCCCATTGCCACCCGTTTGAGGGCGCCGGGAACGAAGATGCTGAATACCTTGATCGGCAACTTCTGGTCGCGACACAGCGCGAAGGCTGTTGCGTCCAATACCTGCAGATTCCTCGCGATGGCCTCATCGAAGCTGATTCGCGAATAGCGCGTCGCGGAGGGATCCTTCTTCGGGTCCGCAGAGTACACGCCGTCGACCTTTGTTGCCTTCAAAACGATTTCTGCGCCGATCTCGGCGCCACGCAGGGCGGCAGCGGTATCCGTTGTGAAGAATGGATTGCCCGTGCCGGCTGCGAAGATGACTACCTTTCCGTCTTCCAGGTAGCGAATGGCCTTGCCACGGATATATGGCTCGACCACCGCTTCCATATTCAGCGCGGACTGGACGCGCGCAACGACGCCAACGTGTTTCATTGCGTCGGCCAGGGCCATTGCATTCATGACTGTGGCCAACATGCCCATGTAGTCGGCTGTTGCGCGATCCATCCCGCTTGCAGCACCGGCCATGCCGCGGAAGATGTTGCCGCCACCGATGACCACCCCAACCTCGACGCCGAGATTGACCACCTCCGCCACTTCCTGAACGATACGGGAGACGACGTCACGGTTGATCCCGAAAGCGTCGTCGCCCATCAGGGCTTCACCTGAAAGCTTGAGCAGGATGCGGCGGTAGGCAGGTGTGGTCATGGTAGCTGGACTTCCTCAGCGTTGGGCAGCGGCAGCAGCGGCTTGCGCGGCGACTTCAGCGGCAAAGTCCGTCGTCTTCTTCTCGATGCCTTCGCCCACGATGAACAGGGTGAACCCGTGCACCTTGGCGTTCTTGGCCTTGAGCAGTTGCTCGACAGTCTGCTTGCCATCTTCGGCCTTCACGAAGACCTGGCCCAGGAGGGTGACATCTTTCAGGAACTTCTGGACCGAACCTTCGGCGATCTTTTCAAGCATGGCTTCCGGCTTGCCGGACTCCTTTGCCTTCTCGATCGCGACACGGCGTTCGGTTTCAATCAGTTCTGCGGAAACACCAGAGGCGTCGAGCGACTTGGGCTTGTTCGCAGCGATGTGCATCGCAAGGTCCCGTGCCAGCGCGTCGTCCCCACCTTCGACGTCAATCAGGACGCCGATCTTGGAGCCGCCGTGGATGTATTGAGCGACCTTGCCTTTTGCTTCGACGCGGACGAAGCGGCGGATCGACATGTTCTCGCCGATCTTGCCAACCAGTGCGGTGCGCACCGAATCAACCGTACCCTCGCCAAGCGGGAGTGCGGACAGCGCTGCGACATCGGCCGGAGCCTGCGTCGCCACCAGTTCAGCGCAGTCGCGCGACAGCTTGAGAAAGTCGTCGTTCTTCGCAACAAAGTCGGTTTCGCTGTTGATCTCAACGATCGATGCGAGCTTGCCGTCTGCCGAAATGTAAGTTGCCACAACGCCTTCGGCTGCAACGCGGGCTGCGGCCTTAGAAGCCTTGCTGCCAAGCTTCACGCGCAGAATTTCTTCTGCCTTGACCATGTCGCCGGCCGCCTCAGTAAGGGCCTTCTTGCACTCCATCATCGGGGCGTCGGTCTTTTCCCGAAGCTCCTTGACCATGCCTGCGGTGATTTCCGCCATGCTGACTCCTGAATTCAATTAATGCCGAAAGGAACAGACGCAGCGCTTAGGCTTGCTCTTCCGTGCCTTCGTCCACTTCGACAAACTCGTCCGCCTCGCCGGCAGCGACGATTTCGTTGATGACCTGGCTGCGGCCCTCAAGCACGGCATCGGCAACGCCGCGTGCGTACAGGCGGATCGCACGGCTCGAATCATCGTTACCCGGGATCACGTAATCCACGCCCTCAGGGGAATGGTTGGTATCGACGATTGCGACGACCGGAATGCCCAGCTTCTTGGCTTCGGTGATTGCAATCTTGTGATAACCGACGTCGATGACAAACAGTGCATCGGGCAGACCGCCCATTTCCTTGATGCCGCCGATCGACTTCTGGAGCTTCTCGAGTTCGCGCGTCGCCATCAGCGCTTCCTTCTTCGAGAGCTTCTCGATCGAGCCATCCTCAACCATCTGCTCCATGTCCTTCAGGCGCTTGATCGACTGCTTGACCGTCTTGAAGTTGGTCAGCATGCCACCCAGCCAGCGCTCGTCCACGAACGGCATGCCGGCGCGGCCAGCCTCTTCGGCCAGGATTTCGCGTGCCTGACGCTTGGTGCCAACGAAGAGAATCGTGCCGCGGTTGCTCGCAAGCTTGCGCACGAAGGCAGTCGCCTCCTGGTACTTGGCCAGGGTCTTCTCGAGGTTGATGATGTGAATCTTGTTGCGATGGCCGAAAATGAACGGGGCCATCTTGGGGTTCCAGAAACGCGTCTGGTGGCCGAAGTGAACACCGGCTTCCAGCATCTGGCGCATAGTGACGGACATATAGATTCTCCGATCTAAGGGTTAGCCTCCGCTCCTGGTGACCGCGCAGAGATCGCGGTCTCGCCCGCATGTGCGGGACCCTTGCAACAGGAGCGTGCGTAGTTCGTCGCACCCCCCATGGGCACGACCAAGCCAGCCATTCTAGCAGCTTGCACCGTACCCCCTCAAGCTCCGCTGCTGCTCGCGCGATGAATGGGTTTGGCGACCCCGCACGAAAGGCGATAACCTTCGCGTTTGTCCCGAAGCAGCCAGAACAACAATGAGTGTTTCAATCAAGACCCCCGACGAGATCGTCGCCATGCGCGAAGCCGGCCGCCTGGCTTCCGAAGTCCTGGATTTCATTACGCCGCATGTTCAGCCGGGCGTGACTACGGAAGAACTTGATCGGCTTTGCCACGATTACATGGTCAACGTGCAGGGGACCATCCCGGCGCCGCTGAACTACGCACCGCCAGGCTACAAACCGTACCCGAAATCGATCTGCACTTCGATCAACCATCAGGTGTGCCATGGCATTCCGGGCAACAAGCAATTGAAGCGCGGCGACATCGTCAACCTCGATATCACCGTCATCAAGGACGGTTTTCATGGCGATACGAGCCGCATGTTCGTGGTCGGCAATGAGGGGAGCATCCTCGCCAAGCGGCTTTGCCAGATCACTTATGAATGCATGTGGCTCGGCATTGCGCAGGTGAAACCGGGCGCCCATCTGGGCGACATCGGCCATGCCATCCAGAAACACGCAGAGGGGGCTGGCTTTTCGGTCGTTCGGGAGTTCTGCGGACATGGCATCGGTCGCAACTTCCATGAAGAGCCACAGGTCGTGCATTACGGCCGCCCCGGCACCGGGCTGGAACTCAAGGCAGGCATGATCTTCACGATCGAGCCGATGATCAATGCCGGCAAGGCTGCGATTTCGGAGTTGCCTGATGGCTGGACCATCGTGACCAAGGATCGCAGTCTCTCTGCCCAATGGGAGCACACCGTCGTGGTGACCGATGACGGCGTGGAAGTCCTTACTCGATCGGCCGGCGCACCGGCGATCCCGGAAATCGTTGCCAAGCACTTCTTTGCCTGATGGCTACGGTGGTGCCTACTGACAGCCTACGGGCGACAGGCGATTCGCTGCGAAAGCGTGTCACCGACGGCCGAACGGAACTTCGCGCTGCATTCGAGGCGCATCCGGATCCAGTGCGCCTTCTGCGCGACAACGCGAACCTGGTCGACGGTGTGCTGCGAGACATCTGGCAGGTTGCGGGCGTTCCGGATGCTGCTTCCCTGATCGCTGTCGGCGGGTACGGTCGAGGTCAGCTCTTCCCGAATTCTGATGTCGACCTGTTGATCTTGCTGGCGGAGGAGCCCGACAGGCCCACCCAACAGCGGATTGAAAGGCTTGTTGGCCTGTTCTGGGACATCGGTCTCGAAGTCGGTCACAGCGTTCGAACGCTTGAAGAATGCGCAGAAGAATCGGCGCGTGACGTCACCGTTCAGACCAACCTGCTGGAGGCTCGCCTGCTTGCCGGCGACGCCGGGATATTCGAGAGGATGCTCGAACAGCAGCGCGCGGCACTTGATCTGCCCGCCTTCTTCATCGCCAAGCGTGCAGAGCAGGAGCAGCGCTACAACCGCTTCAACGACACCCCCTATTCGCTTGAACCCAATTGCAAGGAAGGGCCGGGCGGTCAGCGTGACCTGCAGACGATCGTCTGGATCGCACTGGCGTCAGGCCTTGGTGCGAGTTGGGAGTCGCTGGCCACCGAAGGGTTGATCACAGCAGAGGAGTGCCGGGAACTCAGCAAGGCAGAGCGGTTTTTGCAGGAAGTCCGCATCAGGCTCCACCTGCTGACCCGGCGGCGCGAAGATCGCCTGCTGTTTGATCATCAAGAGGCGCTGGCCAAAGCGCTTGGCGTGAGCGCAACTTCGACCCGGCGCGCATCGGAAGTCATGATGCAGCGCTACTACCTGGTCGCCAAGAAGATCACGCAGCTCAATACCCTCTTGCTGCAGAACTTTGCGACCCGCATCCTGCCGGCCGGCCTGGATGCGCCGATTCCGATCGATGATCGTTTCTGCAAGCGCCAGAATTTGCTGGACGTCTTCGATGACAGCCTCTTCACCCATAGTCCGGACGCAATCCTTGACGCGTTTCTGTTACTCGAGCGTCACGACGAACTCAAGGGGATGACGGCGCGAACCTTGCGCGCCCTGTGGCAATGCCGTGGGCGCGTCGACGCTGCATTCCGACGCAAACCAGAAAACCGCAAACGCTTCCTGGAGCTTTTCCAGCAGCCGCAAGGCATCACCCATGTATTCCGCTGGATGAATCAGTACGGAATCCTGGGTCGTTACATACCCGCGTTCGGTCAGATCGTCGGCCAGATGCAGCACGACCTGTTCCACGTCTACACCGTGGACCAGCACATCCTTCAGGTCATGCGCAATGTCCGCCGCATGACCATGGATGAACACGCGCACGAATATCCGCTTTGTACGCGCTTGATCAGCGGTTTGGACCGCCATTGGCTGCTCTACGTGGCGGCCCTGTTCCATGACATCGCCAAGGGGCGTGGCGGCGACCACTCCAAACTCGGCATGGGCGACGCGCGGCGATTCTGCGAAGACCACGGCCTCAGCGCGGATGACACCGACCTGGTCGAATGGCTGGTCGAGCATCATCTGACGATGTCCCAGATTGCGCAGAAAAGCGACCTTTCGGACCCTGATGTCATTCGGGGTTTTGCCGCATTGGTGGGCGATGAACGCCGACTCACTGCGCTGTATTTGCTGACTCACGCGGACATTCGCGGCACCAGCCCGAAGGTCTGGAATGGGTGGAAGGCCAAGCTGCTCGAGGATCTGTTTCTGACCACCCAGCGGCTACTGCGGGGAGATACGCCCGTTCAGGCAAAAGGAGTCAGCGAACGGCAGCACGAAGCGCGCACCCGCCTGCGCTTCTTCGGCCTGATCGAGAACGTCGAAAGAGCGCTTTGGGATGAACTCGACACCGTGTACTTCATGCGCCATGACATTGACGAAATCGTCTGGCACACGCGCATGCTCTACTATCGACCGTCCGGTGGCGATGCGGTCGTCAAGGCCCGCCCAAGCCAGATCGAGCGTGGCTTGCAGGTCATGGTGTATGCGCCCGACTCTCAGGATCTGTTCAAGCGGCTCTGCGGCTTCTTCAGCCGCCACGGCTTGAGCATTCTCGATGCGAAGATCCATACGACGCGGCACGGCTACGCGCTCGATAGCTTCGTACTGCTCGACCCCGCAGGGGATGAGAACTATCGGGATATCGTGCCGATGATCGAGCACGATCTGGCTGAGCGCCTGCGCACCAATGCGCCGATCGACAAGCCAGGCACCGGTCGGCTTTCGCGCCAGGTGCGGCATTTCCCGATCACGCCGGAAGTCACCATCCGTCCCGATGAGCGCGGGCAGTACTACATCCTGTCGGTTGCGACGGCTGATCGGCCGGGCCTGCTTTTCGACATAGCCAGCGTGCTTGCCGATAACCGCGTCGATCTGCATACCGCAAAGATCGCAACGCTCGGCGAGCGCGCGGAAGACACCTTCCTGATTTCAGGACCCGATCTCGATGCGACCAGCGCGATCGTCAAGCTTGAAGGGGCGCTGCTCGCCAAGGTGTAGGCAGCGCCGCATCTAGTCGTCGTTGCCGGCGTCCAATCCGGGGAACAGGACCTCGGTGTATCCGAAGCGGGTGAAATCCTGTACCCGCATCGGATACAGGATGCCGTCCAGATGGTCGCATTCATGCTGTACCACCCGCGCATGAAACCCGGTGGCCTCGCGTTCGATGCGTTGCCCTTCTGGGGTATAGCCGCTGTAACGCAAGGCGACATGGCGCGGCACGACCCCGCGAAGCCCCGGCACCGACAGGCAGCCTTCCCAGCCCTCCTCCAGCTCCTCTCCTATCGGTTCAATGACAGGGTTGCAGAGGATTGTCAGCGGAACTGATTCAGCGTCGGGATATCGCGGATTCTTTCCGACACCAAAGATGACGACACGCAAATCCACGCCAATCTGCGGGGCCGCGATCCCGGCGCCGTTGAGATGGCGCATGGTGTCCATCATGTCAGTGATGAGGTCTGCCAAGGCAGCCGTGCCGAAAGCGTCCACCGGCTTTGCCACCCGCAACAACCGCGGGTCGCCCATGCGCAACACGTCTCGAATCATTTCCGGTCCCTAGCTGCAGACGCGATCGATCACGTGGCGCACGCGCGTCATGGCTTCCTGCGCCGTCTGCTCGATCTGCTCGAAACGGATTTCGTGTTCGCTGTCGGCGCGCCCGGCCGCCCAATTCACGACCACGTTTAGCGCCGCGTATGGCAAGTCGAGTTCGCGTGCCAATGCGGCCTCGGGCATGCCGGTCATGCCGACCACGTCGGCGCCGTCGCGCGCAAGGCGGTTGATTTCCGCCGCCGTTTCAAGCCGCGGGCCTTGTGTTGCGGCGTACACAGCGCCGTCCACCACGGCTTCGCCCGACTCGGCTGCCGCGGCAAGAATGCGGCGCCGCAACACGGAGTCATAGGGCTCGGTGAAATCGACATGGACCACCGGACCATCCACGCCATCGAAAAAGGTGTTTCTGCGGCTGTGTGTGTAGTCGATGATCTGGTGCGGAACGACCAGCACGCCGGGGGCAAGATCGGCACGAATGCCGCCCACCGACGCAACCGACAGCACGCCCGTCGCTCCTGCGTGCTGTAACGCCCACATATTCGCGCGGTAATTCACCATGTGCGGCGGAATCGTATGGCCGTAACCGTGGCGCGCCAGAAATACGACGTTCGTACTGCAGACATGCCCGAACAGCAAGACGCCCGAGGGCTCCCCAAATGGCGTCCGGACGATCTCCCGGCGTTCGATATTGAGGTTTGCAAGCTGGGTGAGTCCGCTTCCGCCAATGATGGCAAGCATGGATGAGGCCTTCGCGTCGATTTTTGCGGGGGCCAAAATGGTAGCACGTCACTTTTCGGATTTACGCTGCGCTGCCACATGCCCGTGCTAGAATCCGCCCCTTTTTCAAAGACTTGGGACATCCCATGAGCCGCGCAATCCGCAATATCGCCATCATCGCCCACGTTGACCACGGTAAAACCACCCTGGTCGACCAGCTCCTGCGCCAGTCCGGCACCTTCCGTGAAAACCAGCAGGTGGCCGAGCGCGTGATGGACTCGAACGATCTCGAGAAGGAGCGCGGCATCACGATTCTTGCCAAGAACTGCGCGATCCAGTACGGCGAGACCCACATCAACATCGTCGACACCCCGGGACACGCCGACTTCGGCGGCGAGGTGGAGCGCGTACTGTCCATGGTCGACGGCGTGCTGCTGCTGGTCGACGCGGTCGAAGGCCCGATGCCGCAGACCCGTTTCGTGACCCGCAAGGCACTCGCGATGGGGCTCAAGCCGATCGTCGTGATCAACAAGATCGACCGCCCGGGCTCGCGTCCGGACTGGGTGATCAACCACACCTTCGATCTCTTCGACAAACTCGGCGCGACCGAAGAGCAGCTCGACTTCCCGGTCGTGTACGCCTCGGCACTCAACGGCTACGCGATGCTGGAGGCTGACAAGCCCGGCACCGACATGACCGCCCTGTACGAAGCGATCCTCAAGCATGTGCCGCAGCCAACGGTCGACGCTGATGCACCGCTGCAACTCCAGGTGTGCTCGCTGGACTATTCGACCTATGTCGGTCAGCTCGGTATCGGCCGTATTCGCGCCGGCCGTATCCGCCCGAACCAGGAAGTCGTCGTCATGTACGGCGACGAAAACCGCGGCAAGGCCAAGGTTGGCCAAGTCCTGACCTTCAAGGGACTCGAGCGTAGTCAGGCGGAATCCGCCGAAGCGGGCGACATCGTGCTGGTGTCGGGCATCGATCAGGTGAACATCGGCGTCACGATCTGTGATCCGGAGAAGCCGGAAGGCATGAAGCCGATCGCCGTCGATGAACCGACGCTGACGATGAACTTCATGGTCAACTCGTCACCGCTCGCCGGCCGCGAAGGCAAGTTCGTTACGAGCCGCCAGATCCGCGAACGCCTCGAAAAAGAACTGCTCAAGAACGTCGCTCTGCGCGTGAACTACACCGGTGACTCCGACGTGTTTGAAGTTTCGGGGCGTGGCGAACTGCACCTCACCATCCTCCTCGAAAACATGCGTCGCGAAGGCTATGAGCTGGCGGTTGGTCGCCCGCGCGTGGTGTTCAAGGAAATCAACGGCGAGAAGTGTGAGCCGTACGAAATGCTGACGGTGGATGTCGAAGAGAACCACCAGGGTTCGGTGATGGAAGAACTGGGTCGCCGTCGTGGCGAACTGCAGGACATGCAGCCGGATGGCAAGGGCCGTGTGCGTCTCGAATACCGCATCCCTGCGCGTGGCCTGATCGGCTTCCAGGGCGAATTCCTGACCCTGACGCGCGGCACCGGCCTCGCGAGCCATGTGTTCGACGACTACGGCCCCATGGCCGGTGTGATGGCAGAGCGCCGCAACGGCGTGCTGATTTCGCAGAACGACGGTGAGGCGGTGGCTTACGCGTTGTGGAACCTGCAGGACCGTGGCCGAATGTTCGTCAGCCCGGGTGAAGCGCTGTACGAAGGCATGATCATCGGTATCCACACCCGCGACAACGATCTGGTCGTAAACCCGATCAAGGGCAAGCAGCTGACCAACGTGCGCGCTTCGGGCACCGACGAGGCTGTGCGCCTGACGCCGCCGATTTCGCTGACGCTGGAATCGGCAATCGAGTTCATTGCTGATGACGAGATCGTCGAGATCACGCCGAAGTCAATTCGCCTGCGCAAGCGTCACCTGAAGGAAACGGACCGCAAGCGCGCGGCCAAGAACGACGCCGCCTGATAGGGCGATTCAAGACAAAGGGCAGCCGGAAGGCTGCCCTTTTTCACTTCTGCGCCCGTAGCGCAGGTTCAGGGCTGCGCCGAACCAAACTTCTCTTCAAGGTAACGGCTGAAGTCGGTGCCGATTTCGCCGTGGCGCATTCCGAGCTCGACGGTTGCCTTCAGATAGCCCAGCTTGTCGCCGCAGTCATACCGGGTTGCGTTGAACCGATAGGCAAGTACGGATTCTTCACGCAGCAGCGCCGAAATGGCATCGGTCAGCTGAAGCTCTCCATGGGTGCCCGGTTTCAGGTTGCGCAGGTGTTCAAAGATCTGCGGCGTGAGCACGTAGCGGCCCACAACGGCGAGATTTGATGGCGCCTCTTCCGGTTTCGGTTTCTCCACGATTCCGGAGATCCGTCGTACATCGCCCGAATCCTTTTCGGTACTCACCACGCCGTAGGCGCCGGTGGCCTGCCGAGGCACTTCCATAACGCCCAGCACCGAACAGCGGTGGTAGTTGAATACCTCCGACATCTGCGCCGTGACTGAACTGGGGCCATCGAGCAGATCGTCAGCAAGAAGCACGGCGAAAGGCTCGCTGCCGACCACCGGTTCTGCGCACAGCACCGCATGCCCGAGTCCCAGCGCCTCTGCCTGGCGGATGAAGATGCAGTTCACGCCCTTCGGAATCGTGTCCTGCACGATCTTCAGCAAATCGAACTTGCCGCGCGACTCAAGTTCGCTCTCCAGTTCGTACGCTTTGTCGAAATGGTCGGCGATCGCACGCTTGGTCCGACCGATGATGAACACCATGTCGGTGATCCCCGCGTCGGCCGCCTCCTCCACCGCGTATTGGATGATCGGTTTGTCGACGATCGGCAGCATTTCCTTCGGCATGACCTTGGTTGCCGGCAAGAAGCGGCTGCCAAGGCCTGCCACCGGGAAAACCGCTTTACGGATTCGTTTCATTGTTCTCGCTGATTTGGATGGAAGGCTGCATCGCCGTGGCGAGCAAGGCCCGAAGGCCGGATTCGTCGAGAATCGTGATGCCCAGTTGTTGCGCCTTTTCGAGCTTGGAGCCTGCTTCCGCGCCCGCCACGACGAAATCGGTCTTCTTCGACACTGATCCGGCAACCTTCCCCCCTTGCGCTTCGATCAGGGAGGTTGCCTCGTCGCGAGACAGCGCAGGCAAGGTGCCGGTCAGCACGAACGTCTTGCCGGCGAACGGTGCTGCGCTTTCGCCCACAAGGCCGGAAGCCTCAGGCCAATGTACCCCGGCAGAGCGAAGCTCTTCGATGACCTGACGGTTGTGGGGCTCGCGGAAGAAATCAAGGATGCACGCTGCGACGACGGGCCCGACATCTGCCACGCCCAATAATGCTGCTTCGTCCGCTGCCATCAAGGCATCGAGCGAACCGAAGTGGCGCGCAAGGTCCTTGGCGGTTGCCTCGCCAACATTGCGGATACCCAAGGCATAGACGAAGCGTGCGAGCGTTGTCTTGCGGCTGGCTTCGATTGCGGCAACGAGGTTCTGTGCGGATTTTTCCGCCATCCGTTCAAGGCCCGCCAGCGCAAGCACGCCCAGTTTGTACACGTCGGCTGGCGTGCGGACGATCGCAGCATCGACAAGCTGATCGACGATCTTGTCGCCAAGCCCTTCGATATCCATCGCGCGCCGGGATGCAAAATGCAGCAGGGCCTGTTTGCGCTGCGCCGGGCAATAGAGCCCGCCAGTGCAACGGTGGTCGGCTTCGCCCTCCTCTCGCACAACCGCCGATGCACATACCGGGCAGCTTGCAGGCATGACGAAGGGGCGCGCATCGCTCGGCCTGCGCTCGGGCAGCGATGTAACGATTTCAGGGATCACGTCGCCGGCACGCCGCACCACGACACTGTCGCCGATCCAGACGCCCTTGCGATCGATGTCGTCCTGGTTGTGCAGCGTTACGTTGGTGACCGTGACTCCGCCCACGAATACCGGTTCGAGCCTCGCTACCGGTGTCAGCTTGCCGGTGCGCCCGACCTGCACTTCGATGTCCGCCACGCGGGCGATCACTTCCTGCGCAGGGTACTTGTGCGCCACCGCCCAGCGTGGTTCCCGCGTGCGGAACCCCAGCCTGCGCTGCAGCGCGATCGCATTGACCTTGTAGACCACGCCATCGATGTCGAAGGGCAGACTGTCGCGCAGCGCGCCCACCCGATTGTGGAAGGCAACCAATCCGTCCGCGCCCCGCGCAACACAACGCTCGTCGCACACAGGAAAACCCCAGCTGGCCAGCTGATCCAGCAGCGCCGCGTGGGTGGGCGCTTCGTCCCAGCCGAGTGTTTCACCCAGACCGTAGGCGAAGAACGACAGTGGGCGCTGCGCGCTGATCGCGGGATCGAGTTGACGCACACTCCCGGCCGCCGCATTGCGCGGATTCACGAAAGTCTTTTCACCGCGCGCTTCTTGGCGGGCGTTCATGCGCGCGAAATCGTCTCGCCGCATATACACCTCGCCGCGCACTTCGAATATCGCCGGCGGCGTATCGGTCCGTAGACGCAGCGGGATCTGACGAATCGCGCGAATATTCTGGGTGACGTCTTCGCCAGTTTCGCCGTCGCCCCGCGTGGCGGCCTGGATCAACACGCCATTTTCGTAGCGCAGACTGATCGCCAAGCCATCGAATTTGAGTTCCGCTGCGTAGTCGACAGGCGGATCGCCCTCATTCAGCGCAAGTTCCTTGCGCACCTGGGTGTCGAATGCGATCGCACCACTCGCCTCGGTATCGGTCTCCGTGCGGATCGACAGCATCGGGATAGCGTGGCGAACCGGCGCAAACTGCGACAGTGGTTTGCCGCCAACACGCTGCGTGGGTGAATCGGCACTTTGCAGTTCCGGGAACTGCGTCTCGATCGATTGCAGTTCCTGGAACAGCCGGTCGTACTCGGCATCCGGAACTGTGGGCGCATCGAGTACATAGTAGGCGTGATTATGGCGTTCGAGTTCCGCGCGCAGCCACTTGGCCCGCTCGAACGCTTCGCGGGTCGCGATCATGCCGCCGCTCACACGAACAGGCGCAGGGCCAGTCCGCTCCCTGCAGGCACGCCTTGTCGATCCATCTGTTCCTGGAACTGCTCGATCTGTTCGCGGATCATCGCCAGAGAGGCGTCGCTCAGCGCGCGGCCGTTGTCATCGACAAGGTGCCCGTGCAGCGCAGCAGCAAGCTGCCGTGCAAATGCCACCATCCTGTCGAACACCTGGACGCCGGCGCCGACTCTCGGCACATCAAGGCTCAGGGTCACTCCGGACGATGCCCCCTGGCGCAGGGTCTCGGGCGTAAACAGCGAAGCATCCCGATTGGCAACCACGTACAGACTGCAGCCCGCATCGTCGCGGGCATGGAAGCAACCATCGTTGTCGAGCACCAGTCCGGCGGCCTCGGCAAGGCCGCGGAGCTTGGTGCCTGCGAAGGCCTGATCGCCTGCCACCACATTGATCGCGATCTGGATATCGAGCGCGGCACAGAACTGGTCGACACCCTGTGCAAGCGCGAGCGCCTCGCTGCGGTCCATGAAACGCGGCACCGCCATGAACTGATCGCACACGCGCTGGATGGCTGCAGTGAAGGCCTCGATTTCGCGCTCGCCAACGGCACCCCGCCGATCAGCCAACTGCATCGCGACGCTCAGCCGCGTGAAATTGCGTTTGTCGTTGGCGTCGAGTGCAATCCATGCGTGCTCTGCGTCGTCGAAAGCGTACCAGCGCACTGATCGGTGGATCTGAGCGAGCGGCCCGCCTGCGCCATTGACAACCGCGCCCCCCACCACGCCAGCCGGCGCTTCGATCCTGACCACGCAATCGATCGCGCGGGCTTCAAGCGGCAGATCTGGCTCCGCCGCGCGGCCAATTGGCGGTCGTGGCGGAAGTTTGGATGCCGCCGGCTCTACCCGGCCGGATGGGTCTGCCTGTTCGCCCGCTGTCGCGGCGCCTTCAAGCAATACATCGCGATGCTCCGAGCGGAAGGCTTTCTCTGCGTTGCGACGCGCCTTGCGCTCCTGCCACGCGTTGTAGCCCAGCACCAGCACGACGACACCTGCGCCGGAACCGATCAGACCGTAAAGGAGTTCGTTGCCTGCCATGAGACCTCTCAAGCCGCGACTGGATCGGCCAGCCGCAGCGCTTCTTCTATATCGACTTCGACCACGCGGGAAACGCCCTGCTCCTGCATCGTAACGCCGACCAGCTGGCGCGCCATTTCCATCGTGATCTTGCTGTGACTGATGAACATGAACTGCGTGATTGCCGACATGCGTTTGACCATCGCGCAGAATCGTTCGGTGTTGGCATCGTCGAGCGGCGCATCCACTTCGTCCAGAAGGCAGAACGGCGCCGGGTTGAGCTGAAAGAACGAAAACACGAGTGCGATGGCGGTGAGCGCCTTCTCGCCACCGGAAAGCAGATGGATCGAGCTGTTCTTCTTGCCGGGCGGTCGCGCAACAATCTGCACACCGGCATCAAGGATCTCGTCGCCTGTCAGGATCAACTGCGCTTCGCCGCCGCCGAACAATTGCGGGAACAACTCGCCGAAGTGGCGATTCACCGTATTGTACGTTTCCTCCAACTGCTCGCGCGTCTCGCGGTCGATCCTGCGAATGGCGTCTTCCAGCGTGCCGATCGCCTCGCTCAAATCCGCGGACTGCGCGTCAAGGTAGCCCTTGCGCTCTTCGGATGCGAGTAATTCTTCCACTGCCGCAAGGTTTACCGGCCCCAGTTCGGCAAGCTCGCGCGTGAGACGGTTGATTTCGCGAACCAGGGTCTGATCCTTCGGGCCCGCCGCAAGCCGTGCTGCGAACTCCGCTTCGTCGACTTCGATCTCGGCGAGACGTTCGTCATATTGCTGTTGCCCGAGTTCGGCCGCCTGCTGTTTAAGTCGCGCATCCGCCAAGGATTCGTTGAGCGGTCGAAGCGCCAATTCTGCTCGCAGGCGCGCCTCGTCCAGCTCCCGCAGGCGCGAAGCCGCAGCATCAAGCGCCTCGCGGCAGGCGCTGAGCCGTGCTTCGCGCAGCTCACGATTGGCGAGTGCCTCTTGCAGCGCATCGGCCATCGGGGTTTCGTCCAGACCCGCCTGTTCGGCCTCGGCAGCATCGCGTTCGCGCGCACAACGGTCAATCTGCTCTTCGGCTTGTGCAATCTGGCGTGCCAGATCATCAAGTTTGCTGCGGCATTCCCTTTCCGAGAACAGCGCTTCCTGTACCTCGCGGGCGAATTGCTGCTCTTGCATGCGCAGCGCCCGCACCGCTGCGTCTTGCTCGCTTGCCACGGCCTCTGCCGCTTCCAGGCGTTCGCGCAATTGCTCGGCTCGTTCGTCCTGGACGCCCTGCGCCTCAATGGCTCTTTGCAGGTGACTGCGTTCAAGTTCGACCAGCGCATCGAGCTCTTCAAGATCCCGGCGCAACTGATCGGCGCGTTCATCAAAACGCTGCCGTGCCTGACCGAGTTGCACCGCGGCGAGTTGTTCGCGGTGACTGGTCTGTTGCGCAATCTGATGCTCGCGGCGCAGATTGGTGAGCGCTTCTTGCGCCCGCTGGCTTGCGCTCTCCGCTTCGGCCAGCGCCGCATGCCCTTGCTCGGCCTCCAGCGCAAGGCCTTCAATACGTGCATCGAGCTCTTCGATCTCGCGCTCGCGCTCAAGCGCGCCGTGCGCCCCAGCGTCCGCGCGCAGCCACGAGCAGCCGAAGCGCGATAGCTCGCGCCCGGCGCGGTCCACCAGGCGCACCTGTGCCGGCAGTTGCGGCGCCTGGCTCAGCCATTCGCGACAATCTTCCACGGCCCGCACTTGCGATAGCCATGCAGCAACCGGCGCGACCCACGCGGGGTTCTCGACGCGGACAAGATTCAACAGGGGCAGTCCGGGCAAGCCTTGCATGTCGGCCGGCGCGCTGGGCGCGTCCCCGTTCCAGGCAAGGGCGATCGATGTGGGCGGTTGTTCTCCAAGCGCCGCGGCAATGCCCTCAGGCGACTGGACCGGAAATGCGCCGAAGCGCTCACGCAGAGCGGCTTCGAGCGCTGCTTCCCAGCCCGTTTCTACGCGCAGTTCGCGCCACAGCGGACGCGCCGCATCGATCTGGTGCCGTTGGATCCAATCGCCCATCGCGCCCGGTGCTGCAGCCTTCTGCTGGATGCGCGCAAGCGCCTCGCGCCGGGCGCGAGCCTCGGTGAGGCTGCGGCTGACCTGCCGTTCCGTGTCTTGCGCAGCGCGCACCGCCGCTAGCTGATGCGGCAGCGCAGCCGCGCCTTCGTCCAGGGACTCTTGCAGTGCAGCCAAGCGATGTGCCGCGATTTCCGCCGCAGCTTCTGCCCGCGCCAGCGCTTCGAGGTCCGGCGCCTGTAGGCCGTGCCGCTCCCCGTCAACGCGCATCCGGCGCTGCGCGAGGGTATCGAGCGCACGCAGCGCGCTCGCGCGGTGTGTCTCTTCAACGCGAAGCTGTTGTTCCGCACTGCCCAGTTCGTGCCGCAAGGAGCGCGTGGCCGCCTGCGCGCCTGACAATGCGTCTTCCGCTGCGGGCAGGCGTGCGGCCAACTCTTCGTGACGCGCCTGTGCCTGCTCGCACCGCAGCGCCGCTGCATCAAGCAGGTTTTCCCAGCGCTGACGATCTGCTGCGGCACTGGTATGTTGAGCCTGCCAGCGCGTCTCGTCGGCAATGAGTTGCCCGACGCGGCTGCCAAGCATTTGCCGTCGCTCCCTCAGGCGCGTGATTTCGCCCTCGATGCGGGTCACCTCTCCGTTCGCCGCGTAGAGGTCCGCCTGCGCGCCGTGCAGAGCGTCCGAGGCCTGGTAATGCGCATCGCGGGCGTTTTCGACCAGCGATTCAGCCTCTCGCAGCCGCGCCAACTCAGCTTCGATGCGGGCGCTCGTCTCCGCCACGGCCGCAGCCACGCGCGCGGCGTCTTCGCGGGCTTCGTTACGCCGCAACAGCCACAGCAGGATCTGCTGTTCGCGAAGGGACTCGTTGAGGGCTTTGTAGCGCCGCGCGACTTCGGCCTGACCGGAGAGCCGATCAATCTGCGCGCCAAGTTCGTTCCTGATGTCTTCGACCCGGGCCAGGTTGTCGCGGGCGTCCGACAGGCGCCCTTCGGTCTCGCGTCGGCGCTCCTTGTACTTGGTGACGCCGGCGGCCTCTTCGAGGAAGCCGCGCACATCTTCCGGGCGTGCCTCGATGATGCGCGAGATCATGCCTTGTTCGATGATCGCGTAGGCGCGTGGACCAAGGCCGGTGCCCAGGAAAAGGTCGATCACGTCCTTGCGGCGCACGTGGACGTTGTTGATCCAGTAACTCGATTCACCGCTGCGGTCGAGCACCCGCTTGACCGAGATCTCGGCGTATTGGGACCACTGCCCGGCGGCGCGGCCCTCGGAGTTGTCGAAGACCAGTTCGACGCTGGCCCGGCTCACCGGTTTGCGGGTGGTCGAGCCGTTGAAGATCACGTCCATCATCGATTCGCCGCGCAGCGCGCCCGCGCGCGATTCGCCGAGCACCCAGCGCACCGCGTCGATGATGTTGGATTTGCCGCAGCCGTTCGGCCCGACCACACCCACCATCTGGCCTGGAGTGAGCACGGTCGTCGGATCGACGAAGGACTTGAATCCAGCGAGTTTGAGTTTGGAGAGTCGCACGTGAGATGGGGACGAACCGTCGGGAGCGCCACTGTCGCCGGCGCGGCGGTCAAAACGGGTGGCTATAATACCACCCCCGCATGGCGTGCCGAGACACGCGTGAGCGGCACCGGATCATGCGGTGCAAGGCCTTGACTTGCGGGGAGCGCCTGCCTTCTGGAGACCGAATGAATCCCCGCCTGGATCTGCTGCAACCCTACCCGTTCGAACGACTGCGGCAACTCTTTAACGGTGTCGAAGCCCCCGCAGACAGGTCGCCGATACGCCTCTCGATCGGAGAGCCCCAGCACGCTACGCCGGCTTTCATTCAGGAAGCCCTGGTGATGAATCTGCGAGGCCTTTCGGCTTACCCGACGACCGCCGGCGGCGATGGGCTGCGGGAAACCATCGCACACTGGCTGACGCAACGCTACGACCTTGCGCCGATCGACGCCACGCACGAGGTGTTGCCTGTCAGCGGTTCGCGTGAAGCCCTGTTCGCATTCGCGCAGGCGGTGGTGGATGGCTCGCGCCGCGACCCGCTGGTGGTCTGCCCCAACCCCTTCTACCAGATCTACGAAGGGGCCGCGTTGCTGGCCGGTGCGCAGCCGGTGTTCCTGAACCAGCTGCCCGAGTATGACTTCCGGCTCGACATGGATAGCCTGAGCGATGAGCAATGGTCTCGCGTGCAGCTGATGTATGTGTGCTCGCCGGGCAATCCGACCGGAAAGGTGTTGCAGCTGGAAGACTGGAAGCAGATCTTCGAACGCGCGGATCGACATGGTTTCGTGATCGCTGCCGACGAGTGTTATTCCGAGATCTATTTCGATGAAGGCGCGCCCCCGCTTGGCGCCCTGCAAGCGGCGCGACGCCTTGGCCGGAACGCTTACGAGCGGCTGGTTGTGTTCTCCAGCCTTTCCAAGCGGTCAAACGTTCCTGGCCTGCGTTCGGGATTTGTCGCGGGCGACCGTCAGGTGCTGAAGCAATTCCTTTTGTATCGCACCTATCACGGCTGTGCGATGAGCGTGCCGATCCAGGCAGCAAGCATGGCAGCGTGGCGCGATGAATCACATGTGCGAGAGAACCGTACCCTCTACCGCAAGAAATTCGCTGCGCTTGAGCCGATCCTCGGGCCGGCGCTGGCGACCCGCTTGCCTGATGCTGGCTTCTATTTCTGGGCAAAGACGCCCTGCGACGACCGCGAGTTTGCACGCGCCCTCTTCGCCGATACGCATGTCACCGTGCTTCCCGGTCAATTCCTGTCGCGCGTATCCGCTGGCGTAAACCCCGGCGAAGGCTTCGTGCGCATTGCCCTTGTCGCCCCCCTTGACGAATGTATCGAGGCCGCTGAACGGATCGCGGGCTTCGTTTCGCGCCGCTTCGGCCAGCAAGCTTGATAAGCTGTCACCCAATTCACTTAGCTGAGGTCCCCCTGATGAGCAATCTGCAAACCGTTATCGAGAGCGCCTGGGAACAGCGCGCAGACATCAACCCCGGAAACGTATCGGCCGAGCTGCGCGAGGCCATCGAGCACACGATCGGCGATCTGGACGCCGGCCGCGTTCGCGTGGCGGAAAAGCTTGATGGCGCCTGGGTGACGCATCAGTGGGTGAAGAAGGCAGTGCTGCTGTCCTTCCGCGCCAACGACAACGTGATGAGCGATGACGGCGTCAGCAAGTACTTCGACAAGGTCCCGACCAAGTTCGCCAACTGGACCGAGGCTGACTTCCGCGCCGCCGGTTTTCGGGCCACGCCGGGCGCGGTGGCGCGCCGCGGCAGCTTCGTGGCACGGAACGCGGTGCTGATGCCTTCGTACCTGAACATTGGTTCGTATGTGGATGAGGGCACCATGGTCGACACTTGGGTGACCGTGGGTTCCTGCGCCCAGATTGGCAAGAATGTGCACCTTTCGGGCGGTGTCGGGATTGGCGGCGTGCTCGAACCGATGCAGGCCAACCCGACCATCATCGAAGACAACTGCTTCATCGGCGCACGCTCGGAAGTCGTCGAAGGCGTGATCGTGGAGGAGAACTCGGTCATCTCGATGGGCGTGTACATCGGCCAGAGCACCCGCATCTACGACCGTGAGACCGGCGAAGTGAGCTACGGACGCATTCCGGCCGGATCGGTCGTGGTGTCGGGCAACCTTCCCTCTTCCGATGGCAAGTACAGCCTGTATTGCGCCGTGATCGTGAAGAAGGTCGACGCAAAGACGCGCGCCAAGACCAGCATCAACGAACTGCTGCGCGCCTGACCAAACCCCTGAACGAGCCACAGAGAGCGGCGGACCATGATCCTCGACAAGCTGTTCCAGCTGATGGGCGAAAAGCACGCCTCCGACATCTTCGTGTCGGCCGGCGCGCCCATCCACATCAAGATCCAGGGCACCGTGATGCCGGTGAACCAGCAGGTGATGGAGCCTGCGGTGATCCAGCGCATGGCGTACGAGATCATGACGCCGGAGCAGATCCAGTCCTTCGAGAAGACGAAGGAGCTGAACCTGTCGTTTGGCCGCCGCGACCTGGGCAACTTCCGGGTCAACATGTTCTGGCAGCGGGGCTCGATCGCGATCGTCGTCCGCTTCATCCAGGGCGAGATTCCCCCGCTCAATTCCCTCGGGTTGCCCGACTCATTGGCCGATTTGATCCTTGAAAAGCGCGGGCTGGTGCTCGTGGTGGGTTCCACCGGCTCGGGCAAGTCGACCACGATGGCGTCGATGCTCGACCACCGGAACTCGACGAAACCGGGGCACATTCTCACGCTCGAAGATCCGATCGAGTATCTGTTCCGCCACAAGCGCTCGGTGGTGAACCAGCGTGAAGTTGGGCTCGATACGCACGACTGGCATATCGCGCTGAAGAACGCGATGCGACAGGCGCCCGATTGCATCCTGATCGGCGAGATCCGCGACCGCGACACGATGCAGGCGGCGATTGCCTATGCGCAGACCGGTCACCTGTGTCTGGCCACGCTCCACGCGAATAACGCGTATCACGCGCTGAACCGGATCGCGAACTTCTTCCCGCTTGAAAACCGCGGCCTGTTGTATCTCGACTTGTCGGTTGCCTTGCGCGCGATCATCTCGCAACGGCTGGTCAAACGGCCCGACGGGCGACGCATTCCCGCGGTTGAACTGTTGTCGAACACCCGGCACATCTCGGACCTGATCGAAAAGGGCAACTTCCCGGAGATCAAGGAAGCGATGGAGCAATCGCTGGCCCCAAGTTCCCAGACTTTCGAGCAGGACCTGTTCCGCCTGTACAAGGAAGGGACGATCGCCCTCGACGAGGCGCTTGGCAATGCCGACTCGCCGACGAACCTGTCGTGGCTGATCAACAATCAGCAACTCGGCGGTTCGGAACCGGACGCCCAGTCTGCTCCGCCCATCATCGATTTCGAGAAGAGCGAAACTGACGGCGCGTCGTTCAAGTCCTTCACGCTACATATGGACGATGCCTGATCCAGGCTCCCGACTGAATGAATCATCCAGTTCACACCCCTACCCGGGCGCTCACCGAAGCGCTGATCCGTCGCGCGTCGGTGACCCCGAAGGACGAAGGATGTCTTGAACTGATTGAAGAGCGCCTCGCGTCGCTCGGCTTTCACTTCGAGCGCATCGAAGCCAACGGCGTCAGTAACCTTTGGGCACGGCGCGGCACCGCGAGGCCGCTCGTGTGCTTTGCCGGCCACACCGATGTCGTGCCTACCGGACCCTTGGTGGAGTGGGAAAGCCATCCTTTCGAACCCTCTGAGCGTGACGGCTTCCTTTATGGTCGTGGTGCAGCGGACATGAAGGCCTCTCTCGCGGCCTTTGTCACCGCCATCGAGGCATTTGTGGCGGCGCGTCCGGCGCATCCCGGCTCGATTGCCTTGCTGCTCACCTCCGATGAAGAAGGCGTCGCGACCCACGGCACCAAGATCGTCGTCGAGAAACTCGCCGAACGTGCGGAGGCCATGGATTACTGCATCGTCGGCGAACCGACCTCGGTCGATCAGCTTGGCGACATGATCAAGAATGGTCGCCGTGGTTCGTTGAACGCACTGCTTCGCGTGATCGGTGTGCAGGGCCATGTTGCCTACCCGCAACTGGCGCGCAATCCGATTCACCTGATCGCGCCGGCACTTGCCGCGCTGACGGCGATCGAATGGGATCAGGGGGATGAGTACTTCCCGCCGACCACCTTCCAGGTATCCAATTTCCACGCCGGTACCGGTGCAACCAATGTGATTCCCGGTGTTGTGGAGTTACGGTTCAATTTCAGGTTCTCGCCGGCGAGCCCGGCAGAGAAGCTCAAGCACCGGGTGCACGAAATCCTCGATGCCCATGGTCTGCATTACGAGATCGACTGGCAGTTGTCGGGCGAGCCGTTTCTCACGCCGCGCGGGAAACTCGTCGACGCGATGGAGGGTGCAATCGAGGCCGCGACGGGTGTAAAGCCCGCGCTGTCGACGACTGGCGGCACTTCGGACGGCCGCTTCATCGCCAAGCATTGCCCCGAGGTAGTCGAGTTCGGACCGGTGAACGCGAGTATCCACAAGGTCAACGAACGGATCGCCGTGTCCGCCATTGAACCCTTATCCGCCGTTTATCGCGGCATTCTTGAACGACTCCTCAGCACCTGAGCGCACGCCATGCACCACGACGCGGAACACTGCAACGACGAAAACTGCGATCACGATCATTCGCACGATCCGCGCGATGAACTGGTGACGGTCCGCGATCTTCTGCGTTACGCGGTCTCTCGATTCAATCGGGCACGGCTGGTCTTCGGTCATGGTACCGACAACGCTTTCGACGAAGCGGCTTACCTGATTCTGCATACGCTGCACCTGCCGCTCGATCGCCTCGACCCGTTCCTGGATGCGTGCATACCTTCGAATGAGCGCGCCGAAGTATTGGCAGTCATCGACGAGCGCGCCGAATCCCGCAAGCCCGCTGCCTACCTGACGGGTGAGGCCTGGCTTGGACCATACCGCTTCACGGTCGACGAACGTGTCATCGTGCCGCGCTCGTACTTCGGCGAGTTGTTGCAGGATGGTTTTGCGCCATGGGTGCCGGACCCTGACGAAATCACCGATGCGCTGGATCTATGTACCGGCAGCGCATGCCTCGCGATCTTGATGGCACATGTTTTTCCGAACGCAAACATCGACGCTGTAGATCTGTCTGCCGATGCGCTTGAAGTGGCGGCACGCAACGTCGAGGACTACGGCCTTGAGCACCAGGTGCATCTGTTGCAATCGGACGTTTTCTCGGCGCTTGGTGGGCGCTGCTATGACCTGATCATCAGCAATCCACCCTACGTCACGCAAGATGCGATGGATGCCCTGCCGCCCGAATATCTGCATGAGCCCGCGATGGCGCTGGGTTCAGGCACGGATGGGCTCGACGTCGTCCGCAAGATCATTGCGCAGGCACATGCCCATCTGAAACCCGGCGGCCTGCTGGCAGTCGAGGTTGGGCACAACCGTCATCTGGTCGAAGAAGCGTGGCCCGATCTGCAAATGACCTGGCTGAACACGGCCGGTGCAGACGAAGGGGTTTTCCTGATTCGACGCGAGGACTTGCCTGCCTGACACCGCGAACTGTTTGTCATGTCCGGCTGTCGACGATCTTTACAGTGTCCGCTAAACTCAAGCTCACGTGCGCCGGTGCCGTATACGCAAGAACGAGCGCGCGATGCATTGCGCTTGTTTGAAGCCCCCAACCGCGACCCGGACACACAATGACTACCGATCGCCCTATCCTGCTCGTCGAGGACAACCCCGACGATGAGGCCCTTACGCTGCGCGCCTTCACAAAGAATCGCATTGCCAATACGGTTATTGTCGCCCGTGACGGCGTCGAAGCGCTGGATTACCTTTTTGGTACTGGTCGCCACGCCAATCGGGACATGACGCAGATGCCTGCCGTGATGTTGCTGGATCTGAAACTGCCGCGCATCGATGGACTCGAAGTCTTGCGCCGGGTGCGGGCCGACGTTCGCACCGCGCTTCTTCCGGTGGTGGTGCTGACTACGTCCCGCGAGCAGCAGGACATTCATGACGCGTACGCACTGGGTGCCAACAGCTACATCCGCAAACCCGTGGATTTCGAGCGCTTCATCCAGACGGTAGGCCAGCTTGGCATGTATTGGTTGTCGTTGAACGAGCCCGCGGATTCTCCAGCGGGCTAAGCCCACTGTTCGACTTTGCAGCTTGAAACAACAAGGGCGACCCTCGGCCGCCCTTGTTGTCCTGACCCCCGTGCTTTGTCAGCCCAGCAGTTCTTCGATCTTGCTGGCGATTTCCTCTGGCTTGGTGGCCGGCGCAAAGCGGTCTACGACGTTGCCATCGCGGTCGACCAGGAACTTGGTGAAGTTCCATTTGATTGCGGTGGTTCCAAGCAGGCCGGGTGCTTCCTTGGTGAGGTACTTGAACAGGGGATGGGCGCTGTCGCCGTTCACATCCACTTTTTCCGATACCGGAAAACTCACGCCGTAGTTCTTTTCACAGAAGGCGCCAATTTCAGCCTCGCTGCCGGGTTCTTGAGCGCCGAACTGGTTGCACGGGAATCCGAGCACCTCGAAGCCGCGCGATGCGTACTTCTTGTGGAGCGATTCGAGGCCGGCATACTGCGGGGTGAAACCACAATTGCTTGCCGTATTCACGATCAAGAGGACTTTCCCGGCGTAGTCCGCAAGATTCAGCGGCTTGCCATCGAGCGTTCGGCTGGAAAACGAGTGGATTTGTGCAGTCATCGGTTCGCTCCTGATAAGAATCACGCTCAGTCGGCTTCGTCCATCCAGGTTGCCTGGATGGCCTCGAGGATTTTTTCGCCACAGCGTTTGGGGTCGTCATCGAAACCCGGCAGGGCAATGACCCAGTTCATCAGATCGACGAAATTGACACGCGTCGGGTCGGCATCCGGGTGCAGATCCGCCAATGCGATGGCGATCTCGCGTACGTCAGTCCACTTCATCGCTTGCCCTCCCTTGCCATGTTGATCGTGTAACGCGGTATCTCGACGACCAATGGCGTCGAGCCCACCACTGCCTGGCACGAGAGGCGTGAATTCGGCTCGAGGCCCCAGGCCTTGTCGAGCAAATCCTCTTCGAGTTCCTCGGCGGCTTCGAGACTGCCAAAACCTTCCCTCACGACCACGTGGCAGGTCGTGCAGGCGCAGGACTTCTCGCAGGCGTGCTCGATTTCTATACCAGCGCCCAGCAGCGCGTCGCAGATCGACGTACCGGGAGCAGCTTCAAGCACTGCGCCTTCGGGGCACAGTTCGACGTGGGGCAATACGATCATCTGGGTCATGCGCTCATACCTTCAGGTCTTCAACCCGTTGCCCTGCCAATGCCGCACGTATCGTCTTGTCCATGCGGCGGGCAGCAAAGGTCTCTGTGAGTTTGTTGATGGCGCCAAGCGCGTCCTTGATTGCCTTGGCATCGTCGCCGGCGTTGAGCTGTGTCAGCGTGCACAAGGACCTGAGGATCGCATCACGTTCGTCGGCATCCAGCAGGTCGCCGTCCGCCGCAAGCGCAGATTCGACCGATTCGATCATGCGTTGCGCCTCGACCTGCTGCTCACGCAACGCCCGCAGGCGCATGTCGGCATCAGCATGGTCGAAACCTGCGCGCAGCATGCCTGCGATTTCGTCGTCGCTCAGCCCGTACGATGGTTTGACACTGATCGACGCTTCGACGCCGGACGCCATTTCGCGCGCAGCAACCGACAGCAAGCCATCGGCATCGACCTGGAAGGTCACGCGAATGCGCGCAGCGCCGGCGGCCATCGGCGGAATGCCTCGCAATTCAAAACGCGCCAGCGAGCGACAGTCGCGCACCAGTTCGCGTTCGCCCTGAACCACATGAATCGCCATCGCGGTCTGGCCATCCTTGTAGGTTGTGAACTCCTGTGCCTTTGCCGTCGGAATGGTCGAGTTCCGGGTGATGATCTTTTCAACCAACCCGCCCATCGTTTCGATGCCGAGTGAAAGCGGGATCACATCCAGCAATAGCCAGTCGTCTTCGTCGCGGCGATTGCCGGCGAGCACATTGGCCTGGATCGCCGCGCCGATCGCAACCACCTTGTCCGGATCGATGTCGGTGAGGGGCTCACGCCCGAAGTGCTTTTCGACAGCACGACGGATCTGGGGCATGCGCGTGGCGCCGCCGACCAGTACCACGCCATGCACGTCTTCGACACCAAGCCCTGCGTCGCGAAGTGCCTTGCGTACCGGTACGATCGTGTTCGCAACCAAACTGGCGGTCAGCGCTTCGAACTGGTCACGGGTGACCTCAAGTGATAGTTCGGTGCCGTCGGACAGTTGCAGCGTCGCGCGCTCGCGCTCGCTGCGCGACAGCGCTTCCTTGACCCTGCGGCACTCGACGAGCACCGAACGCGCATCCTCAGACGAGAGCTCACCCAGGCCGGCTTCGCCGCGCAACCAGGTCGCCAAGGCCTGATCGAAGTCGTCGCCGCCAAGCGCTGCATCGCCACTTGTCGCCAGCACTTCGAAAACGCCACGCGACAGCTTGAGGACCGAGAAATCGAAAGTGCCGCCGCCGAGGTCATACACCGCATAGGTGCCCTCGGTTTCGTTGTCGAGACCGTAGGCGATCGCCGCGGCCGTGGGTTCGTTCAGCAGGCGCAGGACGTTGAGTCCGGCGAGCCGGGCAGCATCCTTGGTGGCTTGTCGCTGCGCATCGTCAAAGTACGCAGGCACCGTAATGACCGCGCCGACGAGCTCGCCACCGAGGTGGCTTTCGGCGCGCTCCCGCAGGACTTTGAGGATTTCGGCCGAAACCTCGACGGGGCTCTTTACGCCGGCAACAGTGTTGATACGCACCATGCCTTCAGCGTCAACGAAGCTGTATTGCTTGCGCGCACCCGCCTCGATGTCGGCGAGGCCACGTCCCATGAAGCGCTTGACCGAGACGATCGTGTTCCGTGAATCCGATGCCTGATGAACGGCGGCATCCTTGCCGACTTCGACGCTGCCGTCGGGGAGATAGCGGACGATAGACGGCAACAGGATGCCGCATTGCTCACCGCGAAGACATTCCGGCAGGCTGTGACGCACCGTCGCGACCAGCGAATGCGTAGTGCCGAGATCGATGCCGATTGCGTGTCTGTGCTCGTGGGGCGCCGCGGATTGCCCGGGTTCGGCGAGTTGAAGAAGTGCCATCAGTTTTCCAGGGTTTCGAGTGCGCTGCCGATTTCTTCCTGCAGCCGTTCGAGAAACATCAGTTGCCGTACGCGCGAGGTTGCGGCGATCAGGTCGCCACGCTGATCGAAGTCGGCCGCGAGCGATTGCTCCATCTCTCGGGTGTCATGCCGCAATTCGCGCAGCAGATCGTCGAGTGCATCGACATCACCAGTCTGCTCTGCCTCTTCCACCGCCTCGCGCAACATCATCTGACGCATCAGGAACTCGGGCGGCATTGCAGTGTTCGACTCGATTCTTGGATCAACCCCCGCAAGATGCAGCAAATAACGGGCACGCGGCACCGCCTTGCGCAAAACGCGGTAGCCCTCGTTGGCGTGGGCTGCCCATTGCATCGCGACACGCCGCTCGTTTTCCGCCAGGTGCGAGAAGCGGTCCGGGTGGATCTTTGCCTGCACGTCGAGGTAGGCCGATTCGAGCGAGCTCAGATCCACCGCGTAGCGTCGGGGCAATCCAAACAGGGAGAAGTAGTCGCCAAGCGCGTCTGAAAAGTTCATTGGTATCTGTAAAGACAACGCCGCCGTGCGCATCGGTGCGCCGCGGCGGCGTCGCAACGGCCGAGCGGAAAGCGGATCAGACGTTGAAGCTCTCGCCGCACCCGCACTGATCCTTCACATTCGGGTTGTTGAACTTGAAGCCCTCGTTGAGGCCCTCGCGCACAAAGTCCAGTTCGGTGCCATCGATGTAGGGCAGGCTCTTCGGATCAACCAGAACCTTCACGCCGAAGCTTTCGAACACGATGTCCTCAGCCTGCGCCTCATCGGCGTACTCAAGCTTGTAGGCCATGCCGGAGCATCCCGATGTCTTCACGCCGAGCCGGATACCGACCCCTTTGCCACGACGGGAGAGGAAGTTTTCGACGTGCTTGGCAGCACTCGCGGAGAGCGTAACGGCCATGATTCCCTCAATCTGCCTTCGGCGTAGCCTCGACCTGTTTCTTGCGATAGTCCTCGACCGCCGCCTTGATGGCGTCTTCGGCGAGGATCGAGCAGTGGATTTTAACCGGCGGCAACGCGAGTTCTTCTGCAATCGCCGTATTCCGGATATCCATCGCCTGATCGAGCGTCTTGCCCTTGACCCACTCGGTGACGAGGGACGACGACGCAATCGCAGAGCCGCAACCGTAGGTTTTGAACTTTGCGTCTTCGATCACGCCGGTCTCGGGGTTCACCTTGATCTGCAACTTCATGACATCACCGCAGGCGGGCGCGCCCACCATGCCAGTGCCGATGCCGATCTCGGTCTTGCCGAAAGATCCGACATTGCGCGGATGCTCGTAGTGATCCAGAACCTTTTCGCTATAGGCCATTTCGGTACTCCTTGTTCTTCAGTGCGCGGCCCACTGGACCGTGTTGAGATCAACGCCTTCCTGAACCATCTCCCACAGCGGGGAGAGCTCGCGGAGCTTGCCAATCTTCTTGTGAAGCAGATCGATCGCGTAGTCGATCTCTTCTTCGGTCGTGAAGCGACCAATCGTGAATCGGATCGAGCTGTGCGCAAGTTCATCGTTGCGCCCCAAAGCACGCAGCACATACGATGGCTCAAGCGATGCAGACGTGCATGCGGAACCCGACGAAACCGCCAGATCCTTGATCGCCATGATCATCGACTCACCTTCAACATAGGCAAAGCTGATGTTCAGGTTGTGCGGCACGCGATGGATCATGTCGCCGTTGATATACGTTGCCTCGATGTCCGACAAGCCCTTCAGCAGGCGATCCCGCAGCTTGCCGATGCGAACGTTGTCTGCAGCCATGTCTTCCCGTGCGATGCGAAACGCTTCGCCCATGCCCGCGATCTGGTGGGTCGCGAGGGTGCCCGAGCGCAAACCGCGTTCATGCCCGCCGCCGTGCATCTGCGCTTCAAGTCGGACACGTGGCTTGCGACGCACATACAGCGCGCCAATACCCTTCGGACCGTACGTCTTGTGCGCTGAGAACGACATCAGGTCGACCTTCAGTTTTTCAAGATCGATTTCGACTTTTCCGGTCGCCTGAGCAGCATCGACGTGGAAGACGATGCCGCGTTCGCGACAGATCTCACCGATTTCGGCGATCGGCTGAACGACGCCGATTTCGTTATTCACGAACATCACCGAGACGACGATCGTATCTGGCCGTATTGCCGCCTTGAACTGCTCAAGATCAATCAGCCCGTTGTCTTGCACGTCGAGATAAGTGACCTCGAAGCCCTGACGTTCAAGCTCACGGGTTGTATCCAGCACCGCCTTGTGTTCAGTCTTGACCGTGATCAGGTGCTTGCCCTTGCCCGCGTAGAAGTGAGCGGCGCCCTTGATCGCGAGGTTGTTGGATTCGGTCGCGCCTGACGTCCAGATGATTTCCTTGGCGTCGGCATTGACCAGCGCTGCGACCTGTTCGCGCGCTTCTTCGACTGCGCGCTCGGCTTCCCAGCCAAATGCATGTGAGCGGCTTGCCGGATTGCCGAAGTGTTCCGTCAGATACGGAATCATCTTCGCAGCCACACGCGGATCGACCGGTGTCGTCGCGGAATAATCGAGATAGATCGGAAACTTCAGCATCGCATCCACTCCAAACGGGGTTCCCCGCATTTCACATGGGCTCAAACCGCAACCGCGGCGAGCGTTCTCAATCCGTTAACTGTCTCTTCAAGCGTCGTGCAAAATCGGGCGAGGTCGTCACGCGATGTATCCGCGCCGAAGCTCACGCGAATGGCGCCGCGTGCAAGGGTTTCATCGACCCCCATCGCCAGCAGAGTGGCCGAGGGGCGCGGATCGGCGCTTGAACAGGCCGAACCGCTTGCGACCGCAAAACCGGCCCGATCCAGCTTGGACACCAATGTCTCGCCATCGATTCGCTCGAAGGCGAAGAAAACCGTATTCGGCAGGCGCTCGGCGCCGGCGCCAAATACCTTGGCGCCCATCCGCGAAACGGCTGCGACCAAGCCATCGCGCAGATCGGCCAAGCGCCCGCTGCGCGCATGCAGATCCGCAGTGGCAAGCTCGCAAGCCTTGCCGAAGCCAACGATCGCCGCCACGTTCTCGGTGCCTGAGCGCAGGCCGCGCTCTTGCCCACCCCCCGCGATCAACGGTGCAATGTCGACACGCTTGTCGAGAACCAATGCACCTGCACCCATCGGCCCACCGATCTTGTGCGACGACACGGTGAGCGCGCTCACGCCCCAGTCACGGAAGCTCACCTTGATCTTGCCGAGCGCCTGGACTGCATCGGTATGGAACACCGCACCCGCCCGCCGCGCAGCCGCAGCCAACGACGCGACGTCCTGCACGACGCCGGTTTCATTGTTCGCACACATGACCGACACGATTCGCGGAGTGCCAGTCATCAGCGCATCAAACTCTGATGTCTTGATGCGCCCGCTTTCATCTACCGCCGCAGTCGACAGCGTCCATCCTGCTCTCTGAAGCTGTCGCGCGGGTTCACGGACGCAGGGGTGTTCGGTCGCGCCAACCACGATGCAGCCCGGCTTTGACACCGCCGCCACACCCTTGATGATCAGGTTGTTTGCCTCCGAGCCACCGGACGTGAAAACCACCTCGGTCGGATGCGCGCCGACGGCAGCCGCGACTTGCTGCCGCGCGTGGTCAACCGCTGCCCGCGCGTGCCGCCCGTAGTCGTGCCGACTCGAGGCGTTGCCGAAGCGTTGCCCCATGTAAGGAAGCATCGCTTCAAGCACCCGCGGATCAAGCGGCGTCGTCGCGTTGTGGTCGAGGTAGGTCGGCGCAAACATCGTGGCCATCAGGCAGAAGCGATTGCCTCTGCCTTTCCTTTGATCTTGCCCTTGGCTACGCACGCCCGCTCGTCATGGAGAACCGCCTGACCCTGCATACGCGCTTGCTGCTGAACGACCAGCGCACCCAGCGTCACCGAATGCAGATATTCATACATGCGCTTGTTCAGGTTCGACCACAGGTCGTGCGTCATGCAGCGGTGTTCGTCCTGACAGTTTTCCTTGCCGCCGCATTGGGTGGCATCGAGCGGTTCATCAACGGCGATGATGATGTCCGCTACCGAAATTTCCGGCGCCGGACGGGACAGGCAGTAGCCGCCACCTGGGCCGCGCACGCTGGCGACCAGGTTATGCCGGCGCAATTTGCCGAAGAGTTGTTCAAGGTAGGACAGCGAAATTCGCTGGCGCTCGCTGATTCCCGACAGGGTGACCGGGCCGTCGCCTTCGCGTAGCGCCAGGTCAATCATTGCCGTCACGGCAAAACGCCCTTTGGTTGTCAGTCTCATTAGCCAGCCCCGCATCGGAACGGGCGTCGAGGATATGCTCGATGCGCCGCTCAATAGTTGATCGATTTACTCAAGAATACAATTCCCGAGCAAATCAGTCAAGTTTGGGCCTCTTGCGCCGTCAATCGACCATCTTCGAGAGCCCGCTCGGGTCGAACGCGTCGCACGCAGCAAGATCACCGTCCAGTTCCACGCCGGCCGCTTTGAGGCGCCCCATCAAGAGTTCAAAGCGACGGTCGGTTTCTACGGCGTGGTCAAGAAGGCCATGCAGCGCCTTGGCAACCGGATCGTCCATATTCTGTGTGACGCCGTAAGCGGAAAAACCCATTTCCATCGCTTTCTCTTCGCGTGCCTGATCCTTGGCCGACTCGATGATCCGGGCAGGATTGCCAACGGCCGTCGCGCCAGCGGGTACGGGTTTCACGACCACCGCGTTCGACCCCACCTTGGCGCCCGCTCCCACCGTGAAGCCGCCGAGGACTTTCGCGCCTGCTCCGATCACCACGCCGGCTTCAAGCGTCGGATGGCGTTTGGTGCCGCGGTACAGCGACGTTCCACCGAGCGTGACACCCTGATAGATCGTGCAGTCATCACCGATGTCTGCGGTTTCCCCGATTACAACGCCCATGCCGTGATCGATGAATACCCGGCGCCCGACCGTTGCCCCCGGATGAATCTCGATACCCGTCAGCCACCGTGCAATCTGCGACAGGAAGCGAGCGGGCCAGGTGAATCCGCGTCGCCACAGCCCGTGGGAAATCCGGTGAAAAATCAGTGCGTGCACACCGGGATAACAGGTCAGCACCTCCCAGCGCGAACGGGCCGCAGGGTCGCGTTCGAGAACGCTGGCGATGTCTTCACGCAGTCGCGCAAACATGGGGTGCCTTCAATCGGTTGAAGAAGAATCGGTGTGAGCAGTGAATCCTAGGAATCCCTAGTATTTCGGTCAACTTTTGCCTCGAAGCTCGTGAGCATGCCGCGCAGGATTGCGACCTCCTCACGCTCGACGGCCGCTCGTCCGAACAGTCGGCGCAGGCGCGGCATCAGACGTCGCGGTTTCTCCGGATCGAGAAAGCCCGACTCGATCATTGCGCGTTCGAAATGCGCGACGAGACGCTCGACATCATCATGCGTGGCGACTTCGCCAAGCTGCTGTGGCAAGGGCGCCAACCTGCCTTCGAGCGCGCATCGCCGGAGCTCATAGGCAATGACCTGCACTGCAGCGCCCAAATTGAGGGAGGCATATTCCGTGTTGGCCGGAATCGTTACGGCGCGCTGGCACGCCATGACCTCTTCATTCGACAGCCCAAAGGTTTCGTTGCCGAAGACGACCGCGACATCGCCCTGTGCCGAAAAGGCCAGCAACTCAGGCGCGACCTCACTCGCCCATCGCGGCGCGGCGCACATTTCACGAATGCGCGAGGTCATCGCCGCCGCCAGAACCGTCCCTTCGAGCGCCTCCTCAAGCGTGTTGACGACGCGCGCCGCATCCAGCACATCCGTGGCGCCGGACGCACGAGAAGAGGCCTCCGGGTGCGGAAACGACTTTGGCGCGACCAGTACCAACTGGCTCAAGCCCATCGTCTTCATCGCCCGCGCAGCTGCACCGATGTTGCCGGGGTGGCTGGGCCGGGAAAGGACAACGCGAATACGGCTCAGCGCCAAAGGCTCAGTCATAGTAGAATGTAGGGTTTCCCGATTTCGAACAGCCCGACGCTAGTTCCGGGCCAACGACCGAGCGGCAGCCGCCGCAACAAGGCAGACGCAATTCATGCACCCGACGCTCAACATCGCCGTCAAGGCCGCGCGCCGCGCAGCCAGCATCATCAACCGCGCCTCGATGGATCTCGACCAGATCGAAGTCCGCGCGAAACAGCCCAACGATTTCGTCACTGAAGTAGATCGCGCAGCAGAAGCAGCGATCATCGAGACGATCCGTGAAGCCTATCCGGACCATGCGATTCTAGCAGAGGAGTCCGGCGCCTTCGGCGACAGCGAGCACCAGTGGATCATCGATCCGCTCGACGGCACGACCAATTTCATCCACGGCTTTCCGCAATACGCTGTGTCGATCGCCTATGCGCAAGCCGGCGTCGTGCAGCACGGCGTGGTGTTCGATCCGACACGCAATGAACTCTTTACCGCGTCGCGTGGCCGCGGCGCGTTCCTGAACGACCGCCGCATCCGCGTCTCCAAGCGCATCCGCCTGAGTGACGCGCTGGTCGGCACGGGCTTCCCGTATCGCGCCTTTGAGCATGCAGAGGCCTACATCAAGATCTTCCGCGAACTGACCGAAAAGACGGCCGGTCTGCGTCGCCCGGGTTCGGCATCGCTCGATCTCGCGTACGTCGCTTGCGGTCGTTTCGATGCGTTTTTTGAAATCGGCCTTGCACCTTGGGACTTCTCGGCCGCAGCGCTGATGGTTCAAGAGGCAGGTGGTCTGGTCAGCGACTTCGCTGGCGATGCGGACTACGTCAACACCGGCAACATCGTCGCCGGCACCCCCAAGGTCTTCTCGCAACTCATGCAGATCATCCAGACCCACAAGGGTGACGCGCTGACTGCCTGAAACTGAAAGAGTCGAAGGGCGCAGTTCCAGCGATCACGCTATACTGCCGCCCCTCGACTCACCAGTGTGCGGGTGTGGCGAAATTGGTAGACGCACCAGATTTAGGTTCTGGCGCCGCAAGGCGTGAAGGTTCGAGTCCTTTCACCCGCACCACCGTTCTTGTTGGGATTCCCGGATTGTCGATCTGACGGGCTGGCCCCGTCCTCAAGGCATTTTCCCGGGGAATCTTCCCTCGTTTTCCCGAAGCTTTTTCCGTTTTCCCAACGGGACCCCTCCCCCTCCGGATCACCTCTGCGACGAGAACGCGTTGGAGAAGTGCGGCACCATGAACTTCACCGGAAAGTTTGTCGGCATGCTGTGCGTCGCGTCGATCAACTCAAGATGATGTTCCACGCCCTTGGCGTCCAGTAATCGTGAAAACGCCTGGCTGCCGGCGACGATCCAGGCGTATTCATCGTCCTTGCCAACCACAATCCGGATCGACTTCAGCCGCACCGCCTGTGCAAGGTAGGCATCGATCTTTTCCTGCGGCGCACCGAAACCCCGTTCCCAGTTGTCGATAATTCGCTGATCGTCCGGCGTTCCGTCGAACCGGGGTATCTCTGCGTGCGGGCGAGGCAGCGCCGGATTCGGGGAAAACGCGGCGCCGTATGCCCGTTTGATTTCGCTGTTCCAGCTATCCCAGGCAGACTTGATCTGGCCCGGAGCGACCAGTCCCGGGGCGAATGCGAGCACCGATTGATAGACGTCCGGGTGTCTCATGCCAAGGTGGATCGCGCCAAAGCCTCCCATCGACGCGCCCGCTATGCCTCGGCCTTGGGATGTCGGAATGGTGCGGAGCGTGCTGTCCGCCCACGCCACCAACTCCTTCACCACATGGTCTTCCCAACGTCCGGTGACTGCCGAATTCACATAGAAGCTGCCCCGAAGACTGTTTGTTCCATCCGCCTCCACGATGATGAAGGGTGTCACGTCGGGCTTGCGCATTTCCGTGTCGAGTGCATCCTTGAAATACGAGAGGAAGCCCATGCCTCCGCCAAAGCCATGCAGGTAGTACACCACCGGGAAACGGCGCTCTGGATCGTCAAAATAGGCCGGTGGAAGGTAGACCGAAAAGTAGCGAGACGCAGCCTCCTGCAAGATGCCGTCATGTACGGCCTCTGAACGCAGCTCCTCGAAGAGCAGCAGGGATCGGGCCGCGGTTGTTGGCTGGCGCGCGCTGACCTCCGCTTTGACGGGTGTCGCTGCCTGCACGTCACAGGCAAGAAATGCGGCGCCCAAGGCACAAACACCGAAAAGCGTTGCAAGTTTGATGGCTGGTTTCATGATCGGGTACGCGAGTTCAACATGGCATTCATCCTGACCGCCTGCGAGCGTCCAAAGTGAACCTTTCTTGCGATTCGCCGCCGACGAGTGATGCGCTCGCTGCGATCCGCCGCTTGCTGGTTCATATCGAAGCCAACCTGACCGAACCTTTGAGTCTGGCCGATCTGGCCGCCGCAGCGGACTATTCGCCTTTCCACCTGCATCGCGTGTTTGGTGCGCTGGCCGGTGTTCCCTTGATGAGCTACGTGCGTAACCGTCGGCTCGATGAGAGTGTGGTGGATCTGCTGAACGACCGCGGATCTGTTCTCGATCTCGCGATCCGCTATGGATTTGGATTCGAGCAGAGCTTTACGCGTGCGTTTTCGCGACGCTTCGGCACGACGCCCGCCCGTTTTCGCCGATCGCCCAAGGCGGTACGTATTGCCGCCCCACTTGCCGTTCAGGAACCACGCGGCGGCGGAATCCTGGCAGAGCCGGCGTTTCTCGTGTGTCCCCAACGTGTCCTGGTCGGCCGTTCAAGTCAGGTCGCGCTTGATCGCGATCGCATCGAAGGCCTGGCGAATGGCGCAGCGCGCGCGTTCATGCAGACGGACGCGCCGAGAATTCAGGCTTGTCTCTCACGCCAGGTCTATTTCGGCTATGTCAAACCTGTGCACCCGATGACAGGGTTTGCCACCTATGTGCCGTCACTGGAGGTTCGGCCGGATGCGCCGCTGCCCTCCGGGCTACAGCGCTACGTGATCCCCGCCAGACGCTTCGCCGTGTTCCGTTACGTGGGTTGGCACGCCCCTGAAGCGTTGAATTTTGCCAAGTTGAGCGCGCTGCTGGACAGCATTTTCCTTGACTGGCTACCGCATGCAGCCTGGCGGCTTGATCCGGCGTTTCATCTGGAATCGGTCGATCTGAGCCGCTGCAGCCCCGACTTCACCGAAGCGCAGATCCATATCCCCGGCGCGCCGATCGGAAAGCCGATCGGTCGCTGTTGAACGGCGCATCAAGCGCAGGCGAAGCCGCCGGGTGAAACGCATCATTTCGGCACGCGCCCGCTCAGCCCCAGGCAGAACCTGAACGCCCGGTGTGCCAGATCGACGGGCGGCACATACATCATCGGGCATCCTCCCTCGATCACCGTCATGCCCGCCGCGCGACACACGTCCATCGCCTCGGCGCTGACGCTCCCTTCGCCAAACGATCGATGCAGCCACAGCGCGCGCACGCCGCACGACGCGGCCTCCTTGGCCACCTCCACAGCGGCTGCAGGGGTGGTCACCACCATGACACTGCCGACGTGGGCAGGCACATCGGAGAGGCGTCTGTAGCAGGGCTCGTCGCCGATTCTCTCGGCCGCCGGATTTACGAGGAACACCGTGTGCCCTGCATCACGTAAGCGTTTCGCGATCAGCGCTCCCGGGCCGCTGCCAGTGCGCGATGCGCCGGCAATTGCCACGTATTGGCTCTGCAGAAAGATGGCGACATCGGTCGGCATGTTCATGACGTCTCCCGCTGGCAATCGAGTGACGCCAGTGTCGCAATCGCAGCTCCTGAATGTATTGCGGTGGCTCAGAGCGGCAGGCGTCGCACATGCCGACTGGGTGCTTTTCTCGCTGACGTTTTTTTCCTATAGCCGCGCTGCGAGAACTGGCCCAATGGGGCCATGAAAACCCAGCGGACACGGCACATGAAACGACGTGACCTCCTCCTGGCAGGTGCTCGCCTGCTTTGCTTCTGCAGCCTGCCCTCAATCGCTCTCGCGGCAAACGACAGGCGCAGAGAGCCGGAATGGCTCCCCGAAGCCTTAAGCATGCTCGCAGACGCCGCGCGCGCGCCAAGCAGTCACAACACCCAGCCGTGGCACGTCGAACTGCATGAACGCAATCGCTGGACGCTGCGAGTTGCGCCGGGCAGAAGCCTGATGGTTGTGGACCCGGATGGGCGTGAGCGGAGCCAGAGCCTCGGCGCATTCATCGTTGCGCTGGAAGTTGCCGCCGCAGCCCGTGGGCTACGGCTCGAAGTGACCAGCACGACATCCCCTGACGCGCCCATCGCGCTACACCTCCTTCCCGGCCCTCGCGATACCTCGTCACTCGGGGCGCTGCGTCGGCGCCGCACCCTGCGCAAAGCCCTGGCTCCGTTGGCTGACATGCAACCCTGGCTTTCGCAGCTCTGCGGAAAAACGGAGACGGCGCGGTTCATTGCGGCCGGAACGCCGGAGGCGGCGGCGATCGATAGAGCAACCCTGCTGGCCACTGAAGAACAGTGCAAACAAGACGGCGTCTGGCACGAACTGGCGCGCTGGATTCGCTGGCGACCCGGCGATGTCGTGGCGAACCCGACCGGCATCACACCGCAGACGATGGAACTGACCTGGCTGGCGCGACGCTGGGTCGAAGCAAGCTACAGCGCCGACGATGTGCTGGCACCCGCCTTTCGTACCCGCACGCTGCAGCAGACTGCGGCGCAGCTGGCAGAAGGCTCTGGCTGGTTGGTCTTCGCGACGGACGACAACACCGCACACGACTGGCGCAACACCGGTGCAGACCTCATGCGTATCTGGCTCGAGGCGGTTCCGGCAGCTGTTGCGCTCCATCCCATGTCTCAGGCAGTCGAGGTGACGTCCCGGCGCGCGGCCCTGGAGTCGGCGCTGGGGCTTACCCACCTGCAGATGCTCGTGCGCGTTGGCAGACGCGCGTATCCGCCCGAAACGGTCAGCCCCCGGCTTGCGGCGCACCTTATTTCGGGCTGGCGTTGAGGAGATCATCATGCATTCAAGGAAATCATCCATCGTGGCCGGCGTTATCGCGCTAAGCGTTCTGTCCGCCTGCGCGGTACTCGATTCCCGGCCAGACAGCACGGCTTCGGCCGGCAGCTGGAACATCGTGCGCAAATCCGAGAGCGTGGAGGTAATGGTTCGCAAGGGCGTACCAGAAGGGGCGCTGAAAACCCCCGGCCTGGGGACGGTGCGCGTCCACAGCAGCTTTGCAGGTGATGACGTCGAAGAAGTACAGCGGATCGCGGATGCGCTCACGAGCAAGCTCAAGACAGAGTTGCCGGCCGCTGGCGACGGCGCTTCAACGCTTAACGTGACGATCAGCGAACTGAGCCCGGTTTCGCCAGCATTGAACGTGGCCTCGGCCCTTCTCGTCTTCTATCCACTGGACACCGGCGGCGCCACCATCGAGGCCGAGCTCGTCGACTCCGGAGGTACACGTGTGGCGGTGTGGCGCGAACGACTCTCCGGCGGTCTGGGGCTCACCGGCAGTCTCTCTCGCTGGGCAAAGGTCAGGAACGCCGTCGTGGCATGGGGGGAAGCGTGCGCACATCAACCGCCCTGGCTCATGCCCGCCAAAGTGGCCGCGTTGTAAAGGCTCAGCAAGTCAGGCCGTGGCGTCGCCATGCGTCTGAATTGTGTGGGCGTCGTCCCGGTCAGCTGGCGGAAGTCCGCAATGAAATGCGATTGATCGAAGAAACCGGCACGCAACGCGAGATCGGCATCGCTTGCGGCGTCGATCATCCCCAGGCTCGCGTACAAACGCTGCACCCGAGCCAGCGATTTGGGCGCGAGCCCGAACGAAGCCCACACCCGGCGCTCGAGCGTGGCCTTGCTGATACCGAGTTGGTCGGGCAGCCGCGCGATCGGCATGGCGTTGATAAACCCCATGACCCGGGCACATTGCCTGGGCGACCACACCAGGCGGTCTTCCCAACGTCCGATTGCCGTCTCGATCGATTCGAGGACTTTCGTCAGGCCGTGGTCTGCCTCGTCAGCGAGTCGCTCGGCGCATAGATGCGGCCAAAGGCGCTCAAGCGGCTGCATCCAACCGGCGAGCGCCTCGGCAGAACAACCGATGACGGCCGGTGCGACGCCGCCTGCCAGCTTGACCAGCCATGCGCACGCGCGCGCATCACAGCTCACCGCCCCTGCACCGCGGATCGGGCCGAAGCTGACCGCGCCATCAACCGACGATTCAAGTTCCCCGATGCGGACCCGCACTGCGCCTTCGACCAGAAAGAGCAAGTGCACCCGAGCCCCCGCCAACAGCGGCAGGTGTTCGTGCGGCATCAGCTCGACCCAACTCAAACGTTCGAGCCAGGGGAGAAGCGAGTTTGGGATCGGCAGATCGACGAGGCGCATGGACCCGGCGTGACGAATGGTCTAACTCGCGATTGTTGGTCTTTGTGCTGAGCGGGTTCCTGATCTGAATCGGTCCACGTGCAGATTCGGTGATCCGGCGTGTGATCGACGGTACTTCGTCAAGGGGTCGCCGTTAGGGCAACACGCCCGCGTCGGCTCTGGTTTGCCCTTCTCGCCCGAGCCATCCCCGGACGACCAATGGGCTAGCGGGAAATCCAGAACGCGCGCTGCATCGCGATGGTTTCAGCCGCGATTTCGGGAATCGGTCCGATCAACTTCACCGGTTTCTGCGAGTGTGCGAACACGTACTCGGATGAAATACTCAGCGTCGGGTTTTCCGCATGGTTACCGGTCGCTGACAGCAGTTGCGCTTCGGTCATGCCGAAAACCACCCGACCGATGTTCGCCCAGTAGGCAGTGCCGGCGCACATGCAGCACGGTTCCACTGCGGTGTACAGCGTGCAGCCCCACAGGTAGTCGGCGCTGAAGTTCGTTGCCGCGACGCGCGCCAGCGTCGATTCGGCGTGATTCACCGTGTCGATGTTGCACTGTTCAAGCAGCACGGTTTCCTGATCGGGCCCGACCAGGATGGCGCCGAACGGGTGGTGACCCAGGCTCACCGCGCGCTCGGCCACGGCGTTGGAACGTCGCAGGTGGCGCAGGATCTGCTCATGGGTAGGGTCGAGTCCCTGGGCGGGATAGCGCATGGCAACTCCTTCAATCGGGCGAACGAAAACGCCCGGCGGCGCCGGGCGTCTCCACTTCCAGTTTCAGATAGCGCGCGGCCTATTTCGGCACCGAGCCTTCGACGCCTTCGACGTAGAAGTTCATCTTTGCCAGTTCGCTGTCCGGCAGCGACTTGCCTGCTGCGATGAACTCCTTGCCGGTCTGGTCCTTGAGCGGGCCAGTGAAGGGGTGCAGCGTGCCGGCCTTGATGCCGTCGCGGCGTTCTTCAGCCAGCTTCTTCACATCCGCCGGAACGGCCGGGCCAAAGGCTTCGATGTTAACCGCGCCCTGCTTCACGCCGTACCAGATCGGCGTCGGCTTCCAGGTGCCGGCCATGACCTTTTCGACCGTCTCGTTGTAGATCGTGCCCCAGTGCAGCACCGAGGCGGCCAGGTGCGCCTTGTCGCCGAACTTGCTCATGTCCGAATCCCAGCCGAAGGCGTACACGCCCTTCTCTTTCGCGGCCTGGACGATGGCCGGCGAGTCGGTGTTCTGCATCAACACATCGGCGCCTTGCGCGATCAGCGTCAGCGCGGCCTCACGCTCCTTGCCCGGATCGAACCAGGTGTTCACCCACACCACGCGTGTCGTCACGGCCGGGTTGACACTGCGCGCACCGATCGTGAAAGCGTTGATGTTGCGGATCACCTCAGGAATCGGGAAGGAACCGACCACGCCCAGCTTGCCGTTCTTCGTCATCTTGCCGGCCACGACGCCGAGCATGTAGGCACCTTCGTAGGTACGCACATCGTAGGTGCCAAGATTCTTGCCGGACTTGTAGCCGGTTGCGTGCATGAACACCGTCTTCGGGAAGGCCTTCGACACCTTCTCCATCTGGTTCATGTAGCCGAACGAGGTCGCGAAGATCACCTTGGTGCCCTTGCTCGCCAGATCGCGGAACACACGTTCCGAGTCGGCCGTCTCGGGCACGTTCTCGATGCCCTGTGTCTTCACCTTGTCGCCGAACTTGGCATCGACTTCCTTGCGGCCCACGTCGTGCGAATAGGTCCAGCCATGATCGCCGGTCGGGCCGATGTAAACGAAGCCGGCCTGCAAGGGCTCGGCCGCCTGAGCGGCACTACTGATACCCAGGGCCAGCGTGACGCCAGCCACAAGACACTTGAATCGGGACATTGAACGCTCTCCTGTTGGAATTTCGCCGCCAGCCCGTTGGCCGGATTGCGGACTGGGATCGACTGTATCGAGTCAGGCCCCTGCAACCCATCCCGCACCGCTTATGAGCGGTATTCGTCCAGCGCAGGTCGCTTTCGCGTCGCGCAGGCGGGTGACCTTCATAAGCACAGCCGGATAACCCCTATCCGCCCTGCCCCGCTTCGCATTGGCGGCGCAACTGATACCTTCGAATCACCCCAGCGCAACGGTGATTGCGCAAGAGAGAGCAGCAATGAGCGCACGACCTATCCATTTCTACTTCCGCGGCGAAGTTCGCCAGATCAGCGGGGCACCGACCACGCGCAGCGTGCTGCAATGGCTGCGCGAGGACGCACACGCCACCGGCACCAAGGAGGGCTGCGCAGAAGGTGACTGCGGGGCCTGCACCGTGGTGCTCGGCGAGCGCGACGATGCGGCGCCCGGCGGCTTGCGGCTCAGCGCCGTCAACGCCTGCATCCAGTTCCTGCCCACGCTCGACGGCAAGGCGCTATTCACGGTGGAAGACCTCGCCCAGGGCAGCGAACTGCACCCGGTGCAGCAGGCGATGGTCGATTGCCATGGCTCTCAATGCGGCTTCTGCACCCCCGGTTTCGTGATGAGCCTGTGGGCCGACTACGAAGCGCGGCCCGTGGCGCCGACGCGCGACGAGACGCTCAGCGTGCTCTCCGGCAACCTGTGTCGCTGCACCGGCTACCGCCCGATCATCGATGCCGCGACTGCGGCGCACACGAAGCCGCGCGTCGCACTCGACCGTACCCCGGTGCGTGCTGCGCTGGACCGGATCGCGGCCCTGCCCGCGCTCGACTACGCCTGCGACGACGCGCACTTTGCTGCCCCGCGCACGCTCGCGGCGCTCGCGACGGCCTATGCCGCCCGGCCGCAGGCGCGCCTGCTCGCCGGTTCCACCGACATCGGTCTGTGGGTCACCAAGCAGATGCGTGCGCTCCCTGATCTGATCTATCTCGGCGCCGTCGCCGAGTTGCGCTGCATCACCCGCGAGGCTGACCAGTTGCTGATCGGCGCCGGAGTCACGCTCACCGATGCCTTCGCCGCCCTGGTCGACGTGTTGCCCGCCTGGCGCGAACTGGCCGAGCGCTTCGCATCGATGCCGATCCGCAACGCCGGCACCCTGGGTGGCAATATCGCCAACGGTTCGCCGATCGGCGACTCGATGCCGGGGCTGATCGCGCTCGGCGCGACGGTGGTGCTGCAGCAAGGTGACGTCACCCGCGAGATTGCACTCGAAGATCTCTACCTCGGTTACCAGAAGACGGCGCTGCAGCCCGGCGAATTCGTGCGCGCGGTGTGCGTGCCACTGGGTGAATCCGCCCCCGCTCACTTTCGCACCTGGAAGCTCAGCAAGCGCGCCGATCAGGACATCTCGTCGGTATGCGCCGGCATCGCGGTGTGGCTCACCGAGGGCCGCGTCACGTCGGCGCGGGTCGCGTTCGGCGGCATGGCGGCGACGTCGAGCCGGGCACGCCACTGTGAAGCCGCCTTGATCGGCCAGGCATGGTCCGCGGAGACGGCCCGCAACGCCATGGCAGCGCTGGATGCGGACTTCACGCCGCTCACCGACATGCGGGCGAGCGCCGGCTATCGACGCACCGCGGCGCGCAATCTGGTCTGGCGCTTCTGGCTGGAGACCTGCACCACACAGGCGGCAGTCACCCGCCTCGCGGAGGTGTCAGCATGATGATCCCGCGTGGCGTCATCGGCGCATCCCTGCCGCACGAAAGCGCAAAACTGCATGTCAGCGGCCGTGCGCACTACACCGACGATCTGCCGCTACCGGCCGGCGCGCTCCACGCCGCATTCGGCAGCGCCCCGGTCGCCCACGGGCGCATCACGTCGCTGGACCTGTCCGCCGTTCGCACTGCGGAGGGCGTGGTCGCGGTGCTCACCGCCGCCGACATTCCTGGCCAGAACAATTGCGGCCCGGTATTGCACGACGACCCGATTCTCGCCGAGGAATTGGTGCAGTTCTGGGGCCAACCGCTCTTTCTCGTCGTCGCCACCAGCCACGACGCCGCGCGCCGCGCCGCGCGCCTCGCCCGCATCGAATTCGAGACCTTGCCTGCGGTGCTGACGGCCGAAGCGGCTATGGCGGCCGAGAGTTGGGTGTTGCCGCCGGTGCACGTGCGCCGCGGTGACGCGGTGAGCGCACTGGCCACCGCCAAGCATCGCTTGCAGGGCAAGGCAAGCCTCGGCGGACAGGAACACTTCTACCTCGAAGGTCAGATCGCCATCGCCACGCTGCGCGACGACGATTCGATGCACCTGAACGTGTCGACCCAGCATCCGACCGAGATGCAGCACATGGTGGCGCATGCACTGGGCTGGCGTGCGCATCAGGTGAGCGTGGAATGCCGTCGCATGGGCGGCGGCTTCGGCGGCAAGGAATCGCAGTCGTCGCAGATCAGCTGCGCCGCCGCAGTGGCAGCCTGGCACACCAAGCGCCCTGTGAAACTGCGGCTGGATCGTGACGACGACATGACGGTCACCGGCAAGCGCCATGACTTCCATATCGAGTGGGACGTCGGCTTCGATGCCGAAGGTCGCATCCTCGGGCTGGCGCTCACACTAGCGTCGCGCTGCGGCTTCTCGGCCGACCTCTCCGGCCCGATCAACGACCGCGCAATCTTCTGCGCCGACAACTGCTACTACCTCGACGCGGTTGCGATCCGCAGCCTGCGCTGCAAGACGAATACCGTGTCGAACACGGCCTTCCGCGGTTTCGGCGGCCCGCAGGGCATGTTCGCGATCGAAAGCATCATCGACGACATCGCGTGTCATATCGGCCGCGATGCACTCGAAGTGCGGCGGGTGAATTTCTATGGCGACAGCCGTGGCAGCGCCCGCAATGTCTCGCATTACGGCATGAAGGTGGAAGACAACATCGCCCCGGCGCTGGTCGAGCAACTGGTGCGCGATTGCGACTACGCCGCGCGTCGGGTGGAGGTCGCGCGCTTCAATGCCGGCAGCCCGGTCATCAAGCGCGGTCTGGCGCTGACGCCGGTAAAGTTCGGCATCTCTTTCACCGCCACGATGTACAACCAGGCCGGCGCGCAGGTGGCGGTGTATTCGGACGGCACCGTGCTGCTGACCCATGGCGGCACCGAAATGGGCCAGGGCCTCTACACCAAGATCCGCCAGATCGTGGCGCACGAATTCGGCCTGCAGGTGGAGGACGTGCGCCTCTCGTCCACCGACACCAGCCGCGTGCCGAACACGTCGGCGACGGCTGCGTCGAGCGGCACCGACCTCAATGGCAAGGCAGCCCAGGCGGCGGCACGTGCGATCCGGGGGCGCCTGGCCGCCTTCATCGCAGCGCGCAATTCGGTGAATCCGGAGCATGTGGTATTTGCCGGCGGACGCGTCATCGCAGGTAGCGAGATCATCTCCTTCATCGAACTGGTCGGGCAGGCCTATCGATCGCGCATCCAGCTCTGGGACGCCGGTTTTTACAGCACGCCAAAGATCCACTACGACCCGCACACCATGATGGGTCGCCCCTTCTACTACTTCGCCTATGGCGCCGCGTGTGCCGAGGTGGCACTCGATACGCTCACCGGCGAGAGCCGCGTGTTGCGCGTCGACATCCTGCACGACGTCGGCCGCAGCCTGAACCCGGCGATCGATATCGGCCAGATCGAGGGCGGCTTCATCCAGGGCATGGGCTGGCTGACCAGCGAAGAGCTGTGGTGGAAACCGGACGGACGGCTGATGACGCATGCACCGTCCACCTACAAGATCCCCGCGGTGTCCGACTGCCCGCCGGTGTTCAACGTGAAGCTTTTCGAGGGCGAAAACGTCGAGGACGCGATCCACAAATCCAAGGCTGTCGGTGAGCCGCCCTTGATGCTCGGCCTCGCGGTGTTCTTCGCGCTGCGAGATGCCTGTGCAGCGGCTACCGGAGGGCCGGTCGAGCTCTCGGCCCCCGCCACACCGGAGGCGCTGTTGCGCGCCATCGGTGGCCTTGCTGTCGAAGCGGCCGCGGCATGAACGAATGGCTCAACCAGATCGCGCCGCTGCTGGCAGCGGATGGGTCACTGATGCTGATCACGGTGGTGATGGCTCAGGGCTCCACGCCGCGCGAGGCGGGTGCGGCGATGGTGGTGAGCGCCAGGCAAACAGCCGACACCATTGGCGGCGGCCACCTCGAATGGGAAGCCACGGCGATTGCGCGCGCCCTGTTACGTGACGGCACCCGCCTGCGCACCGTGCGATTCTCGCTCGGCGCAAGCCTCGGGCAATGCTGCGGCGGCGCGGTGTGGCTGCTCTTCGAGCGCATCGAACCCGACAGCGCGCTGATGTGGCGGCATCGCGCCGCGGCGCTTGCACGTGGCGAGCACCTTGCGCGTACGGTGGCGAGCATCGACGTGCAATCGACGTGGTCGCTGCTGCCCAGCGGCCATGCTCATGCCAGGTTCGCCCGCGATCCGGATGGCAGCAGCTGGCAGTTTCAGCAACAGATCGGCGAGCCGCCCTTCCCGATCTGCATCTTTGGTGCCGGCCATGTCGGCGAAGCGCTGGTGCGCGTACTCGCACCACTCGGCGCGCAGATCGACTGGATCGACCCGCGCGACGACGTATTTCCCGCCGGGCTACCGGCCAACGTGCGCACCCATTGCACCGACGCACCGGAACAGGCAGTGGCAGACGCCCCGCCCGGCACCTGCTTCATCGTGCTGACGCACAGCCACGCGCTGGATTTCGAGCTGTGTCTGGCGATCTACCGCCGCAAGGATTTCGCCTACTTCGGCCTGATCGGTTCCGCGACCAAACGCGCAAAGTTCGAGCACCGCCTCATTGAACGGGGCATTGCGCCCGAGCGCATGGATGAACTGACCTGCCCGATCGGCATCGACGGTATCCAGAGCAAGCTGCCGCAATCGATAGCCATAGGCGTCGCCGCACAACTGCTGCAGTTGCGCGAGACGCGAATGCTGCTGCAACACGCCTCGCAACAAGCGGCATCGGTATTCGCCGACGCGCACTGCAACGCCAACGGAACCCAGCGATGATTCCAGAGCCACCCGTACCTCTCCACGGCGAACCCCGCCTGCAGTTGCTGCACATCTCAAAACGCTACCCCTCTGTGCTGGCAAATGACGATGTCAGCCTGGTCGTGCGACCGGGCGAAATCCACGCCGTGCTGGGCGAAAACGGTGCAGGCAAGAGCACCCTGATGAAGGTGATCTACGGCGCGGTGAAAGCCGACATGGGCGAGATCATGTGGAACGGACGTCAGGTCGATATCCCCGACCCCGCCGCCGCCCGCGCGCTGGGCATCGGCATGGTGTTCCAGCACTTCTCGCTGTTCGAAACGCTGACCGTGGTGGAGAACATCGCGCTCTCACTCGGCGGTGAATTCGATCTCGCGAGCCTTGCGGTCAAGGTGAAGGAAGTGTCGCAGCGCTATGGCCTGCCGCTCGATCCGTTGCGCCACGTGCACAGCCTTTCGGTCGGAGAGCGGCAGCGGGTCGAGATCGTGCGCTGCCTGCTGCAGAACCCGCAGCTCTTGATCCTCGACGAGCCGACCTCGGTGCTCACGCCGCAAGCCGTGCGCAAGCTGTTCGAAACGCTGCGCCAGCTTGCCAGCGAGGGCGTCAGCATCCTCTACATCAGCCACAAGCTCGACGAGATCCGCGAACTGTGCGAACGCGCCACCGTGATGCGCGGCGGCCGCGTCACCGGCGAAGCCGACCCGCGCCAGGAAAGCTCGGCCAGCCTCGCACGCATGATGATCGGCCGCGAACTGCCGCACTGTGTGGCGCCGGTATTCGACGGCGAGCGCAAGCCGCTGCTGGAGGTCCGTGCACTGTCGCGCGAGCCGGACGATGCCTTCGGCACGCGCCTCACCGACATTGCGCTCACCGTGCATAGCGGCGAGGTGGTCGGCATCGCCGGCATCTCCGGCAACGGGCAGACCGAACTGCTCGCCGCGCTGTCGGGCGAAACGCCGGTCGCGCGGGACATGGTGCAATTGTGCGGTGAGGCCGTGGGCCACCGCGATGCCGGCGCGCGGCGTGATCGCGGGCTCTCGTTCGTGCCGGAAGAGCGGCTCGGGCGCGGCGCAGTGCCGGCGATGTCGCTCGCCGACAACGCGCTGCTCACCGCACACCGGCAAGGGCTGGTGCGCCACGGGCTGCGCCGCTTCGCCGCGGCGCGCGAATTTGCCCAACGCTGTATCGAGCGCTTCGACGTGCGCTGCGGTGGTACCGGCGCGGTGGCGCGCAGTCTTTCCGGCGGCAACCTGCAGAAGTTCATCGTCGGGCGGGAAATCATGCAAGCACCCAAGGTGATGATCGTCGCCCAGCCGACCTGGGGCGTCGATGTCGGCGCTTCGGCCTTCCTGCGCCAGACCCTGCTCGACCTCTCGCGCAGCGGAGTCGGCGTGCTGGTGATCTCGGAAGAACTCGAAGAGCTGTTCGAGATCTGCGACCGCATCGCGGTGCTGGCCGGCGGGCGCCTCTCGCCCGCGGTGCCGCGCGAACAGACCAACGCCGAGGCGATCGGGCTCGCGATGTCCGGCCTCTTTGCCCAACCCACGCCGGAGAGCGCCCATGCTGCTTGAACCCCGCGCCACCCCGTCGCGCTGGATGAACTACGCTGCGCCACTGCTCGCGATCCTGCTGACGCTCGGCGTCGGTGCGCTGCTCTTCACCGCACTCGGCAAAGACCCGAAAGAGGCGTTCCATGTCTTCTTCATCGGCCCGCTGGCGGACGCCAACGGCTGGAGCGAGCTACTGCTCAAGGCCGCCCCGCTGATCCTGATCGCCGAAGGGCTCGCAATCGGTTTCCGCGCCCGGATCTTCAACATCGGCGCCGAGGGCCAGCTGATTATGGGCGCGATCTTCGGTGGCGGCGTCGCAATAGCATTCCCCGAATCGCAAAGTGCCTGGCTACTGCCGGCTATGGTGCTCGCTGGCGCAACCGGTGGTGCGCTGTGGGGCGCGATACCGGCACTGCTCAAGACGCGATTCAACGCCGAAGAGACCCTCACCACGCTGATGCTGGCCTACGTCGCCAACCTGGTGCTTGCCTGGCTGGTGAGCGACCCGTGGCGTGATCCGGGCGGCATGAATTTCCCGCAGTCGGTGATGTTCGGCGACGCCGCGCTGTTCTCGATGCTGTTCGAGGGGCTGCGCCTGAACACCTCGGTGTTCATCACCGGGGTCGCCGTGCTGCTGTTCTGGCTGTTCGTGTCGAAGAGCTTCCTGTCCTACCAGGTCACGGTCGGTGGCCTTGCGCCGCAGGCCGCGCGCTACGCGGGCTTCCCGGCCAGCCGCACGGTCTGGCTCAGCCTGGTGCTCTCCGGCCTCACCGCCGGGCTGGCCGGCATAGGCGAAGTCGCCGGCCCGGTCGGGCAACTGAACCTGAACATCTCGCCGGGGTATGGCTACGCCGCGATCATCGTTGCCTGGATCGGGCGTCTACACCCTGTTGGCATTGTGTTCTCTGGCCTCTTGATGGCGCTGATCTACCTCGGCGGTGAAGCCGCGCAGATGGCGCTGCAAACACCGGCCGCGATCACCGGCATCTTCCAGGGCATGTTGTTGTTCTTCCTGCTTGCCTGCGACGTGTTCATCGACTTCCGCCTGCGCAAGCCACTCGAAAAACGCCGCGCCGCCGCGCTCGCCAAAAAGGCCATCGCATGATCGAACACCTGATCCCGATTCTCGCCGGCACCTTGGGGGCTGCCACGCCGTTGATCTACGCCGGGCTCGGCGAACTGGTTGCCGAACGCAGCGGCGTCATCAACCTCGGCGTCGAAGGCATGATGCTGATCGGCGCCGTCGCCGGCTTTGCCGCCGCGGTGGAAACCGGTGGCGGCGCAGGGGCCGGCTTCCTTGCGGGCGCTGCCGCCGGCACCTTCGCGGCGCTGTGCTTCGCGGTGCTCACGATGTCGCTGGCCGCGAACCAGTCCGCTGCGGGGCTCGCACTGACGATCTTCGGCATCGGCCTCTCCGCCTTTATCGGCCAGCACTACGTCAGCCACAGCCTGCCCGGCCTCAAGCCGGTTGCGCTGCCGCTGCTCTCGTCCATTCCGCTACTCGGCCCGGTGTTCTTCACTCAGGACATGGGCGTGTACCTGTCCTTCGTGTTCTTCGGCATCGTCTGGTGGGTGCTGGCGAAGACCAAGCTGGGCCTGATGCTGCGCGCGGTTGGCGAATCGCCCGAATCGGCGCATGCGCTGGGCTTTCCAGTGTTCGCGATCCGCTATGGCGCGGTGCTGTTCGGCGGTGCGATGGCAGGCATCGCGGGGGCCTACCTCTCGACCGTCTACACCCCGATGTGGGTGCAGAACATGAGCGCCGGGCGCGGCTGGATCGCCGTGGCGCTGGTCGTATTCGCAACCTGGAGGCCGGGCCGCCTGCTGCTCGGCGCCTGGCTGTTCGGCGGCGTCACGATCCTGCAGTTCCATGCGCAAGCGCTGGGCGTGCGGGTGCCATCGCAGTTGCTCTCCGCCCTGCCCTACATCGCCACCATTGTGGTGCTGGTGCTGATCTCGCGCGACCGCAAGCTGCTGCAGCTGAACCTGCCCGCCTCGCTCGGCAAGAGCTTCGTGCCAGGGCGCTGATTCCCAATTCAATCCGGCGACGCCACCTGAAGCGTTGCCGTGCAGGACCTGAACCATGACGACGCTTTTGCTGCAGCACGCCGATGTGCTGCTGACGATGGACGCTGCGCGCCGCGAGATCGCGGACGGCGCAGTGCTGATCCGCGATGGCGTGATCGAAACCGTCGGCACCACCGATGAACTCGCCGTGCTCTGCGCGCACGCCGGTGTGGCGCCGGACGAAACGATCGAGCTGCGCGGTCATGTGCTGATGCCCGGCCTCGTAAACACCCATCACCACATGTACCAGAGCCTGACCCGCGCAATGCCTGCCGCGCAGGACGCGGAGCTGTTCGACTGGCTGCGCGCGCTCTACCCGGTCTGGGCCGGGCTCACGCCGGAGATGATCCATGCTTCGACGCAGACGGCGATGGCGGAGCTGATCCTTTCTGGCTGCACGACTTCGTCCGACCACCTCTACATCTATCCGAACGGCAGCCGGCTCGACGATTCGATCGCCGCCGCGCAGGAGATCGGCATGCGCTTCACCGCGTGCCGCGGCAGCATGAGCGTGGGCCAGTCGAAAGGCGGCTTGCCGCCGGACGAAGTGGTGGAGCGCGAGGACGCGATCCTCACCGACACCCGGCGACTGATCGAGACCTGGCACGACCCGCGGCGGCATTCGATGCTGCATGTGGCGGTGGCGCCCTGCTCGCCCTTCTCGGTGTCGCGTGAGTTGATGCGCGAATCGGCCGAGCTGGCGCGCCACTACGGCGTGCGCCTGCACACCCACCTCGCCGAGAACGACAAGGACATCTCGTACAGCCGCGAAGTCTTCGGCATGACGCCGGCCGAATACGCTCAATCGCTGGGCTGGACGGGCGACGATGTATGGCACGCGCACTGCGTGAAACTGGACGCGCCGGGCATTGCGCTCTTCGCACGCAGCGGCACCGGCGTGGCGCACTGCCCATGCTCGAACATGCGACTGGCCTCTGGCATCGCGCCGATTCCGCAGATGCGCGCGGCGGGGGTGCCGGTCGGTCTGGGCGTCGACGGTTCGGCATCGAACGACGGTGCGCACATGCTAGGCGAAGCGCGGCAGGCGATGCTGCTGGCGCGCGTCGGCCACGGCCCCGCTGCGCTCAGCGCGCGCCAGGCGCTGGAACTGGCAACGCTGGGCGGCGCCCGCGTGCTGGGCCGCGACGACATCGGCGCGATCGCGCCCGGCATGAGCGCAGATTGCGTTGCGTTCGCGACTGGTGGCGTCAGCCTTGCGGGCGGCGCGGTGCACGACCCGGTTGCCGCGCTGCTGTTCTGCACCCCGCCGCAGGTGAGCCTGTCGGTGATCAACGGCCGTGTGGTGGTGCGAGAAGGTCAGCTCACGACGATCGACCTGCCACGGGTACTGGAGCGCCACAACCGCTTCGCGATCGCGCTCGCAGCGGGGCACGCATGAATCGCCAGCTTCACCTCGTTCGCGGAACGGTGCTGCACTTCTTGCGCGACCCGGGGCCTACCGATGACGCTTCGGCCTGCGAATTCTTCGAGGATGGTGGACTGCTGATCGAAGCCGGCCACGTCAGTGCGGTCGGTGACTGGGATCGGGTAGCAGCGCTGCTGGAACCGGAAGCCCGCGCGCACGCCCAGTTGCACGATTACCGAGGCCACCTGATCCTCCCGGGGCTGGTCGACACGCACATCCACTACCCGCAGGTAGGGGTGCTGGGTTCCTTCGGGCGGCAACTGATCGACTGGCTCACCGAGTACACCTTCCCGGCCGAGACCGCGTTTTCAGATCCGGCGGTGGCACATCAGTGTGCCGAGTTCGTGGTGCGGAGGATGCTCGCGCACGGCACCACCACGGCATCGGTGTTCGCCACGGTGCATCCGCATTCGGTCGACGCCTTCTTCGAGGCCGCGTCCCACTTCGATCTGCGCATGCTCTGCGGCAAGGTGATGATGGATCGCAACTGCCCGGATTCACTGCGCGACACCGCCGTGAGTGCCGAACACGACAGCCGCGCGTTGATCGAGCGCTGGCACGGCCACGGCCGCCTGCGCTACACGCTGACCCCGCGCTTCGCGCCCACCTCGACGCCACAGCAGCTGGACGTGGCCGGTGCGCTGTACGCCGCGTGGCCGGACCTGCATGTGCAATCGCACCTCGCGGAAAACAAACGCGAGATCGAATGGGTGCGCGAGCTCTTCCCCGACCGACGTAGCTACCTTGATGTGTATGCGCACCACGGCTTGATCGGCCCGCGCACGATCTACGGCCACTGCGTGCATCTGGATGAGGCCGAACGCAAGTGGATGGCCGACACCCAAACGGCGGCCGCGTTCTGCCCGACGTCGAACCTGTTCCTCGGCAGCGGCATGTTCGACTACGGCGCCGCACGCGAAGCGGGCATGGCGGTGGGGCTGGCGACCGACGTCGGTGGCGGCACGTCCTTCTCGCTGATCCGCACGCTGGGCGAGGCCTACAAGGTGTCGCAGTTCTGCGCGCAGCCGCTTGCGCCGCTCTCGGCCTGGTATCTGGCGACGCTGGGGGGCGCCAGGGCTTTGGGGCTCGATCGCTTCATCGGCAACTTTGTGGCCGGCAAGGAAGCGGACTTCGTTGTGCTGGACCTGCACGCCACCGAAGAGCTGGCATGGCGGATCTCACATGCCTCGACGCTGGCAGAACGCCTGTTCGCCCTTCAAACGCTGGGTGACGAGCGCTGCGTCGTGGCCACTCACGCGATGGGACGACCGGTGTTCCGCCGCGACTAAGCCTTCCAGAAGCTAAAAGAAGAAAAACGCTTGCCGCTAGGCAATTGCCACTGCCGAGCCCCAATTCGATCCGAGTATTGCGCGTTTCAATGCCATTTTCGAGATAGGCATCTTGAATTGGCGCGTCAATTCACCGCCAATCTGGTGCAAAGAAACGTTCTCAAAACCCAGTTTGGTGCTTTGCGCACTGCAATTGGCCGCCTCCGGTAAAATACGATCCACCCCGCCTTCACCCAACGGCCTTTGCCTCCTGGCGCCGGGCTGATTTGTTGTGCAAATACGTCAATCATGAATTGGCGTATTGCACACAGAAACCAGCAATTACGGGCGATATTACGGAATGATTATCCGGGGTATAAGCCCCCCCTCTACCTACCACTGCTAGCATCGATTCGACTCCAATCGCTGCCCGGTCGAAAGACGTGGCGCAGACATGTTGTCCAGATCGTTCAACTGCCAGCCCAAATACAGACAGGGAGATTCACATGAAAGCAAAACTTTCGATCGGCGCCTTTGCCGTATTCAGCGCCCTCGCCGCCACACCGGCCTTCGCCGCGGACTGGAGCGACACCTCGGCCAGCTGGCGTTATGGCACGCACTTCGCCGAACCGGCGATTGAAGGGGCCATCAAGAAGAACATCTTCGCGCTGACCCATGTCAGCGGCTACAAATACGGCACGAACTTCTTCAACGTCGATTTCCTGCTGTCGGACGAAAACGACCCGGCAGCAGGCGGCAAGGGTGGCGCGCAGGAAGTCTATGCCGTCTATGCGAACCAATTGCACCTGGGCAAATTGACTGGCTCGGATCTCTCTTTCGGCCCGGTTCGCGACATCGCCCTCACCACGGGTTTTGACGCCAGCGCCAAGAACACCGACTTCGCCGCGCGCGTCCGCAAGTTCACCTTCGGCCCGACACTCAAGTTCGGCGTACTGGACGGCTGGTTCGACCTGAGCCTGCTGTACTACAAGGAAACCAACCACAACGGCATCGTCGGCACGGACGTGAACTTCGACAGCACCTACCGCGTCGCAGGCGCGTGGGACATCCCCTTCAGTGCAGGTCCGGTGCCGCTGAGCTTCAACGGTTTCTTCACCTATACCGGCGAAAAGGGTAAGGACGGCTTCGGCGCTGATACCAAGCCGGAAACGCTGGCTGACCTGTTCCTGATGGCCGACGTGGGTGCGCTGGCAGGCAAGAAGGGCACGTTCAAGGCCGGTATCGGTTACGAGTACTGGACGAACAAGTTCGGCAACGACCACACCCAGGTCATCGGCTCGAACGCCTACACCCCGATGATCAAGGCGGAAGTTCACTTCTGATCTTGTCAGAGCCGCAATAACGAATCGGCCCGCACAATGCGGGCCGATTTATTTGTCGCTACGCAATTTTCAATTCGGGTTGCGGCCCATTTCGGCGACGGCGTTTCATTGCAAGCGGACGCGTCTGAATCTTCGCTTGTCGATTGCGCCCATGCTCTTCCGGCTCGCTTGGATTAACTCATTTTGCGCGCTGCGCGAGGTACGCACGCCAGCCGCCAAAATGGGTAATGTCTTCGGCCCCCTCGGCCGCGATCGCCTCGCAAGTAAAGCCCTGCACCGTCGATCCGTCCGCGAGTTTCACGACGCCAATACCGAGCGGCGCCGGAATAGCGGCAACGAAGCTGCCAAACTCGCGTGCCGGCATCTCCCACACTTCCATCTGCACTGCCCCGCCGCCCGTTCCTACGCGGATCATGCCGGGTCGGAACGGCGGCCCGCCGGGTAAAGCCACGAACTTGTATTCCGGGGCAGATTCGACAGCCGCAATCAACCGCGCGCCGCGGCTGGTGAGTTGTCCGTTCAAGGGCAGACCACTGAGGTGGGCACCGCACACCGCGACGCGCACTTGCCCGCTGGGCAGCGACAGAGGCGCCGATGCCACCGGCTGCGGCAGCCCTGTTGCGCCAAGCGGCGCGCCGAGCGCGCGCTGCATGCGCCCAGCGAGCCGCAGCAACGGGCCATCCTGGTGCGCTGGTGCAAACAGCGTCACGCCGAATGGCAGCCCATCCGTCTGAAAGCCGGCCGGCACTGCAGTCGCCGCGTAGTCGAGCAGGTTCATGAAGTTGGTATAGGTGCCGAGATTCGCGTTGAGCCGGATCGGATCGGACAGCATCTCGGCGATCGTGTAGATCGTGCCGGCAGAAGGCGTGAGGATCGTATCTACGTCCTGCCACACGGCATCGCACTGCCGCTTGGCGGCCTTCAGCCTGTAGCCGTAGTCGTATGCATCAGCGGCCGACCAGCGTTCCGCGCCGCCGATGATCTCGCGGATCACCGGCAACAAGGCATCCGGCTGCGCATCGAAGAAACCGCGGATCGCCGCATAGCGTTCGGCGACCCAAGGGCCCTCGTACAGCATCTTCGCAGTATCGAGAAAGGGCTGCAGGTCGACTTCGACGATCTCGCCGCCGAGCGCGGCAATCCGCTCAATCGCTTCAGCGAACAGGCGTTCGGCCTCGGCATTGCCAAAGAAGGCCAGCTGCGAGGCCTTCGGCACGCCAACGCGGAATGATGTAACGCGCCCAAAGTCGAAGCCATGCCCTTCCTGCTTGCGGGCAAAACAATCGTCGGCATCAAAGGCCGCGGCCACGCTCGTCACCAACTCGGCATCGTCGGCCGTAAGCGCGAAGACCGATACGGTATCGAGCGAGCGGCAGGCCGGCACAACGCCGGTTGTGGATAGCCAACCCAGGGTCGGTTTGTGCCCGATCAGATTATTGAAAGCCGCAGGCACCCGGCCGGAGCCCGCGGTGTCGGTGCCCAGCGCGAAGCTGACATAGCCCTTCGCCACCGCCACCGCAGACCCCGAACTCGACCCGCCTGAGATGTATTCAGGATTGAAGGCGTTGCGGCACGCGCCCCAGGGCGATCGGGTGCCGTTAAGCCCGGTGGCGAACTGGTCGAGGTTGGTCTTGCCGATCGGGATCGCACCCGCATCGATCAGACGCTGCACGACGAATGCGCTGGCCTGTGGCGTGTAGGCAAACTCGCGGCAGGCGGCGGTCGTCGGCACACCGGCCAGATCGATGTTGTCCTTGATCGCAAACGGGATGCCGTAGAGCGGCAGCGACGCGGGGTCGCGCCCGGCGAGCGCCTGCGCGTAGCGGCGGACGGCCTCATCCGACAGGCGCGTGATCCACACACAGTTCGGATCTTCTGCGGTGCGCCGAAGCACCTCGTCCACCACATCGAGCGGTGTCAGCCTGCCTTCGCGATACGCCGTCTGGAGACTGGCGATATCCAGGCTCTGCGCGTGCAGCGCCGCGTCGGGTTTGCTCATGCGCGCCCCTTTGCGAGCAGCGTTTCGCCGGCGCCGGTCAGCGCCGCGAGACTCGCAGTCCAGCCCACGATGCCGCCTTGCGCTCGCACCATATCGAGCGTCGTCTGCTTGAAGTGCGGGAAGTAGCTGGCGGTGGCTTCTTCGACCAGCAGGCAGTTGTAGCCGCGGTCGTTCGCTTCACGCATCGTCGTCTGCACGCAGACCTCGGTGGTGACGCCGGCAAAGATCAGGGTATCGACGTTGCGGCGCGCGAGCCATTCACCCAGATCCGTCGCATAGAACGCACCCTTGCCCGGCTTGCGCAACACACGCTCGCCCGCCAGGGGCGCCAGTTCGGGCACGAAGTCGCTACCGGTTTCGCCATCGATCAGGATGCGGCCCATCGGCCCGGCATCGCCGATGCGCTTGCCAGGCGCGCCGCGCTGCAGCTTGGCGGGCGGACAGTCAGACAGGTCCGGCGCATGAGCCTCCTTGGTGTGCACGATGCTCATGCGCACACTGCGCGCCCAATCAAGCAATTGCCGCGCAGGGGCAATGCACCCCGCAAGCTGAGACACATCGTTGCCCAGAGCCTCGCCAAAACCACCCGGCAGCAGGAAGTCGCGCTGCATGTCGATCATGATCAGCGCGCTGCGCGTGGTCTCGAAGCTGAACGGCGCGGGTTGTGCGTCGATACCCAGTTCCATAGCCCCTCCTAAGGAAGATCTGAATAAGTGGCTGCGACGGCGCATCGCTGCGTTACGGCGCGCTCACTCCTGCGCCTATCCAACAGATATGTCTTGGTCGCTGCGCGCGCCGCGCCTTGCGCTGCATCCGTCTCGCTCACTTGTTCAGACCTTCCCTAAGCGTGCGCCTCGCCGGCCATGTAGCGCCCCAGTGTCGCGACATCGGCGCCGGCGCGCGGGCACTCGTACCCGATCTGCCCTGCGTGCATCACCAGCAGGCGATCCGAAAGCTCCAGCAGTTCGTCCAGGTCCTCGCTCACCAGCAGCACCGCGCAACCGGCATCGCGCGCCGCGCGCAGCCGGGCATGGATCGCCGCCACTGCGCGGAAGTCGAGCCCGAACACCGGATTCGCCACGATCAATACCCGCACCGGGCCTTGGGCGCCGGCGCTCAGCTCGCGGGCCAGCACGGCGCGCTGCACATTGCCGCCGGAGAGCGAGGCGATCGGCGCGCCCGGCCCCGGCGTGCGCACGCCGAAGTGTTCGATCATGCTGCGCGCCTGCTCGGCGAGCGCCTTGGGCCGCAGCCAGGGGCCGCGTGCGAGCGGCGCTTTGTCGAAACTGCGCAGCGCCATGTTGTCGGCCACGCTCATCTCGCCCACACAGGCATTGCGCAGCGGTTCTTCCGGCAGGCTGCGCACGCCCAGCGCCTGCATCTCGTGGCGCCGCTGGCGGTAGGGTTTGCCGTCGATCGTGACGCTGCCGCTGAGGTGCCGGCGTTGCCCGAGCAAGGCTTCCACCAGCTCGCGCTGGCCGTTGCCGGACACGCCTGCAACACCGACGATCTCGCCTGCCCGCACGCTGAAGCTCGCCTTGTCCACCGCCGGCACGCCGCGATCACCAATCACCGTGAGCGCGCTGACCCGCAACACTTCGTCACCGGTCGTGTGGCTGCTGGTCGCGGGCGACGGCTCGGCTTCGGGCGACGCTTCGTCGGCGCCCATCATTGCGACGGCCAGGCGATGGGGGTCGGTTTCCGATACTTTTGCCCCGGCCACATGCTTGCCACGCCGCAGCACCGTCACCGCATCGGCAAAACGCATCACCTCGCGGAACTTGTGGGTGATCATCAGTACCGTCAGCTTGCCGGCCTGCGTGCGTGTCTGCAGATAGCCCAGCAGCTCGTCGGCCTCCCCCGGTGTGAGCACGGACGTCGGTTCGTCGAGGATGATGAAGCGGCGCTTGAGGTAGAGCTGCTTGATGATCTCGACCTTCTGCTTCTCGCCCGCCGCCAGCTCGCCGGCGAGCGCGTCGAGCGGCACGCGGAAGGGCATCTCGGCGAGCATGGCTTCAAGCGCGGCGCGCTCGCGCTTCCAGTCCAGCAGTGCGGGCAGGCGCGGCTGGGCAAGCAACAGGTTTTCGGCCACAGAGAGATTCGGTGCCAGCGTGAAGTGCTGGAACACCATGCCGATGCCCAGCGCGGCCGCTTCGCGCGGGTTGCCGATGCTTCGCTCGCGGCGGTCGACACTGACGCTGCCGCTATCCGCCGGCTGGTAACCGATCAAGCATTTGACCAAGGTGCTCTTGCCGGCGCCGTTCTCGCCCAGCAGCGCGTGGAAGCTGCCGGCGGCGACATGGATCGACACATCATCGAGCGCGACGAAGTCGCCGAAGCGTTTGGTGAGGTTCAGCACCTCGACTTCTGCCGCCTCGCCTTGCGGGGCTTCAACCCCCGGAACAACGATTGCCGACTCGAACATGGCGCGCGCCTCAGGCGTCCGGCCATGCGGCCAGCGCAGCGAGCACCGAGGCCGAATCCGCCACCGCGCCGAACACACCACCTTGCATCAGCACCATGTTGATCGCGGCAAGGTGATTGTTGTAGTCGGTCGCGCCGCAACCATCGGTGACCAGCAGGCATTCGAAGCCGCGGTCGTTCGCTTCGCGCATCGTGGTGTGCACACACACATCGGTGGTGATGCCGGTGAGCACGATGTTGCGGATGCCGCGGGTGTGCAGCACCAGCTCCAGATCGGTCGCGCAGAAGGAACCCTTGCCGGGTTTGTCGATGATCACTTCGCCCGGCAGCGGGTAGAGCTCGGGAATGATGTCCCAGCCCGGCTCGCCGCGTACCAGGATGCGGCCACAAGGCCCGGCGTCGCCAATCCCCGCACCGATGCGCTGCGAGCGCCAGCGCTTGTTCGCCGGCAGATCCGACAGATCGGGGCGATGGCCCTCGCGGGTGTGGATCACGTGCGCACCGGCCGCACGGAACTTCGACAGCAGCTTGCCGATCGGTTCGATCGGCGCGCGGGTCAGCGAGATGTCGTAGCCCATCGTGTCGACATAGCCGCCCTTGCCGCAGAAGTCGGTCTGCATGTCGATGATGACCAGCGCGGTGTTCGCGGGCGTCAGCGCACCATCGAACGGCCAGGGATAGGGCTTTGATTCCAGGGTCAGGCTCATGGTCGTGCCTCGGTCATCAGCGATTCAGGGATAGCTCGCCCGGCGCGCCCTTGAGGCTGGTATCGCGCGAACAGGTCAGCGTCATCAGCAGCAGGGTCAGCGCGTAGGGCGCAGCATTGAAGAGGTAGTAGCCGGACGAGATGCCGACCGACTGCAAGGCCGGCCCGATCGCCCCGGCGGCGCCGAACATCAGCGCAGCCAGCACACAGCGGCGCGGCTGCCAGCGCGCGAAGATCACCAGCGCAACGGCCATGATCCCCTGCCCGTTCGAGAGCCCTTCGTTCCAGCTGCCCGGATAGAACAGCGACAGGAAGGCGCCGCCCACCCCGGCCAGGGCACCACCAAATACTGTGGCCGCGATGCGGATCGGGATGACCGCGGCGCCGGCCGCGCGTGCGGCGGCCTCGCTATCGCCAACCAGGCGCAGCGTCAGGCCGAGTCGGGTATTCGCGAACGCCCAGTGCAGGGCAAACGCCAGCACCAGACCCGCGACGAAGAGCGGGTTGATGTCGAGCGCCGAACGCAGCGCGGGCGAATCGCTCCACGCTCCGAAGTGAAACGCGGTGAGCGTGGGCGCCTGAGGCTGTATGTAGGCCTTGCCCCAGTAGAAGGCCAAGCCGGTGCCGAGAAGCATCAGGGCGATGCCGAGCGCGATGTCGTTAACCCGCCGCAAGCTCGCGAGCAGCCCGTGCAACAGGCCGAACACGGCGCCGGCACCGGCCGCGGCGAGCACCCCGAGCCACGGCTGGCTGCTATGCAGCGAGGCGGCGTACGCACTCATCGCCCCCATCACCAGCGTGCCTTCGAGGCCAAGGTTGATGCGCCCCGCCTTCTCGGTGATCGTTTCGCCCAGGCTCACGAACAGGAAGGGTGTGCTGACGCGGATCGCGCCGCCCAGCATGGCCAACAGCACCGCAGTGATCGCATCGACGTGCATCGGGGCCTCCTCAGACGCTGACGTCAGTCTTGGCTGCCAGCGCTGGCGTGGGCGAACGCCGCGGCGTTGCCAGCTGCGGCAGCCGCCACGCATGGCCGCGCAGGGTTTCGATCGCGATCAGCACGACGAACAAGATGCCCTGCAGCACCAGCACGGTGGCGTCCGGCATGTCCAGCCGGCGCTGTAGCAAGCTGCCGGCGGCGCCAATGCCGCCGATGAGGATGGCGGCGGGGACCACGGCCAGCGGGTTCTGCCGTGCAATGAAGGCGATCAGGATGCCCGCATGGCCGTAGCCGACCAGCACCGACGCGTTGCATGCGCCATGCACCGCCGCGACTTCGATCATGCCGGCAAGCCCGGCCATGGCGCCGCCAGCAGCGCACAGCCCGATCACCCACGGTGTGACAGCGAGCCCCGCCATCGCCGCGGCGCGCGGGTTGCCGCCCACCACGCGCACGGCAAATCCCCACACGGTGAAGCGCAGGAAGACCCAGGCCAGCAGTGCACACACGACACCGACCGCGAGCCCCACATGGACATCGAGCCCCGGCAGTGCGCCCAGCATCGCTTCCGGCGCCAAGGGATAGGTCGAGGGCTTGTTGAGACTCGCCGGATCGCGCAGCGGCCCCTCGACAAAATGATTCATCAAGGCCACTGCGATGTACGAGAGCAGCAGGCTGGAGATCGTCTCATTGACGCCGCGCCACTGACGCAGCGCACCCGCAAAGCCAATCAGCACCCCACCGGCAAGCATGCCGGCCAAGGCCATGGCCAGCCACAGCAGCAGGTTCGGGCTGCCCGCGAGTGGCACGGCCACCGCCGCGGCGCCCAGCGCGCCAAAGGCCAGCGCTCCTTCGCCGCCGATGATCACCAGGCCTGCGCGCGCTGGCAGCGCAACCGCAAGGCCGGTGAGAATCAGCGGTGCCGCGCGCAGCAGGGTGTTCTGCCAGCCGAATGCATCGCCAAACGCACCGGCGAAAATGGTTTCGAGCACCTCCAACGGCGCCTGCCCTTCCAGCGCCACAAACAGCGAAAACAACATCAACGCGATCGCCAGCGCTGCAAGCGGCAGCAGCGCATCGATCAACGGACGTGGGCGGGCAGGCGCGGCACTCATCTGCGTGGCCTCAGACCGAACCGATCACGCCTTCGACGAGGTAGTTCATGCCTTCAAGCTCGATCGCCTGCTGCGCGAAGCTCTTGCCTGCGGCGATCACTTCCTTGCCGGTGTTGTCTTTCAGCGGGCCCTTGAAGATCACGAATTCGCCCTTGAGCATCTTCGCCTTCACCTCGTCGGCGGCCTTTCGTGCCTTGTCGCCCACCGCAGCCCCGTAGGGCGACATCTTCACGAAGCCCTCTTTCAGACCGCCGCGCACGAAGTTCGGGAAGGGTTTGCCCTCCTGCAGCGCCTTCACGAAGGTCGTATTGGGGGTCACCCAGTCCCATTCCGCGCCGGTGAGGTAGCCCTTCGGGGCCAGTTTGGCCTGGCTGGCGTGGTAGCCACAGCTGAAGGCGCCACGGCGCTCCGCGGTTTCGACCACGACCTTGGGGCCATCCACATGGCAGGTCAGCACGTCGCAGCCCTGGTCCAGCAGGCTGTTGGCCGCTTCCGCCTCCTTCACCGGCATCGCCCAATCACCGGTGAAGATCACGCGGGTCGTCGCATTCGGGTTCACCGAACGCGCACCCAGGGTGAAGGCGTTGATGTTGCGCAGCACCTGCGGAATCGGCTTGGCCGCCACAAAGCCGAACTTGCCCGTCTTGCTGGTGAGTCCGGCGACGATGCCGCTCAGGTATTCACATTCGTCGATGTAGCCGAAGTAGCTCGCGACGTTCTTCGGGTGCTTGCCTTCCGACCACAGGCCGCCACAGTGCGCGATGTGCGCGTTGGGGTACTTCTGCGCCACTTTCAGCACGTGCGGATCGAAGTAGCCGAACGAGGTGGCGAACACCACGGCGGCCTTGTCCTGCACGATCATCGCTTCCATCGACTTTTGCACAGCAACGGTTTCCGGCACTTTCTCTTCTTCGATGACCTTCACGCCGGGCAGCTTCTTCAATGCCGCAGCAGCCTGCGCGTGGGCCTGGTTGTATCCGAAGTCGTCACGCGCACCGACATAAATGAACCCGACCGTGATGCCGCCCGCCGCCAGCGCGTCGCGCACCGACGCGGGCAGCAGCCCCAGCGCAGGCGCCGCCGCCGCGGCCTTGATGAAATTGCGACGCGAAAAGCTGGAACGATCCTGCATGGCGTTTCTCCCTGATCGATGTCATTGGCCGGAGGGCGTATCACTGACAGCGCATTTCTTGTACGCCGTCTTGTATGCAAGATACGCAAAGCGCGTGCCAGTCTTGTCATCGAACCCGCCGCGATGTGCCTGCCAAGGCTGGAGGGCGCGCGGGCAGTACGCAGAAGGCTGAGCGGGCAACATGGGTCGTACGGGATGCGCCGGCGGCGCAATCGGGAGCACGCGGGAACCCCCCGATTTACGAGCCGCCTTGGTGCGGCGCGCACCGTTGGCGTGCTCCATCGCGCTGGAGAACGAGGCGTGACGACGACGAAGCTGTCCGGTGCGACAGCCCGTTCTTAAGGACCGCAAAAGGAGGCAGCGAGACGGCCGCCTCGCCACGTTTCGCACACAAAGCGACTCCGCCAACGCGAAGAACGGACTTGGTGGCGGCAGCGTCGCGCTTGAGCTGCGCCTACCGGAGCAGCCACGTCGCTACGACCTGCTTAACCGCGCCCTGTTCGGCGCGCTTCGTAGAGCTTATGCAGCGTGATCTTGCGCACCTCTGCGCGGCTCGCCTCGATGTGAGCCGCAAGTAATGAGGTCGCCCGCTCGCTGCTGCGCCGCCGGATGGCGCGCAGGATCGCGGCGTGTTCCGCGTAGGTGGTCTCGATGCGCTCGCGCTGCGTGAAATCGAGGCGCCGCACGATCCGGATGCGCTCGGTCACGTCGGCATGCACCCGCGCCATCTCGGGATTGCCAGCGGCCTCGACCAGCGCCATGTGGAAGGCTTCGTCCTGCAGCGCCACGCTGCGCCCGTCGTTGTCGCGCTCCGACTCATCAAGCAGCCAATAAGCTTCCAGACGGGTCAAAGCGGAGAGGGATTCCTTGCGATCGCACAAGCGGCGCACCGATTCCAGTTCGATCAACTGACGCAGGTCGTAGAGGTTCTCGAAGCGATCGAAATCGTAGGGGTTCACGCTCCAGCCATTGCGGAACTGAACGCTGAGGAAACCCTCGCGCTGCAACTGGTACAGTGCTTCGCGCACCGGTGTGCGTGACACGCCTAGCCGCTCGGCAAGCTCCGTCTCGGTAAAGCGGTCGCCGGGAAGCAGCCGAAACTCAGCAATGTCGTCCTTGATCGCGGCATAAACCGCCTGGGCTCGGGTCGCCGGCTGTTCCGCAGCACGCGCGCTGGCAACGCTGCGGCGCCCCCCTTTCGACGGCAGCTTGGGCTGCGAGGTATGACGCGCTGTCATGCTTGCGACTCGTTCTTCAGGCTTACATGCGCAGCAACGATGCGCCAGCCACCATGCTCCGGGAGATCCGATCTCACCCAGGTCTGGCTCTGTCGCCCACCGCCTTCCCGATCGGTATAGCGAAACACCAGGTTCACGGTACCGAGATCCGTGCCGTACGTGCTGACCTCGCAACGCACGATCCGCCTTGGCGGGCTCTGCAGTGGCAAGCTGGCGCGGAAGGCGACCACAGCGTCGTAGCCGTACTGCTCGTCTGCCAAACCGAAGCGCAGTGTGTTTTCCCCCGGCATGAAGAAACGATCCAACGCAAGGCGATCGTTACCCACCAGGGCCACCTCATAGCGTTCGGCAATCGCCGTCAGCTCATTCCGGATGGCAGGAATATTGATCTGATCCGAAGGAATCGGCATCACTCACCTTGCGTGCAATTTTGTGTACAAGATAAGAATAACGCAGGTTCCGGGCCACCGCGCTTGGCGCGCGATTGCGTGCTTCGCGATAGCGTCGCGTGCCAACACTCTGGTTGCGCATACGTGGGCCCGCTTCCGTCGGCGCAAGCGCGCCAGTCCTCGCCAAGCTGCGCATCCATGCACCATACGCCAGCGAAGGGACACCGCCGAAGGCACCACCTCGGTGCCGTGAGGCCAGACGTTTGCCTCATCGATGCATGGGAGATAGCCGCCACGTCCGTGGAACGAGACTTGCATAGCTTGCTGCGTTGCAACGTACAAACGGAAAGAACATGGCCAACAACTCCTGGGACACGATGGACGTCCACCTGCTGCGCGTGCTCCACGCAGTGCTGGCCGAATGCAGCGTCACCAAGGCGGCGCTGCGCCTGAACCAGTCGCAACCTGCCGTCAGCACCGCGTTGCGACGGCTGCGCGATATCACCGGCGACCAACTGCTGGTGCGCTCACGCAACGGCATGACTCCGACCGAACGCGGCGCCGCACTGCTTGAGCCCGTCAAGCTGGCGCTGGCGCAGATCGAAGCGATCGCAGTGCGCCAGGTGCGCTTCGACCCGGCAAAGTCACGCCGCGTCTTCAACATTGCCACGCCGGACTACCTCAATGCGGTGGTGCTGGGAGAGATCGTCGCGCGGTTGCGCAAGATGGCGCCGCACTCGCAGGTGGTGTTCCATTCGCTTGGCCCCGACAGCGACTTCACGCAGGCGCTCGAATCCGGTGAACTGGATGTCGTGATCGGCAACTGGCCGCAACCGCCCGAGTTGCTGCGCATGACGCCCTTGTTCGAGGACGATCTGGTGTGCGTGATGCGCAAGGATCACCCCTTCGCCCAGCGACCGCTCACCACCGAGCGCTATCTCGAAGCCGAACATCTGGCGCCGACGCCCTATTCGGTCGGCCGCCGTGGCGTCATCGACATGCACTTGGCCCGCGAGCGGATCAAGCGCAATGTGGTGGCCTATGTGCCCTACTTCGGCCTGGTGCCCTACCTGCTGCTGCAGACCGACATGATCTTCACCGGCCCGCGCGTCTTCGCCGAGCACTTCGCGAAGCTGATGCCGCTCGCCGTGACCGAGGTGCCAATCGATTTTCCGAAGATGGCCTTCTATCTGCTGTGGCACGACCGCACACACCTTGCGGATGAATGTCGCTGGTTCCGCGAGCAGATCGTCAGCGTGGCGCGCAAACCGCAGGAGCGCGTGCTCAACGCTGCGGCGTAAGGCGCGCCGGGTGCGCGAGTGCCGCGCCCGCGTTGTGCGGGCAAAATGCGGATCAGGCGACGCGATCAGCGAGTCGCAGCGCTGCGATCCGCGCGATCTGCGTCAGCGCTTCGTCGAACTCGGCCTCCGGCGTATGTGCCAGGCGCTCGGCGAAGCGGCTGATGATGCCGCGGCGATCATAGCCGCGCACCGCGAGGATGAAGGGAAAACCGAAGCGGGCGACGTAGGCGGCGTTGAGTTGCTGGAGCTGCGCAAACTCTTCCGGACTGCAGGCATCGAGGCCTGCTCCCGACTGCTCGCCGCGTGATTCCACGGTCAGTTCGCCTCGGACGGCCGCACGGCCGGCAAGCTCCGGGTGTGCTCGGATCAACGCCAATTGCAGATCGCGCGGCGCCGCACGCATCGCCTCCACCAACGCCGCCAGCAGCGCGGCCCGGTCGGCAAACGGGCCGGCCGACCAGGCCGTCTCGGCCACCCAGGGGGAGTGCTCGAAGATGCCGTCGAGGGCGGCAACGAACGCGTCCCTTGTGAGGCCAGACAGGGCAGCGGCGGAGATCGGCGTAATCGGCATGAAAGTGCTTGATCGCAAGTGTTTGTCGGGTTCGGCGGGCAGTGGCAAGACCGCTCGATGCCCGTTGGATGCTTCCAGCCTAGGGACCACCCCCCGGGGCACGCAAGCGGCGATTCCGAATAGCCAACTTCGCCGTTTCCGGATGTGCCATCGCAAATCCATGTCCCACAAGGCTTGCGTGGCGGCTCCGGCGGCGCCCTCATGCGCGGTGGCGGATACGGGGTATCCACCGATGCAGACCAAGCCCTTCCTACAATCCGGTCATGCGCCGGCCTCCCGCCAGCCTCCCCCCGGATCGGAATGAAGATGGGACGACTCACCACCCATGTGCTCGACACCGCCCACGGCCGGCCGGCCGCCGGCATCCCCTACACGCTGACCACGGCCGATAGCGCTGTGCCGCTCGCGCAGGGCGTCACCAACGCCGACGGTCGTTGCGACAAACCGCTGCTCGAAGGTGCGGCGCTGAAGACCGGGCGCTATGTGCTGCGTTTTGAAGTCGCCGCCTACTTCCGCGCCGCCGGGGTGCAACTGTCGGAGCCGCCCTTCCTCGACGAAATCAGCATCGCCTTCGGCGTGGCCGACACCGCAGCCCACTACCATGTGCCGCTACTGGTCTCGCCCTGGGCCTACAGCACCTACCGGGGCAGCTGAGCATGGATCACGCCTACCTCATCGAAGTCGCCAGCATGTTGCTGCGCTGGCTGCACCTGATCGTCGGCATCGCCTGGATCGGTTCCTCGTTCTACTTCGTCTGGCTCGACAACTCCATCAAGCCGCCGACCGACCCGAAGCTCAAGGAGGCCGGCGTCGGCGGCGAGCTGTGGGCGATGCACGCGGGGGGCTTCTACAACCCGCAGAAGTACCTGGTCGCGCCCAAGGCGTTGCCGAAGGAACTGCACTTCTTTTTCTGGCCGTCCTACTCCACCTGGATCACTGGCTTCCTGCTCATCTCGGTGCTGTACTACTTTCAGGCAGCAACCTGGATGGTCGACCCGGCGGTCGCGCAGATCAGTGCAGCGCAGTCCGTACTGATCGGGCTTGGCACGTTGGCCGGGGGCTGGATCGTCTACGACCTGCTCTCGCGCCTGCTGATCGAACGCAGTCAGCTCGTTTTCGCGGTGATCTACACGCTCTTCGTCGCCGCAGTGGCCTGGGCGCTGACGCACCTGCTCGCAGGTCGTGCCGCGTATATCCATGTCGGCGCGATGATCGCCACCACGATGAGTGGCAACGTGTTCTTCATCATCATCCCGAACCAGCGCAAGCTCGTGGCGGCGATGAAGCGTGGCGAAGCACCCGACCCCACGCTGGGGAAGAAGGCCAAGCAGCGTAGCGTGCACAACAACTACCTGACACTGCCGGTGCTGTTCGCGATGATCAGCAACCACTACGCCTTCACCTACAGCCATCCGCAAGGCTGGCTGGTGCTGGTGTTGATCATGCTCGGCGCAGCGCTGATCCGCCACTTCTTCAACCTTAAGCACAAGGGCGAATGGCGTTGGGAATACCCGGCCGCCGGTGGCGCGATCCTGCTCGCAGTGCTGTGGTGGACTGCGCCGACCCCGACGAGAGTGGACACCTCGAAGCCCGTTCCCACGCTGGCGCAAGTGATGCCGGTGATCCAGGCCCGCTGCACCGCCTGCCATGCCGAAAAGGCGACGATGATGCCCTCCGCGCCCGGCGGCGTGATGCTCGATACCGAGGCGCGCATCCGCCAGCATTCGCAGCGCATTTTCGCCCGCGCCACCCAGACCAAGGACATGCCGCTGGGCAATATCACCGGCATCACCGCAGACGAACGCGCGTTGATCGCCGCCTGGTATCTCGGCGGTACGCACTGAGGCAAATGCGACAATGACCCACGCTTCGTATCCGCGCGACCTGATCGGCTACGGCCGCACGCCACCGCATGCGCACTGGCCCGGCAACGCGAAGATCGCGGTGCAGTTCGTGCTCAACTACGAAGAAGGTGGCGAGAACTGCGTGCTGCATGGCGATGCCGGCAGCGAGCAGTTCCTCTCGGAACTCTTCAATCCTGCAAGCTACCCGGACCGCCACCTGTCGATGGAGTCGGTTTACGAATACGGCTCGCGCGTGGGCGTGTGGCGCATCCTGCGCGAGTTCGAGCGCCGCGGTCTGCCGCTCACCGTGTTTGGCGTGTCGATGGCGCTCGAACGCCACCCCGAGCTCACCGCCGCCTTCAAGGCACTGGGCCACGAGATCGCCTGCCACGGCTGGCGCTGGATTCACTACCAAGCGCTGGACGAGGCCACCGAACGCGAACACATGCGCATCGGCATGGAGATCATTGAGCGCCTCACCGGCGAGCGCGCGCTGGGCTGGTACACCGGCCGCGACAGCCCCAACACCCGGCGACTCGTCGCCGACTACGGCGGCTTCCTCTACGACAGCGACTACTACGGCGACGACCTGCCATTCTGGACGCCAGTGACCAGGAGTGACGGCACGACTGCCCCGCAGCTCATCGTGCCCTACACGCTCGACACCAACGACATGCGCTTTTCGCTGCCTCAGGGCTTCAGCCAGGGCGAGGACTTCTTCACCTACCTGCGCGACGCCTTCGACGTGCTCTATGCCGAAGGCGCAGAGGCACCGAAGATGCTGTCGGTCGGCATGCACTGCCGCCTGCTCGGTCGCCCCGGGCGCATGCGTGCGCTGCAGCGCTTCCTCGACCACATCGAGGCGCACGACCGGGTCTGGGTGTGCCGCCGCGTCGATATCGCCCGCCACTGGCACACGCACTTCCCGCCGCCGCAGTCCGCCTGAGCGGGCGCGAGGCCGCAGCCCGCCTTGCGCTGCGACATGGTGGCCCCTTCTGGCACGTGAGCCTCCGGATACGCCGTGCGCGAAAAACCACGGCCGGTCGTGCGCGGGCGGCTATCATGCCGGTCCTCTTTGAAGTAGCGCCCCATGATTTCCGTCCGTAATGTCACGCTGCGTCGCGGCGTAAAGGTCGTGCTCGACCGCGCATCCGTCACCTTCACCCCCGGCGAGAAGATCGGCCTTGTCGGCCGCAATGGTGCCGGCAAATCCTCCTTCTTCGGCCTGCTCAACGGCACGCTGCATGAAGACAGCGGCGAGTTCTCGATCCCCGCCGCGTGGAAGATGGCGCAGGTGGCACAGGACATGCCCGAGACCGAGCAGAGCGCAACTGACTTCGTGATCGAGGGCGACACCGTGTTGCTGGCTGCACAGGCCGAAGTCGCCGCTGCAGAAGCGAGCGACGACGGCATGCGCATGGCGCACGCCTACATGGATCTGCACGACGCTGGCGCGCACGACGCCGCGGCCCGCGCGCAGGCGCTGATCCTCGGCCTGGGCTTCTCGGTCGCACAGCTCGACGAGCCGGTGAACAGCTTCTCCGGTGGCTGGCGCATGCGCCTGCAGCTGGCGCGCGCACTGATGTGCCCGTCCGATCTGCTGCTGCTCGACGAACCGACCAACCACCTCGACCTCGATGCGCTGGTGTGGCTGGAAGCCTGGCTCAAGCGCTACCAGGGGACCATGGTGGTGATCAGCCACGACCGCGAGTTCCTCGACGCGGTGACGCAGGTGACGGTGCACGTCGATAACGCCAAGCTCGTGCGCTATGGCGGCAACTACAGCAAGTTCGAAGACATGCGCGCCGAGCAGCTGGTGCTGCAGCAGGCCGCGATGGCCAAGCAGGCGGACAAGATCGCCCACCTGCAGAAGTTCATCGACCGCTTCAAGGCCAAGGCCAGCAAGGCCAAGCAGGCGCAGAGCCGGGTCAAGGCGCTCGAACGCATGGAAAAGATCGCGCCGGTGCTGGCCGACGCCGAGTTCAGCTTCGAGTTCAAGGAGCCGCTCAACGTCCCCAACCCGATGCTGTCGATGCTCGACGCGAGCTTCGGCTACCCTGCGCCGGACGACGCGCCGGCCGGGACGCCGCCGACGGTGATCGTGCGCAACATCAACCGCTCGGTGCTCGCCGGTCAGCGCATCGGCATCCTCGGCGCCAACGGCCAGGGCAAGTCGACGCTGGTGAAGACGGTGGCGCACGCGCTCGCGCCGATCGCCGGCGAGATCAGCGAAGGCAAGGGCCTGAACATCGGCTACTTCGCGCAGCAGGAACTCGACGTGCTCGATCCGGCCGCGTCGCCGCTGCTGCACATGACCCGCCTCGCCAAGGACACGCCGGCTCACCTGCGCGGCCCTGGCCAGAGCGGCACCGAGCAGGCGCTGCGTACCTTCCTCGGCACCTTCAATTTCAGCGGCGACATGGTGCACCAGGCGGTCGGCACCATGAGCGGCGGCGAAAAGGCACGCCTGGTGCTGTGCATGATCGTGTGGCAACGCCCCAACCTGCTCCTGCTCGATGAGCCGACCAACCATCTCGACCTCTCGACCCGCGAGGCGCTCGGCGTGGCGCTCAACGAGTTCGAAGGGACGGTGATGCTGGTCAGCCACGACCGCGCCTTGTTGCGCGCGGTGTGCGACGAGTTCTGGCTGGTCACCCATGGCGGCGTGGAACCCTTCGACGGCGACCTCGACGACTACCAGCAATTCCTGCTCGACGAGGCGCGCCGCATGCGTGAACAGGCGGCCGCTGCCCTCAAGAAGGCTGCCGCCTGACGCCAGCCTCCACGGCGCGCACCGCGACAAGCCAAGTGCGCGCCGGGTGGGTCATATTCGGTTCCAGCGATTCGCGCCATTCCGCTGCGCATAGCCCTATCGCGCTAAGCTGGAAGGGTCGACCTCTCGGACCCTCGCCATGGCCGCAGTCATCTTCGATCCGGACGCGCCGGATTTCACCCGCCGATTCACGAACCTCGCCGACCCACGCCTCGGCGCCGAGGCCATCGCCTGCAGCGACGAGTTCTTCGCAGCGCGCGGCCGCATGCTTTCGCCCGATGAACCGGTATTCATCCCCGGCAAGTACGACGAACATGGCAAGTGGATGGACGGCTGGGAATCGCGTCGCAAGCGCGGCCCCGGCAACGACTGGTGCGTCGTTCGGCTGGCCCGCGCCGGCCGCATCACCGGCTTGGATATCGACACCCGACACTTCACCGGCAATTACCCGCCCGGCGCATCCATCGAAGCCTGCCGGTGCGAGCGCGGAGACCCGGCGGCGGATGCCGTGTGGACGCCGCTGTTGCCGACCGTTGCGCTCAGGGGCAACGCGCACCACTACCACGCGATAGAGAACGACACGGCGTGGACGCATGTACGCCTGTCGATCTACCCCGACGGCGGCATCGCCCGCCTGCGCGTGTACGGCCGCCCGGTGGCGGATTGGGCCGAAGGCGCTGAATTGGATCTCGCCGCCGCCATCAACGGCGCCTATGTCGTCGCCACCAACAACGAACACTTCGGCCGTGCGGCCACCCTGCTACTACCCGGCCGCGGCGCGAACATGGGCGATGGCTGGGAAACCCGCCGCCGCCGCGAGCCCGGCAACGACTGGTGCATCATCGCGCTGGCTGCGCCGGGCATCATCGAGCGCGTGGAAGTCGATACCGCCCATTTCAAGGGCAACTACCCCGATGCCTGTTCGCTGCAGGCCGCCCACCTGGCGGACGGCACCGAGCAGACGCTGATCACGCAGAGCATGTTCTGGCCCGAGTTGCTCGCGCCGCAGAAGCTGCAGATGGATGCGGTGCACGGGTTCGACGACCTCGCCAAGCAGGGCCTCGTTACCCATGTGCGCTTCAACATCTTTCCCGACGGCGGCGTGAGTCGCCTGCGTCTGTTCGGCAGAGCAGCCGGGGCGTGAGCACGCTTCCCATCGAACCCCTCACCCGCGAGGCATTCGCGCCCTTCGGTGATGTCATCGAGGCGAGCGATGCTGTTCGACACTTCCCGATCAATGGCGGCAACACCGAGCGCTACCACGATCTCGCGCGGCTCGATCCGGGGGGCGATGGGCGCATCATCGCCAGCATCTTCCGCGGTCAGCCGCGCTCGTTGCCGTTCTCGATCACGATGCTCGAACGCCACCCGCGCGGCTCGCAAGCCTTCATTCCGCTCAATGGCCGCGACTATCTCGTTGTCGTCGCCACCGCGCCGGCTGCAGGTGCGCTGCGCTGCTTCCTCGCGCGCAGCGTTCAGGGCGTCAACTACGCCGCCGGTACATGGCACCACCCATTACTCGCGCTGGATGCGGTCAGCGATTTCCTGGTGCTGGATCGCAGCGGACCGGGAGCGAATTGTGATGAGGTCGTGTTGGGCGACGCATGCCTGATCGAGCCGCACATACTTGCGGCGGCACGTTTGCGATAGGGATCCGCGCGAACGTCAAGGCCGCGCGAAAGTCGCCATCGAGGCCCCCATCCTCACCGCACCTGCGGGCGCCCAAGCCTTGTTGAACTGCAAGGGCCCATCCTTGAACAGCAGCACCACCGTCGAGCCAAGCAGGAAGCGTCCCATTTCAGCGCCCTTCTCCAGTACGATCGACTGATCGTCGTACGACCATTCCCTCAACTGACCCGGGCGCGGCGGGTTAACGACGCCATGCCAGACGGTCGCCATGCTGCCGACGATCGTCGCGCCAACCAGGGTCAACACGAACGGACCGAACTCGGAATCGAACAGGCACACGACGCGCTCATTGCGCGCGAAAAGCCCGGGCACGCCACGTGCGGTCGTCGGATTCACGGAAAACAGCGCACCGGGAACATGGATCATCCGCAAGAGCCGCCCGGTGCAGGGCATGTGAATCCGATGGTAGTCGCGCGGGCTCAGGTAGAGCGTCGCGAAGTGGCCGTTATCGAACTGTCGGGCAAGATCGGCGTCGCCGCCGACAAGTGCTGCGGTGCTGTACTGGTGCCCTTTGGCCTGAAAGATCTGATCGCCCGCGATCTTGCCGAACTGGCTGATCGCACCGTCGACCGGGCAGATCAATTCACTGTCGGCCAGCGGCCTTGCGCCCGGCTTGAGCGCGCGGGTGAAGAACTCATTGAAGGTCGGGTAGCTCGTGATATCCGGATTGGCGGCTTCCGACATATCTACGCCGTAGCGCGCGGCGAAACGGCAAATCGCTGAATGGGTGACGCTACCGCCTTGCCAGGATGCAAAGCGCCCAGCCAGCGTGGTCAGCAATTGTTTGGGTAGCAGGTACTGCGGGAGGACGGCGAGGCGATCGGACACGGCGAGACTCGAATAGGATGTAGAGGGGGATTGTAGCCAGCCGGGCGACCTAACGTCATGCCGGCCCGACGTCGCCTCACCCTTCACGCGCACATTCACGCTTGATTGCCTTCCGTTTATCGCCATTTCGCGTCGCATGCACGATTGCGCCCGCCACGCTTATCGGTGTGAAATCGCGCATCGTTAACACTGTGCGTGCCCGACATGAAAACCCGTATCAGCCTGATAGGCGCTCCCACCGATATCGGCGCCGGCAGTCGCGGCGCGTCGATGGGGCCCGAAGCCCTGCGTGTCGCCGATATCGGACCGATTCTTCAAAGCCACGGACTGGATGTCGAAGACTGGGGCAATATTTCCGGCCCTAAGAATCCATGGCTCCCGCCCGAAGACGGTTATCGTCATCTGGATGAAGTCGTGGCATGGAACCGCGCCGTGCACAATGCGGTGTACAGCGAACTGGTTCGGGATCGCTTGCCCATCATGCTGGGCGGCGACCACTGCCTTGCGATCGGGTCGATCAGCGCGGTGGCACGACGTTGCCGCGAAACCGGCAGGAAACTGCGGATCCTCTGGCTCGATGCGCACGCAGACTTCAACACCAGCCAGATCACGCCGAGCGGCAACGTCCACGGCATGCCGGTCGCCTGCCTGTGTGGCTTGGGCCCCCAGTCGTTGGTCGAGATCGGTGGCGTGACGCCCGCAATTCAGCCTGAGTGGATTCGCCAGATCGGCATCCGCAGCGTCGACGAAGGCGAAAAGCGGCTCGTCCACGCAAAGAATCTTGAAGTGTTCGACATGCGCTTCATCGACGAAGCCGGCATGCGTGCAGCCATGGAACTCGCGCTCGATGATCTAGAACCGGACACGCATCTGCATGTGAGCTTCGACGTCGATTTCCTCGACCCGGAGATCGCACCGGGCGTCGGCACCACCGTGCGCGGCGGGCCGACTTACCGCGAGGCGCAATTGTGCATGGAGATGATTGCCGACACCGGCATGCTGGGTTCGCTCGATGTCGTTGAACTCAACCCCGCCCTCGATGTGCGGAACCAGACCGCCGACCTCGCCGTGGATCTGATCGAGAGCCTGTTCGGCAAATCGACCTTGATGCGGATTCCGCGTCGCTAACTTCGCGACTTCTCAAACAACAACGCCGGCTTCGTGCCGGCGTTGTTGTTCGTACTGCTGAACCAATCAGGCGCGTGCATCGCCCCAGCGTAGCAGGCAGGTGTCGTCGCCGACGTACATCGTGTCGCCCTTGCGATCCACGCAATACTGTGGCGAGGCGATCATCTCTTCGAAGACCATGTCTTCGCCCAGACGGGTGTACTCGAAGAGCACACTGCGGATCACCTTGGCGCCGTGGCGCAGGTGGCTTCCGTGCCCGATCCAGGCGGGGCCGATCACGCTGCAGCCCGGTTCGATCCTGACACCGGAGCCGATGTACACTGGCCCGACGATCTGCACGCTATCCCACGCTATGCGCGTGTTCAGGCCGACCCAGATGCCCGGTGACACCTCGTGCCCCGGCATGTCCATCTGCGCAATTTCGCCGCGCAACACACGCATCAGCACCGAGTAGTAGTCTGAGACGCGGCCGATATCGATCCAGTTGAAGAAGCGCTTCTGCGCATAGAACGGCAGCCCCTTTTCGACCAGCAACGGGAACAACTGGCTGCCGATATCGAACTCGGTATCCGGCGGGATCAGATCGAGCACTTCCGGTTCGAAAATGTAGATACCGGTAGAGGCGGCTGTCGACTTTGCATCCTCGGGCTTCGGCTTTTCCTGGAACGAGGTCACCCGCCCGGACTCGTCGGTCACGACGATGCCATAGTTCTTGGTGTCTTCGCGCGGCACGTCCAGCGTCACGACGCTCGCAATGGCGCCCTTGGTCTTGTGTTCAAAGAGGGCGGCCTTGATATCCAGATCAACGATGGCATCGCCGCACAACACGATAAAGGTGTCGTCGAAGAAGTTACCGAAATCCTGGATCTTGCGCATGCCGCCAGCAGAGCCGACAGGCTTGCAGACGACCTCGCCGTTCTCACGCACGCCTTCGTACGAATAGCCCAGTTCCACCCCGAAACGGCGACCATCTCCAAAGTAATTCTCAAGCTTCCAGTGCATGAATGCCACGTTGATCATGATCTCCTTGACCCCGTACTGGGCAAGGTGATCGATCAGGTATTCCATCACCGGTTTGCCAAGTATCGGCACCATCGGCTTTGGCGTGTGCTTGGTCAGTGGTCTTACGCGCGTGCCCTGCCCGGCTGCAAGGATCAGTGCCTTGGCCATGGTCTTTCTCCCTTGTTCTGTTCTTGATAGTGGCATTTCACGCCCCCCGGCGCGGAATGCCAACGATTCAAGTCAATTCAATCCGCGATGAAGCGCATCAGGCGAAGGTGTCGCAGTCTGCCAGCGCCCTGCCCTGCTGATCCTTTGCCGAGAGGCTCGGTTCAAGGCCGTCCAGCGGCCACGCAACGCCGACCGACGGGTCGTCCCACTTCAGGCAGCGCTCATGCGCCGGCGCGTAGTAATCCGTCGTCTTGTAAAGAAAGTCGGCCGACTCGGACAGCACGACAAAGCCGTGTGCAAAGCCCGCCGGCACCCATAGTTGCCGATGGTTCTCTTCGCTCAGTTCCACGCCCACCCACTGCCCGAACCGGGGCGATGATTTGCGCATGTCCACCGCCACATCGAATACGCGACCTTTGGCAACGCGTACCAGCTTCCCCTGCGGTTGCTGCAACTGATAGTGCAAACCCCGCAGCACGCCGCGCGAAGAACGGGAATGGTTGTCCTGCACGAACTGCACATCCAGCCCGGTCGCATCGCGAAAGGTGTTGGCGTTGAAACTTTCCATGAAGAACCCGCGCGCGTCGCCAAAGACCTTGGGTTCAAGGATCAGCACTTCGGGTAGCGCGGTCGCCGTCACTTTCATCAGAACACCTTGTCATCGAGAATGCGGGTCAGGTACTGCCCGTAGCCGCTCTTTGCGAGCGGCTTGGCGAGCGCCATGAGTTGCTGGTCGTCGATCCACTTCCGGCGCCAGACGATTTCTTCCGGACAACAGATCTTGAGGCCCTGACGCTTCTCCAGGGTCTGGATGAACTGGCCGGCCTCGATCAGGCTGTCGTGGGTACCGGTGTCCAGCCAGGCGTCGCCACGCCCCATCACCTGCACATCCATCTGCCCGCGTTCCAGGTAGATTCGGTTCAGATCGGTAATCTCCAGTTCGCCACGCGCCGAAGGCTCGAGGTTGCGCGCGAACTCGACCACCTGATTGTCATAGAAATAGAGGCCGGTCACTGCGTACCGGCTCTTCGGCGCCTTCGGTTTTTCCTCCAGGCTAACCGCCCGCCCGCTCGCGTCGAACTCGACCACGCCGTAACGTTCTGGATCGTGCACCGGGTAAGCAAATACCGTCGCACCGTCGGCTCGCGCATCAGCCGCTTCAAGTCGCCTCTGAAGGTCGTGGCCATAGAAGATGTTGTCGCCGAGCACGAGCGCGGATGGCGCGTCGCCAACGAAGTCCGCACCGATCGTGAAGGCCTGCGCCAGCCCATCAGGGCTCGGCTGCACCGCGTAGCTGATCTCGATACCCCAGTGCTTTCCGTCGCCAAGCAGCTGCTCAAAGCGTGGCGTGTCCTGCGGAGTCGAGATAATCAGGATCTCGCGAATTCCCGCGAGCAACAATGCGCACAGCGGGTAATAGATCATCGGCTTGTCATACACCGGCATGAGCTGTTTGCTCACCGCCAGTGTCACCGGGTGCAGCCGGGTACCGGACCCGCCGGCCAGGATGATGCCCTTACGTTGAGTCATGAGGGTTCCTCGATTCAATTTCGCGCGTTTGAGGTGGGCTCTGTGGCCTTCGTGGTTACTTGCCCAGGATTTCGGTCAGCATCCGTTCGACGCCCTGCTCCCAACGCGGGAGCGTCAGCCCGAAGGCTTCCTGCAGACGATTAGTCGCGAGGCGCGAGTTCAGCGGACGTTTGGCGGGCGTGGGAAAGCTTGTCGTCGGCACAGGCGCAATCTCCTGTACCGCCAGAGATTCGCCTGCACGACGCGCGAACCCGATGACGAAATTCGCATAGCCGTGCCAGGAAGTTTCGCCCCCAGCAACAAGGTGATACAGGCCGCACAGTTCGGGTTGATTGCGCGTCGCTCGAATTGCATGAGCGGTGACATCCGCCAGCAAGTCGGCGCCAGTCGGCGCACCGATCTGATCGTCGATCACGGTCAGGCGATCGCGTTCGCGGGCGAGCTTGAGCATGGTCTTCGCGAAGTTGCCGCCGCGCGCCGCGTACACCCAGCTCGTGCGGAAGATCAGGTGACGACAGCCGCTATCGCGGATCTGCTGCTCGCCTTCGAGCTTGGTCGAACCGTAGACGCTCAAGGGGCCAACCGCATCCGATTCGGTTCGCGGCGCTTCTCCGCTGCCGTCGAACACATAGTCGGTGGAGTAATGCACGAGCAATGCGCCTGCTGCCGCGGCTTCACGTGCCAGCACGCCCGGCGCCAGCGCATTGATCTCGCGCGCCAATTCCGGTTCGCTCTCTGCCTTATCTACGGCCGTGTGCGCAGCCGCATTGACAATGACATCCGGCTTCACGGCACGCACAGTCTCCGCCAGACCGTCGAGATTGGTGAAGTCGCCGCAGTAATCGGTGCTGTCGAAATCGACGGCAACGATCTGCCCCAGCGGCGCAAGCGCTCGCTGCAACTCCCAACCCACCTGACCACCCTTTCCGAAAATCAAAACTCGCATGCGGTTCCCCGGCACTTGGAAGCAATAAGCTGATAGCAAGAATTGTGGCGTTGTTCATCAACCATTGCGGATTGGAATCATTGCACAGGCTCTGCCTGGAGGCGCAGTTGCCGGAAGTCTCGCCATTTCTTGCACAAAACCCTGCCGGCTCTAATTCCGGGCCATTCAACGGTGACGCATGTCACAGACGCGATTGCAACCACAACAAACGTGTTCAGGATGATCGCAACGACATACAGCTCGATCGATACGTTACGCCACTGGGCGTGGAACAGAGGGCTACTGAAGAGCACCCAAAGTGTGAGGCCATGTAACAGGTAAATGCTGTAACTCACTTCGCCAAGCCAGACGGCAGCACGCGCGCGTAAAGCGCCCCACATCGTATTCCCGCTTGCAACCGCGACGAAGAACACAGGCAGGCCGATTGATTCCGGAACATCGGTTAGCAAGGTGAGCGCAAAACAGAACACCCCAAACACGCCGAACGCACTCGTTTTGGCGAGCCCAGCCAGTTGCGGCACCCTGACCCAATGCGCCCCGGCGACTCCGCCTGCGAAAAGCGCCAAGATCTTCGCATCCGGCCAACCAAGGTGCCATGCAATAAGCATGACGCACAGCCCAACCGAAGCCGCAAACACATTCTTCGACTTCAATGTGAGCAGGGCCGCAACTGGAAGGACAAAGTAGAAAAGCCACTCGTACGTTAACGTCCACTGGACGCCCGCAATCATCCGCCATGTTGCGTTGACACCGTTCAAGTCCGAGGTCTGGCTAAAGGTGAACAGCAGCCAGTGCACGATATGCCGCGCAAATATCAAAGGGCTCTCAACGATGTACCCGCCTGCGAGGAGAAAGGTGGAGGCCACGAGAACAGCAACGACGGTATAGAACAGGGGCACGAGTCGCGCCATGCGCGACAAGAAGAAGCCAAACCAGTCAAACCGCTTTCCTTGCTCAAGCACGCGACCCCAAAACAGAAAGCCGGTCACCATGAAGAAGAGTGCAACGGCACATTCTCCAGAGTTCGCGAGCAGCTTTGACGGAGGCAGTTCCCATTTTCCGCGCTGTAAATAGAACCAAGTAATCGAGGCATGATGAATGTACACCGCGATGGCCAGGTAACCGCGAAGCGAATCGATTGTTACCAACCGATTCGGAAGCTCATTTTGGCTTCGCCAACCGCTGGGCACTAAAGGCAAAACGATTCTGGCTGCCGTCAGTCCCGCCGCAAGAATTGCAAACGCAGCGACGTGCAGAAGAGTCGCTTCCTCCGCCATTTCAAACGGCTTCTCGTCCTGCGTAGTTCTTCGCCACCCAATCACGGTAGGCACCACTCAGCACGTTCTGCACCCAGTCCTGGTTATCCAGGTACCACTGAACGGTCTTACGGATACCCGTCTCGAAAGTCTCGGCCGGCTTCCAGCCCAGTTCGCGCTCGATCTTTCGGGCGTCGATCGCGTAGCGTCGGTCATGGCCAGGGCGATCCGTCACATAGGTAATCAGGCGCGCATAGCTGCCCTCTGCACTCGGCTTGAGTTCGTCGAGCAACGCGATGATGGTCTTCACGATGTCGATGTTCGGCTTCTCGTTCCAGCCGCCGACGTTGTACACCTCGCCCACCTTGCCCTTGGCCAGGATCGTGCGGATCGCGCTGCAGTGGTCGGTGACATAGAGCCAGTCGCGAATCTGCTGTCCATCGCCGTAGATCGGCAACGGTTTTCCCGCCAGCGCGTTGGCGATCATCAGCGGAATCAGCTTTTCGGGGAAGTGATACGGCCCGTAGTTGTTCGAGCAATTGCTCGTCGTAACCGGCAGGCCGTAGGTGTGGTGCCAGGCCCGCACCAGATGATCACTGGCTGCCTTGCTCGCCGAGTAGGGGCTGTTCGGCTCGTAGGTGTTCGTTTCGGTGAACGGCGGATCGTTCGGGCCTAGAGAGCCGTAAACCTCGTCGGTGGAAACATGGTGAAAGCGGAAGTCCGCTTTCGCTTGACCTTCAAGGCCATTCCAGTACGCGCGTGCCGCTTCGAGCAAGGTGAACGTGCCCTCGACGTTGGTTCGAACGAATTCGCCGGGGCCGTGGATCGAACGATCAACATGCGATTCGGCGGCGAAGTGCACGATCGCACGCGGGCGATGTGTCGCGAGCAGAGAATCGACCAACGCGCGGTCACAGATATCGCCCTCGACAAAGGTGTGCCGGCTATCGCCTTCAAGCGATTTGAGTGTTTCCAGATTGCCCGCGTAAGTCAGCTTGTCCAGATTCACGACTGGCTCGCCGGTTGTCGCGATCCAGTCAAGAACAAAATTGCCGCCAATGAAACCGGCCCCGCCGGTAACGATAATGGTCATGTGAGTCTTTCGGAATCCGGGGTGGTTGTTTGCTTAGGCGACTATTCTAGCGCGCACGAAAAAGGCCGGCACTTCGGCCGGCCGTAGGGCATGCTCGACCTGTGCAGGCTTAGGCTCTGGCGTCGCCCCAGCGCAACGTGCAGCTGTCGTCTCCGACGTACTTCGTCTCGCCGTTCCTGTCCACACAGTACTGCGGCGAAGCGATCACCTCGTCAAAGACCATGTCCTCCCCAAGTCGGGTGTACTCGAACAGCACGCTACGGATCACTTTTGAGCCTGGCCGCAGGTGACTGCCGTGGCCGATCCATGCAGGCCCGATGACGCTGCATCCCGGGTCGATCCGGACACCCGAACCAATGTAAACCGGTCCGACGATCTGTACGCTGTCCCACGCAATCGAGGTATTCAGCCCGACCCAGACACCAGGTGCACACTCCTTGCCGGGCATGTCCATCTGTGCCACCTCGCCGCGCAATACGCGCATCAGGACCGAGTAATAGTCCGTGACTCTTCCAATATCAATCCAGTTGAAGAAGCGTTTCTGTGCAAAGAACGGCAGTCCTTTTTCGACCAGCAGCGGAAACAATTGACTACCGATGTCGAACTCGACGTTCGGTGGTATCAGGTCGAGCACCTCCGGTTCGAAAATGTAGATGCCGGTAGACGCGGCGGTAGATTTCGCATCTTCGGGTTTTGGTTTTTCCTGGAAGGAAGTAACACGGCCCGATTCGTCCGTTACGACAATGCCATAGTTCTTGGTTTCCTCTCGAGGCACATCGAGGGTGACGACACTGGCGATGGCGCCCTTCGTCTTGTGCTCGAAAACTGCTGCCTTGATATCAAGATCAACAATGGCATCGCCGCACAGCACGATAAACGTGTCATCGAAAAATCCGCCGAAGTCCTGGATTTTTCGCATCCCCCCGGCAGAACCCACCGGTTTACATACGACTTCACCGTGCTCACGCACGCCTTCATACGAGTAACCGAGTTCCACGCCGAAACGGCGACCGTCGCCAAAGTAGTTCTCAATCTTCCAGTGCATGAAAGCCACATTGACCATGATCTCCTTCACGCCGTAGTTGGCGAGGTGATCGATCAGATACTCCATCACTGGTTTGCCGAGAATTGGCACCATCGGCTTTGGCGTGTGCTTTGTCAGTGGTCGTACGCGCGTGCCCTGTCCGGCAGCAAGGATCAGTGCCTTGGCCATTTTCTTCTCCCTAAGTAATGTGACGGAACCTTCGAACCCGAATGCAATGCTCCGGTCCCGACACCAGCAACCAGTTCCACCGCGGTCGAGTCACTCGACCTTGAGTTGCCCTTTGAGCCGTTGCAGACATTCGGCCACAAGCTGCTCTGCTCGTGCCTGATCCCCTGCTTCGGCATAGCAACGCAGCTCTGGCGCATTGCCGGACGGTCGGAAATGCACGATCTCGTCGCTCTCGAGATAGATCCGCAAGCCATCGGTTTGGTCTTGCCGCTTCGCGCTGCCGCAGATCGAACCAAAGAGCGCTGCAAATGCCTCTGGCGATTCAGCGAACTCGCCGATCAGCTTTTTGCTCAGGGCCGTCGGGAAAGATTGGATGCGGTCGCTAGCGGTAAAGCGTGTGGGCAACAGACCCGGAAGCGCGGAAACCTTGACGCCCCGCTCTCTCGCCATGTGCAGCACGCACAGCATTGGGAGCACAGCATCACGAGTCATCAGTGGCGCTAGCGTGCGGCCATCCCGTTCGATGGGCGAGCCAACCAGAAAGCCACCGTTGGGCTCGAAACCAACAACCTGTGTCACGCCAGCGGTAATCAGCTTTTCGATTCCCTCGATGACATAGGGCGAACCGATGCGCGTACGGATCACTTGCTCGAACTTGCCGCACAATTCGACAGCGCTGTTCGAACTTACGGTCGTTACAACCCCCTGAGCACGTAGATACTGCGCGCTCAGAATGCCAACGACATCGCCACGAAACCAGTCGCCGTTCTCGTCGCCCAGCAAAGGGCGATCTGCGTCGCCATCGGTCGACACGATGGCATCGAACCGGTGCTGAGCCGCCCAGCGCCGTGCCTGTTCAATATCGGCCTTGCTGACCGCCTCGGTATCGATCGGCACAAATTCATCGGTACGCCCGAGCGAAATCACCTCCGCGCCCAGTGCCGAAAGGATCGACTTCAACACCTCGCGCGCCAGGCTTGAGTGCTCGTAAAAGCCAAGCCGCATCCCCGCAAAGCACCGAGGCGGGAAGAAGTCAACATACCGGGCGACGTACGCATCGTAGGCATTGCGGTTAATCGACGGCAATGCAACTGTCTGTGCGCCCAAAGGCACATCGACCACCGCCGCGCTGATCTTCGCCTCGTCGGCCTTGGTGATTTCGCCGTCGGCTCGATAGAACTTGATGCCATTTCGGTCGAAGGGAATGTGACTACCGGTCACCATGATGCCCGGCACGCATCGCTCCTGAGCGTGAAAGGCCAGCGCCGGAGTGGGCACAGCGCCACAGAAATCGATCGCCAGGCCACTATCGTGAATTGCCGCCGCGCAGGCGGCCGCGATAGCAGGACTACTGGGCCGAAGGTCCATCGCAATGGCAATGCCGCCCGACTTCTGCGGAATCGCCCCAAGAAATGCTGAGGCATACGCGTAGCAAACTTCGCTGGTCATGTCGGCAACCAAGCCGCGCGCACCGCTGGTGCCAAAGCGGACACCGCTTGTGTCCTGGATTTCTTGGATCGATACGCTTCGCGTGGAGTTTTCCATCTTGTGCAATTCCAAATTGATTACGACAGCCTTCTATCTGCGCCACAACCCCGTCGAGTGCCTACCCATAGGTCTTGGCCGGCATCGTCGACGAACACGTTGCCCCTTTGATCAAGCCCGGCCGATCGGCTGATAAGTGAGGCCGGCTGCACGCGGCATCGCCGGGTCGTAGAGATTGCGGCCATCGAACACCACTGGGCTACGCAGCACCGCTTTGATGCGCTCGAAATCCGGGCTGCGGAATTCCTTCCACTCGGTCACGATGACCAGAGCATCAGCGCCTTCCAGCGCATCCATAGGGTTTTTGGCATACGCCAGGCGCGGTTCGTCACCGAAGATGCGCTTGGCCTCATGCATAGCCACCGGGTCGTATGCGCTCACAGTCGCGCCGCGCTTGAAAAGCTCCTCGATCACGACGCGACTCGTTGCCTCGCGCATGTCATCAGTGTTCGGCTTGAAGGCGAGCCCCCACAACGCGAAATGTTTACCGGAAAGGTCCGCTCCAAACTGCTTTACGACCTTGTCGACCAACACCATTTTCTGTGCATCATTGGCTGCCTCAACGGCGTTAAGCACCTTGAGGTCCTGCCCCGCATCGGCACCGCTCTTGATCAGCGCCTTCACATCCTTCGGGAAGCACGAGCCGCCATAACCGCAACCGGCATAAAGAAAGTGATAGCCGATCCGCGGGTCAGAGCCGATACCCTGGCGCACCAGTTCGATGTCCGCGCCCAACTTCTCAGCCAGCAACGCCAGCTCGTTCATGAACGAGATCCGCGTTGCCAGCATCGCGTTAGCGGCGTACTTGGTCAGTTCCGCTGAACGCACGTCCATTACCACCAGCTTGTCGTGATTGCGCTGGAACGGTGCATACAGCGCACGCATCAAGTAGATCGCGCGTTCGTCTTCTGCGCCAATCACGATGCGGTCGGGCTTCATGAAGTCATCAACCGCAGCGCCCTCTTTCAGGAATTCCGGGTTGGAGACAACCGAGTACTCCAGATCAAGACCACGCTTTGCCAACTCGTCTGCCACCGCCGCGCGTACCTTGTCGGCCGTGCCAACAGGCACCGTGCTCTTGTCGATGATCACCTTGTAATCGGTCATCAGGCGGCCGATGTTGCGCGCCGCTGCCAGCACGTACTTCAAATCGGCAGAGCCGTCCTCATCCGGCGGCGTACCCACCGCGATGAACTGAATTGTTCCAAAGCGCACCGCTTCTTCCACGTCGGTCGTGAAGTGCAATCGGCCGGCCGCCACGTTGCGCTCGACTACCTTGTCCAGCCCTGGCTCATGAATAGGAATGCCGCCTTCTTTAAGGATGCGGATCTTGTTGGGATCCAGATCCAGACACAGCACATCGTTGCCCATCTCGGCGAGGCATGCGCCCGACACCAAACCGACATAGCCGGTGCCTACCACAGTAACTTTCATCGTTTTGAGTTCCGATTAGTTCGAAGAGAATAATGAGATGCCGTGCTGAAACGGGAAGCGCATCGCACAACGCCCGGGCCTTAGGAGTTGAATCCGTAAACTGCACACAGTTCACGGTGAACTCGCTCCATCGTGAAGTGCTCAGCGAAGCGAGCCTTTCCGGCCTCGCCCATTTCACGCCAGCGTTGTGGGCTCACTCGCATCAACGCAGTTGCCAGTGCATCGGCGGATTCGGGTTCAACCATGACGCCTGTCACACCATCATCGACAACTTCGGGTAGGCCGCCCACGCGGGTCGCAAGAACAGGCAACCCAGCCCGCATTGCTTCTGCAGCGATCAGACCAAAGCCTTCCCAACGCGACGGCACCACCAAGACTTGCGCCGAAGCGAAGAGCGTTTCCAGATCGCCCGGCGATACCCAGCCGATGCTCGTCACGTTTTCGGGAGTCGCAAGGATCGTGCCGTCGGAGAGCACAGAAGATCCCGCCACGACCGCGTGCACCCTGTCGCCCAGCATTCGCAGGGCATCGAAAAGCACATCGACCCCCTTCTGTCGATCAAGTCGCCCCACAAAGAGCACCCGCAACCGTCCATCAGGCCACTGAGGTGCACCACCCAGTGGCACAGGCCGTCGCCGTGAAACTCCATTTCGCACGACAACAATGCGCGCCGGCGCAATGCCATTCGCCAGCGCCGTGTATCGTTCATGATCGGAAATGCAGACAATCACGTCGCTCAGCCAGGACATTACGCGCTCGACGGCTACCACCATCGTGCGTGCTGTCCCAGACAAAGGTCGATCCCAGGCCCAGCCATGCGCGCAATAAACCACCCGTGCAGATCGATATGCCAGCGCCAAGAATGGCCTTACCAGAGCACCGGCAAACGTCGAATGAACGTGTACTACATCGACTCGCTCGCGGCGTGCGACAGCTAACGATTTGATTGCCAAGCGCACGGCATTTGATGCCCGCCCGCCCACATCCGGATACGTTTCAACCTTAACGCCATCGGGTACTGGCAACTCCTTGCGCTGTGATTCCGGAATCACGACGAGCACATTGTTCGCGCCAAATTCGTCGCACTGCAGCGGAATCAGCTCGCGCAAGTAAGTGGCAATGCCCCCTTTGATGGTTTCGGCACAATGCAGGACACGGCCGTGCGAAGGGCTCACTTCGCCACCTCTCGGCACGCCGCGAGCACCTGGCAGGCCGCAGCTTCCCAAGAAAACTTCGCCGCCTGCACGCGCCCTTTTGCGACGAGTTCAGCACGCAGATCAGCATCGCCTGCAACGCGCACCAACTGCGCCGCCAATTCATCCGCATTGTGCGGATCAAAGAACACGGCCGCATCGCCACACACTTCCGGAATCGAAGCCGCGCGCGCCGCTACGACCGGGCAGCCACAAGTCATTGCCTCCAGCGGCGGAATACCAAACCCCTCGTAAAGCGAAGGAAATACAAAACACATCGCTCCCTCATACAAGGCGCGAAGCTCACCGTCACTTACGTACCCCAACCACTTCACACGATCGGAATGCACCAGACCGGCTGAGCCAAACACTCGGGCGTTTGCCCCGCCCGCAATCGCAATATCAAATGGGGGGTCATCGAGCTTCGCGATGGTGTCGAGCACCAGACGGAAGTTCTTGTGGGCCGCCATGCTGCTCACCGCGAGAACAAACGGGCGATCCGCCAATCCAAATCGTGCAATCGCGCCTACGTCGGCTGGCACACGAAGGATGTGCTCTCCACCCTCAATCACCACATCAATCTTCTTGGCCGGAATACCGAAGCGCCGGGTTAACTCACCCTTCGAGAACTCCGAAACGGTGATGATTCGACGACTCATCAAACCGAGCAATGGCATCAAGATTCGGTACCACCAGCGAAATCCACGGCTAAATGCGCGCGGAATCGCTGCGGTCGCCGCATCGTGAATCACTACCACCTGGCTGCGAACGCCGGCCGGCGCTGTATTGCAAAGACTAAGCAACAAGCGTCCCTTGACAGCGCCGCGCAAATCCAGTTGCTCCCATAGTTGCCCATCACGCTTGCCGACAGCACTCACCGAAATATTGCGAAATTGATGACGCTCGGGAACCGTGCGGGGGATCAGAACTTTGAATTCCAATTCAGCCAATCTCGGATCTGAGCGATCAAGCAAACTATCAATAGCGTTAAGCACTTCGTAGGCAAAACGATCGACCCCGGTGGCGCGCCGCCCCAAAAACCGGCCGTTTACAACAATTGTCGATGATGAAGCTGCTGTTAATGATCCTACTGCGTCACTTTGCATCTTTGGTCACCAATCGCGCCAATTCAACAACGGAGCGAACTTTCCATACCCCTGAATCTTCGACAATTTCGATTGGCGATCCACCAACCGCTATCTCCGAAATCGATCCAGGCCTTCCCATGACAAATCCGGTTGCAGCAGCTATTTTGCCCGCATCAATGGTCACCTTTGGCTCGTCGATTTTGCGCTCAGCCCAAACAAAGCACCTGGTGCGCCTTTTCTCTTCGACGATCACACCTCGTACGCCACTTCCGATATTCAATTCCTTGAATGACGCCGAGTTCAATAGTGGGTTTATGTATTTGGCGACGTAACCCATCGGCTTATACCCACCATCCCTACGAACGATCCCAAACCGGTGCTCCTTGTTGCTCTCATCGTTCCCGGAGTCCAGGAGCGTGTACCACCAAACACCCTTAACCCAATCTCTAGCGCGCGCCAATAAAACGTAGCGAGCGTAATACGCGGCCGCCTCATCCTCTGCAACACCATATTGGCCACGGTTGGTTGGCCAACCGATTTCCGTCACGTAAACAGGCATAGCTCTACCGGGGGAAGCCGCTGCGACCTTCTTATGCAACATATCTAGCCACTCAATTGAAGTCTCTGGCAAATTGTTGCGTGCCTTTTGAAGAACGTACGGATGAACGGAAATTGCATCGGACCAAGAAAGCCCACCGGACGATATAAATCCATCCACCCATCTATCATCAAGCCCTTCGATGGCGCCAGCCACAATCTCAACGGACGTTCGCTCTCGCCTAAGAGCTTGAGAGACAGACTTGAGTAAACGAACATAATCATCGGGACGCCCCAATGTCCTCGGCCTCCTCGGAGAGCCAAGACCTATGTTCCATTCGTTCCACACCTCATAACTGCTGACTTTATCTCCAAAATACCGATCAACAAATAGCGCATATTTTGTGAAAGCCTCAATTGCAACATCGGTGGTCGGGAGATCGCCGTCCTGAAAGGCCTTGTTTCCGTAATTCAATATGATTAGCGGAATAACATTTAGGCGCTTGGAGTTATCAACTGCCCTATTGAGGTCGGCCAGACTCGCGGGGAACTCTCTGGTTCCAACGGTTGACTCCAGCCGATGCCAGAACACTTCATCGCGAAAGCTATTGAACCCTAGATTCTGTATAGATGGAAAAACGTCACCATAGGAATCCCAGTTAGTTCCAAAGTGAATACTTACCCCAATCTTAAACTGCTCTGAGGCAACAACACATGAAGAAGCAACGAGCCAAGACAGCAGCGTCAATTTGCCGAGCAGCATGGTAACGGGGATAAATCCTGACCTAGTTCTTGGCAATTCTCTCTCCGTCGGGTATTCCAACATAGAACGCAGCTCCAAGAATCAGCATTAACTGGTAGATTTGGATGTAGCCAAATAGACTTAACAAGAGCCAAGTCGAATAGATTGCAGCAACTCCTGCTTGCAGAACGGAAGAAGACGACAGAGCCCGATGCAGCACCCTCCTCCAGTACATCCAAGTAATAGCAAGCCAAAATACAAGCCCAACAAAGCCACTATTTAGAACTACAGCAAAGAATCCGTTGTCGATCGGAACGTAGGCGCGCGGAGCACCATTGAAGTGCCAACCAAGTCCAAAGAGCCACGCAAAGAGACCCTCTCCCGACAAGATATTTGCGTAGTAGGAGATTCCGTAAATGCGATCTTCGATAGAAGATGATGAGAATACGACCGACGAAGAGGCGAAAAGATGCTCAATGATTGCCCTAGAAAAGAACAGCAAGACACCGCAACCCAGAAACAGGATTGGGATTGCCGCTACAAGGTGCGCTCTTTTGTTTTCTCGTGCCCGCACAAGAAGAAAAGACGCGAACGACGCACTTGCAAAGCATAGATAGGCAGAGCGCGTAAGGGTGGAATAGCATCCAATTGCCAGCACCAGCATAATGGGTAGCGCAAGGATTCTCCTCGCAACCCCGCCGCCCTGCGTCCAGGCAACAGTCAATGCGGCGCCAATGGAAAGAAAAAACCCTAGATCTTCGGAATGCGCAAAGAACGCATTGGCTCTAATGTTTCCACCAAATCCAAGATTGAAGGCGCCAGATTCCACTGCAATTGTCCGTCCAAAATCAAACTGATCGTGCAGCAGGTGCTGTGCCGTTCCAATGATCGCCATCACGACACCTAGAGCGACCAACACAAACGCAACGACGGCACTGTTCCTCGTCGGTCGAAGCGACCTCATGAAAGGCTCTGAAAACAGATAGAAATAGTATAAAAAGAAGGAGAACCAAACCCCAAAAAAGCTAACACCTCCCGAATCCGCATGGTAGGCAGAGGCGCCGAGCAAATAACATAGAAACGCCCATAACAATCCAACAATTAGTGGATCCATATCTAGAGAGCGCCGGCGCTGAAGGTAGGAGCAAAACAGCGCAAAAGCAATAACAGTCCACATTAGAATGGTTATTGGCACGGCACGCCTACCCACCAACTTTACCATTGAGTATGTCCATAATCCGTCAATGGTAATGAGCAGCCAGACAACTACGAATGCAAAGCGCGTGAGCTGGGAAAGCAATCCACCAGCCTCTTCTTTCTGTACCCCCTTATGCATAGACAATGTGTCACTTACGAGCATTTTCGTTACTCAGTAAGGCGCTGACGAACATCTCTCGATATCTTTCAACCACCTTTGTTGGTTCAAATAATTGCGCAGCAACAAGCGTTCGTTGGCTAGCCATTGAATATGAATCAAGATCCTCGAGTACGCCAAGCATTGTTTGAAGTAGCGCGTCCGGATCGGTTGGATCGTAGAGCCATCCCGTCTCTCGGTTCTTTATGAGTTCGGGTGAGCCACCTGTGTTCGTCGCGATAACTGGTAGTGCGTGCGCAAATGATTCAAACAACACCCGCGCCAGTGGTTCATCCCAAAGTGAGGGGACTACCGGGATGTCGATCTGGTCGTAGAAAGCGTCAGGGCGTGTATGCCCGAGAAATCTAATCGCCGTTTCACTTCCCGCCGTAGCGCGCAGGTGCTTCTCGTAGCAATCGTCGCCAACGCCTGCGATCCTGAGTTCGACTGGCCGTTTGACACTGGATTTGAGTCGGAGAAATGTTTCGATAAGGTGCCCGACACCTTTGGTCGCCGCAAGGCGACCGATATAGCCGAAGACGACCGGGCGGTCGCCATCGGGGGGTGGGCGCGCTACGACAGGCGCCGGCGGGCTATACGCGTTATAGACAACCTGGGTTGCCGCATTGGGAAACCCACCGCACTCCGTGTGCTTTGCGAGGATAAAGTGACTGTTGCCGACGACGACATCAACGTGCTTGCTGGCGCGCAAGCGGGGACTGGAGAGGGTACGACATGCAAAGCAGCGCCCTGGGCCGCATTGCTTGTCGTTCTTGAACATCGCAGTGTTTGGACACAGCAGATAGTAGTCGCGCAGCGTATGGACGATCGGAATGCCAGCGCGCTTGAGGAGCGGCCATAGCGCAACAGAGATTCCAGACAGGTTGTTCGTATGAACAACGTCGGGAGCGAAGGCTTTGATCACGGCCGCGACTTCACGCGCTGCTGCGTGGTTCCATGTGTCAACAGAGTGCCAAAGTAGCTTCCCCGCTGCGCCTTTGAGCGGGATTACCTGGGCTGCATTGCGCCGGCGGCGGCGAACCACTCGGACACCGGCGATTTCCTCTTCGCAGTCGGTGTCGCCGGTGACGACAACCATAACTTGATCACCCCGCTGCACGAGGGCTTCCGCGAGAAAACGAATGGAGCGCTCAGCGCCCCCGACGTCTTGAGGGTGGTAGTAGGTGTTGACGATCGCGATTTTCATTCCGCGCTTTCAGCTTGTGTAGGTTTGCGCGGCACACCGGGCCCAGGTGTACTGTCGGACATGCTCGATGCATGCAATGCGCGCGGATGAATCGCGACTTAATGTGATGGCGCCTTCAATCTTTGCTGCTATATCGCATAGGTCGTCCGGGTCGCACAGCCAGCCGGTGGTGCCCTCAGCAATAACCTCTGGAATCGCGTGTACGCGACAACCGATAGATGGCAGCCCTTGCGCTCCCGCTTCGAGAAAAACGAGGCCGAACCCCTCTATCCGTGTCGGGTCCGGCTCAGCCGGGAGCAGGAATACCGAAGCCGCCCCGTAAGCGCCTCGTACGACGTCATCGGGCTGCCGTCCAGCAAATACCGCATTTACCTTGAGTTCGCGCGCGAGCGCTTCCAATTCGGCCTTATAGCCTTTATCTACTTCGCCACCAATTGCAAGGTAACGTAGTCGGGATCGTTTCGCTCTTTCAATCTGGCCAATCGCGCGCAGAGCTTTTGCATGCCCTTTTCGGCGGTCGAGCCGTGCTACGGTAAGGATGATTTCGTCCCCGTCCTGAGCGCCAGCGAGTGAGCGCGCCGCCTCGCGCCAAGCTGGCAGAGTCGGCTCGAACCAATGCGAGCCAACTCCAAGGGGGGTTACTTCTTGCCTGTTACCCAGGCCTTCCGGGAAGGCGCTGCGAACGAGATCAAGCGTGAATGCACTGTTGGCAAAAGCGGTGTCAATTCGTTTGGCGGCGCGTTTTGCACCAAGAAGACGCAGAAATTTCGAGCGCCCGAGGATCAGCGCGTCGGTTCCGTGAAAGGTCATCGATACAGGGATGCTTTTCGGTGCGATCGACCAATGAAGTGCAATGAGCATCGGCCAATCCGCCACATGAATCCGATCAAACGACTTTTCCCGAACGATCTTGTTGATCGCCGATACTGCCGCGAACAACCCGCGCGGGCGGAATACGCCACCGGGAAATCTCGTAATGCGGTCGTGATGCTCAGCCTCGCCATGACTTGAGAAAGTCGGCGCCAGGACGTGCAGATCAACGCCACCCGCCTCTGCGGCCGCGAGCAGCTCAGCACAATACCGCCCCACGCCCCCTGGGTAAGGCGGGTATTCATGGGTGAGCATCAATGTTGTCATGAATCAGGTTCTCGTATTTCTGTCGCGCCGATGTGCCCAGTAAACAGCAAGAGCAATCATGACTGCGAGTAAAGACTCGGCTGAAATGCACACGATAGCAGCGCCTTTCCAGCCGTTTGATGGAATAACCAGGTAGCCAGCAACGATGTATGCGACTACGACCAGGAGTTGTATCTTCGTCCTCAAGCCCTGAAGCCCAGCCCCTGTCAGCGCATCTGAGAGGACGTAGTGGACGGACTGAATGAAGGGCAGCAGGAAGAGGATTCGCAACACCTCAGGAGCCGTAGCGAACGATTGCCCCAAAATGTGTGGTACGAGCGGCGCAAACACGTACATTGAGCATCCAACTACCACGCCGTAAGGAACTGAAACGCGGAGAAGTTTGAGTGACAACGCGACAGCGTCACTCATCCCACCTTCGCCCGCGCGGAAAAATCGTGCAGCACTTGCGTCCAGCAGCGCACGTACCGGCATGAACGCCATTGTGGTGAGACGATACGCGGAGGCATAAGCGCCAAGCGCACCGGCTGATGAAAAGTGCGCGAGCATTATCTTGTCGGCGTCCGTGTAAACCGCCTTTGCACCAATTCCGGACGCAAATGCAATCCCCATTCTCATGCGGCTTGAGATCGCCCCAAAATCAAAAGACAACCCGCCTGAGTTCCGAGCCATGCTTCTTACGTATATGATCGCCGCGCTTGTGGAAAGAACAATTGAAGTCGTAACCCAAGCAGCAGACGTTCTTGGCACCAGCCCCACCACCAAAGCCCCTGTCGCAGCGAGCCGGACAAGGGCAACAGACAATGTTGCAATAGCAGAGCGCCTGAAATCCTCAAGAGCCGAGAAGTATTGCGCCGCGAGCAAAACCGTGCGCGAAAGCAGTAACTCGACAAACAAGACCCCGCAAACAACCCAAGGGGATACTTTGGTGTCGTAGATCAAAAATCCAACGGCAGTGCCGCCAATTACCAACATCACGCCACAAATATAGGTGAGCGTGAGGGCGCTTCCAACCCATAGCCGAGCTGAGGCGTGATTGCGCGACACTTCCATCAACATTACATTGCCCATTCCCAGACCCGAGAACGGGATTAGCACCGCTGCCATTGCGTTGGCCGCCGCTATCTCGCCGAATTGGTCTACGCCGAGGACGCGAGCAAGTAGAACAAACTGCAGCGCTTGAACTAGGACAACCGCCATGTTTCCACTGAGGAGCTTCGCGACTCCGGCGACGAAGTTTGACTTTGAGGTCATATTTCCCGAATTACCGGATCATTAGCTTGCGTGTGCCAAATGGTGTGGCGGCGACAAGATCCGTAAGAAAGGCTTCCATCACCGGCCACGCGGTCTGAGCATCTTCTTGTCCGCGAATCTGGATCGAAGCACGGACCAGAATGCCGTCCGGAATGCGTCCAGAGATCCCCTCTAACAGGATGTGCACGCGTGTTGCGACGGCACTCTCGCTATAGATATCTCCAATTCGGATCCAATACATGACGGCCTCGCCGCCGTGGGGACCTTCCGTCACCATTTTCGACCCAATAACCGGACCATGGTCGGCTGCTATTCCCGAGAATTGGGCTGAACTAAACTGCTTCACTTTGTGGCCCTGCGCGACATAGCAGAGATCAGGGCGGTGAACCTTGACCTCCTGACGCTGCTTTGCGCCCCAGGCAAGCGCAAGCATGACGACTTGCCCCTTGCTATTGACGTACGTCCGCATCAAGGTTTGATCGTACGGTTGATCCATGTTTGGGGCCTCCCCGGTGCTGAGGCTTACCTGTGCGTAGGGTGACGGCAATTCCGCCCAGTCGCCAAATCGTCGCGGCACCGTTTCTTCAAGGCGCGGAGCGTTTTCCACTGCCACCAAACGTGGCGTTATCGCCCAAGCAGTAAGGGCTGCAAGAACACAGGCAACCGCCAGTACGATCGAAGCCTTAAGAGATATGCGAGGCAAGACATTGAAGACTGAGTTCATGAGCGCAGCCCCTTGTGCTCGTACCAAAGGACAGAGGCTCGTCGCAGCAACCCATCGAGGACGATGATCAAGGCAAGCGCACTGATGAACAGGACCATGCCGGAAAACTTGTGAAGGAACCCCTGCCCGGCTTCATCACCCATATGGAAGGTAATGAGTGACAGGGTGACAACACGAATCAGATTGGCGGTGAAGCTGATCGGGACGATGAGCGTCGCGAGCAGTATGTTTCGGAATGCGGTTTCGTGACGAGTAACGTTCAGGTAAAGAAGCCCCAGTGCTTCGAGTGTGAAGAGCGAATTGAGGCCCGCGCAAGCGTCTGCGACAAGTAGTTGATAAGGTCCGATGCTCAATACGACGCCGTTACGCGCTATCGGGTAGTCGAGCCAATAGAGGACATGCTCCGCCCCCCAAGAGACGGCTATCTTCATTGGCTGGGTGAGGGTGTCGGTAATTGACCCTGGTAGCGGAATCATGAAGAACATGAAGAAAAACGCGAACCAGATGCGCCGGAGAACATTCGTCCCGAAAAAAACAGCGACACCGCCCGCCAGCAACGGTATCAGCGACCCGACTTCCAATAGGTAGACTGCCTGGGACCGGCCTACGATATACATCGCAAGGGCAACTACGATCGCGATGCCGCCGGAATATGGTGCGGGATCAAATTGGATGGACGGGTCCGCCGCAAGCTGACGTGATTTGAACCATAAGAACCACATCGAGACACCCAACACGATTGGGCCGTGAGCGTTTTGATCCGTACTCCATAGCCCGTTGAGCAAGTCACTGAATGTGGGTACGTACAGCACACCAAGGCCGACCAACAACACTGCCCATGCCGCAATAGTTGTGTTGCGGGACGGCTGGACTGCCTGAGGAGTAGTGGGCGTCGTTGCGGACATTTCGTTGCTTGATTTCGGTTTTACTTCATGTGCTACAAGTGACATCCGCACGCAGCCCGATCGACCATCGCATGTCATACGGCGTGACTCTGCAGCCCGAATCGACCAACCGCGAAAATGCAGCCCAAGCCTGCGAGAACCAGGCCGCGGCGCTATTGCGTGCAGCCTGTCTGGGTTGCCAGATCAATATGCGTTGAGGACGGAACCCAGCAATTGCGCGCGTGACCCCGCGAGCGAGCCTGAAAGGGCGTGCAATTGATCAGCCGAGGTATAGTCGCGACGAGCCACGACTAGAGAAGCCCCCGCCCGCGCGCTTGCGACTTGTGCATCGGCCCCTGTGCTGGCCGACGGTGTGTCGATAATGATTGCGTCGAACGACTTGCTTGCTTGTTCAATCAGCCTGGAAAACTGGGGTCGCGACAGTAGCTCTTGCGGGTTGGGAGGCACTGCACCAGCGGGCAACACCGACAACCCGACAAGCGACGGGATACGCACGACCGCCTCGCCGTTAGCGCGACCAGATAGCACCGCTGACAGACCAGACCCCCGTGGATCGAGTTTGAAGAGTTTGTCCTGCGTCGGATTCCGTAGATCCGCGTCGATAAGCAGCGTGCGCTCGCCCAGTTGCGAAAAAACGATAGCAAGATTCGCAGCAATGTAGCTGCGCCCATCGCCGCGATCAGGGCTCACGATCGCAAGCGCCTTCTGCGCGACATCGTCACTGAACCAGCGAACCATCAACTGGCTGCGCAGCGCCCGGAGTTGCTCAACGGCGGGGCTGAAGGGGTTGAACGCAGCAATGAGCTTTTCGCTGAGCGACTCGTCAGCAGGACTGAGGTATGGATAGTCGAACTGGCGAGCAAGGGCGAAGTCAATATCCGCCTGGTTTAGCAGACCGAGGCTGATTGCTGCGTCGCCGAAGCGCAAGCCCTTTGCCTTTTGCTCGCGAATGATGCGCTCTGCGCTTTCGACATCGAGCCGACCCGAGTCAATCAGGATTGCGCCGATCGAACGATCGCGTCCCTGGCTGGCTGCGCTTCGCGCCGCCGCGGACGCTTCAATGACGCTGGGCTGATTCATGTCCATGCTCGTACTTTCTCTTTGTTACCGCTCGGCAGGCGCGGGGGGTGCGCCCAACGTTGTTTCCGATTGATGCTGGCTGCAAGTTCGCGTCGTTGCCGACGCGCCTTGCCAGGGGTGGTTGCCCGCCGCGATGAAGCTTCGTCACGCGCTTACAGTGCGTCGAAAGCCGATCCGATGCTTACGGCTTGGCAACGCCACCGATTCGAGCACGGCAAGTACGGGTATGCCGAGCGATTCGACAAGGTCTTCGCGGGAGCGGATCCTGCGGTTACGCATCTCCTGCAGCAGCGCCACGCCGACACCGAGCAAGCCGCCAAGGAACGCCGCGACAATCGTGTTGAGCAGCAGCTTCGGGCTTGAATGCTTGATGGGCACATCGGCCGGCGTGAGCACGGTGATGTTGGTCTGCTGCGTCTGACTTTCTAGGCTGGTTTGCGAAAGCCGCTGGCCGACTATGTCGTATGCGCGCTGGGCGGCTTCGACGTCTTTCTGCAAGACCGCCACTTCATCACGCTGCGCGCGCAATTCGAGCACCTTCTGCTTCTGTGCTTCGAGTGATGCACGCAGTTCTGCTTCGCGTTGCTGATTGACGACGTTCGACGTTCCGACCGACGACGCGACTTGCCGCATTTCGGAGTCGAGCTTCGACTTGAGCGCATCAAGCTCTGCCTGGGTCCGCTGGTATTGCGGGTGGTTCTGGCCCAGTTGCCCCGCCATCTCTTTGAGCTTGGCTTCCTGGCGAGCAACGTCGGCCCGGAGGGACTGGATGACCGGGCTGTTGATGACGTCAGGCGACGTGTCCATTCGCCCGGCTGCCTGCCGTTGGCGGGACGAGCTATCGGAGCGCTGTGCCTGGATCGCGGTCAGCTGTGACGAAAGTTCGGCATAGCGGGCATTTTCGACGTCGAGACGATCATCGGTCGCAACAATGCCCTTCTCGCGCTGAAACTTTGAGAGTCGCGTCTGTGCGGCCTCCAGATTGTCGCGAAGTTGCTTCGCGCGATCGCCGAACCAGGCGGCGTATTCCTTGGCGGGATCAACCTTCAATTCAAGGTTGGTGTCCATGTAGGCCCGCGCAAAGGCGTTCGCGACCGTGGCGGCAAATTTAGGATCTGCGCCGGTGAAAGCAACGTTGATCACGCTCGATTCGCGCGATGGTTTGACGTCGAGTTTCCTCTGCAACGCATCGGCGAAATACGTAACTACCGTTCCCTTGCCTTCTCCTTCGTCTTGCCACTGGGCAATCGCCTCGGGGCTCTTGTCGAACCCGAGCATCTTGACCACGCGCTGCGCGACGCGATCGCTCGTGATGATGTCGACTTGCGTCGCCATGTAGCCTGGCATCATCTGGGCTTGCATCATTGCGCCGTAGATCGGGTCGCTCGACTTGACATCCACGAGAACTGAAGTCGTGGCGGTGTACTGTTTCGGCAGCACGAGACTCAGCGTAATCGCCGTTCCGACAATCACCGAAAAGATCGTTGCAATGATCTTCCAGCGCGCCTTGAGAATGAGGATGAACTGTTGAAAGGTCATTTCGCGGCGTCTCTTAGAAGATGCTTTCTTTGACGTACACGACGTCGTTTGCTCGGATCAGTTCATCCAGCGCAGGCTCGATGATCTGGGTCTTGCCGTCGTCGCCCCGGCGGTGAATGCGCAATCCGCGCTGGGTGCCCTTTGGCGTGAGGCCGCCACCACTTGCGAGTGCCTGCATGACGGTCATGTCACGCTCGACGCGGAACACGCCGGGACGCTGGACTTCCCCGTAGATGTAGAAGACCGACGCTCGATGGACATATAGGATGTCACCGCCTCTCAGGGTGAGGTCGTCTTGCGCATCGCCGCGCAGGAACATCGACGCGATATCTACTTCTCGCCTGATCTGCTTCCCGTCACGCACGCCAGAGACGATCACAACGTCGGAGCCGGTTGCTGCGATGCCGCCGGCTTGCGAGAGCATGTCGGACAGCCGGGTATTCGCGGTTTCGAGCGGGTAGCGTCCAGGGCGGTTAACCTGGCCCAGCACTGCAACCTGGTTGCCCCGGATCTGCAGCAGCAGGATCGATACCTGAGGTTGCACCACGAAGCCGCCATCTTTCAGCCGCTTGGCGATCTTGGCTTCAGCAACAGGAAGCGACAGCCCACCAATCTGGACCACGCCAATCAGCGGATACGTAATGCTGCCGTTCTCTGAAACTCGTGTCTCAAGAAGGAGGTCCGGACTCTGAAACACACTGATGCGAATCACGTCCCCCGGGCCAAGCAGGTACTCCGCCCCCTTTTCGGCGGCGGGCTGCTCCCCAGCCGCTAACGCGAAGCCGTTCGGAATACTCGCGCCTGCCAACGCAATCGCGATGACGCGCATGAAACGAAGGGCTTGTACTAGTAATGCTGATTGCGTGAGCATGTGTGGACTGCCTGATCAGGTGCGTGATGCCGGACTACTTAAGACCCTTGATGCCCTGCTGCATGCCTTCCGCAGGTGCAGACTGCGATGTGGATGGCTCGGGCGTAGTAACCGATGGTGAAGTCGCCTCTTTGGCAAAGTCGCCGACATAGTTGATCTTGCCCGCCGAGCGAAGGCGCTTGACCTCGGCAGCCACTGCTTCGGATTTGGCTTGGTTGCTCAAGAACTGCTCGATCGCTTGTTTCGCTTTGGCTTGCTCGACCGGTTCGGTGCGCGAGGCTGCGATCTGAAGCACGATAAAGCCCTCTCCGCGCGGGACGATTGTTACCTCGCCGTCCTTCAAGGTGTGCAGGCGTCGCGCGGCATCAAGCGGCAGTTGTTCTGCAGGCTTCACGAACGCATTGGCTGCAAAGCGCACGTTTTCCGCCCGAAGCACGTTGATCAAGTCGTCCATCGACTTGCCGGCGTCAAAGTGGCTTTTGACAAGCGACTGCTTGCTTCCATCTGCGATCGCCAGTTCGCGAAAACTGTATACGCGGCGCTGCGCGAAGAGTTCCGGATGTTCGCTGTAATAAGCCGATACCGCCTGATCGGTGGGTTTAGCCTGGCCGTTTGCGACCTGTTCGAGATACGCGCGCGCAATGACTTCACGGCGAGCGGCCTCGATCGCCTGAACGACGCGGGGATCTCGATCGAGTTTCTTTTCCTTTGCGGCCTGAACGAGAAGCGACTCTTCGACCAGACGATCTAGCGCTTGCTTGCGGGCCTGATTGACGTCCGCCCCGGCTGGGATGTTCGCCTTTCCTAGAAGGCCATTAAGTTGATGAACCGTTACTTCTTCGTCATTGACCTTGGCTGCGACCTGTGTCGAGCCAGACTCTTTGGATTTGGAGCCACAAGCTGCGAGCATCGTGACAACGAGCAACGCCACACCAACATGACGAATAGAAACAGCAAACATCGAAACCTCTGGATGGTGGCGCCCGGAAATCGGGCAAGAACCGGAAATTTGCCAGAATTATCAGCGCTGGCAAGTCGCCAAGGTCGTCTGTCGCACGTCGGGTGTGACCTGCTTCCCGACGTGCGACAGAGAGGGGGATTAGCTGCGGGTTGTGCGGCGGCGAGCGATCGCACCCACCATGCCAATACCTGCCAGCATCAGTGCCCACTGATCAGGTTCCGGCACCGCAGCGGTGATCACCTGCAACGAGTAATCACGGGCGGCGATCGATGCGAAGCCCTTGTTCGCAGCGTCTGCGTACAAGAGGCTCTCAGCCCAGAAATTGATCTTGGGTGCGTTGGCGTACTTAGTGCCCGTGAGCGTGTAAGTGGAGCCAATGGACCAAACGTCCGAGCCGCTCTTTACCCCGTCTTTGCTGAACACGTCAGCCTTGACCACGGAGCCCTTGTGAGCGCCAGGAACAGAGATCCCGCTCGTGAGCGAGGCGAACACTTCGCTGTTCTTCTTGATCAGGGAGTACGTACCCGATTGGCTCAGTTCGAGCGATTTGAAGGCGTAGCCTGAATCAAGCGTCAGCGAGAACTTCAGCGCATCGAACGCATCGTCGGAATCGCCCTTCCTCGCAATCACCGACAACGCGTCGGTATCAAACAGCAGCGAGCTGCGGTCGGAGGACAGGCTGATCGACCCTGCGGCAAATTTGCTGCTGTCATAGCTCACATCAAAGCCCTTACCATCCAGGGTCGTGACGGAAGCTGACGCAGCAACGGAGCCGATAGCCGCAATGGCGGCAACGATGACTTTCATTGCAGTTGAACGCATGGGAGTGACCTCAAGTTTGTTGGTCGGGCGCTTCTACAGATGCAATCCACGTGCCAAGTGCATCCCCCATGTGAAGAACGGAGCATGACGTAGCCGTGGTGCATATGCAGATGGCAACTTACGCTGCCTGCACCGCGTTGGAGCGTGGAGTCTAGCGAGCGCATCTTTGCACCGCAACATGACATAGGTATTGCCCGCGACTTATTGCCTTGTGCGCCATAGAGCCTCTTCATGCACCCATGCAAATTGCTTATCGCACATGGATTCCGACGCTTTCTGCGGCAGGATCAAGAAGCTCTAGCAAACGCAATCACCTACTTCATGCACCATCAAAACCCAATTTGCACCGTCACTGTGCCCGTGTGGTCTATGTAGTCGCGCTGCGGCCAGTTCGAGTCTCGCCGTTCCCCCCGGTAACCAAGATCAAGACCCAGCCAGCGAGCAAGGTCGTAATGGAGACTCACCCCCAAGGACTGGAAGTTATCCTCCCGCTCGGGCACCAGACTGACGTCATGAACGGCGCCAATGTAGCTGCGCTGTCCCGCCTCGATCTGGCCAGCCAAGCTTAGCTTGCCGGTGATCGCCCAAACCGGTGAGATGCGCAGCGCCTTCGTCGCCGCAGCTTCGTATTCATTGTCGCCGGCGGCACCCATGGTTCGGTAAGCGGTCACAGCAACGACCGTTGAGCCGGAAGGTTCCCATGTCCATCCCAGCTTGAAGTTTGGGCCCGAGAAGTCTTGATTGCTGTAGTGCTCATTTCGCCTTTGCAGGTAGCCAAACTGCCCCTCGAGGCGAGAGGAGCCGCTCGCCGACCACAATGCACGAAGATATGCGCTGCGTTCGTGGTATGCGGAGTCGCCGTAGTCCTGCGGGATGCGATTCGGGTAATCCACGTTGGTCTGCTGCAAGACCAGATCGAGTCGGTTTCCGTAATTGGTGACATACCTCACGCCGCCCTCTGCGCTGTGACCATCGAGATCATTACCGCGGTCAAGTGTGTTGCTGTTCCTCGACTGGTTGACAGTGCCTGCTGCGACAATATGCCAGCTCGCGATGACAGGGACATCGAGATCAAGGCGCACGGCATCACGCGTGATCACATTGCGGCGTGGCAAGTTCAGATCGGCGAAGTTTGCGAGCTGCGATGTTCGAGTCCAGACCAGTCCGGTCTGAATCTGACCGGGGAAGTCGCCAGACCAGCCCGTCTTGATGTCCTGTTTGTCATAATCGAGTTGTGAAAAACGGCTAAAATGGGCCCTTCCGATGTTGAAGTTCCCGTAAAGTCTTTGCCTGCTTAAAGTGGTGTCGAACCCCAGGTAGGCGTAGCCGCTTGTAATGTTGTCCGACTGCACCTCACCAGTGGCCTCTCCATCCAGCCTGAAGAGGTTTGAGTCGCGCTGATACGTCACTCCTGCCCCGTAACGCAGGGGCGTCGGGTCTTCAGCCTTGGCGCATTGGGGAACCGCCAGTGCCGAGAAAAGGATCACATTCACGAGGCTGAGGCAGGCGGAGTTCTTGCTAGAGATGGTCATCGGAGTCGTACTTAGGTTATTCGTGTGGAACACGCACACGATCAGAAGTTCGCAAAACGGGCGTCATAGTATGACGCTCGGCTTTCAAATTCAGTGCCAACGGATTCTCGCTTAAACAATGCTTGCTCGACTTGAAGCTCATCGTACGCCGCTGCGAAACAACGTCACCCTGTCAGGGGTGGTGGAGACTTTTCTTGATCCTGTTGTCGTGATCCTGACGCTCTTCGCGTGCGCCCTTATCTTCGGTGAAGCCATCGATGCCGACTATGTGATTCTCTCGCTGATCGCGTTTTCGCTGAGCTTTCCCGGAAACACCTTGTTGAGTGATCCGCTTCGCCGAGTGGCGAAGGATGCGTTCCTCAACTCGATGATTCTGGCCGGTATTCTGTTGCTCCTCGGATACGCGACCGGATACGCCAGCTATTTCCCATCCGACCTTCTGTTCGCGTGGTTTGCCTCGCTGCCGATCGTTTTGTTCTCATCCCATGCGTTGGCTCGTCTTGCGATACCACGTCTTCTTAGTCTCTCAGAGGCTGAGGTTTCAGCGGTTGTTTGTGGATGCAACGACATAGGTTCACAGCTTGCTACGCATTTTCAGAGCAATCGGTTCTTGGGCGTTCGACTGAAGGGATTCTTTGATGACCGGAGCCGGGAACGACTCGGTGCTGGCGATCATGTCCAGTTGCTGGGCGCGCTCTCTGAGGTTGCCAGTTACGTGAAGCAGCATCGGATCGATCGCATCTACCTTGCGCTGCCGATGGCGACTCAGCCCAGAATTTTGGCCCTTCTGGACGACCTCAAGGACACCACAGCGTCGATCTATTTCGTACCTGACATCTTTGTAACGGACTTGATTCAGGGTCGGACCGAATCGGTTGCTGGGATGCCGGTCGTCGCAGTTTGTGAGACGCCGTTCAGCGGCTTTAACGGACTAATCAAGCGGGTTGAAGACATCGTCCTATCTTCGATCATCTTGCTTCTCATTGCCCCGATTCTGGTTGCCGTGGCGATTGGCGTAAAGCGGAGCTCCCCTGGCCCTGTGATTTTCAAGCAACGCCGGTATGGGCTCGACGGCAAGGAGATCATGGTTTACAAATTCAGGTCGATGTCGGTCACTGAGGACGGTGCGAAGACGTATACCCAAGTTACACGCAACGATTCGCGCGTAACCCCGTTTGGTGCATTCATCCGAAAGACTTCGCTTGATGAACTGCCGCAGTTCATCAACGTACTTCAGGGGCGCATGAGTATTGTTGGCCCGCGCCCTCACGCGATTGCAGTGAATGAGCAGTATCGCAGTCTCATTCCAGGGTACATGGTCCGGCACAAGGTAAAGCCGGGTATTACCGGGTGGGCACAAGTGAACGGCTATCGCGGCGGGGATGACCTTGAGCACATGAAGGGGCGCATTCAATACGACCTTGAATACTTGCGGCATTGGACCATCACGATGGACATCTGGATCATCATCAAGACCGCTCTGCTGGTAGTGCGAGACGAAAGCGCATACTGATCCAACAGATTTGCGAATGACGGGCACCTGGGCTTTTGCCCGGGTGCCCGTTTTGTTTTTACTCGGCGCGATGAGCTTCGAGCAGGCAGTCGATGAAGGTCTGGGTCACTCGTGATGGCTGCGGTGCGTGGCGCACCAGCGCTGCGAACTTGACGTCGTACGACAGCAGGGACGGCCGCAGCCGCCTGATCTGACCCAGCTGTTCAAAGGAGTGGGCGTAGTGATCGGGCAGAAAGCCGACGAATCGCCCGGATTGCACCAGCATCGCAACCGCCTCCTGATCGTATGCCGTGGCAGCGCGCCGCAGCTGGACGTCGTGACTGAGTTCCATGTTCGGAGAGTGATACCCGAGACCCGCGTATTTCTCGGCACGCACCTCGTCCCAACCCAGGCGGTCGTCATCCGCCTCAAAGAGTTTGTGGTCTCTCCCACAGAACAGGAACATCCGCTCGTTGAATAGCGGGTGATAGTCCAGACTCGCAGACAGCCGGTGCATTGGAGCGATGCCCAGTTGGAACTGCCCATCCATGACACCCCGCTCGATCGTGTTCAGCGGGGCAACATGCAACTCGATCGTCACGTCGGGCGCCTTGTCTGCAAACAACCCCAGCGCATGACTGACGCGTGCTGCCGGATTGGTCGCGATCTTGTCGAACAGACCCAGCGTGATTGAACCGGTCATGCGTTGGTGGAGTTCTTCGACCCCGCTCCGAAAGGTGTCGATCGCGGCGAGCAGCCGCAATGCGTCGGCATAGATCTGCTGTCCTTCCGCAGTCAGCGCAAACCCGCCGCGTCCGCGATGGCACAGCACTAGCCCGAGCCGCTCTTCCAGATCTTTGATGTGGCGGCTGACCGTCGACACGCCTATGTTGAGTTCAAGCTCTGCGGCGGCCAGACCACCGCATTCGGCAACCGTCTTGAAGACACGCAGCAAGCGGATATCGAGGTCACTGACCTGTCCAAGCAGAATTCGAGGACGCACGGGCCATTACTTTCATAAATGCGCAAGTGAAGCGCGATAGATTGCAATTTAATGCAAGCGAAGGCTTGCGAGAAGATGCGTGCATCGATAAGCACCCGCCCCACCGGGAGAGAACATGAAGATGGAAAGCCTGAACTGCGGCCTCAGCGCCGAACAGCTCGAAGCGCACTGGATGCCTTTCACCGGCAACCGCGACTTCAAGAAGAACCCGCGCCTGATCACCCGTGCCGAGGGCGCATACCTTTTTGACGCAGGCGGACGCCGGATCTTTGACGGGCTATCCGGCCTGTGGTGTTCGGGGCTGGGCCATTGCCGCCCTGAAATCACCGAGGCGATCAGTCGTCAGGCGGCCACGCTGGATTACTCACCAGCCTTCCAGTTCGGCCACCCGACCGCCTTCCAGCTGGCCCACCGGATTAAGGAAATGACGCCGGCGGGGCTCGACTATGTGTTCTTCACCGGATCGGGTTCGGAGTCAGCCGACACCGCTCTGAAAATGGCTCGCGCCTACTGGCGCCAGAAGGGCAAGGCGACCAAGACGCGCCTGATCGGCCGTGAAAAGGGTTACCACGGTGTGAACTTCGGCGGCATCAGTGTCGGCGGCATCGGCGGCAACCGCAAGCTGTTCGGCCAAGGGGTCGAAGCCGATCACCTGCCGCACACCCAGCTCAAGCAGAACGCCTTCAGCCGCGGCATGCCGGAATACGGCGCCCACCTTGCGGATGAGTTGCTGAACCTGATTGCGCTGCACGACGCCTCGAACATCGCAGCCGTCATCGTCGAGCCCTTTTCCGGGTCCGCTGGTGTGGTGATTCCACCGCAGGGCTATCTCAAGCGCCTGCGCGAGATCTGCACCCAGCACGACATCCTGTTGATCTTCGACGAAGTCATCACCGGGTTTGGCCGCGCCGGTTCGCTGTTCGGCGCCACCGCCTTCGATGTCGTGCCGGACATCCTGAACGTTGCCAAGCAGCTGACCAACGGTGCGATGCCGATGGGCGCGGTGATCGCCAAGGAAGAGATCTACCGCACCTTCATCGAGACGGGCGGCCCGGAATACATGCTCGAATTCCCGCACGGCTACACCTACTCCGCCCACCCGTTGGCCTGCGCCGCCGCGATGGCCTCGCTCGACGTCCTTGAGAAGGAAAACCTCGTCGCACGTGTCGCCGAACTGGCCCCGTACTTCGAGAACGCAGTGCATAGCCTCAAGGGCAGCAAGTACATCACCGATATCCGCAATTACGGTCTCGCGGCTGGCATCACCTTCGAGGCCTATCCCGGCGAACCCGCGCGTCGCCCGTACGAAATTGCGATGAAGTGCTGGGAGAAGGGTTTCTACGTCCGCTACGGCGGCGACACGATCCAGCTCGCCCCGCCCTTCATCGTCGAGCGCGAGGAGATCGATCGCCTGGTGAACGCGCTGGGCGACGTGATCCAGTCGCTGCCCTGATCCCACTTCCATGAATCCGCAGGATTGCTCCATGAATACCGTAGGTCACCTCATCAACGGCGCACTGGTCGCCGACGCCGCCCGCGTGCAGAACGTCTACAACCCGGCCACCGGCGAAGCGACGAAACAGGTTGCCCTGGCATCTGCCGAAACCGTGCAAGCGGCGATTGCCGCAGCGCAGGCTGCCTTCCCGGCCTGGCGTGACACCCCGCCGATCAAGCGTGCGCGGGTGATGTTCCGCTTCAAGCAATTGCTCGAGGAAAACGCCGACAAGATCTGTGCGCTGATCACCGACGAACACGGCAAGGTGCTCAATGACGCGATGGGCGAGTTGCAGCGCGGCATCGAGAACGTCGAATACGCCTGTTGCGCGCCGGAACTGCTCAAGGGCGAGCACAGCAAGAACGTCGGCCCGGCGATCGACTCGTGGAGCGAATTCCAGGCGCTCGGCGTCACCGCCGGCATCACCCCGTTCAACTTCCCCTGCATGGTCCCGCTCTGGATGTGGCCGATGGCGGTGGTATGCGGCAATACCTTCGTGCTGAAACCCTCGGAGCGCGATCCCTCCTCCACGCTTTTCATCGCGCAACTGGCGCAGGAAGCCGGTTTGCCGCCCGGGGTGCTCAATGTCGTCAACGGCGACAAGGTGGCAGTCGACACCCTGCTCAGCGATCCGCGGGTGCAGGCGATCAGTTTCGTGGGTTCGACCCCGATCGCCGAATACATCTACGCGACCGGTTGCGCCAATGGCAAACGGGTGCAGGCGCTGGGCGGCGCCAAGAACCACGCGATCGTGATGCCCGACGCCGATCTGGATAACGCGGTCAGCGCACTGATGGGGGCCGCCTATGGTTCCTGTGGCGAGCGCTGCATGGCGATCCCGGTGGTGGTGGCGGTCGGAGACGAGACCGGCGACGCGGTGGTCGCGCGCCTCAAGGCCGAGCTCGCCAAGATGAAGGTGGGCCCTGGTACCGACAACGGCAACGACATGGGCCCGCTGGTCACCCGCGAGCACTTCAACAAGGTCAAGGGTTACGTAGACCTGGGCGCTGACGAAGGCGCCAGCCTCGTCGTCGACGGCCGTGGCATCAAGGTGCCGGGCCACGAGGCGGGCTACTTCCTCGGCGGCTGCCTGTTCGACCATGTCACCCCGCAGATGAAGATCTACCGCGACGAGATCTTCGGGCCCGTGCTGTCGGTCGTGCGGGTCGAGAGCCTGCAAGCCGCCATGGACCTGATCGACGCCCACGAGTACGGCAACGGCACGTGCATCTTCACCCGCGACGGCGAAGCCGCCCGTTACTTCACCGACAACATCAAGGTCGGCATGGTGGGCGTCAATGTGCCGCTACCGGTTCCGGTGGCGTATCACAGCTTCGGTGGCTGGAAGCGCTCACTCTTTGGCGACCTCTCCGCCTACGGCCCGGATGCTGTGCGCTTCTACACCCGCCGCAAGACCATCACCCAGCGCTGGCCGTCGGCCGGCGTGCGCGAAGGTGCCGTCTTCACCTTCCCCAGCAATCGCTGATCCTGATCATTCAGACATGGCCCGCCTTGCGCGGGCCGCTTCCTGTTTGCCCAATGTCAAGGTCTCTCCCCCGCCGGCGCCCACAATCTGCCGCGTCATGACGGCGTAACTTACCGTCTGACATCCAGTTGGCGCACTACATCGACTTCGGGGGAGGCACGATGTTCCAGGTTCGCATACATGGGCGCGGCGGTCAGGGGGTCGTCACTGCAGCGGAGACGCTGTCGATCGCCGCATTTCTCGACGGCGAATGGGCGCAAGCCTTTCCCAGCTTCGGTTCCGAGCGCACAGGCGCGCCTGTCGTCGCCTTCTGCCGCATCGATCACAAGGAAATCCGCTCGCGAGAGCCGGTGATGAAGCCGGACGCTCTGATCATCCAGGACCCAACCCTGCTGCACCAGATCGACGTCTTCGCCGGCCTGGCGAGCAACGGATTCGTGCTGATCAACTCGACCAAGAGTTTTGAAGACCTTGGCTTGGGGAGCCTTGCCGAACGCTATCCACCTGCCCACCTTTGCTGCCTGCCGGCGACCGAGATTTCGTTGCGGCATGTCGGCCGCCCGGTACCCAACATCCCGCTGCTGGCCGGTTTCGCCGCCATCACCGGGCTGGTGAAACTCGAATCCATCCACGCCGCAATTGGCGAGAAGTTCAAGGGCAAGACCGCCGCCGCCAACATTGCCGCCGCGACCGACGCCTACGCCACCGCGCGCTCGCTGGCCGCGCTGCAACCGGCAGAGATCTGACCACCGCCCCGTCAGAAGGGAGTCATCCGTGCTCAAACAGATTGAAGGTTCGCGCGCCGTCGCCGAAGCGGTCGCGCTGTGTCGCCCTGAGGTCATCAGCGCCTACCCGATCTCGCCGCAGACGCACATCGTCGAAGCGCTGTCCGAATTCGTCCGTACCGGCGAACTGTCGCCCTGCGAGTACATCAACGTGGAATCGGAATTCGCGGCGATGTCGGGCTGCATCGGCGCATCGGCGATGGGGGCGAGAACCTACACGGCCACTGCGTCGCAGGGCATCCTGTTCATGGCCGAAGCGGTCTTCAACGCGTCCGGCCTCGGCCTGCCGATCGTGATGACGGTCGCCAACCGTGCCATCGGCGCCCCCATCAATATCTGGAACGACCATTCCGATTCGATGGCGCTGCGCGACAGCGGCTGGCTGCAACTCTTTGCCGAGAACAACCAGGAGGCGCTGGATCTCCACATCCAGGCTTTCAAACTCGCAGAGGCCTTGTCGCTGCCGATCATGGTCTGCATGGACGGGTTCATCCTGACGCATGCCTACGAACGGGTCGACATACCTAGCCAGGCGCTGGTCGACGCTTATCTACCGCCTTATGTGCCACGGCAGGTACTGGACCCGGACGACCCGGTGTCAATCGGCGCAATGGTCGGGCCTGAAGCCTTTACCGAGGTGCGTTACCTCGCTCATGCGCGGCAGATGCAAGCGCTGGAGCTGATTCCCGAACTGGCGCTCGAATTCAGGCAGGCATTCGGGCGCGACTCCGGTGGCCTGATCTCGCCTTATTTCAGCGACGAATCCGAAACGGTTGTGGTCGCGCTCGGTTCGGTCCTCGGCACCATCAAGGATGTGGTGGACGAGTTGCGCACGGAAGGCAAATCGATTGGCGTGCTGGGCATCAAGACCTTCCGCCCCTTCCCGCTCGATGCGGTGCGCGAAGCAATCGGGCATGCGAAGCGGGTTGTCGTCATCGAACGCAGCTTCGCGATCGGCCAGGGCGGCATCGTTGCCGACTCGCTGCGCAAGGCGCTTGCGGGCTTGCACATTCCTACCCACACCGTCGTCGCAGGCCTTGGTGGCCGCCCGATCACCACGGTGTCGCTCGACCGCCTGTTCCGCACGGCACTCTCAGGCGAACTGGGGAACCTGACTTTCCTCGACCTTGACCACGCTGCGGTAGACCGGGTGCTCGCCCACGAGCGCGAGGTGCGCCGCAGCGGACCGGGGGCCAACCGCATGGTCCAGGAAATCGCACGCGCCAACGTGCGCATCGTCTAGGAGCGCGCAGCATGACTGTCCAGCAGATCAGCTTCTACCAGACCGGCACCTTCACCGTCGGCAACCGCTTGCTCGACGAGGCACAGCGCACTGTGCAGGCGACGGTCGCCCGCGCCAACTCGCTCACCTCGGGGCACCGCGCCTGCCAGGGTTGCGGTGAGGCCCTCGGGGCACGCTACGCGATGGATGCGGCGATGCACGCAACCCAGCGCCAGATGGTCGTCGTCAATGCCACCGGCTGCCTTGAAGTCTTTTCGACGCCCTACCCCGAAACTTCATGGCAGGTGCCGTGGATCCATTCGCTGTTCGGCAATGCTCCCGCGGTAGCCACCGGCGTCGCAGCGGCCTTGCGGGTCAAGGGCCGGCAGGACGTGCGCGTCGTCGCACAGGGCGGTGATGGCGGCACCACGGACATCGGCTTCGGTTGCCTGTCAGGGATGTTCGAGCGCAACGACGACGTGCTCTACATTTGCTACGACAACGAGGCCTACATGAATACCGGCGTGCAGCGCTCCTCTGCTACACCGCCGGCCGCCCGCACCGCTACCACCCCCGCGATGGGCGACGCGCCGGGCAACCAGTTCGGTCAGGGCAAGTTCCTGCCCGAAATCGCGATGGCGCATCGCATTCCCTATGTGGCCACCGCCAGCGTCGCCGACCTGCGCGACCTCGAAGCCAAGGTCGAAGAGGCCATCCACCTGCGCGGCGCGCGCTACATTCATGTCATGGTGCCCTGCCCGCTGGGCTGGGGCGCCGCCTCGCACGACACCATCCGCCTCGCAAGGCTGGCCTCGGAATGCGGTTTGTTTCCGATCTTCGAGGCACGCAATGGTGAAGTGGCCGACGTGCGCAAGATTCGCCATCGCGTACCGGTGGAAGACTTCCTGAAGCCGCAGAAACGATTCGCGCACCTCTTCGATCCCGAACCTGATACCCGCCGCATCGCGCTGATCCAGGCGCATGCCGATCGCAACATCCAGCGCTACGCGCTGTTGCCCTGAGCGGAGCCCGACCATGGACAAGCCCTTTGCCATCACGCTGGACCCCGGCTCATCACTGGCCAACCGTACCGGTTCTTGGCGCACGCTGCGGCCGGCGTATTCCGACCACTTGCCGCCCTGCAATAACGCCTGCCCGACCGGCGAGAACATCCAGGCCTGGCTTTACCACGCCGAGAGCGGGCGCTATGAGGATGCGTGGCGCGCTCTGGTGCGCGACAACCCGATGCCGGCGGTGACCGGCCGCGTCTGCTACCACCCTTGCGAGAACGCCTGCAATCGCGGTCGGCTGGACGAATCGGTGTCGATCCATGCCGTTGAGCGTTTCCTGGGTGACGAAGCGATTGCGAAGGGCTGGACCTTCGAGCCGCCGCCGCAGCGCAGCGGCAAGCGGGTGCTTGTCGTCGGGGCCGGCCCGTCCGGTTTGGCCGCGGCCTATCACCTCGCTCGCTTTGGGCACGAGGTGGAGATTCGTGAAGCCGGTCCGATGGCCGGCGGCATGATGCGCTTCGGCATTCCGAAGTATCGGCTGCCTCGCGAAGTGCTGGATGCGGAAGTCCGGCGTATCGAGGCTCTGGGCGTCACGATCCGCCTCAATGCCAAGGTCGACAGCCTGCTCAAGGCCCGCGATGAAGGCGGGTTCGACGCGGCCTTTGTCGCGGTGGGCGCGCACCTCTCCAAGCGAGCCTGGGTTCCGGCCGGCGAAGCAGCCCGGATCATGGATGCGCTGAGCGTGCTGCGCGGGGTCGAGATGGGCGAGAAGCCCCTGCTCGGTCGCCGCGTGCTGGTGTATGGCGGCGGCAACACTGCCATCGACGTGGCGCGCACCGCCCGCCGCCTGGGGGCCGAAGAGGCTGTCATCATCTACCGTCGCACCCGCGACCGCATGCCTGCACATGACTCCGAGGTGCAGGAGGCGCTCGACGAAGGGGTCATGTTCCGCTGGCTCTCGACGATCAAGATGGGCACCGACAGCGCAGCGGGCGAGACGTTCACGATCGAGAAGATGGCGCTGGACGACACCGGATTCCCGCAACCGACCGGCGAGTTCGAAACCATCGAAGCCGATTCGCTGGTGCTGGCCCTGGGGCAGGAAGTCGACCTGTCGCTGCTCGACGACGTCAAAGGACTGACACTGCACAACGGCGTCGTGAAGGTGGATGCGCACATGATGACCGACTGCCCGGGGATCTTCGCGGGCGGCGACATGGTGCCATCGGAACGCACGGTCACCGTCGCACTCGGGCACGGGAAGAAGGCCGCCCGTTACATCGATGCATGGTTGCGCGGCACCCGCGTCGAGGACACGCCCAAACATTCGCTTGCCAGTTTCGAGCGCCTCAACCCGTGGTACTACACCGACGCCCCGCGCACAGTGCAGGCCGAACTCGAACGTGCCCGGCGCGAGTCGAGCTTCGACGAAGTCGTCAGTGGGCTGAATGCCGACAACGCCCTGTTCGAGGCGCGGCGCTGCCTGTCGTGCGGCAACTGTTTCGAATGCGATAACTGCTACGGCGTCTGCCCAGACAACGCGGTGATCAAGCTTGGGCCGGGCAAACGCTTCAGCATCAATCTTGACTACTGCAAGGGCTGTGGTCTGTGCGCCGAGGAATGCCCGTGCGGCGCGATCGACATGGTGCCGGAATCGATCTGAGCCCGTTTGGCGGGAGAACGCTGCTGCGCGGGCACGGAAGCCATCGCAGTTAGCGCAATGGGCCAGCGGATCTTCGGCGCCCGGGCCAACGCGAGCCCAACGCCGATCGCTCGCCGAGGATCGGCGCCATTGCGTCGCCGCATTTGGCGCTGCTCAAGTCCCGCCGAAGTAGCGCAATGTGTCGGCCCCGAAGTCCGGCCCGCGACGCGACCGGATCAAGGAGCCGATGCCTTCGCTGCCCAGCACCTCAAGCAGCAAGGCGTTCGGCACGCGGGCGTCGAGCAGTTTCGCCGAACCAATGCCGCCCTTCAAGGCATCGACAACCGGCGCAAGCCTTGCGCGCAGATCCGCCGCCAAGCCCCCCGTGGATGCGAGCAACGCCTCCGCCGCAGCAATGCCCAGGCTCGACTGGACGTGCCCGTTCGCGTCAGTGAGCCCAGGAGAGTCGGCCATCACCAGGAGCTTTTCGGCGTGCATTGCCTCGGCGATCCGCGCAGCGGCGGCATCGGCGTCCACAAAGGTGGCAGCGCCATCGTTGCCGGCGGCGATCGGCATGATCACCGGCACGAAATTGCGTGTCTGAAGCAGACGAATGATTTCGGCATCAATCCCGGCAACCTCGCCGAACACGACTTGGCCGGTTTCCGGCGATCCGTCGGCGTGCATCACACCCCGAATCAATGGACCATCCAGGCCACTCAGCCCAACCGCCTTGCCGCCGTTTCGATTGATCAGGGCAACGATTTCCTGATTGAGTTCTCCGAGCACCATCTCGACATAGTCACGCGTCTGCGTCGCGCCGGATCCGTCAGTTGCCCCGCCTGTGTCGGCAAGCCCCAAACGACGGAGGAAGGCAGGGATGTTCGGCCCACCACCGTGCACCACCACCAGACGAATGCCTACCAGCTGCAGCAAGGCTACGTCGCGCGCAAAACCCGCCTTGAGCGACGGATCAGCAACCGCCTGCCCGCCAATCTTGATGACCAAGGTCTTGCCATGCAGGCTGCGGATGTAAGGGAGCGCCTCACCAAGAATGGCTGCGCGCTGGCGCGGGCTGAGAGCGGCGGTGGGCATAGGCGTTGTGGTCCAAGAGGTCAATCATGTACCCGGATCGGGGCGAAGCAACGCGCGACCGACGCAGCGTCGGCCGCACTCCGCAGGCTTTCCCTGAAGCTGCGCTCGCCGAAGTGCGTGGCGATCGACGACAGCAATTCCAGATGCTGCTGCGGTGAATCCGACGGCACGATGAGCGCGAGGAAATCGGACACCGGCTTGCTATCGGGCGCATCGAATGCGAGCGGAATTTGCGGGCGCGCGAATACCGCCACCGGCCGCTTCGCCTCGGCCATCCGGGCGTGTGGAATTGCCACGCAATAGCCCAGACCGGTCGATCCAAGCTGCTCGCGCGCGGCGAGGCTCTCGGCGATCCGGTCTCGCGGCAGGCAATGCCGACGCGCCATGTGCCGGGCAATCTCCTCGAGCAAGGCATGCCGCGTCGTCACATGCAGATCGATCAAAACGTCATCGGGTTCAAGGAGGGGGTGGTCTGCATTCATGTTCGCAAAGTCCGGTTGCAAATAAGTGAAGTCGGACATCCAGTCGGGTTCGGTCGCGGGCCCAGAGGGCTTGGTGCCCATCTTGCCCGCCGGTACGCCGGTACCTATCGAAATGCTCGGCCCGGTGCGGCAGCCGTGGGGCTCCGCCGCGTACGACGGTTCAGGACTTCCCGAAGACCTCGTTAAGCTGTTGGCCGACGCGGATGAAGGTCGTCCGTTTCGAGAGCTCCTTGAGCTTGCGGGCGCCGACATAGGTGCAGGCCGAACGCACGCCGCCGAGCAAATCCTGCAGCGTGCCGTCTACCGGGCCGCGGTAGTCGATGAGCACTTCCTTGCCTTCCGATGCGCGGTACTCGGCCACGCCGCCAGCGTATTTCTGCATGGCGGTGCGCGAGCTCATGCCGTAGAAGCGCATCTTGCGGGCACCGTCGATCTCCACCAGTTCGCCAGAACACTCATCGTGCCCCGCCAGCATGCCGCCGAGCATGACGAAGTCCGCACCGCCACCGAAGGCCTTTGCAACGTCACCCGGCGTCGTGCATCCGCCGTCGGCGCAGATCAGGCCGCTGAGACCATGCGCCGCATCGGCGCATTCGATGATGGCCGAAAGTTGCGGATAGCCGACCCCGGTCATCTTGCGTGTCGTGCACACCGACCCCGGACCGATGCCTACCTTGACGATATCGGCCCCGCCCAGAATCAGCTCTTCGGTCATCTCGCCGGTAACGACGTTGCCGGCCATGATCGTCAGCGCGGGGAACTCTTCCCGCAGCTTATGGATGAAGTCGACGAAGGCCTTGGTATAGCCGTTCGCGACATCGATACACACCGCCGTGATGGCGGTGCCAGCCCGCTCCATGACACGGCGGAACTTCTTGATGTCGGGCGCCGCGATTCCCATCGAATAGAAGTTGGTCGCGTCCGGCGGCAGCGAAGTGAAATGCGCGACCAGCTGGTCTTCGTCGTAATGCTTGTGAAGGGCTGTCGCAAGCTTTTGCCGGGCGAGTGCGTTCGCCATCTCGAAAGTGCCGGTGACGTCCATGTTGGCCGCGATGATCGGCACGCCACGGTAGTGACGCTTGGAATGGTGGAAGACGTAATCCCGCGAGATATCAACCTCAGAGCGGGAGGTCAGCGTCGAGCGCTTCGGACGTATCAGCACGTCCTTGAAGTCGAGTTTGAAATCCTGTTCGATGCGCATGTTTCAATCCTCTCTAAAACTGGGTGCCGCGGATCTTGTCGGGCCGCGCAAACGCGCATGATGCACTCTTTCGCCCCGGCGGCACGTCCCCAATTGGACTAGATACCGTGGGCTGGGCGTTGCTGCACGGGTCGCAAAAACACACCGACACCTTCAACGGTGATCGATCATAATCCTGTCGTCCGGAGCAGCGTGGAAGGCGTGTCCAGTGGCCGCGCGGCGATCATCAAGACGGGCATTACATCTTCTCGAACCAACGACGACCATGAAGCTCCTTATCGCCCTCTTCGCTTGCTGGATGCTCGCTTCGCCGCTCGCGCATGCCACCACGTTCAAATGCCAGGCGGCGAACGGCCGCGTGATCTTTCAGGACATTCCCTGCTCTGCCGAGACGACCACTGCCAATGTCACCGGCGCTCAGACAATGGTGGCGCCCGACGCGTGGCGTTTCGAGCGCATTGATGAAGCGGGCGGCAGGGGCATCTGTCTGATTGTCTCGCCCCCGATCGCGATCGGCTCGCGCAGCCGCTCAGCCGGTCAGGTGCAGATCCGGATCGAGCACACGAAAGAAATGGTGGAGGCGCTGATTACGCCGGTCGCACAGGTCGGATCGCCAACAACACCGTTTGATTCGAACCTGGCCGAGGTCGGCATCTATGTCCCGGGGCAGCGCTTTCTCGGGGATGTGCGACTCACCCCGGCGGGCGCCCTGCGCGTCGGTGCTGCCGACACCGCCTTGCTCACGGACTATCTGGTCCACGACGACAATCTGACCGTACGGGTGCGCTACATGAAGGCCAACGGCCTGCGTGAGAGCGTGCGTCAGACAATGAGCGGATTTGTCGCAAACCTGCAACTCGCGAAGGACTGCGTTCGGACGCTGCGCTGAGCTCGACGCTTGCGTTTGCTCAGGCTTGCGCCGCTTCGCTGGCACTCTGCCGTGCGTGCAAGGCCTGCGATTCGCGCGCGGATGAAATCCAGTCGAGCCAGACATCCATCCCCTCGCCGCTGCTTGCCGACAGTTGGATGATCTCGATCGCCGGATTGACGGTGCGAGCGTAATCGCAGCAGCGCGCGACATCGAAGCGAAGGTGTGGCAGCAGGTCGATCTTGGTGAGGATCATCAGATCGGCGGCCGCGAACATGTCCGGATACTTGAGCGGCTTGTCTTCGCCCTCGGTCACCGACAGGAACACCACTTTGTGGGCTTCGCCAAGGTCGAAACCGGACGGGCACACCAGATTTCCGACGTTTTCGATGAACAGCACGCCGCTGACCGGCATCGAAAGCTTCTCCAGTGCCTTCTCGACCATGGCTGCATCGAGATGGCACCCGCGCCCGGTATTGACCTGCAAGGCTCGGACACCGGTTTCGCGAATGCGTTGCGCATCGAAATCGGTCTGCTGATCGCCCTCGATTACCGCAAGGGGCAGGCGATCTGCCAGGCGCTTGAGCGATTCAACCAGCAAGGTGGTTTTCCCTGAACCCGGGCTGGACACCAGGTTGAGAGCCAGCACGCCGGCACGAGCGAAGGCCGCGCGATTGCGCGCGGCGATTTCGTCGTTGCGGCCAAGGATGTCTTCTTGTATTTCGAGTACACGAGCCTGGCTCATTCCGGGGATTTCAACGCCAGCCGGGCCATGCCCGAAATGCAGCGACTCGCTGGCCGGCACCGTCTTGGGTCGCGAACGCGCCGTCGGACGGTACGGATTTCCACACCCACACACCTCACACATACAGCCCCTTCTACCTCGTTTCCGCGATGGCCTTGCGCTCTTCAACGACGATGGAACGAACACGCATCTCGGTGCCTTGCAGGATTTCCAGCCCACCACGCCCGCAGATTCCACAGGGCTGGTAACGAATCTCGATAGCCTGCTCCCCACCGCAATCATGGCAGCGCGCCCGTGCTGGCAACCGTAACACATGTACAGTGGCGCCCTCGGCACGTGTATGCAACATGGCGCTCGTCAAAGCAAACAACAAGGCGTCTTCTTCGACACCGGCCAGGTCACCCAGTTCTAGCGTAATGGCGAGCACCCGCGCGCCAGGCTCGGCGCTGCGTTCCACAATGGCGACGACCTGTTCGGCCAGCGATGCCTCATGCACAGAGAGCCTCCGACACGCCTCGCGCCCGCACCACCCAATCGATCAAACCCCGCCACGCAGCTTCAACGCCTTCGTTCGCCGCGGCAGACAAGGGCGCGCCGAGTTCGAAGGACTCCCCGCGCACCGACAGGATCTCTGCACGAGGCGATGCACCGCCGACCACTTTCGCGTGAACCTCAAGCAATCCTTGTGGCGACACCGCATGCGTCGAATAGCTCGCATCCGCCTGGGCCGATACCGACTCGAAGCGGGCACCGGCTTCGCCGGATGCGCGCGCGTCGATGAACAGCACGCGGCGACGCCCGACTAAATCCAGGGCGTGTTCGATGTTCAGTTGGAAGTCGACAACCACTTCAACATCGTCCGCACGCTGATCCACCAGCCAGCCAGCCAGCTTGTCACCGAGCAGCGGGCCCACCGCATCGTCACCGCGACCGGGATTGCCAAAGGCCAGAACCAGCAATGGCGCGGGCGTCACAGCACCGCCTCGCGGCTAAGTTCCCCATTCCCGCCCTTGACGAGACGGCTCACCACATCGCCATCCGGTGCGATTGCCTCGATGCTGAGCGGCATCTTGCCCACGGCATGCGTTGCGCACGACAGGCAGGGATCGTAGGCCCGAATTGCAACCTCGATTCGGTTCAGCAGACCCTCGCTGATCTCGCGGCCATCAAAACACTCTGCCGCCACCGCCCGCACCGATTCGTTCATGGCAGTGTTGTTGCTGGTCGTCGAAACGATCAGGTTGGCCATGGTGACCAGGTCATTCGAGTCGATCTTGTAGTGATGGAACAGCGTGCCACGCGGTGCTTCGATAACGCCGACGCCTTCGCGCAATGGCTTGCCGCTGCGGGACAGATCTGTCCCGGTGATCTCCGGATCATCCAGCAACTCGGCAATCGCTTCGGCGCAGTGAAGCAGCTCGATCATTCGCGCCCAGTGGTAAGCCAGTGTCGCCTGTACCGGCTGCCCTGCGCCCTGCGCCATGAAGTCCACCCGCGCCGCCTCGGCACGCGGCGTGGGAATGTGATCGCAGTTGTTGACCCGCGCCAGCGGCCCCACGCGATACCAGCCCTGCTCCTTGCCCAAGGCCGTCAGGAAGGGAAACTTCATGTAGCTCCACGACTTGACCTCTTCGTGAAGGATGGCGTTGTAGCCCCGGTAATCGAAGTGATCGAGAACGATCCCGCCTGCTGCATCCTTGACACGGATGCCACCGTGGTACAACTCGAGCCCGCCGTCCGGCGCAACCAGGGACAGGAAGTTCGAGTTCGCCGCTGCGAAACCGCGGTTTGCCGGCTCGTCCGCAAGGTAGAGCTGGCGCGCGATTGCCAGCCCGTGCGCTGCCCAGCCCAATACGGTCAGGATGTCTGACTTGAGGTAGTCACGTTCTTCCTGCGACAGCGGCTTGTTGAAGCCACCTGGCACCGAGCCGGTGCCGTGCACCCGTTTGCCGGTCAGCACGCGAATCACTTCCTGCCCGAACTTCCGCAGTTTGACGCCGATGAGGCCGATTTCAGGGTGGTCGGTCAGAACGCCCACGACGTTGCGGTGTGGAACCGGGTCGTCGTAGCCGAACAGCAGGTCCGGCGATGCAAGGTGGAAGAAATGCAGCGCGTGCGACTGCAACATCTGGCCAAAATGCAGCAAGCGTCGCAACTTGGTCGCCGTGGGCGAGATCGGCTGATTGCCCGACACGAAGAAGTCCGTGGCTTTGGACGCCGCCAGCAGGTGGCTCACCGGGCAGATGCCGCAGAGCCGCTGCACCAGCGTCGGTACTTCCCAGTAGGGGCGCCCCTGGATGAACTTCTCGAAGCCACGAAACTCGACAACATGCAGGCGCGCCTGACGCACCACACGGTTCTCATCGAGCAAGAGTGTGACCTTGCCATGACCTTCGACACGGCTAACCGGTTCGATCGCCAGACGTTGCAGACCGATCGTTTCGGTGGCTGTTTCCAGATTTTCGTACATGCTCGGGCTCCGGCTCAGTCGAAACGACGGTTTTCGTAGGCAAGTTGCGGTTCGCGCCCTTCGACCAACGCGGACAGCAGTTCCCAGAACGCGTCGGCAGGGGGCGGGCAACCCGGCAGCACATAATCGACCCGCACCACTTCGTGGATCGGCCTTACCTTGTTCAGCAGCAGGGGGATCTCTGCATCGTGCGGAATGTGCGGATTCTCGATTCCGGGGGCCTCGATGTAGGCCTCACGCAGGCACGATTCAAGCGAAAACTTGTTGCGCACGGCCGGGACTCCACCTGTGATCGCGCAAGAGCCCACGGCAACGATATAGCGGCAGTGCGCGCGGAATTCGCGCAGCACTTCGACGTTTTCGACATTGCACAGGCCCCCTTCGATCAGCCCGACGTCGACATGTTCGGAACAGTGCTTGATGTCGGTCAGCGGCGTGCGGTCAAAAGTGACGATCTGGGCGAGATCCACGATCCGTTCATCGACGTCGAGAAAGGACATGTGGCACCCGAAGCAACCGGCAAGCGAGCAGGTCGCGACTTTCAGGCGGGGTGGATGTTCGACTGGGGCGTTCATGATTGCTCGATTCTCAGTACTTGGATTCGAATTCGCATTCGATGGCCTGGGTATCGAATCGGCGCTCGCCGATCGGTTGCTCGTAGCCACGGCGTTTGACCAGCAGCGCACCGGTCGGGCAAACCTGCACCGCCCGGTCATTCGCCTCGATATTGGTGTCCTTGAGCAGGCCCGTCGACGAGTTGACCACGAGTTGCGTGTCGATACCGCGGCCGCTGAGCCCGAAGAGCTCCTTGCCGTCCGCATCCCGGCTGGCGCGCACACACAGCGAACAGTTGATGCAGCGGTCACGATCGAGCACCACTTCGGGGTGCGAGGCGTCCATGCTGCGGCTCGGAAAACGGTGCGGCAGAGAGGTGTCTTCCATGCCAAGGTGATAAGCCACCGCTTGCAGCTGACAGTTACCGCTCTTCACGCAGAATGGGCAGAAGTGGTTGCCCTCGATGAACAGCATCTGCACGATGCGGCGGCGCGCGTCCTGGATGTCCGGTGCTTCACTTTCAACCTTGGCACCGGCACTGGCCGGCGTCGTACAACTCGCGCTCAGCCAGCCATTGACCCGGACGGTGCAGACCTTGCAGCTGCCATGCGGCTGGAACTCGCGGTGATGGCACAGATGCGGGATGTAGTGACCGGCGGCCAGCGCCGCATTCATGATGGTCTGGCCCGCTTCAAAAGCGACGGGCTTGCCGTCCAGAGTGAAGGTGTTTTTCGTGTCGCTCATCGGTCGTTCTCAATCGCTGTGAATCTGGTCAAGTTGATCGTGCCGCCCGGTCAGCGCGCGCGACTCGGTAACCGACGCATCCAGATCGAACTCGGGCACAAAGTCCGCTTCCGCCAGCAGTCGGCTGGTGTATTCCTCCGGGAATCGCTTGATCGTATCGAGCAGCGTATTGGGGGCTGTCTCGCCCAAGCCGCAGTGGGAATACGCCTTGACGAATTCACCGATCGAACTCACCTGTTCCAGATCTCGCTGGGTACCCTGGCCGTCAGCGATCTTGTCGGCGTAGTGCTTGAGCATCTGGGTGCCGACTCGACAAGGGGTACAGAAACCGCACGACTCGTGGGCGAAAAAGTGTGCAAACTGCCGCGCCACATCGACCATGTCGCGCAGATCGTTGAACACCATGATGCTGCCGCCGGTTGAGAGGTCGGCGTAGCTCACGCGACGATCGAACTCGGCGCGCCCGACACAGGTGCCCGCCGGGCCGCCAACCTGCACCGCTTTGGCGTTCTCGCCACCGCAGCGCGCGAGCACCTCGCGAACCGTCGTGCCAAGCGGCAACTCATAGATTCCGGGGCGCTGGCAATCGCCCGCGATCGACAGCAACTTGGTGCCGCGCGACTTGGCTTCGCCGTGAGCGGAGAACCAGTCGGCCCCTTTCCATGCGATCTGGGCAGCCTGCACGAACGATTCGACGTTGTTGTTGATCGTCGATTGACCGAACAGCCCGATCTTCACCGCGGACGGCGGCCGCACGCGCGGGATGCCGCGTTTGCCTTCCAGCGATTCGAGCAAGGCAGACTGTTCGCCACAGACGTAGGCGCCCGCGCCAAGGTGGATGCGCAGGTCGAAATCCAGCCCGCTCTCGCAGACGTTCTCGCCCAGCAGGCCGGCGGCACGACGTTCGGCCAGCACGGTCTGCAAGCCTTCCATCATGTACTCGTACTCGCCACGCATGTACACATAGCCCTTCTTGGCGCCGACGAGCAGTCCCGCAATCGTCATGCCTTCGAACAACTCGTCGGCATACTTGGCGAGCAGCACGCGGTCCTTGAACGTGCCCGGCTCGCCCTCATCGGCATTGCAGGTGATGTAGTGGGTACCCTTGGTATCGAAGGCGCCGCGCCACTTCCGCCCCACCGGAAAACCGGCACCGCCGCGCCCCTGCAGACCCGAGCGTTCAACTTCGTCCAGCGTCGCCGGCAATCCGCGGGCGAGCGCAGCGCGAATGGCCTCTCCCGGCGGGATTACGGTATCAAGGGTGATGCCACGTTCGCGGATGCCGTCATCAACATGAAACCATTCGGCAGGCCACTCGCTGGCCGGAACACCGTGTTCGATCAGCGAGGCCATCTTTTCGATGCGGGCTTCGGTCATCCGCGTGAAAACACGGCCGTTCACCAGGCCCGCTGGCGCTTGCTCGCAGTGACCGGTACACGACGTCATCGATACGGTCACACGCCCATCGGCGCGTGGCTGACCGAGGGTCACACCCAGGCGGTCGGCAAGGCGCTTTGCCACGATCTGACTCCCCGCCATGCGGTCAGTCACCGAGTCGCTGAAATACACGTCGAATTGCCCACGCGGCGTGGTGTGCAGAAAGCTGTAGAACTCGACGCAACCCCTGACGCGGGCAATCGGCAGGTTGAGCACGTGCGCGAAGAACTGGATTGCCTCTTCCGGAACGTAGGAGCGGCTCGCTTGAACTTCGCGCAGCATTTGCAGCAAACGGTGGCGCGCGTGAAGGTGACGCGCAGCAATGTCGTGCAGCGTCGCTGACTGACCGAGGGGGGATGCCATGTCGTGTCCCTGAGGGAAATATCGCCAACCGCAATTGATACGCTTGGTGCGGCGCGCCCCTCTTGTCCGGGATCAAGCGCCGACAGTGGGCGCGCTTGCTTTCTCAATCACCCTTGTTTTCGCTCGGTGGGCAAGCAAGCTCCTCACCGATATCGTGGGTGTCATAGCGCCGCTGCCCGATCGGGACCGCAAAGGCTGCCTTCTTCGGAACGATTGCGCCGACCGGGCAAACCTGGGCGGCCGCGTCGGTGATCGAGAAACGTGAATCGCCGAGCAGACCGCTCGGGCTGTTGACCAGCAAACGCGCCTCTATGCCCCGACCAGCCACGCCAAATACCTGTTTGTGGTCGACATCACGGCTGGCCCTTACGCACAGCTCACAAAGGATGCAACGGTCATAGTCGATCATCGCGTCGGGATGGGAGGCGTCGAGTTGCCTGCGCGGATACTGGTGGGCGTAGTGCGTGTCTTCCATGCCAAGGTGGTAGGCAACCGCCTGCAGCTTGCAATTGCCGCTTTGCTGGCAGAAGGGGCAGTAATGATTGCCCTCGGCGAAGAGCATCTGCACCACGCGTTTGCGGTAGCCCTGGATCTCCGGCGTTTCGCTCTCGACCTTCATACCCTCGGTGACCGGTTCGAAGCACGCCGACGTGAACTTGCCGTTGGCCTTGACCGAACAGAGCTTGCACGAGCCGTGCGGCGGGAATTCCGGCCGGTAACACAGATGAGGAATGTAGTGTCCGGCGTCGGCCGCGGCCTGCAGGATGGTCTGCCCCTGCAGGAACGGCAATTGCACGCCATCGAAGCTGAAGTGTCCTTTATCCGCCATGATGGCCCTCCTTGGCGACGTCGGCGCCGAACATGGACCTTGCCTCGCTCAATTCCGCATCAAGATCGAAGCCTGGATCGCCGCCTCCGTCATGGATGCGCGCTTCGAAAGCCGCACGGAAATGCGCCAAGGCATCGAGCATCGGATTCGGTGCGGTCTGACCCAGGCCGCAATGGCTGAGCGCGCGCGTGACCTGGCCCGCGCTCTCCATCTCATTCAGGTCCGCCGTCGTTGCCTTGCCCTCGACGACCTTGTCGATCAGCTGTCGCATCACGGTCGTGCCGACCCTGCACGGCGTGCAGAATCCGCAGGACTCGTGCTGGAAGAAGCGCGCGAAGTTCTGCACAACGGCGACCACGTCGCGCGTCCAGTCGAACACCATCAGCGAACCGGTGGTGGGGAGATCCTCGAAGGCAATCTTCCTGTGGAACTCCGACGCGCCAATCAGGTGACCCGATGGCCCGCCGATCTGGATTGCCTGCACCGCCGTCGCGCCGCAGTCACCCAGCACCTCGCCGATGCTGACACCGAAGGGATACTCGTAGATGCCACGCTTGGGCACGTCACCCGAGATCGACAACAGCACCGTCCCACGTGACTTCTCGGTTCCCAGACTTGAAAACCACGCACTTCCCATCGCCGCCACCTGGGCTGCCTGGATGAAGGTCTGAACGTTGTTGACCACCGTCGGCTTGTCGGCGTAACCGCGCACCGCCGGGAAAGGCGGCCGCACGCGTGCCTGGCCGCGCTTGCCTTCGAGCGACTCGATCAGCGCCGATTCCTCGCCACAGATGTAGGCGCCGGCGCCAAGATGAATCGAGATGTCGAAATCGAAGCCCGACCCGAACAGGTTGCTCCCCAGCAACCCCTCTTCCCGGCAGCGTTCGAGCACAGCCTCCAGATGCGGCAACAGGTATTCATACTCGCCGCGCAGGTAAAGGAATCCCTGTCGGGCCCCAACCACGAAGCCGGCCAGCGCCATCCCTTCGAAAAGTTCTCCAGAAAACCGGTTGAGCAGCACCCGATCCTTGAACGTGCCCGGTTCGCCCTCATCGGCGTTGCACACGACAAAGCGCTGCACGCCCGGCGCTTCCATGCAGAAGCGCCATTTATGCGCTGTCAGGTAACCCGCGCCGCCCCGCCCGCGCAGGCCGGAGCGTGAAAGTTCCGACAAGGTGCTTGCCGCCCCACGTGCAATTGCAGCCTTCAACGCCGCGCCGGGCGTCATGTGTAGATCGAGCATCGGCCCGGTGCGCCTGATGTTGTCGCGCACCGCGAACCAGTCCCGCGGCCAGGCCTCCAGGGCGATTCCTGCGTCGACCAGATCGGCCATTTCGTCAATGCGCGTCGCATCCAGGCGGGTGACCGCCAGGCCATTGACCATGGCGGCGGGTCCCTGGTCGCTCATGCCTGTGCACGAGGTAAGATCAACGGTCACCGAGCCATCGCGTCGCGGCACGCCGGGTTTGACGCCCAATCGCTCGCAAAGGCGGTTCATCAGGCCACGCGAGCCGAGCATCTGATCGGTGATGTTGTCCGAGAACCGGATGTCGTAGCGCCCGCGGGGCACTTCGTGCAAGAAGGCGTAGAACTCTACGACGCCCTGCACCTGCGAGTGGGGCAGCCGCAGGTGGCGCGCGAAGAAGTCAATCGCCGCCGGGGGGACATGCGAGTATGAAGCCTGTACCGCGCGTAACATCTGCAGTAATTGGTACGGATCGTCGCGATACCGCGCGGAAATCCTCGCAAGGACCCGATCCAGGCTGGACGACAATGGCATTGCGCACCTCCGCAACGAAACCCCAGGGTGACATACCGCGTACTCGAATGATTCTAGGCGTCGAGCCAGAGCCTCTTTTGCGCCGCGTCAGGGAACGTGATCATCGATACGGCAAGCTCGGCATGTGCCATATGCGCCAACATTCGGTGCCGCCAGCCCCTTGCAGGCCATGATCCCCACACCCGTGCCAATCCAGCGGATTCGTTTCGACATCACCGGGGTCGTCCAGGGCGTCGGTTTCCGTCCGAGCGTGGCGCGACTCGCGCAAGGCCAAGGTCTGCACGGTTTTGTGCAGAATCAGGCGGGGGTCGTCCGGATCGAGGTCGAAGGGCACGCCGATGCTCTGCGTGCATTCGAGACTGCGCTGCAACAGTTGCCACCGCCCTGCCGCATCGACCACATCGAACAACTCACGCTGCCGCCCGAGGGCGATCGCCGCTTCCGCATTGAAGACAGTACGAACCCGGGCGCAGGGATCCCGACCCTGTTGCCGGATACTGTCACCTGCCCTGAATGCCTCGCCGAAATGCGCGACCCGCTCAACCGGCGCTATCGCTACCCCTTCATCAGTTGTGCGGTGTGCGGCCCGCGTTACAGCATCAGTGAGGCGCAGCCCTTCGATCGCGCCCGCACCGCACTGGGCGACTTTCCGATGTGCGACGCATGCGCCGCGGAATACCGGAACAGCACGGATCGCCGCTTTCACGCCCAAACCATCACCTGCCCCACCTGCGGCCCGACGCTCAGTCTGGTCACAATGACCGGCAAGCTGCTTGCTAACCGGGACAAGGCGATCGAAACCGCCGCGGCCCGTCTTCGCAACGGAGAGATCGTCGGGCTCAAGGGCTTGGGAGGATTCCAGTTACTGGTGGACGCCAGCAATTCAGACGCCGTGCAGCGCTTGCGCCTGCGCAAACGCCGGCCCGCCAAGCCGCTGGCAGTCATGGTTGGATCACTGGATGAGGCGTCGCTGCATGTGGCGCTTGATTCAGGCGCCCACACGCTGCTGACGGATCGCGCTGGCGCAATCGTCCTGCTCAAGCGTTGTGGGGACGCCATCGCCGCCGAGGTCGCGCCCGGCAGCCCGATGCTCGGCGTGATGCTGCCTTCCAGCGGACTGCACGCACTTCTTCTTGATGCCTGCGAGACACCGCTGGTGGTGACCAGTGGTAATGCTTCTGGCCAACCCATCGCCATCGACAATGAAGAGGCGGCCAGAGACCTTGCCGGCATCGCCGATTGCCTGCTGGTCCATGATCGCCGGATCACCCACCGACTCGATGACTCGGTGGTACAACTCATCGCGGGCAAACCGCAGATGCTGCGCCGCGCGCGCGGACATGTGCCGCTGACGATGCCATTTGCCGGGCCGCGCGGCATGCTGGCGTGTGGTGCGCACCAGAAGAACACCGTGGCAGTGAGCCTCGGCGGCGTCGCGGTGATGAGCCAGTACAACGGCGATCTGGATTCGGTAGCCGCGCGGGAACAGCATGGGACCGCGTCACGGGAATTGATCGGCTTGCTCGACGCCCCGCCTGCAAGGGTGATCGTAGATGCAAACCTCGACTACGCCAGCGCCATGGCCGGCGAGGCTCTGGCCGCAACGGCGAATGCAGAACTCGTTCCGGTGTGGCATCACCTCGCGCACCTGCACGCGACGGCTAGCGAACATGGCGTCGCGCTCCCATTTACTGGCTTCGCGTGGGACGGCAGCGGCATCGGCGGCGGCAACGTGGTACGGGGCGGCGAATGCTTCGCGCTCGATACGAACGGAGCAAGGCGCGTGGCGTCCCTGCGGCAGTTCCCTCTCCCGGGTGGCGACCGCGCCGCAGAAGAACCTCGCCGCGCGGCACTGGGCCTGTTATTTGCGTTAGAAGGCGCAGCCGCGCTTGAACACCCGGCGATTATCGCGGCCTTCACCCGTGCCGAACGCGCGGCACTGCTGACGATGTTGCAAGGTGGCGTCCGCTGCCCTGCATCGACGAGTATCGGACGCTTGTTTGACGGGGTGGCTTTCCTGCTTGGCGTCGCTCGCGAATGCTCGTTTGAAGGCGAAGCGGCAATGCAGCTGCAATTTGCCGCCGAAGCTGCAATGGGGGCTGAACCCTTGCCATTTGGATTAGCGCGCGGCGAACTGGACTGGCGCCCGCTGCTGCAGGCGCTGCTGGAGGGGATCGAATGCGGCGATGCGCCCGCTACGCTGGCGGCGCGATTCCACGCCACACTCGCCGCGATGACAGTGCGTGTGGCGCAGTCCCAGGGGCTTGAACGCGTTGTTCTGGGCGGCGGCTGCTTCCAGAACCGACTGCTTGTTGAACTCGCGGACCAGGCGCTGCGTTCAGCCGGTTTCTCGGTGTTCTGGCCGCAAGAGGTGCCCGCCAACGACGGCGGCCTGTCGTTCGGGCAATTGGCGGCCGCACACATGGGCCACCTCGTGGCCGACGAAGGCCCCTACGATTGACCCTCTTGTCCGAGGCTCTGCGCATTGACTCGCGTGGGCTGCGCGCTCGAGCTTGCGGACATCGACCTGACTGAATTGCTCCGCCTCGCGGCACTTCGGGCCATCCCTACTGTTGCAGCCCCGGCGCTGCTCGCATACTTCAACCCGCACCCGCCGGTTGATCGACACCGACGGCTCGACAGGACAACGGGGAACGAATCATGGAACGCGTCACGCTTACGCAATACCTGCTCGAACAACAGCGGGACCGCAATGTCATCACCGGCGACCTGCGCCTTCTGATCGAAGTCGTAGCGCGCGCCGTACGCGCGATCAGCGTGAATGTCGGCAAGGCGAACATCTCTCGTACCGTCGGTTCCGGCTATGCCTCCGACGACGAGCCACCGCACGCGGAACCGATCCATCAGGTGGCAAACGAGATCCTGCTGATGTCCAACGAATGGGGCGGCCACCTCGCCGCGATGGCCTCGGACACCATGACCGAACCCTACGTGATTCCGAACCGTTACCCGAAGGGCGAATACCTGCTGGTGTTCAATCCGCTCGATGCCACCAACAACCTCGAATACAACGTTTCGGTCGGCACGATCTTCTCGGTGCTGCAGTGCCCGCCCGGACAGACGCCGGACACGCAGGCCTTCCTGCAACCGGGCAGCCGCCAGCACGCCGCCGGCTACGCCTTGTATGGCCCACAGACCCTGCTGGTGCTGACTGTCGGATCGGGCGTAGTTGCCTTCACCCTCGATCGTGAGTTCGGCACCTGGTTTCTCACCCAACGCGACATGCAGATCCCGCAGGAGACCAAGGAGTTCGCGATCAATCACTCGAATGCGCGGCTCTGGGATGCCCCGATCACGCGCTACATCGACGAGTTGCTGGCCGGTAAGGACGGACCGCGCGGCAAGGACTTCAACATGCGCTGGGTTGCCTCGATGGTTGCGGACATGCACCGCCTGATCACGCGCGGCGGCATCTTCATCTACCCGAAGGACAAGCGCGATCCGAGCAAACCCGGCCGCTTGCGCCTGCTCTACGAGGCCAGCCCGATGGCGATGATCGTGGAACAGGCCGGCGGCAAGGCTTCGACCGGCACCCAGCGCATCCTTGACGTGGTTCCGGAAGCACTCGACCAACGCATTCCAGTGGTCATGGGGTCAAGCAGCGAAGTCGATCGTCTGCTCGGCTACTACGCGGAAATGTAACTGGCAGCGGCGCATGCCGGACGGGCCGAATGTGGCGGCCAGTCTGGCGACAAAGCCTATTTGCGCCGGTCCGTGCATCTTGATCTTGACTACTGTCCGCGCTCCGCTAACGTGCAGATCGTCCCCTATCACTGCAGGAAATCCTATGTCGCGCATTCCGTCCCGCCTGCTTCCGCTGCTGCTCGGTTCCATGCTGTCCTGGGCCTCTATCGCCCACGCTGAAGAAGTCGTTGACCTGGGCACCAACGTGCCAGACGCCAAAACAGTATCTGAAGGCCTTTTCCCGGAAGACACCTGCAAGGAACTAGAAGCGAGCGGCTTCAAGTGCATGGGCTTCAAGCCGGCGGTCCGCTTCTCGCTGCCCGGCGCATCGTTCGCGCGCGGATCCGCCGAACTGAGCGAGCAACTGCGCAACCAGCTCGACGCATTTGCGGAAGTACTCAAGACAAAGACCGATACCAGCTACAAGATCGTCATCGAGGGCCACACCGACATCACCGGTTCGGACGCCCTCAACGAGAAACTCTCGTACAAGCGCGCCCAGGCGGTTCGCAACTATCTGATCGCCAAGGGCGCACAGCCCGGGCAGCTTGAAGCCGCGGGCCTCGGATCCAAAAAACTGCGCAAACCCGACGATCCCGCAGGTGCGGAAAACCGCCGGGTCGAGATCGGGCGCCAGAAGTAAGCGCTATTTGCGCGAATTGTCGAGCGTGGGTGGCGGCGTAAAGCCGAGCGCCCGCGCCCGACCCTCGTAACGCGATGCGAGATGCGGCTGATCGGTCGCCCGATAGTGCAAGGCCAGTTCGTAGCTCGCAATACCGTTGCCTAGTTCCACGGCGAACTGCAACCATCCCTCCCAGCGCTTCAGATCCTGCGCCAAGCGGTGAGCCCCATTGCGATACATGCGTGCGATCCGCGCCGCCGCATCCTTGTCCCCTCGAGCGGCTTTGCCGAGTTCGCCTCGATACTCGTCGTCGCCGAGTTCAACAGCGAATGCGCTGCGAAACAGCTTTACATCCCGTGAATTGAGTGCCGTAGCCGCTTCGCGAGCGCCGTCGCGCGCCACGACCGCGCTCGCCGCAAATCGCCCATCGGGAAAGGCACGCAGGTAGGCATCGGTACGTCCGATCACGTCACCAGGCCAGTACGCCGCATTGATCTGATTCCATGCACTTTGCTCGTCTTCGGCCAGCGGAAGCGTCTCTGTTCCCAGCCCTAGTCGCATCCGGCTGCGGGTGTTCTCGGCAATGTACGGAACCTGCGCAATCTGCCGGATCGCGCGAACCGGATGGTTCTCCATCGTGCGGGTGACATCCGCCTTCACCATCCGGAAGAAGTCGGAGAACGACACGTCGTCTGGCGCCTGGTTCAGTACCTTGACGAAGGAGCCCGTATAGAAGGTGTTCTGCGCCGGATCGACGGGAGAGATCGCAGGACGGCCCGCCCCGGTGGCGAACGCCACAAGCGCTCCGGGCGGTGCTTCGATCTGGTTGAGACCATCGGCGTCGCGCACGACCGAGGTTATGGACGTCCGGCAGGCGTCGATCACCGCCATCGTCAGCGCCTCCGGGCGTTGTGGCAACGCATCAAGCACGTCGCGCCGCAGTCTGACTGCCTGCCCAAGCAGATCTCGTGGCTTTCCCGCTGGATTCAAACCGGAGGACAGCAGAAGGTTCTCGGCTTCGGCCTGCACTCCGTGACCGGAAAAGAAGAACAGGGCAAGTGCAGTCGGGCCCGCAGCCCTCACCTTTTCCGCGAAGTCGCGAATCGCGGCGAGAAATGCCGGCGTGATGAGGTCTGCGGCTGTCGTCACCTGGAACCCCCTGCGCTCAAGCGCGGAAGCCACATCCCTTACGTTCTTCGGGATTGGTGGCAAATCAAACGGATCTGGATAGCTGCGATTCCCGATTACCAGCGCGAGTCGCTGCTGTCCCTGCACCGCCCCGATTCGCGTCGCGGCGGCAAGCAGCGGCAAGGCGAGAAATTGTCGTCGGGAAATAGGGTTTCTGACGCGGCCGCTGCTCATGGGGGCTCCGATTCTGGATTCGGCTGGATTGTACGGCCGGCACGCGCGCTTCCGTCACGGGGTGCCGCTGGGAAGCCCATATTCTTTCAGGGTGCGACGCGCTGCACACACAGCGTCGCTTGCAGACGGCATACTTGCGGTTCCCGTCCGGCAATAGGGGCCGAGTGCGGCGGCATGCATAGCGCGGTTTCAGATGCGCTAACAGAGATGGCGTTGCGGGCGGAAGTGCCGCGTAGCGCCCTCCCGCACGCGTCCCGAGTGAGACCCCCAGCAAAGAGGTAGAACGTTGACGCTCGCCCAACCGCTGTGCCCCGAACACTGGAAATATAGTCTGCGGCACGCAGATTCGTTGCGCGTCATGCGGCTGGTTGCCGCGAGTCTGGCTTTCTGTTGCGTTCCACAGAGTTTCGCGCAGACGCCTCGCGTGGTCCCCAAAGTGGAGGAGTTGAAGCGGGACATCGAACAAGCGGCACCCAGTCGCGACCAGGCGGCGCCGCTCCCGGACCGGTCGTCACCGCCGCCACGAGAATTGGGCAAACCGGCCGACGAAGTGCGTATCGACATCCGCGCGTTTCGTGTGACGGGCCTTTCAGAGGCCGATCCGGCAAAACTCGAAGCGCTGCTCGCGCGGTTTGCCGGCCCTCAGCGCAGCTATGAAGATCTTTCCAATGCGGCCGCCGCCGCAACCGAGTACCTGCAAAGCGAACTTGGTTACTACCTCGGGTACGCCTACCTGCCCGAGCAGTCGCCGAGCGATGGAACGGTCGAGATCGCAGTGCTTGAGGGACGCCTGGACCAGATCAAGCTTGCCTGGAATCCGAAGAGCCTGATCAGGCGCGAGGTTCTTGAAAGTCACCTGCAAGCGATCAAACCGGGCGAAATCCTTCGGGTGAAGGACGTCGAACGTATGGTCTTCCTGATGAACGACCTGCTCGGCGGCAACGCGCGCTTTGAGGTCATGGCCGGTCGAACTCCCGGTACTGCGACCCTGGTCGTGACCCCCGAACCCGATGCTCGGCTGGGCGCGCAGCTTACCTTCGACAACATCGGCTCGCGTTACTCGGGGGAATACCGTGCCAGCGTCGGCGGATCTCTGATGAGCCCCTTCGGAATCGGAGATGGGTTATCGCTCAACGGTGTCGTCTCTCAAACCGGGGGGCTTGCGTTTGCGCTGGCCAACTACACCGTGCCGGTCAGTCGCTATGGACTCAAGCTGGGCCTCTCGGTGTCTTACCTGAAGTATCAGCTCAACGAGGACGATTTCCCGCTCGGGCTCAACGGCACGACTACCGCCTACTCCGCCTTCGGTCTCTATCCGCTGATCCGCGGCCGCAACCTGAACGTGTTCCTGCAACTCGGTACCGATCTGAAAGACTTCGTCGACAATCAGAGCGGGCTGTCGATCGAGAACCGGAAACGCACGAAGCTTGGCTGGACCGGCGTGGTCGGAGATGGTCGCGACCAGTTTGCCGGCGGCGGCATCAACTCGTTCTCTGCGCTGTGGAGCCAGGGGACGGTCACGCCCGACAACCCGGCGAACGGACTTGACAACGACCACCGCTTTTCGAAGCTCGCCCTATCCGCGTCGCGCTTGCAGGCGATTTTGCCCAACCGTGTGCTCCTGTTCGCCCGATACAACGGTCAGCTCGCGTTTGCGAATCTCGATTCGACCGAACGATTCGGCCTCGGCGGCGAGTCCGGGGTGCGGGCCTATGCCCCGGGAGAAGGCGCCGGCGATAACGGACACATCGGCACGCTCGAGTTTCGCCTCCTGCCACCGGCGCAATGGTTCGACGCAGCCCGGGAAATATCGGTTTCAGTCTTCGGAGACTGGGGCTACGCTCAATTACGACACGATGCGTCGAAGCAACCCAGAGATTTCGACAACTCTGTCTATATCGCAGGCGTAGGCCTCGGATTCAACTGGGAAAGTCCCCGCCGATTCACGCTCCGGAGTTCGGTCGCGTGGCGCACGACGGGGCGTGGAGTCAGCGATTCCGGTGACCGTGTACCGCGGATCTACTTTGTCGCAAACCAGTCCTTCTGAATTTGGCGTCACGCCTGACAGGATCCTCGCCAATGGCACGCTCCACGACACTTCCCGCCCCGAATCTGCGACGCCGCAATCCGACGCTGGCTGCCGCGCTTGCCCTCGCGCTTTTCGGCGCCCCGCTGGCCTTCGCCCTGCCGACCAATCCGGTCGTCGAGCACGGCAAGGTGAAGATCCAGAGCCCCGCTCCCAATGCATTGAACGTGGCGCAGACCAGTGACCGCGCCATCATCAACTGGAGCACGTTCAACATCGGCAGCGGCGAGCGGGTGGAGTTCGCCCAGCCCTCTTCGAGTTCCATTGTCCTCAACCGGGTGCTGGGCATGGATCCGAGCCGGTTGCTGGGCGACATCAAGGCCAACGGTCGCGTCTTCCTTGTGAACCCAAACGGCATTGTGTTTGGGCGGGACGCCCGGGTCGACGTGGGTGGGCTGGTCGCTTCGACCCTGTCTCTTGGCAGCGACGACTTTCTCGCCGATCGCTTCCGCTTCCGCGCTCCGGGCACCCCTGGCGCGATCCGTAACGAAGGCAGCATCACTGCGGGCGCTCACGGTATCGCGCTGATCGCACCGGAGATCGAGAATCGCGGGACGCTGGCAGCCGATGGCGCACAGGTCGGGCTCGTCGCCGGCAACTCCGTGCTGGTGGACGTGGAAGGCGACGGACTGATGCACTTTCGCATCGACGAAGGCAGCCTTGCGCCACGCGTCGATCAACTTGGGCGCATCCAGACCGACGGCGGCAGCGTCTCGATCCAGGCGCGCGCCCGTGGCGCATTCGCAGACACCGTGCTGAACATGGAAGGTGTGGTGCAGGCGCGTGCCCTTGGCGCGCAGGCCGGGAAGATCGTACTGGACGGCGGCCCGGCCGGCATCACCCGCGTCGCCGGTGCGCTGGACGCCGGCAGCGCTCGCTCGGATGGCGGTCAGATCACCGTGACCGGCGAGAAAGTCTTGATCGACGCCGGTGCGCGTCTGGACGCTTCGGGCGCCAACGGCGGGCGGATTGCTCTTGGGGGCGGTGCGCAGGGCCGTGACACGACGATCCCTAATGCAGACCAGCTCCATGTTGCGTCCGGGGCCTCAATTACCGCGCAAGGCGGGGGTGCCGGACAGGGCGGGAACATCGTGCTGTGGTCGAACCGAAACACGGTCGTGGCCGGTGCGATATCAACCCGAGGTGGCAAAGGCGGCTTCATCGAGACGTCGTCCGCTGGCGGGCTCGATCTGCGCGTCGCACCGGATGCAGGGGTCGGCGGATCGTGGCTGATTGATCCCTACGACGTCGAGATCGTCAAAGGCGCAAGCAGCAACATCACCGTTACGCCGTCGCCACCTTCCCCCCCGACTGCCTTCACTCCCAACGCAAGCGGCGCCAAACTTGATGTGGACGTGCTGGACGCTGCGCTTGCGGGCGGAGCAAACGTCACGGTGACTACCTCTGCTGCTGGCGCGGAAGCGGGTGACATCACCCTGAAAACCGATCTCAAATACAGCAATGCCGGAAACAACAGCCTGACCCTGCATGCCGATCGGAACATCATTCTGAATGGGCAGATCCTGCCCAAGGCGTCCACGTCGGCAGACCGCCTGAACCTGATTCTCCAGCCCGGCGGCTCCGGCGAGATCCAGTTGCAAAACGGCACCATCGATCTGGGCCTCGGCGGCTTTACTGCCAGCGGTACCGTCAAATTGATGGCACCGGTCACACTCAACGCGGCGACAGCGAATTTTGGTGCCGTGTACGGCGCCAACACACTCACAGTCACCGCAACCGGCCCTGTCAGCTTCTCTGGAACTGTAGGGGCGGGAACCGGAGGGGCGCTGAGCAGCCTCAACGTGTCCGCGAGCACAATCAGCAGCAGCGCCGGCATCGTGACGACCGGGGCAACGACGCTGACCGGCGCGACCACCCTGAACGGTGCCTACACGACTACGAATGCGAACTTCCGTGTCAACGGAGCAAGCACTCTCGGAAGCGATGTCGATGTTGCAACCGGTAGCGGAACGATCACCTTCAGCGGCACGGTGGACGGCAGCCACACCCTCCAGACCACATCAAGTGCCGGGACGAGCTTTACCGCTGCCGTTGGCGGCGCCTCGCAACTGTCGAGCGTCCAGGTGACTGGGCCGGTCACGGCTGGCGGCGTCAATAGCAGCGGTGGAATCCTGTTCAATGGCACCGCCCGCCTCTCTGGCGGATACAACACGACGAACACGTCGATGATGGTCAACGGCGCGACGCAACTGGCCGGCGATGTTTTCATCGTAACCGGTAGCGGCGCCGTAAGCTTCGGCAGTTCCATCGACGGTGCGCATGTCTTCGAGACCACCACAACCGGCACAACGACTCTCAGCGGGCCAGTAGGCAGCTCTACTCGTCCCAATACGGTAATCGTGAACGGCCCTGTCATCGCCGGCGCAGTCGCCACGTCAGGCGCGATTTCCTTCCGCGACATTGCGTTGCTAAGTGGGGCCTACAGCACATCGGGTGGCGCCTTTTCGGTGGATGGCGCGACGACCCTGGGTGCTGACAGCTCTGTTACCTCCGGTGCGGGAACGATCAGCTTCAAGGCCTCGGTAGACGGCGCACACAGCCTGTCGACTACTTCCACTGCCGGCACCACGTTTTCGGCCGCGGTGGGGACTAGCGCGCCACTGAGCAGCCTCACAGTTACGGGACCAGCGACTGCCGGCAACATCGCAACAACTGGCGCAATCACCTTCAACGGAAGCGCGATACTAGGTGGTACTTACACCACGTCCGGCGGCGCGTTCAACACAACTGGCGCAATCACGCTCGGCGCCGCGACGGCGATATCAACCGGATCGGGCGCAATCACATTGGGTGGCGCCGTGGATGGCGCGCAAACGCTGTCCCTTTCCAGTTCGGGGACTACCACGCTTTCGGGGCAGATAGGGGGTACGAGTCCTCTGGTGAGTCTAACGACCGATGCCGGGGGCAGCACGCTCATCGACGTTTCGGGTTTAAGTTACCCCACTCAAGCCACGATCTCCACAACCGGCAATCAGACCTTCAACGACGCAGTCTCTATTGCGCAACCGACGCTGCTCAAAAGCACCGGTGGTGTCATCAGTTACGCGTCGATGACAACCGACGGAAACGGGCTCGCTGTGCGAGACACCGCGAATCCATGCGATCTCATGTCCGGAGCATTCTCGACATCTGGCTCGCTGCCCTGCCTCGCCCTGCAAGGCGCTACAACGCTGACGGCAACGGCGCCGCTTACGCTCTCCGGAACGATTGACGGTGCGTATGCACTGACGGTCGGAGGCAGTTTCACCAAGGTTTTTGCTGCGCCCATTGGCAGCACCACGCCCCTCGCGAGTCTTGATGTCACCGGCACTGGCGTTGCGCAACTCGGCAGTATCCGCACGAATGGCCCGATCACATTAGCCAGCCCGATGCAGTTGGCGGGCTCATACGCAACGGGTGGCGGCAGCTTTACCACCACGACCTCGGGGGTCACGACGCTTTCTGCAGATACTGAGGTGCATGCTGCAGGTGGAGCGATCACGCTGTCCGGCACCATGAACGGCGCGAGAAATCTCCTCCTGGACACGAGTGGCGTCACCCGCCTGGAAGCCGCCATTGGTGCCACGACGCCGCTGGCGAGCCTGACGACTGACGCATCCGGGGCGACCGTGCTAGCAATAAGGGGGATGAGTTATCCCGCCACACCCTCAGTGACGACCTCAGGCAATCAGATCTACAACGATGCGGTCACTCTTGAGCAGCCAACCTTCCTCAAGACCACGGCGGGCACGATCCTCTTCCCGTCTGGGCTGAGTACCGCCGGGTTCGGGTTCGCAACTCGCAGCGGCGCCACTGGTTGCGACGGACTCGCAGGGACCCTACCGGCTGTCGGCACCCTGCCCTGTCTTGATTTGCTGGGGCCGGTCACGCTAAACGCCGGTTCAGCGCTGACCTTCTCTGGCACTGTAAATGGTGCTCATGCGCTGGTGGTGACGGGCAATGCCAACAAGACTTTCGCCGCATCCGTCGGTGGATCTACTCCGCTCGCATCTCTGACCACTACAGGAACAGGCCTCACCTCACTGCGGGGTGTTGCGACAAGCGGCACAATTACGATTGGCGACGCGGCTGCGCTGAACGGCAGCATCGTCACAACTGGGGGTGGATTCACGGCCGGGGGGGTGACGACACTCGCTGGCGACGCATCAATCACGACCGGTAGCGGCAGTATTGCCTTTGCTGGGTCGGTCGACGGCGCGCACGCGCTAACGACCAGCAGTTTTGGCTCAACCCAATTCACCGGCGTCGTGGGTGGAACAACCCCGCTCACCGCCCTGAGCTCTAGCGGCGGCAGCATCACGGCGACGCAGTCGATTTCGACCACCGGTGCGGTGACCCTGAGCGGGAGCACGGTCAACGCATCCGGCATCACTGCCGGTGGCCCGATCACTCTGAATGGCCCGGCGTTCATCAAGGGCACCTTCACCACGTCGAACAACGCGTTCAACGCCAGCAACGCGGTTCAACTCGCAGGCGATGCCACGATCTCGACCGGCAGCGGCTCGATTCTTTTTGCGTCCACCGTCGATGGCCCGCATAGTCTGAACACCGCGTCGAGCGGCTCAAGCAGCTTCTCCGCGGCGATCGGCGGCACGGCCCCGCTGACCAGCTTTTCTGCCAGCGGCCCGGTCAGCGTCGGAAACGTGCGCACCACCGGCCTGCTCTCCTTCAGCGGCCCAACGACGCTGGCTGGCACCTATTCCACGACCAGCGGCAACTTCACTGTCAGTGGCGCTGCCACCCTGGGCGCCGACGTCTCGGTCAGCAGTGGTGGAGCGATCAGCTTTGGCGACCACCTGGACGGCGCGCACAACCTCGCACTGAACGCCCCCGGCGCGATCAACTTTACGCAATCGATTGGGGCAAGCACGCCGCTCACCACGCTGAACGTCACCGGTGCCGCCGTCTCGTCAGCACTGCCTGTGCATGCGAGCGGCGCGGTCACTCTGACAGCGGCCACCCTATCGCTCGCGGGTATCGATGCCGGGGGGCCGGTCAATCTGGTTGGCGCCAGCAGCCTGAGCGGCGCCTACACGACAACGAATGCCGACGTCACGCTCAATGGCGCTGCCTCTCTCACCGGTGCGACTTCAATCTCAACCGGTGGCGGGGCAATTGCCTTCCTTTCTTCGCTCGACGGCGCCCATGCGCTGACGACGTCCTCGACAAGAGGAACACGCTTTGTCGGGCCGCTTGGCAGCGCAACCCGCTTGACAAGCGTCTCGGTCACCGGACCGGTCGAGATCCACAGCGCTTCGACGACGGGCAATTTCACTGTCTCCGGTCCCGCGCTAATCGGCGGCGCCCTGGACCTGACAAGCGGCTCACTTTCGGTCGGCGGCGCAACGCGCCTGCTTGCCGACACGTCCGTACGGGCGCACGCGGGCAGCGCGGCGTTCACCGGCGCGGTAGACGGCGCGAGCACCCTGACCGTCCTGTCAGCCAGCGGCGCAACGTTTGGCGCACCGGTCGGAGCCTCATCCGCACTCAATGGCTTGTCGGTCACCGGTCCCGCCAATCTCGCCGACGTCAGCACCCACGGCGATGTCACGGTCGCCGGCCCGGCAGTGCTCGGCGGTAACTACCTGACCAGCGGCGGCGACTTCCGCATGAGCGGCGCAACAACGCTCTTGCGCGACACCAGTATCGAAACTGGCGTCGGCGCCATCGCGCTGTCCGGAAACATTGACGGCGCGCATAGCCTCACCGTGAGCAACACCGGAACGAGCACTTTCGGCGGGCAACTCGGCTCGACCTTCGCGCTTGCCACACTGTCCGTCAACGCCGGCACGCTCCAGATCACGGGTGATACACACAGTAGCGGCGACGTCGCGCTGAGCGCTTCAGGGCTTGTCATCAATGGCATCAGTGCCGGAGGCGCGATCAGCCTCAGCGGCCCGTCCACGCTGAGCGGCCATTTCAGCACCGCGAACCGTAGCTTGACCATCGGCGGCAAGACCACCCTCTCGGGCGACACCGACGTCAGCACAGGCACCGCTGGCGCGAGCTTCTCGGGCACCGTCGACGGCGCCCACCGCCTCAATCTGACGGCTTCCTCCGCACAGTTCCTCGACGCCGTTGGGGCTGACACCGCACTGACCGGGCTGCAGGTGACGGGCGACACCAACGCAGGCAGCATCAGGACAACCGGCGCCATGCTGTTCGACGGCGCGGCCAGACTCAACGGCAACTACCAGACTGGCGGCGGCAACTTCACCGTCCGAGGCGCTACCGCGATGCTGGGCGATGTCAGCGTCAATGCGGCCGCCGGCAGCATCCGTTTCGAAAGCCCCGTGGACGGTGCTCATCGCCTGGGCACTGCATCGAGTACCGGCACCACCTTTGTTGGCACGATCGGCGGCACAACGGCGGCGACCGGCGTAACGGTCGCGGGCCCGCTGACCGCCAACGACATCAACATCAACGGGCCCTTGCAGGTATCCGGAGACGCCCGCCTCGGTGGCCGTTACCAGACCAACGGGGGCGCACTTACCCTCAACGGAAACCTCGAACTTACTGGCGACGTCGCGCTAAGTTCAGACGCCGGCACGCTCACGTTGACAGGTGCGGTCAATGGTCACGAGAACCTCACCCTCTTCAGTACCAATGCCATCTCGCTCTCCTCGCCCGTCGGAGCCAGCACTGCGCTTCGTTCCCTGAACGTGACCGGACCGGCCAATCTGGTCGGCGTGCACAGCACCGGTGCAATCTCGATCTCTGGCAATTCGACGATTGCCGGCAGATTCATTTCGGACGCGGGTGAAGTTTCGCTATCCGGACAAATCCTGCTTGCCGCCGACACTTCCATGGATGGCGCCACTGCAAAACTCTCGGGAACAGTCGATGGCGCGCACACATTGGCAGTGAACGCGAGCGACCGGGTGACGCTCAACGGTGCGATGGGCACCTCCACCCCCATCGACAGCCTCACCGTGAGCGCCGGCACTCGTATTGACGAAGCTGTAACGCAGCTCGCGACCCGCAAGGAGCAGACGTGGAACGGACCTGTCTGGCTTGGCTCCGATAGCAATCTTGCCAGTCGTGAAGCTGGCGCAATTACCTTCAACGGACCGGTGAACAGTGGCAGTGGCGCCCGCCTGTCCGTCGCCACCACAGGATCAACGCGCTTCACCGCGCCGATCGGGGCCGAAGGCGCGCTTGGTTCTCTCGTGACCGACAACACGGGCGCCGCATCGGAATCCACGACACTCGACTTCGCTACCCCGGCCGGGCGCCCGACGGTGCGAACGACCGGTGACATCAACATCGCCGACGCGCTCGTCACGCACAGCGCGTTCCGCTTCGTAGCCGGCGGTCGCATCACCGCAGACAACGCGGCAAATCGTCTCGATCCGTCCGCGAGCGTTGGCGTCGAAGCGGACAGCGCGGGGTTGTTCAATTCGGCCGGACTCCGACTCGGCGACGTTCGTCTGGCCAACGGCGGGCGTCTAGCCAGCGACGGCATCCTGGCCATCGATGGAAATCTGCGCCTTGATGGAGGCACCCTTGCGATCGTCAGCAACGCCATACCCACAGTGCTGACGCGGTACACGGACGAAGCCCTCAATGAAGCGATCCGGCGCACTGGTCTGAGCACCTATCGTTTCCAGTCAGCAGAGCTTCCCGAGTACAGCGCGGCAATCGAACAAGGCAGCACATCCACGATACAAACGGCTGCGGGCAGTCTGCTGTCCCTGCAAGCCAGTCAAGGTGCATCGATCAATCTCGAAGGCAAAGACAATGCCGTCCACGGAGGCATCTCCGCCAGTAGCGGGAAGTTCGGCGATAACTCGCGCTTCGTCCCGACCGCCACCACAGTCCCAGTAGGTTTTGTGCGATTGCACTCAGACGAGCTCAATGTTGCCGGGGCGCCGTCCACAGATCAGGACCGCCTGGCTGCGGGCATTCTCGGCGACGCGATCAAACTCACCGCTGCGCGCCTGAAGACCGGCACCGATGGCTTGATCAAGGCACGCTTGCCATATATCGATGCCCAAGGCGTTCCGACCTCGCTGCCAGGTGTCCAGTTCGACATCCTGACGCCAGGGCTCACGGCTCGGGGCTACGGCACCCCAGCGCAAAGCGACTGGATCCGGATACAGGTTGGCGACGGTCAACGCGGCGGTTTCGTGACCCTGACACCCAAAGGCGCGTTCCGGCCCGACTTCGCCGTCTTCGCAGGTGGTGAGAGCGCGCAGATACCGTTCTATGACGGCACCAACGTGCTAACCGAGATCCAGATCTATTACAACGGGGCGCTCTCTCAGAACGCCAACCTTGTAGGTGCGCTTACCGCCGTTTCGGCCGTCGCTGAAGATGCGCGGCGCCAGAAGATCGAAGACTCGGTGCGCACCGAAAACGTCACACGGCGACTCCGGGCCGGAGTCATTGCCGAAGTGGGCCCTGGACGGCCAGCCACGACCGACACTGAAGGACTTGGTCGCCCAGAACTCTGCGAACCGGGTGAATATTCACTGTCATGCAAGTAGTCGATGCGTCATGATCTGTGCAAAATAAGCAGGCATCATCGGCACGCGAACCAGCACCACTTTCCAGAGGGGGTATCGTGGATCTTGAGGATTGGCTGAAACCGGTTTCGGACGAGTCCGCCTGCGGGCCCAACCTCGAATACGACCCGGCTTTTCTCGAACTCGAAGAAGCCGCGAAAGTGCAGCCGGACCAGGAGTTCGGCACCGACAGTAGCGGCAACGTGCGTCGCATAGAGGGCAGCGGCCCCGACTGGCCGCAGGTACGTCGTCTTTCAACCGCCCTTCTCACCCGCACCAAAGATCTTCGCGTTGCGATCTATCTGATGCGGGCGCTCACGCGGACCGAAGGCTTCAAAGGATTCGCCGAGGGTCTTGCGCTGGTTCATGGCCTCCTCGATCGGTACTGGGAAGGGATACATCCTGAGCTCGATGCAGAGGATGACAATGATCCGACGATGCGGGTCAACGCCCTTGCTCCGCTGACCTCCGTCGAAGCCGTAGTGGGCGATTTGCGTGAGGCTTGGCTGGTGCGGACGAGGCAAGCCGGGCCAGTCACGGTTCGCGACATTGAAGTCCTCGCCGGCAAATTGCCCGCCCGCGGTGACTCTCCCCTGACAGAAACGCAGATCACCGGAATGCTCTCGGCCGGCCTCGCCGAGGACCCCGAGTTGCCGTCTCGCGTTCGCGCCGCCTTCGATGGCGTAAAAGCGGTGGAAGCACTGCTTGGCGACAAGGTTGGCAGCGCACAGGCGATTGATCTAAAACCAATTCTGGCGTCGCTTTTTTCCGTTCGGCAACTCATTGAACGGGTGGCACCGGAAGCAAGCCCGGCAGAGGCGTCAAGCGATGGCGAGGCCATCCAGGCCGGCGCATCTCAGGGCGGGATACAGGCCACGGCAAGACCGGGAGAAATTCGCACGCGCGAAGACGTTGTTGCCACACTTGAGCGCGTTTGCGACTACCTTAAAAAGAACGAACCGGGCAATCCGGTCCAGTTGGTGCTTCGACGCGCGCAACGCATGATGAACATGAACTTCCTTGAGTTGTTGAATGACATGGCTCCGGACGGACTCTCCCAGGCAGAGACAGTCGTTGGCGCCAAGCTTGAAAGCGAGTAAAGCCCGTCGCGGCCTCGCAATTGGGGCCAAGACTTCACACCTGACCGGAGGCAGACATGGCGGATAGCAGCCAGAAATTCATCGCGCGGAATCGCGCACCGCGCGTTCAGATCGAATATGACGTCGAACTCTACGGCGCGGAAAAAAAGGTTCAGTTGCCGTTCGTGATGGGCGTGCTCGCCGATCTCTCCGGCAAGCCGGCGGAACCGCTGGCGCCCGTTGCTGACCGCAAGTTCCTCGAGATTGATGTCGACAATTTCGACAGCCGCCTCAAGTCCATGAAACCGCGCGTCTCCTTTGCCGTGCCAAACACGCTGACTGGCGAGGGCAATCTCAACGTCGAATTGACGTTCGAGAGCATGGACGACTTTTCGCCGGCGGCAGTCGCGCGCAAGGTCGACGCATTGAACAAGCTTCTGGAAGCCCGCCAGCAGCTCTCCAACCTCATTACTTACATGGACGGGAAGACCGGCGCCGAAGAGCTGATTTCGCAGGTTCTTAGCGACCCTGCGCTGCTCCAGACGCTGGCTGCGGCCCCGAAACCTGCCGAAGAGCCGGGCGCCTGAGCGCCCCTCATCGGTAAATCCATCGACATCAGCCGGAGGCAACCCGAATGGCCGATAACCAGATGCAGACTGAATCGCAAGCTGCAACCACCGCGCAGGAAGGTAACGAGTTCTCGTCGCTTCTTCAGCGTGAATTCAAGCCGAAGACCGACGAGGCGCGCGATGCGGTCAGCCGCGCAGTCCAGACCCTCGCTCAACAAGCCCTGTCCCAGACCCAGTTGATCGGTGCAGACGTCATCAAGACGATCGAATCGATGATCGCCGAGCTGGACAAGAAGCTGTCCGAGCAGATCAACCTGATCATGCACAACGAAGACTTCCAGAAGCTGGAAGGCGCCTGGCGCGGGCTTCATTACCTCGTCAACAACACGGAAACCGACGAGCAGCTGAAGATCCGCGTAATGAACATCTCCAAGAACGACCTCGGCAAAACGCTGAAGCGTTACAAGGGTACGGCCTGGGATCAGAGCCCGCTGTTCAAGAAGCTGTACGAAGAGGAATACGGCCAGTTCGGCGGCGAGCCTTTCGGCTGCCTTGTTGGCGACTATCACTTCGACCAGAGTGCACCGGATGTGGAGTTGCTCGGCGAAATGGCCAAGGTGGCTGCATCCGCCCACGCGCCCTTCATCGCCGGCGTTTCGCCAACCTTGATGCAGATGGGCTCGTGGCAGGAGCTAGCCAATCCGCGTGACCTGACCAAGATCTTCTCGACCCCCGAATACGCCGCCTGGCGCTCGCTGCGCGAGTCCGACGACGCACGCTACATCGGCCTGGCCATGCCGCGCTTTCTCGCACGCCTTCCGTACGGTGCGCGCACCAGCCCGGTCGAAGCCTTCAATTTTGAAGAGGATACCGGCGCGGCCGACCACAGCAAGTACACCTGGGCGAATTCGGCCTACGCAATGGCGGTGAACATCAATCGCTCTTTCAAACAATACGGTTGGTGCTCACGGATCCGCGGCATCGAGTCCGGCGGCGCAGTCGAAGGCCTTCCGGTGCACAGTTTCCCGACGGACGATGGCGGCGTGGACATGAAGTGTCCGACCGAGATTGCGATCAGCGATCGTCGTGAAGCGGAACTCGCAAAGTGCGGCTTCATGCCGCTAATCCACCGCAAGAACTCCGATTTCGCGGCCTTCATCGGGGCGCAGTCCCTGCAAAAGCCCACCGAGTACGACGACCCGGATGCCACCGCCAACGCAAACCTTGCAGCGCGCCTGCCCTACCTTTTTGCATGCTGCCGTTTTGCGCACTACCTCAAGTGCATCGTGCGCGACAAGGTCGGTTCGTTCAAGGAGCGCGATGACATGGAGCGCTGGCTCCAGAAGTGGATCATGAACTATGTCGACGGTGATCCGGCGCACTCGTCGGAAGAAACCAAGGCGCGTCGTCCGCTTGCTGCCGCAGAAGTCAGGGTCGAGGAAATCGAGGGCAACCCCGGCTACTACTCTTCCAAGTTCTTCCTGCGCCCGCACTACCAGCTCGAAGGCCTCACCGTTTCACTTCGTCTGGTGTCGAAGCTGCCTTCGCAAAAGGCCGCCTGAAATGCGCCCGGCGCAAGCCGGGCGCACATGTCTCACCGCAGCACCGCATTGTTACATCGCCGACATTGCTGGAGGTCGGCACTGGATCGGGCGGGCACTCCGATTAGTGCTCATGACGAACCCGCTCGCGACGAGCGCGATCAGCACGCAACCAACGAAGGAGAGGCACCATGGCAGTTGATATGTTCATGAAGATCAAGGGAATCGACGGTGAATCCCACGACAAGACGCACAAAAAGGAAATCGATGTGCTCGCCTGGAGTTGGGGCATGTCGCAGTCCGGCACCACCCACATGGGCGGCGGCGGCGGTTCCGGCAAGGTCAACGTCCAAGACCTCTCGTTCACGAAGTGGGTCGATGCGTCCTCTCACGCGCTGATGCTGTCCTGCTGTAACGGCGAGCACCACGATGACGCAGTTCTGGTCGTCCGCAAGGCCGGCAAGGACCCGCTTGAGTACATCAAGATCACGATGAACGAAGTGATCGTTACCTCGGTAAGCACCGGTGGCAGTGGTGGCGAAGATCGACTGACCGAGAACGTCACCCTGAACTTCGCCAAGGTGAAGTTTGAATACCAGCCGCAGAACGACAAAGGCGGCGCAGAGGGCGGTCCGAAGATCGTCGGTTGGAACATCGCAGAGAACACCCCGTTCGGTTAAGCAGCGCATCGGGCCTTGGAGAACGCCGCTCTCCAAGGCCTTTTTTCCACCTTTATCCCCAGTGACGGAGACTCGCAGCGATGTCCCAGCGCGACATGTTTGCCAAGATCGAAGGCACAAAACAGGGCGTCATTAAGGGCGAGTCGGTAGACCCTCAGCACCCTGACGAGATTCACGTACTCAGCTGGGCTTGGGGCATGGACGCATCCCAGGAAGCCCTCGGCACCCGCAGTGGCCGCACGTCGATGCAGGAACTGGAGATCACCAAGCGCGTCGATTCCGCGACGACCCCGCTGATGGCCGCTCTCCGCAACAATGAACTGATCAAGAAACTCACACTGACCGTCCGCAAATCTGGCGGCGTTGACGCGCTGGATTACTTCTCGATCACTCTTGAGAAGGCACGCATCACCCATCAACGTATCGAAGGCGGCAATGAAGCCGACAGCACGGTGCTTTCTGAAGTGATTCGCGTCGGGTTCCAGAAGATCGCAGTCCAGTATCAACCCCAGACCAAGTCCGGCGGATCTCGCGGCGCAATGATCTTCGAGACAGACGTTCAGCCCGACTAACGCATTCCCAATTTCAGGAACACGCAGATGAACCCGGTTGCCGCAGCAGAACAAGCCATTCGCGACGCAGATCCCGATGCCGCGCTCAAGCATCTGCAAGATGGCGTGCGCGCCAACCCGTCGGACCCCAAGTTGCGTGTATTCCTGTTCCAGTTGCTGTCTGTGCTCGGTCAGTGGGACCGGGCCTTGAATCAATTGAACGTCGCCGCGGAACTGGATGCCTCGACGCTGGCAATGGCGCAGATGTATCGCGAAGCCTTGCGTTGCGAAGTACTCCGGGCGGAAGTGTTTTCCGGCCGGCGTTCGCCGCTGATTTTCGGCATGCCGCAGCAGTGGCTTGCTCTGCTGATCGAATCCCTGCTCACCGCTGGACAAGGCGACGCTGCGCACGCTGGCCAACTGCGCGAGGCCGCCTTCGAGCAAGCACCGCCAACCTCGGGAACACTCGACGGTGAAGCCTTCGACTGGATCGCAGACGCCGATATGCGCTTGGGCCCCGTCTGCGAGGCAGTGATCAACGGCAAGTACTACTTCGTGCCCTTTGAGGCGCTGAGCAGGATATCTATCGAAGCGCCCGAAGATCTGCGCGACCTTGTCTGGATGCCCGCCCATTTCGAATTCACCAACGGCGGAGAAGCGGTCGGTGTGATCCCGACTCGCTATGCCGGCTCGGAATCGGATCCTGATCCTCTGATCCGGCTGGCCCGCAAGACCGAGTGGAATGAACCTGCAAGCGGTGTATTCCATGGACTGGGCCAACGCATCTTCACGACCGATGCGGGAGACCACCCCCTGATGGGCATTCGCGAGATTCGCTTTACACCGCAGACAACCGCCGAGTAAGCATGGTCGAACAAACGCCGCTGGACCGCCTGCAACCCGCACTGCTCGACCGGCTGACCGACGACGAGCCAGACAAGAAAATCGAGCCGAGGGAAAAGCGCGTGCTGTCCAAGAGCCAACTGCGCGCGGCCGTGTTGCGCGACCTTGGCTGGCTCATGAATGCGACGCGACTCGCGGCAACCGAAGACCTCAGCGACTATCCGGAGGTCGAACGATCCGTGATCAACTTCGGGCTGCCGGCGTTTTCCGGCGAGACTGCGTCGACTCTCGAGGTCGCGGACCTCGAACGTGCCATTCGCGAGGCGATCCTCCGTTTTGAGCCCCGGATTCTCGCCGATACCCTGGTTGTGGAAGCGGTCACGCTCGACAGCGTGCTCAACTGGCACAACATCGTCAGCGTAAAGATTTCGGCCCAGCTTTGGGCGCAGCCGGTTCCCCTTGAACTGTTGCTGCGTACCGAGGTTGACCTGGAAACCGGCCAGGTCGAACTGGCTGACACAAAGGGCTGATTCAGGAACATGGATCCGCGCCTGCTCCGTTACTACAACGAAGAACTCCGGCACCTCCGCGAGATGGGGGCGGAGTTCGCTTACCAGTTCCCGAAGATCGCGGGGCGCTTGGGTATCGACGGCATCGAGGTGACTGACCCGTACGTCGAACGCCTGATGGAAGGCTTCGCCTTTCTCACCTCACGGGTTCAGCTGAAACTCGACGCAGAGTTCCCTCGCTTTACCCAGCGCTTGCTGGAGATGCTGTATCCGCATTACCTCGCGCCGACGCCTGCGATGGTGGTGGCGCAGATCCAGCCGGCGCTGGGTGACCCGAACCTTGGCGCCGGCGTTCCGATCCCTCGGGGCACAGCCCTGCAAGGCGCGATGGGAAAGAACGACGTGACGGCCTGCGAGTTCACCACGGCGCAGGAGGTCACGCTGTGGCCACTCGAGATTGCTGAGGCGCGCTATTTCTCGTTCGCGCCCGATCTTCCAGTGCCAACCCTGCCAGCCGGCGCGCGCGTCAGAGGTGGCGTGCGCCTGCGATTGCGTGCGACAGCCGGACTCACATTCAAGGAGATCAAGGCCGACCGCTTGCGCTTCTACCTTGGTGGCGCAGATGAAGTGGCCTACCGGCTGCATGAATTCATTGGCGCATCGATGCTTGGCGCCATCGCTGCCCCGCCGGGGCAAGCGTCCGTCTGGCACAAAGTGCTCGACGCGGAACAGGTCCGGCTCGTCGGTTACGACGATGACGAGGCCCTGCTCCCAACAACGACTCGGGCGTTTGGCGGCTATCGCTTGCTACAGGAGTATTTCTCCTTTCCGCAGCGATACATGTTCTTTGAGGTATCGGGTCTGAGCCAGGCTTTTGCCCGACACGATGGCAACGAGATCGAACTGTCCCTGCTGTTTGGTAGAGGTGACGCGGCGCTCGAGGGCGTTGTCGAAGCGGCCAACTTCTTGTTGCATTGCACACCGGCGATCAACCTGTTCTCTCGCCGCACGGACCGGATTCATGTCGACGACAGCAACCACGAATTCCAGGTAATCGTCGATCGGACGCGGCCGATGGATTTCGAGGTCTACGACCTCCAGGAAGTCACCGGCCACGGCACCGGCCCAGACAGTGAACAGCGATTCGAGCCTTTCTACGCGGAGATCCGCGGCGACGAATCCCACTCGCACGGTTTCTACACACTCCGTCGCGAACCGCGCCTGTATTCGGACAAACAGAAGCGCGTAGGCGCGCGTTCGAGCTACATCGGTAGCGAAGTCTTCATCTCGCTGGTCGATCCGAAAGAGGCGCCCTACCGCGCGGACCTGCGCCAGCTCTCGCTGCGCGCACTGTGCTCGAATCGCGACCTGCCTATCCTTATGCCGCTGGGCCTGACCAAGAGCGACTTCACGCTCGACATCTCGGCCCCGGTCGAAGCGATACGTGTAATCAAGGGGCCGTCCAAGCCTTATGCGGCGATAGCCGATGGCGCCACCGCCTGGAAGCTGATCAGCCACCTGTCGTTGAACCATCTCTCGATGATCGATACCGACAAGCAGACCGGCGCGGCAGCGCTGCGCGAACTGCTTGACCTGTACGCCAGCACGGCGGACGCCGGTATGCGACGTCAGATCGAAGGGGTGCGTTCCATTTCATCCGAGCCGATTGTTACTCGCCTACCCATGCCAGGGCCTTTGTGCTTTGGCCGTGGCATGCAGATATCGCTCGAAGTCGACGAACTCGCCTTTGAGGGCGGTAGCGCCTTCCTTCTTGGTTCGGTCATGGAGCGCTTTTTTGCGCGCCATGCCAGCCTCAACAGCTTTACCGAGACAGTCCTGCGCTCACTGACGCGCGGCCAGATCATGCATTGGAGGGCACGGTGCGGACTGCGGCCGACGCTATAAGACAGGCGAGTCGCGACGCCCTGTTCGACGCGATCGCGCGCGAGCCGTGGAAGCACGATTTCTATCAGGCCTTGCGCCGACTCGAGTGCCTTCACCCCGAGCAGCCGCGATGGGGCCAGGCGCTCAAACCGGCTGACGAACCGCTGCGGCTGGGCCAGGAACCGGCAATGTCTTTCGCACCGGCCAGCCTGTCAGCTCTGGCGCGCCCTGCATCAACACCGACACCGAGGCTCGAGGTACGCTTCTTCGGCCTCTTCGGGCCCAACGGCCCCCTACCCCTGCACCTGACCGAATATGCCCGCGGTCGCCTGATGAATGCCGGCGATCCGACGTTCGCGCGTTTCGCCGACATCTTTCATCACCGTCTGCTCACCCTGTTCTACCGTGCCTGGGCGCAAGCCCAGCCGACCGTCAGCCTTGATCGGCCGGCAGAAGACCGCTTCGGCTATCACCTTGGTGCAACATTCGGCCTTGGCATGCCCAGCGTCCGGAACCGCGATGCACTTCCAGACATGGCCAAGCTGCACCACGCCGGCCTGCTGAGCCGGCAAGTGCGCAACGCCGAGGGCCTCGCGCAGTTCGTCGCCGGCTCGCTGCGCCTTCCAGCCCAGGTGGAACAATTCGTCGGCCACTGGATGACGATGGACCCTCGCGACCGCACCCGCCTTGGTGGCGCGACTGCACGCCTGGGTCGCAACGCACTTTCCGGTTCGCGGGTGTGGGATCGACAGCACAAGTTCCGCCTGCAACTCGGGCCGATGTCGATCGATCAGTACCTCGGGCTGCTGCCAGGCACCCCGGGCATCGCCACCCTTGCCGCCTGCGTGCGCAATTACGTTGGCGACGAATTCGCATGGGACGCACGCCTCTGCCTGCGCCAGGCGGATGTGCCCAAGCTCCGACTCGGTCGGCGCGCCAGTCTTGGCATGACCACCTGGCTCGGCGCGCGCAAGCAATTGCGTGACGCGGACGATCTGGTGCTCGATGTCGAACGCATTCTCAAACGGTCCGCAGCACGTTATCAAGATGCCGGCGGCGGCCCCTCCAACCTCAATCACCAAGCGAGAAACCCATGAGCGAAATCAGTCGCGTCGCACTCTTCGGCAAGCTCAACAGCCTGGGTTACAAGGCCATCGAGGGCGCCACCGTTTTCTGCAAGCTGCGCGGGAATCCGTATGTCGAGCTTGTGCATTGGATTGCCCAGATCCTGCAGAACCCCGATTCGGATCTGCACCACATCGTGCGGCACTTCGAACTGGACTCCGGCAAGCTCGCCGGCGACATCACCAACGCGCTGGATCGGCTTCCGCGCGGCTCGACGGCCATCTCCGACCTTTCGGAGCACGTCGAGAACGCCGTGGAACGGGGCTGGGTGTATGGATCATTGCTCTACAAGGACACCCAGGTCCGCACCGGCTACCTCGTGCTCGGCGCGCTCAAGACCCCCAGCCTGCGCAACGCACTATCGAGCATTTCCAAGCAGTTCGACCGTATCAAGCCCGACACCCTCAGCGATGACTTCTCGCGCATCGTTGCCGGCTCGCCCGAAGACGGAGAAGCCGCGTCGGATGGCAGCGGCGCGCCGGGAGAAGCGAGCGGCGCGATTGCACCTGCTGCAATGGGCAAGCAGGAGGCTCTGAAGAAATTCACCGTCGACCTGACCGAGCAAGCGCGCGGCGGAAAGATGGACCCGATCGTCGGGCGTGACGACGAGATCCGGCAGGTTGTCGATATCCTGATGCGGCGCCGCCAGAACAATCCGATCCTGGTGGGCGAAGCCGGCGTCGGCAAGACGGCGGTTGTTGAAGGCTTCGCACAACGCATCGCGCGCGGCGATGTACCGCCAAGCCTGAAGGATGTCGTGTTGCGCTCGCTCGACGTCGGCCTGCTCCAGGCCGGCGCGAGCATGAAGGGCGAGTTCGAGCAGCGCCTGCGCTCGGTGATCGAGGAAGTCCAGTCCAGCCCCAAGCCAATCATCCTCTTCATCGACGAGACGCACACCCTGGTCGGCGCGGGTGGTGCAGCCGGCACCGGCGATGCAGCCAACCTGCTCAAGCCTGCGCTTGCCCGCGGCACCTTGCGCACCATTGGCGCCACCACCTTCGCCGAGTACAAGAAGCACATCGAAAAGGACCCTGCCCTGACCCGCCGCTTCCAGACGGTGCAGGTTGACGAGCCTGACGAGCCCAAGGCGATCCTGATGATGCGCGGCGTCGCCTCGACGATGGAACAGCACCACAAGGTGCAGATCCTTGACGAAGCGCTTGAAGCTGCGGTCAAGCTCTCGCATCGCTACATCCCGGCGCGCCAGTTGCCGGACAAGTCGGTGAGCCTGCTCGATACGGCAAGCGCGCGCGTGGCCGTCAGCCTGCATGCCGTACCGGCCGAGGTCGACGACAGCCGCAAGCGCATTGAAGGCCTGGAAACCGAGCTGGCGATCATCGGCCGCGAAAAGGCGATCGGCATCGAGATCGGCAAGCGCGAGGTCGACGCCAACGAACAGTTGGGCCACGAACGCGAGCGCCTCGCGGCCCTGGAAACCCGCTGGGCGGCCGAGAAGGAACTCGTCAACCGGCTGCTCGACCTGCGCGCCAAGCTACGCGCCGGCATCAAGCCGGTCGAAGGTACCGGCAGCAAGCTAGAAGCTGCGGCCGATGCGGTCGCAAGCACCGTCGTGCCCGCCGCCGACGAAGCTGCCGAACAAGCCGAGCGCGATGCGCAACTTGCTGAACTGAAGGCGGTGCAGAGCCAGTTGGCCGAATTGCAAGGCGAGAATCCGCTGATCCTGCCAACAGTGGACTATCAGGCGGTTGCCAGCGTCGTCGGCGACTGGACCGGCATCCCGGTCGGCCGCATGGCGCGCAACGAAGTCGAGACCATCCTGAACCTCGCCAAGACACTCGGCGAACGGGTGATCGGCCAGGACCACGCGATGGAGATGATCGCCAAGCGCATCCAGACCTCGCGTGCCGGCCTCGATAATCCGCAGAAACCGATTGGTGTCTTCATGCTCGCCGGCACGTCCGGCGTCGGCAAGACGGAGACAGCGCTAGCTCTGGCCGAGGCACTGTATGGCGGAGAGCAGAACCTCATCATCATCAACATGAGTGAGTACCAGGAGGCGCACACCGTCTCCACGCTCAAGGGCGCCCCGCCGGGATACGTCGGCTACGGAGAAGGCGGCGTGCTGACCGAGGCGGTGCGTCGCAAGCCTTACTCGGTCGTGCTGCTCGACGAAGTTGAGAAAGCCCACCCTGACGTGCATGAGATCTTCTTCCAGGTCTTCGACAAGGGCTTCATGGAAGACGGAGAGGGCCGCTTCATCGATTTCAAGAACACGCTGATCCTACTGACCACCAATGCCGGCACCGAAATGATTGCCGGCATGTGCCGCGATCCGGAATTGCTGCCCGATCCGGAAGGCCTCGCCAAGGCCCTGCGCGAGCCCTTGCTCAAGATCTTCCCGCCTGCCCTGCTCGGCCGCTTGGTCACGATTCCCTACTACCCGCTGTCCGACGAGATGCTCGGCAAGATCGTCAAGCTGCAACTCAACCGCATCAAGAAGCGGGTCGAGGCGCGTTACAAGATTCCGTTCGAGTATTCCGACGATGTGATCAAGCTGGTCGTTTCCCGCTGCACCGAAAGCGAATCCGGTGGCCGCATGATCGATGCAATCTTGACTAACACCATGCTGCCGGACATCTCCCGCGAGTTCCTGACACGGATGATGGAAGGAAGTCCAATCACGCGCGTCACGGTCGGCATTGAGAACAACGATTTCACATACGGTTTCGATTAACTCGAAGCCTATCGCGATCAGGAGACAGCTATGGCTTCCGTCTACGCTCAGTCAGCAACCAATCTCGGTGGCTCTTGCAGCGAATTTGAGCAAACGGTTTACATCAACGCGACCGGCTGGAATGACCCGGATCCGAAGAAACGCGGCGGCGCATTTCAGGCCGGCAAGGGTCTTGGCGACGGCGTCTGCTCGGCTCTTTCCGCTATGTACCTGGGTTCCCGTGCTGATTGGTCAGTATTCAAGAATGCAATCGTATCGCCGGGGGGACTCGCCCACATTCGAGGCCTTCAGAATCTCAACATTCATGCCGGCAACATTGGATCTTTTAACTTCGACAACATCTCGCAGGTCTATCAGGACGTCATGAGGCTCTTTGGAGTTTCGTTCAGTGGCCAGCAACGAACCGCCCAAAACAGCGAAGCAGCCGAAGGTGCCATCGGTATGGTGCGACAAGACGGGTTGTACTACTTCTCATTCTGGGGGCCTTTCGGCGGTCACACCGTCGCGCTCGCCAAGAAGGGAGACGCTTACAAGGCCTTCGATCCCAATTTTGGGGATGCGACGCTTCCTGACGCTGCCGCGTTCTCCCGATTCGTCAGTTGGTGGATTCCGAGCTATTACCCCGGCATCAATCGTTGGTTCGTGCAACGCTACTTTTCGTGAGCAGTACTAGGTCTGCCCCTAGACAACTGATTGGTACAAGCGAACGCCACCGACGACGCACCCAGGCCGCAGTCCGCAAATCCTCTTTGCACGCCCCTGATGTTGGATTGATCAAATGCTCACTGAGACCCAAGCGCCCGCGACATCGAACGTTTCCCCTCAAACCATGACGTTCGATGAGGCGGTTGCCTGTGCGGTGGAACTGCACCGCCGCAATCAATTTGATGCGGCGGAGAGCCTATACCTCAGAATCCTCGACGTCGCGCCCGGTCACCCAGACGTCCTGCACTTTCTTGGCGTACTGGCCAATCAAAGAGGCCGCGTCGGTCAGGCTGTTGAACTGATCAAACAGGCAATCAACGCCGTTCCAGACTTCCCCGACTTCCATAACAACCTCGGCAACATTCTGGCGCTGTCCGGTCGACTGAACGAAGCCGAAGCCCACTATCGGCGGGTGCTTGAGCTACGTCCGGAGAGTCCGGACACGCTGTCTAACCTGAGCACGCTGTTCCGGGCCCAGGATCGATTCGACGAGGCCGAGGCCCTGCTCCAACGTGCGCTGGGCATCGCGCCTGATCATCTGAAATCGCTGAACAACTACGGCCTGCTGTGCGACCGGTTGGGCCGCTGTGACGAGGCAGTCGGTTTCTACACGCGGGCCATTTCCCTGATGCCCAGCCACGCCGACGGTCACCATCTGCTGGGCGCACTGTATTTCACCCAGGGGCGACTTGAAGAAGCGGCTCGGGTCTACAAGCACTGGATGGATTCGATGCCGGACCACCCCACCGCGCGGCACATGTATGCCGCGTGCAGCGGCGTGGATGTGCCGCAGCGCGCCGCGGACGACTATGTCGAGCGTACTTTTGATCTCTTTGCAGACAGCTTTGAACAGCAGTTGCAGCAGAAGCTTTCCTACCGTGCCCCGGAGCTGGTGGCCGCGGCGGTCACGCGGGAACTTGCGCCGCCAGCCGCCACACTCGACATTCTCGATGCCGGATGTGGAACCGGACTTTGCGGCCCGCTATTCAAACCATGGGCGCGTCACTTGACCGGCGTCGACCTTTCCGCAGGCATGTTGCAGAAGGCAAGCGGAAAGGCGTGTTACGACCAGTTGATCAAGGCGGAATTGACGGCATGGATCGCCGCGCATCCCGATCAATTCGATGTGATCGTGTCGGCGGACACGCTGTGCTACTTCGGTTCTTTGGCGGAACCGATCGCTGCAGCTGCAGCGGCACTCCACGCAGGGGGCCTGCTGGGCTTCAGCGTCGAAGCGACGGATGTGTCGCTCGCGCCTGAAGGGCATAGAATCAATCCACACGGTCGGTACAGCCACACTACTGCGCATATCGAAGCATGCCTCGCACAGGCGGGGCTTTCCGCAGTTTCGATTGACTCCGAGATCTTGCGTACCGAGAACGGCAAACCGGTTGACGGTTTCGTTGTGGTCGCAAGCAAGACACCTGATTAGTCGACCGAGCCGTGCGAGCCACACAACTGAACCGCTCTTTGGACAACCCACCGATGTGCCTACGGCACGCCGGGAGACGCCTATGCAACTCGCGAGCCTCGTGAAAATCGTATCGCCGCTCGGCGGCGATTTGCTGTTTCGTTCGATGCACGGCCAGGAGGAAGTGAGCCGCCTCTATGAGTACAAGGTCACGGTTCTCTCGCCAAAGGACCAGATCGAACTCAACGACCTGATCGGCAAGACAGTATCGGTTCAGGTCGCACTCGAAAATGAAAAGATCCGCGAGTTCAACGGGTTTGTCACCGCGATGGCACAGACCGGCATTGAAGGTCGATACCACCGCTACCAGCTAACGGTCAGACCATGGGCTTGGCTGATGTCCCGCACGGCGGACTGCAAGATATTCCAGCAGAAGAGCGTTCCCGACATCATCAAGGCGGTATTCGCGGATCACGCAGTTGCCGATGTGAAGTTCTCGCTCTCCGAGTCCTATTCGCCCCGCGAGTACTGCGTGCAGTATCGTGAATCAGATCTTGGGTTCGTGTGCCGCCTTATGGAGCAGGAGGGAATCTACTTCTACTTCAAGCACAAGGACGGTCGCCACACGATGGTCGTGACGGATTCGTACGCCGGTCACAGCGCAAGCCCCGGATTCGAATCCATCGACTTCGTGCCCGATTCGGTCCGCGGCATCGAGACACGCAGCGGGCTTCGCGAATGGCGCCTGTCCCGAGAGATCCAGGCGTCGAAATACGCGTTGACCGATTTCGACTTCACCAAGCCGGGCTCCAACCTGCTCGCGACCAAGGCCGGCACCGTACCGGGCAAACACGCACAGGCTGATCACGAGGTCTTTGACTACCCAGGCGAATACGAGGTGCGCTCAGAGGGCGAACGATTGGCCCGCGTCCGGATCGAGGAACTGCGCCACCAGTTCGAACTTTGCCGAGGCAATGGCAATGTGCGCGGCCTCGCCTGCGGCGCCCTGTTCAAGCTCACCGATCACCCACGCGCAGATCAGAACCGCGAATACCTCATCCTCAGCGCGAGTTACACGATTGAACACGGTGGCCATGAAACTGGGTCAGGGTCCGGGGATGTGTTTGAAGTCTCCATCGAAACAATCCCGAGTCGACAGCCCTTCCACCCGGTGCGCGCCACACCCAAGCCTTTTGTCCAGGGCCCTCAGACCGCAATCGTCGTGGGGCCATCGGGCGATGAGATCTACACCGACAAGTACGGTCGGGTGAAAGTGAAGTTCCATTGGGACCGCTACGCCGATGGCCACGAGAACAGCTCCTGCTGGATCCGCGTGTCGCACCCCTGGGCTGGCAAGAACTGGGGCATGGTGGCGATTCCTCGCATCGGCCAGGAGGTCATCGTCGAGTTCCTCGAAGGCGACCCGGACAGGCCGATCATCACTGGCCGCGTGTACAACGCGGACCAGATGCCGCCTTACGATCTGCCCGCCAACATGACCCAGACGGGCATCAAGACTCGGTCGACAAAGGGCGGTGGCCCGGCCAACTTCAACGAGCTGCGCTTCGAAGACAAAAAGGGGAGCGAGCAGGTCTATCTGCATGCGGAGAAGGACCAGGCGATCGAAGTCGAACACGACGAGACGCATTGGGTGGGCCACGACCGCGCGAAGACCATCGACCACGATGAGATCGTGCATGTGAAGCACGATCGCACCGAACAGGTCGACAACAACGAAAGCATTACGATCGGTGTGAATCAGACCGAGACGATAGGAAATAACCGAATCGTCAGTGTCGGCACCAACCACTCTGAAACCATCGGCTCGGCGATGAGTATCGTCGTGGGCACATCGCTCACCGAATCCGTCGGCGTCAACTACGCCGAGACCGTTGGTGGGGCGATGGAACTCACCGTCGGCGCGGCGCTGCTGATTACCGTCGGCGCGGCGATGGCGGAAGTCGTCGGCGCGGCCAAGAGCGAAACAGTTGGCGGATCGAAATCGGAGAGCGTCGGGTCCAATCGTACCGTCACCGTGGGCGCCGACATGACCGAAAGCGTCGGCGGAGGAATGTCGGTGTCGGTATCGAAAGACGCCAAGCAGGCGATTGGTGGCAAGCAGATGGTCGAAGTTGCCAAGGAAGCCACACTGCAGGCCAAGAAGGTACAGATCACCGCCGACGACGAGATCAGCTTCAAGACGGGCAGCGCCGAGATTATCATGAAGAAGAACGGTGACATCACAATCAAGGGCGGCAAGATCACCGTAAAAGGTAGCGGCGACGTCGTACTCAAAGGCAGCAAGGTCACCGCGAATTGAGGGGTTTGACTATGGGCGCACACAGCTTGCAATCCCGTCGGCCGATCGCAAGGCAGGACGCAGAGCTTTCGCAAACGACGCCGCTTTCCGGCTGGATTACCGGTGTCGGCGGCGATGGTCGCTTGCACGTCGATTTTGCCGGTAACGCGTACGGGCCCCTGCCCGCGCGCAGCGTCGTCGATCTGAGCGCCGGTGATCTTTCGCCCGCGGGCGAACCCACGCCGGTACTGCTGGCGTTTGACCGCGGCGACCCCAAACTACCCATCATCATGGGAGTTCTGCGTGACGCCGTGCTGTGCTCGAAGCCTCACAGAAACGCGTCGCCCAATGACCTCACCGTCGGCGATCACTTGCAGTTCAGCGCGCGGCAAGACATCACCCTGCGCTGCGGCGAGGCAACGATCACCCTGCAGGCGGACGGGCGCATCGTCATCAAGGGCTCACGCCTGATTTCCCGCGCCTCCGAATCCAATCGTATTCGCGGCGCCTCGGTCGCGATCAACTGACAGGGCGCCCACCATGCCGGTTACGGTCGGAGTCAATTTCCTGTCGGTGGTGCACAAGGACAGCAATGGCATCACGATGGCCTTCCCCGACGTCTGCCAGACGCCCAGCCCGGCCGGCCCGATTCCGATTCCCTACCCGAACATCGCCAAGTCGTCCGACGCCGCGCAGGGGGCCGAAACCGTCAAGTGCGACGGCAATCCCACCTGTGTGAAGGATTCCAACTTCTCGATGAGTACCGGCGACGAAGCCGGAAGCGCAGGCGGCGGTGTGGCCTCCGGCAAGATCAAGGGGAAGGCCGAATTCGTGCTGTTTTCGTTCGACGTCAAATTCGAAGGCAAGAACGTCGCCCGGGCGACGGACCTGATGCTGCACAACGACAAGAACACGCCACCATTCCCGGTGATTCAGGGGCCGGTCGTCGCGCTCGGCGACGACAAGGGCGTTTGCATGTATTGCGGAAAGCCGCTCTGACCGCATGGACGTACTCGCCTACGGAATGGTCACGGCACTTGGCGGCGACGCCGCAACCAGTTGCGCTGCCGCCCGCGCCGGTCTGGTGCGCTCTCGGACGCTTGAGCATTTCCGCATGCGTTCGGCGGTCAGCGGTGAAGAAGAGCCGGTGATCGGGCACCCGGTGGTGCTGCTGACCCAGGGCTTCGAAGGCAACGCCCGCCTGCTTCGGCTCCTGCATGGCGCGTTGTCTGATCTTGCAATCCATGCCAGCACCCGCGGCATTTCACTCGATGGTCTGTCGGCCTACCTCGCACTGCCCGCCAGCGACCGCACCGACACTGGCGACGAATTGATCGCGGACGCTTCTGTCCGCAGTTCGCGACAGCAGGACCGCGAACCAGGCGCATCGCCGATCGACGAACACGCAAGGGGCGCCCGTCTGCTGCAAGGCGCTGCCGCCCTGGCACGCTGGCCCGCAGCCCCCTTCCTCGCCGGCGTATTTACCTCTGGGAATGCGGCGGGGCTGGCTGCGCTGCGCGCAGCCGCGATCGACTTGTCCAGCGGTCGCTGCACGCGCGCTCTGGTTATCGGCGTTGATTCACTGCTCGACGCGTCCACCTTGAACTGGCTGCAAGTGCAGGCCCGTCTGAAATGCGACGGCGCGCCCAGCGGTCTGCAACCCGGCGAGGCGGCGTGCGCGCTATTGCTGGCGGCGGCGGAACCAACGCTGGCACTAGGGCGGATTGCGAAAATGGCTGTCGCCGAAGAACCTGACAATCTCTTCGCCGGCGCCACCTGCACCGGCGCAGGTCTCGCGCGCGTACTTGCCGAGGGAGATGCTGCACCCCCGGATCAGCCCGTGTGGCTGATCAGCGACCACTCCGGCGAAACCTGGCGCGGATCGGAACTTGGGCACGCCATTACCCGCATGCGCTCGCAGTCAGCGCGTTACGCGACACCCGCGATCGACTACCCCGCCATCGCATTCGGCGACACCGCCAGCGCAAGTTCGCTGGTCGCAACGATCTGGGCGCTGCGCGCCTTCGCACGCCACTATGCGCCCGCGGACGGCGCAATCATCGCCGCCAGTTCCGAGGGTTCGCTGCGTGCCGCCGTGACGGTGCAGCGCGTTGCCACGACCGAAACAGGAGTGCGCACATGAGCGATGAGCACCAGCGCGGCGCCAAGAAGGGCGAGTTCTGCGGCATACCGGGGAACCCATGCGAATGCGGGAACGACTACATCAAGATCTGCGAGCCGGGTTGGAGTTCCCACACGTTCGCGCGCCTGGTCAAGGCAAAGGCAGGCAAGTTCGCTTTCGAAAAGAAATACGAAGCCCATCATGTCATGTGTGTGGCGCCAGTGTCGGCCGAGGTAATCGCAAAACCGGCAATTGAGGGCGTTGTCAAGGCCACCAAGTGGTGCATCAACAATTCGGACAACATGCTGGCGATGCCGCTGTGGGGTCACACCGTGATGTGGTACTGCGATATCACGGAAGATGGCGGCGAAATCAAGGACGATTCACCCGCCCCGCCGTTCGCAAACATTCCGCAGCATGACTGGGACCACAACTGCAAGCAAGGCTATACATGGGAAATCGAGCAGGAGGCGAAGAAGCTCGCCGACAAGCTCAAGGAGATGGGACACAAGGCACAGCCAAAAAATCTGGCGGGCGCACTCAATGCGCTGTCATCACGATTCAAGACCACGCTGGCCACGCGCGGTGGGCGAAAAGGGGGCACGCACAAAATGTTCATCGACGGGGCCTCCGATTCCGAATGGTGTCACCCGTTTTCGATGGCGTCCGACGGCAAAGTGACCTCCAAAGGCTTCCCCGTGCGCAGTTTCGACGAGCGCGTTGCCAAGTGGATCAAACGCATTGCAGAAGCAATCAAGGAGGGGTGAACACATGTCCAACTATGTCATCTGGAAATACGCGAGCTACCCGGCTGGATGTGTCCTTCAGGACATCAGCGGCTTTGAAGACACCTACAAACTGAAGAACGGAACGCCGCTGACCGGCCAGTTCCCGCGGGGAGTGTCGCTGCACATGAATCCCGACTTCCCTGACGATCTGGCGCTGGGCGACTCGCTGCTCAATAGCGACATGATCGTCGTCGGGTCGGCACGACTGAAAGACTTCCTCATCGCAAGAGCGATCCCGAATCTGGAGTTCCTTCCGGTCGCAATCGTCGATCACAAGGGCCGCCTTGCAAGCGAGGACTACTTCATCGTCCACCCCACGGTGCCCGTCGATTGCCTCGATCGCAAAGCCTCGGCCTATGAAGAAGACATTCTCGATCCAGACAGCATCGGCTTCATTTCGAAACTTGTGCTCGACGAAGCAGCAATTCCCCCCGATCGCCAGATCTTCAGCATGGCCGGATACTGGGATCTCACCTTCGCCCGGCGCGACCTCGCAGAGGCGCTTATCGCGGCAGGCTTCACCGGCATTCGCTTTATCGAGCCGTCCGAACATCCCGAAAGCTGAACCGGAGATCATTACGTCGCATCGGAGCGCCAAATGGGTTTCAGTGTGTGGACTTACTCGGATTCGTCGGGCGCCTGCTCGATCACCGAAGCGCGCGGCCTTGACCCGATCATGCCGCTCAAGGACGGCAGTCCGGCGCTATCGCTTCTTTCGGGCGCGTCTCTGGTGAGCGGGATGAATCCGGACCAGCCCGATGACATTGCCCTACTCGACAACGTCCACAACACGGACGGAATCCTCGTCGTCTCTGCTCGCCTGAAGACCTTTCTTAAATCGCAAGATCTGACGCATGTCGAGTACCTGCCACTCACGGTCGAAGATCACAAAGGGCGCGCGGTGTCGGAACCTTTCTTCGTAGTGCACCCGCTGCAGCCCGTCGATGCCATTGATCTCGAGGCCTCGGGTTGCAGGATGAGTCGGATAAAGAAAGATCGCATTCAGAGCATGGAGAAAATGGTGTTGCGGACTGCCGAGATCCCCGCAGACCGGCAACTCTTTCGCCTGAAGGGCCTGTGGGGGGTCACGCTGGTTCGCGAATCCTTGGCGCAGGCCATCACAGCGGCGGGGTTCACTGGCCTGCGCTGGCTCCCGATCGATGCTTATCCCGGCTAATCTGCCCAAGCAGACCTAATGTCCAATTACCTGATCTGGAAGTACGAGAGCTATCCGGGCTCCTGTGTCCTCAAAGACATGACCGGTCTGGACATGACCTACCGCCTCAACGACGGCACACCGCTTGCGTTCGGGTTTCCGTCGAACGTATCGATCCACATGAACCCGGATTACCCGGATGACCTCGTTCTTGGCGACTCGCTGCGAAACTCGGACATGCTGATCATTGCCTCCGCGCGGCTAAAGGACATTCTGGCCGCCAGGCAGATTCCGAAACTGGAGTTCCTCCCTGTGAGCATCATTGACCATAAGGGGAGCATCGCTAGTTCCGACTACGCGGTGATTCATCCAGTCGACCCGGTCGATTGCCTTGACCGGGAGAAGTCGATCTATGAGACCGGTTTCCTTGATCCAGACGCTATCGGAGATATTTCGAAACTGGTTCTCGATGAGGCGCTCATTCCGCCGGATCGCCAGATCTTTAGACTGGCCGGCTACTGGGATCTGAACTTCGCGCGGCGCGACCTCGCAGAGGCGCTGACGGCGGCAGGCCTAACCGGTATCCGCTTCATCGAATTGTCCGCGCATCCCGAAACCTGACCCTGACTGCTCCACGCCATGACACTCACCGTCGGCAAACTGCTCAAGGCCTTCTACGCCGATCCGCTGTACTGGCCGGCAGATGAAACCGGGCGCGCACACGCTGGCGAGCGCATCGTGGTCAACGGTGTCGTGCAGAATGATCGCGCAACCGAGGAGATCATCGATGCGCTGCGCGATGAGGACGTCGTCGAAGTCATCGGCGGGGAAGTCTGGGGCGGAGGCATCGACGTGAACGATGAACCAACCTTCGAAGCGCTGCTCGACCGCTGGCTGCGCGCCCATGCGAACACCCCCTGAAGCGGAAAGACCGTGATCCTCGCCGACTACCTCGAACCGCTTGCCTACGACATCGCCTTCTGGTCGCTGGGACAGGTATCGCCGGATGTGCGCGCGCAAGACCAGGGGCCGCTGAGCGTTGAGCTTGTGCGCAAACTGCGCGCGGCAGCCATCATCGTTCTGCTCACCAAGGCGGACGTCGATGGCTACTGTCACAACCTGATCCGGGCCGCTCGCGTGCGAGAGCGCTATCTCGAACTTGTGCGCAAGGACGGGCTTGTCGACGACCATCACTTCTGTGCCGGGCGCATCGAAGGTTTTCTGGCCGCCTGCGCCGCTGAAGACTTCGCGCTCGCCCGCACCATCGCTTCGCTCTCCCCCGGCGCCTGGCGGTCCGGTCACGAATACGAGGACGACTTCTGCTATGCGCAGGCACTCTTCAACCTGCTGGCACCGCAACGTGACGGCGTTGCGCTGGCTGCCATTTGCGCGCGCTGGAAGGGCGCACTGAAGGGCGCACCGGGCAATCGTCTCGCGGTGATCGAAGCGCTGCGCAGCAACGATGCCAGTGCCTTTGAAGCGTCATTCGAGGGATTACTCGATGAGCGCGCAGAGCGGATCTCGGCAGACATCGCACGCGGGCAACTCGAAGAGGCGCCGGTGATCGCCGACCGTCTGGTGTATGTGGAAGGTCTCGCACTGCTGCGCATCGCGCGCCGGCTGGGCTTCCCCTTGCAGCCCGACTATCGCTATTGCCCGTCGCTGGCGATGCAAGCGATGGTCAAACCGTTTCCCGGCGAATAGGTCTGGCGATGCCCCATCCCGAGATCGAAAACACCCTCGGTTTTCCAAGCGAATTGCTGTTCCTGGCGGACGAGTCCTCGCGCCCGCTGTGCGTGGTGCTTTTGCAAGCCAGCTACGTCATCGGAGAAGGCGGCGCGCTCAGCCGTTGCGAAGCCCCCGTGCCGATCGAACTTGCCGGCACCCATCATGGCGATCCAGCTTGCAGCAGCCCGCGCCTCGAATCACCGATAGCATTCTTCAAACCGACGACCGACGTCGTGCTCCTGGGTCATGCCCACGCGCCAAGGCCTCAAACGACCGAACTGCAGGTCGGCTTGCGCGTTGGCGCTCTGCAGAAAGTGGTCCGCGTCACCGGCGATCGCGTCATGAGCAAGGTGCTCGGTCGCCACAGCATTTCGCATCCGGCGACATTCGAAACCCTGCCACTGATCTACGAACGCGCCTTCGGTGGCACCGACACCCGCGACCCGAAGCCTGGCGTGCTGCGCTGCGAGCCCCGCAATCCGGTCGGTCGCGGCTATCGCGACCCGACGCTCGGCCAGGACGAAGAAGTCCTGCTGCCGAACCTCGAAGACCCGGATCACCCCTTCCGCGGCTACGGTGACCAACCACCCCCGGCAGGGTTCGGATTCATTGCCCCGCATTGGCAGCCGCGCGCGCGCCTTGCGGGTACTTACGACGAAGCCTGGGACAAGTCCCGCAAGCCCCTGCTCCCGCTCGATTTCGATCGGCGATTCTTCAACGCAGCCAGCCCCGGGCTGATCTCACCCAGTTACCTGCGCGGCGACGAGCAGGCGCTGGTCGCCAATGCATCCCCGGAAGGGCGAATCGAGTTTCAGTTGCCTGACACGGCCACACCGCACTGTCAGCTCAGCTTGCGCGGCCATCGGGTCGAGGAATTCCCCCTCTTGCTCGACACCGTCATCATTGATCTGGACGCGCGACGCCTGCTGTTGCAGCGGCGCGGGCACGCCGTCCTGCAACGGGGCCCGGAAGATGTAACGGGTGTTCGCATCCTGCGCCGTCGTCCCGGCTGATCCATCGATATGGCACTCACGACCCGCAGCTTCAAACTGGACCTCTACCTCGAACACATCGAGGAAGCGGCATTCCTTTACGAACAATGCATCGCACTGCGACGGCAAGCCGATTTCGCCTGGCGCCGCCTCGAGGATTTCGAAGCGCGGCTGGAGGCCCACCTCGATGCCTTGGTAATCGGCGGCCCGTTGGCGCTCGAATTGTGCGAACGGCGTGCGCATGAAGGCGAGCCAGGCGAAGTATTTGCCGCCGTCTCGGTGTTCTGCCGTCACCAGCGCGCCACGGAGTTCGGGCGCAGTCTGCGTGCACTCACCGAAGCCGAACAAGCGCATCGCGATGCGCTGGCCGCGGCGCTAGCACGAGAACTCCCGCCGGGCTGGGTCGAGCACTGCGGAAGCGCCCTGCAGCGCCACGAACCCGCACTGCAGCAAACCTTGCTCGACGTCACAGCCTTGCGTCGCCTGCCGCTCTCGGCGTCAATCCTCACTGCACCGCTCGGCGAACACGCCGGATGCTGTAGCGCCGCTGCGCGGGCGCTTGCCCGGCTGCGCGATCCGGCTTCGCAGCCGCTTCTGACAAAGCTCGCAGGTCACGCCTCGCCGCAAGTACGGATCGAAGCGCTCGCGGGCCTGCTGGCGCTGGGTGCGCCTGAAGCACTCGCGCAAGCAGGCACCTACGCGTTGCAGGAGCCACGAGCGTTGATCCTGCTCTCGCTCGCAGCAGGCCCCGGTGCGCTCGACATCCTTCTCACCGCGCTCCAGCAGGCATCGACATCCGGCACCGCCGCGCTCGCACTGGGCCTGTTCGGAGACCTGCGCGCGGTACGTCCGTTACTCAACGCCTTGCGGAACGAAGTCCTCGCCGCCCATGCCGCATGGGCGCTTTACCTCATCACGGGTGCCCCCTTGTTCGGCGAAGAGTTCGTCCCGGAGCCCATGGAGGCAGACGAACGCTTTTCGCACGAAACACATGCAGTGCAAGAGCACGGGGCTGCCGACGACCGTGGCGACGGGCGCCCCTTCGGCACAAGGCAACGCCTCCTCAGCCGATCGGTCGCAGCATGGAATGATTGGCTGGGTGCCAACGCGGCGCGGTTCGAGGCAGGCCGCCGTTATCGGCTCGGCCGGCTTGCAGGTCCGGCCAGCGTGCTCGAAACCCTCAGTGAGCCCCAGTTGCCGGATTCCGTCCGTCAGGCCGCAGCCGAGGAAGCACGCATACGCTACGACTGCGACCTGCCTTTCGAATCGAGCCTGCCGGTTCGCCATCAGGTGCGCGCCCTGCGTGGCCTGGCGCGCTGGCTGGAACAACACCAGGCGCGATTCAACGCCGGCCGGTGGTATTTTGCGGGGCGTGAACTCCCATGACCAAGCGTTACCCATATGCAATACAAGCCCCAGCAGGTGCGACGTGCGGGCGCGTGCCGAGTCCAGGACGCCGATGTCTGGTCGCGTAATGAGTGCCCCCCTTCACGTCTGCCTAGCCGATCTGAGAGGATACGAGGCACATTCAGCAGGTCGAGTCTGGCTTGGACTCACAGTACGTACGTTTCCGGGCACCCCGGGGCACCACACGTTCTCACGGCATTCAATCCGAAGGGCCTTGACTAGAGGCTCGCCCAAGCGAGCCGAGGCAATGACGACATGAGACTCATCGTTACCAGTTTCAAAGGCTTGCCCCCGTTGCAGCCGATCGAAGCGGAGTTTGGGCAGTCCGGTGGCAGCATCGGCCGCGAACCAGGGAATCAGTTGGTCCTGCCCGATCCGGAACGGCACATCTCGCGACTCCATGCGCAAGTGATCTGGGAACGTGGCGTTTTCCTGATCGAAGACCACGGTGGAAACCCCACTCTCATCAATGGACGACCGGTCGGGCGCGGCAACCGGACAGCGCTCGCCAATGGCGATCTGCTTGCCATCGGCGGCTACGAGTTGCGGGCAGAGGTGGAGCGCGCAGGAGTGAACTCCCATGCGGCGCCGACCACGCCGACAGTAGCGAGCGACCCGCTCGGCCTGTTCGGCAGTGCGCCGTCCAGCGACCCGTTCGGCGCGCCCGCCATGTCAGCGGCCGCGACGCCGCCAATCATGCCGCCTCGTGCCGCCGCTCCGATGCCCGCGCCGGTCGATGATCCGTTTGCAGTCTTCGCGGCCGCCGTGCCCACGCCCCCTGCGGCGACGAACACGGCACCATTGCCCGATCCGTTCGCAGCACCGCCGCCAGCGCCGAAACCAAGCGCGCCGCTGGGGATGGACCTGAATCTTGCGCCAGCCGCATCGGTGGATGATCTGTTCGGGCTTGGCGGGGGCAAGGGCGCAGCAGACCCGTTTGCCGGCACAGCGCTCTCATCGCATACCGACGCGCCGGCCAGCGCACCGGCTGCAATCGATCCGCTCGCGTTGTTCGGGGCCGCGCCTGCGGTCGCGCCGTCCGCCGCACCACTGCGCGACGACGCCCCGATGCTTGGCGAAGCCTTCACCCCACCACGCCCACTTGCGCCACAGAGCGCAGAGCCCCCGGCTGCAATGGCGCCACCGCCACAGCCAGCGCCCGCGCCAGAACCGGCTCCCGGCATCGTCTTTTCGTGGTCTGAGCCGGCAACGCCAAGCCCGGCCACCCCATCCAGCGCCGACACCGCCGAACGTGTGGTGCCGGCTGCGGGCACCGGGGCCGATCCGGGTGTCTCGGTGCGCATGGAATCCACGCCCTTTGCAACGCCGGTTGCGGCGCCGGCACAGCAAGCACCTGCGCCGACTGCGACGCCCCCCTCCGCGCCCGCGCCTGCACCGCTGCCAGCCGGCAACGAGGCCACACCGCCGGACGTTCTGCTGGCCGCATTCCAACGCGGGCTCGGTTTTCCATTGCAACCCGCCGACGGGCTATCGCCCGAGCGCATGGAGCAGATCGGCCGGGTGTTGCGCGAATCGGTCGCCGGCACGATGGCGCTTCTCACCGCACGCGCGCTGACAAAGCGCGAGATCCGCGCCGAAGTGACAATGATCGTGAGCAAGGAAAACAACCCGCTCAAGTTCGCGCCGGATGTCGAATTCGCGCTGGTTCAACTGCTCGCGCCACAGGGTCGTGGCTTCATGGAGCCAGTCAAGGCGATGCGGGATGCCTATGACGATTTGCGCTCACACCAGTTCGGCTTCATGGCCGGCATGCGTGCGGCCCTCACCGGCGTGCTCGCGCGCTTCAAGCCGGAACAACTCGAAGGGCGCATTTCGGCCCGAGGCTTCCTCGACAACGTCCTGCCCGGTTCGCGAAAGGCACGCTTGTGGGACCTCTATGAACAGCATTACGCTGACATCTCGCGCGAAGCGGAAGATGACTTCCAGACGCTGTTCGGTCACGCCTTCCTGAAGGCCTACGAAGAACAGATCGATCGCCTGGCGTCCGACCCAGGCCGCGAGTGACCCAGCCGCGGAGCCCCCGATGCTCGACCTAGAAACCGCCTATCTCACCGACCAGGGTGGCCGGTCGCGCAATGAAGACGCCTGCGGCTACTGGAGCTCCGACACCAGCGGCTGCTGGGTCGTGTCCGACGGCGCCGGCGGGCATGGCAGCGGCGACATGGCTTCACGTCTGGTCGTCAGCCGCATTCTCGAATCCTTTTCGGCCAATGCCCATGTCGGGTCTGATCGCGCTGTCGAATTGCTGCGCAGTGCCAACGACGCGGTGATCAACGCCAAGCGCAGCGGCGCCACGCAGGACGACATGCACGCCACCGTCGCCATGCTGATGATCGATCGCAATCGCGACGAAGCCATCTGGGGCCACGCGGGTGACACGCGGATCTACCTCTTCCGCGACGGCCAGGTCGCCTATTGCACTCGCGACCACAGCCTGGTGCAAAACCTCATCGACGCCGGCTACGGCAGCACCGCGATGATCCGCAGTCACCCGCAGCGTAGCCTGCTGACATCGGCGATAGGTTCGGCCGAATCGATCGAACTTTCAGTGGCCGGCACGCCCTTGCGCATCCAGCAAGGCGATGTATTCCTGATGTGCACCGATGGCTGGTGGGAATACGTTGAAGAAACCGACATGACGCGTCTGCTCGCGCACAGCACTTCGCCCGCCGACTGGCTGCAGCAGATGAGCGAAGCCTTGCGGGCAAAGGTAAGCTCGGGAAACGACAATTTCACCGCGATCTGCGTGCGGGTCGGTTCTGACGAACCCACCACGATCATCCGGACCGCGACGACCGCCACCACAGAACCAGCATGACCCGGAGAGCAAAAATGAAAAGCCATATCCGCATTGCGACCTACCTGGCGCTGACACCCTTCCTGCTCACCAGTTGCGCGACCACAGATCAGAAGACGCAGGATGCAGCCGTCGGCGCGGCAATCGGTTGCGCCGCGGGCGCCCTGCTCGCCAAGGTGACCTCGAACGACGTTGGCACCGCCTGTGCTGCAGGCGCTGTGGTCGGCGGCATCATCGGCTATCAGCGTGCGCGCAACAGCGAGATCGAGGAAGCGCGCAGGGCAGCCGACGCGGCGAAGTCAGTCGAGGGGGCAAAATCCTCGCCGGTACAGACCGACACGGTGAAAGTCACTGACCGTGAAACCGGGAAGACCGAAACGGTCCAGGCATTCAAGTCGGTGTCGGTTGATATTCCCCTGAGTCAGGTCGACACGCAGGATGGCCGCGAAGCGATGCGCAAGCTCAACGACTACGCCCGCAAGGTCGCCACTGAGCGCGGTGAAACGGTCGACATGACCATCGCCGTACCGTCGGAAAAAGTAGGCAAGACCAAGGTCGCCGCTCAGCAAACCCGTGAGGCGGCTGGCAAGGGCGCGGTGGTGCGCAATGTGGTGATCGACCCTCGCACGCCCGCAAACGTGCAGCGCGTGACCATCGAAGTCAAGAATCCGGCCCGACTCGAAGTCTGAGCGACTCAGGCGAGCAGCGCGACGACTTCGAAGGCGTTGTCGTCGCGCACTGCCCACATGCCCTGTCGCGCAGGGCGAAGTCGAAAACGCAGCGCCACGCAAGGCGCTCGCAGCTTCGGTCTGCAATTGCAATAGGTCACATACCGCGGCGCAGTTGTATCGTCCAGCGGAGCAGCAAACGCGTGCCACTTGCCCGACGCAAATGGCGTACACCGAAGCCGCATACGAACCCACGACCCCGCGGCTTCGTGCAGTTGCCCGTCGTTTGCACGCAGTCGGCCAACCCAGCGAAACAATCTACTTCTTACCGCCCAGTAGCTGATCCAGATCGCGGTTGAGCTTCTTCATGTACTCCTCTTCCGAGGGGTTGCCGTCGCTTCCCGCGCCTTTGCCTTTGCCGCCCGGTTTCTTTTCGGCAGGCGGTGTCTTCTCTGCGCGCGGCGCAGGGGCCTCCGCAGGCTTCTTCGCCGGGGGCGATACGACCGGCGCATCGGTCTCATTGACCGAGAAGGTCGCCAGCCCATACGCGGCGCCACAGTTGGCCGTACCGTCAGCGCACTGCACACTGCCCGCCATGGCCTTGATGCCTGCGCGCGAAAGCGCAGCTTCGACTTCAGCCACCGTCGCAGAAGCAATGCCCTCGCGTGGCGAGAAACCGAGTTTGTCGAACTGGCGTGGCGATTCCGACACCAAGGCCATGACCTCCCAATCACCACGCGGTTGGTCGGCATCGAAAGTCCAGTTCGGACGAGGGAATCGGACGGCCTTGCCCGCGGCGATCTGGTTTTCCGGGTCGAGGGCGTTCGGGAAGATCAAGGACAGGGTTCCTGCACCCTTGTCGTGCAACAAAAGGTAGAGGTAGCCCGATTTGGCTGAACTGAGGCTGAAGCTCAGGGCATCCTTTCCGATGACGACGGGTGACTTCACCTTTTCGACCACGACGCCAAAATCGACGCCTGCGTTCGTCAGAAGAGCTTCTTCCGCTTGGGCGAGCGACACAGGCTTGGGCGGCTCCACCGGCTGTGCCAGCGGCGCAGAAACCGTTGCGACCGGCGATTGCGCAGCGGGCGGAGCTACCTGGGGTGCAGACACCGAGGCGACGGGCGGTGCCACCGGAGCTTGCCGCCCGAAAACCAAGTAGCCGCCGATGCCGATCACAACCAGACCGCCAAGCGCCGCCCCGATCAGGATCGTGTTGCTGCGTTTGGGCGTCGCGCCTTGCGCCACCGGTGGCGCAGGTCTTTGGGCCGGAGCAGCCGCAGGCCGCACAACCGTTGCATCGGGCGCGCTTGCAACCGCGCGTTCCGCCGGTTTGGCGCGCGCAGCCGGCGAAACATTCGCCACCGGCGCGAACACCGTTGCGTTGCTACCAAACCCAACCAGCTCGCGCATGGCAGCGATCGACTGCGGGCGGTCTTCGGCCTTCACGGCAAGGCAGCGATCGATGCCTTGCAGGAAGCTGTCGTCATAGCGCCCCGCCGCGATCGTCGCCAGCGGTTCGTAGCTGTCCTGCATCATCCTGCCGACCGAAGGTGGTGGCGTCTTGCCAGTGATCATGAAGTACACCACGGCACCGAGCGCATAGATGTCGGTCCACGGCCCCTGCTTCATGCCGGGCATTTCAGCGTATTGCTCGATCGGCGCGTAGCCCGGCTTGAGGATCACGGTGAGCGCCTGCGTCATGTCGCCGATCACGCGGCGCGCAGCGCCAAAATCGAGCAGAACGGGGCGATCGTCGCGCAGCAACATGATGTTGTCCGGCGCAATGTCGCGGTGAAAGCAGCTCTGGTTGTGGATGATTTCGAGCGCATCCATCACCGGGGAAAGGATCTTGCGGATCCATGCCTCGTCCGGCGGCGAACCGCGCTCCTTCAGGGCATCGCGCAACGTGATGCCGTCGTAGAAGGGCATCGCCATGTAGGCCGTGCCGTTGGCCTCCCAGAAGCGGTACACCTTGACCAGCGCAGGATGATCGAATTGCGCCAGCAGCCGCGCCTCGTTCACGAAACTGCGCCGGCCCACCTCGAAGGTCTCGCGATGCCGCTCCGAGCGCACCGCCACGGATGAATCGTTCGCACGCGACGCCAGCGACGAGGGCATGTACTCCTTGAGCGCCACCTTGCGTTCGAGCGAGTGGTCATGCGCCAGATAGACGATGCCGAATCCGCCCTCACCCACCAGGCCAACGAGTTCAAATTCGCCCAGTCGGGTTCCCACCGGCAATGCGTTGTGCGAGGAATTGTCACGCGCTGCAGCCGGCGCAGGCGCCGGCGGCGGGGTTGCGGCAGCTGCGCCGCCGAGTACTACCGTCTTGTCGTCGTTGGAATCAGACACGGGATTCTTCCGCTATTGCTTTCGTCTGCCTCAGGCACCGAAAGTCTGGTCGATCATTGAGGTGTAACGCGCTGCAGCCGGCAGGTGCTGATGCAGGAAGGCCCTTCCCCCCGCCTGCCACCAAAGCGTGTAGCCGCGCAGCACCTGCGCCAGCACGCCATCGGCAAGCGTACCAAGATCCGGGCCGCTCGCGGTGCGATCCAGTTCGACCGGCGACGCGCGCTGCAACAAGGCATTTGCCGCCTGACTTGGCATCGCCGGAAACAGCGCCGGCAGACCGATCGCGGCGAGGCTCGCCTCAAAACCATCGACCGTCGCGTCGTGCGCAAGGCAGGCCCGCGCAGCTGCTTCCGCACGATCCAGCCAGGAGGAGAGCAAGTCGAGGGTTGCGCGTTCAAGCAAGACGCCGTCGAGCGGCGCACACACCGTCAGCGGGAAGTAGCGCCCGACGCGATCAACCGAGGGCAGCAGCACCCCCGCCCAGCCCTGGGAGCCGAGCACGCCCGGCGTAAGCACGAAACGCCAGACCGGCGCGGTGAGATAGCGGTCGAGCCACGCCGGACCGAGCGCCCGCTGACTCTCGGCCATGCAAGCCTGGAGCCAACCGTCCCACGCACTGACGAAAGCCGGATCGAGACGTCGCTGTGCAAAGTCGCCAAGAGCGGGCAGCTTTCCGTACCAGCCCGGGCCGCCCATGCTCAGAGGCCCGACGGACAGCGGAACTCGCTGAGCTCGCGCAGCCGGAACGGATTCTGCACGCTGCTCGCGGTCACCTCGAACGTGGCTGTACGGCCATCGACATCGAAGGTGACCTTGAACTTCTCGGGCGCGCCAAGCCCGTCGACCTTGGCCTTGTCGAACAGGCGGAACAGCGCCCACGGCCCCTCGGTACTGAATCCGGAATTGCCAGACGCTGCAGCAGGCGCCACCTGAACCCGCGCAGAAAGTCCACCCTTGGTCCCCGGCCACTGGATCGACTGCAGCATCTGCGGGCCGTGGGCATATTTCACCAGCTGGCCATCGACGTCGAGCGTGAACTGCGTGATCGACGGATCCATGTCGGTCGGCTTGAAGTCGAGCCGGATCGAACCGCCGCTGCGGAAGAACACGTCACGTATCGTCGCCGCGCGCTGGAACTGCACGAGATTTCCCGAGCCTCCGAGCGACTGTTCCTGCACTTTCTTGAAGCTCCAGGGCCGCGTCGAGGTATCGACGAACTGCGCGAGGTTCTTCTGGAAGAAGTCGTCCATCAAACCACCGGGCGAGAACAGGCGCGCGAAGTCTTCGCGAGTCACATCGCGATTGCTGCCCTTGACGAAGGGGTAACGGCCGTCGATCGCCTGCTGGCAGAACTGGCCGACCTGCGCCCCAACGCTCGCAGACAGATTCTCGCGGGTGGCGGTGAGGGCTTGGGACGTGCCAGCGGCGGAGAGTTGCTGCAGCATCGAGCGCAGCGGCTCGGGCATCCTTGCGCTTTCCGCCTTCACCTTGACTGCGGTGTCGCCGGGCGGGGGTGCCACCTTGTCCCGCAAGGCGGTTTCGGTTGCCGTGAGGTTCACGTAGACCTCGTTGAGCAAGGCAATCGTGGCGTCGATTGGCGCCGTTTTGCCATCCCCGGTGACGAGCGAGCGCACTTGGGTAAAGCGGTCGTCCACCATGATCTCCAGCCCGCCGCCTGCCGGCGCCGCCGCAGGGGCCGCGTCGCCCAGCCCAAGCATCTTGCCGAGTTCCTGTTTGGCTCCGCTGACTTTCTCGCCAGCTTTGTCGACCAACGTCTTGTCTTCGGCGCGCTTGGTCAGGGTCGTTTCGCGCGACACCGCACGCAGGAACTTCGGCAGCGGTGAATCCGGCGCAGACAGCACCCGAGCGACCTGGATGCTCTGTTGCAGGCTGCCCGACTTGACCAGCGTGACATCGGCAAGAAACTCTTCCCACACCTTGGCATAGTCGGCCAGGTAGAGACGTCGTACGTCATCCGACACCTTGCCGGCATCGCCAAGCTTTGCGCTCTCGGTACCCAGCACCCACGCCTGCTCTTCGGCGAGTTGTTTGGAAACGCGCCCCACCTCCCGGTCAAAGCCCTTGTAGTACCCATCGTAGGTATAAAGACCCGGCACCCCCTTCGTGAGCGGCTGCCCGCTCTTGCGAATGAAGACCAGGGCCGCCGATGACCCTGCGGCGCGTTCGATCGTGAAATCCGGAATGTCGTTGCCTACGCCCTGACGCTTCAGGCGGCTATAGACCCGCGCCGGCAAGCTGAAGCCCAGCAGTTTGTTGCGCGCGTCAGCAATCAGTTGGGCGTTGGCAGGCAGTGGCGACAGCACCGCGCCATCCGCAAACAGCGCATCCACATGGGCAGACAGTGCTTGGCGCTGGTCGGTGGTGGCTTCCTGCGGCAGGTTGCGCGACCAGTCGAATGCTATCCACGCCTTCAGCGCATCGGCGTTGAAGTGCGCGGGTTGATTGAGCATCAGGTAGGTCTTGAGCGCCTCGTAGGTGTACTCAAGATTGTCGGTCGTCAGGCTACCCCTCAACTGAGCCTCGACCCGGTTCGAGATCCGCGGCATCAGCGTGTCGCGCAAAAGACTGCGATAGGCCTGCTCGGCTGCTGCGTCCAGCTTGTCGCCCTGCCCCAGACCGAAACCCATCGACATCGGTGATTCGCCACCCGGACGCGACGCCGTGTGTGCAACGCCCTTGACCCCCTCGATCACCGGCAACACGCCGAGGATGTCGTCGATCGGTGCCTTGTTCGCGTCGCCCACGATCGGCTTCAAGGCTGCCACCTTGGCATCGACCTCGCCGACGTATCCGCTGTTTCCGATGTACGAAAGCGTCCAGGCCAGCAACAAGCCCAAGCTGATCAGCGCAACCGCACCAAAGGCCGCAAGACGGATCAGCCCCCGGTTGCGTTCCCACTTGATGTTTGTCCCGCCAAGCCGCTGCTCGGCAAAGACTACCTCCCGAAGCAGGCGCGTCAGGAAGTAGCTCTTGCCGCTGCCGGCTTGCGGCGGCAGGACACGACGCTCAAGCCCGAAGGCGCCGCCGAGACTCGCCAGCACGCGGTCGATCGGGTTGCCTTCCTGCGTGCCGCTGGTGAAATAGACGCCGCGCACCTGTAGCGGATGGTCGAAACCGGACGGCGCCAGCACCTTGTCGAGGAAGTCGCGCAGCAACTTGCCCGCCGCTGCGAACTGCTGCGGAAAGGCCGCGATCAAGCCACGTCGCATCAGGTCACGTTCGGTTTGCAGGCGCTCGAGGAAAACCCGATCAATGCGCGACTGCAGACCGGCCAGGCGCTCGCTCAGCAGCGCCTCGGGCACGCCCTGCACATCCGGCGCAAAGGTCGTGCCCCACACCTGATCGCGGGCGTCCTTGCCGAGATCGCCGAAGAATTCCATGAAGCCGGCGATCAGGTCGGCCTTGGTTACCAGCACGTACACCGGCAAGCGAACGCCCAGTTCGGTGTAGAGCTCCTGTATGCGGGTGCGCAGTGCGGCCGCGTGCGCGGTGGCGGCGGCTTCGCTCTGTGTCAGAAGATCGCCGATGGAAACCGTCAGCAGCACGCCGTTGAGCGGCTGGCGTGGCCGGTGCTTCTTCAGCAGGCCAAGAAAGCCCTGCCACGCCGTGCGATCTGCTGACTGGTCGGAATCCTGCGTCGTGTAGCGGCCGGCGGTGTCGATCAATACCGCCTCGTCGGTGAACCACCAGTCGCAATTGCGGGTACCGCCAACGCCCTTGATCTGGTGCGTTCCGAGCTTGTCGGCGAGCGGGAAACGCAGGCCGGAGTTGATCAGCGCGGTGGTCTTGCCCGAACCCGGCGCGCCGATGAACACATACCACGGCAGTTCATACAGATAGCGGCTGGAGCCGATCGAGGCAAGGCGTGCAAACGCGCCGGCCTTCTTGTCCGCCCCAAGCTGGCTTTGCTTGAGAACCGCTACACCCTCGGCGAAGCGTTGCCGCAGCACCTGGACTTCCGGCGAGTCCGCTTCTCCTGCGGAATGACCGGCGATGCCATCGAGCAGTTGTGCATTGGCCTTGCTCGCCTTCCATTTGCGGTAGGCAAATCGCCCGACCACGAACAGCACGACCAGCCCGATCAGGATCCAGCGGACCAGTGCCGGTTCAAGCGGCGCATGCCCGGCGATCGCGATCAGCGGGCCGATGAACCAGACCACCAGGGCAAATGCGATCAGCCCGAACAGGCCAAGCACCACCGGATGCAACAGCGCCTTGAAGAAGCTTTTCATCGGAAGACCTGTAGACGGTTCAGACCCCGCCTGCGGCGGGGAAGACGATGATTTCGACACGCCGGTTCTGCGCGCGCCCCTCGACGGATTCATTCGACGCGACCGGTTCGCTCTCCGCGCGCCCTTCGGTCTGGATTCGCTGCCCGCTGCCGATCTTCGGCGCCAGCGCTTCGCCCACCGCATCGGCGCGCGACTTCGAAAGGTGCCAGTTGGACGGGAAACGCGCCGAGCGGATCGGCCGGTTGTCGGTATGGCCGCGCACCAGCACCGCGCCGCCGACCTTAGCCACCGCTGCGCCGACGCGGTCGAGGATCTCGACGAAACTGGGTGCGAGCGTTGCGCTGCCCGGCTCGAAAACGCCATCGCCAAGGGCGGTAACGATGCTGCGGTCAGACAGGTCGCGCACCACGATGCGACCGGCCTTGATGTCGTCCTGCAGCAGGCTGGAGAGGCGGTCAGGCGCCTTGATTTCGACCTGCTTGGTCACCACCGCGGCCGGAGGTTTCACGTTGAGGGCAAGAATGTCGGAAAAGGTCGGGTCGGAACGCCGATTCAGCGCGAACGACAACCCGGTGAACACAAGTGCGAGCACCAGCGCGGCAATCGCAGCAACCGCCCAGATCGGCACGCTGTCACGCAGTGGGGTTCGGCTGGTCGCAGTCGTACGCCACGCGGGCGAGAGTTCGCGATCGGGTTCGCCGCGCGCCTTCGCAAGCATTTGCGAGAGGCGCTCACGCACCTGATCGAGTTGCGCGCGACCGTTCTGAAGCACGCGATAGCGGCCTTCGAAGCCCAGGGAAAGGATCAGGTAGAACAGTTCCAGCAAGGGGCGATGCGCCTCCGGTTGCTCCGCCACCTTCGCGAGCAACTGGAACACCTTTTCGCCACCCCAGGCCTCGTTGTGGAACTGCACCAGCAGACTGCGCTGTGCCCAGATCTTTTCGCCCCAGGGCGTATTCGCCGCGGTCTCGTCGAGGAAGGTGCACAGCGCGTATCGACCTGCAACGACATGCTCGTTCAGGGCACCACGCGCCCGTGCACGGTTTTCGAATTCCTGCACCGCGCGCCCGAGCATGTCGCGCAGCCCGGAAGGATCGGGATGGGTCGCCTGCCGCAGCTGGGGAACCAGGTTCAACAGGGGTGTCGCCGCCGCCACGAGCGGATTCAGGCCGGTATCCCAGTCAAGCGCACCCAGTTCAACACGCTCGAAACGCCCCCCGCCGCCGAGAGAAGGCGCCCACGCTGGTGCTGGCGATGCCGCCCGCGCCCCCGGCGAAGGGATGATCAGGGTCCGGTCGGTGGGCATCTGCCCGAAGGGATCGTCTTGCGCCATCGCGTCTCACCCGTTTCCATGGGCATCGGATCGTCCCGATCGCCCCGAATTGTGTTGAACCCCTACTGCTGCCCAGCGAACCTCATCACACGCAAGGCCAGTGAAACCCTGTGAACGCTGAGCCTTTAGTTACGGATCGCCCAGAGCGACAGCTCAAGCCCGGGGAATTCGCCGGCCACATAAATGCCGAGGCCACCAGAGGACTCAAGCTGCTTCCACAGATCACCCGTCGCATCGAGTTCGAAATACGAGAACCCGGCGTGATAAGGCAATTGCCGTGGCGCCACCGGCAATGGCCGCAGGCCGATGCCCGGCAGTTGCAGGTTCACCAGTTCGCGAATCCGTTCCACCGGCCCCAGCTTCGCTTGCGTCGGGAAGCGGCTGCGCAGCGCTTCCCCCGGCACCTGGGCATTGACCGCAAGCACGAACCCGGCATGGCGCAGCAGACCGCGATCGGTGATCAGACCAACGTAGCGCCCCTGCTTGTGATCCTGCAGTTCGATCGGCACCGCGGTCTGTTCGAGTACTGTCGCCAGCGCCTTGCGGATCTCGCGCACCAGCGGCAGGAAGCACAGGTCGAGCGCGTCGTGCGCGTAAGCCGGGAACGCATCCGGGCGTCGTTCGGCGCGCGTGAGTGTGGCCAGTTCGCCGGCGAGTTCGAGCAATCGCTCGTGCAAGCGCTCGGGATGCAGCGCCGACAACTGTGCAAACTGGTCCAGCACCGGTTGATGCCGGTTAGTCAGCACCAGGAAGAGGAAATCGGCAAATTCGGAGACGCCGCCCGCACCCGGCTGCGCCAGACGGCCCGCCAGCGCATCGCCCCGTTGGCGCAGCAGCGCGCAGACTTCCTTCAGATAGCCACTGAGTACGTTCGAGACTGCACACGACACCACCGGCGGCACATAGCCGCGATCGAGCAGCAGGCTGTTGTCCGGGCGCCGTTCGGCGACGCGGACGATGCCTATCCGCACGAATGCGTCGGTCAACGGGCCAGCCAGTTCGATACGCAAGCGCGGATGTCCCACTTCGACCGGCGCGGCCTGCGCATCGGCCGTGTGGGCGTCGAGCACCTGGGTCTCGGCAGGCTCATAGCGCGCCAGGCGTGTAGCGGCGTCGGCGGCACCCGACACTTCGATCGCCTGGGGCCGGCGTAGCGGTAAGGCGAGGCACACCAGTGCATCTTTCGTGTCAGGCGGAAAGTCCAGCGGCGGTGGCGCGAGATCCACGGCAGGGAAATCGAATGGCGTACCGTCAGGCAGTATGCCGCGCCCTTCGAGCAGCGCGACCTTGCCGGCCGCCAGCGCAGCCTCGTCAATGACGAGGTGAGAGAAGCCCCAGAAATGCGCATGGATACCGCGCGTGCGGGCCTCGACCCACCACTCGCCGTGACGGTCCTGCTGCTGGAAATGCTGGGGCTGAAGGAACAAGCCTTCGGACCAGACGACCTTGCTGTACCAGGACATCGCTCTCTTCCGGAACGGGGCGCTCAGGGCGCCGGAGTAATCGTGACGCGGTCGCGCAGTACCGACACCTTGTAAGCCGTGGTCTTGTTCGCCGGTACCGGCACGACGGCGCGCCACTGCGTCTTGTTCGGATCACGAAAGGCGACGAACACACCCAGCGCCTTGGCCTCCTGCATTGGCGCCAACCGGCTGCTCACACTGTCACCCGGCCTGAGGGTGACCTCTTCTCGTGAAACCATTGTTGCGCCAAGCGCCTTTTCGTCGCCGTCGAACAGCGAGAAGAAGTCGGCGGCCTCGAACGGACCGGCATTGCCAAGCAGGTAGTAACGCACCACGACCGGTGTCGCCCGCCCCTTCGCGTCGGGGTTGACGCCGGCGTCGGCGGACACCGCGAGTTGCACGATGGTAGGTGGTGGCGGTGGCGCCAAGGCCTTTCCGCCACAGGCGGCGAGCATCAGGCAGAAACCGGCAGACAGCAGACTTCTCTGTGTTACACGCATCATGCAGAGTCACCCTCAGTGTGTTGCGTTCGTCATCGGCGCCTGCGGATTATCACGAGCCAGCGCCCGCGCTGCAACGACAGCTTGCAACGACAGTGAATACGGTCGCAGTCTCGGCGAAGTTTCTGGCGCCTTTGGCCGCGCAGTGCTACGAATCAGTGTGCGATCAAGCTTCCATCGCACCAGGGAGGTCACAATCTCATGGCAGACCATCACGGCGGATACCCGCACTTCCCCTCGATCGCCCGCAAACCCGGCCCGCTGACGCTCTGGCTGCTCGCGCTCATTGCCGCTTGCGCAACCTCGACGCTACCAAAGGACTCCGCACCTGCGACCCCGGCACCGGCGCAGGCCGTGGTCGCGGCGCCCGCCCCGCAACCGCCCCCTCCGCCGCCCACGCCGGTTCCCTTCGAGCAGGCGATCGAGAAAGCTGCCACCGCGCTCTTCGGTAGCGTTGCGCCAGACGCCGCAGGGGCGAAACGGCTGGTGGTGATCGATCCGCTGATCGACGGCATGACCGGCGAGCAGACGCAGGCTACCCGCCTGATGCAGACCCGACTATCCCGCATTGCAAAGGAACGTTACCCGCAGTTCGACGTGCAGCCTTTCAGCGTCGAGAACCTGCGGCGCAAACCGCTGGTCCTGATCGGGACATTCACGGGCATCGACGGCCAAGGCCGCACGCAAGGCACCCGCGAGGCTTACCGGATCTGCCTCGCCCTCGCCGACCTCGACAGCCGCACGCTGGTCGGCAAGGGCGTCGCCCGCGCCAAGATGGAAGGTATCGACGTTACCCCGCTGGCTTATTTCCGGGACAGCCCCGCCTGGGCGCTCGATTCCGTCACCGAGGGCTACATCAAGACCTGCCAGGGCAGCCGGGTCGGCGATCCGATGGATGGCTTCTATGTTGCCCGCATCGTTTCGGCGGCGAGCGTGCAGCGGGCAATCGAAGCGTACGACGCCGGCCGTTACCTCGAATCGCTAGAGCACTACAGTGTCGCGATGCAGGCGGCCGCCGGCGACGAGTTGCGGATCCTCAACGGGGTGTACCTCGCCAATATGAAACTCGGGCGCAAAGACGCCGCGAAGGTGGTATTCCAGCGCATCGTCGATTTCGGCCTCGAGCGCAAGCGCATGGCGGTACGCTTCCTGTTCAAACCCGGATCGACCTCGTTTGTCACTGACCCGCAAGTCAGCAATGCCTACCCGGTCTGGCTGGCCGAACTGGCGAAGCGTTCCGCACAACGCAGCGCCTGCCTGGAAATCGTCGGCCATACCAGCCGCAGCGGGCCCGAAGCACTCAATGAGCGGATCTCCGTCCTGCGGGCTGAAACCATCAAGCAGCGACTCGAGGCGCAAGCGCCGGAGCTGCGCACCCGCACCATCGCAAACGGCGTCGGATCGCGCGAAAACCTGGTCGGAAACGGGCGCGACGATGCCACCGATGCGCTCGATCGACGGGTGGTCTTCAAGGTCGTCGATTGCGCCGCGCCGACCGCCTGAGCCAAGCATCACCACCAGCAGCCCTTCTCACCGCGGATCGGTCTCCCGATCCGCCCCTCACGGGTTTCGCCGCTGGGCGAAGTCCGATTCACATCCGCTGTAAGAAATTGGCGCCTCGCGCTGTCTACCGGGACAGTTGCCCGCTGCTGCATCCCGCAGCAGCACCGGCACACCTTCTCAGGAGCCTAACCATGAACACCAAATCGTCCGCCCGTCCGGTCACTGCACTCTGCATCGCCGCCGCACTGGGCTTCGCCGTATCCCAAACGACAGCTGCAGCGGAATCCGCCAGTGACAAGGAGAAGTGCTTCGGCGTCGCCCTCAAGGGCAAGAACGACTGCGCCGCGGGCGCAGGCACCAGTTGCGCCGGCACCTCGAAGGTCGACTTCCAAGGCGAATCCTGGAAGTACGTACCGAAGGGCACCTGCGAAAAGACCGCTTCGCCGACCTCGCCGACCGGCTTCGGTCAGCTCAAGGCCTTCAAGGCAAAGAAGGTCTGAGCCAGCGATGAGCGCGACGCCCCCGATCGGCGCATGCCCGACCCCTGCCAGCCTGCCGGTCGGTGCAGGCATCGGGCTCAAGGCGCAGCACTTCGCGGACGCCCGGAATGCCCCAACACAGCCGGCATTCTTCGAAGTGCACGCCGAAAATCACCTCGGCGCCGGGGGGCCGTCACATCGCATGCTGGAGTGGGTGCGGCGCGATCATGGCCTGTCGATACACGGTGTCGGCCTCTCGATCGGCGGGCCCGGCCCGCTTGATCGTGAGCACCTCGCGCGCATCGCACAGTTGGTCGCGCGGCACCAGCCCGACGCGTTTTCCGAGCATCTGGCCTGGTCCAGCCACGGCGGCGAGTTCTTCAACGACCTGCTGCCCTTGCCCTACAACCGCGCCACCCTTGAACGTGTCTGCGCCCACGTAGTGCAGGTGCAAGATGCCCTCGGCCGCGCGATCCTGCTGGAGAACCCGTCCACTTATGTCGAGTTCGCATCCAGTTCGTTCAGCGAAGCCGACTTCATCTCGGAAGTCGTCAAACGCACCGGATGCGGCCTGCTGCTTGATGTCACCAACTTTCACGTCTCGTGCACCAACCACGCGCGCGACCCATGGGCTTGCATCCAGGCGATGCCGCTCGAAGCGGTGGGCGAAATCCACCTCGCAGGCTTTGCACCGGACAGCGACGACGCCGGCGCACCGCTGCTGATCGACGCGCATGACCGCGCCGTAGTAGCCGAGGTGTGGTCGCTCTACCACCGGGTGCTTGATCGGATCGGCCCGACGCCGACGCTGATCGAGTGGGACAACGACCTGCCCGCTTACAGCCGCCTGCTGGACGAGGCTGCCGTGATCAAGCGCTGCCTTGCGCCCGCAAGTCACCCACAAGAAGCGGCCGCATGAACAGCGTAGACGCCTTCGCCGCCGGACTGCGCGACATATCGCACCCGGCGCCAGCCGACCTGCGTTGCTGGCACGGTGGCAGCACCGCGCGACGCTTCGCGGTGTACCGGAACAACCGCGCAGCATCGCTGATCGCCGGGCTGGAAGATGCCTTCCCGGTCACGCGCGAACTGGTGGGTCAGGATTGCTTCCGCGCGCTGGCCTCGGGCTTCATCGAAGCCCATCCGCCGCGCTCGCCAGCATTGTTCGAGTATGGCGACGCGCTGCCCGACTTCATTGGCGACATCGACGCGCTCAAGCCATATCCCTACCTGTCCGATGTCGCCCGCCTCGAACGGTTGCGGGTGGTGGCCTGGCACGCGGCCGATGCACAGGCGTTGAAGCCCGCGGACTTCGCCGCCTGCCTCGCGGACGTCGAAACCCTTCCGGTCCTGAAGTTCCGCATGCTGCCCTCGTTCGCACTGCTCGAATCGGACTGGGCTGTGTACGCGATCTGGGCTTCGCACCAGGGCGACGACCCGATGACGGGCGTGCAGGTCGATCGCCCGGAGACGGTCGCCGTCGTTCGCCCGTACGACGACATCCACCTGCACCTGTTCGACGCCGGCACCGCAGCGCTGATCGGCGCGCTCGCGGCCGGCGAGACACTCGGCGCGTCGATCGCGCTCGCCAGTACAACCGACCCTGAATTCGAACTCGGTACCGCGCTGACACGCCTGATCGCGTGTCAATGCGTGGCTGCCATTACCTCATGACTGGAGTCAGCACCATGCCGCAACCCTCACGCTTGCGCGGTCTCGTCGACAAGGCGATAGACCTCGCCGGAAAGATCCCGGACAGCGCCATTGCCGCCCTTGGCCGTTTTTCGGTCGCCGCCATCTTCTGGAAGTCGGGGCAGACCAAGGTTGAAGGCTTCTCGATCGACCTGATCGAGCGCAGTTTCAGCATCGGTCTGCCGCATCTCTCCGCCTCGGCGGTGGATCTGTTCCGCGACGAGTATCACCTCCCGCTGCTCGATCCAGCCCTTGCCGCAACTGCGGCCGCGTTTGCCGAGCACTTCTTTCCGGTTCTGCTGCTGCTCGGGCTTGGCACCCGCTTCGCCGCGCTGGCACTGTTCGGCATGACGATGGTGATCGAGGTGTTCGTCTATCCGGACGCTTACCCGACTCATGGCGTGTGGGCGACCGTATTGCTGTTCCTGATCGCGCGTGGCGGTGGTGTGCTGTCGCTGGACCACCTGATCGCGCGTCGCGCCTCGATGTCTGTCGTAACCCGATAAATTTCTGCGGGCGCGACGTAAGAAATCAAAGGCTCGCCCCGTCTACTCCCATGCACACCCCGTGCATCTGCCGCCGGCCAGCGCCGTCGGACACGCACCATCCAACCAGAGAGGACTTCATCATGATCAACGCCAAATCCGGAATCGCCATCGCCGCTGCTGCCGCTGCACTGTTCGCCATGGGCGCCGCCCCGCTCACCGCCGCTGCGGCGGACGACATGGGGGGCGTCAAGTGTGTCGGCGGCAACAGCTGCAAGGGCCACTCCGAGTGCAAGACGGCCAAGAACGAGTGCAAGGGCCAGAATTCCTGCAAGGGCCAAGGCTGGACAAAGACCAAAACTGCCGCCGAATGCACCAAGGCTGGCGGCAAGGTCGACAAGTCCTGAGCCTGAATCGGGGCCGGCGCAGTATCACCGGCCCTTCTTCACATCAAACCCGCCTGACCTGGAGTCTCCATGAATCGCGCCTTGCACGGATTCGGACTTGGCCTGCGCGTCGAGCACTATCGTGACTTCGTCGACACCCGGCCAGCGGTCGACTGGCTCGAGATCATCTCCGAAAACTACATGGTGCCGGGCGGCAAACCGCTGCACTTTCTCGACACGATCCGCCGCGACTATCCGATGGTGATGCACGGCGTTTCGCTTTCGATTGGGTCGGCCGATCCACTCGACCGCAAATACCTCGGCGAGCTCAAGGCCCTGGCGGACCGTGTGCAACCGGCGTGGATTTCGGACCACCTATGCTGGACCGGCGTCGATCACCATAACCTGCACGACCTGGTGCCGATGCCCTACACCGAAGCCGCGCTGCAACACCTGTGCGAGCGCATCGATCAGGTGCAGAGCTTCCTCGGCCAACAGATCCTGCTCGAAAACGTGTCGAGTTACGTCGCCTTCGCGCAGGACGAAATGAGCGAGTGGGACTTCGTCGCCGAGATCGCCCGCCGCGCCGATTGCCTGCTTTTGCTCGACGTTAACAACGTTTACGTCAGCAGCATCAACCACGGCTTTGATGCCCGGCGCTACATCGACGCGATGCCGGCATCACGGGTCCGACAGATTCACCTCGCAGGCCATGAGGACCACGGCGACTTCCTGATCGACACGCACGACCACCCAGTGTGCGATCCGGTCTGGACCCTCTACGACTACACCCTGCGCCGCGTCGGCGCGGTGCCGACGATGATTGAACGCGACGATCACATTCCGCTTCTGGCTGAACTGCTCGCCGAACTCGATCATGCACGTGAGGTTTCGCGCCTTGCATTGGGGCAACACGAGGCGGTGACCGCATGAACACGCTGCACCAGACCCAATGTACCTTCCAACAGGCGATCCTGACACGGCGGCTTCCCGATGGTTTGCTGGCCGATAGCACCGGCACTGCCGCCGCTCGCTTCGAGATCTACGCCGAGGCTTACCGCGCCCGCCTGCTCACGGCGCTGCGCGACAACTATCCGGTGCTGCGAGCCGTGCTCGGCGATGAGGACTTCGACGCGCTCGGGCTCGCCTACATCGCCGCACACCCTTCTCGTCACCCGTCGATTCGCTGGTTCGGCGATGCGCTGCATGCATTCGCAACAAGCGACCCCGCGCGATTGCCGCATCCCGCACTCGGCGACCTGATCCGTATGGAGTGGGCGCTGCGGCATGCCTTCGATGCAGACGATGCAACGCCATGGTCACTCGACGAACTCGCAAGCACGCCGCCAGAGGGGTGGCACTTGCTGCGCTTTGCGCTGCACCCATCGGCCTGTTTGCTCGATGTGGAATGGGCGGTAGAGGCCGTGTGGCATCAGCTCACCGCAGACCCGGATGCGAGCGTCGAACCTCCCGAGGAAGATCCGCACACGCTGCTGATCTGGCGGCAGGGTCTGGACACCCGATTCCGTTCGCTCGACGCGGTGGCATCGCAATTCATCTACGCACTCGCGGACGGCGCGACGTTCGGCGAGGCGTGCGAGCAGGTATCGCCGTTGATGCCGGAAGAAGAGATCGCACAACGGGTCACTACGATGCTGGCACAGTTCATTGCCGACGAGGTACTGATCCGCACCTGAGCCGTAATCCGATCGGGCTCGGCATGTCCGGCGCCCGCGCTACACTGTCGCGCATTCGCCTGCCGGAGCCGCTTTCGTGAGCAAAGACTCGTCCCCAGTTTTCCACCCCGAAACCCTCACCGCGCAAGCGCTCGGTCGTGTTGCGGAGCCCTATCGCGACATCGTGCCGCCGCTGCACCTGTCGACGACCTTTGAGCGCGCCGACGATGGCAGCTACCCCGGCGGCCGGGTGTATTCGCGCGACGCCAGTCCCGCCTACGATCAGGCCGAAGCACTGCTCGCCGAACTCGAAGCCGGCGACAGCGCCCTGCTCTTCTCGTCCGGAATGGCCGCAGCCGCGGCGGTGTTTCAAGCGCTCGAACCCGGCCAGCGCGTGCTCGCGCCACGCAACATGTACTGGGCGCTGCGCAAGTGGCTGATACTCTTCGCCGAGCAGTGGCAGCTGGATCTCGCCTTCTACGAGAACGCCGATCTCGCCGACCTCGAAGCCAAGCTGGCGATCGGCGCCCCGAAACTCTTGTGGATCGAGAGCCCCGCCAATCCGACCTGGGAGCTGACCGACATCGCAGCAGCCAGCGCACTGGCGCACCGCGCCGGCGCACAGGTCGCAGTGGATGCAACGGTGCTGACCCCGGTGCACGGGCAGGCGCTGAAGATGGGTGCCGACATCGTGATGCACTCGGCGACCAAGTATCTCAACGGGCACTCCGACGTCGTCGCCGGCGCGCTGGTCGCGCGCAAGGACGCGCCACTGTGGCCGCGCATCCGCACGGTCCGCGCGCTTGGCGGTGCGGTGCTGGGGCCGTTCGAGGCCTGGCTGTTGTTGCGCGGCATGCGCACGCTGTTTCCGCGGGTCCGCACGGCGAGCGCCTCGGCCATGAAACTTGCCGAGGCATTGGAACGCCACCCGGCCGTGTCACAGGTCAGCTACCCGGGCTTGCCCTCCCACCCGCAGCACGCGTTGGCGCAGCGGCAGTTCAGCAACGGATTCGGAGGCATGCTGTCGGTGCGCATTCGCGGCGGCGAAAGCGCCGCGCGAGCCGTGGCCGCAAAGCTTCGGATCTTTAAACAGGCAACGTCGCTCGGATCGGTGGAAAGCCTTGTAGAGCACCGCGCCAGCGTGGAGGGGCCGGGCACCTTCTGCCCCGATGACCTTCTGCGGGTATCCGTCGGCATCGAACACAGCGACGATCTGATCGCCGATTTCGTTCAGGCACTCGACAGCATCGCCTGAACCATTCGGGCGGCAGCCCACCTGCCGCCCGCTCCAATCACTTCTTCGTAAGGCGCAGGTCCGCCGGCACGACACGCACGGCAAGCTTCGGGTTGGCTGTCAGCAAATCGACTTCGTCGCTGAGCACATGGGCACTCTCGGTCAGCAGGGCGTCGGGGCGTTCGCGTTTCTTCTTGCCCGCTCCTCTCGAACGCTCAATGGAACGTTCGTTGTCGAGCAAGCCGTCATCCGACGACGCCTGCAGGTCCTCATCAATCTCTGCCTTCGTTTTGCCGGCTTTTGCGCCGTTCTCGCGCGCCTCTTCCTCAGCCCGTTTCTTGGCCCGCGCTTCCATCGCGTCGCGCTCGGCACGCCGCTCCGCTTCATTGAGCGAGATCGTGGCGCGCTTGCGCAGGACCGCGATTTCGTTAGCGTCGTCGATGATTCGCTTGAGCGTTTTCTCGGCCGACATCCGCGCTTCGTGGCGGCTGCGCAACGAGGGAATCACCGCTGTCAGATCCCCGGCCGGCAGATAATCGGCTGGTTTGATCTGGCTCGCCGGCAAGGCGTTGTCGAAGCTCGACTCGCCCATATGCTCGATATCGTTCAGCAGCGGGTAGGCAATATCAGGCGTGACCCCACGCAACTGTGTGGTGTTGCCATTGATCCGGAAAAACTCGGCCACGGTGAACTTCACTTCTCCGTAAGTCGGTTTCTCCGACTTCAGCAACTGGTCCAGACTGATTACCGTTTGCACGGTGCCTTTGCCGAAACTCGGTTCGCCCAGAATTACGCCGCGCCCGTAATCCTGGATCGCCGCCGCGAAGATTTCGGAGGCCGATGCGGAGAAACGGTTGATCAGCACCGCCATCGGCCCGGTCCAGCTGTAGCCTGCCCGTGTGTCGGCCTCCACAGCGATCTGCCCTTTGGCATCGCGCTGTTGCACCACTGGCCCCTGGTCGATGAACAGGCCCGTCAGTTCCACCGCTTGTCGCAGCGAGCCGCCGCCGTTGTTGCGCAGATCGATGACGACGCCTTCAACCTTGTCCTTCTTGAGTTCGCCCAGCAGGCGTTCGACATCCCGCGCGGCGCTCTTGTAGTTCTTGTCGCCCGATCGACGCGCCTCGAAATCCTCATAGAACGATGGCAGGGTGATCACGCCGATCTTGTGGGCCCCGTGTGCATCCTTGATCTCGATTTCGGATTTCTTCGCGGCCTGCTCTTCGATGCTGATCTTCTTGCGCGTCAGTTGCACCCGCTTGTGTTTGGTGTCCGGTCCCGCGTCGGCCGGCAGCACGTCGAGCACCACCACCGTATCGAGCGCACCGCGGATCTGGCTGACCACGTCGTCCAGACGCCACCCCAGCACTTCTGAGATCGCGCCGTCTGCGCCCTGCCCGACGCCGACGATGCGATCGCCAATCTGAAGCTTCCCCGACAAGGCTGCGGGGCCACCCGGCACCAACTCACGGATCATCGTGTAGTCGTCGCGCGATTGCAGTACTGCACCGATGCCCACCAGCGACAGCTTCATCGAGATGTCGAACTCTTCAGAGGCCTTCGGGCCGAGGTAGTTGCTGTGCGGGTCGATCGCCGTCGCGTAGGCATCCATGAAGATCTGGAACACGTCGTTCGGGTTGACCTTGTCGATGCGGCCGAGATAACCCTCGTAACGCTTGTCGAGCGTGCTCCGGATCGCATCGTCCTTCTGCCCCGCAAGCTTCAGGCGCAGCCAGTCGTTCTTGACCCGCTTGCGCCACTGATCGCGGATCTCGTCCATCGTTCGCGGCCAGGGGGCGTTCTTGCGGTCGTATTCGATCGACTCCTGGCCGGTGAAATCGAATGCCGTTTTCAACACCTGCCGCGAGTAGGTGAAGCGCTCGACCTGGCGGTCGCGGTACAGGTTATACAGCGTGAAGGGAAAGCGAACGTCCTCGTTCGAGATCGCATTGTCGAGTTTTGTCCGCGCTGCGGAGAAAGCGTCGATATCGGCTTGCAGGAACAGCAGCTTCTCGGGATCGAGCGACTGGAGGTAACGGTCGAACACCTTAGCCGACAGCGCATCGTCCAGCCTCGGTGCGGTGTAGTGATAGCGGGTCAGCAAGGTGGCGATCATTTTCGCGGTGGCAGCCTGGTATTGCTGCGGCCCCAGCGGTACCCGCGCAGGCCCTTCCAGCGCCAGAACATGCCCGAGCGGCGCAAGCAAGATCAGCAAGCACAGCAAAACCTTCTTCATCCGACTTCTCCGAGAAACATCAGCCTGACAGCACACCATCGGCGCGACACTGCCCCAGCCAAGGGTAGGCAAATGTACGTCAAAACCGCGGGATGGGGCTGCTGGAGACAGCGCAAATGGGGTCGCTGTAGCACTTGCTTACACAGAATGTGCGGTGACTGCTCTGACACACATCTCCACAGAGACATCCATGGAGATGGCACGCCTCTGAGGGCAATGCACTGGCTGACGGCATCCCCTCAGCGAGACTCCCGCACCGGGCCAAGCCTGGTCTGACGGGTGGCACGGCCTCAACGCAAGATCAAGTGAGCAGCGGACGCCTCACCGTGCCCTGGCCGCGCGAAGTCTCGTTCTGGGGCCGACCTGCCGCGGCCTGGGTTGCGTGACCAGTACCGGATGCCCCTTGAAGCCGCGTAGCCCGAGAAAACGCCCGGGTTCCAGCGTGCAGACCTTTTGAGCCAGCATTTCGACGCGCGCGCCGCCAATCCCCGCGGTATGCAGCACACCGCGGGCAAACTCGATCTCGGGGATGCGCCCCAGAAGGACCACCGCGCTCCTGCCGAGTACCCCCAGGCCAGAGTCTCGGGCATCACGCCAGTCCGCGGCCATGCCCTTGGCGCGCAGCTCCGCGCACAAGGTTCGCCCGCCAAATCCGCGCCCGCCAACAACCCGGATACGTGCCTTCGCCGGCACGGTCACAGGCGTGCGCCAATGCCAGCGAAGTGCGCCAATGCCCCATGAGCGACAGGCATCGCCAATCCGGATGAACTCGTCCTTGTCGCCTTCACGCATCAACTGTATCGCCCACCTAGGTCGGGAGCGCTTACTCTACCCGGCGCAGCGCCCATTCACCCGTGATGCAAGTCCGCAGGCTGATGTCTCGAAAGCAGGCCATTGCTCGCTGCGCAGCGCGAAACCGGCACCATCGTGGCGCATCAGGCACAGCAACACGCCGCCGGCGTTGCCCGCGCTGCATCAGAAGTATCGGCGACAGTCCTCTTCCCAACCTACCGGCCGTTTCGCAACCGGCGGCACCGGCTGCTTGACCTTGGTCTTGTCGTAGCTGCAGTCGAGCGTCGCGCAGGCGTTGGCCTCGTGAGCGGAACAATAGTTCCAGGCATCGCTGTAGGTCTTGCAAGCGGCATCCGGGTTGTTGTTGTCGAGCTTGGCCTGAATGCACAGCGTCTGTTTCGCACTCGCACTTGGTTTGTCGACCCAGCGCGCGGCACAACGTTGCTTGGCCTCGGCGGCAGTGGGTGCGCCCGGCGTTGCCATCTCGCGCAACCAGCACGCTGAAACGAAGTCGGCCTGTTCGTCCTTGATCAGATCGAAGCTACCTTTGCAACTCGCGTGCGGGTCACCGGGGCAGCAGTTGTAGCTCGTCACGTCGGGGTGATTGGTCGCGATCCAGGGCGTAATCCGGGACTGACCGCCAAGTTGGGTTTCACCCACATCCAGAATACCGACCGAGTGCGCGTCGACCATCTTCGCCCAAGTCTTGCGCGCGGTGGATCCAAATACCGCCACCGGCAAGGTCTTGGTGGCACTCGCGTCCTGCGGGGCGGTCACCAGTTGCAACATCGGCGTGAGATACACCGCTCCCTTGTCGTCGCTGTTGAACCAGGCCTGCGGATCGGGCAGCAGCGCATCTTCACCGCTGCCGGGCGCAGCGATCGGGCGCGAATCGACGATCGTCTCGTAGGCAAACGGGTTCTTCGCGCCGGCAGCGCCCATTACCCGGCCCCAGCGGCACATGGTGAAGTTGTCGAGATAGTCCTTGCCGCTCAACGCAGGAATCGGCGGATAGTCGAGGAACAGCACCGAGCGTTGCGTCGCCATCGGCAGCCCCAGCGGCAGGTAGAACGCCCAAGGCTGGCCGGCGCGCGGCTGAGGATCCCAGCACTTGGGCGAGGCCTGCGCCTCGCACGCCTTGGTGCCCTTGAGCGCCGCCTGTGCGTGTGCGGCGTCGAGCAATGTCGGGTGCACCTGGGCGTAACGTCGCGCGGTAGCGCTGGCCGGGCTGATGCTCACCTGCACCTGCTCAACGCCCGCGACGACCGGGAAGCTCACGCTTACCTTGGCCTTCTTGACACCATCCCGCTGCAGCGACTGCAAGGTGAAACCTTCGATGGTCTTGGCAAGATCGGGATACTTGGCCGCATATTCGGACGGCAGCCAGCTTGCGTCTGGATACAGCGACTGGACGACGGACTTCGGTCCGAGGGTGTAGCTGACGGCATCGGCCGCACGGGCACCGGGCGCGTACTGCATGACCAGCAGCAACAGACAGGCGCAGAGGCGCCAGCAACGAAAGAGATTCATGGCAGGGACTCCCTGAGGGGGCAGCAAAGGGCGCGTCGTTGCGCCTTGAAGTGTTCCGCGACGCCGCACGTATCTGCAGCGCCGCGGCTCCGTCAGATCAACCGATCCGGCGCGACAGGTCGTCGATCAGGGCGTGCAGCGACTCCAGACTGGTCGCCCGCGCCAGGATGTCATCGGAAATCTTCTCGGCTTCCGATGCGCTGAGCTTCCCGCGCGCCAGTGCCCACACGATGCGCGGCGTCATCAGCCGATGCAGGTCGTTGAGCTCAAGGTGCTGCCGCGGTTTGCCCTTGCTCGGGAAGTCGCTGTCGTAGGGCGGCTTGAGCGTCGGCGCGTCGTGCCTGGGCGTGGTGCGCTGAAACACCGCTTCAAAAGTCGGCGCCTTGTCGGTGCGGTCGCCCAGCGCCCAGCTCGCCTTCGGAATGCCATACCAGTGCAGCAGCGTGGCCAGGATCGAGGTCGAGTCGTAGGCCACCGGCGTCGAAGAGCGGAACACGGTCTTCTCGTTGATCCACGGCGACACCAGGATCGTCGGCACCCGCACGCCCATCATGTCGAAGCGGTAGCCGTCGATCACGTCATTCGGCCACGGGTTCTCGGCGTAAGGCGGCGGCACATGGTCGTAGATGCCGCCGTGCTCGTCGAAGGTGATCACGAACAGCGTCTCGTTCCACGCCGGACCCGCCTTCATCGCGTTGAAGAGTTCGTTGAGTGCCTGCTCGCCGGGTACCACATCGGGCCCGGGGTGATAAGAAGTGGTCCCTGCCGAGCCTACCCACACCGGTTCGAGGAAGCTGAAAGCGGGCAGCTTTCCGGTCAGTGCGTCTTCCTTGAACTGGTCGATACCCGCGATGAACTTGGCGGTATTCGCGTCCACCGACGGAATCTGACCCTGCAGGTAAAGGTGATAGGTGTGGACAAAGTTCATCCACACGATGGAGTTGTAGATCTTCCAGTCGGTGAAGCCGTTGGTCCACAGCACCTTCCATACCGACTGGCGATGCCAGGTATCCGGCCAGTCGATGTACTGCACACCATTCTGGAAATTGTTGAGCTGACGCAGCGCCGACCCGCTGAACGCGAAGGCGCGGTTGGAATCGGTCGCCCCAGGCATCGAGCTGAACCAGGCATCCGACACCGCGTAATGCTTTGCAAGCCCGTTGAGCACCGGGAGTTGTTCCGGCGAGTAGGTCCACATCACCGAATCGGCCGCGTTGTTCCAGACGAAGCCCCCCATATTCGGGGTCATGCGCTTCTCGTAGCCGTGGCTGTCCTTGTAGAAGTACTGGCGCATCACGTCCGAATGGTCGTGGTACGGATCAACCGTCAGGAAGTTCAGCGAATAGTCGTCGCTCAGCTTGCCGTCCTTGTACTTCTCGAGATAGACCTTGCGCTCGCCGCCCTTGCCGTCCGACGCCAGGTTGTACATCTCGGTGCTGGCACCGTCGAAAGGCCGATCATCACCGACGAAGTGGATGCCGGTTTCGCCCTGCTCGTACAGCCAGCCGCAGACATGATCGAAGGAGCGGTTCTCAAGCATCAGGTACACGACATGCTTGATCTTGTCGCGCATGAAATCGATCGTACCGGGGACGTTCTTGCGCGCCACGTCAACCGGCCTCAGGGCCTGGATGCCGAGCAGGTTCGTCTGCGCCGCAAACGCTTCGGGCAGCACGCCGCTGCGCACCGGCCCGGTCAGCGGGTTCTCGCTTTTCGGGTCGAATTGCCACAGCCGGTAGCTCCGATCGGCCGGCACCCAGTCGAGCACATGTTCGCCGATCGCAATCAGTTTGTGACTCGCGTCGATGTCTTGCCACTGCCCGTGCTGGATGCTTGGTCGGGCAAGCGGAAATTCGTTCTGGGGATCGAAACTCCAGACCGCGTATTCGCCGGTCGCCGGCACCCGGTCGAGCACATAGTTGCCCAGCGCGATCAGTTCATGCCCATCGGCAATCGTGTCGAACGCACCCTGCGGCGACCACGGCTTGGGCAGTGGATCAGACTGACATTTCGCCAGCGGAAGCGGATTCGGGTCGAAGTTCCAGAGCTGGAAGGTGCCCCGCCCGCTCTGCGGAATCAGGTTCAGAACGAAGCCGCCCAGCGGGACCAGCATCAGGTTCTTGCCGGAGTCGAAACTCTTGCTGGCGCCATCGGGGTTGCCGAAGTCCGGACGCGACCACCAGAACTTCGACTTCGGCCACAGGCCCTTCTGCACCGGCGCACCGGCAAGGGGGTCGGGGCTGGCTGGATCGAACTCGAACAGGCGATACGGGAAGCACGCCTGATAGGACTCCAGCGCGACCGGCCCCCACTCCAGCAAGTAACGCCCGATCGACAGCATCTGGTGACTGCGATCGAAGGTCGCCTTCGGGCTGAGCGGCACCGGCTCGAACAGCGCGGTGCTGTCGAGATCCAGCCGCCACAGACCGTAACTGTCATCGGTTTCGCTGCGGCTGATCACATAGTCGTGTCGAGCGCCCGCGCTCGGGGTACTGAGGGTCATCGGTGATCTCCTGTTGGGGCGCGGATCGTGCCGCGCACGCTGTTTTCGTTCTTCTGCTGCACAAACTCGTTTAACCTTAGGCGCTAAACACCGCGCGCGCCAGACGCGCAGCGAAAGGTCCGGAATGCGAGCCTTCGCGCCGCCCGCATCCTAACCCTGAAAAGTAACGCCCCCCAATATCAAGGAGCCACGACAGGTGTTCTGGTACTTTGGCTATGGTTCAAACATGGACTTGCGCTCGCTGCGCGCCAAGGGCGTCGAGCCGACCGAATCGCGGCGCGCGGTGCTGCACGGTTGGCGCCTGCGTTTCAACGTTCACCACTTCTTCCGCCATGAAGGTGGTGTCGGCAACATAGAGCCGACGGGTAATCCGGCCGATCAGGTCTGGGGCGTGGTGCACCATTGCGATGACCCTGACCTGGAACTGCTCGACGCGGCGGAGGCCTATGGCCACGGCTACGACCGCATCGCGGTAACCCTGGAGACCGGGAGTGGGCCAATGAAGGCTATCGCCTACGTGGGCATCCCCTCCTTCATCGATGAAGATTGCCGGCCCACGCAGCGATACCTCAACATCCTGATCAAGGGCGCCACCGACAACGGCCTTGATGCGGACTACATCGCGGCGCTGCGTCGACACCCCGTTCACCAGAAGCTGCCGGTACCGCCCTTTCTGCCACCGCCCGGCGACTATCCCGTCTACACCGCAGAAACGCTGGCGGAGCAGCCGATGCTGACCGCACTCGCCGGTGCCGTGTTCGACATGACCGACGCGCGCTGGCAGCACAGCTTTCTGCAAGGCTTCTTCGGAGGGCGCGACATGACGCTCTTCCACCTCAAGCGGCTCGACCATTCGGACGGCAGCGAGACCCTCGACGACATCCGCCACAACCGCCTGAGTGCAGCGCAGCGTCAGTACCTTGATGAGTACCTCCACGAATACAGTGCAGAGTACGTGTACGTGGGACGTTTCGTTTACGACTGAGCGTGGCGCCCCACCCGCAAACCCGCACCAGCGCTGACTCTGGCGAGAAGATCGAATTGCAGCGCGGCGCGGCTCAAAGTAGGCTTTCAATACCCGACAGATAAGAGGACACACCATGGACCAGTTTCCCGAAGCGCTGCCACACGGCCCGATAGAAGAAGTTTTCCCGAACGTGTTCTTCGTGACCGGCACCATGAAGACCGAGTTGATGAATGCGCACTGGCATTTCAGCCGCAACATGACGATCGTGCGCGAAGGCGACAGCCTCACGCTGATCAACACCGTGCGGCTGACCGACGAAGGCCTGGCAGCACTCGATGCGCTCGGACGCGTCACCAACATCGTCAAGATCGGTTCCCTGCATGGCCGCGATGACGCCTTCTACAAAGCGCGCTACGGCGCGACCTTCTGGGCAATGCCCGGCATGCAGCACGAACATGGCCTCGTTGCCGACAAGGAACTTGTGCCCGGCGGCGAGATGCCCTTCGCCGGTTGCAGCGTGTTCGATTTCCGCACCATCAAGCTGCCCGAATGCATCCTGCACATCGACCGCGAAGGCGGCATCCTGGTCGCCTGCGACGCCCTCCAGAACTGGGAGACCCCGGACGAATTCTTCTCCGACGAATCGCGCAGCATGATGACCGGCATGGGCTTCTTCCAGCGCGGCAACTTCGGGCCGGTGTGGATGCAAGTGAATGAACCAGCGGCCGACGATTTCACGCGCCTGAAGGAACTGAGCTTCCGCCACGCACTGTGCGGTCACGGCCAACCGCTGCGCGACATCGCCAAAGACGCCTACACCGAACGCGCGAATACCGTGTTCGGCGTCTGATCGGGTGGCACCGATCGCCCTGGCCTGACGCCGCACGTGGTCACGATCCCCGGATACGAGATCGGCGCCAGCGTCCACCGCGCGCGCCAGAGCACGCTGTTTCGTGCCAGCCGCCTGTCAGACGGCGCCGCGGTGCTTATCAAGACGCTCGATGTCGAATACCCCGGCAAGCAGGGCATCGCCGCCCTGCGCCGCGAGTACCAGATCACCGAGCGCCTGCAGCCGGTCGCTGACGTCATCCGTATCGCGGGTCTCGAGACCTGGGGCAACGGCAACCTCGCGCTGGTGTTCGAGCGCTTCGGCCACACGCTGGCCGAGGAACTCGACGCGCTGCCTGCCCGCCGCATGCCGCTCAGCCGCTTCTTCCCGCTCGCAGTGCGAATTGCGGAAGCGCTCGGCCAGGTGCACGAATGCGATGTCGTGCACAAGAACATCGAACCCCACAGCATTCTGATCGACCGTGAAGGCGGTGTCAGGCTGATCGACTTCGGGATCTCCTCCGAACTCTCGCGCGAGCGGCCGAACTACGGCGTGTCGCGCAAGCTCGAAGGCGCCCTCCCCTACATCTCGCCGGAACAGACCGGCCGGATGAACCGCGACCTCGATTACCGCTCGGACTACTACTCGCTTGGCGTGCTGCTGTTCGAGCTGCTGACCGGCGAAACACCGTTCAAGACTGACTCAATCCTGGAGTGGGTGCACAGCCACATCAGCAAACAGCCGCCCTCGGCCAGCACCTTGAACCCGGCGGTGCCGGAAATGCTGGCGGCGATCGTCCTGAAACTGATGGCGAAGAACGCCGAAGACCGCTACCAGAGTAGTTTCGGCTTGATTTCGGATCTGCGGCGTTGCGAACGCGAGCTGCTCGACCACGGCGGCGTACGTCCCTTTGCTCTGGGCACACAGGACATCTCGCGCCGTTTCCAGATCCCGCAAAAGCTCTATGGCCGCGAACCCGAACTCGCCGCCCTGCTCGCGCTGTTCGACCAGGTTGCCGCAGGCAGCACGCAGATCTGCATGGTTGCGGGTTACTCCGGCGTGGGCAAGTCGGCCCTGGTCAACGAGATCAACAAGCCGCTGGTACGCCAGCGCGGCTACCTAATCCAGGGCAAGTTCGACCAGTTCCAGCGCAGCACGCCCTACTCGGCGGTCGCCGTCGCCTTCCGCAGCCTGGTGCAGCAGCTCCTTGCAGAAGCCGGTGAGCGGCCGCAACACTGGCGCGAACGCCTGGTCACGGCGCTCGCACCGAACGCGCAAGTCTTGATCGATCTGGTGCCCGAACTCGAAATGATCACCGGCCCGCAGCCGGCTGTGCCCGAGCTGCCGCGCACCGAGGCACAGAACCGCTTCCAGATCGCGGTACTGAATTTCGTGCGCGTCGTCACCAGTGAGCAACCGCTGGTGATTTTCCTCGACGACCTGCAATTTTCCGACGCATCGACGCTCAACCTGATCCGCTGGCTGGCTAACGCGCGCGACCTTTCTCGCTTGCTGCTGATCGGTGCCTATCGCAGCAACGAGGTCGACATCGGCCACCCGCTGCGCCTCGCGCTGGACGAGATTGAGGAGAGCCGCCCAGTGCACGAACTGCCGCTGCGGCCGCTCGATCAGGCTTCTGTCGAGCAACTCGTGGCCGACACCCTGCATGTCGAGCGCGGCGCCTGCGTGCCGCTCAGCGCGCTGCTGTTCGACAAGACCCAGGGCAACCCGTTCTTCCTGACCGAAATGCTGCGCACGCTGGAACAGGCGCGTGCGATCAGCTTCGTACCCGAGGTAGGCCGCTGGCGCTGGGACATGGAGGCGGTGCGGCGCAGCGGACTGAGCAGTAACGTCGTCGAGTTCGTTGTCACCAACCTGCGCAAGCTCCCGCCGGATACGCAGCGCGTGCTGCAACTCGCCGCATGCATCGGCAGCACTTTCGACCTGCGCACGCTGTCGGTCATTCACGAGCAGTCTATGGACGACACCGGCGAGGCGTTGCTTCCTGCGCTGCGCCAGCACATGGTGATCCCGCTGCAGCAAGACTACACGCTGGTCGGCAAGGCGGCCGGCGCCGATGAGGGCTCGCCGGGTGACGGCGTGAACCCGGCCTACCGTTTCCAGCACGACCGTGTGCAGCAAGCCGCCTACGAGCTGATCGACGCCGAACGCAAACAGGCAGTCCACCTCTCGGTCGGTCGTTTGATGCAGCGGCATGCCAACTCGCGGGAGCGCGACGAGCGCCTCATCGACATCGTCGGCCACCTCAACGAAGGTCGTCGCCTGATCGATGATCCGGCAGAGCGGCTTGCGCTGGCGCGCCTCAACCTGGCGGCGGGCACGCGCGCGCAAGCATCATCGGCCTACGAATCGGCGCTCGGGTATCTGCAGATCGGGCAAGACTTGCTACCGACCGATGCATGGGAGAGCGAGTACGAGCTCGCCCTCGCGTTAGCGATGGAATACCAGCAGTGCGCCTACCTCACCGCACGCTACGAGGATGCCGAGCGCTGGATCGAGCTGATGCTTGCGCGCGCACGCACCAATCTCGAAAAGGCCGAGATCCTGTCCATGCGCACCCGCCAGTACGCCACCACCGGGCGGATGGAAGAGTCGATCCAGGCGGCGATCGCGGGGCTCACGCTGCTCGGCCTGCGCATCACCGACAACCCGGATCGCGCCGCGATCCAGCGCGAACGTGCCGCGGTGCGACGCAACCTCGCAGGACGCCGTATCGCCGAGCTGATCGACGCCCCGGCGCTGCGAGATCCAGAAAAGCTGATCGCGATCCGCCTGCTGATGGAGATCTTCCCCGCCGCGTTTCTGTCTGGCAGCGGCAACCTGTTCCCCTTCCTGGTACTCAAGTCGGTGAACATCTCGCTGCGGCACGGCAACAGCCCGGAGACCGCGTTTGCGTACGCAGCCTACGGCATGCTGCTGTGCGGCGTGCTCGATGACCCCGCGCTCGGCTACGAATTCGGCAAGCTCGCGGTGGCAATGAACGACCGGCTCGACGACATCGCGCTCAAGTCGCGGGTGATCTACGTCTATGCGATGTTCGTGCACCACTGGAGCAATCACTGGACGACGATGACGCCATGGTTCCGCCGCGGCATCGAATCCGGCTACCAGTCGGGCGACCTGCTCTATCTCGCCTACAGCGCGCAGGACTGCATCATCTGGGACCCGAAGCTCGATCTCGAAACCGCTGAGCAGGAACACGCCGACTATCTGAACATCGTGCGTGACTGCGAATACCAGGATTCGCTCGACTCGGGCACGCTGTTCCTGCAGATGCAGCGCAACTTCCTCGGCCGCACCCACGGCCTGTGTTCGATGAACGACGCGAGCTTCAACGAGCAGGCCTGCGTCGACGGCATGCTGGCGCGGCGCTTCATGACCGGCGTCGCGAACTATCACATCTACAAGGCCGAGATCTGCCACTTCTACGGCCAGTACGAAGAAGCCCTGCTGCACATCCGCACCCAGGACAAGCTGATCGCCTCGTCGATGTCGCTGCCGCAATTGGTGCGCTTCTACATCGTCGCCTTCCTCACGTTCGCCGCCGTGCTTCCCGGCATGGAAGCCGACGAACAGACCCGCACGCGCCAGCGCTTGCAGGCCGATCTCAAGCGCATGCGTCGCTGGGCGCGACACTGTCCGGACAACTTCCTGCACTTGCAGTGGATGATGGAAGCCGAACTGGCGCGCCTTGACGACCGCGTCGACGCCGCGCTACGGCTCTACGAGAAAGCCATGGATGCCGCGCGGACGCAGGAATTCCGTCGCGACGAGGCGATGGCCAACGAACTGGCCGCACGCCACCTGCTTGCCGCGGGCCGGCGCAAGGCCGCGGTCGGTTACCTGCGCGCCGCACGTCACCTGTACGAGCGCTGGGGTGCGCGGCGCAAGGTCGACCTGCTCGACGAAGAATTCCCGCAGATCCTGCGCTCGCCGGGCACACGGGCGGTAAGCGCGGTGGCGCGTGCCGAACTGCGAGAGGGCACATCGGCGGAGGTCGATTCGGCGACACTCGACATGGCCTCGCTGATGAAAGCCTCGCAAGCCATCTCCAGCGAGATCGTGCTCGAACAACTGTGGACCACGACGATGCGGATCATGCTGGAAAACGCGGGCGGCCAGCGCGGTTGCTTCGTGATCCGGCGCGATGGCCAACTGGTTGTGGAAGGTCTGTGCGAAGTCGGCCGCGAATCCGACGCGCCGGCACGTTCGATCACCGTGCGCAGCACCGACGACACTGCTGCGCTGCCGATCACGATCGTCTATCACGTGCTGCACACCAACACACCGGTGGTGCTGAACGACGCCAGCCAGGCCGGGCATTTCTCGCGCGACGCCTACCTGCTGGCACGCAAGCCGCAATCTGTGCTGTGCATTCCGCTGATCCGCCAGGGCAAGTTCGAAGGCGCGATCTACATGGAGAACAGTCTCGCGACCGGGGTCTTCACCGAAGACCGTATCGAGGTCATCAAGCTGCTCGCGGCACAGGCCTCGATTTCGATCGAGAACGCGAAACTCTACGAAGACCAGTTGCGCCTCATCGCCGCCCAGCGGCGTTTCGTCCCCAGCCAGTTCCTCGAAAGCCTCGCCCACCCGGACATCGCGACGGTGGACCTCGGCGAGCATGTCGCCAAGAAGATGAGCGTGATGTTCGCCGACCTGCGCGGCTTCACGCCGCTCGCCGAACGCCTCGATCCGCAGACGGTGATCGAGATCCTCAACCGCTACTTCGTCAGCATGGAGCCGGCGATCATCCAGGCGGGCGGTTTCATCGACTCGTTCGCCGGCGACGAGATCAAGGGCCTGTTCGACGGCACGCCGGATTCGGCGGTGCGCGGCGGCATCGCGATGTGGCGGGCGCTGGAGGCCTTCAACCTCGCCTCGCAGGAGCTCGGCCACCCCGAGTTGATGATGGGGATCGGCGTCAATACCGGGCCGGTGGTGCTGGGCACCGTGGGCGGTCACAACCGCATCCAGTGTTCGGTGATCGGCGATGTGGTGAACCTGGCTTCGCGCATCGAACAGCTCACCAAGGTCTACCGCGCGCGCTTCCTGATCGGCCAGCAGACCTACAACGGCCTCAGCGATCCGGAGGCGTTCGCGATCCGCATGGTGGATCGCGTTGCGGTGAAGGGCAAGAACGTCGCGGTGGAACTGTACGAGGTGCTCGACGCCGACACGCCGCAGCGGCGCGCAGCCAAGCTTGCGACGCGCGACCGGCTCGCCGCCGCGATGGCGCAGTACTTTGCGCGGGATTTCAAATCCGCATGGGCGGCATTCGAACAACTCGCCCAAGAAGACCCGGAGGATGCGGTGCCACCGCTGTTCGCGGAACGCTGCGTGCGTTACCTGCAGGCGCCACCACCGGACGACTGGCAAGGTTTCGAGCGCCTCACGCAGAAGTGATCACCGCCGGATAACGGAAACCCCACCCTCACCCGCGGCGGCCACCCGGCTGCGCGACACCTCCCGACTGGAGTCCACACCATGGCCACGCGCAAACCGAGCAAGAGCAACGTCATCGCCGATCGTTCGCAGACCCTGCAGACTTTCGACCTCCTCGACCTGCAACAGTACACCCGGGAGAAGTCCTACTCGAACAATGCGAGTCGTGACTTTCACTTGTTCTACGTCGGGCGTGACGATGTGCACGACATCCTCAAGCACATCCTTTCGCGGGTCAGCGTCTCGCTCTACCTGAACATGTTCGGCTATGACGACGACGAACTGAACGACATCGTCATGGCCAAGGCGATGGATCCGCAGATCACGGTGCTGATCACACTCGACAAGAGCCAGGCCGGCGGCATGCATGAAAAGCGCCTGCTCGATTCGGACATCGCCAAAGACCCCGCCGCGTTCAACACGCATTTCGTGATCGGCCAATCCGCAACCCATCAGATCAGCCACACCAAGGGATTCGTCGCCGACGGCCTGGTCGGTTGCGAAGGCTCGACGAACTGGTCAGCCTCCGGCGAAGGCACCTTCGTCGTGACCGGACAGGCCGGCGGCGTCGGCTACAAGGCGCAGAACAACACGCAATCGGTGTTCACCGACCCCGACACGATCCATCGTTTCCAGGCGGAATTGATCGCCGAACATCTGGCCGCGCGCGCACAGCAGGCGGCAAGCAAACCCGCGGGCGCAGCGTCGGACACCGCTGCCACAACACCCGCCGCAGGCAAGCCGGCAAAGAAATCCGCAAAACGCTGATGGCCGCCAACCGCTCAGGCAGCGCTGCCTAGCGGCTTGCAGCCGAAGCACGGGGACAGGCTGGCGCCGCCAGCCTGTTTGCAGCGCGCGACCGCCTCGTCAAAGCTGTACATCGGCGCGATCTTCACCGGGTCGAAGCACAGATCCATCTGCGCGAGCGCGCAAATCGTCAGCGTGTCGTTCGCGTCCGGAGGATTTGGCGCGCCCTCGCCGTCGGCGGCGCCGAACCAGCGCTGACAGGCCTGCGCCTTCGCCGCCGCAGGATCGAAGGGCTTGCCTTGCGCCAAGGCATCGGCATACAGGCTAAGCCAGGTCGCCGCGACCAGATCCTGTGCCTCGTATTTCTGGATATTCGGAATCTTCGATGGGTCGCTGGTGCATTCGCCGGTGACACCGGCCGCAATCATGTGGTTCGCGATCATGTACGGCGTGAGCTTGGCGCTGTCAGGATGCAGGCGCACAAGCCCGACCTGCAGCACATCGACGGTCGGCGAACCGTTCTTGTCCTTCGGCAGCTGATCCTTGTAGCGTGTGCGGAACCAGCCCGGCGCCTGCGGATCGTAGAGCGGCGACCCGCACACCAGCAGCGGCAGCGTCAGCGGGTTCGACCTGTTCGAAGGCGGATCGAGCATCAGTTCGAGCATCGCCCGCACATAGTTGAGCCCCTTCTTCTCGTCGTCGTAGAACTGCGAGGTCAGGCTGATCGGGAAGTAGTCGTTCGGATACTCGCTCTCGCCCGATCCGGGCGCGGCAATCGGGTTCACGTCAAGAATCGAGTGATACAGCGACGTCTCGGTGATGCCGACGCAAGTCAGCAACTGCGCCCAGCGCCGCAGCGTCATGTTGTTGAGGTAGTCGGCGGTGCGGTACGCCACGATAGGCGGGTAGTGCATCAGCGTCACCGCGCGGTGGTTGGCGATCGGCATGCCGAGCGGCAGGCACGGCAGCCATTCGGAGGGGCCGTCGCTGCGATTGACCGGGTAACCCGCCATCGGATTCCAGGCCGGCGTGCGCTTGCAGGCGTCTGCCCCTTTGAGCGCAAGGCCAAAGTGCCTTTCGTCAAGCATCGCGACATGCATGTCCGCAAACTGTCGCGCCTGCGCTTCGTATCCGGCTGCCGGTTCGAAGCTGACGCGGTAACGCCCCTCGTGCTTATCCACCCGCAGCGATCCCGTGACAATGCCGATCCCGTCCTCGGCCAGCGAACTTGCGGTGAAGTGCGCAATTACATCGGCATAGGTCTTCAAACCCAGCTTCTTGCGGGTCGCCGGCTCAAGCAAGGCGGGCTTCGGGAAGATGCGTTCCTGGTATCGCGCACTGCCGGGCAGCTGGTACTGGATCACGACGAATACCTCGCTCAAGGATTTGCCGGCGGACCTGCCGGGAGTGGCGCCGACCGCATGCTGACCGATGCAGCCAGTACGACACGGCGCTGCGATGATGCCTGATGCCGCCGATTCCTTGAAGCCCGGCGTTCCCTCATGCTCGCCCAGCCCGCCGCGCGGCACGCGAGCCCGGATCTTTACGGATTCTTGATACCGCGCCCTTGGATCTTTCCCCCGTCTTTACGCGCCGCTGTCTAGAGTTGAAGCATCCAATCAGTGCATGCCGGGAGGCATCGTGGATCTGTTCTTCATTCTCGTGACCGTGGCGTTCTTCGCCGCGACCGGCGCCTTGTGCGCCCTCTTCGACCGCATCAGGAGGCGCACATGAGCGCGCTCCACTTCATCGCCCTGGGGCTGGTGATCGCACTGGTGATCTACCTGGTGCTGGTGCTCTTCAATCCGGAGGACTACTCATGACAGCCAATGCCTTTCTGCAGGCAGGGCTCTACGTTGTTGTACTGCTGGCACTTGCCTGGCCGCTGGGCCACTACATGGCCCGCGTCTTCGAGGGCAAGCTGCCGATGTTCGTGCGCTGGCTCGCCCCGCTCGAACGCGGCCTCTACCGCCTTGCAGGCGTGTCACCCCAAGACGAAATGGACTGGCGCCGCTACGCAGTCGCCGTGCTGCTCTTCAATGCAGCCGGCCTGTTCGTCGTCTACGCGCTGCAACGCGTGCAGGTCTGGCTACCGTTCAACCCGCAGGGGCTCGCCAACGTGCCGGCCGACCTCGCGTTCAACACCGCAGTGAGCTTCGCCACCAACACCAACTGGCAGAGCTACAGCGGCGAAGTGGTCATGTCCTACTTCACGCAGATGCTGGCGCTGACGGTGCAGAACTTCGTTTCCGCCGCGACCGGCATCGCCGTGCTGCTGGCGCTGGTACGCGGCTTCGTGCGCCGCGAGACCGGTGACCTGGGCAACTTCTGGGTCGATCTGACCCGTTCCACCGTGTACCTGCTGCTGCCGCTGTCGCTGATCCTCGCGGTCATCCTTGTCGGCCAGGGTGTGGTGCAGACCTTCTCGCCGTACAAGGAAGTCGCGCGGGTTGAAGCTACGGCTTACGACGAGCCGGTCGTCGATGCATCCGGCGCCGCGGTGCTCGACAAGAACGGCAAGCCCGTCACCAAAGCAGCGCAAGCCAGCACCCAGACGCTGGCGCTCGGGCCGGCCGCATCGCAGATCGCGATCAAGCAACTCGGCACGAATGGTGGCGGCTTCTTTGGCGTGAATTCCGCGCACCCGTTCGAGAACCCGACACCGTTGACCAACTTCCTCGAAATGCTGGCGATCCTGCTGATCCCCGCGGCGCTGTGCTTCACGTTCGGCCGCATGGTGCGTGACGAGCGTCAGGGCTTCGCCCTGCTCGCCACGATGACGATCATCCTCGTCGCGCTGATGGCAGTCTGTATCGGCGCCGAGCAGAGCGGCAACCCGATGTTCGACAGGATGGGGCTCGCTACCGCGGCGTCCGACGCGCAATCCGGCGGCAACATGGAAGGCAAGGAAACCCGCTTCGGGATCGTCAATTCCGCGATATGGGCAACGGTGACCACGGCGGCTTCGAACGGCTCGGTCAATGCGATGCACGATTCGCTGACGCCACTCGGCGGCCTGGTGCCGATGTGGCTGATGCAACTGGGCGAAGTGATCTTTGGCGGCGTCGGCTCGGGCCTCTACGGGCTGATCGTCTTCGCCATCGTCGCGGTGTTCATTGCCGGCCTGATGATTGGCCGCACGCCCGAATATCTCGGCAAGAAGATCGAATCCTTCGAGGTCAAGGTGTCGGCCGTCGCGATCCTCGTGCCGTCTGCGGCGGTGCTGATCGGTACCGCAATCGCAGTGCTCGTCGACCCCGGCAAGTCTGTCGTCGCCAATCCGGGCACGCACGGGTATTCGGAAATCCTCTACGCCTTCTCGTCGGCGGCCAACAACAACGGTAGTGCCTTCGCCGGTCTGGGCACCAACAACTTCTTCTACAACCTCGCGCTGGGGCTGTGCATGCTCTTCGGGCGCTTCTGGGTAATCGTGGCGGTACTCGGCATTGCCGGTTCGCTGGCCGCGAAGAAGCTCGTCCCGGTGTCGAGCGGCACCTTGCCCACCCACACGCCAATGTTCGTCGGCCTGCTGATTTGCACCGTAGTGATCGTCGGCGCGCTGACCTTCCTGCCCGCGCTCGCGCTTGGACCGATCGTCGAGCATCTTCAGATGATCGCAACGCGCTGAGACGGAGAAAGAACATGAAAGAAACCCTTTCGATGTTTGACCGCACGCTCGTGACCGAGGCGGTGGTTGAATCCTTCAAACGCCTTGGCCCGCGCGCGCAACTGCGCAACCCGGTGATGTTCGTGGTGTGGCTGGGCAGCATCCTGACCACCGGGCTGTTTGTCGAGGCGCTGCGCGGTGAAGGCGAAGCCCCCGCCGGATTCATCTTCGCGATCGCGCTGTGGTTGTGGTTCACCGTGCTCTTTGCCAACTTTGCCGAAGCGATCGCCGAAGGCCGCGGCAAGGCACAGGCCGCCGCGCTGCGCGGTCTGCGCAAGACCGTATGGGCGAAGAAACTGCTTGAACCCCGCTACGGTGCCAAAACACATCTCACGCCTTCGGAAGACCTGCGCAAAGGCGATGTGGTACTGGTGTCGGCCGGTGACACCCTTCCGGGCGATGGCATGGTGATCGAGGGCGTCGCCTCGGTGGATGAATCGGCCATCACCGGCGAATCCGCACCGGTGATCCGTGAAGCCGGCGGCGATTTCTCGGCCGTGACCGGTGGCACCCGTGTACTGTCGGACTGGCTGGTGGTACGCATCGAGGCGAATCCCGGCGAGACCTTTCTCGACCGCATGATCGCAATGGTCGAGGGCGCACAGCGCAAGAAGACACCAAACGAGATCGCGCTGACGATCCTGCTGGTGATGTTCACGCTGGTCTTCTTGCTGGCGGTGGCCACGCTGCTGCCCCTGTCGGTGTTCTCGGTCGAAGCAACCGGCGCGGGCACGGTGGTCACCGTCACGGCGCTGACGGCCCTGCTCGTCTGCCTCATCCCGACCACCATCGGCGGCCTGCTGTCTGCGATTGGTGTCGCTGGCATGGGCCGCATGATGGCAAAGAAGGTCATCGCCACCTCGGGCCGCGCTGTGGAAGCCGCCGGCGACGTCGATGTGCTGTTGCTGGACAAGACCGGCACGATCACGCTGGGCAATCGCCAGGCAAGCGCCTTCGTCGCCGCACCGGGCGTCACCGACAAGCAACTTGCCGAAGCCGCGCTGATGAGCTCTCTGGCCGACGAAACGCCTGAGGGCCGCTCCATCGTCGTACTCGCCAAGGAGAAGTTGAGCACGCGGGGTCGCGACATCAGTGCCGACGGTGCCGTCTTCATCCATTTTTCGGCCCACACCCGCATGAGCGGCATCGACTGGAACGGACGCTCGATCCGCAAGGGCGCCGCGGAAGCCGTGCGTACGCATGTCGAATCGCTGGGTGGCTCGATGCCGCGCGAAATCACGCACGCGGTCGAGGACATCGGCCGGCGTGGTTCGACACCGCTCGTGGTCGCCGAAGGCACGCGCGTGTTGGGTGTCGTCGAGCTCAAGGACATCGTCAAGGGCGGCATCAAGGAGCGTTTCGCCGAGCTGCGCCAGATGGGCATCAAGACGGTGATGATCACCGGCGACAACCGGCTCACCGCCGCGGCCATTGCGGCCGAAGCCGGCGTCGACGACTTCCTCGCCGAAGCGACGCCGGAAGCCAAGCTCAGGCTGATCCGCGAGTACCAGAAAGACGGCCGTCTGGTCGCCATGACGGGTGACGGCACCAACGACGCCCCCGCGCTGGCGCAAGCCGACGTTGCAGTCGCGATGAACAGCGGCACGCAGGCCGCGAAGGAGGCCGGCAACATGGTCGATCTGGATTCGAACCCGACCAAGTTGATCGAGATCGTCGAAACCGGCAAGCAGATGCTGATGACGCGCGGCTCGCTGACCACTTTCTCGATCGCCAACGACGTCGCCAAGTACTTCGCGATCATCCCGGCGATGTTCGTCGCCACGTACCCGCAACTGGGCGCACTGAACGTGATGGGGCTCGCCACGCCGAACTCAGCGATCCTGTCGGCGGTGATCTTCAACGCGCTGATCATCGTCGCGCTGATCCCGCTAGCCCTCAAGGGCGTCGCCTATCGCCCGCTCGGCGCCGCCGCGCTGTTGCGCCGCAACCTCGCGATCTATGGCCTTGGCGGCCTGATCGTGCCCTTCATCGGCATCAAGGCCATCGACCTGATCCTGGTCGGGCTGCATCTGGCCTGAGGAGAAATGCCATGCTGAAAGAACTCCGCCCCGCATTGGTGTTGCTTGGCGCCTTTACCCTGATCACCGGCGCGCTCTACCCCGCCGCCGTTACCGGCATCGCGAAGCTCGCGTTCCCGAAGCAAGCTGAAGGCAGCGTGATCCTGCGTAGCGGCAAACCAGTCGGCTCGATACTGATCGGCCAGACCTTCACTTCCCCGAAGTACTTCTGGAGCCGCCCGTCCGCCACCAGCCCGATGCCGCACAACGCGGCGTCTGGAAACGGTTCGAACCAGGGCCCGCTGAATCCGGCGCTGACCGAAGCGGTCAAGGCGCGCATCGAGGCCTTAAAAGCGTCCGACCCGCAACAGCACGACCCGATCCCGGTGGACCTTGTGACCACATCCGGCAGCGGCCTCGACCCGCACATCAGCCCGGCCGCCGCCGCGTGGCAGGCGCCGCGCGTGGCCCGCGAACGCGGCCTGGACCGCGCTCGGGTCGATGCACTGATCGCGCAGCACACACAAGGACGCCAGCTCGGCGTGCTCGGCGAACCGCGCGTCAATGTGCTGATGCTGAATCTCGCGCTCGATGCGCTCAAATATTGACTGGACTGAGGCCACTCTGCCACCCGTCGCGCAATAATCCGGACCGATGGACATCTCGCCATGACCGACGACCGACCCGACCCGGACGAGCTGCTTGCCAGTATTGAAGCCGAAGCGCAGAAGGCCCGGCGCGGCAAGCTGCGCATCTTCTTCGGCGCGAGTCCCGGTGTCGGGAAGACCTACGCGATGCTCACGGCCGCGCAGCAACTGCAGGCGCAAGGCGTCGATCTGGTGGTCGGCGTGGTCGAGACCCACGGCCGCGAAGAGACCGCCCGCCTGATGCAGGGGCTGGAAGTACTGCCCCGCCGCACCATCGATTACCGCGGCCACACGCTGAACGAGTTCGACCTCGATGCCGCGCTGGCCCGCAAGCCCGACCTGATCCTGGTGGACGAACTCGCGCACACCAACGCGCCGCAGTCGCGCCATCCCAAGCGCTGGCAGGACGTCCATGAACTGATCGAGGCGGGCATCGATGTCTTCTCGACGATCAACGTCCAGCATCTGGACAGCGTCAGCGACGTGGTGGCCAGCATCACCGGCATCCGGGTGTTCGAAACCGTGCCCGACCACGTCTTCGACGATGCGGACGAGATCGTGCTGGTGGACCTGACGCCGGAAGAGCTGCTGCAACGCATGCGCGAGGGCAAGGTCTATCTGCCCCAGCAGGCTGAGCGCGCGGTGCAGAACTTCTTCCGCAAGGGCAACCTGCTTGCCCTGCGCGAGCTGGCCCTGCGACGCACGGCGGACCGCGTCGACGAAGATGTCCGCATCTACCGCAGGGAGCGCGCCGTCAGCCGGATCTGGAAGACCGGCGACACGCTTCTGGTGTGCATCGGTGCCGATGGTGTCGGCGAGCGGTTGATCCGCACCGCTGCGCGCATGGCAACCGAGCTGGGCGCACCGTGGGCGGCGATTTATGTCGAAACACCCGCCCTGCAACGCATCGACCCCGCGATCCGGCAACGCACGCTGAAGGCACTGAATCAGGCTGAATCACTCGGCGCACGAGTGGCGGTGCTGGCCGGTGAAGATGCCGCCGAGGTGGCCGCGCAATACGCTCGGCAGGAGAACATCGGCCGCATCGTGGTCGGGCGACGACGCACCCGCAGGGTGCTGTGGCGGCCAGGGTTCGGCGAACGTCTCGCTGACAAGGTGCCCGAGATCGACCTCCTGCAGCTGGGACGCGACCAGCCTCGCGAAATCCCCGGGGCTTACGCGCGGGATGCAGTCAAGACGATTGCCGATCCGCAAGTCGTCAAGCGCTATGCCGTCACCGCAGCGGCAGTGGTCGCGGTGACGGTGCTCGCCACACCGCTGCGCGCCAGGCTGGACCTTGCGAACATCGTGATGCTGTTCCTGCTCGCAGTGTTGTTTTCCGGGGTGAAACTCGGACGCGGACCCGCGGTGTTTGCGGCCTTCCTGTCGGTGGCCTTCTTCGACTTTTTCTTCGTCCCGCCGCGCCTGTCCTTCGCCGTCAGCGACGTTCAGTATCTGGTGACGTTTTCGGTGATGCTGGCGACCGGATTGATTTCCGGCCAACTCGCAGCCGGGCTGCGCTTCCAGGCGACCGTCGCGGAGAACCGCGAAGGGCGCGCTCGCGCGCTGTACGAAATGGCGCGTGAGCTATCCGCTGCGCTGACCACAGAGCAGATCATCGAGATATCGAAACGCTACATGGAGCGCGCCATTGAGGGCGAAGTCACCTTGCTGCTACCCGACCGGGAGGACCGCATCCGCCTCGCCCCGGACCTTGCGGCAAAGGGGCTTGATGACGGCGTCGCCCAGTGGGCGCTGGACCATGGCGAAGAAGCGGGGGCGGGTACCGCGACCTTGCCGGCCAACCGCGCGCTGTATCTTCCGCTGCGCGCGCCGATGCGGGTGCGCGGGGTCATGGCGGTGAGCCCACGCGACGGCACCTTGGCGCCCTCCCCCGAACAACGGCAACTGGTTGCGACGAGCGCAGCGCTGATTGCGATCGCCCTAGAGCGTGTCCATTACATCGAGGTCGCGCAGCACGCGTTGCTGCAGATGGAATCGGAGCGGATGCGCAACTCCCTGCTCGCGGCGCTATCGCATGACCTGCGCACGCCCCTGACCGCGTTGGTGGGCTTGTCAGACACGCTTGCCATCAACCCGCCTCGGGATCTGGCCGAGCGCAGCGCGATCGAAGGTGCAATCCGGGAACAGGCGCATCGGACCAGTACCCTCGTCGAGAACCTGCTCGACATGGCGAAGCTGCAAGCCGGGGGCATCAAGCTTCGCAAGCAGTGGCAACCAGTGAGCGAGGTCATCGCCTCAGCGCTGGATTCGCGCGCCGAACTGCTGCGCGATCACACGGTGCGGATCGAACTGCCGGAAGACCTCCCCTTCCTGGAGTTCGACGCGGTGTTGCTCGAACGGGTGTTCACCAATCTGTTCGAGAATGCCGCCAAGTACACCCCGCCCGGCAGCCAGATCCTTGTGCGGGCGTTTCCGACGGAAGATACCGACGGGCACCGCGTCGTCGAACTTAGTGTCGCCGACAACGGGCCCGGCGTGCCGCCCGGCCGGGAAGCCTGGCTCTTCGAGAAATTCACCCGCGGCACCGAAGAATCATCGATCGCCGGCGTCGGATTGGGCCTTGCGATCGTGCGGGCCATCGTCGAGGCGCATGGCGGCAAGGTGCGCGCCGAGAACAGACCCAGCGGTGGCGCCTGCTTTACGCTCACCCTCCCTGCCGGTGACCCACCGGAACTTACCGAGTTACCCGATGCGTGACCCCGAAGCCGCCGGCGCCATCCATATCCTGGTGATCGAAGACGATCCCCAGATCCGACGCTTCGTGCGCGTCGCACTTGAAGGCGAAGGCCTCCAGGTCAGCGAAAGCGACACCGCGCGACGAGGCCTGATCGATGCCGCGACGCGACGCCCGGATCTGCTGGTTCTTGATCTGGGCTTGCCGGACCTCGACGGTATCGACGTGATTCGTGACCTGCGCACCTGGTCGAACGCGCCGGTGCTGGTGCTGTCTGCCCGCACCGACGAGGCCGACAAGGTGGCAGCCCTGGACGCAGGCGCCGATGACTACCTGACCAAACCTTTCGGCGTACCGGAACTGCTCGCACGCATTCGCGCGCTGAAACGCCGCATTGTCCGAGTCGCGGAACCGGAAGGCGCCGAAATCCGCTTCGGCGAGATCCGCCTCGACCTTGCGCGGCGTGAGGTCACCCGCGCAGGCACGGCCATCCACCTCACTCCGATCGAGTACCGTCTGCTGGCGCTGCTCGCCTCCAATGCCGGCCGCGTGTTGACGCAGCGCCAGTTGCTGAAGGACGTATGGGGCCCGGGCCACATGGAAGACGGCCATTATCTGCGGGTCTTCATCGCCAATCTCCGTAAGAAGCTGGAAGCGGACCCGCTACGTCCAACCTACATCAAGACCGAAACCGGCGTCGGTTACCGGCTGATGCTCGACGCGCCGCGCTAGCGCCAAAACACGATCTACAGCCTCTGCGCGGAGACGGGATCATCTTTCGCGGCCACTCCTTGAGGCGGCTCAAACAGTGAAGCCCGATGCCGATTGTGGCCCTGATGCGTCGGGGGGAGAATGTGATCGACCATCAACCAGCATGGCCTCTGTCCGGGAGCGCATCGTGAAATTCGAAGCGATACAGGCAAACACCACGGCTTGCTCAGGAATCACCCGCGCGCTCGGTTTGGCGCTCTCGGCGCTTCTGGCACTCGCGCTGGCCGGCTGCGCCAGTTGGCTGGATCGCTCGACCCCAGAGCAGGAAAAGGCCCGCCGCTTCGAGTCGCAACTGCAGCTGCGGGTGATGCGTTTTGCCGACGGCTACGTCGATGCAGTGTCGCGCGCCGCCGCAAAAGTGGAGGCCGACGCCACCGATTCGGCGCTGCGCTATCGCCTGGTGGAATTCCAGATCAAGCAATCCACTGCCGCAATCCAGATCGCTGCCGGCCCGAATCCGAACATCAATGCGGTCGACATGGTGGTGCTGGCGGCGCTCACTCACGCTACGGTCAAGCAGAACCTGGTGCCACTGATCGGCGCAACCAAGGCCCAACCGGTGATCGAGACCTTCTCGCGCATGGAAACCGGCGCATGGTCGCTGGTCGACTTCCTCACCCCGGCGCAACTGGCCGATTTGCACCGGCGGCTCGACGCCTGGGCGCCCGACGCAGCCTCGCTGGACAGCGTCGCGTTCAATCGCCTGGCTGATTTCGCCAAGGCGAGCGGCTTGCCGGCCGACGACCAGAACGCTGCCGGCAGCATCCTCGTGTTGATCGGCGCCGACCCGCTCGCCGGCATGAATCCGGCACTGCAGGAAGTGGAGCGCAGCCGGATTCTCGCGGAGCGCGCGATTTACTACGCCGAACGCACCCCGATGCTGATGGACATGCAGATGCGTGCCCTCAGTACCGCAATCGCCAACATGCCCGAAAGCCGCTCGCTCCTCTCGACCTCAAACCGTGTTGGCGAATCGGCCGCCCTGCTCGCCGAAACCGCCGCAAAGATGCCGGACACTTTCAGCAAGGAACGTGAAGCGACGATCCGGCAGTTGCTCACTGCGCTGGAGCAACAGCAAGGTGCCATGAAGGAGTTGCTGGTCGAAGTCCGAGGGAGCCTCGACGCCGGCCGCGGCGCATCCGATTCGATCCAGGGTGTGCTCGACCGGACCGACGCCCTGATGCGCAGGCTCAAAGTCGGCGAACCGCCCCCACCGGGCGCAGTGCCCGGGCGCCCCTTTGACATCACCGAATATACCCAGACCGCAATTGCGCTGGGCGAAGCGACAAAACAGATGCAGGCACTCGTCACGATGCTCGACCACGACGTCCCCGCTGCGACGCGGCTCGGAGATGCAATGCGCGGCCACGCGGAGCGCCTGCTCGATCACCTCTTCAAGCGCGTCATGCAGGCGTTCGGCATGCTTTTCGTCGGCGTCTTGCTGATCGTGCTTGCGTCCCGACTGTTCGGCGCCTATCTGGCACAGCGAACCGCACGGATCGCATCCGGCGGCAAGCCGACGTAAGCGCGGAACCCGAGCTATGCCATTACAGTTACATCGGCATCAACAGAAATGGGACCTTTCTTCATCACGGCATGACTTGGATTCACCTCATTGCCGTGAAACAGGGCTAATCTTGCCCGGATTCTTCCAACCCAGGAGCGTGAGAATGAACTTCAAGAAACTCGCAGCAGCACTACTGTTTGCCGGTATTGCCGGCACAGCCTTCGGCGCAGATGCAGGCGCCGCCGTTGTGACCGTTCCGGGCAAGGCCATGGTTGCTGGCCAGGTGACCTACACCGGCGAAGTCACCGCGGTCGACGCCACCACACGCGTCGTCACCGTGAAGAACGCCAAGGGTGAGAGCTACGAAATCGTTGCCGGTCCCGAGGTCAAGAACTTCGCCCAGATCAAGGTTGGCGACGCTTTGGTCATCAAGGCAGTGCAGGCGCTGACACTCGAGCTCAAGAAGGGTGGCGCTGGCATTCGTGAGCGCACCGACGCCGTTGATGGCGTTCGCGCCGCCGAGGGCGAGAAACCCGGTGCCGCCGCGGGTGCAAAGACCACGGTGATCGCCGATGTGGTTGCCGTGGACCGCAAGACTGGCGTCGTGACCCTGAAGGGCGTGCATCACTCGATGAAGCTGAATGTGAAGGATCCGGAGCAGCTCAAGCTCATCGAAAAGGGTGACCAGGTCAAGGGCACCTACGTCGAGGCCATCGGCGTCGCCGTCATGCCGGCGGCCAAACCCGCCGCCAAGTAAGACCAGCGCTGCAACGCACCGGCCGGGCGCGCATCACCGCGCCCGGCCGGTGCCGTTTACGGGCTGCAGTGCGCGAGCGGCATTTCGCAGCAAGCGCATTGAACCGGATCAGGCGAGTGCAATCAAAGCCTTATCCCGTACAATCCGCCCCCTCATGCAAGCCGCAGCGCCTTCCCTCCTCTCGTATCCGCCGTTTCGCCGCGGGCTGAAACGCGCACCCTTCCTGCCCATGAGCCGCGCCGAAATGGACGCGCTGGGCTGGGACGTGTGCGACATCATCCTGGTGACCGGCGACGCCTACATCGACCACCCGAGCTTCGGCATGGCGCTGATCGGTCGCGCGCTGGAAGCGCAGGGCTTCCGCGTCGGCATCATCGCGCAGCCGGACTGGACCTCGGCCGAGCCTTTCCGGGCGCTGGGCCGACCGGCGCTGTTCTTCGGCGTGACCGCCGGGAACATGGATTCGATGATCAACCGCTACACCGCCGACCGGAAGATCCGCTCGGACGACGCCTACACGCCGCACGCCGAAGCCGGCAAGCGGCCCGACCGTGCGGTGACGGTGTATGCGCAGCGCGCGCGAGAGGCCTACCCCGACGCGAACATCGTGATCGGCTCGATCGAGGCGAGCCTGCGCCGCATCGCGCACTACGACTACTGGTCGGACAAGGTGCGCCGCTCGGTGCTGCCGGATTCGAAAGCCGACCTGCTGATCTTCGGCAGCGCTGAACGCGCCGTCATCGACCTTGCGCATCGCCTCGCCGCCGGTGAGGCGATCGAGAACATCCGCGACCTGCGCGGCACCGCCTTCATGGTCAAGCGCGGCTGGAAGCCTGCGGAAGACTGGGTCGAGCAGGACTCAACCGATCTGGACCGCCCCGGCCGCATCGACCCGCACCCGGATCCCTACGCGATGGAACCGCAGCAGACGGCGAGCGCCCCGAACGCCGATGGTTCGATGCCGGTGCGCATCGTGCCGGCAGCCGAGCGCGTCGCGGCCCGCAAGGCGCAGCGCGCCAAAACGGTGATCCGCCTGCCGGCCTTCGAGCAGGTGAAGGACGACGCGGTGCTGTACGCCCACACCTCGCGCGTGTTCCACCTCGAATCCAACCCCGGCAACGCGCGTGCGCTGGTGCAGGGTCATGGGGACCGCGACGTGTGGCTAAACCCGCCGCCGGTGCCGCTGACCACCGAGGAGATGGACTGGGTCTTCGATCAGCCCTACGCCCGCGCACCGCACCCGATATACGGCGATGCGCACATCCCGGCGTGGGAGATGATCCGCTTCTCGATCAACATCATGCGCGGCTGCTTCGGCGGCTGCACCTTCTGCTCGATCACCGAGCACGAGGGCCGCATCATCCAGAGCCGCTCCCACGAGTCGATCCTCAAGGAAATCGAGGAGATCCGCGACAAGATCCCCGAGTTCCGTGGCCACATCACCGATCTGGGCGGCCCGACGGCCAACATGTACCGCATGGCCTGCAAGGACCCGAAGATCGAGTCTTCGTGCCGGCGCCTCTCATGCGTGTACCCGGGCATCTGCGAGAACCTGAACACCGACCACACGTCGCTCATCGAGCTCTACCGCAAGGCGCGGCGGATTCCGGGCGTCAAGAAGATCACCATCGGCTCGGGCCTGCGTTATGACCTCGCGGTGCGCTCACCGGAGTACGTGAAGGAGCTGGTGACGCACCACGTCAGCGGGCTTCTGAAGATTGCGCCGGAACACACCGAAGAGAACACGCTGTCGAAGATGATGAAGCCGGGCATCGGCACCTACGACAAGTTCAAGCGCCTGTTCGACAAGTTCTCGAACGAGGCCGGCAAGAAGCAGCACCTCGTGCCCTACTTCATCGCCGCCCACCCCGGCTCCACCGACGAGGACATGCTGAACCTCGCGCTGTGGTTGAAGGCCAACGACTTCCGCCCGGACCAGGTGCAGACCTTCACGCCGACGCCGCTGGCGATGGCGACCGCGATGTACCACACGCGCAGGAACCCCTTGCGCAAGGTCAGTCGCGATTCGGAGATCGTCGAGACCGCGCGCTCCGGTGTGCAGCGCAAGCTGCACAAGGCGTTGCTGCGTTACCACGACCCGGCCGGACATGAGCTGATCCGCGATTACCTGCATTCGATCGGGCGCGACGACCTGATCGGCAACGGCCCTCACCATCTGGTGCCGCGTGCCGCACCAGCCCGCTTGCAACGCGGCGCGAACAAGCCTCGCGCGGGCAGTGACTTCGTCCACGCAATCACACCGAACAGCCGACCGAAGTCCGCTGCCGGCAACAAACCGGGGGCGCCGCGACCGGTAGCAGCGCGCCCTGCGGCAGGCGCGGCAAAACCGCGCACGGCACCACGAAAGCCCGGTCGCCCGCGCTGACCAACGCATTTCCTGCATGAGTACCAGCACCGAAAGAAACCCCTGCCTCGCCTGCGGCGCTTGCTGCGCGCATTTCCGCGTCTCGTTCTACTGGTCTGAAGCCAGCGCCAAGGGCCTGCCCGAGTCGCTGACCGAGCAGATCAACCCGTTCTTCGCCTGCATGGCTGGCACCAATGATCCCGTCGCGCCACGCTGCGTTGCGCTTGGCGGAACCGTTGGCGCGCAGGTCGCCTGCACGGTCTACGAGCAGCGCCCGGAGGCCTGCAAGGAAGTCGAAGCCGGCGACGACAAGTGCAACCGCGCCCGCGCGCGGCACGGCCTCCCGCCGTTGGCACCCAGCGCTGCCTGATTCGCGTCGGCGCCTTGCCGACCGGATCGCGAGGCCGGGTGAATAAGTCACACGCCCGATGCGGCAAGCCGGGGCGCGCTCCTCTCGCAAGCCTCGTAAATTCTCTCCATGCCCGCTGCACATAGAAACAGAGCGGCGGGCACCCGGTGCAGCCCCCAACCGAGGAGAGAATCATGCAAGCCACTACCGCAGCCACCACGACCTACAACATCCACGCCTACCCGGCCCACCTGATCGACGCCATCACCCTCCCCCATGGTGAGCGCGCGGTGCTGCGCCCGGTGCTGCCGCAGGACGCGGCACTGGAACAGAAGTTCGTCGCCGGCCTCTCGCAGGGCGCCCGTTTCAACCGCTTTCACGGCCACCTGAGCGAGCTGAACGAACGCATCGCGATGCAGCTCACCTACATCGACTACATCCACCAGATGGGCTTTGTGGTGACCCTGCGCGAGGGCGACGACGAGATCGTGATTGCAGATGCCTGCTACGTCCTCAACGACGACGGTGACACCGCCGAGTTCGCGATCGCGGTGTCCGACAAGTGGCAAGGTCAGGGTCTCGGCACCCAGCTGATCAAGGCGCTGAGCGACGCAGCGCGCCACAGCGGCGCACGTTGGCTGTACGGCGAAGTGCTCGCCAGCAACAGCAACATGCTCGCCCTGATGGTGCAGTGCGGCTTCACGGTGCGCCCGCACCCCGGCGACGACACGCTGGTGCGGGTCGAGCGCAGCGTCAACGCCCCCTGCCGCGCCCACCGCAATCCACGCAACACCGGCCTGCTGGCGGCCATCAGCCAGGCGCTACCCCAATGGCTGAACCTCGGCCCGAACGCGGCACCGGCGCGCGTGCAGCAACCCGCGCTGAGCCAGCATCCCGCCTTCGGCCGCAGCTATGAGCGCCAGTTGCTCGGCCCGTTCATCTGAGGCGCCGCCCCGCCCCTCGACAAAGCCGCCTGCGGGCGGCTTCTTCATGTCAAGTGTGAAAAGGTCACATTCCGGGCGCGACCTGTGCCGACGACCCGAAATCGCCCGCCCTCTAAAGTCTCTCCATGGCCACGCGACTGCAACAACGCAGCGGAACGTGAAGCCACAGATCAGGGAGCGCGACATGAACACGACTTCAATCCAGCACGCCGCAAAAGCAAACATCTCGATCGAGAAGGACATGTTCGAGACATATCCGGCACGGCGCCAGCCCTGCGCACGTTTCGCACGCTGAGCAGCCACGCCGGTCGCTCCACACAACCCTCACCAGGAGCCGATCATGAGCATGCACACAACACTGCACCGCGCCGATGCCGGATTTGCCGTATCGCCCGGCCCGAGTGTCGCCACGATACTGGTCGCAGCGGTCGCTGCGGTCCACAACGCGCTCGCCCGACTGACCTCGCCCCAGGCAAGTGAAGGGGATGCCGAACGGGCAGACTTCCTCGCGCAGGCACGCGACCACGCCGACCTTGAAATGCGCGAACGCGCATGGGACGCCCTGCAGGCGCGCAGCCGTTCAATGCCACCCGTGCTCTGACCCGCCCCTGCGCCCGGCTCAGGTCGGGCGCGCTGCGGCACGCCGGGTGCCGTGCAAGGCATCGAGCGCCGCGCCGCCTTCCGCCTCCAGCTGCGCCACCGCGTATGCGTAGCCTTGTTCCACGATCTGGTCGAACTTGCTCCACTGCAGCAGCCCGACCCGTTCAAGCGGCGGGTTGAAATACAGGTCGGTCATGCGTTGCGCCTCACCCTGGCGCGACATGCTGTAAAGGATCGTGACATTCATCAGGTAAGCCGACAGCGATGGCAACCGGTAGCGGCGCATCGCACGCGGCACCAGGCGGTCGCGCAACAGGGCCCAGGTGCCCGGAACTTCGTCGAACTCCATCCGCCGCGGCTTCTTGAAATTGAGGTCGACGCCGATCACCGTAACCACGCCGCGCATGCGCTGCATGACATCCACCGGGAAGTTGTTGAAGGTGCCGCCGTCGCACAGCAGGTCACCGTCCATGATCACCGGCGGCAAGGCGCCAGGTATCGCGATGCTCGCCCGCAGCGACTTCGACAGGCTGCCGCGAAACAGGGGTTGCTCGCGCGCCTGTGAGTAGTTGGTGGCAACGCAGAAGGCGTTCTTCCAGAGATCTTCGATCTCGATCTCGCCGCCGAAGAGTTGTTGCATGGCTTCGCTGATGATGCCGCGCAAACGCCGGCCCTTGATCAGCGAAAGCATCGGCAGCCAGTTGAAGTCGCCGGTCGGGTTGGTGCGGAACGCGCGCCGCGCGATTTCGGTGGCGCGCGCGAGCGGCAGATCCGATGCCACCAGGGTCGCCATCACGGCGCCCATGCTGGTGCCGCCCACGCAGTCGATCTCGACACCCCGCTCCTGCAGCGCCCGCACGATGCCAAGATGCGCAAAGCCGCGTGCGCCGCCCCCAGCCAGCACCAGCCCCACCGCCTTGCGTGCCTGGATGCGCGCGAGGCGTGCGATGTCCCGCTCAAGCGTCGGTCGCACATGCACATGATCGGCAACCGGTCGCCGCGCCAGCCATTGGCCTGTTGCCCGCGGACATGGACTGTCTGCCGCGTGCAGCAGCACGAGTATCTGCGCCGCCTCGGCGCGCTGCGGACGGTTATCGAGGCAGGCCGACTCGATCGGGTGAATGGCGATCGGCTGCGAGGCATCGGCGAACAGCAGGATCTCGTCGCTGTGGCGGCTGCAGCGCTGCGTCCAGGCCGTCGCCGTCGCGTCGCTGACCAGCAGCACGAAGTCACTGTCGGCCTCGATCTCGTCGATCAAGGTGGCGATCCGGCGATTGAGCTGTGCGTCGTCCGCGCGACCGTTGGCGGCTCCGGTCTCGCCCAGTTCGCGATCGATCGTCGCCGCATCGACCCAGCGCACCTTGCCATGCACCGCCATGGCCGCCGCCAGTCGTTCGCCAAGCACCGCGAGATCGATGCCGGCGGTCACCGGAAACAGCCCGATGGTGACCGGAAGCGCGAGCGGATTGCGTTGCCGTTCCGTCTGAAAACGCAGGATGATCCGCCGTGTCAGCGCCAACGACAGCTGCGGGCTGCTGCCAAGCAGTGCAAGGAAGGCGCTCTTGTCGAGGCGCACTAGCACCGAGTCGCGCACCGCCACCACCGTTGCCGAACGCGGTGCATCGGTGTACAGGCTCATCTCGCCGATGATCTGGCCGCGTCCCATTTCACGCACCATGCGCTGAACGCCGTCGTCGCCGGTGACATAGGCGCGCAGTCGTCCGCTCACCGAGAGGTACATCGTGTCACCCGGCTCGCCCTGCACCATCAGCGTCTCGCCGCCAGCCAGTTCGATCCACGTCAGGCTGGAGAGCAGCATGGACATCGCGGCAGGTTCGATCTCGCCGAGAAAGTAATGCAGGTATCGCGCAAGCAACGGATCGAGATGCGGTGCGCGCGCGGATGTCAGACTCATGGCGGTGCCTCGGCAAGGCCGGCAAACTGCTCGAGCCAGCAAAAGGGGGAAAGGGACGCATGGGTCGGAGGCAGTCGGCGGTGCCCAAGCGGCCCAGCGCGACGAAGCCTTCGAATCGCCTTCAATATCGGCAATTGCCGGGCACGGGTCAAACTATTTGCTGGCGGCGGACCACCTTTGGGGCGCGCCGACGCGCGCGCCGGGGCGATTCACAGCTTCAACGTTCTGGGAACCTCGGTGGGACCGGTGTCAGCCCTTTTACGAAATGCGTTTGATGGCGATCGAGCGACCGCTCTTCGCCGGGAAGCGTCGGTGAGTCCCTCAGCCATGAGCCGCCGCGTGTCAGCCATCACCCGAATCGTCGGGCAACGGCACCGGCAGCCCCTGAAATCGCCCGCAAGGGGGTCAAGAGTAAGAACCGTGTTTGAAGGCCTCCAACGCTCCCTGTGACTGTGGGCCGTCAGGCTATTGGTCGTTCGCGCCGCGGCTTCTCGCGTCGCTGGGTGAAAAAGTCACATTCTCGGCGCGACCTGTGCCGGCGACCCGACGCCGCCCGCTCTCTAAAGTGTGCTCATCGACGCGCCACTGCAACGAAGTGGCGCCAGGACAAGAGCCAGAAAAGGGAGCACATCATGAACACCACTTCGATCCAGCATTTCGCCGCACCGCGCGCACTTGAGGTCGTTCGGTTCGAGGACAACGGCGACATGCCGGCAGGCAAGCGCCCGTGCGTCCGTTTTGCACGCTAAGGCCGGCGCAGCCGCATTCCTGCCAGTCACTCAAACCGTCTGCGGCAACACGTCTACAGACCTCGAATCACCGTCAGGCTCCGAGCAGTAGCTGGCGGGGCTTGTGACCCGTACATGTGCGACGAGCGCGCCTGGCACGCAAGTCCGCCAAGCAATAATCCACCCGATAAAGCCGACATCGCGCGTCATCACCCCTTGATGGCGCCTGCGATCGCAGCGGTCGACCGTTTCGGATTACGCCGCGTCGCGCCTCAACCGGCGAATTCAGTGTGAGGGTCGCTAGAGACCACCGTGCTGACCCAGCGCTGTGCGTACGCGAAGTTGTCAGTCACCTCCGGCATACGTGGCGCGCTCGCGCCAACAGCGTTCGCGCTCATTGCCTGCTGCTTTGCACGAGCCCGAGCCAGCCGCTCCAGGGTCTGATGTTGGGTCGGCCGAACTTGCCGCGGCTGAACCAGGTCAGCCTTCCGCGAGGCATACCGCTCGGTCCATGTTGCCTGGTTTTCGGCGAGCCACTGCCGATCGAATTCGGCAAGCACCGTCGCGTAATGCCCTGCGAACAACACGCTTGCGGCACTCGGCTGGCGCGTTTCTTCGTCAAGGAACGCGCCGCGTTCCCCAAGCCCGTCCAGCCGTTCCCGCAAACACGGCGTCGGACGCGTCTCGTCCGGCGCATCCGCCAGCACACGCGCAAACGCGCAATGCAGTTCGGTCCGGGTTGGGAGTTCCACCGCGACACGAATACCGGCATGCGGAAGGTAGGACGGGGACGCCTCGATATCCGCGCGTGCCCAGAAATTCGGCCAGATCGCTTCGGTCAGGATACGTTCCTGAACGGCCATGCGCGCGATCGACCTGGCCACCAGCGCGCTTCTGCCCGCGCGCGCAACCATGTTGTCGACAGACAGCACATGCTGGCGCATCAAACCGTTGCATTGTGCGACATGGCGCTGGAGTTGCCCGCGAAGCCGCCTGCTCAGCGCGGCGTCCCAGCCCGTCCGGGCGAGGCACGCATCGATCAAGGTCAGTGCACCGAGCTGCCGACTTAGCCAACCGACGGACCCAATGCGACCTTTGGCGCTCGTCACGGCATGCTGGACTGCCACCGCGAAGGTACGGGCATCGACCGATTGCATGAGTTCGATGCCAATTACGAGAGTGCGCTTGCGTCGCCACGCGATGCCGGGCACTTCAACCAATGCGATGCCGTAGTCCGTTACCAGAACGATATCGGTGACCGGTTGCGTCTGCGCACTGGCGCATGCCTTGCACACAATCCGGTGGAGCCAGGGATAGTCGGACGCCGAAAGGGATTTGCCTTCTACGCTTGCCGCACGAATAAGCGCCGAGCGCCAGCGCCACACCGTCAGCGACAGCCCGGCGATCAGCACCACGATGCCGAATGCACCATCCAGGAAGAAGGCGCCAAAGAAGCTCAGAAACAGCCCGCTGGCACTGGCTGACACGCCAAGCAACGCGTACAGGACAAGCGTATTGAAGGTGGCCGCGCCGCGGCTGAATTGTTTGTTCATGATGGATACGGGGTGAAAAGAGTTGCAGCCCGCGACGGATGTCGCGAACTACCCACGCAGACGCGAATTCAGGCGCGACCGGTACTTGCTCGGTCGCTCAGCTCATTCGCCAGCGCTTTACCAGGCAAGCGCCAGCCTTCACCGCCCTCACCGCAACGCCGCCCCGGGTGAGTCCCCGGAGCGTGTGCGATCGGAATATGCGTTGCAGGACTGGCGCAACTTGACGGGTGAGGATCAGAACGGATATGCCGGCATGCTGGTCTCGATGTCCAGCCACTGTCCCGTCGCCAGCTGGTTATGCTTGCCGTTGGCCAGCGCGTAGAAACCGCGGGTCGCCGCCGGCAGGCCGAGGTCGGAGATCGAGTCCAGCGCGGTCTGGCTCAACGGGATGCCGTACATCGCGAAGTGCTTGCGCATGTCCTGGCCGATGATCTTCGAACTCAGTACGTAGAACAGGTCTTCGTTGCTGATGGTGTTGTTGGCGAAGCGCCCCATCCCGTACTTGCCCTTGTTGTTGGCGTCCCAGGCTTTGGCGACAAGGCGGTCGGCTTTGGTCAGCAGCTGGAAGAATTCCAGCGTGCTATCCATCGTCGGCTTCGCCAGTCCGGCGCGCAGCTTGGCGTACTGGAAGGCCATCTGGAAATGCACGGCACGCATCGGGTCCTGGCTTGCGCCCTGCCACAGGCGCACTTCCATGTCGGCGCGCAGGGCCTCGTCGGCCAGACCGGTGCCCCGGTTGGCAACGATGTCGGCGTAGAGCCCGGTGTGGTCCAGGTTGTGACCGGTATCGACGCCAATCAGCGCGTATTCGCGCAGCATCGTTGCGCTGGCGAGGATGTTGTTGTCGCACTCGACGACGCAGCCCTTGCCGTTCGGCGCGATGTGCATCACGCGCTGCACCGTGTTATGGCCCAGCTCGTGCGCCCAGCCCCAGCCGACGTCGATGCCGGCAAAACCATCCGACGGATTCCCTGAACACAGGAAGCCGCAGGCCGCAATCCAGCCGATGAAGTGCTGCACGTTCGGTGCGCGGTGCAAGGGGCCATCGCAGGTCCAGCCAAGCTGGGTGCAGACGTTCTGGGCCAGCGCCGACATCGGCATGTTGTTGTAGCCGTTGGCATAGTGGTTGCTGTCGAAGAGGATGCCCTTGATGCGGTCGACCACGTACACCTTCGGGTCGGTGGTGCCGATGACCTTCTGTGCGTAACCAATCGTTTGCTGGATCTCGCCGCCGACCAGTTTGCTGGTCTGCCAGCCGAAGTCGGCGCGTTTGAGCGCGGCCACCGCCTCGTCAATCTCCGCCTGCGAGGGATTGCGGGTGAAATCGAAGTGCGCATACTTCGCGGCGCCCTTGATGCGCAGCTTCACCACCGTACCGGCGGTAGCGCCGCTATACCGCAGTTCGAGCGGACCACCGAACGGGGTCACGAAGCTGTTGTCGGTGCCTGCCGTGAGCGGGATGTTGAAGGATTGCGGACGACGCGGACGGGCGTAGGTCTTGTCGGCAACCGGATCGCCGTAGCTGCGCACATAGCTCGTCTGCACGCCCAAGCCGGTCGCACCGGCGGCATCGACGATCTGGATCGTCACCGGCTTGCCCGGGATCGCGCCGCGGCCGATCAGCGTGATGCCGCTGGTCTGCGCAATGGTCACGTCGATGTCTTCGTAGCTGTTGCTCACCGCGATGCTGGCTGCGGCGGCCGGCATGTAATCGCCGGCGCCCTTGGGCGGAATGGTGGTCGTGGTGCGGTTGAACACCAACCACGAGTCCGACGCGTAGGCGCGCAGGAAGTCGTCCGAATCGCCCTTGCTTGACAGCGGCGTGCCATAGACCTGGCTGCGGCGCTGCACGTCCGCCCACAGCACGAGCAGCGGGTAGAGCTTGCTGTCCGGGTCGGCAAATACGTTGATGCCGCGCGACTGCAAACTCGCCAACGCGCTCATCACCGCGTCGATCGGCTTCAGCGGCGTGGTATCGGTAAAGTCCAGCGTCAGGTCGGTGCGCTGCAGCAGGCCGAGGGTGGTGATCAGCGCGCCGAACTGGTCGGCTCGCGCCAGAGTGTCGGCCCGGGTGCGTCCTGAGCCGACTGATACAGCAGCGGCCGAGGCGTAATAGTTGCCCGGGTAGCCGCCCAGAGACATGCCCATCGCACCGAGCACGGTGCGGCCGCCTGTGGAGTCGATCCAGTTCGGGTGCATGTAGATCACCGACTTGCCGGCCTCGAGGTAGCGGCGCACGAGCGCGGCGAGCCCGGGGCTGTCAGTCGTCTTCGCGCCGAATACGATCAGGTTCAGCGAGCTCCAGCAGGTGTTGGTCGGGTCGTCGACCTTGCAGGTACTCAGCACCGCGTTCACGCCGGCTCGTGCGGCGAAGAGCTTGACGTTGTTGGCGTCGTAACCTGCAACGCCAACCTGCAGCGTGGCCGGTAACTTGCCAGCGCCGTTGCCGGTCACCAGCCAGGTGAATGCACGCGTGAACAGCGGAAGATGTTGCTGCTCGCGGGTCGTGCCGGCCATCCACCCGAGCACGTCCGCTCCGTAGGCAAGGCCCCGGCCGGTGCCGACACGCGCGATGGCCGCCATGCCTGTGCCGTTGTCGGACAGGATCAGGGGCGCGGCGATCGTCGTCTTGGTCGCGGTGATCGAGCTGCTGTTGGTGCCGTGGTTCAGGCTCAGGTCAGTCAGCTGCAGGCCATAGATGCCCTGAAGTGCGCCCTGCTGCCATTGCTGAAGCGCGCTGGCGGTGCTGATGGCCTGCGAGAGCAGGTCTTTCTGGTTGGCCGTGCTCAGGCCGCTCGGGTCACCGCTGCTCAGCGCCTTGGTGATCGGGCTAACCGTGGGCGCGGGCGGGGTGCCGGTGCCGCCGGTCGTGGTGCCGCCAGTCGAACCGCCGGTGGTCGTGCCTCCGGTGGTGGTTCCGCCCGTGGTCGTGCCTCCGGTACTCGTACCACCATTCGTGGTTCCGCCCGTCGAACCGCCTGTGGTGGTGCCACCGGCGGTCGTACCACCAGTCGCGGTTCCGCCGGTCGTGGTTCCGCCCGTCGTGGTGCCGCCGCCAGTTGCCCCGCCCGTGGTGGTGCCGCCTGTCGTAGTGCCGCCAGTCGAACCGCCTGTGGTAGTGCCACCGGTGGTCGTACCACCAGTCGCTGTTCCGCCGGTCGTTGTACCTCCCGAGGTGCTCCCGCCGTTATTGCCACCTGTTGTCGAGCCACCGCCATTGGTGCCTCCCGTCGCGGTGCCGCCAGTCGTTCCCGTGCCGCTACCCGACCCGGTATCGGTGCCGGCGCTGCCGCCCGAACCCGTGGTACTGCCGCTGCCGCTCGAAGCATTGTCGTCCGGCGTCCCTCCGGTCGTGGTGCCAGCGCCGATCCCGCCCGGTTCCGCGTTCGGGTCCAAGTTGCCGGCCGTCGAGCCACCGTTTCCCGGCGTGCTGCCCCCCGAGGTGCTGCCGTTGTCGGTCGAGCTGCCGCCACCGGTCCCGGTCTGGCCGCTGCCGCCACTGGCAGAGCCGTTTCCGGGGCTGGAATTTCCGTCCGAGCCGCCACCACAGGCGACGAGGAGCGCCAAGACTGCCGACGCGGCTACACGACCGATCAGGATTTTGTAGTCAGCTTTTTTCATTGGTTCGCCAATCAACACAAACGCCCCCGGCGCGCTCTGCGACGCGGAGTGCCAATTTGAAGGAAATTCAAACGTCTGCCCGCGCGCTTCCTCGGTCTGCGCGGCGTTCCGTCGCGGTACCACGCGCTGCGATCCGTGCGCGGGTCACGACCGTGAGGCCGAGGCCGGGTTCGCCCGCCTCGTGCATGACACCAAGGCGAGCCAGACCCAACATGGACAGCATGGTAAGAAGCGAGCCGCCCAAGGCCTACTGCATGTCTGCTCGATCGTCCTGCAGCAGCGCTCAGGGCAATACGCACCGAGCAGTGCAAGGCCGGTTCAGTGAGGCGAGAAGCGGTCGCTCCGTTGAAGAAGGAAGGCTTATTCTTCTGGTCGACAGAGGCGACCAGGTGGCAACCCGCGATCAATCGGGCGCAGTGAGGGGCGGGCTAGATCGTGCGGGAATCCGCCGGAGACCGATGCGAAGTCTCGTTCGCAGCATGCGGGAACGATGTCACACGGACATCATTGCGTCCGGCCTTCTTGACTTCATACATGGCGACATCTGCCCGGCGCAGCAACTCCTCAGCGCCGCAGAGTTCGTCGTTCGCAATCGTGAGCCCGATACTCGCACCGACGTGCGCGATCGCGCCGCCATCGAGTTCGATCGGTTCCAGCACGGTATTGCGGATCTTGTGGAGGATCGTCACGGCGGTGGCCTCGTCGGTGACGCCGTCGAGCACGATCACGAACTCGTCACCGCCAAGTCGCGCCAGCGTGTCGGTGCGACGCAGGCCACGTTTGAGGCGTGCCGAAACGGTCCGAAGAACATGGTCGCCCGCATCGTGACCGTAGGTGTCGTTCACCTGTTTGAACCAGTCGAGGTCGATCATCGCGATCGTGAAGCCGTCTTGCCGATCACGCGCGTGGGACGCCACGCGATCCTTCAAGGCGCGTTCGAATCCGAGTCGGTTCAGAACCCCGGTCAGGTTATCGGTCACCGCGAGTTCCTGCGCTTCGGCCTCGGCGCGTTTGCGGTCGGTGATGTCGTTGGCAAGCCCCTGCATCGTGCCCTCGCCTGACGGCGTCAGCACGAGCTGTATCCAGCGTGAAACGCCGATCGCGTCACGCAACTCGAAGTCACCGGAGGCGGAGCGTTCGCGCTCGAAAACGCGCTGTCGCAGGGCCGCGATCTGTGCCGCCAGCTCCGGGAGCAGTTCCTCGAGTGTCGGGTGCGCGTCGTGCCGGGTGGGCCCCCCCAGCACCCGCACGCAAGCGGGATTCCAGGATTCCATGCGGGCCTCGGCGTCGAGCGTGAAGATACCGGTCTCCGCGTTCTCGATGATCAGTCGCAAGCGCTGCTCATCGCGCTCGCGCAATTCACGCAAGTGTCGCTCTGAAGTAATAAGGCGCGACATGCCATCAATCAGGCGGTTGGTGTCGACAACCAGACTGCCGAGCTCGTCATGTTCGTGCCCGGGCGGGATCGCCACCGCGCCGCCGGGCCGGCCCTCGATCCGGTGCAACTCAAGCGAAATACGGCGGATCGGACGTGTCACAGCCATTGCGACCGCAAGCAGCACCGCAATCGCAACTGCCAGCACCTGCAAGCCTTGCATGGCTGCCGTGCGACTCGCGACATCGAAACGGCGCTGGCGCAGGTGCGAGTCATTGAGCTCGACCTCGATCTGGCAGACCGTCTCAGTTTTCGAGAACGGCGAATTCACTGCACGCGTGATGACCGGATTGCTCGGCATGCTGCGGCCACCCGCCACCGCCATGACACCTTCGCGCGTACGAATCGCGGCGCGATGGATGATGCGGGTGCCGCCCAGGCCGGCGAGCGTCTCGCTGGCGAGTTGTTTGTCGGACACGAAACATGCAGCGCTCGCGGTGCCAGAAATGGCGTCAAGCAAGGTCTCGACCTGGCGATTGACCTCGGCGCGCTCCTGTTCCTGCTGGTACTGGATCGAGCCAATCGTGAAGCCCACGCCAACGACACCCGACACTGCCAGCACGATTGCCGCAGTACGAAGTCCGATCTTGCGGGACAAGGCGAAGGCCATTGCGTTACAACCCGAACTCGAAAACGATGCGCACCCGGGAATCGACTTTCGAGCGCTCGACATAACCCACACCACCGGGATTACGTCTCACGAAGTCCAGCACCTGCTCTGCCGAACCTGCCTGCACCGGCGGCGATGCTTGCCCGGTGAAGGTCAGTCTGACCCAGTAAGCCTTTACTTCAGCAAGATCGCGACCGAGCAGGCGCTGGTAGAACTCGGCCTTTTCGTTTCCGCCGTCGCGCGCGAGGTCAACCGGGTAGACCGGCGTGCCATCCGGCAATCTGCGGACGCGACCCATGTAGAAGTTCACCACCTGGTCCTTGGACAGGCGTTCCAGTTTGGCGACCGGATTCGCGACCACGACCAGATCCGCCGCCGCGAGCGACGGGAAGACAGCGGCCAGTACCGCGATGAGGAGCCAAAATGCTTTCATGTTCTTCAGAATGCGAAATCCAGCGCGGCGCTGAAGACCCAGAAGCGGAAATGGTCGGGAAGATCAGCATCCCCGAACCACAGGGTGGAACTGCGCGTACCCGACACGCGGTCGGCCTGCAGCTTCACCGCGATGTTCTGCATCGGGTCGTATCGCACACCGAGCGCAACGCTGCGTTGATCGCTGAGGTTTACCTGCAACAGTCGGTTGGCTGCCGCTTCGACCGGAGCAAGCGCGGGCACGGGCGGCAGACCGGTCGTGGGATTCAGATCGTTCGATCGTGCGGCAGACAGCACAAGGTAAGGCGTCACCGGCCCCACCCGGTACCCCGCGTGCGCGTAGCCCGAGTAATAACCCTGGATGGCGTCGGAATTGGAGTGGAAATAGCTCGCAGCAAGAATCGCTTGCCACCCCCCCGCCTGATAGCTTAGCGACCCGACCAGATACCCGAACTGGCGCCCCTTGACCGACAGACGATCGGCCAGCTCCGGGCCGCCCGGGATCCCGTAATCGCGCAGCACGGTGAAGAGCTCCTCGAGCGGGAGTTCATCCTTGAGCTTGATGCGTGAGTACCCGAGTCGGCCGCTCCAGGGTTCGCCCTGATACTCCAGGTAAGCGCCGACCAGTGGCGAACCATTGAGCGAGTAATTACGCACTTCATCCACCGGAATCGTGCTGCGCGCCGTACCGATGTACGCCTTGGTCTTGATTGCCGCCGTACCGACCGGCCAGAGGTAGCTGACATCCAGGCCGTCGAGCGACTGGATCGGCAAGGTACCGTAGTATTCGGTTGGCGGCCGCACCGGGAGGTACGTGTAGCCCACGTTGGTGGAATCGGCGAGCGGGTAGACATCAAAACCAAGTCGGCCAGCGCGCGCGGTCACACCCGCTTCCGACAGGTAGCTCAGAAAGCCCCAGGTCAGCTCCGGCCGCCAGGAGCCGTCGTAGCGGTAACGCGAAACGAGTTGCCCCACGGCGCTCCATGCGGAGAGGTACCGGTAGCTGGCCTGGATACCCACGCGGGAATCAGGTTCAAACGAGCCATGGCTGCGGCCAGTGCCCGAAGGTGCCTGCGAGACGTCGCGCCTGAAATCGGCACCCGCCACATCGGACCAGGCCCAACCCAGCGTACCGAACCCCCCGAACTGCAAGGACTGCTCGGCCAGCGTGTCGGCGTCGCCCGCGGATGCGGCCGCACTGAACAGCGCGGCCAAAGCAATTACACCGTGACGCACCACGTCAGCCTCCGTTACGACCAGCCAGGATTCGGTTATCGGCGCGCGGGCGCCAGACTTGAGTGCGCGTGGCGGTTGAGCGTCGAATGCCTTTCCGGCACAGGCTGGCCGGCGCAGCTTGCAGCTTGATGCCACCGCGCATATCGGCCGACCCCCCCTCGTCGCACATGCGATGGCGCATCGCTGAGATCAGCGCGCTAGCGGCCTCGTTACCGGGCACAGCGCCATCGACGCGACAAATCGTCTCGTTCATCATCACTTCGGCTCTCTTCAACGTTGCGTTCCTGCTCGCCAACCACCCACCTGCATTCCTGTGTGGCGCGGGCATTTGAATCACATCGGCCATCTGCCCCGCTCCCATTGCTGGTTTTCACCACGTCTGCCCGGAATGACCTCTCCGGTAAGTCGCGCAACGACGACGCGCTTGTCAGTCATCCAGCGCCATCCAACTGCATGATCGTGGCGAAGACCAACGATATGCGGCATCCTAGAAAGATCGCCGCGCGTGGCCTACTGCAAACCTGCTCGATCATCCTGCAGCAGTGCTCCTCAGCCGCGGAAGTTCAAACAGGGGCTCGAATGCGCGGCGAGGTGCGAACGCGAAGATGAGCGACGAACTCGAGCATGATTACGTGCCGGAGATGCGGCACTACCAGCCATTTTTTCTGCGCTACCGCGATCAGCCGGTTCGATTGAGCATTCTTCAGTCTCATTTCGGACTGGTAAGAGTCAGCCCTTCCGACGCACGTCCGCTGAGTGCCGAAACCGCGCTTCAGATGAGTGAATGGCTCCACGCGAACGGCGACCCGCACGCGTTCGCCTGGCTTGCTTCCGAGTTGGACATGGGCGCCGGAGACGGGCTGGTTTACTACCTCCGCGCACATGACAGTCTGGAAGCCGCGCTTGAGGAATTCACGCGCCTTACCGCCTTGCTGCTGCCCGACGGGCGGATCGCCTGGAGCAGCGACGGCCATCGCCTGCACATCACCCTGGCGCCGGTGCGGCAAGCGACGCGACTGGGCGTGCGCTTGCGTTACGAATCGATCCTGGTTTGGTTTGTGCGCGTGCTCAACTACGTCACCAGCTCGGAATTGCCGATTTCGCAGATACAGGTGATGTCCCACGAGGGCGCCAACCCGGCGGTTCTGGCTACGTACCTGGGTGTGAGGCCCTCCCTTGGCGGCGAGGAATTCGTCCTGGAGTACCCCGCCGAAGTATTGAAGATCCACTTGCCGGGTGCGAGTGCCGCCTTGCGCAACACGATTCGCCCGCTCTACGACCAACGCCTCACCCTTACGAAAAAGGACCATGGCAATACGACCCGGGTCGCAAGCAGGGTCGCGAACTGGATGTCGAAGCTCGATGACCTGAGCGACGCCAACCTCGACGCGGCTGCAAGCGCCTTGGCGGTTGGCGCGAGCACGCTGCGTCGCCAGCTGGCGGAACAGGGTTGCCGCTTCTCCGCCCTGCTCGCCGCCATGCGCGCGCATCAGGCGATGAACGCGATTCTCGGCTCGGACGAAAAGATGGAGAGCCTCGCGCAACGGCTTGGCTATGCCGATCGCAATACCTTCGAGCGCGCCTTCCGCGAGCGCTTCGATGTCACGCCTGCGCTATGCCGGCGCGCCGCACGCGAGTTGCTGTCCGCCCGACGTTTCGCAACTTGGAGTGCCCCCCAGAACTGGTCGCGCCACAGTCCCTCGCTTGCGCGATTGAGAAGCGCCCTCGCCGACGGCAGCGGCGATGCCAACACCTGGCTCGAATCGCTCGAGCGCGATCCTGTGCTCCTGTTGCGAATCCTCGCCCATTGCGCGGAACCGGCACAGGGCGCGAGCGAGACCTGCATTGTGGACACGGAACTGCTTGCGTCGCTGTCGCCACGGACGCTCCTGACCCTGGTCGAAGCATGCGTCCCGATGGCGAGTGGCACGCGGGCAATGCCGACGCAAGAGGGAGAAGACATCTGGCGTTGCGGCGAACTTGCGTCCCGCGCGGCGCGACTGATCGCCGGGCAACTCGCGCCGGCAGACGCGCCCGTTATCGCCCTCGCCGCCTTTGCACACAACCTCGGGGCCCTAGTGATCCCCGCGCAGGCGGATGCCGTCGTCGAGGGCATTGATTGCACCTGGTTGCTGCTGGCGGCGTGGCATGTACCCGCGCAACTGCTGCGCTTCTTGCGCGCCCGCCATGCCCCCATGGACGCCGCGGGCGAAGCGCTGGCGCTAGCGATCGCGTGGGCGGAGGCAGCAACAACCGGCAAGGCCGCGAAGAGGCGCGCCGAGGTCGAAGCTCGGATTGCGGCACGGCTCAATTGGGATCTTGCTGACGCGCTGACAGACCTGCTACATGCTGATTCCGGCGCCGCGTTGAGCGAACAGGAGTGATGCGCGGCCCCGCGCGGGCCGTATCGTTCTCGCAGTAACCGATCGCGGCGCTCAGATCGCTGGACGAAGGCGCGCCTTACGGTTTGATCCGTCGAATCGGCTTGCAAGCCGATCCGGAGCAGAGCGAATCCATTGCTGGGAAACCGGCGCGCAAACGGAATCTAACGTCGTGTGCGCTCGGGATCTGCCTGGCCGCCGTGGGAGCGATGTTAGTCCCGCGCGCGCATTGGAATATCGAGGGTCAGCGTGGTGCCCTTGCCGTCCTCGCTCTCGGCACGAACGCCGCCACCGAGCACGTTCTCAACGATATTGCGCACCACATACAAACCCAGGCCGGACCCGCCAATACCGAACTTGGTGGTGAAAAAAGGCTCGAAAATGCGCGGCAGATTGGCTGCCGGAATGCCGCAGCCATTGTCGCCCACCGAGATCCGCACATTGTGCACATCAACCCGCCAGCCGCGCACGGTCACGGTGCCGGCGGACCGCCCCGCGAAGCCGTGGACAATCGCGTTCTCGACGAGATTGGAAAGCGCTTGACTGAGCGGATCAGGATAGCTCAACAAGGTCAGGTCCTTGGGGACGTCGACGACGATCGCATAGGCGCTGTCACCGCGCCCCTCCCGAATGGTCGCCACGGTATCTTCCACGATCTGACGCAGATCGAAGACTTGCGGTTTTTCACTCCGGATCTCGACCGCCACACTCCTGAAGTTCTTCAGGAAATCCGAGACGCGCTGTACGTTGCGCAGAAGGAAATCGGCGCCACACTTGGCGTCAGCAATGAATCCATCCAGATCCGATCGCTTGATGCCACTGGCGGCGATCTTGCTGATTTCGCCTGAGCGTTCTACGAGCGTCGTCGCGACTGCCAGACTGATGTCAATCGGCTTGCTGAGTTCCAGCGAAACCCCTTCCACCAGCGACCCGAGCGCCGCCATCTTCTCGGAGCGCATCAACTCAAGCTGAGTGGCCTGCAACTCACGTGCGCTCTCCTCGACGCCGACCCGCAGGCCACGCTCGGTTTCAATGCTGACAGCAATGCGATCCAGAAGCTGGTTGAACGTGCCGATCAGGGCTCCCACTTCAGTTGCTTGAAGCAATGGCGGGCACTGCACACGCGCAGAACTGCCAGGTTCGATTTCCCCGATCTGCTGCGTAACCCGTGCAAGATTGCGCGACAAGACTTGGCGGATGATCTGCATCGAAATGAGCGCACTCAGACAGATCAGACCGAATATCCATGCGACCAGTTCGAGTGCCGACTGTCGGGCGCGATCAGCAACCCAATCGGCATTCGCCCCAACCTCCAGGGTGCCAACTTGTTCGGTGCTGAGGAAAGGTGAGCGAATCGGGTATTGCTGGATACCCGAAATTTCGGTAGCACCAGCCCGCTTGCGAAACGCGAGTGTGCTGTTGTTGCCGATCAACCTGGCGCTCGCAACCACCTCATTGTTGAGCAGACCGGACACCACGTCATTTGCGATTTCGATATTGCCGGCAAAGGCGGCCACCGCCGCTGATCGCTCCACCGTCGCCACCAGACTCTGCACCATTTCTGCGCTTTCCTGCGCCGAATGCCGGTACTGCATCACATAGACGAAAAGGCCTGCGACGATCGCAAGCACCAACGCCGTTCCGCCAACGAGCGCGGACAGCAGCCCTTCGAGGGTGTGAAAACGCAGGCTCATCGCGCTTCCAATGTCAGAACTACCTTCACCTGACGCCCCGATGGTTCAAAGTCGAAATAGCCAATGGCGCCCGGGTTGTTTCTGATGATCATCAGCATGGCGTCACTATCCGAAACGGTCTGTGGCGGCGAGCCCTGGCCAGTGAAGAACAGGCGTGCCCAATAGGCATTGATTTCAGAGACTGGCTTTCCGGTCAAATCATAATAGAAGCGCTGCCGCAGTGCAGAGTTCACCGGATGGTCCAGCGGCAAGGCAAACTCGCCATTAGCGAATGTCTTGCTGCGTCCGAGAAAAATGTTGACGGCGTCCTTTTCACTCAAGCTTGAAATCGGATTCCTGGCATTGACGACCACAAAAATCCGGCTGTTCTGAGCTTGAGCGGGAACGCTCAGGCAGATCCATGCAAAGGCAAGAAGAACAATTCGACGCATGATCAGAACAGGACATCAACGGTTACGGTCAAGACACAGGTATCGACGCGCAAGGGCGTGACATCGCTCAAGCCGGCGCCCTGCCGGTACCAGAGCCAACGGCCCTCTGGCGGCGCCGATACGCTATCGATCTGGAATTTCAGCGCCACATTGTTTGCAACATCCCCGCGCGCGCCGAAAGACCAAGTGCGCTGGGTCATGCCGCGCTGGTTGATGGCGGCGGAGCCCGCTGCCCAGAGCGGCGTCAGCAAAGGATTGGCCGGTTGCGCGAGTGTAATGCTCCGGTGGTCGGTACTGTTGGCGTACATCACATACGGTAACCAGGCCCCGAAGCGATAACCCACGCTCAGATAGGCCTTGTTCCCGCGCGGCAATGACAGGCGTTCCACCGAAGTGCGGCTGAGTTCTCCGATCACTTGCCAGCGCCCGTCGTCATAGGACGCACCGATGCCGGTATAGGTCAGGTCGGTGTCGCGAACCTTGAAGGCGTCCAGCAAAGTAGCTGCCTGCGGCCACACTGGAAGGGCCATCTGCAATCCATCCGTAAGATCGCTTGGCGCCGCGTAATCGAGATCAAGGCGCGATCGTGTGTAACCCAAGCGCCAGCGCCAATACAGGTTCTCCCAACTGATATTGAGGCCCACTGCAGGCGATACGGCGAACTGGATCGGGGTGCTGGTCAGCTTGACGTCGGCAGCTTGAGAGCGGCCCGCGAAGAACTTGGTTTTGAGTTGGCCTTCACCGAGACTCGTCCACCAGGTCACGTCGCCCCCATCAAGCGAGTACAAGGGCAGCCAGCCATAGAATTCAACCGGCGGCCGGACCCAAGAGTAGGTGTAGGAGATATTGCGCTGATCTGAGAGCAAGAAGAGGTCGAGACCCACTCGCCCAAGTCGAAACGTGGTCGCGGGAATCGGCTCCCACTTCCCAAACGCCCACTCCACGCTGTTGTTGAGCGTGTTATTGACCTTGTCGCGCGCCACCACCTGACCCACCAGTTCCAGGTCAGACAACAGCCGGTAGTTCAGTTGAAGTCCGAGTCGGCTGTCCTGACGCGCCGAAACGCGATCGATCTCGTCGATGTTCTGCGAAATTTCCCGGATGAATGGCATGCCCGCCTGACTGCTGTAGGCGATGCCCAGGGTGCCGAACCCGTGCAGAGAAAAGTCTGAATCGAGCGCGCCAATCTCAGCCGCCTGCGCAAACGAACAAACCAGAACAATGGCCGCAAGACCTGCACGAAGCATTGACTCACCCACTCTTTTAAACGACATCCGATCACCCAAATACGAACCCGCTTGCAACCGCCCTTGGAACGCGCTCATTCGCGCGCTTCAGGAAAGGGCGTCATCGCCCCTCTGGGTGCCTTTCAACGATCGACAACATTGCGCAACCGCTTCGTTCAAAAATCATGGCAAGCCGCGCATAACCGCACGTTTCAAATCAGCCGCATGGCCATCAATGCAATTGAAAGTCGAAATCAGCCGTCCATTCCGATGTGGAAAGTCCGTCGGAATAGATCCGGGCGACATACTCATATGGAATCTCGAGAACGGCCCTGTCGAACACTGGCAGCTTGAAGAACCGCTTCAAAACAACGACCAGTTGATCCCCGTGGGTAACATGCAGATCATCCTTGACCCGCTCCGCGGCAAGTTCCTTGCGCCGCCCTCTTCCTTCCCCCTCCAATTGGAGCGTATAGCGTGCGCCAGGCCTCGCATTGAATTGCCGGGGGACCTTCACCGGAAAGCGGTCATAAACGAAGCCGTTTACCTGCAATACAACGACATGTCCGCCCGGTTCCGCGGCGGTAGCTGCATTGGACATGAACCTAACCTTGCAAAGCGAATGGAGAATGCCCGGCGTAGCAGACGCCGGTCTTACGTGTCACCTTTGCCACTCTGCGGCACCCCGATGCCGTATCTACCGGGCATCCGGCCCAAGAGGCGATATGCAGGATGTTAGGAGGTGCGCCGTTCGAGACCTACTGCAAACCTGCTCGACACTCCTGCAGCAACGCTCGATCGGCCCGGCACCTCAGGCCCCCGCGAAGATCGGGCCGCGAGACCCGTGCGCACCGCAGAGCACGCCCCAGCGAGCCGGTCCTTCCTTGGATCCGGCGCGACACGCGGGCGCACACGCACCATGCAGGCCCTCACGCCTTCACTGCTGCGGGCGTGGATGCTGCCGCCCAGAACGTCGACCACCACTTTCCGGAAGATGTAGAACGCAGGCCCGGGCCCCCACCAAGTCGCGAATGAAGAAGGGATCCAACATGCGCGCCAGGTGCATCGCTCGAACTCCACATCCAACGTCCGCCATGCCGATCCGGCTCCGTGCTGCGCCTTTCCATCACACCGAATCCGCCCACCGACGATCCAAAGCGCCGGCGCGATGATCGATTGCCAGAGGGCTTCAGGGCCCAGCGCCGAAATAGCCCTTCGCGAGTGATCTCCATTGCCAGCAACGACGCATCAACGCGAAAACGGCTCCCGGCATTCGACAGGGGCTCGATGCCGGTGCGCCTGCTACAAAACGCAGTCCGATTGCGACAAGCGTCGGGTCGATCCCCCAGCAACGATTCCCGCCAACGCGGGCTTGCGCTATCGTTAATCCCCCCTGCCGCAGATCAGAGACATGAAGACCGCTCCAGCATCACCCGCTGCACTCAAGGACGAAGTGCTCCAGGCCATGGCCGCCCATGGTGGCGTGCGTACCTTTCCCGCCCAGTCAGTGCTGATCAACGAAGACGACGACAGCGACTCGATCTTCATCATCCTGTCTGGCCGCGTGAAGGTGTTTGGCGCGTCGGCGCAGGGCCGCGAGGTCATCTACAACACGCTTGCTGCCGGCGAGTATTTCGGCGAGATGTCACTCGATGGCGGTTCACGCTCGGCGTCGGTGATGACGCTGGAGCCTACGACCTGCGTGGTCGTACCGGGCAGCAAGGTGCGCGACTTCCTGGGCTCGCACCCGGACTTCGCCCTGCACCTGATCCGCAAGCTGATCGGCCTGGTGCGCCATTCCACCGACAACGTGAAGAGCCTTGCGCTCGACGACGTTTACAGCCGCGTCGCGCGGCTGTTGAACGACCGTGCGCAGGAGATCGACGGCAAGCTCGTGGTCGCCGAGAAGCTCACCCAACAGGACATCGCGGAGCGCGTCGGTTCGTCACGCGAGATGATCAGCCGCATCTTCAAGCAACTCACCCAGGGCGGCTACATCTCGGTCGACAGCAAACAGATCGTGCTGCTCAAGAAGTTGCCGGCCGGCTGGTAGAACCGGGCCGCGGCGGGGAATCTCCTCACGCCGTACGCCGCACGTTGCGAGCCGTCCGGACACGAAGATATTGCGTACTGAGGATTCGCTCCTCGCTGCAGCGTCAGTCAGATCGCGGTCCTGCGCCCCTTTCTTGACGAGGTAGAGGCCGGCATCGGCCGTCACTGAACGGCGCTGGTCGCGCCCTAGGTTTGTGCTTCGCGTTCGTCGACGACGACGGTGTGCGCGATCTTGTCTTGAATCGCCTGCCGGTTAACGTCCCACAGCACCTGTACGAAGCCGAACATGCCGGTCGCCAGCCCGGCCGCGTAGCCGCCGTAACGGCTGAAGCAATTCACGATGCTCAGGGGTTTGCCGGTCAGTTCCACGACCCGGATGCGTTGCAGCCGTTTGCCCAGCGTCTGGCCGCGCCACCAGAACGGCACCAGCGAGAAATAGACGGCGGCCCAGCCGAAGTTGAGTCCGTGGGCGCGCGCGAATGCAAGCGCCTGTTCGACAAGCCCGAGTTCTTTCGGGGTTCGCGCAGCGTCGAGTTCCTCTTCAAGCTTCGCGATCCGCTCGGCATCGCTCAGCTTTGCACTGGCGACGGACGCATCGTCGTCCGCAAGCACCTTCTCAGCCTTGCTTGCCGGTGCCGTATCGCTGCCGCGCCAAAGGGTCTCCGCCCCCAAACCCAGAAGGCACGCAATTGCCAGCGCCATCAGGGTGACCTTGCCGACAGGCAATTCCGACCGACGTTGTTTCAGCCTGGCAGCAAGCAGGCCGGCCGCAGCGAGCATCCACAGTCCATCAATGCTGGAAAGCAGCCCGACCACCACCAGATCGATTCCCATCGCGATGCCGCGCGACACAGGGCGGGCCAGCGGCGCGCCCAACAAGGCAGGCGACACGTTCAGCGCCTCTGGTGCCACGACCGCGCGCGCGTTGAGGGACTTCAGGCTGAACCGACTTGGCATGCGATCACCATCGCTGCATCCCCGACGAACAAAGCGGGCGTGCCTTTACGGGACGCCCGCCGTGCGAAACGCTAACAACACCCAGCACGCACTGTCACGCCGGGGCCACCGCAGGAACCGGTCAGAAATTCGAGCGGACGAGGCGCAGGCCGAACTTGCGTTCGCCCGAGTTGCCGAAGACTCGACCATTACCGAAGTGCACCAGCCACGCGTTGAGGTTATCGTCAAAACCCGGGCGGCTGGCCCAGGTCTGCGTCGGCGGGGTGTTCGGGAACAGCGCCTGGTCAATCATCGGCTTCTTCTTGTTCTTGACCACCAGAGCAACCAGTTCGTCGCGGGTCGGCAAGCGCCATTCTTTGCCGCTGGCTTTGGCTTCCGACGCAGCCTGGGCCTTTGCCGCCGGCAGCTTGAACAACACCGGCTTGCCCGCGCACTTCTGGCCGTCCCACGCCATACCCTCGACACAACGCTTCCAGACAAGGTGTGCCGTATTGTCTACGACCTCTTGCCCATCAGCTGAGACTGTGTAGCGCTCCTCCGCCACGGCAGGCGTCGCGGCAGTCAGCAAGAGGGCCGCCGCTGCGAGCGACACACCAAGGACGGATGAACAAACTCGTTTCATGATCACTCCCTGTTCGGATTCATGCTTCGTTCTTGTATCTGGGTTCTGCCCAACACACGTGCTTCGCACTGCCCGCCGTGGCGAGTCCGCCGGCGCAACGCCCGTAGCTTGTGAATATAAGGGATGAGCCCGGCGCTGAGCCATCCTTCGCCACGGCAAACTTGTTCGGCAGTGCGCCATGCTTCATGACGTGACCGCCGATGTTGTCGAATTCAATGCGCCGCAGCTTGTGTGGCACTCGATTCGCCAAGCTGGGTCATGACACCCGCGCGCGCGACATCGCTGCTCAGGCGCTCAGCGAGCAGACTGATCAGGTGGAAGCCGAAGGACGGGTCCTGGTAATAGAGTTGCTTGACCGTGCTGTCGTGGATCTGCAGCACGGTGCACGGCGTGATGCACCGAGCCGTGCGTGTGCGGACGCCCTCGGGCGAAAACAAAGCAATCTCGCCGAAGATGCGACCGGGCTCGATCCTCTTGCACAGTTCGACCAGCTCCATCTGCCCCTCAACCAGCAGGTAAAGGTGTTCTGCACGGTCGCCCTTGTTGAACAGCGTTTGCCCAGCCTTGAGCTTTCGCGCTTTCATGTAGGGTTTGAGCCAGTAACCCACGTATTCGGCAGCGGCTTGTGCACGCCGTACGCGGCGCGAGATGCGCGTGACTTCGATCGCACGGTAGATGTTGATCGGCAGCAGCACAGCCGCGATGGCCAGCGTGGTGTAGGACGGGTGAAGTGCCCCGTAGATGATCAGCCCGCAGTTGCTGCCAACCGCGAGCCAGCGCAGCGGCATCATGGTACGCACCAGCGCGCCCGCCATAACCAGGCCAACCCCGATCACGACCGCAACATGCGCCACGACCTGCTCGGGCGAAGCCATGACCCCCGCCAGATACGCCGAGGCAGCCGACTGCATCTGCTGCGTAAGCGTGTCACTCATGCCCAACGCCTGCGTTCTCATCCATGGCAGGAAGCCTTGCGGCGACGAAACACCGGAAACGGTCCCCGACCCGGAGCGCTCCGGATTGGCGCGGACATGGCGTCAGAGCGTGCCGGCCGCCGAACGTTGCTGCGCTTCTCGAAGACATTGGCCCCCTCAACACCGATCGACACGTGCATGGCAAGGACTCACGACACCCACGGCAACACCACAAGGCGCGGGGTGGCGCCTAGATTCGATCCACTGGCGCCTTTAGTCAATACATCGCCCCAACAAGGATCGGCCAGCGGCTAAATCAGTCGGCGCTGCGCCCCTGTCAAGTGTGAATAAGTCACACCGGCACTGCGCAAAGCTGACGGGAAAAACGACGATCGCCTGCGTAGAGTCAGCCCAACGCCCTGCGGACTACCGGCCCGGGGCACAAATAAGCCAGGTCGAACCGACGACCTCAGGAGCAGATCGTGCAAGCCCGCAGCGCCGAACACAGCAACACATTCTTCGTCCACGCCTACCCCTCAACCCTGATCGACGCGCTCATTTCGCAAGACGAAAACGCACCACATCTGATCCCGGCGCCGTCGGACGCGCAAGCGCCGACCCGGACGTCCCCGTCGGATACAGGCGCCGCACGCGTTGGCCGCATGCACGCGAACCGGCATGGACTCAGTGATCGTTATGTCCATCAGATCAGCTGCGTCGACCTGATCCACCAGATGGGCTTCGTGATTACCACCGGCGATCGTGGTGGCGACATCGTGATCGCGGACGCGTGCTACGTACTGACAGACGATGGTGACACCGCCGAGTTTGCGATTACGGTCTCGTTTGGCTGGCAGGGCCGCGGTCTCGAAAACCGCTTGATCGACGCCCTCTGCGTCGCCGCCCGGCGCGCCGGCGCACGCTGGCTGTGCGGCGAGGTGTTTGCCAGCAACACGGCAATGCTCGCGCTGATGCATGACTGCGGATTCACGCTGCGCCCCGACCCCGCGGACGACGCGCTGGTGCGCGTCGAGCGCAACGTCAATGCCGCGGCGCCTGCGGAGCGCGCAGCCCGACTTGCGGGGACGACACGTCGCTAGTGTCCGCGATCGCTGAGCGCAGCACGCCCCTGCCGTCTGGTGGCTACAGCTCGCCACCGCTTGCGCGACGCGGCGCGAAACCGGGCAAACCGCGCACGTACCCACCCACGCAAGGTCAGCCGTCCCCAGGGCGGCTGTGTCTCATCCGGGGGATGTGAATTAGTCACAAATCGGGCGCGACTTGCTGCGGCGAACCACGGGCGGGTCATCGCTAAAGTCACTCCATGCCCTCTGCGACCAAGCGAGGGTCCGAGAGAAGAGCAGATCACGACCACAAGCCCCGTGCCATGCAAACCAGAACACACGACACCGCCACCCCGCTGGAACTTCACGCCTACCCGTCGCACCTTGCGCGCGCGATTGACCTGCGCAGTACCCCGATGCTGCAGGTCCGCGCCGCACGCACGCCCATCGAGGCGCTGTCAGTCTCTTGCGCCAAAGACACAGATGCTGGCGCCCCCGCCCTGCGCTTTCAGGGCAATGCGAACGGCTTGCCGCAACAACTCGCGCCCCACATCACCTGCATCGACATCGCCCACCAGATGGGATTTGTCGTCACCCGAAGGCAAGGAGACGCGGACCACCTGATCGCCGATGCCTGCCTGGCCCTGTCAGACGACAACGACATCGCCGAGTTCGCAGTCACGGTGGCGACGGCCTGGCGCGGCCGCGGGCTCGGCATGCAGTTGCTGGGTGCGCTGATCCACGCCGCTCGCCATATCGGCGTGCAGCGCCTGCATGGCGAGTTGATGGCGGACAACCGCGCAATGCTCGCGCTGCTGCTGCGATGCGGCTTCACGGTCAGACCGCATCCGATCGATGCTTGCCTGGTTCGTGTCGAGCGCGATCTCACGCCACCTTCCAGCAGCTTCCGATTCGCGCGGCGCCACACCCACCTTCTCGACACCTTCCGCCATGCCCTGCCGCAGTTGTTGATGCCGATGCATGCCGCCGCCTGAAAGGTCCGGTGAGCCGCATCCATGTGAGTTGCCCTTCTGGAGCCGAACATGAGACTCGATGCCCAGCTAACGATCGTGGACACTTGCGGCACTGCACGGCAAGGTGGCGAGGTGACTGACACCGGTACGACAACTGTCGGCGACACACCGCTCGCATCGCGCCCGGATGACGACAGGAACTACTTCCTGGCGCAGGCTTCCAGTGAGCGACACCTGCGACTGCGGATGCTGGCCCTGGCCTTGCAGGATCAGACCGGGCGTACCTTTCCGCCCGCCTTCTGAAGCACGCAAGACAAGCGCCTGCTGGCGCCGCAAGCTATCCGCCAGGCAAGAATCTGGTCGCAGCGGCCTGCCACGCCCTTACCCAGGACGGCAGCTCTTCCGGCGGCATCGGCCGCGCGATGCCATAGCCTTGGGCGACGCGGCAACCCAGACCGACAAGCAGTTCGCCGTGCGCCTGCGTTTCCACGCCTTCCGCCACTACCCCGCAGTGGAAGGCTTCTGCGAGTCGCACCACGATCTCGACAATGCCGCGATCGTCCTTGTCGCCGAGCATGTTGCACACAAAGCTACGGTCGATCTTGAGGACATCGATCGGCAGCGTGCGGAAGTAAGTAAGCGATGAATAGCCGGTACCGAAATCATCCAGCGCGACACGCAAGCCCATGCTGCGACAGCGTTCGAGCACGCGGGCGGCCTGGTTCATGTCGGACAGGGCGGCGGACTCCAGGATCTCCAGTTCAAGGCTGCGCGGGTCGACGGCAGGGTGCCGTGCAAGCGCAGCCTGCATGCGGTCGGCGAAATCCGGCTGCAGAAGGTGTTCCGCGCTGACGTTCGCACTCGCCGTGAGGGCAAGGCCCTCCGCGTTCCAGGAAACGATCTGCGCCAGCACCGAATCGATCACCCATTCGCCAACGCCGCGCTGCAATTCACTGCCGGCAAGGCTCGCGAGAAACTCGCCCGGCATCAGCAGCCCCCTTTCGGGATGCTGCCAGCGAATCAAGGCCTCGGCACCGACCACTTCGCCACTGACGAGATCCACCTTGGGCTGGTAATGCAGCACGAATTCGTTTTCGTTGAGCGCCTCGCGCAATCGCATCAATTGCAGTCGGTGCGTCTGGGCCTTGCGATCACGATCTGGATCGAACAGGAAAAAGCGATTCTTGCCCGCTTCCTTGGCCTGGTACATCGCATGGTCGGCGTGGCGCAGCAAGGGCTCGGCATCGACGTCGTCGGTGGGGTACAGGGTCACGCCTATGCTTGCCGATACTGCCAGCTCCTGCCCCTGCACCAGTACCGGCGTAGCCACCGCACACAGCAGGCGTTCGAGCGCCACTTCGACTTCGTTTGCTTCGCTCAGGTCGTTGATCAGAATCGCAAATTCATCGCCGCCGATACGGGCGATCGTATCGTCACCGCGCAGTTGCCCCTGCAGGCGCCGCGTGATCTCCACCAGCAACTCATCGCCCACCGCGTGGCCGTGCAGATCGTTCACCGGCTTGAAACCATCCAGATCGAGATAGCACACCGCCAGCAGCTTGCCCGCCCGCCTCGCGTGCGCAATGGCGCGCTCAAGGCGGTCTGCCAGCAGGCGTCGGTTGGGTACGCCGGTGAGGGAATCGAAGTGCGCGATGCGATCGAGTTCGGCCTCGTGCAGCTTGCTGGACGTTATGTCAGACGAGATGCCGACGTACTGCTGCAGCTTGCCCTCATCATCGCGGATCGCGGAAATCGCCAGCTTTTCGGCGTAGGTCTCGCCAGTCTTGCGGCGGTTCCAGATTTCGCCCTGCCAGAAGTCGCGCTCGTGCAGCGAGGCCCACATTCCGGCATAGAAGTCCGTGCCATGGCGTCCTGAAGCGAGAATGCGCGGGTTCTGCCCCACCACCTCGTCGCGGGTGTAGCCGGTAATCCGGGTGAAGGCCGGGTTGGTGTCGACGATCCGCCCCTCCAGATCCACGATCATGATGCCGTCGTAGCTGTGCGCAAAGACGCTCGCCGAAAGCCGCATCCGCGCCTCGGCGCGCTTGCGTTCGCCGATATCGGTTAGCGTCACGAGAATCGCCGCATCCGGCGCTTGGCCGGCGATACGGACAAAGTCGACCTGCGCATGGATCAGTTCGCCATCGCTCTGGCGCAGAGCAAGGTCGACGTGCTGCCGCCCACCGCATTCCTTGCGCAGCATGGACGCCATCGCGGCGCGCCAAAGCGGCAGATCGCCATCGCTGACCAGCGCATCGAAGCGGCGCCCTACGAGCACGGCGCGCTCAGCTCCAAACATGGTCGCAGCGGTGAGGTTGAGTGCTCCGATGATGCCGTCTGCCGACAGCGTCAGGTAACCCACCGGCGCGTTCTCGTAGAGCTGCTCGTAACGTTTGAGGGCGTGTTCAAGTTCGCTCTGGACGTGAACGAGCTCTTCGTTCTGCATCTCGAGCTCGATCTGGTGCACCTGCAGTTCATGCACCAGCCGTAGCGATGAAGGCTCGTCATCAGGCAATAGCAGGCGCCGGGCGGCAAGCTTGCGCTCCGCCTCCTGGCGTAACTCGACGGCGTTACGGCCGACGTTCCCTGTCACCATGCCCCCTCCCCAACCGAACTACGGCAGGGGTCTGTAAATTTTGAGTTCAGCTTCGAGCTTCCTGATTTCGCTGATATCGATGAAGGTGATGACAACCCCGTCGATGATGTTGTCCTGCGTACGGTACGGCATGATCCTGATCCGGTACCAGCGTCCATCGCGCGCGCCGGCCTGGCGCTCCTGGAAAACCAGCGTGCGCAGCACTTCTTCAGCGTCTTCCTTCAGTTCAGGATAGTCCAGATCGGTCACCACATGCGTCAGGGGGCGGCCGATATCGCTCGGAATCAGCTTGAAGAGGTTGGTCGCATGCGAGGTGAATCGGCGTAGCCGCATTTCGCTATCGAGGAAGATCGTGGCGATTTCCGTGCTGTTGAGCAGGTTCGCCATATCGTTCTTGACCGAAGTCAGGTCATTGATCTTGGCGTTAAGCTCAGAGTTCACCGTCTGGAGTTCCTCGTTGAGCGACTGCATCTCTTCCTTTGAGGTGGTCAGCTCTTCATTGGTCGATTGCAGTTCCTCATTCGTCGACTGCAGTTCCTCGTTGCTCGACTTCAGTTCCTCCATCGAGGTCTGCATCTCTTCCTGCGTCAGCTTCATGGCGGCACGCACCTGCTCGAGCTCTTGCAGCAAGGCGTCGTGGGTTGCGCTAGTCGTGGTCTTGCGCCGGCCCTTGTTTACGACAGGGGCAGGCGCGTCCTGAAAGACAACCAGCACCCGGCCATTGAGCGGCTCAGGTTTTGCAAGCGGCTGAACGGTCACGTTCACCAATTGCGGGCCGGCGTGGGTGCTTACCTCCACCCCATGCAGCGTGACCGACTGGTGGTCGCGCAGCACCTTGGCGATGACCCCGGTCAGCGCCTCGCGCAGGCCTTCACGCGCCATCGCGTGGAGGTTGATGTTGACCTTGCCCGCCGCGGGCTCCAGGTATTTGCCGGTGCGCCCGCTGATATACAGGATGTCGCCATCACCATTCACCAGCACCGCAGCCGGCGCGAAGTTCTGCTGGATAAACGAGTCCGTAAGTTGGCCCATGTCTTCGGCACGTTCATTCTTTGGCATATCGCTGTCCACCGTTGTCTCGCGCGACGCGCGTCGAGGAAATTCCAGTTCCGAAATCGGCAAGCTCTGGTCCAGCCGATGAAATACGCGCGCCACCCGGTTCGCCGGCTTGAACAGACCGCCATGCGCACCGAGGGTCTCGGCGCTGCCAAGAACCAGAACGCCGCCGCGGTTGAGCGCGTAGTGAAACAACAGCAAAAGCTTCTGTTGCAAGCGCGGCCGGAAATAGATCAGCAGGTTCCGACAGCAAAGGATGTCGAGTCTAGTGAACGGCGGATCGGAGATGACGTTCTGCGGCGCAAACACCACCATTTCCCGGATGTCCTTGCGAATCCGGTAACCGTCGCCCTCCACTGAGAAGTGCCGCGCGAGGCGTTCCGCCGATACGTCAGCCGCAATGCTTGCCGGATAGACGCCGCGGCGCGCCGTCTCGATCGCATCGGCATCGAGATCGGTCGCGAAGATCTGCAGATCGAAACGGGCGGCGGGCCGCAGCGCGTCCAGCGCTTCCTTGAAGACCATCGCGAGGGAATAGGCTTCCTCGCCGGTTGAGCAGGCAGGCACCCAGGCCCGCAGCGTCCTTCCGTCGGGCACGGCGGACAGCAGGGCCGGAATCGCTTCGTCGCGCACGGTGCCCCACACATGCGCATCCCGAAAGAAGTTGGTTACCCCGATCAACAGTTCGCGGAACAGCAGATCGAGCTCGCTCGGATTGGCGAGCAGATAGCGCACGTAATCGCCCATATCGCCGAGCTTGTGCAGGGCGATGCGCCGCTCCATTCGTCGTACAAGCGTATTGGTCTTGTACAACGAGAAATCATTGCCAGTGCGCTCGCGCAGCATGGCGAGGATGCGTTCGAGATCGTTGAGCGGCTTGCCCGCACCGCTTGTCGCCGGTGCGCGTCCGGCATTCGCATCAAGCGCCTCTGGGCCCGCCGTCGACGCGGCCCGGAGCGGACTGCGCAAGTGACCAAGGATGCGCTCAGGCAGCGCTTCCGCCACTGCGACAATATCCACGACACCGGCTTCGATCGCGCAGCGCGGCATGCTGTCTGCCTGCGCACTCGAGGGCTCCTGAGCGAGCGTGAAACCCCCATTCGCCTTGATCGCCCGCATGCCGGCAACGCCGTCGGAACCCATGCCGGAAAGAATGACGCCCACCGCGCGTGCCTCGCAGACCTTCGCCAGTGCGTGCATGAAGAAGTCAATGGGCAGCCGCATGCCACGTTGCTCGCCCGGCGCGATCAGGTGCAGTGCGCCCTCCGCCAACGAAAGATCCTTGTTCGGGGGAATCACGTAGACCCGATCGGCTTGAAGCGGCATCCCTTCGCTCGCTTCGCATACCGGCAAAGAGGTCGCGCGCTGCAACAGCGCCGCCAGGCTGCTCGGATACTTCGGAGCCAGATGCTGCACAACCACATAGGCAATGCCAGCAGCGACCGGCACATGGGCGAAGAAGCGCTCCAGCGCATCCAGCCCACCCGCCGAACAGCCGATTCCGATCACCGGGAAGTCGACTGAACTGTTCAGGTCCCGATCAACACCCGGCAGCGTCGGGTCACCCGCCTCGCGGCTTGCGATTTCTGTCGTGTGGATGGAGGGCGGGATCATCAGCGGGCCTTGAAAGCAGAACGTCGTTGACTCTATCAGGCCATGGTCGGGCGAAGCCGCGCGTTGGCGCGGTCGCAGGTACGCGGGTAGCGCAGCACGCCGCTTAGACAGCCAATTCTCCGACTTGCCTCGAAACTGCCATTGACTTGAAACATTCAGCCGCGAAAGTGCAGGCCGTACGCAGCAAACGCGGTCTCGCGCCAGCGTACGGAGCCGTATGCCGCACAAAACCTGCCTCGGCCGTCAAGGCACCCGCTTCAGATTAAGGCCCTACAATGACGGGCCCTGCGCCGCGAGGCGGGAAAAGAACGATTCCGGCGCCCTCCCAACGCCGCCCTTTGATCACCCTTCCACTGCCGGCGCAAGATCCAGAACCCAGACCATTCCAGGTGCGGGATTACCGCGCTGCAGGCATGGCGCCACAGAGAGATGCTCATGAAGTGTGTAGATGATTTCCGCCTCAAGTTCGGCACGCGCGAACTGGTGCCCATCATGATCGGTGGCATGGGCGTCGACATTTCCTCGGCCGAACTTGCGCTCGAAGCGGCGCGGCTCGGCGGCGTGGGCCACATTTCCGACGCGATGGTGCAGACGGTCTCGGACCGTCGTTTCAACACCAAGTTCACCCGCGACAAACTGCAGTTCTACAAGTACAACGTCGCCAATTCGGACAAGTCGGCGGTCCAGTTCAACCTCGCGCAGTTGGCCGAGGCCACCCGCCTGCATGTCGGTTCGACGATGGACGCCAAGCGCGGCGACGGCATGATCTTCATCAACTGCATGGAGAAGCTGACGATGAACGCCGCGCGCGATACGCTGCGCGTGCGCCTTGCCTCGGCGCTGGATGCCGGGATCGACGGCATCACGCTGTCGGCCGGCCTGCACCTGGGCTCGTTCGCGCTGATCGAAGATCACCCGCGCTTCCGCGACGCCAAGCTCGGCATCATCGTCTCGTCGCTGCGCGCGCTACAGCTTTTCCTGCGCAAGAACGCACGACTCAATCGCGCGCCCGACTACATCGTGGTCGAAGGTCCGCTGGCGGGCGGGCACCTTGGTTTTGGCCTCAACGAATGGCAGAACTTCGACCTCGCGACCATCGTCGCCGAGATCGTTGCCTGGTTGAAGGCGGAAGAACTCGACATCCCGGTCATCGCGGCCGGCGGTATCTTCACCGGCACCGACGCAGTGGGCTTTCTTGAGAACGGCGCCGCCGCCGTACAGGTGGCAACGCGCTTCACGGTCACCACCGAATGCGGCTTGCCGGAGAAAGTCCGGCAGCACTACTTCACTGCCGACGAAGCAGACGTCGAGGTGAACGGTGTCTCGCCGACCGGCTATCCGATGCGCATGCTCAAGAGCAGCCCGGCGATCGGCGATGGCATCCGGCCGAACTGCGAAGCCTATGGGTACCTGCTCGACGGTTCCGGCAACTGCGCCTACATCAACTCCTACAATCGCGAAGTTGCCGCCAATCCGGATGCGCGCAAGGTCAAGGTGATGGACAAGACCTGCCTGTGCACCCAGATGCATAACTTCGACTGCTGGACCTGCGGCCACTACGTCTATCGCCTCAAGGACACGACCCACCGCCTGCCGGACGGTTCCTATCAGGCCCTGTCAGCCGAACACGTGTTCCGCGACTACCAGTTCAGCACCGACGGCAAGATCGCGCTGCCGAACCGGCTCGTTGCAGCGGTTTGAGTTGAACGAAAAAGGGCAGGCTGACGCCTGCCCCTTGCTCGAATCGGTTACGCCCGTTCAGAGCGGCATGCCCGAGGCGTCGAACATGCCGTCGAAGAGGATCGAGCTGAGGTAACGTTCGCCCGAATCCGGCAACACGACGACGATCGTCTTGCCGGCATTTTCCGGCTTCTTCGCGAGCCTCACGGCTACTGCAGTCGCCGCGCCGCACGAAATACCAGCGAGGATACCCTCCTCCTTCGCCAAGCGTCGCGCGTATTCCACCGCCTCTTGATTGCTGACCTGCTCGATCGCATCGATCAGGGACAGATCGAGCACCTGCGGCACGAACCCGGCCCCGATGCCTTGAATCTTGTGCGGCCCCGGCTTGGGCGCCTCGCCGTTGCGCGTCTGCGTCAGCACCGGGCTCGCCGTCGGCTCCACCGCCACCGATTGGATCGCCTTGCCTTTGGTGTTCTTGATGTAGCGCGTCACACCGGTAATCGTGCCGCCGGTACCCACACCGCCGACGAAGATGTCGATCGCGCCATCGGTGTCTTCCCAGATTTCGGGGCCGGTCGTCGCTTCGTGAATCGCCGGGTTGGCCGGATTCTTGAACTGTTGCAACAGCACATACTTCGAATCGGATGCGGCGATTTCCTCGGCCTTGGCGATCGCACCGCTCATGCCCTTTGCGCCTTCGGTGAGGACGAGCTTTGCGCCGTAGGCGAGGAGCAGCTTGCGCCGTTCGATGCTCATCGTCTCCGGCATCGTCAGCGTCAGCGGAATGCCGCGCGCGGCGGCAACGAAGGCCAGCGCGATGCCGGTATTGCCGCTGGTGGGCTCCACCAGTTCCTTACCCGGCCCGAGCAAGCCGCGCTTCTCGGCATCCCAGATCAGGGCAGCGCCGATGCGGCATTTCACCGAGTAAGCCGGATTGCGCCCTTCGATTTTCGCGAGCACGGTAGCTTGGGCGCCGTCGAGTACCCGGTTGAGTCTGACCAGCGGCGTGCGGCCGATGGACAAGGAATTGTCGGCAAACCAGTTGGACATGTCTGACTCCTGTCGAAGGGGGTTGGAGAGAGGCGCAAGTTTAGTGCGAGTCGCAGCCATTCGACGCATCCTGCATCGGCAGGGGCTGCCCGATCACTCGTCGCTATCGCGCTCGGGGTTGATCGATTGTCGCACCACCGCCTCTTCAAGTCGCGGCGAGCAGAATTCGATGAAGCGATAAGCGTAGCCGCGCAGGTAGTGGCCGCGGCGGATCGCAATGCGCGTCACGTTCTCTGCAAACAGCGCTGCCGAATCGAGCTTGCAAAGCGAGGTGTCGCGTTCGGGATTGAACGCCACCGATGCGACGATACCGATGCCAAGTCCGAGTTCGACATAGGTCTTGATCACATCGGAATCGAGCGCCGACATCACGATGTCCGGCGCCAAGCCCTGACTGGCAAAGGTCTGGTCGATACGCGCACGACCGGTGTATCCCTCGTGATAGGTGATGATCGGGTAGTCCGCCACCGCCTCGAGCGTTACCGGCGTCACCGCGGTGAGCGGATGGCCCTGCTGCACGATCACAGCGTGATGCCAACGGTGGTATTCGAAGCTGGCGATATCCGGGGCGCCATCGAGCGCCTCGGTCGCGATGCCGATGTCGGCATCGCCCGCTTGCAGCAGCGCCACGATTTCCGCCGGGCTGCCCTGGTGCAGTTCCAGATGCACTTTCGGAAAGGCCTGCTTGAAGCGCGTCACCACCGGCGGCAGCACGTAGCGCGCCTGGGTGTGAGTCGTCGCGATCACCAGTTTGCCCTCGTCGCGCTGGCTGAATTGCTGCGCCAGGCGCTTGATGTTGCGCGCATCGAGCAGCATCCGTTCAACGATCTCGACCAGTTCCTTGCCCGGTTCGGTCAGCCCGAGAAGGCGCTTGCCACGGCGGATGAAGAGCTCGACGCCGAGTTCGTCTTCCAGATCCTTGATGTGTTTGCTGACGCCAGACTGCGAGGTGAACAACGCACTGGCCACCTCGGTCAGGTTGAAGTTCTGGCGCACCGCCTCGCGGATGATGCGAAGTTGCTGAAAGTTCATGATGCAGTTCCGGTAGCAAGTGCGCCCGCTGCGGGGCGCGAGAAGACAGCCAGCTGAGAGGGTACGACACGCACGCGGGATCCTTCGATCAGGCCCAGTTCGCGCACCCGTGTGCGCGAGAGTTCCACCTCGACCTGCTCCGGCACACCGGGCTGTGCTTCGCCCTGCAATTCGATCCGCGCGTTGGCGCCAAAGCCGAGGATACGTGTGACGGTGGCACCGATGCCTTGCGTGTGCCCTTCCCCAACAAGAATATCGAGTTCATGCGGACGCGCGAAGGCAACGACCTCCTCGCCATGCGGAAGCTCGCTGCTGCCATGCGGATGCGCATGGCCACCCAACGAGACATGACTGCCGTCGACGCGGCCGTGGAAGAGATTTACCGCACCGAGGAAGCCGTACACGAACGGCGTCTTCGGCGCATCGTAGACCTCGTCGGGCGTGCCGACCTGCTCGACCTTGCCGTGATTCATCAGCACCACACGGTCGGCCACTTCCAGCGCCTCTTCCTGATCATGCGTCACGAAGATGCTGGTGACGTGGATCTCGTCGTGCAGGCGGCGCAGCCAGCGGCGCAGTTCCTTGCGCACCTTGGCGTCGAGCGCGCCGAAGGGTTCGTCGAGCAGCAGCACGCGCGGCTCGACCGCCAGCGCACGGGCCAGCGCGATGCGCTGGCGCTGGCCGCCAGAGAGCTGCGACGGAAAGCGATCGGCGAGCCAGTCAAGCTGCACGAGTTCGAGCAACTGCTTCACCTTCTTCGCGATCACCGCTTCGCTCGGGCGTTCCTTGCGCGGCTTCACGCGCAGCCCGAAGGCCACGTTGTTGAACACCGTCATGTGCCGGAACAGCGCGTAGTGCTGGAATACGAAGCCGACGTTGCGCTCGCGCACATGGGTGTCGGAAGCGTCTTCGCCTTCGAGCAGCACGCGGCCCGCGTCGGCCGATTCCAGCCCTGCGATCACGCGCAGCAGCGTGGTCTTGCCACAACCGGACGGGCCCAGCAGCGCGACCAGTTCGCCGGTCGGGAATTCAAGCGACACATCGTCGAGCGCAACGAAGTTGCCGAAGCGTTTCTGGATGCCTTCAACCTGGATGCTCATTGCACTTACTCCGGACGCAGGTCGTCGCTCGCCGCCCGTGCGGCTTGCCATTCAACCCAGGATTTGATGACGAGGGTGACCAGCGCCAGCATCGCAAGCAGGGATGCCACCGCGAAGGCCGCGGAGAGCTGGTACTCGTTGTAGAGAATCTCGATATGCAGCGGCAGCGTGTTGGTGTAGCCACGGATATGGCCCGACACCACCGACACCGCGCCGAACTCGCCCATCGCGCGGGCGTTGCACAGCACCACGCCGTAGATCAGGCCCCACTTGATGTTGGGCAGCGTGACATGCCAGAAGGTCTGCCAGCCCGATGCGCCAAGCACGATCGCGGCCTCCTCCTCTTCCCTGCCCTGCGCCTGCATCAGCGGAATCAGTTCGCGCGCGACGAACGGGAAGGTAACGAAGATGGTCGCGAGCACGATGCCCGGCACCGCGAAGATGATCTTGATGTTGTGATCGGCAAACCAGGTGCCGAACCAGCCATGGGTGCTGAAGATCAGCACGTAGATCAGGCCTGCGATCACCGGCGACACCGAGAACGGCAGGTCGATCAGCGTGATCAGGAACTGCTTGCCGCGGAACTCGAAGCGCGCGATCGCCCATGCGGCGGCGACGCCGAACACCAGGTTCAGGGGCACCGCAATCGCGGCCGCGAGCAAAGTGAGCGTTACGGCCGATAGCGCATCGGGCTCCACCAGTGCGGCCAGATAAGCATCCCAGCCTTTCTTGAGCCCCTCGACGAACACGGTGGCCAAGGGCAGCAGCAGGAAGAGCGAGAAGAACAGCAGCGAGACGGCGATGATCGTCCACTTCACCCAGGCGGACTCGCGCGTTGCCGGGTTGTCCTCATAGTGCCGCGGTGCAGCGTGCAGATTGAGTGTGACCGTGCTCATCAGCTCACCTCCCGCCGGGCCGCCCCAAGGGAGGTGGGCGCCCCCTCGGGGGGCAGCGCGCGTAAGCGTGCGTGGGGGTACATCAAGCACTCCTCCCGATGCGGCGCGCGCTCCAGGCGTGCAGGTTGTTGATCAGGAACAGCAGCGCAAACGACACCACCAGCATCACCGCGGCGATCGCAGTGGCCCCGGCATAGTCGTACTGCTCAAGCTTGGTGATGATCATCAGCGGCGTGATCTCGGAGACCAGCGGAATGTTGCCGGCGATGAAGATCACCGAGCCGTATTCACCCACCGCGCGCGCAAAGGCCAGCGCGAAACCGGTCAGGAGTGCCGGCAGCAGCAACGGCAGCAGCACCTTGCGGAACACCTGCCAGCGCTGTGCGCCCAGCGAAGTGGCCGCCTCTTCGATCTCGGTCTCCAGGTCTTCCAGCACCGGTTGCACGGTGCGCACGACGAAGGGCAAACCGATGAAGGTGAGTGCCAGCAGCACACCCAAGGGGGTGTAGGCGATCTTGATGTCGTAGGGCGCCAGCAAGGCACCGACCCAGCCCTTGGGCGAATAGATCGTTGCGAGCGCGATACCCGCCACCGCGGTCGGCAGCGCGAAGGGAAGATCGACCAGCGCATCGACGATGCGCTTGCCGGGGAAGCGATAGCGCACCAGCGCCCAGGCGAGCAGGAATCCGAAAATGGTGTTGATCGTGGCCGCCAGCAGCGAGGCGCCGAAGGTCAGCCGATACGAAGCGAGCACGCGGGGCGCGGTGGTCGCTTCCCAGAACTGGGTGAGCGTGAGCGTGGCCGATTTGGCAAACACCGCAAAGAGCGGGATCAGCACGATCACCGACAGGTAGAACAAGGTGTAGCCCAGCGACAGGCCAAAGCCGGGCAGCACGCGGCGGGCGGCACTCATGGCCGGCTCCACGGCTGTTCAGCTGCAGATGGCGCGCTTGCTGCGCGCTCGTATCGGATCTTCATGAACGGACGCTCCGTATCGGGGAGCACCGAGTCTATGGGTGCAGCCTTGGAAGGCTAAACAATAAAAACTCAATTCCATATGCAGATTCGCGCGTAAGCGCTCAGGCGGATTCGAGCGGATGGCCATGCCCACGGCAATGCGGCCATCGCGCATAAGCACTTCAGAATTCCTTGGTTGGGCGGCCAAGGCGAGCGCCGTAGATTGATGTCACCTCAATCGCCGGAGAAGCAAGATGACTGCACTCATCGTCGGCGGCGACCGGGTCGCCCCGCTGGCCCGCAGCCTCGCGGCCGCGGGTTACCCCGATGTGCGCCACTGGAGCGGGCGCAAGCCGGGCGACCTGCACCACCGCCTGCCGCCCAGCACCCGCCTGGTGGTGGTAGTGGTTGACCAGATCAACCACATGATGGCCAGCCGCATCCGCACGGGCGCCCAGGCGCAGGGCGTGCCGATCGTGTTCTGTCAGCGCTCACGCACCCAGCTCGACGCCGAGCTGCGTCGAATGCAGCTGGCGCAAGCTGCCTGAAACCCATGAGTGCCGCACTCACGACCCGACAGATCAACGCCATCCGTGCGGCCCTGGGCAAGCACAGCTTCACGCCGCTGGAGGTGGCCCAGCTCGACTACCACGTGATCCGCCATACACAGGGCCTGGGCCCGAAGAGCATCGCCGGCATCCGGCAGTGGTTGCTCGAAGCCGGCCAGGCCGTGGGGCACTGGCAACACGACGACTGCCACTCGCAGCGCGAGCGGCGGCGCGCTCAGCGCATCGCCCAGGCGATCGCGCTGCTTGAACGGCATGGTTACAGCGTGATTGAACCGCGCAAGGGCTGACCCAGCATGTGCCAGTTGCTCGGAGTAAGTGCGCGCAAACCCGTCTCCGCGGCCTTCGCGCTTCAGGGCTTCCTGCTGCGCGGCGGCGAAACCGATCAGCATGCCGACGGCTGGGGCATCGGCTACTACCAGGGCGAGCATGCCCGCATGCTGCGCGAAGCCCGCGCGGCGGCACATTCAGGGCTCGCACTTCGCATCCGCGAGCAGCAGATCCGTTCGCGCAACTTCATCGTGCATGTACGCAAGGCCACGCGTGGCGGTATTGCCGAGCGCAACTGTCACCCCTTCCGCCGCGAGCTGTGGGGGCGTAGCTGGTTGTTTGCGCACAACGGCGATCTAGGCTCAGCGCTGCCTTGGTCCCACGGACTTTTCCAGCCGATAGGCGAGACCGATAGCGAGCGCGCGTTCTGCCTGCTGCTGAACCAATTGGTCGATCACTTTGGTCTGCGTCGACCACCCGACGATGTGCTGGATGCTGCGATAAGCGCCGCGGCGGACCGGCTCGCGCAGCATGGCAGCTTCAACTTCCTGCTGAGCGACGGCAACCGGCTCTATGCCCGCTGCGCGACGCAGCTATTCCATGTCGAGCGCCGCTACCCCTTCGCGCAGGTGGAACTGATCGACTGCGCACAACAGATTGATCTGGCGCGGCACAACCATCTGGACGACCGCATCAGCGTGATCGCGACCCAGCCCCTGACGCGTGGCGAAAACTGGCAGGCGTTTGCGCCGGGTGAATTGAAAGTGTTCGAGCGCGGTGCCGAAAGGAACATCCGCACTGCCCTGGAAACACGTCCGCTGATCTACGCGTGAGGCCACGAGCCGTTGCGGGCTGGCCGTCGCAATTGGATTGGGCGCGTTGGCAATCGGCGCTCATGACCGTTTGCGTGCCCCCGTTCGATCCGCAACTGACTGGCGGACTGGCACCCCCGAATCACCCACGCCGTAAACACCGCCGATCGCCAGCACCTCGTCCTCGCCCTGCAGGCGCGCAGCCATGAGGCGTGCGACACAGAAAATGCGGGGAATCGGCACTGCGGTCTGGATCACGCTATCGCCGAACTCCTCGGCGCGTTCGCGCTGGAAGGTGAAGGAATTGACGTTGTTGAGCAGCACGAGCGACTGGCCGTCGTGCTCACCAAGAATCTCATGTGCTTCCCAGCGATTGAGGCCGCGGAATAGCGTGAAATGGCTCGTATCCGGAAAGCGCCGTTTGAGTTCGTACTGCGTCCAGGTGTAGACGAGGTCCAACTGCGCCTCGAGCGCATTGGTGTTGTACAGCCCGGTTGCGCGCTGTTCCAGGTACAGGCGATAAGGTTCGCCGGAGAAATCGCGAATCGGCGCGCGATGATGACGCGGCAAAAGTCCGAAGCGGGACTCGACCCACGCCTTGAGCACAGCGCCCTCAACGCTGTCGGAGTTGAAGTGCCAGCCGCGGATCAGCTTCAGGTAATTGAGCCTGCCGCGCCGCTTCGATACGCCTTGCGAATAGCCTGCGTCTTCCAGCGCATCGAGCCTGAAACTCACGCTCATGTAGTCGTAGAAAAGCTGCAGGCGAACATCCTCTGCGGGTTCTGCATCGAGCAGCGCAAAGAAGTCGCGGTGCAACTCCAGCACGCCGTCGAGCACCAGTGCAGAGGGATGCTGCTGATAGGTGTAGCTCCCCAGGATTACCGCTGGCAGATTGCAGCGGTTGATCGATAGGCGCGCCCAGGGCGGCAGCGTCGGATTGTCGCAAGCCTTGTCGCCATCCCTACACAGTGCCAGCGCTTTGTCGCATGCCGCACTGCCATTCGTAGCACCGTCAACCACGTTTTCTCCTTGTTTTTCAAACGCTTGAATCTATTTCGACGGGTCTGGCACGCGCATTGCGATTTTGAGTGCGAGACGTCAGTGCGGTGATTGCCCGATTTCACGCAACTCATGTGCCTGACCCGAAAAACGTTTCCCTCAAGGAGAAGCACCATGGCAAAGCTTCGTCAATGCGCGATTTACGGCAAGGGCGGCATCGGCAAGTCGACCACCACGCAGAACCTCGTCGCCGCTCTGGCCGAGGCCGGCAAGAAGGTGATGATCGTCGGCTGTGATCCGAAAGCCGACTCCACCCGCCTGATCCTGCACGCCAAGATGCAGAACACCGTGATGCAACTGGCCGCTGACGCCGGGTCTGTCGAAGACCTCGAACTGGAAGACGTGCTGCAGATCGGCTTCAAGGGCATCAAATGCGCCGAGTCCGGTGGCCCGGAACCGGGCGTCGGTTGTGCCGGCCGTGGCGTGATCACCGCGATCAACTTCCTCGAAGAAGAAGGTGCTTACTCCGACGACCTCGACTTCGTGTTCTACGACGTTCTGGGCGACGTGGTGTGTGGCGGTTTCGCGATGCCGATCCGCGAAGGCAAGGCGCAGGAAATCTACATTGTCGTGTCGGGCGAGATGATGGCGATGTACGCCGCCAACAACATCTCGAAGGGCATCGTGAAGTACGCCAACTCGGGCGGCGTTCGCCTTGCAGGCCTGATCTGCAACAGCCGCAAGACCGACCGCGAAGACGAACTGATCATCGCGCTGGCCGAGAAGATCGGCACCCAGATGATCCATTTCGTGCCGCGCGACAACGTTGTGCAGCACGCAGAGATCCGCCGCATGACGGTCATCGAATACGACCCGACCGCCAAGCAGGCCGACGAGTACCGCGAACTCGCACGCAAGATCGTCGAGAACAAGAAGTTCGTGATCCCCAATCCGCTCGAAATGGAAGAGCTGGAAGAACTGCTGATGGAGTTCGGGATCATGGAAGTGGAAGACGAGAAGATCGTCGGCAAGACTGCCGCCGAACTCGCAGTCTGATTCAGCCACTTCACGATCCAGCGATTGAACCAGTGCGCCGTGTCCGGCTAGGGGCCGGCGCAGGGAGAACGTAATGACTGAACTGACCCGAGAAGCGGCCCAGGCCCTCATTGAAGAGGTGCTTGAGGTCTACCCCGAGAAGGCCAAGAAGGACCGCGCCAAACACTTGATGGTGAACGACAAGACCATCGAGCAATCGAAGAAGTGCATCACGTCGAACCGAAAGTCGGTGCCGGGCGTGATGACGCAGCGCGGCTGCGCCTACGCTGGCTCGAAAGGTGTGGTCTGGGGCCCGATCAAGGACATCATCGACATCTCGCACGGCCCGGTGGGCTGTGGCGCCTACTCGCGCGGCGGCCGCCGCAACTACTACGCCGGCACCTCGGGCGTGGATGCCTTCTGCGACATCAACTTCACCTCCGACTTCCAGGAGAAGGACATCGTCTTCGGCGGCGACAAGAAACTCGCCAAGCTGATCGATGAACTCGAGGGCCTCTTCCCGCTGTCGAAGGGCATCTCGGTGCAGTCCGAATGCCCGGTCGGCCTGATCGGTGACGACATCGAGGCAGTGTCGAAGAAGAAGGCGGCCGAGATCGGCAAGACGATCATCCCGGTGCGCTGCGAAGGTTTCCGCGGTGTATCGCAATCGCTGGGGCACCACATTGCGAACGACGCGGTGCGGGACTGGATCATCTCTAACCGCGACGATCAGGCGTTCGAGAGCACGCCTTACGACGTTGCGATCCTGGGTGACTACAACATCGGCGGCGACGCATGGGCCTCGCGCATCCTGCTTGAAGAGATGGGCCTGCGGGTCGTCGCCCAGTGGTCGGGTGACGGCACCCTGGCGGAAATGGAAAACACGCCGAAGGTGAAGCTGAACCTGCTCCACTGCTACCGCTCGATGAACTACATCGCGCGGCACATGGAAGAGAAGTACGCGATCCCCTGGCTCGAATACAACTTCTTCGGCCCGAGCAAGATCGCCGAGAGTCTGCGCGACATCGCTTCGCACTTTGACGACACGATCAAGGAAGGCGCCGAGCGCGTCATCGCCAAGTACACGCCGGCGATGAACGCGATCATCGCGAAGTACAAGCCGCGCCTCCAGGGCAAGAAGGTGATGCTGTACGTCGGCGGCCTGCGTCCGCGCCACACCATCGGTGCCTATGAAGACCTGGGCATGGAGGTGATCGGCGCCGGTTACGAGTTCGCGCACAACGATGACTACGACCGCACGATGAAAGAGATGAAGGACGCCACGCTCATCTACGACGACGTGACCGGCTACGAGTTCGAAGAGTTCGTCCGCAAGCTCAAGCCCGATCTGATCGGCTCCGGCATCAAGGAGAAGTACGCCTTCCACAAGATGGGCGTGCCTTTCCGCCAGCTGCACTCGTGGGACTACTCCGGCCCCTATCACGGTTTCGATGGTTTCGCGGTCTTTGCCCGCGATATGGACATGACCGTGAATAACCCCTGCTGGGGAATGCTCAAGGCGCCTTGGCTCAAGGAAGAAACCAGCGCCGACGATCTCAAGGCCGCCTGAGCCTACGCGCTTGCCGTACTGCGGAATCCGGGGGGCTCCCCTGCCCCGGATTCCGGTCTGCAGCGCGTAGCCGCCCGCCCCAAGGAAAGTCCGTGTGAGCACGTGTGGCTAACGCCACACGGCCGATCAAGCTTCGCCCGCGTCCACAGCTAGTTGGCCGGGCAAGGAGATGCAAGATGCAAACCGTCGAAGATACGAAACCGTGTTTCCCGCTCTTCAACGAGCCGGATTATCGCGAGCTCATCAAGAACAAGCGCGAGACCTTTGAAGAGACCGTCTCGAAAGAGAAGATCGCCGAGACCTTTGCCTGGACGACCACCCAGGAATACCAGGATCTCAATTTCAAGCGCGAAGCGCTGACGATCAACCCGGCCAAGGTCTGCCAGCCGCTCGGCGGCGCCCTGTGCGGCATGGGCTTCGAGAAGACCATGGTCTACATCCACGGCTCGCAAGGCTGTGTGGCCTACTTCCGCACCTACTTCAACCGCCATTTCAAGGAACCGATTGCCTTTATCGCCGACTCGATGACGGAAGACGCGGCGGTGTTCGGTGGCCAGAAGAATGTGCACGAAGGCCTGCAGAACGCGACCAAACTGTACGACGCGAAGATGATCGCGGTGTGCACCACCTGTATCGCGGAAGTCATCGGCGACGACCTCGGCGCCTTCATCGGCAACGCGCGCAAGGAAGGCCACGTCGAGAAGGACTTCCCGATCCCTTACGCGAACACCCCCTCCTTCGTCGGCTCACACATCACCGGCTGGGACAACATGTTCGAAGGCATCGTCAGCTACTTCACGCAAGCGACGATGGACGGCAAGGTGGTTGGCAGCAACAAGAAGATCAACATCGTTCCGGGCTTCGAGACCTACCTGGGCAACTACCGCGTCATCAAGCGGATGCTCAAGGAGATGGATGTCGACTTCACCTACCTGTGTGATCCCGAAGAGGTGCTCGACACCCCTGCCAACGGCGAATATCAGATGTACGCCGGCGGCACGACGATCGACGAGGTGAAGGACGCACCGAACGCGATCACCACACTGATGCTGCAACCGACTTCGCTCGAGAAGAGCAAGAAGTTCATCGAGTCGACCTGGAACCACGAAGTGCCGAAGCTCAACATCCCGATGGGTGTCGAGTGGACTGACGAATTCCTGATGAAGGTCTCCGAAGTCACCGGCAAGCCGATCCCCGAATCGCTGCTCAAGGAGCGCGGTCGCCTGGTCGACATGATGACCGACTCGCACGCCTGGTTGCACGGCAAGAAGATGGCGCTGTTCGGCGACCCCGACTTCCTGCTGGGGCTCACCAAGGTGATGCTGGAACTGGGCATCGAGCCGACCCACATCGTCTGCAACAACAGCAACAAGCGTTGGGAAAAGGCGATGAAGAAGCTGCTCGAATCCTCGCCCTACGGTGTGCACGCCAAGCTGTATCCGGGCTGCGACCTGTGGCACATGCGCAGCCTGTGCTTCACCGACAAGCCGGACTTCATCGTTGGCAGCACCTACGGCAAGACGATCCAGCGCGACACGCTCTACAAGGGGCCGGAGTTCGAAGTGCCGCTGATCCGCCTGGGCTTCCCGATCTTCGATCGCCACCACCTGCACCGCATGACCACGCTGGGTTACGAGGGCGGCATGTACCTCGTCACCACGCTGACCAATGCAGTACTGGAGCGGCTGGACGAGAAGACCAAGTTCATGAACGACACCGACTACAACTTCGACATCGTTCGCTGAACCCAGCACAGCCGAGCACGGCGTGCCGATCGCGGTTTTGCTCCGCGACGGCACGCCGACTCGACGAACCCGGAGCCAAGACATGGCCAACATCATGGTACGCAAGGCCCCAGATGGTGGGTTGTCGTTCTACCTGCCCAAGCGCGACATCGAGGACCGAATCACCTCGATCGAATTCGACACCCCTGAGAAGTGGGGTGGCGAAATCCGGCTCGGTAACGGGGGCGTCTACTTCATCGATCCGATCCCGGCCCCTGCACGGCTGCCCATCTCGGTGCGAGCCCGTCGGGTGGACGGCGTCGAATAGCAAGGAGAACCATCATGGCAATGAAAATCATCGTCGCCGAATGCAGCAGCTGTGGCGACTGCATCAAGGTCTGCCCGACCAACTCGATCTTCGACAAGGGCGGCATCGTCAAGATCAAAGCCGACACCTGTAACGAATGCGAAGACCACGACGAAGGCCCGCGCTGCCAGGCCACCTGCGCCTCGGGCGACGCTTGCATCGTCTACATGTGACCCGCGGCGGCGGTGTCGTGCAGCAATTGCAAACACCGCCGCAGTTGCCCTCGTTTCGGAAGTCCGGAGCTCGCCATGAACACATCGATCACGCGTGAAGCCGCGCTGCGTATTGGCCTTGCCGCAAGGGCACTGGAAGTCAGCCCGCGCGAACTGACGCTGGCCCTTGCAGAGAAGCTCGATCTGCCGTTATCGGAAACGAAGCTCGCCGGCTGTTCGGTGGAGCTCTTGCGCGAGGCGATGGACGGAGACGGTGGCATCTGTGTCGCCGAAAAGGAAGATCTCAAGAAAGCGGTGCGACTGCTTTGGGGCGAAGGCGTGACGGGCAGCGAACTGCCGCGGACAGATGCCTATAACGATGGCGACATGCCGCGCTCAGTTCGGCTTGCATGCGCCTCGAACAACGGCGAAATGCTGGATGGACATTTCGGTTCCTGCGAGCGCTTCCTCATCTACCAGGTTTCAGCCGACGATTTGCGCCTGGTTGACGTGCGCTCAACGCTCGAAGCCGATCATGCCGAGGATAAGAACGTCGCCCGCTCAGCCCTCATCGCTGATTGCGATGTGCTCTACGTCCAATCGATCGGAGGCCCTGCGGCAGCCAAGGTGATCCGCGCCAACGTGCATCCGGTGAAGATCCCCCTGCCCGGCCCTGCACGCGACAGTGCGGTTCGCCTTCAAGCCTCCCTCGCGAGTCCGCCGCCATGGTTGGCCCGCGTGATGGGGGTCACCCCGCCGTCGCTCGAACGCTTCGCCAGAGCGGACGAAGACGCATGATCACCGCGGACTTTCTCAAACAGGTGTGCGGCGCGCTGGCTCACGGCAAGGCACGCCAGGCGGGCGTGGATACCGCGTTACGCGAAGCCTTCCCTGGCATGCCGTTCACGCTTTGCAGCGACAACGACATTCCCTCCCGCCTGCAACCGCTCGCGCGGGGCGAAGGGTTTGCGCTCTACGGCATCAACACCGCGGGGCACTGCGCGGCACTGACCAGCAATACGGATACCGCCAGCGGCCTCGCGATTGCCCTGACCGACGATGAAGACTGAACTGGCAAGCACGCCTCAGGCCGACAGCCCGACACGCGACCGATACTGCAGCTTCGTCGGCCTCGACTGTAGCGGCCAAGCGCAGCGGCTCGTCGCCCTGCTGCGGCCTTACATCGATGATCCCGCTCGCACCAACGGATTCTGGCAATTGTTCGCTCGCAAGCTCGCGGCGGAAAGCGGCCCCAAGCATGACCCGCTGTTCCTGATCCATGCGCACCTGAACATTCTGCGGGAGCAACTCGAGATGCACGACGACGAGACGGCGCTCGCCTTGCTCGACCAGATCGAAATCGAGTGTTGCTGACGCAGGATCGCGACCGATGAATATCCTGATCGTTCTCGCCCATCCACATTTGGGCAGCTTCAACCACGGCATCGCACAACGCATCGCGAGTGAGCTGGCCGCAGTCGGCCACACCGTTACGCTGCGCGACCTCTGCGCCGAGCGCTTCGACCCCAATTTCACCGAGGACGAGTTGCTGCGCGGCAACGTGGCGCCACCACTGATTCGCGAGCACGCGGATGCGGTCCTCGCGGCCGACGGCATCGTCGTCGTACACCCAAACTGGTGGGGCCAGCCGCCGGCCATTCTGAAAGGCTGGCTCGACCGCGTCCTCAGGCCGGGCGAGGCCTACTGCTTCGGTACCAACGACCGTGGCGAAGGCGTCGTTATCGGCCAACTCAAGGCCCGCGCCGCATTGGTTGTCACGACCTCAAACACCCCCCGCGAAGCGGAGCTCGAACGCTACGGCGATCCGCTCGACAACTTGTGGAAGCGCTGTGTTTGGGGTTTCTGCGGCATCGACAAGGTCGAGCGCATCAACTTCGAACCGGTGATCGGCAGTTCAGATGAATGCCGCAGCGCATGGCTGACTCAGTGCGCGCGACAAGCGCTGGCGCTATTTCCAAGCGCCGAGTAAGCCGCCCGAGCAAATCCTCAACACCCCAAACAAGGCCTGCCATGTGTGATCCCAAGCCCAACCCCGCATCCTCATCACTTCACGAAACCGTCTGCCGAATTACGCACGGCATCCCGTGCAAGGCAGCACATGGTCTTGGCGCAGCATTCAAGCGACTGATCGGGAGGCCCGCCACGGAAAAGGCGTGTTGTGGCGGGCACGAAAAGTCGGCCACTCGTAACAACGCTGGATGCGGAGGGCGCGGCGCCGGTGGCGAGCCGCATGCCTGTGGATGCGGCGCGAAGAACGGGCATGACACGGTGGGCGGCTAGGCCGAGCCGCTTCGTTCCATGCAGTGCGGTCGCCAAGCCCCGAGGTCGCATCGCGGCCGGCCGGCCGCTCACTCAAGCAGTGCCACGGCCTTGATCTGGGCCCACACCGCGAGGCCTGGCGTTAGGCCTAACTGACTGACAGCACGCCGGGTAAGCCTTGCGAACAGAGGAACGCCGGATGCGACGAGTCCGACCAGACACTGCGACGGATCGTCAGCCGGAACGATATCGCGAATAGTGCAGGCGAATCGGTTCTGGATGCTCGATGCGTTATCCCCGCTCAATGCGATGCTGACATCACGGGCGAGGATACGGACGCGCACCGATCGCCCCACGTTCAGCGGGCGTTGCGAAACCGCAATGTCGCCACCGGAAAAGCGCAGTTGAGTGAGATGCCATTGCTCATCGTGGCCCACGACCTCAGCGCTGATTACAACCCCGGCTTCGTGCTCCCGCGCGAGCGGCAGATCGAGCCGTGACAGCGCTTCGTCCAGCGGCGCACTAGCCAGCACCTTGCCCTGTTCGAGCAGCACCAGATGGTCTGCCAGGCGCGCGGCCTCCTCGACCTGGTGCGTCACGTAGAGCAACGGGATCTCAAGCTCGTCGTGCAGCCGTTCGAGGTAGGGCAGGATCTCCTGCTTGCGTGCCGCGTCCAAGGCAGAGAGCGGTTCGTCCATCAACAGCAGACGGGGTTGCGTAAGCAGGGCCCGCGCGATCGCGACGCGCTGCCGCTCGCCCCCGGACAACCGATCGGTGGCGCGGCCCAATAGATGCTCAATACCCAGCAAGGCGGCGACCTTTGGCAATGTCAGCACGCCACCCGTCGCCGCGGTGCGCTTGCTACCGTAGGCGAGGTTTCCGCGCACATCGAGATGCGGGAACAGGCTTGCTTCCTGGAATACGAAACCGATCGGACGACGCCAGGTCGGCAAGAAGTGAGACCGTTCTGTGTCTTGCCAGACTTCGCCATTGACCGACAGGTACGCGCTGGCCGCGCGCTCCAACCCTGCGACGCAGCGCAACAGTGTGGTCTTCCCCGATCCGGAATGGCCAAATAGCACCGTTACGCCGCGCCCGGGCAGCGCGAGATCCGCTTCGAGTTCGAAACCGGGGTATCGATGCTGCAAGCGCAGGCGTATCCGCTGTTCGCCAGTGGCCATATCAGCTGCGCCGAGCCTGCGGATTGAGGGTGTAGAGGAGCAGCAGCACGATGAACGAGAAGCCCACCATGCCAGCAGCGAGCCAGTGCGCGCGGGCATATTCGAGCGCTTCCACATGGTCGAAGATCTGCACAGACACCACGCGTGTCACACCCGGGATGTTGCCGCCGATCATCAACACGACACCGAATTCGCCCACGGTATGGGCGAAGCCGAGGATAGCGCCGGCGAGAAAACCTGGTCGCGCAAGCGGCACCACGACCGACCAGAACGCATCCCACGGCGAGGCACGCAAGGTGGCGGCCACTTCAAGCGGGCGCGGGCCGATGGCCTCCATGGCGTTCTGGATCGGCTGCACGACGAATGGCAGCGAATAGAACGTGGAAGCGACGACGAGCCCACCAAACGTGAATGGCAGCAGGCCGATGCCCAGCGCTTGCGTTGCTCGCCCCACCGGCCCGTCGGGTCCCATCAACAGCAACAGGTAGAAACCCAACACCGTGGGTGGCAACACGATAGGCATGGCGACCAGCGCACTCGCCACGCTGCGCCAGCGCGATCGTGTATGCGCAAGCCACCACGCAATCGGGGTCCCGAGCAGCAACAGCAGCAGCGTCACCGTTGCAGCAAGCTTGATGGTCAGCCAGATCGCCGACCAATCCTGGGATTCAAGCGCAGTCATGGGCGCCGCAATGGTCAAAGCCCATACCCGTAGGCCCTGATGACCGCCCTCGCTTTGTCGCCCTTCAGGTACTGAAGCAGGGCCAACGCAGCCGGCTTGTCAGCGCCACGAGCAAGCAGGACGGCATCCTGCCGGATTGGCGCGTAGAGAGACTCCGGCACGATCCAGGCCGAGCCGCTTACCAATGCGCCGTCTTTCCAGACTTGCGACAGCGCGAGCAGGCCCAGTTCGGCGTTGCCGCTCGCGACAAACTGGTAGGCCTGCGCGATGCTGTTGCCCTGCACCAGCTTCGCCTGCAATCCGGCGTGGAGACCGAGGCGGGTCAGCGCCTCGGTCGCGGCCTCACCGTAAGGCGCAGTCTTGGGGTTCGCGATCGCAAGCCGCTCGAAGTTTCCCTGCCGCAGTACGCCCCCCTTGTCGTCCACCACACCGGGCTTGGCACTCCAGAGAACCAACTTGCCGATCGCGTAGGTATAGCGCGTGGCGGCCACCGCGTTGCCTTCCCGCTCCAGGCGCGCGGGTGTCTCGTCGTCGGCCGCGAGCAGCAGGTCGAACGGGGCGCCGTTCTTGATCTGCGCATACAGTGCCCCGGTGGCGCCGGGAGACAGACGCACATGGTGGCCGCTGGCGCGCTCGAACTCGTCGGCGATCTGGCGCATCGGCGCCGAAAAATTGGCCGCAACGGCGACAGCCACTTCGTCCGCCCACGAGCGCGAACAAACCCCAAATACGGCGCACAGCACCACAATCGATCTGATCACCGGTATTGCTCTCCTGTCGTTCTGGCGCCGGGCCAAGGCGCTGGACGTGGCCAATCATAGCGAAGACAGCGGAAAGGATCAGTCTTCGGGCCCGAAACACACGGCAAGGTCGCTGCAATCGGCGCAATTGGGCGACTTGCAGATGGGTACCTCGGCGCGCAGGCACAGCTGACGGTAGAAGAATTTCTTCCACTTCATGTCGCGATCGTTGAGTGCCGCCAGGCTCGGAAAACGCAGATTGAGGATTGCCGACAGCTCGCGACGCGATGGCAAACCCATGTCCTGCCAAAGGTGTTCGTCACGTTGCGCGGCAGTCGCGATTGCCGCCGCGATCCACACCGAAAGTTCGTCGCGCGGTGAGGCGTGTTCGCACAGCAACGCAAACAGCTCGTCGAACTCATCGAAAGGGGCACTCGCGCTGCGACCATTTGTCAGCGGCACACCGGGCAGGCAACGGGCGCAAAGCGCAGCAAAAGCGGCATCGTCGAGGCCCCGAATCAACGGCTGCGCACCGATGCGCTGACTCTGGGCGATCGCGCAGGCGACGACGATCTGCTCGAGGGGCGGAACGACTTCGGCGAGATGTGAAAGGCTTGGTTCGGGTGCATTCATCGCGAACTCCTTTGCCCCCTCTTCAGCAAGGATCAGACCATCGCCGCACCAGCACGGCGGGCCGTCGTTTGGGCGGAGCGCACTGTGCAAATGCCGACAATTTGTCGCATTCGTCACCAGTGGCAGGCGCCGAAAACCTTGCGCTACCGGGCGTTTGCGGCGCGGGCACAGCGCTTGCAGGTGAGGCTGCACGATCCAGACAGGCATCTACCGTGAAAGCTTCCGAGATCACCGCCCTGCAGAATGAGCCCGCCTGCGCCCACAACGCCGGCGAGAAGAGCGGCTGCGCGCGCCCCAAGCCGGGTGCAACGGCCGGTGGCTGCAGCTTCGACGGCGCGCAGATCGCGCTGCTGCCGATTGCCGACGTCGCCCACATCGTGCACGGGCCGATCGGCTGCGCGGGCAATTCCTGGGACAACCGCGGCACACGATCCAGCGGCCCGGTGCTCTATCGCACAGGCATGACCACCGACCTCAGCGAGCAGGACGTGATCATGGGGCGCGGCGAGAAGAAGCTGTTTCACGCAATCAAGCAGGCGATCGACGAGCAGGCGCCCGCGGCCGTTTTTGTCTACGCCACCTGCGTCACGGCGCTCACCGGTGACGATCTCTCCGCGGTCTGCAAAGCGGCAGAAGCGCGCTGGGGCGTGCCGGTGGTGCCTGTCGATGCGGCGGGTTTCTACGGCAGCAAGAACCTCGGCAACCGCATCGCCGGCGAGACCATGCTCGATCATGTGATCGGCACGCGCGAGCCTGAGCCGGTTTCGGTGGCGTGGGTGCCGGGCCAGCGGGTACACGACGTGAGCCTGATCGGCGAATACAACATCGCCGGCGAGTTCTGGAATGTCGCGCCGCTGTTCGACGAACTCGGGCTGCGCATCATCGGCACCTTGTCGGGCGACGCCCGCTACCGCGAGGTGCAGACGCTGCATCGTGCCGAAGCCAGCATGGTGGTGTGCGCGAAAGCCCTCTTGAACGTGGCGCGCAAGCTCGAGAAGCGCTGGGGCGTGCCGTACTTCGAGGGCAGCTTCTACGGTGTCGCTGACACCTCGGAGGCGCTGCGCGCCTTTGCCGGCCTGCTGCGAGACGCGGATCTGAACGCGCGTACCGAGGCGCTGATCGCACGCGAGGAGGCGTGGATCAACGCAGCACTCGACCCGTGGCGCGCGCGCCTGCAAGGCAAACGGGTACTGCTCTACACCGGCGGCGTGAAGTCCTGGTCCATCGTCTCTGCTTTGCAAGACCTGGGGATGCAGGTGGTGGCCACTGGCACGAAGAAATCCACCGCCGAAGACAAGGCACGCATTCGCGACTTGATGGGCGAGGACGCGGTGATGATCGACGACGGCAGCCCCAAGGCGCTGCTCACCGCCTACAAGGACCTGCGCGCCGACATCCTCATCGCGGGCGGACGCAACCTTTACACCGCGCTGAAGGCGCGCATCCCCTTCCTCGACATCAACCAGGAACGCGAATTCGGTTATGCCGGATACCGCGGCATGCTCGAACTCGCGCGCCAGCTGGCGCTGAGCATCGAAAGCCCGGTTTGGGATGCGGTGCGCCGCCCAGCCCCATGGGCGCGCAGCAAGCTGGCCGGCACGCCGGTGGGAGCCTGACATGGCCGAAGTGATCAAACGCAGCAAGCCGCTCTCGGTCGATCCGCTGAAGACAAGCTCCACGCTCGGTGCGAGCCTCGCTTTCCTCGGCTTGCAACGGGCGATTCCGATGATGCACGGGTCACAGGGCTGCACCGCCTTCGGCAAGGTGTTTCTGGTGCGCCACTTCCGCGAGAGCATTCCGCTGCAGACCACGGCGATGGACCAGATCGCCACGGTGATGAGCGCCGACGAGAACGTCATCGAAGGCCTCAAGACGTTGTGCGAGAAGAGCCACCCGGATGTGATCGGCCTGCCCACGACCGGCATCGCCGAAACCCAGGGCAGCGACATCCACCGCCTGGTGCGCGAGTTCCGCGCCAGCCACCCGCAGTACGCACAGGTGGCCATCGTGCCGGTGAACACGCCCGACTACATCGGTAGTCTGGAAAGCGGTTTCGCGCTGGCGGTCGAGGCGATCATCCAGACGCTGGTGCCGCACACCCGCCATGCGGGCCGCCGGCGCCGTCAGGTGAACGTGCTCGCGTCGGCCGCGCTGACGCCGGGCGACATCGAGGTGATCCGCGATTGGTGCGAAGCGTTCGGGCTGCGCGCCGTGGTGCTGCCGGACCTTGGCGATTCACTCGACGGCCACCTGATCGAAGCCGAGCACTCACCGCTGACGCTCGGCGGTACGCCACGTGAAGAAATTGCCGCAATGGGCGACTCCGTCGCCACGCTGGTCATCGGCGATTCGCTCAAGCGCGCGGCCGACGAATTGCATCTGCGCACCGAAGTGCCCGACTTCCGATTCGACCACCTGATGGGGCTCGATGCCTGCGACCGTTTCACGCAAACGCTGGCGGAGATCTCCGGCATCACGGTCCCGGCACGGATCGAGCGACAACGTGCCCAACTGCAGGATGCCATGGTCGACAGTCACTTCATGACCGGCTTCCTCCGCGTGGGCATTGCAGGGGAGCCCGACCTGCTTGCGGGCATGACGGAATTCTTGACCAGCAATGGCTGTGAGGTCGTAACAGCCGTTGCCCCGGTGCGCGCCGAATCCCTCGTGCGCCTGCGCTGCGCCACCGTCCAGATTGGCGACCTGCAGGATCTTGAACAGGGAGCACAAAGCCAGCATGCCCAGTTGCTGGTTGGTAGCGCGCACCTTGCACCGTGCGCCGGGCGACTCGGTATTCCGCTGCTACGCGCAGGCTTCCCGCAATACGACCGGCTGGGCGGCTTTGCCCGCCCCTGGGTGGGCTACCGCGCAGCGCGGCAAGCCCTGTTCGACATCGCCAACCTCGTCCTGGAGCAACACCATGACATTCCGGCCTACCGATCCGTTTTTTGGTCAGGCGGACCCCGCGACCGCGAAGACCACCCTCTCCCTTCGCAAAGTCGCGCTGGCGTGGTCCGCCACTGACCCCGAGCCGGGCACGCTGCGGGTGGCATTCGCCAGCCGCGACCGCGTTCATGTCGACCAGCATTTCGGCGCCGCCGAAGGCTTCGTCATCTTCACGGTAGACGCTGAGCGTGCCCGGCTGGCGGGGGTGCTGGAATTCCCGCCCGAGAACATGGACGGCAATGAGAACAAGCTCGGCGAGCGGATCCGGGCGCTGGAGGGCTGCGCGGCGGTCTACTGCCTGGCAGTCGGCGGCTCGGCAGTGCGCCAGCTGCTGGCGGCCAACATCCAGCCGATCCGGCTCGAGAACGCTGCATCGATCGATCCGCTGCTCAACAGCATCCGCGACGCGATCAATGCGGGCGGCGTGCAATGGATAGACCGCCGCATTCATCGCGACACCGATGATTCGCGTTTCGAGCGCATGGCCGCCGAGGGTTGGCAGGAATGATGGAACGCACTGCACGCGTCATCGCGATCCACCCAGGGCATATGGACGTAGCCGTGCAGCCCGCTGCAGCCTGCAGCGCCTGCGGTGCGCGTAAAGCCTGCCAGGGCGAATCCGCAGATCGCGTATTCGCTCTGCCGCTCGCCCCTGGCGTCGTGCTCGGCGCCGAGGTGTCGCTCGCGCTTGAGGATCATCGCCTGCTGATGACTGCCGCCCTTGCCTACCTGGTGCCAGCGGTGGGCTGCGTGGTCGGCGCCGTACTCGGGCAGATACTCGGCCACGGCAACCTGACCGCCCTCGCAGGCGCCCTGACTGGCTTGTTCGCCGGCCTGCTCCCCGCGCGCGTATTGACCGCGCGCCTGGGCGACGACTGGAACCAGCCCGCCATACACAGTTGCAGTCCCCTCCCCCCTTCGGACAAGCGGAGCTCCGAATCATGACGACCACTACCACCGTGCCCGACCCGATCTTCGAAACCGACTTCATGCGCGAAATGCTGCGCCAGATGCGTGCGCTGGACAGCTATGGCGTGCACGACGGCAAGAGCGTTGAGCAGCTGCTTGCACCCTTCGTGCTGACCAAGGAAGCCCGCGCGGCAATTCCGCTGCTGGGCGATCCGGATGAAGTCACGCTCGCTCGTGTGCGTGCCTTCTACAACGCCATCGCGGTGCTGATCGAAAAGGAATGCGGAAACATGGCCGTGCCGCTGGTGCATCTGTCGCACGAAGGCTTCGGCCGCGTGATCATCACCGTGGGCAAGCTCGTTGCACTGGATCGCAGCCTGCGCGATGTGCATCGCTTCGGCTTCGATTCCTTCTCGAAGATGAAGACGGAAGCGGACAAGCAGCTCGCCGTGGCGATCGAACTCGTTGGCCGCCACCCGGACGTGGCCGGCCTGTGAGCGCTGCCATGGACAGCCCGACACTCGAATCGCTGGAAAAGGACGTCCGCCGCTTGCGGCGCATCGCATCCGAATGGGCAGGCCAACTGCATGACCTGGTCGAGGATCGACTTCCCGCCGCGTTCCACGAGATTCCCGGCATCTCGCAATCCACCTACGACGCGTGCCAAGCCTGGGCCGAAGCGGAAGCCCGGTTGCGCGCGGCACGTACTGAACACCCCTTGTGAGTCACCCCCCCTTCTCACCATCACAGGAGCAACACCATGTCTGACATTACCGGTATCACCCGCGGCGGCACCCCATGGACGCCTGAATTTGCTGTCGAGCTCGATGCAAAAAAGTGCATCGGCTGCGGCCGCTGCTACAAGGTCTGCACGCGTGACGTGCTGGAACTGATCGATAGGAGCGAAGACGATCTGCCCGAAGACGACGATGACGACGACAGCGAGAGCATCTCGTCCGTGATGTCGCTCGCCGACCCGATGGACTGCACCGGCTGCGGTGCATGCAGCCGCGTTTGCCCCAAGGCTTGTTTCACACACAGCGCGATGCCGCTGGCAGCCTGACGCCCGCCCCGCCTCACCCGCACCGGCCGCATTGATTGCGGCCGGTGGCGCTTCATCCGCGGCCCGACCGCCGATCACGCCGCTGCGGCGCCTTCCCCACAGCGCCTTGTCGCAAGTCCGACAATCGCGCCACGCTCGCCCGCCCTAGCCCTTTCCGCACAGGCCTTTGCGAGCGACGAGCTCACTTGGCACACGCTTTGCAGTAGCACCTTGCAAGCACCGTTCAGCGCGGTGCGCCCTCAAAGTCGTCAAGGAGCCTGCCATGTGGGACTACACCGAAAAGGTCAAGGAACACTTCTTCAACCCACGCAACGCCGGCCCGCTGGAACAAGCGAATGCGGTTGGTGATGTCGGCTCCATCCAGTGCGGTGACGCACTTCGCCTGATGCTGGATGTCGACCCGGAAACCGAGATCATCCGCGATGCGCGCTTCCAGACCTTCGGCTGCGGCTCGGCGATTGCGTCGAGCTCGGCGCTCACGGAGATCGTCAAGGGCAAAACCCTGGACGAAGCACTCAAGGTCAGCAACCAGGACATCGCCGCCTTTCTCGATGGGCTGCCACCGGAAAAGATGCACTGCTCGGTGATGGGCCGCGAAGCGCTGCAAGCCGCGATTGCGAACTACCGCGGCGAGGCATGGAAGGACGACCACGAAGAAGGCGAGTTGATCTGCAAGTGCTACGCGATCGATTCGGCGCTGATCGAACGGGTGGTGCGCGAGAACGGCCTCACGACACTCGAACAGGTAACCCACTTCACCAAGGCTGGCGGGGCCTGTGCGTCGTGCCACGAGAAGATCGAGGACGTGCTGATCTCGATCGTCGCCGCTCGTTGCGAAGCCGGCGCAATCGAGGCAGCTCCGGCCGCCGCCGCGCCGGCACCGATCGACACCGTTGCTGCCGAGAAACCGCGCATGACCAACCTCCAGCGCATGCGCAAGATCGAAGAAATCATCGAATCGGTGCGCCCGATGCTGCAGAACGACCATGGCGACATCGAGATCGTCGACATCGTCGGCAAGAACATCTACGTGAACCTCAAAGGCGCCTGCATGGGTTGCGCGCTCGAAGCCGCCACGCTTGGGGCGATCCAGCAAAAGCTGTTCGAAGAGCTGGGCGAATACGTGCGCCTGCTGCCCGCAAGCCAACTCGAGATGGCGCGCTGAGCGCACCAAGAAGCCAATCCGACCCCCTACGGAGCGCCCGACATGAAACCGATCTATCTCGACAACAACGCCACCACGCCGTGTGACCCCGCCGTGGTCGCTGCCATGCTGCCCTTCTTTACCGAACAGTTCGGCAACGCATCATCGATTCACAGTTTCGGCAATCAGGTGGGCGTTGCGCTCAAGAAGGCGCGCGCGCAGATCCAGGCCTTGCTGGGCGCCGAGCACGACTCGGAGATCATCTTTACATCCGGCGGCACCGAGTCGGACAACACGGCAATTCTCTCCGCGCTCAAAGCGCAGCCAGAGCGCAACCAGGTCATCACTACCGTCGTCGAACACCCAGCCGTGCTCGCCTTCTGCGACCGGCTCGAGAAGGAAGGCTACGTCGTGCATAAGCTGCGGGTGGATGGTCGTGGCCGCCTCGACATGGACGAGTACCGCGCGCTGCTGACCGACCGGGTCGCGATCGTTTCGGTGATGTGGGCCAACAACGAAACGGGCACGATCTTCCCGGTCGAGGAGATGGCCGAGTACGCCCACGCGCGCGGTATCCAGTTCCATACCGACGCCGTACAGGCGGTCGGCAAGCTGCCGATCGACCTGAAGCGCACGAAGATCGACATGCTCTCGCTATCGGGCCACAAGCTGCATGCGCCCAAGGGTATCGGTGTGCTCTACCTGCGCCGCGGCACACGTTTTCGCGCGCTGCTGCACGGTGGCCAGCAGGAACGCAGCCGCCGCCCTGGCACCGAAAACGCACCGGGCATCATCGCGCTGGGCAAGGCAGCCGAACTCGCCATGCAACACATGGAGACCGAGAACACGGACGTCCGCTTCCTGCGCGACAAGCTTGAGAAAGGCATTCTCGCGCGCGTGCCGCGCGCCTTCCCGAACGGCGATCTCCACTGCCGGCTACCGAACACCAGCAACATTGCGTTCGAGTTCGTCGAGGGCGAAGGCATCCTGCTGTTGTTGAACAAGCTGGGTATCGCGGCCTCCAGCGGATCGGCCTGTACTTCGGGCTCGCTCGAACCCTCGCATGTGATGCGTGCGATGGGTATCCCCTACACCGCGGCGCACGGCAGCATCCGCTTCTCGCTGTCGCGCTACAACACGCTTGACGAGATCGAACGCGTCATCGAGGCAGTGCCGCCGATCATTGCGCAGTTGCGCAAGATCTCGCCCTACTGGAACGAGAGCGGTCCAATCGAAGACCCGGACAAGCTGTTCCAACCCGCCTACGCCTGATTTGCGCAACGCAACGGAGACCGCGATGCCCGCATTCGTCACCGTTAATGACACAACCCTGCGCGACGGCGAGCAGACCGCAGGGGTTGCATTCAGTCGCGCCGAGAAGCTGGATGTAGCCCGCAGGCTCGACGCCCTCGGCGTGCCGGAAATGGAAGTCGGCATCCCGGCAATGGGCGAGCACGAGCGTGCCAGCATCCGCGCGATCGCGGCCCTTGGCCTGCACGCACGCCTGATGGTGTGGGCGCGGCTCACGGAGTCGGACGTGCGCGCCTGCGCAGGGCTTGGCGCGCATCTGATCGACATCTCCGCACCAGCCTCCGACCAACACCTGGCCCGCAAACTCGGCCGGTCGCGTGAATGGTTGCTTGGCGAGATCGCTCGTCTGGTGCCACTCGCGCGCGGCGTCGGGCTGGGCGTTTCGATCGGGCTGGAAGACGCGTCGCGCGCGGACCTTGGGTTTCTCGTTCGCATCGCCCAGGTCGCCGAGGCTGCCGGTGCCATCCGGCTCCGCTTCGCCGACACGCTCGGCGTCATGGAGCCCTTCGGCGTACGGCGGGCGATTCGCACGCTCAAACGCCACTGCGGCCTGCAGATCGAGATGCATGCGCACAACGACCTGGGCATGGCCACCGCGAACACGCTGGCCGCTGCCCGCGCCGGCGCGACGCATGTGAACACCACCGTGAACGGCTTGGGTGAGCGCGCCGGCAACGCTGCGCTGGAGGAAGTCGTGCTCGGCCTCGGTCAGTGTTACGGCATATCGACCGGCATCGATCTGACCGCATTTCCGGTGCTCGCGGAACGCGTCGCCGCCGCATCCGGGCGACCGATTCCCGCGCAGAAGAGCCTGACCGGCGCCAACGTCTTCACCCACGAAGCCGGCATCCATGTCGACGGCCTTCTGAAGGATCCGAGCAACTATCAGGGTTTCGACCCCGCATTGGTCGGCCGCTCGCACCGCGTCGTGCTTGGCAAGCATTCCGGCAAGGGTGCGGTGAAGTCAGTCTTCGCCCGCCTGGGCCACCCGCTCGGCGACACGGAAGCCGACGCCCTGCTTGGCCGGGTACGGCAGTTCGTTGTTGCGACCAAGCGCGCCCCCAACGACGACGATCTGATGCGCCTGTTTGACAGCGCCACCCCCAAGCCACTGCCCTGCTGAACGAACGCGAGGACACCATGCACGCCCCCTCCCCCACGCTGGCCGACGACCTTGCCGAACTCGAAACGATCGAGGACTTCCTCGCCTACTTCGGTATCCCGTACGAACGTTCGGTAGTGCAAATCAACCGGCTGCACATCCTGCAGCGCTTCCACGACTACCTGCGCAGTGCCGACGAGCCGCCGGTCTACGAGCAGTGGCACGAGCGCCTCGCTCGCGCCTACGACGACTACCTGAACTCGGACGCGATCACGCAAGGCGTGTTCCGCGTCTTCAAGCGCGCCCGTGGCATCTCCACCGTGCAGCTCAGCGACATCGGGCGGGCCCCGCGATGAACCCGCAGTTCGAACTTGGCGATGTGGTGCGAGTCGTGCGCAACGTGCGCGACGACGGCACCTTTCCCGGCGCCACCCGCGGCGATCTGCTCGTGCGCCGAGGCAGCCTCGGGCATGTGGTCGACGTCGGCACCTTCCTGATGGATCAGATCATCTACTCGGTCCATTTTCTGGACGCCAAACGGATTGTCGGCTGCCGCGAGGAAGAACTGCTCCCCGCTGGCGCCCCTTGGGCGGAATCTCAGTTCGAGACGCGGGAACGGGTGCGCAACCTGAAAGCACTGTCTGTCGACGGCGAGGTACGGGTGCCCGTTGGCGCGGTGGGCGAAGTGCTCAAAGTGATTCGCGATGTCGCCGACGACATCGCCTACCACATCCATTTCCCGGTGTTCCCTGGCCGCACGCTCCAGGTGCGCGAGCGCACCCTTGGCCCGGTCACACCAGCGATTCAGGAGACGAGTGATGCCTGACGCCACCACAAGCCAAGCTGTTGCACACGCCCCGTCGCGCTACCTCACGATCAAGCATGCGCAGGCCTTGTTCCAGCAAGCGCCCGACGCGCTGTCCGATGCACAACGCGCACGCGTCGACGAAGTGGTGGCGCGCCAGCTGGCGATCGAGCAGCGTGTGCTGATGAGCGACGAAGCCCGCCGTGTCGTGGTCAGCAGCAACATGGTGGACGCTGGCGTAACCGAGGTCATGTCGCGCTTTGAAAGCGAGGCGGACTTCGTCTGCACACTCGCAAAACAGGGGCTCACGCAAGCCGCGCTGCGCGAAGAGCTGACGCGCGACATGACCGTCGAAGCGGTGCTCGATGCGGTGTCCGCCAACGTCCCGCCGGTCAGCAAGCAAGACATCGAAATCTTCTACCGCCTGCATGCCGATCGCTTCCACACACCGGAGCGTCGCACGGTCAGGCACATCCTCATCACGATCAACGACGACCTTGCCGGCAGCGGCCGGGTCGCCGCGCGTGCGCGTATCGACCAGATAAGGGCTCAGTGCGCGCGCGATCCGGAGCAGTTTGCGAAGCAGGCCTTGCGCCATTCGGAGTGTCCGACGGCGATGCAAGGCGGTCTGCTCGGTCCGGTCACGCGCGGCCAGCTGTTCCCGGCGCTCGATGCAGCCCTGTTCTCGATGGCGACAGGCGAGCTATCCGGCGTACTCGAGTCGCCGATGGGCTTTCACATCCTGTGTTGCGATCACATCCGCCCCGCGGGGCGTGTGCCGCTGGCAAAGGTGCGCGACAAGATCCGCGTGCAGATTCTGGGCACGCGCCGCGCTCACTACCAGAGGCAGTGGCTGCGTGGCCTGATCGCCCGAAAGTAGCGTCGCAATAGCGGCGTCAGCCCTTGCGCACGGTGGGGCCTGTTCCGCGGGCGCGCCAGTGCCAAGACGCACGCACAAGCACACACTCACGCACGCGCACACACCCACGCGGCCGCGTTGCGGCGCCCATTTCACGCTTTGGCTAAATGACGCAATTGCAGGTCGGCCAACGCACGCAACGCGTGCCTCAAGTGTGGCGTGGCGCGCGTCGGGCTGTTTGCGGAATTCAGGCGACGTGCCCATCGGGCCACCAAGGTGGGCATGCCAGCCAGGACCAAGGCCGTTCGCCTCGTGAGAGCCGGCGATTCGGGCGCGCTCGCTTTTGATGCGAAGCTCGGCAAGATGGTTGCGTCTGTGCGCTCCGATGTCCTCAAGCGGGAAGCAACAATTGCGATTAGGCGTCCGCGGTGGCTATGGCGTGCCCTTCGCGTTCGAGCATGAGGTGATACCGGCCAAGGGCTGACGCGCGGCCCGAAAGCCTCCCCACATCCACGCATTAGCCCGACCCACTCAGTCGTGGATCGGGCAGGCGATAGGTCATTCGGCCGGCTTGCAGCGACAAGCCATTGTTTGGCGGAGTGCTGCAGCAAGAACTCGCCCGACGATCAGGCTTCGTCGCTGTCCAGCTCGAAGCCCGGGCGCCGCGGCACAGTCATTGGATCGCACTGGATCGGGCGATAGATCTCCACCCGGTCACCCGCCCGCAGCGGCGCATCGAGCTTGACGGCCTTGCCGAAGATGCCGACCCGCTGGCTCGCGAGGTCGATGTGCGGGAACTGTGCGTAGATACCGGACTCCTCGATCGCGTCCCGTACCCGCGTGCCCTCTTCCACTTCGATGTTGAGCCAAGCCTGCCGGCCCGGCTCTGCGTAAGCGATGGATACTTTCATGTTGCCTCCCGGTTAAGCGCCACAGTGACTGGGTTGGGTGACAGCGCCACAGGCCCTGCTTGCGTCGCGCCGCATTTCGATCCGTTTGCGCAGTGCCAGCAACAACCCCAGCGTGAGGAAGCCGCCTGGCGGCAGAATCATCATCAGCGTGCCGCCATAACCCGGCAGCACCCGCGTTTCGAGGAAGGCGAAGTGCGGTCCGAGGAGCAGGCTGGCCTGCGAGAACAGCGTGCCACTACCGATGATTTCGCGCACAACGCCGATCGAAGTCAGCGCCGCGGTGAAGCCCAGCCCCATGAAGAGTCCATCGGCACCCGACGCGAGCACGCCGTTCTTGCACGCAAAGGCTTCCGCACGCCCAAGGATTGCGCAGTTGGCGACGATGAGCGCGATGTAGAGACCCAACACCTTGTAAAGGTCGTGCATCCAGGCGTTGAGACCAAGATCCACCAGCGTCACGATGGTCGCGATGATTGCGATGAACACCGGGATGCGGACCTGCTCGGTCACCACACCACGCACGGAAGACACGGCCATGTTGCTCACCACCAGCACCGCGGTGGTTGCGAGCCCCATGCCGAGCCCGTTCGTGGCGGTCGAAGTCAGCGCCATCGTCGGGCACATGCCGAGGATCTGCGCGAGTACCACGTTCTGATCCCAGAGCCCGTTACGGATGATGTCTTTGGTTTTCATGGGAGCCTCGTCTCAGTGTTCGGCGTAGATTGCCGCGTGGTTGGCCTGGTGGAATTCGAGCGCTTCCTTCACCGCCTTCACAACGCCGCGCGGGGTGATCGTGGCGCCGGCAAACTGGTCGAAGTCACCGCCGTCCTTCTTCACCAGCCAGCGCGCGGTCGTCAGCGCCTTGCCTTCGAAGGCGTGCACCCAATCCGACTTTGCAACTTCGATCTTGTCACCCAGGCCCGGTGTTTCCGCATGGCGCAGCACACGTACGCCCTGCACGACACCTTCGCGTGAGATCCCGACCAGGATCACGATCGGGCCGGCGTATCCGATAGAGCTTGTCTTGAACACGGCGCCCTGCTGCACGCCGGCCTTGCTGGCCTTGTGCACTTCGACATCGAGCCCGGCGCGATCTTTGACGAGAACGACGTCCGCCAGCAGGTTGTTGTCGTTGAAGCCGGCGGGCAGCACCTGCCGTAGCGAGGCTTCAAGATCCTGCTCTTCGGCGATATGGATCGCCGGCGCGGTGAAACCGTTGGCCACCACCAGCGCCGCCGCAGTCAGCGTGCTGAATAGCGCCAGCAACACGCCCTGATAACTGATGCCTTCTCGCAGCGCGGCGACGTTCATTTCGATTTTCCTTTCTGCACGGACGCTGGTTTTCCAGTGAAGGTGCGGCCGTAGACCCGGGGCTTGATGAGACGGTCGATCGCCGGTGTCAGCGCATTCATGAGCAGCACCGCAAACGCAACCCCTTCCGGATAGCCGCCGTAGGTGCGGATCACCCAGGTCAGCAGACCGCAGCCCAGACCGAACACCACCTGTCCGGCTCGCGTGCTTGGCGAGGTGACGTAGTCAGTCGCGATGAAGAAGGCGCCGAGCATCGCGCCGCCAGACATCAGGTGCGTGGTCCAGTCGATGTAGCGCGCCGGGTCGACCGCATGCCCGATCGCAGCCGGAACCGCGATTGCGGCGAGCATCGCCACCGGGACATGCCAGGTGATGATGCGCATCGTGAGCAACGCCACCCCACCGGCTGCGATCAGCCAGGTCGAGGTCTCGCCAAGGCTGCCAACGCGGGCGCCGACCCAGTTGAAGGCATGGCCCGGCAACTCGGTATGCAGCAGATCAACACCGCGTGCAAGGTCAGTCTTCGCATGGCCCAGCAGCGTGGCGCTGCTCATGGCGTCGGGGACCGGGATATGGCCGAGCGTGATGAGCAGACCATCAAGCAGGCCGGGCGCTCCCGCCGGTACGACCCAGTAGGTCATCTGCACCGGGAAGGAAACCAGCAGCGCGATCCGCGCAATCATCGCGGGGTTGAACAGGTTGTTGCCCAGCCCGCCGAAGACCTGTTTGCCGAGCGTTGTCGCAAAGAGCCCACCGACGACACCGATCCACCACGGCGCCCAGGGCGGGAGCGAAAGCGCGAGCAGCCAACCAGTCAGCAGCGCGGACCCGTCCTTGAGCAAAGGCGCGGGATCGCGCCCCGCCCAACGCAGGCACACCGCCTCACCGGCCAGCGCTGAGGCAATGGTGATGAGCCAAAGCCAGAAGGCGGGCGAGCCGAAGAGCCAGAACCCATAGACCGTGGCCGGTACCAGGGTCGCGACAACCTTGAGCATCACGACGCTGACCGATTCGCCGGCCCGTGCATGCGGCGACGCCACAGTTTGAAGAATCATGCTTTGGGCGCTCATGCGCTGGCCCCTCCTGCGGTGTTGGCGGATGCTGAAGTTGCGGCCTGCTGCGCAGCTGCCTGTTGTGCAGCGCGCTCGGCCTTTCGCCGTGCAGCGGCTTCAACGCGCTCGCGTGCCTCGCGTTCGAGACGCTCCTTGCGCGCCTGCGCAAGGCCTTTCGTGAACTCGGTGCGCTTCTTCTGCTGCGCGCGTTTCCAGACCTCGCCCTTGGCGTGATAGAAGGTCTGCACCAACGGCACATGCGATGGGCACACGTAGGCGCAACAGCCGCAGGCCAGGCAATCGTCGAGGCCCTTGGCCTCCGCCTTGTCGTACTCGCCAGCATGGATGTGGGCCGATAGCTCCAGCGGCAGCAGCCCCATCGGGCAGGCCTTCACGCAGGAACCGCAGCGAATGCAGGCCGAAGGAGCGGTGTCGGTGATCTCGCCCGCTGTCAGCGCCAGAATGCCGCCGCAGCCCTTCACAGTCGGCACCTGCGCATGCGGCAAGGCCACGCCCATCATCGGGCCGCCCATGACCAGCCTTGCAGGGGTTTCCTTCAGGCCGACAAAGCGCAGCAGGTCTTCGATCAGGACGCCGATCGGCGCCAGGACGTTGCCCGGTTGTGCCACCGCACCGCCATTGACCGTAACGATGCGGCGATAGAGCGGCTCGCCGACCCGCACGGCACGGTGGATGGCAGCGCAGGTACTGACGTTGTTGACCAGCACGCCGATGCTCGCGGTACGCGCGCCGGAGGGCACTTCCTTGCCGGTGAGCACCTGCACCAATTGGCGGTCGGAACCCATCGGGTAGCGCGCCGGCACCGGGCGAATCTCGATCGAGGCAAAACCCTCGGCCGCCTTGCGCATCGCTGCGGTGGCCTCGGGTTTGTTGTCCTCGATGCCCACCAGTGCTTTGGTCGCGCCGGTGGCGTGCATCAGGATTCGCACGCCATCGATCACTTCGTCGGCGCGCACCCGCATCACGCTGTCGTCGCTTGAAAGATACGGCTCGCACTCGCCACCGTTGATGATCAAGGTATGCACCGAGAGCTTGAGGCCCAGTTGCGCCTTGGGGGCCGACGGGAAGGTCGCGCCGCCGAGGCCGACGATGCCCGCATCCGCAATGCGCTGGGACACCTCCGCCGGCGTGAGGCTGAACGGATCAACTTGCGGCGTGAGCGGCTCGCCAGCTTCGTCCTTGCCGTCCAGCTCGATCGTGATCGCGGCAAAGGGCAAGCCGGACGGATGCGGCGCAGTCACCTCGCCGATCGCGCTGATCACGCCGGAGCTTGGGGAATGAACGGGCGCCGACACATTGCCTTGCGCGGCAGCGATCAGCTGGCCACGCAGCACGCGCTCCCCGACCTTTACAACCGGCAACGCCGGCGCACCCACGTGCTGCAACAGCGGCACACACAACCTTTCGGGCAGCGGCATCACTCGCAGCGGCACGTCGGCAGCTGGCCGCTTGTGGTCGTCGTGCGGATGTACGCCCCAGCGCACACCATTCAGAAGTTCACGCAATCCCATCTTGCTACTCCTCAGACGGCCAGAGCCGGTTTCGTCCAGTTCCAGTCGCGCAGCGTTACCGGCACTGGCTCAAGGCCAATCGCGCCGGTCGGGCACTCTTTCTCGCAACTGCCACAGCCGGTGCAGGCGCCGTGCAGCACGCCGTGAATCTGCTTGGCCGCACCGATCACTGCGTCGGTCGGGCAGACCTTGAAGCAGCGCGCGCAACCAATGCAAAGATGCTCGGCCACCTGCGCGAGCTTCGGCCCGCTATCGGCCTTGCCACCTGCGCCAAGGCTTACGCCCATCTTTGCTGCGATTGCCTCGGCCAGCGCACGGCCACCCCCGGGGCAGCAATCGACGCTTGCTTCGCCACGCGCGATGGCGTTCGCGGCACCGGAGCAACCGGGAAAGCTGCACTGCCCGCAGTTCGTGCCGGGCATCAGCTCGATCAGCTCTTCCACCAGGGCGTCGCCCTCAACATGGAAGACCTTCGCGGCATAGCCGAGGATCAGCCCCAGAACGAGGCCGAGGAACATCACACTGGCAATCGGCGCAATCATTTCAACCTCCCCGCTCAACCGAGCTTCATTCCTGAAAAACCCATGAACGCGAGCGCCAGCAGCGACGCCAGCACGAAGCTGACCGGCGCGCCCTCGAAGGTCTGTGGCACCTTCGCAAGCGACAAACGTTCGCGAAGGCCAGCGAACATCGTCAGCACCAGCGTGAAGCCCACCGATGCGCCGAAGCCCACCATGACGCTCATCGCAAAGTTGTTGGCCTGCTGCACGTTGAGCAGGGGAATGCCCAGCACAGCGCAGTTAGTGGTGATCAGCGGCAGGTAGATGCCAAGCGTGCGGTAGAGCTCCGGCGTGACCTTGCGCACCACCATCTCGATGAACTGCACCGCAGCCGCGATGACGAGGATGAAGGTCAGGATGCGCAGGTAGTTCAGGCCCAGCGGTGCGAGCAGGTAGTGTTCGAGCGCCCAGCACGCGCCGGACGCCAGCGTGATCACGAAGGTGGTTGCGAGCCCCATGCCGAAGGAACTGTCGAGCTTCTTCGAGACGCCCATGAAGGGGCACAGGCCGAGGAATTTCACCAGCACCACGTTGTTCACCAGCGCGGTACTGACAAGCAGGATCAGGTATTCACTCATGTCGGTTGAGACCTCCTGCCCTGCTTTTCGCATGGAGCGTGCCAAGTCGATGCATACCGCACCGGGCCAGTGCGTAAATGCCGCTCCTGTGGGCATCCGGCGGGAACAGCGCATGCACCGGAAGGGGTCTGCATCTGCGAAAACCCGTGTCGGGGTTCCAACAAACCGACGTTGCGTTGTGACGAATCCTCACAACGACACTCGCATTTGACGTTGCTCAAGCGTGGCGTTGAGTCGCGAGAATTCGGCACGGTTGCTGCATCGACGCAACGGAGCGTTCACACGAGGCCCGCCATGCCAGAGCAGAAGAAGACCGCCACCGCAAAGAAGGCCGCCCCAGTGGTTGCCCGGAAGATTCCTGCCGCGCTGTTCCGCGCCGCGGTGGAGCAGGCCGACATCGCGATCTCGATCACCGACCCGCGCGCACGCATCGAATACGTGAACCCCGCCTTCACCCGCGTTAGCGGCTACAGCGTGGGCGATGCCGTCGGGCAGCATCAGTCGATCCTGTCGAACCACACCACGCCTCCCGACGTGTACAAGTCGATGTGGCGCCGTATCACCGCCAAGGAAACATGGACCGGGCGTCTGGTGAACCGCCGCAAGGACGGCGCCCCTTACCTGGCCGATCTCACCGTCACGCCAGTGCTGGACGAGGCGGGCCAGATCACCCATTACCTGGGCCTGCAACGCGACATCACTGCGCTGCACAAGCTCGAATGCGCGGTGCGCAACCAGAAGGCGCTGATCGAGTCGGTCGTCGATGGCGCGCCACTCGTACTTGCCTTGCTGGATATTGGCGACCGCGTCGTACTCGACAACCTCGCCTACAAGGCGCTGATGTCCGACCTCGGCATGGCCGAGCCGGCCAAGGTGCTGCTGGACGCGATCCGCAACGAACTGGGCAGCGGTTTCGGCCCCTTCAAACCCGGCAGCCACGCCTTCCTCGACCGCCAGGTGCGGCTCGACCGCCCGCACTGGCGCTCACCACGCTGGTTCTCGTGTTCGGCGGTGTGGGTTGCAGCGGACAGCGACGAGGCGGACGACTTCTACGCCAGCAAGGGTGAAGCCTTCCTGCTGCTTGTTGCCACCGACGTCAGCCGGCAGGTTCAGGAGCAGGAGAAAGCGCGCATCGCGGCGCTGCAGGCGGTGATGGCCGAAGAGAGCCGTCAGCAGGCACTGCGCGAGAGCTTGTCAGCCGCGGTCTATCAGATGGAGGGGCCGCTCAACATTCTCGGCTCTGTCGTCAACATGATGGGCCGACGCGGCTGCGATCCGGCCCAGGCGGCACTGGCAGAGGCGCTCAAGGCCGGACAGACCGCGCTGGACACTCTGCGAAGCGCGATACCGGCGCGCGCACCCGAGGCCAGCACGGCGGTCAACCTCAATGAAGTGGTGCGTGACGTGCTGGACCTGTCGGCGGTTCGCCTGCTCGCCGCCGGTGTATCGGTCAGCTGGCAGCCGCAGCTGGTGCTGCCGGCCATCCAGGGCTCGCCCACGCGTCTGCGCGCCCTGCTCAAGGCGCTGGTGGACAACGCGATCGAGGCGATGAATGTGAAGGGTTGGCGACAGCGCGAACTGAACATCTGCACCCGCACGCTGCACGACAGCCTCGAGGTGCGCATAGCGGACAGCGGCCCCGGCTTGCCTGACGAACTGCGACTGAAGGCCTTCGAACCTTTCTTCAGCACCAAGAAGCAGCAGGGCAATCACCTCGGCACCGGGCTGGCCGCCGCTCAGCAGGTAGCGGTGGATCACGGGGGCAGCATCGAGTTGGGTAACGCGGCGGGCGGTGGCTGCACGGCGCTGCTGGTATTGCCGCTGCTCCGCCACGCCTCGCCATCCTTGGCGACGCTCAACAGTCGCGAGATCGGGTAAGGCCATGGATACCGAAGGCGCACTCCACCGCAACCAGCTTGAAACGCTCTATCGCGTCAGCGTGATCCTGTCGCGCACGCTCGACGTGAAGCAGGCGCCGCAGGAAGTGCTGCGGGTGCTGGAAGAATCCGCCGGACTCACTCGCGGCATGATCAGCGTGCTCGATTCCGAGAGTGGTGAACTGGTCGTCAACGCCTTGCAGGGCGTCGAAGCCGAAGCGTTCGAGCCAGTCCGTTACCAGGCTGGCGAGGGCGTGCTCGGCCTGATCCTGGAAGAAGGCAAGACAGTCGCCCTGCCCTCCATCGCGAGCAATCCGCGCTTCCTCAACCGGCTCGGCATCTACGAACGGCGCCTGCCCTTCATCGCGGCCCCCATCCACGTCGGTGGCACCCTGCATGGTGCGCTCGCGGTGCAACCGAACCGCCTCGATGATGGCCAGCTCGCGGTACGCGCACGCTTCGTCGAGATGGTCGCCAACCTGATCGGCCAAAGCGTCAAGCTCTCGCTCGACGTTGCGCATGAAAAGGAAACCATCGCCGAAGAACGCGACACCCTGCGGCGCACGGTGCGGGGCCAGCACGGCTTCGACAACATGGTCGGCCACTCGGCCGCGATGCGCCGGATCTTCGAACAGATCCGCATGGTGTCGAAGTGGAACACCACCGTGCTGATCCGTGGCGAAACCGGCACCGGCAAGGAGCTGATCGCCAACGCGATCCACTACAACTCACCTCGCGCGCGCGGGCCTTATGTGCGCCTCAACTGCGCCTCCCTGCCCGAGAACCTGCTCGAATCCGAGCTTTTCGGCCATGAGAAAGGCGCCTTCACCGGCGCCGTAGCGGCGCGCAAGGGGCGCTTTGAAATGGCCGACGGCGGCACGATCTTCCTCGACGAAATCGGCGAAATCTCGCCCGCCTTCCAGGCCAAGCTGCTGCGTGTGCTGCAGGAAGGTGAACTCGAACGCGTCGGCGGTGGCCGTACGGTCAAGGTGGATGTGCGCGTGATCTCTGCGACGCACCGCGACCTTGAGGACGCGGTCGATGAAGGCAAGTTCCGCGAAGACTTGTACTTCCGCCTCAACGTGATGCCGATCACCGTACCCCCGCTGCGCGAGCGTCTGGAGGACGTACCGGAAATCGCACGCCACCTGATCGGGCGTGTCGGTCAAGCGCAGGGGCGGCCCCTTGATCTCAGCGAGGCTGCGATCACGCGACTGATGCAGTACAACTGGCCCGGCAACGTCCGCGAAATGGAAAACTGCCTGGAACGCGCCGCAGTCATGTCGGAAAGTGGCCACATCGACTGCGACCTGATCCGTATCGACCGCCAGCGCGAGCTGGCCGCTGCGGCTGCCGCCAACCGCATCGACCTGGATGACCCGACACTGGATGAACGCGACCGCGTGATTGCCGCCCTCGAACAAGCCGGCTGGGTGCAGGCCAAGGCTGCACGCCTGCTCAACATGACCCCGCGCCAGATCGCCTACCGCGTGCAGACGCTGGGTATCGAGGTAAAGCAGTTTTGACCGGCGCTGCGCCGTCCCGCATCTGCCCGCCAGGACGACAAATACCCGCCCTGTCCTGTTTCGCACACGTCAGTGTGTAGGCTAAGTGACACAAGGTGGAAGCAGCAGCGCTCAAACCAAGACGCCACGGTGAAAACACGCATCGGCACGGCAATTGCTGAACCGGGGACAGACATCCTCGGGAGCGCTCCATGCCGACGCCTGCAACTTTGAACCCGACCGCACCGATCAGCGGTTGCGCCAGCGGCCGCTGTGGCTCCAGCTCGCAACAACTCGACGAGCTGGATGCCAGCGTCACGCAACGTGTGCAGGACCACCCCTGCTACTCCGAAGAGGCGCACAAGTACTTTGCGCGCATGCATGTGGCGGTGGCGCCAGCCTGCAACATCCAGTGCAACTACTGCAACCGGAAGTACGACTGCAGCAACGAGTCGCGTCCGGGTGTCGTCTCCGAGGTTTTGACGGCCGCACAGGCGGTGAAGAAGACCCTGGCGGTTGCAGCCGCCATCCCGCAGATGAGTGTGTTGGGCATTGCCGGACCGGGCGACGCACTCGCCAACCCCGAGCGCACCTTCGAAACCTTCGCCGGACTGAGCGAACGCGCGCCAGACCTCAAACTCTGCCTGTCGACGAACGGCCTGATGCTGCCGCAGTACGTGGACAAGATCGCGGACTATCACGTCGACCACGTCACGATCACGATCAACTGCATCGACCCCGACATCGGCGCGCAGATCTATCCATGGATCTTCTGGAACCACCGGCGTGTCACCGGCCGTGAAGCCTCCGAGATCCTCATCTCGCAGCAGCAGAAAGGGCTGGAGATGCTGGTTGCGCGCGGCATCCTGGTCAAGGTCAATTCGGTGATGATCCCGGGCATCAACGATCAACACCTCAAGGAAGTCTCTCGCGTGGTGCGCGCCAAGGGCGCGTTCCTGCACAACGTCATGCCCTTGATCTCGGACCCGGTGCACGGGACGCATTTCGGCCTGACTGGCCAGCGCGGCCCCACCCAACAGGAATTGAAAGCCTTGCAGGATGAGTGCGCCGGCGACATGAACATGATGCGCCACTGCCAGCAGTGCCGAGCCGACGCGGTCGGCATGCTGGGCGAAGACCGCGGCGCCGAGTTCACGCTCGAGAAAGTCGAAGCAATGCAGATCGACGAGCATGCCGCCATGGGCCGGCGCATCGCACTGCGTGCCGCGATCAACGCAGAACTGGCCGAAAAACGTGCCGCGCGACACGCCACCAATGCCCAGGTCATCGCGTTGCACCGTGCAGCCCCGGCACCCGGTCGCGCGGTACGCATGGCGGTTGCGAGCAGCACCGGCGCCGTCATCGACACGCACTTCGGCCATGCGAGGTTCTTCCACATCATCGAGGTCACCGCCGACGGCGTGCAGGCGCTGGGTACACGCGCCGCCGCGCAGTACTGCGGCGGCGAGGCCGACTGTGGCGAGGCTGAGAACACACTCGCGCGAACGCTGGCTTCGCTTGCCGACTGTGAGGTCATGCTCTGTTCGCGAATCGGCATCGAACCCTGGGGCAAGCTCGAGGCTGCAGGCATCCGGCCCGACGGCTCCCACGCAATGGAAGCAGTGGCCCCCGCGGCGCAGGCGGTATGGCAAGCGATGCTCGAAAGCGGGCAACTCGCCGACGCGCCCGCCCACCAGCGTCGCGCATAAGCGGAGCCCGCCGCAATGGCACTCGAAATCATTGCTGGCTGCGTCAACTGCTGGGCCTGTGTCTCGCTCTGTCCGCACCAGGCGATCATCGAGGCGCAACCGCACTTCCTGATCGACCCGCTGCGTTGCACCGAATGTGTTGACGCGCATGCCACGCCGCAATGTGCAGCGATCTGCCCCGTCGAGGGCGTGATCGTGGATGAACTGGGCGAACCGCTGAACCCGCCCGGCTCGCTTTCGCCTCCCGCGCGCGTGGGATGATCCACAGGCATGTCTGGCGACGGCACACTTGCACCGCTCGACATGCCACCGATGCAATGCGCGTGGCCCCCGGGAGTGGCGGCCCAACGCATTCGGCTGCACGCACGCGGTGCCATGCTCGGCCTCGCGCTCGGCGATGCACTCGGGGCGACGGTGGAGTTCATGACGCCACGCGAGATACGCGCCACGCATGGATGCCACACACAGATCCGCGGCGGCGGCTGGCTGCGGCTGGCACCCGGTCAGGTGACGGACGACACCACGATGGCCTTCGCCGTCGCCGATACACTCCTCGCCTCGCCGACGCCCGATGCTGCCGACTTCGGCCGTGCATTTGATGCCTGGATGCGGAGCAAACCCGTCGACATCGGCAATACCGTACGGCGCGGAGTGATGCGCTTTCGCAGAACCGGCGAAGCCTGTGTGGCCCCCTCCGACGACGCGGGCAACGGCGCGACAATGCGCTGCGCGCCAGTAGCGATCGCCCTGCTTTGGGCTCCACCCGACACGGTGCGACAGATCACGCTCGCGCAGGCGCGCGTCACGCACCACAACCCGCTGACAGACGCTGCAACGCTGTGTGTCGTGCGCATGATCCAGGCCGGCATCCTGGGCCACGGCATCCGCGGCGTCATCGCGCTGGCCCACGCCCTGGCGAGCGCGCACACGCTTTTCCAGTTTCGCGCGAAACCGCAGAGCAACCCCACCGGCTACATCGCTGACACCATGCGCGCCGTGCTGCAGGCCATCGACATCACCGACAGTTTCGAAAGCGCATTGATCGACGTCGTCAATCGCGGTGGCGATGCCGACACGACCGGCGCAATCACCGGCGCAATCTTCGGCGCAATGGTGGGCGAGCCGGCACTACCGGCCCACTGGCTGTCGGCGCTGCGCGCCGATGTCGCGGCGGACTGCAGACGCTACGCCGATCGTCTCGTCGAGCGGCCGTTACTGAACTTCAGCTTCGAGGCCTAGCGAAACTCGCAAGCAGACTGCGGGGGAAATCCCCGCGGGACTCAACCCTGGAACCACACTCGGCCACCACGCAAAACGAAAACGATGCTGGCAGTTTGCAAACACTTTCCCGCTGTGTTCCGGACTCCCTTGGGCAAACGGGACGTTCCCGCCAGTTGGCGACCCGACGGCCACGCCGTCTTCTGTCTGTTGCTCAACAACCGGGCGGATCGGTCCGGCCAGCCACGGTCGCCTGTCGTCCTTGCGCGCTTAGGCCCTCAGGCAGACCCGAGGTATTTGACCCAGTCGAATTGAGAGCGCCGACCATCTCCGCGGCGGCGGCGCGGACCGGCCGGCTTGTCGCCCTCTGCGTCGAGCGGTCCGAGCGGAAAATCGCCGTGCGAGCGACGCAACAGATTGAAGATCTCCAACCCGTCCCGCCACGGTCCGTGCCCCGAATCCACGTTGATATGGCCCGCCGCACCGATATTCACAAACCGGCTGCCCCAGCGGTCCGCCAGCCAGGCCGCGCGCATCACACGAACCCACGGGTCATTCGTGCTGGCGACGACTACGCTTGGGAACCCCAACGGTTCATCCGGCAATGTGTTGCTCAAACCGAACTTGTCCGGATCGGCCGGCGCCACCAGCATGGCGCCCGCAATCCTTTCACGATAGGCCTGCGCCACATGCGCGGTGGCGAGGCAACCAAAGCTGTGCGCGACGATCCAGACATGGCCACGCGCACGGTCCAGTTCCTGCCTCAGACTGCCCGCCCAGCGCGCCAGGTTGGGTTCATCCCAGTTCGACTGCTCGACCCGGATGCTGCCTTCGACCTGGCGTTCGAACCAGCTCTGCCAATGCGCCGGCCCGCTGCCATGCAGGCCGGGCACCACGAGTACGGTAGACATGGATACCTCCTTGCGTCGCGGCCCGCGCCACGGTGCGCCGGCCTACAGCGTCGCGATAGACACTTCGGTGGACTTCACCAATGCGACGACTTCAGAACCGATCTTCAACCCCAACTCGTCGACGGAGCGCGTCGTGATCACCGAGGTAACGATACCCGACGGGGTCTCGACATCCACTTCGCTGACAACATCGCCGCGCACGATCTCCTTCACCTTGCCACGGAACTGGTTACGTACGTTGATCGCTTGAATGGTCATTTTGCTCTCCTGTTGAATCGGTTTAGATGGCCCAGCGGACCTGATTGACCGTGCGTTGCAGCGACACGTCGCCAACCTGCTCCGGCTCCGCCACGGGTTCCGCTGGCGGTTGCTGCAACACCTTGCGCAGCAGATAGTCCTCGAGTGCCGCAAAACGCGGGCTGCCCCGCTCGCGCGGGCGCGCGAGATCGACAGACAAGTCCAGCGTGATGTGGCCCTCGTCGATCAGCACAACGCGATCGGCCAGTGCGATTGCTTCGGCCACGTCGTGCGTAACCAGCAGCGCAGTGAAACCACGCTCACGCCAAAGGCCTTCGATCAGTGCGTGCATTTCAATGCGCGTCAGCGCGTCGAGCGCACCGAGCGGTTCGTCGAGCAGCAGTAGGCGCGGGCTATGAACCAGGGCTCGCGCCAGCGCAACCCGCTGCCGCTGCCCGCCCGAGAGCCTCGCTGGCCATTCGTCGGCGCGCTCGGCGAGCCCGACTTGCGCGAGTACCTCACGCGCCCTGCCCAACTCGGTGTCCGGCAGGCCGAGTGCGACGTTGTCGATGACGCGCTTCCAGGGCAGCAGGCGCGAGTCCTGGAACATGATTCGGGTATCGCCGCGTGCGTCGCGCTGCGCGCCACCGAAGCGGATCTCGCCGTCGGTCTTGTCGTCGAGGCCTGCGACCAGTCGCAGCAACGTGCTCTTGCCACATCCGCTGCGCCCGACGATCGCGACGAATTCGCCCGGGGCGACGTTCAAGCTCAAGCGGTGCAGCACCTCGCGTTCGCCGAAACGTTTGACGACCTGCTCGATCTGCAGCGGTATGCCGCCGGCCGCGCCCCTCGCCCGTTGGGCCACAGCACGGGTTTCCTGAGAATCAATCTGCATATGCCGTGCTCCGCTCAAACGGGTTGATAGCCGGGGTGCCAGCGCAACCAGCTGCGCTCAAGCGCACGTGCCAGCACATCCGCCAGCTTGCCGAGCAGCGCGTAGAGCAGGATGCCGACCAGCACCACATCGGTCTGCAGGAACTCGCGCGCGTTCATCGTCATGTAGCCGATACCCGCGTTCGCCGAAATCGTCTCGGCCACGATCAACAGCACCCACATCAGGCCGAGCGAAAAGCGCACACCAACCAGGATCGACGCGACTGCGCCGGGCAGGATCACATGCCGGTACAGCTGCCACCCGGATAGCCCGTAACTCTTGGCCATCTCGATCAGCGCCGGGTCGACCGAGCGAATGCCGTGAAAGGTGTTGAGGTACACCGGGAAGAACACGCCCACCGCCACGAGAAACAGCTTGGCCGCTTCGTCGATGCCGAACCACAGGATCACCAGCGGGATCAGTGCCAGCGGCGGGATGTTGCGCAGCATCTGCAGGCTGGTATCGAGCAGGGTTTCGAGTTTGCGGAAGCTGCCGGTCGCGAGCCCGAGCGCCAGGCCCAGCCCGCCGCCGATGGCGAAGCCGAGCAAGGCCCGGCGGCTGCTGACGAGCACATGACTCAGCAGCTCGCCCGACGAAGCCAGCCGGATCGTTGCACGCAAGATATCGAGCGGTGCCGGCAGCACGCGGCTGGAGATCAGCCCGGTCTGCGCCGCAACTTGCCACGCCACCAGCAACAGCACTGGCGGCACCCATGGCAACAAGGCCTGCGTACGGCGGCTCACTTTCAGAGTAGTCATCGCGCCCTCAGCTTTGCGATGCCTTCGGCACGAAGTGGTTGGCGACCACCTCACCGAACGGCCCGGTCAGACTGCCGCCCGGCAGCGTTTGATTCGGTGCGCCATGCTCAAGCGGCAGCAGCGGGAAGACCAGCTCCGCGAAGCGATAGGCTTCTTCAAGATGCGGGTAGCCAGAGAGAATGAAGGCCTCTGCGCCGACATCCTGGTATTGCTTGAGCTTCGCGGCGACCTGCTGGGGGTTGCCGACGATCGCTGTGCCTGCGCCACCCCGCACAAGCCCGACACCGGCCCACAGGTTGGGGCTGATTTCCAGATCTGCGCGGGTGCGGCCCCGGCCAGCGCCGTGCAGCTCCGCCATGCGCCGCTGGCCAACCGAATCCATCCGCGCCAGCGCGGCCTGCGCGGTCGCAACGGTGTCGTCGTCCAGCCGGCTGATCAGGCGCTCGGCATCGGCCCAGGCCTCTTCTTCGGTCTCGCGCACGATCACATGCAGGCGCACACCAAACTTCACGGTGCGGCCGCGCTTGGCGGCGCGAGCCCGCACATCGGCAAACTTCTTCGCAACCTCCTCGGGCGGCTCCCCCCAGGTCAGGTAGGTTTCAACCTGCTCGGCGGCAAGTTCGTGAGCCGGCTCCGACGAACCGCCAAACCACACCGGCGGGTGCGGTTTCTGCACCGGCGGATAGAGCAGCTTCGCGCCCTGGACTCGCAGATGCTTGCCCTCGAAGTCGTAGCTTTCACCATCGTGGCTACGCGCGATGATCTCGCGCCAGATGCGGATGAATTCGGCCGATGCCGCGTAGCGCTCGGCATGCGACTCGAACAAACCATCACCCGCAAGCTCGTTGGGGTCGCCGCCGGTCACCAGATTCACCAGCAGGCGCCCGCCGGAGAGGCGGTCAAACGTCGCTGCCATGCGCGCCGCAAGGGCGGGCTGCGTCAGCCCCGGTCGCAGCGCAACGAGAAAACGCAGTTGCTTCGTCGCTGCGATCAAGCTCGATGTGACCACCCACGGGTCTTCGCACGAACGGCCCGTCGGCGTCAGCACGCCGTAGTAGCCGAGCCGGTCGGCCGCCTGCGCGATCTGCTGCAGGTAGTCCAGATCGACGCTGCGGGCGCCCTCGCTGGTACCAAGGTAGCGGCTGTCGCCGTGAGTGGGCAGGAACCAGAAGATCTTCATGGCGTTCATTCCTGTCTGCGATGACTTCGCGCTCAGCGACGCGCCGGCAGCGTGGCGTCCTTGACCTGGATCGCCTTCGGAATCAACTTCAGGTCGTAGAAGGTGTCGGCGAGCTTCTGCTGCTCGGCCAGCACCGCGTCGTCAATCGGCCTCACGCTCAGGTTGTAGCGGTTCAGTGCCTGTTCGATCACGGCCGGATCCAGCCCCTGCAGCGTCGTCAGCTGCGCCGCTGCGGCGCGCGTGTCCTTCTTGATCTGCTGGCCGAGCTTGTGCGCTTCATCGAAGAGGATGCGGATCACGTCGGCACGCTTTTCCGCGAATTCGCGTTCGGCGAGGAAGAAGGCGTGGTTGTAGACCACCCCCTGCCCGTCCGCGAGGATTCGGGCATCGATCTGCTTCTCGGCGGCCGACTGGAACGGTTCCCAGATCACCCACGCGTCGATCGCACCACGCTCGAAGGCGGCACGCGCGTCAGCCGGCGGCAGGAAGACGGGCTGGACGTCGCTGTACTTCAGGCCGTGCTTTTCGAGCAGCTTGACCAGCAGGTAGTGCACGTTCGAGCCCTTGTTGAGCCCGATCTTCTTGCCTTTCAGATCGGTAACGCTGCGTATCGGGGAGGCCTTGGGCACAAGCACCGCTTCGGCTGCCGGCGCAGGCAGTTCGTAGCCGACGTAGACAAAGTTCGCACCTGCGGCCTGCGCGAAGATCGGCGGCGCCTCACCGACGTAGCCAAAGTCGATCGAGCCGACGTTCAAGCCTTCGAGCAACTGCGGCCCTGCGGGAAACTCGACCCACTTGATCTCCAGTCCCTTGCCCGCGAGCTGCTTCTCGACGGTGCCCTGCGCCTTCAGCAAGGACAGCACGCTGGCGGACTTCTGGAAGCCGATGCGCAGCAGTTTTGGGTTGTATTCCGCAAGCGTGGCCGGCGCGACGAGTGCGGCGGCCAGCGCCAGGCTGGCCGTGGCAAATTGGCGACGATACTGATTGAAGACGGACATTCGGATTCTCCGTAGTACTGGGTGAGGATGTGTGCGCGCCTGCACCGGCGCGACTCGTTCGAAGTCGAAGGGGGCGCTCAGGCGCTGCAACGCGCCGGCGAGAAACGCATGAACCCGTGCGACGCGTTCAGCTTGGCAACGCGGGGTGACGCACCAAGGTGCTGCGCCAGTGCGTTGACGCCGTCGTCCAGCCGCGCCGCAAGCGCCGGTGCGAGCTGCAGCCCGCCGCCGGAATCGCTGCCGATTTCGCTGTCCAGCGCAAACACAGCCCGGCCGATCTGCGCGGCCGAGAGGCTCGCCAACACCGGGCGCAGCGCATAGTCGATCGCCAGCGCATGCGCGAGGCTGCCGCCGGATGCAATCGGCCATACGAACTTGCCCTCGAAACCGCGCTGCGGCAGCAGATCGAGAAAGGTTTTCAGCAGGCCGCTGTAGGCTGCCTTGTAGATCGGCGTCGCCAGCACGATCGCACTTGCGTCCGCCACCGCGTTGAGCGCAGCAACAATCGCCGGGTGGCTGCGATCGGCCAGCAGCAGCGCTTCAGCCGGCAGGCTACGCAGCGACAGCGTCGCGACGTCCAGTTCGGCGGCCTCAATGGCGTTGCCAACATGGGCCAGCAGCTTCGCTGAACGCGAGTCAGCCGATGGACTGCCTGCGATGGTCAAGATGCTCACGTTGCTTTCTCCTTGGTGAATCACGCCCGAGGACGCGGGCCTCGCAAACGGAAAACACCGCTGCGGAGTCCGCAATCTAGGCAATGCGGCGCGCATCGCGAACCAAGGAATTCAGCGAAGCATTTCACCCTTCTTCTGCATTGCGTATTCATCCGCCGCCGGTCGCGACACAGCGAGATTCATCGCCTTCGGCTTGTGCCAGACGGACCGGGTGCTAACCGCGGCATCCACATCGACCTCGAGAATGAAAGAGGCCCCGTCGCCTTGCGGGCGAACGGGGCCTTGCTCCTGTCGCGACTCAGTGTGCGCGGTTGCTCGACAGCCGACGCACGACCGACACGAGCGCATCGACTTCAGCGCAGGTGTTGTAGAACGCCAATGACGGACGCACCGTCGCTTCAAGTCCAAAGCGGCGCAGGATCGGCTGGGCGCAATGATGGCCGGAGCGCACCGCAATGCCTTCACGGTTCAACGCTTCACCCACCTCTTCGGTGCGATAACCCGCCAGCACGAAGGACAGCACGCTGGCCTTGTCCGCGGCAGTGCCGATCAGCCGCACGCCCGGCACCGGCTTGAGTGCATGCGTCGCATACGCCAGCAGATCGTGCTCATAGCGCGCGATGTTCTCCAGGCCAATACGCTCGACGTAATCGATCGCAGCCCCAAGACCCACTGCGTCCGCAATGTTTCCGGTACCGGCTTCGAAACGGTTGGGCGGTGGCTGGTAGATCGTGCGCTCGAAGGTGACGTCGGCAATCATGTTGCCGCCGCCCTGCCAGGGCTGCATCTTCTCGAGGATATCGCGCTTGCCGTAGACCACGCCGATGCCAGTCGGCGCGAACACCTTGTGCCCGGAGAACACGAAGAAGTCCGCATCCAGCGCCTGCACATCGACACGCATGTGCGACACGGACTGGGCGCCATCGACCAGCGCCTTGGCACCAACGCTGTGTGCCAGCGCGACGATCTCGCGCACCGGCGTGATCGTACCCAGCGCGTTGGAGACCTGCGTGATCGCCACGAGCTTGGTGCGGTCGTTGAGCAGCTTGCGGTATTCCTCGAGCAGGATCTGGCCTGAGTCGTCCACCGGGATCACGCGGATCTTCGCGCCCACCTGCGCCGCGAGCTGTTGCCAGGGCACGATGTTGGCGTGATGCTCCAGGTTCGACACGACGATCTCGTCACCGGCACCGACGTTCTGCACCCCCCAGGTCTTCGCGACGAGGTTGATCGCCTCGGTCGCGCCGCGCACGAAGATCACCTCTTCCACCGAACTCGCGCCGATGAATTTGGCAACCTTCTTTCGCGCGCCCTCGTACGCATCCGTCGCCCGCGCGGCAAGCTCATGCGCGGCACGGTGGATGTTGGAGTTTTCGTGCGCGTAGAAGTACGCCAGCCGATCGATCACCGCCTGCGGCTTGTGTGTAGTCGCAGCGTTGTCGAACCAGATCAGCTGCTTGCCGTTGACACGCTCCTGCAGGATCGGGAAATCGCGGCGGACGGCATTGACGTCGAACGGCGGATGCCCGCTCGGCTGCACCTGCGGCTGCACCTGCGGCGGCTCCTGCGGCAATGCCACATGATCGACAAAGTAGTAGCCGGGCGCGCTGCGTGCTGCTTCCGGCGAAACCGCTCGCGGCGAATCGGTTCCTGCGAGCAGCGCACGCAGTTCGGATTCACCGGGCAAGCCGAAGGACTGGGCGGTAACACGGTCATCCCGCGGCACTTCGACCTGAGGCTGTGCGCCGAGCGCCTGTGCGTCACCGAGAAAGTAGTACGGCGAGGTCGTCGGCGTTGCGCTTGCGACCTGCGGCGGCGTGACCGAGGGCAGCGCCGCGGCGTAGGCCTCCGGCACGCCGAGCGACGCACCGCCGGCACGGCCGGCGGCTGGCGAAGCCTCGGGCAGCGACTCCGGAATACCGGTCGGCGCGGCAGCCGAGGGCGCGAACATCGGTGCGCGACCTGCCAGATCGAGCCGGGGCTCCGGCGCCTGCGCTTGAGTCAGCGTACTGCCACTGAAGCCGTCGAAATTCGGCGGCGTGGTACCCGGCAGCGCAGCAAAGAACTCACCCGCAAGTCGCGCAAGCGTTCCGACATCCGGCAAGCCCGGCGGCGCCGCGGGCGCAAGGCCCGCGAGCCCCTCACTTGTAGGTGTCGGGATAGTCATGGTACTTGCCGATCTCCACGTCTTCGAGCACTGCCAGCGCGTCGTCCGTCAACACCGCGAGCGAGCAATACAGCGAAATCAGGTAGGACGCGATCGCATTGCGGTTGATGCCCATGAAGCGCACAGACAGGCCCGGGCTCTGTTCGCCGGCAAGGCCCGGCTGGAACAGACCAACAACGCCCTGGCGCTTTTCGCCAACGCGGATCAGCAGGATCTTGGTCTTGCCATCAACAACCGGCACCTTGTCCGATGGAATGAGCGGGATGCCACGCCAGGTCAGGAACTGCGACCCGAACAGGCTGACGGTGGGCGGCGGCACGCCACGGCGGGTGCACTCGCGGCCAAAGGCGGCAATCGCCAGCGGGTGGGTCAGGAAGAAGGCAGGCTCTTTCCAGACTTTGGTAATCAGTTCGTCCAGGTCGTCCGGCGTCGGCGCGCCGGTCAGCGTGAACACGCGCTGCTCTTCAGCGACGTTGGCGAGCAGACCGTAATCGGGGTTGTTGATCAGCTCGGATTCCTGACGCTCCTTGATCGTCTCGATCGTCAGGCGAAGCTGCTCTTTGATCTGGTCATGCGGGCTGCTGTAGAGATCCGATACGCGGGTATGCACATCGAGGATCGTCGTGACCGCGTTGAGGAAGTACTCGCGCGGCTGTTCCTCGTAGTCGACGAAGGTCTGCGGCAGTTCCGACTCGTCGCGCTGCGAACAGGCGACTTGCACATTGGCCGGATTCTTGACCTTGTTCAGCCGGTAGATACCGGCTTCGACCGGCAGCCACTGCAGCAGATGGACCAGCCAACGCGGCGAAATTACCGACAGTTGCGGGACGGTCTTCGTGGCATTCGCCAACTGGCGGGCGGCGTTATCGCCCAGCGCGGTCGGAATGCTTTGGTGGTCAGCCATGAACGCTACTCCTTATGCAAAATCTTGAAATGAACTGCACTAAATTTCCAATCGCTCACCTTGCAACACGGCCTTGACCGTCTCAACCGCCTATCGCCATCAAAAGTGTGTGTACTCGCGGGGCCGAGCCAAGGACTCACAACGGGCCATCACGATCGAGAGCCGCACACCGAAGGCGTCGGCAAGCTTTGCCGCAGTGAGAATTGAGGGCACCACATCGCCGCGCTCCACCTCACCCACGTAGGTGCGATTGAGGTCAGCCTTCTCGGCGAGCAACTCCTGCGACCAACCACGCTCGCCACGCAGTAGCCGCACGGCGCGCCCAAAGAGGGCTGCATCAAGTGCTGTGTCAGATTCCCGCGCCATCGTTGATCACTTCCTGCCGCGTGTTGGCCTGCGTTACATGACTTCCCGGTGGCACGCTGCGCGTGAGCCAGATGTTTCCGCCGATTGACGAGCCCTTGCCAATCGTGATGCGACCAAGGATGGTTGCGCCGGCGTAGATCACGACATCGTCTTCGACCACTGGATGACGCGGTGCGCCTTTGAGCAAGTTGCCGTCCGCGTCTTGCTCGAAGCGCTTGGCGCCCAGAGTCACCGCCTGGTATAGACGCACGCGATTACCAATCACTGCCGTTTCGCCGATCACGACACCTGTGCCGTGGTCGATAAAGAAACTCTCACCAATCGTTGCGCCGGGATGGATGTCGATGCCTGTTTCCGAGTGCGCGATTTCCGACACGATCCGGGCGATGAGCGGCACACCCAGTCGATAGAGCTGGTGTGCCAGGCGGTGATGAATCACTGCCAGCACGCCGGGGTAGCAAAGCAGCACTTCGTCCACGGTGCGAGCTGCCGGGTCGCCGTTGAACGCTGCGGTCACGTCGGTATCGAGCAGGCGGCGCACAGCCGGCAAAAGGCTCGCGAAACTGCGCACGATTTCAACCGCACGCAATTCAAGCTCGGTCGGGCTGGACGGTGCTTCACGCGCCGCGTACTTGAGTTCCAGCCGCACCTGCGCGAGCAGGCTGTTGAGGGCCGCATCCAGCGTATGGCCGACGTAGAAGTCCTCGCTCTCCTGGCGCAGATCGGCGGGCCCGAGGCGCATCGGAAACAGCGCACCGCACAGCGCGGCGGCGATCTCGTTGAGGGCGCTGCGCGAGGGAAGCTCCCTACCGCCGAAATCGCGCCCGCGCCGCTGCGCGCTACGCCAAGTGTCGCGAGCCTCACGCAGCCCTGCGACCACGCGATCGAGGTCCCAGTTGGGCTGCGCGCTGAGCAGATGCGCGGAGACGGTGGCCTCGTCGCTCATCGTGCAGCCCTCTTCGCTGTTGCGCGACTGCCGCCCTTCGACGGCCGAGGACGGGCTCTCATACGGGCAACCCGCTCGCGTCGAAGACGCCGTCGAACAGGATGGAACTCAGATAGCGCTCCCCCGAATCCGGCAGCACGACCACGATCGTCTTGCCTTCGTTCTCGGGCTTCTTCGCCAGGCGGGCCGCAACCGCAGCCGCCGCGCCGCAAGAGATGCCGGAGAGGATCCCTTCCTCGCGGGCAAGGCGCCGCGCGTACTCCACCGCCTCTTCGTTGCTGACCTGCTCGATCGCATCCACCAGCGAAAGATCCAGCACCTGCGGCACAAAGCCCGCGCCGATACCCTGGATCTTGTGCGGCGCGGGCTTGGGCGGCTCGCCATTGCGCGTCTGCGTCAGGACGGGGCTGGCGGCCGGCTCAACGGCAACCGACTGGATCGCCTTCTTCTGCGTACCCTTGATGTAGCGCGTTACGCCGGTGATCGTGCCGCCAGTGCCGACACCCGAGACCAGAATGTCGATCGCGCCCTCGGTGTCCTGCCAGATCTCCGGGCCCGTCGTAGCCTCGTGAATCGCCGGATTGGCCGGGTTCTTGAACTGTTGCAGCAGCACGTATTTCGGATCGGATGCAGCGATTTCCTCGGCCTTCGCGATCGCGCCACTCATGCCCTTCGCGCCTTCGGTCAGCACCAGCTTCGCACCATAGGCAAGCAGCAACTTGCGACGCTCGATGCTCATCGTCTCAGGCATCGTCAGCGTGAGCGGAATACCGCGCGCCGCGGCGACAAACGCCAGCGCGATCCCGGTGTTGCCGCTGGTTGGTTCGACCAGCTCCTTGCCCGGCCCAAGCAGCCCACGCTTCTCGGCATCCCAGATCAGCGCTGCGCCGATACGGCACTTGACGGAGTAGGCCGGGTTGCGGCCCTCGATCTTTGCCAGCACCGTGGCCGGCGCGCCGTCGAGGATGCGGTTGAGTTTGACCAGCGGCGTGCGGCCGATGGACAGGGAGTTGTCAGCAAACCAGTTCGACATGTTGCGCTCCAGAAATGGCGGGAATCCGCGAATCGTTCAGTCCTGAACCCAAGGCAGACCGTGCAGGCGCCAACCGCCAACGCGGCCGCGCTGCTGCGAGGCATCGAGATCGCCCTCAAAGCCTTCGAGGACGTTGAATACGTTGGCGAAGCCCGCCTTCGCGGCGGCCTCGGCGGCGTCGGCCGAACGCTTGCCGCTGCGGCACAGCAACAGCACGACGGCGTTCTTGCCTGTCTTGCTTTCAAGCTCACGGACAAAACGCGGATTGCGGATAAGCGAGGTGCCGGTCATCCACGCCACATGCAGCGTCTCGGGCACATGACCAACGAACTTGCGTTCTTCTGCGGTACGTACGTCGACCAACAGCGCGGCACCTTCGCTGAATAGCGCCCAGGCCTCCTGCGGCGTAACCCGCCCCGCATAGGGCAGGCCGGCGTCTCGCGCCGCGGCACGCGCACGCTCAAGGATCGCTTCGGCAGCGGCCGACGGTTCCGAACCGCTTGCGGTCGCGCGAAAGCCGTTCGCGGCAAGCGGGCTGGTTTGGGATGTTGCGATGAGGGCCATGTCTTCCTCCACGAATCGCCCGCCAGGCGGGGCGTTCAGCGCGGCAAAGCGCGCGATGGAGAAAGCGTAGGCGCGCAGCGCTCACACGCGAACCAAGAAAAATTCCAGTACTTAGTCAATTTCCGTTCATTCCCATATTCGCGATATGGGATTCGCCCACGACGGACGCGGTAAACAGAAAACGGCCCGGCAAATGCCGGGCCGCTTGTGCCTGGGGAGATCAGGATTACTTGCCGTAGATCTGATCGAACACGCCACCGTCGGCAAAGTGCGTCTTCTGCGCTTTCTGCCAGCCGCCGAACACCTCGTCGATGGTGAAGAGCTTCACCGGCGCGAACTGCTTGGCGTATTTCGCCGCAGCCTTGGCGTCGCGGGGGCGGTAGTAGTGCTTGCCGGCAATGTCCTGGCCTTCCGGCGAGTAGAGGTATTGCAGGTAGGCCTCCGCCACCTTGCGTGTGCCCTTCTTGTCGACCACCTTGTCGACCACCGAGACCGGCGGTTCGGCGAGGATCGAGATCGACGGCGTGACGATATCGAACTTGTCGGGGCCGAGCTCCTTCACGGCGAGGTAGGCCTCGTTCTCCCACGCAATCAGCACATCACCGATGCCGCGTTCGGTGAAGGTGGTGGTGGCGCCGCGCGCGCCGGAGTCCAACACCTTGACGTTCGAGTAGATGCGTTTGACGAAATCGCGCGCACTGGCGTCGGTGCCGCCGGTGTGCTTGAGCGCATAGCCCCATGCGGCAAGGTAGTTCCAGCGCGCGCCGCCGGAGGTCTTCGGGTTGGGCGTGATCACCTCGACACCGCTGCGTGCCAGATCCGCCCAGTCGGTGATCTTCTTCGGGTTGCCCTTGCGCACCAGGAACACGATCGTCGACGTGTAGGGCGAGGCGTTGCTCGGCAGACGCTTCTGCCAATCCGGCGGCAGCGACTTCGCGCGCGCCGCGATCTCGTCGATGTCGTAGGCCAGCGCCAAGGTCACCACGTCGGCATCGAGGCCATCGATCACGGCGCGCGCCTGCTTGCCCGAACCGCCGTGGGATTGTTTGAACGTGACGGTCTCGCCCGTCTTGCCCTTCCAGTACTTCGCGAATGCCGCGTTGTAGTCCGTGTAGAGCTCGCGGGTCGGATCATAAGAGACGTTCAACAGGGTCGTATCAGCCCAGGCGGTGCCGATGGTACCCAGGGCAATCGCAAGCGCGATCAGGGTGCGGCGGGGGTAGTTGACGTGCATTGGGGGCCTCGTTGGCGTTCGTTATCGGGTGGGGTGACTCTAGCGATACCGCCACGCCAGGCTAACCAAGAAATTCTGGATTGCTTTTTACCCCCAAGTGACAAACCGGGCGGCCAACTGTGAAAAGGTCACTTTCTGGCTGCGACCAGCGTCATCGTGCCGCCATCTGGCCGAGCCTAAATTGTCGCCACGTTGATGATCTCGTCAGCGCCCCCCGGAAACGAAGCAGAAATGGAGTCAGTCATGAAACCCAGTCGCCTCGATGACCAGATGAATTCGATCCTTGCAGTCGCCTTCATCGCTCTTACCGTAACCACTGCCGGCAACGTTTTCGTCGGCGCAAGCTTTGGCCGCCAGAGCGTCGAACCGCAAATGGTCGCAAAAGCGCAATCGCAGCCGAACACCCAGCAAGCGGCAAAAAAGCCCGCCACCGTGGTCGCCGCAGCGCGCTGAAACGCGCGAGTCGGCCAGGGCACATACCCACCGCCACCCCAGGAGATCTGCCGCACAGCGTTCACGAGACGCCGTTGCGCAGTGTTCCCCTCCCTCCCCCGCCAGATTTACCGCAACTTCCCGTGTTGCGCACGTCACACGCAATAGCGTTTCAAACACACCGGCGATGCCGTCTGTGGCAACCCTCGCCCGCGCGACGCCCCACAGGGTCAAACACCCGACTCGGCCGAATTGAAGTGCCCCTTCCGTCCCGGAGCAAGCGGCCAGGATCGAGCGGGCACATGCTATTTTCCGCCATCAGCTGTCAAACCCGGCGCCGTGCATGGGCGCTCCCCCCTCGTTTGCAGCCCACCACTTCCACAGAACGAGGAGGCCCATGCCATGAGTGACAACATCCCTGCCCTGCAGACCCTCATCCTCTCGCACGAGAGCGGCGTCGCACGCGTTGCGCTGAACCGACCCGACAAGCTCAATGCGCTGAACGAGAGCATGTGGCGCGAACTGCGCGACGCGTTTGCCTGGGCCGACAGAACGCCCGAAGTCCGTGTCGTCGTGCTGCACGGCAACGGCCGCGCCTTCTCTACCGGGATCGACCTCGCGATGATGGCTGGACTTCGCGAGCGCGTCAGCCATGCGGATCTGGCGCGCAGCCAGGAACTGCTGCGTCACCTGATTCTTGATCTGCAGGATTGCGTCAGCAGCATCGAGCGCTGCCGCAAGCCGGTACTCGCCGCGATCCATGGCCCCTGCATCGGTGGTGCCGTCGACATCATCAGCGCCTGCGACATGCGCTACGCCAGTGAGAACGCAGTGTTCTCGGTACGCGAGATCGATATCGGCATGGCGGCCGATGTGGGCACGCTGCAAAGGCTGCCGCGCATCATTCCGGACGGCATCGCGCGCGAGTTGGCCTACACGGGGCGCAACGTGCTCGCCGCTGAAGCCGCGGCTTTCGGCCTGGTCAACCGCGTCTTCGAAACGCCGGAAACGCTGCAGCAAGGGGTCGCCGAGATCGCGGCTGCAATAGCAGCCAAGTCCCCTCTGGCCGTGCGCGGGACCAAGGAGATGCTCAAATACGGGCGCGACCACTCGATTGAGGATGGGCTGCGCTACGTAGCAAGCTGGAATGCATCCGCCCTGCTTTCCGAAGATCTGCAAGAAAGCGCCCTCGCAATGATGCAGAAGCGGCCGCCCCGTTATCGCGACTGAAAGCCCGTTTCCTGGCAATGGCGACTGGTAATCCAGCCGCTGCGATCCAGAATGAAACTGTGATTTCACTCGTTAGAGGGAGAGGATATGCGTCGCACCTTGATGGCCGCCGCAGTCGGCGGCGTGCTGGTGGGTCTGGCCGGCAATGCCGTGGCACAGAGCAAATCCGCCAAGACGGCACAGGTCGTGAAGCCCCCGGTCGCACAGGCCTGGATCGACGTCGCCACCTTTTCAGGAATGATGGGCGGCATGCCGGGCGGCGACGTCATGGGCGGCCTTTCCAGCCTCTTCGGCGGGAAGAAGGACGGCGGCAACAGATTCGGCATGACCCAGGCCGGCAGCAGCGGGCGCTGGCTCGACGTGACGCTTGCCACGCGCCGGAACCCGTCGCTCACTGAAGGCACGCAGACCGTGCCGGCGGGCAGCAAACTGGCGCCCAGCCTCGCGCTGCTTGCGACTCCTCCGGAGAAACCGCGCCCGGTTCCCGAAACCGATGATGAGGTCAGCGAGCCGGAACCGATGGAACGCCCCAAGGGCAAGATCTATTTCTACTGGGGCTGCAGCGAAACCGTGCGCAACGGTCAGCCCAAGGTGCTCGACATGGCGACCGCGTCGCCCAACGATTTCGCCAAGTTCTTCCAGGCTCGCCGTGCTACCCAGCGCGGTGCACACCAGGCGCCTGGCCGGCCGGTGTGGCCCAACACTCGCGATACGCGCAAGGTGCCGGAGGGCGCATCGCTGGTCGGCGAGCACAGCTTCAGCGGCGAGGGCGTGCCAGAGGGCTTCCGCATCGCCATTGCCGCGCAACAGGATTTCATGCCCCAGATCGATCTGCGCCAGCACGACGCGGGCACCGCGACGCAGCTTGAATGGGCAGTGCTGCCAACGGCACGGGCGTATTTCCTCTCGGCGATGGGCGCGCGAGGCGAACAGGAAATCGTCTTCTGGTCTTCCAGTGAGGTGCCGGAAACGGGCTTCGGCCTGCTCGATTACCAGACCAATCCCGCCGTCGACAAATGGCTCACCGAGAAAGTACTGCTCGCCCCCTCCACGCAGAAATGCGCAATCCCGAAAGAAGTGTTCGGCGACAAGGGTGCCATGTTGCGGATGATCGCCTACGGCAGCGAAGCGTCCTTCGCTTATCCGCCGCGTCCGAGTGACCCGAAGATCGCCTGGGAACCCGACTGGTCTGCGCGCATCCGCGTCAAGTCAGTCGCCAACACCATGCTGGGCATGCCCGGCATGGGCAATGCGATGCGCGGCGAAGACCCGGCGCAGAAACAGCCGAAACAGGAGGCGCCCGGCGCGCTTGATCTGCTCAAGGGGATTCTGGGTCGCTGAGCGGCATGCCGCATCCGGCAAGGGCCTCGCACCAGCCGAATTCGGCCACCCGCTCGGCAAACGCACCGCTCAGCGGCGCCGCCAGCACCAAGGGGGCACCGCTGTGCGGGTGCTGCAGCGTCATGCGCGCGCAGTGCAAGAGCAGGCGTGCGCAGCCGTAGTGTTCGGCGAACATCCGGTTATGGCGACCCTTGCCGTACGTCGCATCGCCGATCACCGGATGCGAGATGTGCTTGAGGTGACGACGGATCTGGTGGCGGCGCCCGGTTTCTGGCGAGAGCAGCACCAGCGCGTAGCGGCTGCTCGGGTGACGATCGTCGGGAACGGGCAGTTCGACCGTCGCGAGCCGGCGGTAAGCGGTGACCGCCTCCTGTGCGGGCACCAGCGCGTCGATCGGCAATTCATATTCGTCACGCACAACTTTCAGCGGATGCGCAATCACGCCGCCCTCGTCGGGCCAGCCGCGCACGACTGCAAGGTAGCGTTTTTCAACGGCACGGGTTTCGAACTGCGCGGCAAGCGTCGCTGCAACCTCGCGCTCGAAAGCGAACACCAGAACGCCGGAGGTGCCCTTGTCGAGCCGATGGACGGGGATCACCCTGCGCCCGATCTGGTCGCGCAGCAGCTGCACCGCAAAGCGCGTTTCGTGACGATCGAGCACGGAACGATGCACCAGCAGGCCGGCAGGCTTGTCGATCGCGACCAGGTGTTCGTCGTGGTAGAGCAGCTTGAGCATCGCTTCGGCGCCAGGCAAACAGTTTCCGGATGTTACCGGCGTGCGTGGTGTATTGCCTGGCTGTCGCTGCAAGCGGGATACTTGCGCCATTCGCACCGGGGACCTTCGCCATGCCTGCTTTCATCGCCCGACTCTCGCGCACGATTGCCATTGCTCTGCTCGCTTCGAGCATTCTTGCCGGCTGCGCTTCGACGCGCCTCACCAGCGCATGGCGCGACAGCGATTACCAGGGACCGCCGATGAAGAAGCTGGTGGTCATCGGCGTGTCGGAAGAAATTGCCGCGCGCCGCGTCTTCGAGGACGATTTCGCGAAGGCCTTGGGCGATGCGGGCGTTGCCGCCATCCCCGGCTATCGCCTCTTGCCCGACAAGCCGCAGCGCTCGGTCGAAGAAATGCGCGACGCTGTCGCCAAGTCCGGCGCCGACGGCATCCTGGTCGCACGCGCGCTGCGTACCGAACGCCGCACACAGTATTCGCCCGGCACGATGACGGTGATGCCCGCCTATGGGTATCGCAGCTTCTGGGGTTACTACGGCGCCGCGACGGTGGTCAGCGAACCGCGCATATATCAGTACGACATCGTCACGATCGAGACCAACCTGTGGCCCGCGACCGAAGGCAAGGTCCTGTGGTCAGGTCTGAGCGAAACCACCGACCCCGAGAGCATCAAGAAATCGACGGCGGAGCTGGCCAAGATCGTGATCGGCGCGCTTCGGGAACAGCGCTTGATCGCCGCACCGCCGGCGAAGTGATCCACAACTCAACGAATCCAGCCTCCGCATTCAGGCACGGTTTGCCCTCGGGCGGCATGCGTGCCTGAGTAATCGACCTCACAAAGTTGTTACCGACGTGCTGCGAGCGACATCTCGGAGTCACCCGCTGTCGACTTCCCTTGAGCGACGACTCGACACCAACGCACATGCGGCGCTTGGCGCGCCTTGCCACCGCTATAATCCGCCCGCGGTCTGAGTACCGCCCCGACGCAAGATCCCAACGAGTAAGCCCCGGCAGGCAAGGCCCCGTGCCAGGGTGGTTTTTCTGGAGCCAACATGCTGACCCTATTCCGTCGCCACGCATCGCGTGGCCTGGCGGCGCTCGCGTTCGCGACGCTTGCCTTTCCCGCCTTCGCCCAGGTCAAGGAACTCAAGGTTTCCGCCATTCCGGACGAAGCGCCGACCGAGTTGCAGCGCAAGTTCGCGCCACTCGGCAAGTACCTCGAAAAGGAACTCGGCATGCCGGTGAGCTTCGTACCGGTCACTGATTACGCAGGGGTTGTCGAGGCGCTCGCCGCCAGGCGCATCGATCTGGCCTGGCTGGGTGGCTTTACCTTCGTGCAGGCGAAGTTGCGCACCGGCGGCACCGCGATCCCGCTGGTCCAGCGTGCCGAAGATGAGAAGTTCACCAGCCGTTTCATCACCGCCGACCCGGCAATCAAGACGCTCGCTGACCTCAAGGGCAAGACTTTCGCCTTCGGTTCGGCATCGTCGACCTCGGGTCACCTGATGCCGCGCTACTTCCTGCAGCAGGCTGGCCTCAACCCTGAAAAGGACTTCAAGACCGTTGCCTTCTCCGGGGCCCATGACGCCACCGTCGCCTTTGTCGCGTCGGGGCGTGCCGATGCGGGCGTGCTCAACGCCTCGGTGTGGGACAAGCTGGTGGAGAGCGGCAAGGTCGACACCAACAAGGTCCGTGTGTTCACCACGACGCCGGCTTACTTCGACTACAACTGGACGGTGCGCGGCGATCTCGACGCCACTATCGCGAAGAAGCTGCGCGAAGCCTTCCTGAAGCTCGACCCGGCAAACCCGGAACACAAGGAAATCATGGCGCTCCAGCGCGCCAGCCGCTTCGTGCCGACGAAGGCAGAGAACTACTTGAGCATCGAGCAGGCGGCGCAGGCCGCTGGCCTGCTGCGCTGATCAGCTGTCCGAGTACCCCGGTCGCGTCGAACGCGCAGCCGGGGCCTGTCTTCCAGCTTCAGGCAGCACCATGGATATCCGCATTTCCGGCCTGCGCGTCGCGTATGGCGCCCATCAACCCGGCCTTGCCGGCGTCGACCTGACGCTCGCGAGCGGCGGGCAACTTGCGATCATCGGCCCGTCAGGTGCAGGCAAGACCAGCTTGCTGCGCTGCCTTGGCACCGCGTTGCGCCCTGGCGGCGGCGTGCTTGAACTCAACGGCGCGCACCCCTGGCAGATCGGTCGCAGCCGCCTGCGCCTTCTGCGCAGCCGCATCGGCATGGTGCATCAAGCGCCCCCTTTGCCGCCCCGGCAGCGTGTCGTGACCGCCACGCTTGCGGGCCGACTCGGCCGGTGGCCCACATGGAAGTCCTTGCTGTCCTTGCTCGTGCCGCAGGACATTGCCGGCGCGCGTGCCGCGCTGCAGCGCGTCGATCTGCAGGACAAGCTGTTTGAACGCTGCGATCAGCTCTCGGGCGGGCAATTGCAACGCGTTGGCATCGCTCGTGTGCTCTACCAGGCGCCTGCACTGGTGCTCGCCGACGAACCGGTCTCGGCGCTCGACCCCGTGCTGGCGGATCACACGCTGGCCGTGCTCTGCGACGATGCGCGCCAACGCGGCGCCACACTGGTCGCCAGCCTGCATGCGGTCGAACTCGCGCTCGCGCGCTTCCCGCGCATCGTCGGCGTGCGCGAGGGCTGCATCGCATTCGACAAACCTACCGCGGAAGTGACCGACGAGGATCTCAAGGCGCTGTACGCCTCCGAACGCCTTACGCCTGGTCCGTCTCCCGCCCCGTTTGACGGCGCGCCACGCGTGCTCGCGACCGGGTTGCCATGCTGCTGAAGCGCGACGCGCGCGACCCGGCGCTGGCCGGGCGCTTGCTGCTTGGTCTTTTCGCCTGCGTACTCGCGTGGCCGCTGGGGCACCTGGCGGGTGTCAATCCCACAGCACTGGTCGAACCCGCAAATCTGCGCGTGGTCGGCAGCTTCCTGTCCGGCTTCTGGCCCCTCGCGCACGACCGCTTCTTCCTTGGCCTGCTCGGCGATGCGCTGCTGCAAACCCTTGCCATCGCCACGGTCGGCACCCTGCTGGCGTTGCTGATCGCGGTGCCGCTGGCCATCGGCAGTGCCGTGTCGCTTTCGATCAGTGCAATCGGGCCTGCCGAGAGCAGCCATTGGCGCACGGCGGTGCGTCAGACCCTGCGCGCGCTGACGCTGTTGCTGCGGGGTATTCCGGAACTGGTCTGGGCGCTGCTGTTCGTGCGTGTCTTCGGCCTCGGCCCAAGCGCGGCGGTGCTGGCGCTGGCGCTGACCTACGGCGGCATGCTGGCCAAGGTGTTCGGCGAGATCCTCGATTCGGTCGATCGCCGCCCGGCACAAGCGATTCTCGCCGCCGGTGGAAGCCGGTTCGAAGCCCTGGCCTATGGCCTGCTGCCGAACGCCGCTGCAGAACTCATTTCCTACACGGTCTATCGTTGGGAATGCGCACTGCGTGCTGCCGTCGTGATGGGGCTGGTTGGCGCCGGCGGGCTGGGCCAACTGATGGACCAGTCAATGAAGGCCTTCAATGGCGGCGAGATCGCCAGCATTCTCAGCGCCTTTCTGCTGTTGGTGCTGCTTTCCGATGCGCTCTCCAGCGTGCTGCGACGCTGGATGGCGGCCGCGCCGGCGCAGGGCCACCAGCGCTGGATCACGGCCTGGGGGCTCGTCACGCTTGCGGGTTTTGTCTGCATCGCGTCGTGGCGCCATATCGGTCTTGACCTCGGCGCACTGCTCAGTGATCGGGCAGGCAGCGACATCGCCCGCTTCCTGCGCGAATTCATCCCGCCATCGCAAGACCCTGCCCTGCTCGCCAAGATCGGCAGCGGAGCCTTGGAAACCCTTGCCACCTCATTGGTCGGCACCCTGCTCGCGGCTTGCATGGCCGTCGCGCTGGCGCTGCCCGCCGCTGGCCGCAACGGGACACTGCCCAAGGCGCTGACGCGCTTCGTGCTGAATCTGCTGCGCGCGGTGCCCGAACTGGTCTGGGCCACCCTCACCGTGCTCGCCGCCGGGCTCGGCCCTTTCGCAGGCGCATTGGCACTGGCGCTGCACACCGGCGGCGTGCTCGGCCGCCTCTACGCCGAGGCGCTGGAAAACGCACCACCCGCCGCCGAGATCGCGCTGCGCAACAGCGGTGCCCCGCGTGCCCTTGCCTTCCTGTACGGCGCGTTGCCCGAAGTCGCACCACAGTGGCTTGCCTACACGCTGTATCGCTGGGAGATCAATATCCGCATGGCGGCCGTGATGGGTTTCGTCGGCGCCGGCGGGCTCGGTCAGTTGCTGTACTTCGAACTGTCTTTGTTCCGCCTCGATAATGCCTGCAGCGTGATCATCGCGATGCTCCTGCTCGCACTCCTGGTCGATCAAGCCAGTGCGCGCCTGCGTCGCCGCATGGGCTGAAGTCGCCCGCCCCTGTCAGCCCACAACCGGAAGCAAACACCGCCATGCCACTCGCCCGCATCGAAACCCGCCGAGTCTGGGCGCCCGAGCAAGTCCAGGCCATCATTGAAGCGATCTACCAGGCGCAACGCGAAGCCCTGAAGGTGCCGGAAGACGATCGCCAGATCCGCTTCTACTCGCTGCCGCCGGAACACTTCCATGTACCGCCGGGCAAGAGCGAGAACTATACGCTGGTGGAAATTACGCTGTTCGCGGGGCGCTCAGTCGATGCGAAACGCGCGCTGTACAGTGCCATCGTCCGCAATCTCGGCGCACTCGGGATCGCGGCAAATGATGTGCTGGTCGTCGTTCACGAGGCGCCGCTTGAGAACTGGGGCATACGCGGCGGTCAGGCTGCGTGCGACGTCGAGCTCGGTTTCCGGCTGGATGTCTGAGCACACATGCAGCGTTGGAGGGCTCCGCATGACGCAATCCTTGTCGCCACAATTGCAGCGCAAGGTACGGCAACTCTTCACTGACGAGCAGTCCGTCCTGGCCATTCAAGCGCTCGAAACGGGCTGCGGCGACGCCCTTCCGCTGATCGCGTCGCAAGGCGACGTCGGCCTCGAGCGCGTGCGCGCGGCGGCACTCAAGCTCAGCCAAGGCTCACTCGACAAGCTCGACGAAGCGATCAAACTGGCGCAGACCGACTGGCGCGATGTGCTGCTTGCCGCCGGGTTTGGCCACAGCGTTACAGCGCATCAAAGCTGGCTGAACGAGGCGCCTCAAGGCTGACGTTAATCAGTCATCGTCGTTGCACGCTTACGCCACTGCGCGCAGGCTGTCGCTGACGAGTTGTCCGGCCGCCATGCGGATAACCCGGCCGCAGCGCGCGGCGAGTCGTTCATCGTGGGTCACGAGAACCAGCGTGGTGCCGGCTTCGCGGTTCAGGTCGAACATGAGGTCGGCAATCTGCTCGCCGGTAACGGCGTCGAGGTTCCCGGTCGGTTCGTCCGCGAGCAGCACCGCCGGCTGCACCGCGAACGCGCGCGCCAGCGCCACACGCTGTTGCTCGCCACCGGACAAGTGCTTCGGATAGTGCCCGGTGCGGTGAGTCAGCCCCACCCGGTCGAGCCAGCGTCGCGCGACGACAGCGGCGTCACGACGCGCTGCAAGTTCCAGCGGCATCATCACGTTTTCAAGCGCGGTCAGTGCCGGCAACAGCTGGAACGCCTGGAACACGAAACCGAGGGATTCGCCACGCAGCGCGGCACGCCCGTCTTCGTCCAGCGAAAACAGTTCGTTTCCACGCAGTCTGACGCCTCCCGAGGTGGGAACATCGAGCCCCGCCAGCAGTCCGAGCAGCGTGCTCTTGCCCGAACCCGATTCGCCGACGATGGCGATCGTTTCGCCCGCATCAACCGCGAAGCTGATCTGCTGCAGAATTGTGAGCGGGCCGTCGACACCGTCGACGCGTTTGAGCAAATCCACTGCTTCCAATACGGGCGAGGTATCCGGGTTCATGTTGCGCATCATCGCTTTGTTCTGTCTTCTCTGGTCTGGAGTGTGCCACGCGGGCACGGTGCTGGTGTTTGGCGATTCCCTCTCGGCCGGTTTCGGCATGCGCGCCGATCAGGCATGGCCGACCCTGTTGCAGGCGCGCCTGAAGCAACAAGGCTTCAAACAACAGGTGGTCAATGCCAGCGTCAGCGGTGAAACAACGGCCGGCGGGCGCACACGCCTTCCCGCCGCGCTTGCCCAGCACAAGCCAGACGTCGTGGTGCTGGAGCTGGGCGCCAACGACGGCCTGCGCGGACTCCCGCTCAAGCCGATGCAGGAGAACCTCACCGAAATGACCCGCGCGGCGCGACAAGCCGGCGCGAAGGTCGTGATCGTCGGCATGCGCCTGCCCCCGAACTACGGCCCCGACTACACCGAAAAGTTCCACGGCAGCTTTGCCAGCGTCGCAAAAACGGAAGGCGCGGCACTGGTGCCCTTCCTGATGGATGGATTCGCGCAGACAAGCGAATGGTTCCAGGCCGACGGCCTTCACCCCACCCCGGCCGCCCAGCCCCGCCTGCTGGACAATGTGTGGCCCGCCATCCGGCCCTTGCTCAAGCGCTAGGAAGGGATGGCAGCGCCGGCGCGATCAGCCGATCCGCACCATCGCGGGCCCCTCGACCAACTGACCGATCACCGCGGCCTCCCCGAAGCCATCGTCACGGAACGCAGCCAGAACGGCGTCGGCGGCATGCGGCGCACAACTTACCAGCAAGCCACCCGAGGTCTGGGGATCGGTCACCAGCACGCGCTGCCAGGCTTCGAAACCGTCCGGTGTCAGCACGTCGGCGCCGTAACCGTTCCAGTTGCGGCCCGAGGCCCCGGTTGCCATGCCCTCCCTGGCAAACGCAATCGCCTGTTCGATCAGCGGCAAAGCCTCGAACGAAACGAGCGCGGCAAGCTTCGAACCCCGCGCGATTTCGAGCAGATGCCCGGCAAGGCCGAAACCGGTGACGTCGGTCAGTGCATGCACCGCCGGCATCTTTGCGAGTGCAGTGCCTACCCGATTGAGTTTGGTGGTGTGGCGGATCATTTCGGCGTAGCCCGCATCATCCAGGCGCCCTTTCTTCAGCGCAGCACTCAGCACGCCAACGCCGAGCGGCTTGCCGAGGATCAGTACGTCACCTGCCTGGGCGTCGGCGTTACGCTTGACCTGGTCCGGGTGCACGATTCCCAGCGCCACAAGACCATAGATCGGTTCCGGGATATCGATCGAATGGCCACCCGCGATCGGGACGCCGGCCTCGCGACAGACCGCCGCGCCACCCTCGAGGATGCGACCGACGACGTCCAGCGGCAGTTTGTCGAGCGGCATGCCGAGCAGCGACAGCGCCAGGATCGGCTGGCCACCCATGGCGTAGACATCCGAGATTGCATTGGTCGCAGCAATGCGCCCGAAGTCGTAAGGGTCATCGACGATCGGGGTAAAGAAATCGGTGGTCGCGACCAGGGCCTGCGTGTCGTTGAGACGATACACAGCGGCATCGTCCGACGTTTCGTTGCCCACCATCAATTCGGCGGGAACCAGCCCTGCCGGGGCCGCAGCCAGCAGGCGGGAAAGCACGGCGGGGGCGATTTTGCAGCCGCAGCCGCCGCCGTGGGAAAATTGCGTCAGTTTGATTTCCATGTCCGGACCTCGGCGGAGAATCGCCGGATTTTACCCGTCCGCCGTCACCCCACCCCGGAGTTTCCATGCAGACACCGCGCGGCATCGCCCGCATTTCCGATCTTGATGGCTTCGACGAGATCATCGACGTACGTTCGCCGGCCGAATTCGCCGACGACCACATCCCCGGCGCCATCAACTGCCCGGTGCTCGACAACGAGCAACGTGCGCAGATCGGGACAATCTACAAACAAGTGTCTGCCTTCGATGCCCGCAAGCTCGGTGCGGCTCTGGTCGCAGAAAACATCGCGCGCCACCTGATCGCGAAGTTCCAGGACAAGCCCAAGCACTGGCGCCCGCTGGTGTATTGCTGGCGCGGCGGCCAACGCAGCGGGGCCTTTACGACCTGGATGCGGATGATCGGTTGGGACGCCTGCCAGCTCGAAGGCGGTTACAAGACCTTCCGCCACCACGTCGTCGAACAACTCGCCACGCTTCCGCAAACATTCCGCATGGTCGTCGTCTGCGGTGCCACCGGCAGCGGCAAGACGCGCCTGCTCGATGCGCTGGGTGCGGCCGGCGCGCAGGTGCTGGATCTGGAGGGGCACGCCCGCCACAAGGGGTCGGTGCTGGGCAGGCTGCCGGGCATTCCGCAGCCGACGCAGAAGACTTTCGAGACGGAACTATGGACGCGGTTATCCCGCTTTGATGCCGCCCGCCCGGTGTTCGTGGAAGCCGAGAGTCGCAAGATCGGCAGCATTCACATTCCCGACACCCTGATCGCGCACATGCGTGCCAGCCCGTGCGTGGCGATCGAGGCGAGCCGCGACGCGCGTCTGAAATTCCTGCTGGAGGACTATGCCTACCTCGGCAACGATGTCCGCGACCTGCAGGAGCGGATCGAGTGCCTGCGGAGTTTCCAGAGCAACGAGACGATCGATCAATGGCACGCCTATGCGCAGCAAGGCGACCTCGCCCGGCTGTTCGCGGAGTTCATCGACAAGCACTACGACCCGCTCTATCGCCGCTCGCAGAACCACAATTACCAGCAGTTTCCGCAAGCGCGGCAATGCGTGGTCGACGACCTGTCGCCCGCCACGCTGGCGAAGGTCGCCGACGACTTGATCCACTCGATCACATGACCTGAACGCTGATCTTGCGCTCCTTCCAGAACATGCCGTGCAGCCGGCCCTGGAATTCCTGAAGCACCGAACTGCCTACATCGGGAAAAATCAGCTCTGCAGCCGGGCGCGTTCCATCGCCGGGCTCGCGACGAATCTCCGGCACGTCCACGCCGCAGTATTTCTTGACCAGTTCGCGGATGTCGTCGTCGGTGGCGTCAGGGTTGATGTTTGCAATCCAAAGGTTCATCGCATCGCCTCCCTATTAGGAAAATCGCAGACCGACACCACAGGGCGCCGGGCGCACAGATGCTGCACACACATTGCACGGGGTTCGCTGATATCGCCTTGCCCGAACGCAAGCACTTCCAGCCCATGTGCCAACGCCCACTGTTTGAGCTCGTCGGGCGCCAACAGGAAATCCGGATTGTGCGGGCGCCCGAAGCGCTGTTGCCCATGCATGAACGTCTCGTATATCAACACCCCTCCGGGCGCGAGCATTTGCGCCAGCTCAGCCATGCGCGGGCGGAACAGGTAGTTCGTAACCACTATCCCCGCATAGCGTTCGCCTGACAACGCCCAGTGCTCGCCTTCGAGATCGCAGTGACGGCATTCGATACCGGGCACGCCGGCCATGGTCGCCAGCGCCTCTGCATCGCGATCCACCGCAACGACCGAGTGCCCGCGTTCTGCCAGCCAGCGAGCGTGGCGGCCGAGCCCGCTGGCAAGATCCAGCACTGCGCCATTGGGGATCAAGGTCGCATGGGCAATCACCCAGGCCGAAGGCGCTCCGGGCACCCGCAATTGCGCGCTTTGCCCGGAAGCGGGCGCACTGGCATCAGACACACTGGCCACCTTTCACCTAAACACTGGACAATAGACCGGCGTGGCCAATCCGGCGACGCTGATGGCCGCCTGACCCATCGCAAGTGAGACGTCAGCCGCGCCGCCTACGATGCCGCCACCAACCGGATCGGGTCACAGCATGGACGAGCAGCACTACCTCTCCCCCCTCTTCGTGCCGCAGGTCGTCGCGGTTATTGGCGCAACGCCGCGTGAAGGGGCGCTCGGCAATGTTCTGGTGCAGAACATGCTCGACAGCGGCTTCAAGGGCAAGCTGTATTCGGTCAATCCGAAGTACCAGGAAGTGCTCGGCACCCCATGCGTGCACAGCATTGGCGATGTGCCGCAGCGGGTCGACCTCGCGGTGGTGGCGACACCCGCGCCGACGGTGCCGGATGTGATCGCGGCCTGCGGGCGCGCCCGTGTGCGCACCGCGGTCATCCTCTCCGCCGGATTCGCGGAAAGCGGCGCGGATGGCGCGGCGATGGAGCGCGACATCGTGCGACTGGCCGAGAAACACGGCATCCGCATTCTCGGGCCAAACAGCCTTGGCATCGCCCGTGCGATTGCCGGCCTCAACGCCACTTTTGCGCACGCGGCGCCCAAGGCGGGCAGCATCGGCTTCATCTCGCAATCGGGCGCCCTGTGTGCAGCGATCCTCGACTGGGCCAAGACCACCAACGTCGGGTTCTCGAGCGTCGTATCGCTGGGGGGATCCTGCGACCTGGACTTCGGCGAGATCCTCGATTACATGATCTGGGATTTCCGCACCGAGAGCATCCTGCTCTACATCGAAGGCATCCGCGATGCGCGCCGCTTCATGAGCGCATTGCGTACCGCCGCCCGTGCCAAGCCGATCATGGTGATCAAGGTCGGTCGGCATCCGTCCGGCTCGCGCGCCGCGCATTCGCACACCGGCTCCATCGTCGGCGAGGATGTGGTCTTCGACGCGGCCCTGCGACGTGCCGGCGTGATCCGGCTGAAGTACCTGACACAGATGTTTGCCGCCACGCAGGCGCTGTTTACCCGCTTCCGGCCGCGCGGCAACCGGCTGGCGATCATCACCAACGGTGGCGGCCCTGGCGTGATGGCCGCCGACCGCGCAGGTGACCTCGGCATCCCGCTGGCAGAGCTGTCGCCGCAGACGGTCGCGGCGCTCAACCGCGACCTGCCGCGCGCCTGGTCACACGACAACCCGATCGACATGGTCGGCGACGCAGACCCGGACCGTTACGCACGCACCCTCGAAACGGTGCTCGCCGACCCCGGCGTCGATGGCGTGCTGGCGATCCTCACGCCGCAGGCGATGACCAAACCGCTCGAAGTCGCGCAACGCGTCGTCGAGATCGACAAAAAGGCCGAGAAGCCGGTGCTCTGCTGCTGGATGGGCGAAGCCCTCGTCGCCTCGGCACGCGAACTCTTCGTTGCCAACGGGATCCCGAGCTACCGCACGCCGGAACCGGCGATCGACCTGTTTTCGCAGATCTCCGCCTACTACCAGAACCAGAAGCTGCTGACGCAGGTGCCTGCACCGCTCTCCAGCCTGGATCCGCCCAATGTCGACGCAGCCAAGCAAATCATCGATCGCGCCATCGATGATGGGCGCAACACCCTGACGCGCGAGGAAGCGCGCCAGGTGCTGGCCGCCTTCCATATCCCAGTTCGCCGCACGCTGGTGGCACATACCGCCGCGCAGGCGGTAACGATGTCGTACGAACTGGGCTTTCCGGTGACGATGCGCCCGAACGCGATGCTGCACCAGCGCGTGAGCACCGGGCCGAAGCGCTACCCGGCAAGCGCCGTGGCGGCCCATCTGGCCTTCGAAGAACTGATGGACGATCTGCGCAATCGCGACGAAGACAGCACCCATCATGGCGTTGCGATCGAACCGCGGATCGAGATCGCGACCGCGCGCGGCCTGCTGCTCGCGGTGTCGCGCGATCCGGTGTTCGGGCCGGTGATCTCGTTCGGCGAACACGGCGTCGACGCCGAGGGACTGGACGGCCGCACGGTCGCGCTGCCGCCACTCAACGACTTCCTTGCGAAGGATCTGATCCGCTCGCACCGCATCGCCAATCGCCTCGGTGCCTGGCGCGGACTCCCGGCCGTCGCGATGGAACGGCTCGAATTCGTGCTGCTGCGGCTCTCGGAAATGGTCTGCGAACTGCCCTGGGTGCGCTCGGTCGATATCCAGCCGCTGGTGGCCGATGAAAATGACGTCATCGCGGTGGATGTGCGCATCGTCGTCGGCCGTGTGCCGAAGAGCGCCGGTCGCTACGACCACATGGCGATCCACCCCTACCCCGGGAATCTGGTGCACCACATCGAATTGTTCGACGGACGCGAGGTGCTGGTGCGGCCGATCATGCCGGAGGACGCCACGCTGGAGCAGGAATTCGTGCGACGCCTCTCGCCGGAGACCAAGTACTACCGCTTCATGAGCGCGCTCTCCGAACTGCCGCCGCAGATGCTCGCCAAGCTCACCCAGATCGATTACGACCGCGAGATGGCCTTCGTGGCGACGATCGATCGCGACGGGATCGAGTACGAATTGGGCGTCTGCCGCTACGCCGCCAACCCCGACGGCAAGAGCTGCGAGTTCGCCATCGTCGTGTCGGACGATGCCAAGGGCACCGGCCTTGCGCAGAACATGATGGATATCCTGATCCTGTGCGCGAAGGAACGCGGGCTGCTCGAAATGAAGGGCATGTTCCTCACCGACAACGACCGCATGCTCAGATTCGTGCGCAAGATCGGCTTCGTGCTGACTAACGACCCGGAAGACAACTCGATTAAACTCGGCTCCCTCGACATTCAAGCCTACAAACCTGTCGGAGCACGCGGATGAGCAAGCCACCCATTCACGTCATCACCCTGGCGGAAGTGGTACCCCAACACGAAGCGGAAGTGGTGCGTGTTCTGCGCCAGGTCGCGGAGCTGACTCGCCAGGAAGAAGGCTGTCTGCGCTACGACCTGTACCGCGACAGCGGCACGCCGATGCGCATCAACACGATTGAAGTATGGGCCGATGAGGCCTCGCTCAACCGACACATGAACGCCCCGCACGTCAAGACTGCAATCATGGCGCTGATCGGCAAGCTCGCCGGGATTCCGCAGTTCCGCGTGCTGCAGGCGATCGACGAGTTCGAAGTCTCCTGAACATGTGTGGTCCCCTCACACGGTGCCACTGGGTCACGCAGGATCCTGAATACCTCGACTACCACGACACCGAATGGGGCGTGCCGGTCACCGATGAGCACAGCCTGTTCGAATGTCTGACGCTGGAAGGTGCTCAGGCGGGCCTTTCATGGCTGACGATCCTTCGCAAGCGCGAAGGCTACCGGCGTGCGTTTGCCGCTTTCGACCCCGCGCGCGTTGCGCGATTCGACAGCGCCGACGTCGAACGACTGGTGGGCGACGCCGCAATCGTACGGCACCGCGGCAAGATCGAAGCGACGATCGGTAACGCGCGCGCCTGGCTGGCACTTCACGAACGCGGCATTGATCCGGTAGTGTGGCTTTGGTCGTTTGTGGATGGCTATCCGCGCCAGGCAACAGGCCCCACACAAAGCAGCACAGCGGCATCTGAACAGATGAGCCGCGCCCTGCAACGCGCCGGCTTCCGTTTCGTCGGCAGCACCACCTGCCACGCTTTCATGCAGGCGACGGGCATGGTCAATGACCATGCCGAAGCTTGTTTCCGCCGCGCCCAGGTCGCACAATCCGCGGCCAGCTTCAGTCTCAGGAAATCCGCGCCATGAGCGACGCAGTCCAGCACCTCGACTTCAACGGCCTGCCGGCCATCCGAATCACCGCGCCGAACGGCGCACAGGCGACCATCCTGCAACATGGCGCCCAGGTGGTCAGCTGGATTCCCGCGGGCGGCGAGGAGCGGCTGTTCCTCAGCGAACGTGCCCGCTTTGAACCGGGCGTACCGGTGCGCGGCGGCATCCCGATCTGTTTCCCCCAATTCGGCTCGCGCGGCCCCCTGCCCAAACACGGTTTCGTCCGCACCGTCAGCTGGGACATTGAAAGTGCCCGCGCGGGCAGCGACTTCGCCACTGCCACCCTCGTCCTGAACGATGACGATGTGTCCCGCGCGATCTGGCCGCACGCGTTCCGCGCCGAGTTGACGGTGCTCATCTCTGGTCAGCGCATGGACGTCGAACTCGGCGTCAGCAATCCGGGCGATGAGCCGCTGCGGTTTACCTGCGCACTTCACAGCTATCTGGCCACGCGTGAGGTCGAAGAGGCGCGCGTTGAAGGCCTGCGCGGCCTGCGCTACCTCGATGCGGTGCGCGGCACCGAGCACAAGGAATCCGGCACCGAACTGATGATCGAAGCCGAAACCGATCGCATCTACTTCGAGGCCGCCAAGCCGATCATGCTGGCGGAACCCCGGCGCGCGCTCGGCATTTCCGGCGAGAACCTGCCTGACGTGGTGGTCTGGAACCCTTGGGAACACCTGTCGGCAACCTTGCCGGACATGACACCCCTCGGCTTTCGCCGCATGCTCTGTATCGAGCACGGTGCAATCGGCCGCCCGGTCGAACTGGCGCCTGGCGCAGAGTGGTGGGGCCGTCAGAGTCTGGTCGTTCTCTGACCCGCGCAGCGGGTCGTGTGGTCGCGAATGCTAGAATTCGCGGTTTATCCGACCCGTCGCGTCGATGCCTGACACTCTAGCGCCCGCCCGGCGCGACAAGCTCGCCTATCACCTCCTCGTCTGGGGCCCCGCAGCAGTGCTGCTGGCCTGCGCCGTTGCGGTCGCGCTGACAGATACCAACGCCTCGTTCTTCATTGCGTTGAACCACGCTGCCGGAACGCTGCCGGAGGTCTTCTGGTCGTCGGCAACGGCCCTGGGCACAGGGGCCTGCGCCTTTGCGCTGGTCGCTCCGACCTTGCGTGCTGCGCCGCGCCTGCTGGCGGCAGCCCTCATCACTGGCGTGTTCGGTGGCCTCTATACCCATGCCCTCAAACCGCTGGTGGATTCGGCCAGGCCGGCCGGCGTGCTCGCGGCCGAACAGATCCATATCATCGGCGAGAAGCTGACCAGCCACTCCTTCCCTTCCGGGCACTCGGTCACCGCCTTTGCGCTTGCCGCCACCATCGTTTTCTTTTGCCGTCAGCGCGCACGCGCTGCCGCGCTGCTTTTGCCACTCGCAGCGCTGGTTGCGTTTTCGCGCATCGCCGTCGGTGCGCACTGGCCGCTCGATGTGCTGGCCGGGTCGGCCGGCGGCTGGCTATGCGGTGCGGCCGGCGAAGCGCTGTCGCGGCGCTGGCTCGTCTGGCAGAAACCGTCTGCGCAGATGGCGATGGCGGTGGCTCTAATAGTGATGGGCGCGACGCTGGCCGGCACCGATCTGGGCTACCCGCAAGCCGACCCGCTCAAATGGCTGCTCGCCGGCGTCGCCTGCTTTGGTGGCTTGCTGGCGCTGCACGCGAAGTGGCTGGCGAGGGAGCACGCACAGTGAAACGCGTTCTCGCGCTCGTCATCTCGCTCGCGCTGCTCGGCTGGCTCGCCGCGAGCGGCAACTGGCGCGACGTCGGCGCCCGCCTTGCTGCGATCCCGCCGACCACGTTGCTGGCCGCGCTGGGGGGTTTCCTGCTCAGCTACCTGCTGCGTGCCGCGCGCATCCGCGATGAGTTTGCGGACGTGGCGCGCGGCCATTTCTGGGCCATGGCACGGGTCACCACCGCCCATAACGCTGCCATCAACGTGGTCCCCTTTCGCGGCGGTGAAATCGCTTTGCCGGTGCTGCTGCAGCGGGAGTTCGGGGTGCCGATGGGCCGCGCGCTTGTCTCGCTGCTTTGGTTGCGCATGCAGGACGCCTTCGTCGTGATGTTGCTCGCGGCCTGGGTCTGGCCGGGTCTGCCGCTGTGGTTGCGCAGCCTCTGGAGCCTCGGTGTGCTGTTCGCGGCCTGGGCGATCCCGGCCTGGGCGCGTAGCCACCCTGTCGGCGCCGAAGCGCCCGCGGGCTGGCAGGGCAAGCTGTTCAAGGTGCGCGCCGCTTTGGCCCATTCGACTCGCGGCGCCGTCAAGAGCTGGGCATGGACCCTGTCGAACTGGATCGTCAAACTCACGGCGCAGACGCTGCTGCTCGGCGCGCTGATCGGCCAGGCCGGCTTGCTCGCCAGCGCCGGCGTGCTCGGCGGCGAACTCGCGGCGATTCTGCCGGTACAGGGTGTCGCCGGATTCGGCACCTACGAAGCCGGCGTCGCTGCCGCGCTGACGCCGCATGGCATTACACTCGCGAGCGGGCTGCAAGCCGCGCTTGCACTGCATCTGGTCATTATTGCGGCTGCGGTAAGCGCCGGCGCGCTGGCGTTCGTCGCGCTGCCCGCCGGGCCCAAAGCCAAGGGAAACACACCATGAACTCAGTCGTACCTTCGTCCGCTAACGCGGTCATTCCAGCGATGCCGCCGCATCGCCTGTCGGTCGTCGTACCAATGTACAACGAGGCCGAAAACGTCGAACCACTGGCCAAGCGGGTGCACGAAGCGCTGAGCGACTATCCGCACCCCTGGGAGTTGCTGCTGGTCGATGACGGCAGTTCCGACGACACACCGCTTGCGCTCGAAGCCGCCACGAAACACTACGGCCCGCATGTGCGGGTGGTCTCGCTGATGCGCAACTTCAAGCAGACCGCGGCAATGCAGGCGGGCGTCGATGCGGCGCGCGGCGACGTCATCGTGACCATGGACGGCGACCTGCAGAACGACCCGATCGACATTCCGCGTCTGGTGGGCCGCCTGCTCAACGAGAATCTCGATCTGGTCGCCGGCTGGCGCAAGGACCGCAAGGACGGCATGGTGTTGCGCAAGATCCCCTCGCGCATCGCCAATCGCCTGATCGCACGTATCACTGGCGTGAAGCTCAACGATTACGGCTGCAGTCTCAAGGCCTTCCGCGCCGACGTGATCAAGAACGTGCGCCTTTACGGTGAGATGCACCGCTTCATTCCGGCGTGGCTCGCCACCGTCACGACTCCGCGCCGAATCGCCGAAGAAGTGGTGACGCACCATGCGCGCCAGTTCGGCCAGAGCAAGTACGGCATCTCGCGCACCTTCCGCGTGATCCTCGACCTGATTTCGGTGTTCTTCTTCATGCGCTACCGGGCCCGCCCGGGCCACTTCTTCGGTGGTCTGGGCCTGATCTTCGGCGTGATCGGCAGCCTGATCCTCACCTGGCTCGGCGCCCTCAAACTGTTCACCGGCGCTTCGATCGGACAGCGGCCGCTGCTGCAATTGGGCTTCTTCCTGATCATCGCGTCCTTCCAGTTCATCTCCACCGGTGTGCTCGCCGAAACCCTGGCGCGCATCTACTTCGAATCCGGCGCTGCGTCGCAGTACCGGGTGCGCAACCCGGACGAACCCGGCGACAGCGACTCCTGGCACCAGCCGGGACAGGCCACCGGCGCATGATCGGGAGCGGCGCCACGCCCAGCCTGCGGGAACGCCTGGTACTGTTCCTGGTACCGGCAGTCCTGCTCCTGCTGAATCTCGGCGGCGCACCGCTGTTCGACGTCGACGAAGGGGCCTTCTCGGAAGCCACGCGCGAGATGTTCGAGCGCCACGACTTCCTGTCGACCTGGCTCAACGGCGAACCGCGCTTCGACAAGCCGATCATGATCTACTGGCTGCAGGCGATTCCGGTCGGGCTGTTCGGTGTATCGGAGTGGGCCTTCCGCTTGCCCTCGGCGCTCGCTGCGGCGCTGTGGTGCTTCGTGATCGGCAATTTCGCCTGGCCACGTTTTGGCCGTGAAGCCGCCCAACTGGCGACCCTTGTCGCAGCCACCAGCCTGGGCGTATTCGTGATCGGGCGCGCGGCTACAGCCGATGCGCTGCTCAACCTGCTGCTCGCGCTGGCGCTCACCGATGCGTGGCGGCATCTGGAATCGGGCAATCGATCGGCGCTTCGGCGCATGTACCTGTGGATCGCGCTTGGCGTGCTGACCAAGGGCCCGATCGCGCTGGCGATACCCGGCGCGGTGACGCTCGCGTATTGCGCCAGCCGCCGCAATTTCGGCGCCTGGCTGCGCGCGGCCTTCGACCCGATCGGTTGGTTGATCCTGATCGCCGTCGCCGCTCCATGGTACGCAGCCGCCTTGTCGATCCACGGCCAAGCCTTCATCGACGGCTTCATCATGAAGCACAACGTCGGCCGCTTCTCCGGCCCGATGGAAGGCCATGGCGGCAGCCTGTTCTACTACCTGATCATCGTGCCGGTACTGCTGCTGCCCTGGATGGCGGTGCTGTTCCGTGCGGTTGGCCAGGCGCGGCAGGATAGCCACGACCCTCTGCGACGTTTCCTCTGGATCTGGTTCGGCTTCGTGCTGGTGTTCTTCTCGCTCTCCGGCACCAAGCTGCCGCACTACGCGCTCTACGGCTGCAGCCCGCTCTTCCTGCTCGTCGCGCTGCACCGCGAGCGCTTGAGAACTGCTGCGCTGGGCACCCTGCCCGCGTTGCTCGCGCTCGCGTTCTATGTCGGTCTGCCACTACTCGTCGATATGCTGGTTGCGCAGGGTCGGGTCGGTGATCCCTATTACGCGGCTCAGCTTGCACGTGCGAGCCAAGCCGCCGGTATCGGCTACTACGCCGTGACGATTGGCGCCTTTGTTGTTGCGATGGCACTCGTGATGCTGTGGCGGGTCCCGCCGTGGCGACGCCTGTCGGCGATTGCGGCGCTGCAAGGCGTGGTGCTGGCCGCGGTTGTTGCACCCTACGTCGGCGACTTGTTGCAGGGCCCGGTGAAGCGTGCGGCGCTGGTCGCCAAGGCGCGGCCCGAACCCGGCGTGCAGTGGAACTTCTTCCAGCCAAGCTTCGCGGTGTATCGCGAGCAGCAGGCGCCCGTGCGCGCCCCGAAATCCGGTGAAATCGCCCTGACCCGCGAAGACCGCATACCGGCCGACGCGCAGATCGACATCCTCTACAGCGAAGGCGGCGTCCGCCTCGTCCGGCAACGATGAGCGAACGCCGCATCTTCTCCGCCTCGTCACCGCGCGAACCCGCCGCCGGCGCGTGGCTGATCCTGCTCGGCGTGATCGCGCTGCTCACGCTCTGGCGCGTATGGGTGATCCAGCATTCAGGGATCAGCCTCTATGTGGATGAGGCCTACTACTGGACCTGGGCACACGCCCTCGATTGGGGTTACTTCTCCAAACCGCCGATGGTCGCGGCCGTCATCGCGGCAACCACCCAACTGTTCGGCGACGGGCTGGTCGGCGTCAAGGCCGGTTCGCTGATCCTCTACCCGGCGACCGCGATGCTTTTGTTCGGACTGGGGCGCCGGCTCTACGACAATCGCACCGGGCTGCTCGCTGCGATCGCCTTCCTCACGCTGCCGATCACCTCGGCATTGGGCATCTTCATTTCCACCGATGCGCTGTTGCTGTTCTTCTGGACGGCTTCGCTGTGGCTATTGCAGCGCGCGATGACGCGCGACCGGGTTGGCGACTGGCTGCTGCTTGGCCTGACATGCGGTCTCGGACTGATGTCCAAGTACACCATGGCCGCCTTTGCCTTGACGCCGGCACTGCTCCTGCTCAGCAGCCCGGAGGGCCGGCGCATGCTGGTGCGTCCGGGGCCGTGGCTGTGTGCGCTGGTTGCACTCGTGGTGCTGGCGCCGAACCTGTGGTGGAACTGGGCCAACGATTTCCCGACCTTCCGCCACACTGCCGAAATCACGCAGGAACGAGAGCGTTCGAACCTGCTCGAATTCATCGGCGCACAAATCGGCTCGATCGGTCCGCTGCTGGCGCTCGGCCTCGGCGGGGCCCTGCTGCAGTTGCGCAGCGCCTGGCGGGAACCGGCCGACCGCCTGCTTATCGCCGGGACGCTCCCGCTACTCTGTCTGGTGATCGTGCAGGCCAGCATCCACGAGGCAAACGCCAACTGGGCGGGCCCGATCTTCACCGCGGGCACCCTGCTCGCCACCGCCTGGCTCTGCCGCACGCAAGCTCGCCGACGCTGGCTGGCCGCAGGGCTGGCGCTCAACCTGGCGATCACGGTGCTGGTCTATCAATGGCCGCAAATCCTCTCGCTGGTCGGCCGGCCACTCACCGCGAAGATCGATCCGCTCAAGCGCATGAAGGGTTGGGATAGCCTCGCCGCGGGGGTCGCACCGTGGGTCGCCCAGCATCCCGACGCCTACCTCGTTAACGACGAGCGCACGCTCCTCGCGCAGATGGCCTACGGTCTGCGCGACCTGCATCCGCGTATCGCCAGCTGGAATCCCGATCACGCAGTGCGTGACCAGTACAACCTGACGCATTCGCTGCCCAACACACCCGGGATCGACATCCTTTACATCAGCAGCGACGGCTCGGCGCCGAGCTCACGCTTTACGTCGGCGCAGAAGCTCGGCGAAGTGAGCGTCGCCACGCATCCGGATGCCGCGCTGCACGCCACTGTCTGGCTGCTCAAGGGGTTCAAGGGCTACTGATGCCGGGCCGCATCGAACGCATCATTGTTGCGCTGGTGTTCGCGATCGCCGCACTGCTGTTCAGCCTGTGGCCACAACTGGATACCTCGCTCAGTGCGATGTTCTATTCCCCCGGCGAGGGTTTCGCGCTCGATCATCTTGCCATCGTGCAGGCGGTGTATTGGGGCGTCTGGTATGGCTCACGCATCGCGATCATCAGCGTCGTGCTGCTGTGGCTCGCAGGTTTCGCGATGCGTGGCGGCTGGCTGGAGTCGCGCCGTCGCTGGTTCGGCTTTCTAGCGCTGGCGATTGCGATCGGACCCGGTCTGATCACCGATGCCGGGCTCAAGAACCACTGGGGACGCGCCCGCCCCAATCAGATCCAGGCCTTCGGTGGAGACAAGCAATTCACGCCGGCCTTGTTGCCCTCTGACCAGTGCGATCGCAACTGCTCCTTCGTTAGCGGGCATGCCACCGGCGCGTTCGCGATCATGGCCTTCGGCTGGCTGGCCGCCCCGCGCCGCCGCGCGCGCTGGCTGGCAGGCGCAACCCTTGCTGGTGCGCTCGTCGGCTTGGTGCGGATCGTCCAGGGCGGGCATTTCCTCAGTGATGTGATCTTCGCGTTTCTCGCAGTGTGGCTGGGCTGCTGGCTCGCGGCCGCAATCCTGAACCGCTTCGGGCTGCTGCCAAGGTCCGATCAGCTGCCTGTAGCGCTACGTTGAAGCGGTTTTCCCGATCGATCCGCCCTGCTCGCCGCACCCGCCCCAGCCATACCGATTCGGCGCCTTGAGCAGAATCATTCGCCGCGTGCCGGTCGCATCGCTAGACTTGCTACGTGTAGCACCGATGCACGCTGACTGAACCGCGAGCCAATGAACGCCCGACCGCCCACTTCGATCATCCCGATCCAGCCCATCGCCAGCGCCGCGGCAGCACCGCTGCCTGTCGACGACGGTGCGACTCCAGCGGGCGATCGCCTAGGCCGGACGATGCACGACCTGCGTATATCCGTGACCGATCGCTGCAATTTCCGCTGCACCTACTGCATGCCGAAGGACGTGTTCGATCGTGACCACGCCTTCCTGCCGCGCTCGGAACTGCTCTCCTTCGAAGAAATCGTGCGCATCGCTCGTCTGTTCGTCGAACAGGGGGTACGCAAGATCCGAATTACCGGCGGCGAGCCACTGCTGCGCAAACAGCTCGAACGCCTGATCGAACAACTGGCCCGCCTCGACGTCGAGATCACGCTGACCACCAATGGCGCGCTGCTGGCGCAGCAGGCACGCAAGCTCGCCGATGCCGGCTTGCGCCGCGTCACCGTCAGCCTTGATGCGCTGGACGATGCGGTCTTCCAGCGCATGAACGACGTCGGCTTCCCGGTCGGCCGCGTGCTCGAAGGCATCGCGGCGGCTGCGGACGCCGGGCTTGGGCCTGTCAAGGTGAACTGCGTGGTCAAGCGCGGCGTCAACGATGGCGAGATCCTGCCCCTCGCGCGCCATTTCCGTGGCAGTCCGCACATCCTGCGTTTCATCGAATTCATGGACGTCGGCAGCCACAACGGCTGGAACCTGGATGCGGTGCTGGCCTCGCGCGAGGTCATTGCGCGCATCTCAGACGCCTTTCCGCTCGACCCCATCGAGCCGGGCTACCGCGGCGAGGTGGCCGAGCGCTGGCGGTACCGCGACGGGCAGGGCGAGATCGGTGTGATCTCCTCGGTCACCCACGCCTTCTGCCGCGACTGCACCCGCATGCGCCTCTCGCCGGAAGGCCAACTCTTCACCTGCCTGTTCGCCGATCGTGGCCACGACCTGCGCGGCACCCTGCGCGGCGGCAGCGATGATGCCGCACTCACCTCGCTGATCCGCGCGATCTGGCGCAATCGCGATGACCGCTATTCGGAACTGCGTGGCGAGGCAACGCGCGCGGCCAAGGTCGAGATGTCCTACATCGGCGGATGAGCGGCGACACTATTACCGGTCTGATTCTCGCCGGCGGCGCTGGCAGCCGGGTCGGCGGCGTGGACAAGGGCTGGATCGAATGGCAGGGGCGACCGCTGATCGAATGGGTGATCGATGCGATCGCGCCGCAGGTCGGCCCTATCATCATCAGCGCCAACCGCAACCTCGATCGCTATCGCGCGCTTGGTTTTCCGGTCGTGACAGATCTGCGTCCCGGTTTCGCCGGCCCCCTGGCCGGTGTCGAAGCGGGACTCGCAGTTGCGACGACACCCGATGTGCTTGTCGTGCCGTGTGACGGGCCCACACTACCGACGAACCTCGTCGAACGTTTGCACAACACCCGTGGCGAGGCCCGCGCCGCGACCGTATCGCTCGACGGCCGCCTCAACCCGCTGCATTCATTGCTGGAACGCGCACTCGTCGCGAACCTCAGCGCCTGGCTCGACACTGGCGAACGCAAGGTTGCCACCTGGCTCGCTGCGATCGGCAGCGTACCGGTCCCATTCGATGACCCGTCGCAGTTCCAGAATCTGAACCACGGTGTCGATGTCAAACAGGGGCAGTCGCGTGTTTGACCCAGCACGCCACCTGAAGACCTGGGCGCGAATTGCACTGCTCGCTGTGCTGATGGCGGCGACGGCGCCGACCATTTCGCGCGCCCTCGCCTCGCTCGACCCCCGCTTTGATGCGGCATCTCTGTGCCGTGTCGCGAGCGACCGTAAAGGCGAATCCTCGCCCGCGTCGGACCAGGCAGCCTGTCCCTACTGTCTGGTCGCGAATCTCGGCCACGCGCTCGGCAGCCCGCCACCCACGCTGCCCGTCCCGACCACGCGGCATGGTGTCCCGCAGGCGGCGACCGCTGCGCCGCAAACCTCCAGCGCCCCGCATTGGGGCGACGCCCGCGCACCACCCATCCTGACTCTCTAAACCGCCGAGCGGCGCCAAGCCGCATCTGACAGCAGTCGTCCTCGCTTGGCCGGATGACTGCCGCCCCAATTACAGAGACAGGTTTTCACATGACACGATCCGCATTGCATCGCGTGCGCCGTCACGCCCTCTTTCGTCACGCCCCATTCCGGCATGCGCTGGTTCTGCCTGCGATCATCGCTTCGCACGCGGCCCTCGCATCCTGCGGCGGTGCTTTCTGCACCTTGCTGACCGACGACTTCGCGCCCGGCGCCTGGACGCACACCGGCTGGCGCGGCGAACTGCGCCTGGAGTATCTCGACCAGAAAACGCTGCGCTCAGGCACGCATTCACCCGATCCGGAAGCACTTTCGCAAGAAGAGGCAATCGAACGCGAATCGCGCAGCACCAATCTGATCGGCAGTCTGGACTACCGCTTCAACCCGAAATGGTCGGTCGCGCTGCAATTGCCGCTGATCAACCGCGCCCACAGCCACGACCTGCGAGCAGAAGGGTCGGATTCGGCCACGACGCCGGAATCCTGGGCCTACACGCGTATGGGCGATGCCAGGGTGCTGGCGCGCTATCAGCACATACCGTCAGACGACGCATCAACGCTTTTCGGCCTGGTCGCCGGCTTCAAGCTTCCGACCGGCAGCACCTCGGTCACCAATGCCGACGGCGCAGCCGCCGAGCGCACGCTGCAACCCGGCACCGGAACGCTCGATCTGATCCTCGGCGCGAACGCCCGTGCCGTCCTGACGCCTTCAGACGCGATGTTCGGCGCCTTCACCACCGCCGTCGCGACCAACAGCCACGACGACTACAAGCCCGGCAATCGCGTCGAACTGTCGGGCGGCTGGTCGCATGCCGTGTCGCCGAGTTGGGGCACCGCACTGCAACTCAACTACCTGCACAAGGGCCGCGACTCGGGCGAACAGGCCGAGCCGGACAACAGTGGCCTCGATACCGTGCAGTTGAGCCCCGGGCTGACGGTTGCACTGAGCGACAACACCAGCGCATACGGTTTCGTGCAACTGCCGCTGTACCAGCATGTCAATGGAATCCAGCTGGTACAGAAGTGGAGTCTCGCACTCGGACTGAGCAGTCACTTCTAGGCTGCAAACGCCGCACCATCACTGGCTCGCTCGCCGCGAGCCAGTGATGGCTGACTATTTCGCCGGCTTGGGCTCCGGCGGATTCAGCATGTCCTTCGCGGCGATGCCAAGCAGTTCTTCGGGCTTTTTCTTCGCCTCGGCGATGCCCTTGAGTGCGAGCGTAAATGACGTCCAGAACCGCCCCATTTCCGGGTTGGACGGCATCGGACGTCCGAAGGTGACGCCATCCATCGAGATGCGGATCTTCTCGTCGCTCATCAGCGCCCAGAAGAGTTTCTTGTTCAGCGGCACGCCGATCGGCTTGTCGGCATTCACCGTCTTCAAGCCTTCTTCGGTCATCAGGAATTCCTCGATGAACTTCACCGCGAGGTCCTTGTTGGGCGAGTTCGCGACGATCATCGCGCCGAGTACGCCGACAAACGGGCGCGCCGGCTTGCCCTGCAGGGTCGGCAGCGGTGCCACGCCGAAATCGATGCCGGCCTTGCGCAAAGCGTCCCACGCCCAGGGGCCGTTGATCCACATCGCCTGCTTGCCGCTCGTCATGGCCTTTTCCGCGTCACCGTAGGGCAGCCCGCCTTTGGGCAACACGCCGGCGGCGATGTAGTCGGCGAGCAGCTTGCCGCCAGCCAGGGCGCCCGGCGTCGCGACGCCGACCTCGGCCGCGTTGTAGCTGCCATTGCTTTCGCGCTTGAAAACATAGCCACCGTTGGCGGCCATCAAAGGCCAGGTGAAATAGGAATTGGTGTAGTCCCAGCCGATTGCCTTCACGTCCTTGGCGGCAAGTTCCTTGTCGAGGGCAATGATTTCCTCAAAGGTGGCCGGCGGCTTGGGCACCAGCTTCTTGTTGTAGAGCAGCATGATCGCCTCGGCCCCGACCGGGTAGCCCCACACCTTGCCGTTCACGGTGAAGGCATCCCAACCGACCGACACCAGCTCCTTGCGCAGTGCTTCCGGGGGGGTGACTTCGCTGATCAGGCCCTTGCTGATCCAGTCGCCGATGCGGTCGTGCGCCCACAGGAATACGTCGGGTCCGTCGTTTCCTTTCGCTGATTCCTCGAACTTCTTGGTCGGGTCTTCCGGGTGTTCCACCTTGGCGGCGACGCCGTACTTCTTGCCGAAGGCATCGGCAACCTGCTGCAGGCCTGTGTAGCCCTTGTCCCCGTTGATCCAGATGAGCAGCTTGCCCTTCTCGCCGGCACACGCCGGCGCCGCGAGGAACACTGCGAGCACTGCGGTGACGATCTGCGTACGCATGGCAGGCTCCTCAGTAGCGGTAACGGGAAATCGCGCCGACCATCTTCTCGGCCAGCGCGTTGAGGTCGGACGCCGCCGACGCGGTATGCCGCGCGCTGGCAGTGGATTCCTCGGTCATCGTGGCGATGCGCTCGACCTGCTGCGCAATCGCGTTGCTGGCCGCACTTTGCTCGCGGATCGAATCGGTGATGTCGCTGACCATATCGACCGCCTGATCCGACGAACCCTTGATCGTGTGGATCGCCTCGCCCGCCGCAACCGCTTCGCTCGCGCCCTCCTTCACCGTTGCCACGGTTTGTTGCATGCGCTGCACCACCTGCTGCGCGCCGGACTGGATGCGCCCGACCAGTTGCGTGATTTCGCTGGTGGACTTGGCGGTGCGCTCGGCGAGTCCGCGCACTTCGTCGGCAACCACCGCAAAGCCACGCCCCTGCTCGCCTGCCCGCGCCGCTTCGATCGCGGCGTTCAAGGCCAGCAAGTTGGTCTGCTCCGCCACTTCGCGGATCACGCCGACCACCGACGAGATCCGCGCCGTTTCGCTCTGCAGGGCGTCGAGGCTCGCGGCGGTCTGGTCGACTTCGGTCGCAATCGTGCTGAAGCGTTGCACCGTAGCGCCCACCACCTGCGCGCCCGAACCCGCGCTGCGACTGGCGTCAGCGGAAAGCGTCGCCGCTTCCTGCGCGCGGTCGGCAACGTGATTGATGCTGACCGTCACCTCTTCCACCGCTGCGGCCATCGCCGAGGCGGAATCGGCCTGCACCCCTGCGCTCTGGGCAAGCTGCTGCGAGGTGTGCTGCATGCCGCGCGCCGCTTCGCCGACACGGCCCGCGCTTTGCGCAAGTTCAGCGAACGAAGCCTGTACCGATTCGACCATGGTGTTGAAGGCAGCCACCGTCTGGCCGATTTCGTCGCGACCGCGCGAAGGGATGCGCCGCGTGAAATCGAGCGAGCTGCCGATCTCCACCACCGTATTGCGCAGCGAGGTCAAGGGTCGGGTGATCGAGGCCGCGAGCAGCCACCCCAGTACGACCATGGCTGCCATCGCGACCACGATCAGTGCCGCGAGCACGCCGAATGCGGTCTTGTAGGTCGATGCAGACGCCTCGCGGGTGCTCGCCACCCGGTCGCCGGCCTCCTTGGCGAGCGCACCCAGGATCTCGTCGCTGAGCACAGCGGCGTCTTCGATGAATGGGCTCACCGCAAGTTCCATTGCGGCTTCGGTCTGGTTCTGGCGTGAGCGTGTCAGCGCGGTCTCGCAGACCAGGAAATACGCCGCCACCGTCTTGCGGAATTCAGCGACGCGGGCCTTCGCGGCGGGGTCTTCGAGACGCGCCTCGAAGCGCTGCACATCCTGATCGAGCGCGCCGACCTTGGTCTTCAGCTCCGCGTCGATCGCCGATTTGCGTTGCAGATCGGGGTCGGCGATGTGGCGGAAGACCAGCGTGCGCAACTCGTGATAACGGGATTCGAAGCCCTTGATGGCCTCAAGGGCCGGGACTTCCTGCTCGGTCACCTGGCGCACCGAGGCATTCAGGCGCCCCAGCTGAACCAGTCCGATCGCGCCCACCACCAGCAACGCGAGAATGGCTCCGCCAATCAGGCTGGCGAGGCGCGCGGTTATCGTCATGTGACTTCTCCCCGATCGCCGCCCGCATCCGACGCAGGTGCGCCGGTGCCCAAAGGCACGATGGGAAAGCTAACGGCAGCGCGCGCGCCAACTTGAATCAAGCAGCCCGGGCAGCGAATCGCCGCCCGTCAGTCGTCACACGTCGCCGATGAAGTCCCGCTTGCCGATCGCAACGCCCTTGTGGCGCAGCAGGTCGTAGGCCGTGGTGTAGTGGAAGTAGAAATTCGGCAGCGCAAAGTCGACGAGGTAGGTCGCCCCATCCATCCGCAGCGTGCGATCGCGCAGCGGAATCACCACCGTGCGGGTATCGGCACCTACAAAATCGGCCTGAGCGAGGCTGCGCAGGAAGCCCATCGTCTTGTTGACCCGCACCCGCAGGTCTTCGAAGCTCTTCTCGTCGTCCTCGTATTTCGGCACTTCAACGCCGGCGAGACGCGCGCCGGTGCCCTTGGCGAAATCGCAGGCGATCTGCACCTGGCGCTTGAAGTCGAACATGTCCGGCGCCAGACGCGCGCTCAACAGCTCCTGGGGATCGACTGCATGCTCGGCGCAATGCGTCAGCGCACGGCTCAGCAGGGCGTCGATGTGTTCGAGGTGGCGCTGGAAGGTGCCGACCGAAAGGCGGTAGAGATCAATGGACATCGTCTGACTCCTCGTAGGAACAGGTTGAATTCAGCTTTCGTCGGATTCAATCAGCGCGCGCGGTACATCTTCAAGTTGCACCTGCTCGATCCGGGTGAAGTGGCCGGATATCTTCTTGCTTGATGTATGTACTTCCTGCACGTCTTCGTGCGCTTGCCGGATGTGGGTGGCGAGCTTCTGCATGCGTTCGTCAAAACGCGAGAAGTCTTTCGCCAGTTTGCCGAGTGCATCCTTGATCACATGGATCTGCTTGCGCGTCTCCACATCCTTGAGCACCGCGCGTGCGGTATTCAGCACCGCCATCAGCGTCGTCGGCGACACGATCCAGACCCGGCGCTCCTGCGCGAACTGCACGACTTCCGGGTGGTAGGCATGAATCTCGGCGAACACCGCCTCGGCCGGCACGAACATCACCGCACCATCCGAGGTTTCGCCGGCGATGATGTACTTGGAAGCGATCGCCTCGACATGGCGTTTGACGTCGGCGCGGAAGGCCGACTGGGCACCCTTGCGCTCGGCCTCGCCGGCCGACGCGTCGAACATGCGGTGGTAGTTCTCGAGCGGGAATTTGGCGTCGACGGCCACGCGGCCGGTCGGCTCCGGCAGGTTCAGCACGCAGTCAGCACGCACGCCGCTCGCAAGCTGTACCTGGAAGCCGTAGCCATCGGGCGGCAAGGCGTTCTTCACCAGCGCTTCGAGCTGCACTTCGCCAAAGGCGCCTCGCGAGCGTTTATCGCCCAGCAGTTCCTGCAGGCTGACCACATTGGTTGTGAGGCCGTCGATCTTCTTCTGCGCCTCGTCGATGGTCGCCAGCCGTGCCATCACGCTGGCAAAGGTCTCGTTGGTCTTCTTGAAGCCCTCGTCCAGGCGCTGATGCACGACGCCGGTGATTGCGTCCAGCCGCTCGCTTAGCACCCGCATCAAGGCTTCATTGCTGCCTGCCATCTGCAGCGACGCGGCCTTGAGCCCTTCCTGAAGCAATTCGCGGTCTGCCCGCGCCTGTTCCGCGACGCTCTTGAGCATCGCCTCGGTGAGCTGGCCCCGCAACTGTTCGTCACGGGTCGCCGCTGTCTGCGCAAGCCCGGTCAGGCGGGTCGCCAGATCCTCGCGCTGGGCGGCAACGCCCAGGTCCATGCAGCGCCGGGTCTCGGCGACGGCGTCATTGGTTGCCCTCAGCGCCTCGAAGACTTGAGCACGCAAGCGCTCGGCGCTGTCGGCCTGCGCGCCGGCCAGACGTTCTGCCTGGCGTTCGACACCCCCGGTGAGATCGTTCTCGGTCAGGCGAAGGGCCTGCACGATGGTGTTTTCGATCTGCTGCGCGCGCGCCTCTGCCGCGACCAGCGCCGCTGCCTGGTTCGACCGGATAGACAGTACCAACCAGAGCAGAACGCCGAGGTTCGTCACTCCAAGCAACACGGGAAGAAGCTGAGTCATGAGATTTCCTGAGTCCATGTAGCGAGTATACCGGCGACGCTTGCGCGGGCCGCCCCGCATCGACGCACGCAGTCAAAGCCGGATTTCTGCGCCAAGACCTGCGCCATGGCACTAAAGCTCGGTCCGGTTTGACCGTTAGCAGGCCATGAACCGCACGCCTTCGGATCCGGAAATGCCATCCGAACGGCCTCGCCTGCGCGACCGCGCCGCCTGGCCGTGGATCACTGCGCTCGTTCAAGCGATCGCAGTGATCAGCGTCGGCGAAGCCGGCGTACGCCTGGAACTGGCACGACAGGGCGAAGAACAAAGGGCGCTCGTCACCGCCCATGTCGCGGGCACGCGTGCCCGCCTCGAATCGGAACTCAACTCCACACTGTATTTGTCCAGCGGCCTGGTGGCGTTTGCGAGCAGCCGCGCCAGCCAGCTCGAAGAGTCGAACGTCAAGGATCTGCTCTCGACGCTCTACAAGACCGGGCGCAATGTACGCAACATCGTGGTGGCGCCGGGCAACCGCGTGAAGTGGGTCTACCCGCTGCAAGGCAATGAGCGTGTGCTCGGCTTGTACTACCCCGACAACCCGCAGCAATGGCCAGGCGTGAAGCGCGCCATGGAGCGGCGCCACACGATCGTGGTCGGGCCGGTGAACCTCGTGCAAGGTGGGCGCGGGCTGATTGCCCGGACGCCCGTGTTCGATACACATGGTGAGTACTGGGGCGTGGTCAGCCTGGTCGTCGATTGGGATGCCTTGCAACAAACCGCCAACCTGCAAGCGCGCACCTCGCAGTACAGGCTCGCCATCCGCGATGTCGAAGGCGATCGCGGGACGCCGATCTTCGGGGAATCTGCGGTGTTCGCCGAACGCCCGGTCACCGCTCGGCTCGATCTTCCGGGTGGAAGCTGGACGATCGGCGCAGTGCCTGCCGATGGTTGGGTGGCCCCGTCGAGCCGTATTCATGCCTTGCGCCTGCTCTATATCGCCGTGGCGGCCCTGATTGGAACACTTGCGTTTCGCCTGGTCACCGAAACGCAGCGCCGTCAGGCTGCGTTGAGGGACCTTGCGCGCCTCAACAGCGAACTCGAATCACGCATCGACGCCCGCACCCGTGAGCTGCGCAACGCCAACGACGAACTCGCGCGACTGGTCGAAACGCTGCGCAGAACCCAGGGCGAACTGGTGCGCAGCGAAAAGCTCTCTGCCCTCGGCGCGCTCGTTGCGGGTATCGCACATGAACTCAATACCCCCGTCGGCAACAGCCTGCTTGCCGCAAGCACGCTGGCCGACAAGCTGCGCACGCTGCTGCGTCCGGGCGTCGCGCTGCGGCGATCGGAATGGGAAGAGAGTCTCGCGCAGATGCACGAAGCCAGCGACATCATCACCCGCAGCCTCAGCCGCGCCGGCGAGTTGATCAGTAGCTTCAAACAGGTGGCGGCCGATCGCACTTCGGCACAACGCCGGCGCTTTGCGCTACAGCCGACACTCCACGATCTGGCCGTGACGATGCAGCCAAGCCTGAGGCACGCGGGGCTCACCATCGAAGAGGGCAGCATCCCGGAAGTGGAACTCGACAGCTATCCCGGCCCGCTGGATCAGGTCATGATGAACCTGATCCAGAACGTGGTGCAGCACGCCTATCCCGAGGGCGGGCCGGGCCGGATCAGGATTTCAGCGACAGCCGCCGGCGGTGAAGTGACGCTCGAAATCGCGGACTTCGGTGTGGGTATCCCCGCTGCGGATCTGCCGCGGATCTTCGACCCCTTCTTCACCACGCGGCTCGGTCAAGGCGGCACCGGACTCGGGCTGCATATCGTGCATAACATCGTCACCGGCACGCTGGGTGGAAAGATCGACGTCCAGTCAGAGCTGGGTGTCGGCACGCGTTTCATCATCTGCCTGCCGCTTCACGCGCCCAGACTGCCCGAAGACCCGGCCTGATCAACTGAATCAGGCAAGTGCGCGCAGGCTATCGAGCGGCGCTGCGCGCATGACCTTCCGGGTGCCGGCCCATCCGGTGATGACCACAGCACCTGCTGCGGCAAGGCCACCCGCAGCCAGCCCCAGCCAGCTGGGCTGGAAACCAAAACTGAAGACCTGGGTGGCCAGCGCCCAGGTGATCCCCACTGCACCGAGCAGGCCGAGCGCGCCGGCCACCAGACCGAGCGCCAGGAACTCCGCCAGCAAGGCACGACGCAACTGTGCATCGCGTGCCCCGAGGGTGCGCAGCAGCGCGAGTTCGTGCGCGCGCTCGTCATGGGTGGACTGCATTGCCGCGGCCATCACGACCAGGCCGGCGAGCAAGGCGAATCCGAAGACCAGCTTCACTGCGCCGATCAGGGTCTCCATGGTCTGCTGGAGTTGGCCGAGGATCGCCGACGCGTCGATCACCGTCAGGTTCGGAAAGGCGCGTGTCAGGCTCGCGCTGAATGTGGCGTGCCCGGGCGGCAAGTAAAAGCTGGTGATGTAGCTCGTGGGCTGGCCGGCCAGCATGGCGGGCGACCCGATGACGAAGAAGTTGACCCGCATCGAGTCCCACTCCAGCGCGCGCAGACTGGTCACCGGCGCTTCGACGCGGGTGCCGGCCACATCGAAAATCAGGCGGTCACCCACCTTCAAAGCCAGTGAGGTCGCGATGCCCTGCTCCACCGAAAACTCCGGCACTTTGCTGTTGCCATGCCAAGCACCGGCAACCACGCGGTTGCCCGCCTGCAGCCGGGCGCTGTGGCTGAGGTTGAACTCGCGTTCGACCAGCCGCTGCGCGCGGCTGTCGGCAAAGGACTGAGGCGCGATCGGACGGTCGTTGATCGCCACCAGACGGCCGCGGATCATCGGCAAGAGATCTGGCACCGGGAGTTTTTCGGCGACAAACAGCGCACGAATCGGCTCTAGCTGGTCGGGTTGCATGTTCAGCACGAAGCGGTTGGGCGCATCGGCGGGCAACTTGTGACGCCAGCCGTCGAGCAGGTCGGAATGTCCAACCGACAGCAAAAGCATCGCGGTAAGCCCCAGTGAGAGCGCCACCGCCTGGACGGTCGCACCGGCGGCGCGGCGCCCGAGAGCGGCGAGTCCGTACCGCCAGCCGGCACCCAGCGCGCCGGGAAAATGCCGCAGGCGTGCACAGACACCAATCAACACCCGCGCACAGGCGGCATACACCGCGATCGCCACCGCAAAACCGCCGGTCACCCAGGCGCCGAGCTTCATGTCCCCTGCCACCCACATCATCAGGGCGGCGAGGCCGATAGCCGCGGCCAGCCAGACCAGCCTGCCGCTCGTTTCCAAGCTCGCCCATTCGCGTCGCAGCACGCGCAATGTCGACACCTGCCCCAGCCGGAGAAGTTGCGGGAGAGCGAAGCCAATCAGCAGGATCAGACTTGCTGCGCCACCCTGCAGCGCCGGCCAGACCGATGGCAGCGGCAGCTCTGCCTCGATCAGCTTCGCGAGCATGGCCGCAAGCCCCAGATGCAGCAACAGGCCGAGCAGCGTCCCGAGCAGTGCTGCAAAGACACCCAGCAAGGCGAATTCGGTGAGGATCAGCCGCAGCAGGAAGCCTTGTGTCGCGCCGAAACAGCGCATGACCGCACAGGCATCGAGATGGCGCAGCACGAAGCGGCGCGTGGCAAGCCCGACCGCGACCGCCGACAGCACCACCGCCAGCAGCGCGGCCAGGCTCAGGAATCGGTGCGCACGGTCGAGCATGTCGCGCAACTCGGGGCGCGCGTTGCTGATCGATTCGACGGACTCGCCGCGCCCAAGGCGCGCCTTCACCGACGGCTCAACGTGCGCCACCGCGGCCGCATCACCCGCCAGGTGCAGCCTGTAGGTCACGCGGCTCCCCGGCTGCACGAGCCCGCTGGCTGCGACGTCGCCCAGATTCATCAACAGTCGTGGCGCAAGCGAAAAGAAATTGGCGCCGCGGTCCGGCTCATAGCTGAGGATTTCGGCAACCCGCAGCCGCAAGAGGCCGACACCGACCTGGTCGCCAACCCCCACGCCAAGCGCACCGGCCAAGCGCTCGTCGAGCCATGCTTCGCCGCGTGACGGCCCACCGCGGACAATGCGCTCCGGCCCGTCCATGCGATCCCGCACGCGCAGACTGCCGCGCAAGGGATACGCCGGGTCGGCGGCCTTCACACCGGCAAGTTCAGCCTGCTCGCCGGTGCTGATCATGCTTGAGAACAGCCAGGTCTCGGCGATTTGTAGCCCATGTTGGCGGGCTTCCTGAGCGAAGGACGGCGGCACAGGGTGATCAGCGGTAATCACCAGATCGCCGCCCAGCAACTGGTTGGCGTCGCGGTCAAGCGCGCGACCGATGCGGTCGGTCAGAAAGGCCACGCTGCACAAGCTGGCAACCGCGAGCACCAGTGCCAGCAGCAACAAGTTCAGTTCGCCGGCGCGCAGATCGCGACGCAGACTGGCCAGGGCCAGACGAAGGTCAGACATCCGGAAGTCCCGCAGAAGTATCGGTATGAGAGCCACAGACGGCAAAAACGTTCCGCCGCCGCGCCAAGCGTGACACACATCACGCTTGGCCGGGAGCGTCACAGGAATTAACAAGCCCGCAGCAAGGGGCTCACATAGCCTTGGCGGTGGAGCGCAAGCTCCAAGAACGGACAGGTGTCGCCCCCCCGCCTCAGGCGAACGACACCCGTCGGTTTCACACCAATCCGAGGAAACAAAACATGCAGAAGAAAATCGTTGCGGGCGTGCTGGCATTGTCAGCTGTCGCTTCGGGGAGCAGCTTTGCCGCCCCCATCAGCACGCTCCTGGGCAGTACCACCACTCCCCAGGTTCAAATGGGGCCCGAGTGGTTTAGCCGCTTTGATGCGTCGCTGATCACCAGCACGCAGTTCAACCAGCTCAAGACCAGCCCAAGCGTCAATCTGGGCCTTTACGCCACGTCCGACACGGTGAAGATCACCTACGTGGGAACCGGCGCATCGCGCGATTCAAACCTGTTCTTGGCCAGTGCTGGCGGCGCGCTCAACACCACCACCTTCTGGAATCCGATCTACGCCAGTGGTGGCACCAACAATCTGGGCACCTACAACCCGGTCAATGCCGCGAACGAACTCTTCGAAACCCGTGCGGGCTGCACCTACCCGACGGCGAAGGCCGGCAACACCTGTCTCGCGTCCCAGGTGGGCAAGTCGCGCGAAATCACAGGGCTGAGCACAGGCACACAACTGGTTTTCGGCCTGCAGACCATTCCGCTGGTGTACGACGGCATCAATCTGCCCAACGTCGAATACTTCTTCACCGGCCCCGGCACCAACAACGACGACCCCAAGGGCTGGAACGACGACGCCGTACACGCACATGTGTTCGCGCTGGACGCCTCGGCAAACAAGTTCCTCGTTGGCTTCGAGGACACCTGGCTGGGGCGCGGCAGCAAGAGCGACCGCGATTTCAACGACATGGTCTTCATTTTCGAAGGCGTGGCGGTTGATAACCCCGAGCCGGTTGATCACCCGGTGCCGGCACCTTCCACCGCCGCACTGGTCGCGCTGGGCCTCGGCCTGATGGGCTGGCGTCAGCGCAAGCAGCCGCGCTGAGCGCATTGAGTCGCCTTGATCCGACCCGGATCAAGGCGACCAGGTCGCATCCTGCCGACAATGCGCGGGATGCACGAACCTTTCCCCTCCCACCCCTTCGGCAAGCGCCGTTACAACGCCTACAACGACTGGGTTGCACGCAATTGCGGTGGCCGCATCCAGAAAGTGTCGGTCTCTGCGGGTTTCACCTGCCCCAATCGTGATGGCACGCTCGGCACCGGCGGCTGTACCTTTTGCAACAACGCGGGCTTCACGCCCGGTTACCTCGATCCGCGCGCCGATGTGCTCGCCCAGATCGACACCGGTATCGGTTTCCTTCGGCGTCGCTACCCGAACACCCGACGCTTCATCGCCTATTTCCAGGCCTACAGCAACACCTATGGCGAGCTCGACCGCCTGCGAGCCAGCTACGAAGCCGCGCTGTCGCATCCCGCGATTGACGGGCTGGCGATCGGCACCCGCCCGGATTGTCTGCCAGACGCGGTGCTGGACTATCTCGCCGAACTGGCACAGCACAAGCACATCGAGCTCGAGATCGGCATTGAATCGGTGTCGGATGCAGCGCTGGCGCGCGTCAATCGCGGCCATGACTTCGCCTGCAGCGCCGATGCAGTGTCGCGCGCCGCATCTCGTGGACTGTTCGTGACCGGGCACCTGATCCTCGGACTGCCCGGAGAAGCGCGGCAAGACCTGCTCGACGGCGCTTTTCGCCTTTCCGCCTTGCCACTGCGCGCGCTCAAATTCCATCAACTCCAGCTGGTACGCGGCACGGCGCTCGCGCGCGACTGGCAAAACGATCCGTCGGCGGTGCCGCTCTTCGACGAAGCCGGATACCTGGCCTTGTTGGCGGACTACATCGAACGCCTGACCCCCGACATCCTGATCCAGCGTCTCGGCAGCGAGGTCCCGCCGCGCCTGAAACTGGCGCCGCACTGGAACATGCGCCTTTCCGAACTGGCGCCTAAGCTTCAAGCCGAACTGGAAGCACGCGCGTCGTTCCAGGGGATGCGCTGGCAGAAGTCCTGAGCGCGCCAAAAGCACAAAAACCGACAAGACGGAAGGCTGGCTTGCGCCTACGGTTCTGCCCACACGAACAGAAGCGTTCCGCACACGACCGACGACAGGAACGCCGGGATTCACCTGACCCCTTGGTCAGGGTCCGCATCATCCAGGAGCAACAAACCCATGCGTAGTTCATTCCTCAAGCGCAAACCGCTCGCGCTCCTCCTCGCCTGCTTGCTAACAGCCTGTGGCGGCGGTGGTTCATCCGGCAGCGGCGCTGGCACCGGCGTAACGCCCGCGCCCACGCCTACACCGACGCCGGTGCCTCCGGTCGACAGTTCCATCGCCATCACCAGTGCCGCCGGCAGCGTCGAAAACCGCCTTGCGTGCAACAAGGGCGCGGTGGTTGCCGAGTGCGGCCTGCGCATCTACCAGGTGATGGTGGAATCCTTTGTCGACGGGAACCCTAGCGCCGACTACAACGCCGGTTATGGCACCAGCCAGCACAAGGGCGACTTGCAAGGCATCATCAATTCGCTGGACTACATCAAGAGCACAGGTTCGAACGCCTTGTGGCTGACGCCCGTGTTCGAGTCGACGCCGAAAGCGGGTCAGGACATCTGGACCACTCGCCTGGACGCAACCGGCTACTTCACCAGCAACTACTTCAACATCGACCCGAAGTTCGGCACCCTGGCGCAGGCCAAGACGCTGGTTGCTGAAGCGCACAAACGCGGCATCTACGTGTTCTTCGATGGCGTGTTCGGGCATCACAAGGACAACCTGGCCCCTTCCCCCACCGGAAAACTGCCGGTCACGACATCAACGTGTCTGAGCGATTCGGGCACCTACAAAGCGGGCTCCAATCAGCAGTGCGACGACTACTCAAGCACGGCGACGGTCGACTTCTACAAGGAAGTCGTGCGCTACTGGATCACGCAGGTTGGCATCGATGGCTGGCGCCTTGATCAGGCCTACCAGATCCCGACGAGCGCCTGGCAAACCCTGCGCGCTGAAGTCAAATCCGCCTCGCAGGCGGTGACCTATACGAACGCGGCCGGTACCTCGGTCAATCCGCTTGGCTACATGGTCGCCGAGGTCTGGAGCGGCGAGAGCACGATTCAGTCGAAGGCCTATGGTCCGACGTCGAGCCCGGCGCTCGCGTCAGCATTCGATTTCCCCGCCCGCTATCGTGTCGTCCAGACCCTTGCCGTTGAAGAAAGCGGCTACGGCAAGCAGCCGGCGACGAAACTCAAGGAGGTCTTCAGCACCCATTCGGTGTATGCAGACCACGCCATGCCGAACCTGATGCTGACCAACCACGATCTGGTTCGCTTCGGTGACCTGCTGCAGCGTGGCGGTATTGCGGAACCGACGAACGATGCCTACTGGGCGCGCCACAAGCTCGCGTTCTCGTTCATGGCAGCGTACAGCGGCCCAGTAACGCTGTACTACGGTGATGAAATCGGCCAGGAAGTCGCCAATTTCTCTACGCAGCAGTCCAGCAACACCTGCGCCGCAGCCGGCCTGTGCGACGACCACGTCAGCCGCAGCCCGGCGCTGGTCGAAGGGGTCGCAACCTCCTTCGGTGGCGCGGTCGGCGTACTCAATGCGCGCCAGGCGGATCTGAAGGCCTACGTCGCCAAACTCTGGGCATTGCGCGACGCCAACCCGGCGCTGGCCTACGGTTCGCGGACCCATGTCTACGCCGACTCGACCCTCTACGTCGACCGCAAGGATGCAGGCAGCAACCGCGTCCTGTTGATCATGAACACCGGAACCAGCGCTGCAAGCATCAAGCTTGACACGGCCGCGATCGGCGCCGACACCGGGCTGACCGATCTGGTTGCCGGCGACAGCATCGCCGCGGCGAGCGGCAGCTACGCAATCACGGTCCCCGCTCTGAGCGCCCGCTTCCTGAAGTTCTGATCGGGCAGGCGTCCCGAAGAAAAGGGCCGGTTCAGACCGGCCCTTTATCGTTCACACCTGCAGTGCGAGGTGCCGGCGCTCCCAGGCGCCCACTTCCGCCATGAAGGCATCGAACTCGGTTTGCTTGACGCCGCAGTAGGCGCGCACAAACCCGGCCCCCAACATCTCGGCCGCAGGCACGCTGGCGCCCAGGGTGAGCAAGGCCGCTTCAATTCCCAGCGGCAACTCACGCGGGAAGGTATAGCCCGAGCGGTCGCCGATCGACGGCCTGCGCGCGAGACCTTCCTCGATGCCGCGCAAGCCGCAGGCGAGCGAAGCCGCGATTGCGAGATACGGATTGGCATCACTGCCGGCAAGGCGGTTCTCGACACGCCGCGCCACCGGTCCCGAACTCGGCACGCGCAACGCCACGGTACGGTTGTCTTCCGCCCATTCCAGATTCACAGGGGCCTGCGAACCATGGACGTAACGTCGCCATGAATTGATGAAGGGCGCGAAGATCAGCATGAAATCCGGCATGTAGCGCTGCAACCCGCCGATGTAGGCAGAAAACGCCTCGGTGTCCGCACCACTGGCCGGATCGGCGAAGATGTTCCGGCCCGCCGCATCGACGACGCTCTGGTGCAGGTGCATGGAACTGCCCGGCTGCCCTGCAACCGGTTTGGCCATGAACACCGCCAAAAGGCCATGGCGCGCGGCGACTTCCCGCAGGGCCATCTTGAAGTAGATCACCTGGTCGGCGACGTCCAGCGGATCACCGTGCAAGAGGTTCAGTTCGTACTGCGACTGACCGACTTCATGCAGCCACGTATCGGTGCGCACGCCCAGCCCTTCCAGCGCAACGCCCAGCTCATCCCAGAAGGCTGCGTGCTCGTCGGCCGCCGCGAGGCTATAGCCGGCCGGGCTTTGCTCGATGACCCCACCGCGACCGCGCGGCGCTTCGAAGCCCGCTTCAATCCGATCGTTCCGTTCGAACAGGTAGAACTCGATCTCGGGCGCCACCACCGCATGCAAACCGCGCGCCTCGAATGCCTCCAGCACCCGCAACAAGACGGAACGCGCGGCGAAATCCGACGGGCGTCCATCGAAGTGAACGGCATCGTGTATCGCAATCGCCCTGCTCGGACGCCACGGCAGCAGGCGCAGACTGCGCAGATCCGGAACGAGCCGTACATCCTGATCGGAATCGCCGGTAATGTCGTCATCCGGGTAATTGCCGTCGACCGTGTGAAGCCCGATGGCCTCGGCAATCCGCAGTTCTGCACCGGCCTTGAAGTCACGCGCGGGCCGGATCTTGCCGCGCGGAATTGCGTTCACATCCGGGAACACGCAGGCCACGTCGCGCGCAGCAGATAGGTCCGTCACCGGGGTCCGGTACGACATGTCAGTATCCTCGACCGTCAGTGCGGTCATCGAAACAAACGCGCAAGGCTACGCGCCATTCGGCTCCAAATCGAGGTCCAATCCCGCCCGGCGCGCTAGTCCACTGGGTCGCCGGCCTCCGCGCCGACCACCAATAAAAACGGCCGGGGGATACCCGGCCGTTGCGCGCTGCGGTGTGCTTGGATCAGTCGAACTTGCGACGCGGACGCTCACTGCCGAAGGGCTTCGCGTCGCCCCATGACTTGCGCGGTGCATCCGGACGACGATCACCGAAACTACGTTCGCCTGTCGGGCGCGCATCGCGTTGCGGGCGGTCGCCATACGGTGCGGCGTCACGGGCGGGACGGTCGCCAAAGCTGCGCGGGGCGCTTTCATCGCGGCGGAAGCCCTCACGCACACCAAACCCTTCGCGATTGCCAGCGTTTTCGCGATTGCCGAAGGTTTCGCCACGCGGCGCACGGTCGCCAAAACTGCGCGGCTCGCTGGCAAACGGGCGGCGATCACCAAAACTGCGCTCACCCTGCGGGCGGCGGTCGCCAAAGCTGCGCTCGCCCTGCGGACGACGATCGCCGAAATTGCGATCGCCAAACGGGCGGCCTTCGCGGCGCTCGCCTTGCGGGCGACGCTCATCCCACTTGCGCGGCGCCGGGCGACGACCGTCACCACGGGCACCCGGCTTGAACTCGGCAACCATGCCTTCGACTTCGGTGATCTTCACCGGGCGACCGATGAAGCGTTCGATGCCGCGCAGCGCGCCGACGTCGTCACGACCCACGAAAGACACCGCGGTACCCGTGGCGCCAGCGCGGCCGGTACGGCCGATACGGTGCACGTAGTCTTCGGCAAACTTCGGCAGATCGAAGTTGAACACATGCGTGATGGCCGGCACGTCGATGCCGCGCGCGGCCACGTCGGTAGCCACCAGCACGCGCACTTCACCGCGGCGCAGCTGGTTGAGCATGCGGGTACGCTGACGCTGCTGCAGGTCGCCATGCAAGGCAGCCGTGGCATGGCCTTCAGCATCCAGTGCGGCGGCGAGTTCGTCAGCGCTGCGCTTGGTCGAGGTGAACACGACGGCCTGGCCGTTCGCCTCACCATTGAGCCAATGGCTCAGCAGGCGGCGCTTGTGGCCGAAGTTGTCGACGAAAACGATGTGCTGGTCGATCGCGTCAGTGCGAGCGACTTCGGCCTTCACTTCGATCGTCTGCGGATTCTTCTGCAGTTGCGACGACAGCGACATCACGGTGCGCGACATGGTGGCGGTGAAGCACACGGTCTGGCGATCGGTCGGCAGCTTGGCGGCAATCGCCATCACGTCGTCCGAGAACCCCATGTCGAGCATGCGGTCGGCTTCGTCGAGCACGAAGACTTCGATGCGCGAGAAGTCCAGACGGCCCGATTGCATCTGGTCCATCAGGCGGCCCGGCGTCGCGACGAGGATTTCGTGCGGCGTCGAGATGGCGCGGTTCTGTTCGCGGTAGGACTCACCACCCGTCACGCAGATCGTCTTGACGCGGTTGAGCTGGCGCGAGAACTGCTTCGCCGCGTTGGCAACCTGTTGCGCCAGTTCGCGGGTCGGTGTCAGCACGAGGACGCGCGGACCGATGCTCTTGGTCTTCGGGGGCTGGGTGAGGCGCGCCAGGGCGGGAAGCAGGAAGGCGGCAGTCTTGCCGGTTCCGGTCGGCGCAGACGCGATCAGGTCAGCGCCTTGCAGCAGCAGCGGGATGGCTTTCTGCTGCACGGGTGTCGGTTGGGTCAAGCCTTGCGAAGCAAGGGTGGACTCAAGGGTTTGGCCAAGGCCAAGGTCGGCGAAGCCGATATCGGACATTCAATTCTCCAGTTCGGGCAAACAAAAGCCGCCTCGGCGCATGAATCGAACATTCGATTCAGTGGCGCAGAGCCAATGAGGGCTTGCTTGGGAGCAACCCGGGATGGCGCATCGCAATAAACATCGATGCCAACCGGGTATGTCGAACGGGAAAGTCCGGAAACGACGGGAAGCTGGAAATCGATGCGTGCCGGACAAAAAACCAACCGGCAGCCGAGACGAAGGGGCGGATTATGCCACAACCCCCAAAAAACACCAGAAATGTTTTCGGACCGGGCCAAAAACCCCTGAAATCATCAACCCCCGCGAAGGCGCGTGGTTTGTCCGGGGAGCAGCCCGCGCAAGCCCGGGCTCTTGAGCTCGATTTCGCCACGCACGAAGACGTTGTCGCGCACAAGCTCGAAACCGAGCGCACGCGCGAGGGAAGTCATCGGTTGATTGGAGGCAAGGCAGCACAGTCGAACGCGCCGCACGCCCTGCGCGGCGAGCATGCGCATCAAACGCTCGCCGAGGCGCTTGGCCAACCCCTTGCGCTGGACACCCGGCAGCACAGAGAAGCTCAATTCCCACGCGCCGTCCCACTCTGGCGCTGCCTGAGCGAGACCGACAAGCAGGCCGTCGGGAGAGAAAGTGCCGCAGAAAAGATCCGACGAAAAATCCAGATCATCGGCGAAGCGGTCAAGTGTCGCATCGGGAAGGATGTGACCGAAACGGTTGTAGCGCAATCCCGCCGGCAATGCGCGCCAGTGCTCGGCGACGGCATCGACATCGTTGCGGGAGAGGCGACGCAGTTCCCAATCCCTGCGCGGAGGAGTCTGACCAGGCCAATTCATGGTGTCGTGGATCATGCGCCAAATCACCCCGCCTGGCCACCGGGGGATACCCGCGCTCTGACCCACGTCATGAGCCACGCAGTGCAACCGACCGCGACACGCGCCAAGCAGGTGGCCATACCGGGGTTGCTTGCGCTACGCTCGCCGACCTTGGGGAGGGGAAACCATGACAGCAATACCGACAACTGATGGCGGCGCTCGGGAAGTCGATCGCCTGCTCGCGCACTACGCCGAAAGCCACCGCAATCCGACCAACGAGAAGATTCACCTGGTCTGCATTCCGCTGATCCTGCTGAGTCTCGTGGGCATGTTGTGGGCGGCGTCCCCGTGGGTCGCACTCGGCTTCATAGGAGCAAGCCTCGTCTATTACGCCCGCTTGTCGCCGAGCTTTCTGGTCGCGATGGCGCTTGTCAGCGCGCTGATTCTGGGCTGCGTGGCGATGCTCGGAGCCCAGACGTTCCGGGTTTCTCTGGCTGTCTTCGTCGTGGCGTGGATCGGCCAATTCATCGGCCATAAGATCGAGGGCAAGAAGCCTTCGTTCTTCGAAGACATCCGCTACCTTTGGGTGGGCCCGCTGTTCTGCCTGACTTTTGCCTTCCGGGCGCTCAAGCTGCGCTGGTAGGCAGAACCCTTTGCGGCGCGCCATCCACAGAAGATGTGCGCGGGCTTGTGGATAAGCCCTGTACCGGCGCGCCAACTCACTGAATCATCGACTGAATTCAGGATTGCTCAATAAAGAGGCACGACTTCAGACCGCCAGCATCGGGATCTGTGCCATCCATGCCACGTAGTCCTCTGTCACCCAGCGCGCGCCAGAAGCCTGTGCAGCATCCGCCGACATTCCGCTGAGAATGGCCGCAACAGCAGCCCCCGCAGCAACGCCGGCCTTGATGCCCAATTGTGAGTCTTCATGCACCAGGGCTTCGCGCGGCGCCACGCCAAGTCGCCGGCAAGCCTCGATGAACGGGTCCGGATGCGGTTTGCCGCGCACGACGTCTTCGGCGCCGAGCGTGATGCCGAACGCGTCGATCAGCCCGAGCTCCTGCAGTGAAAAGTCGATGTTCATGCGCGGCGCGTTGGTCACCAGTGCGGTCGCGACCCCCTGCCCGGCGAGCCATTCGAGGTAGTCGCGCAAACCGTCGATCGGGCGCATCCGCCCGCGTGCGATCGCGTGAAAGCGTTGCTCCTTGTCGTCGTGCAGACGCTGCGCCTCATCGCCTTCGACATGCCTGCCGAGCACGGCTCGCACAACATCCAGCGTCCGACCGGGCACGAGTCTCGGGTCGCCCGGCGCAAGGCCGCTGCCAAGGTGTGCGCGTGCAAACGCATCCCAAGCCGCGTCATGCAGTGCAGTGCTGTCGGTGATGGTGCCATCCATGTCGAACAGCACCGCCTTGAAAGGGAAAGACATCGATCCTCCTATTGGCCGGCGACTTGCCAGCGCTCTGCGTTGGCACGATCGGTTGCAAGTTGGTCGAGCAAAGCCGCTTTCGACATGCCTGCGTCGTGCCAGAACAGTGCATCGAGTTGTGTCAGCGCATCGAAGTGCTTGCCTGCCGCTTCGATCAGCCAGTCCGTGCGCGCCAGTGTTCGGCGGGTACAAGTCTGGCCGCGAAGATCGTCGTCGAGGTCGAGCCGGTGCGACCGCCAGCCTTCCGCAAGATACAGGGCCGCCGGGTCGCTCGCCATCGCATTCCGCCAGCGCAATACGATGGCCGACAACCAGTCGAGCACATCCTGCGAGGCGCCGCGTGCCCGCAGGGTCGTCAGCAGGCGATCATAGGCATCAAGGGCGATCCGCTTTTCGAGCATGAAGGCCCGCAGCGCCTCGTCCTGCCCTGACGCGCGCTCCAGTTCCAGCAGCACTGCGAAGAAGTTGCGAGTTTCGAAGCGCTCGGCAGGATGGAACAACGGGGCCGCGAGACCATTCGAGTTGAGGTCGACCAGCGGATCAAAGCGGTACATGTAGCCGAAGTCGAACATCCAAAGGCGATCGCCGTCGTCGACAAGGTTCCCCGGCGACACATCCCATTCGAAGAAACCATGCAGATACAGATCAATCAGAAGATCGAACAGGCTTCCGAGGGTCCGTTCATTCCAAGTCTTCGCAACCGTTCCGGGGATCCAGTCAGACACGATCAACCCGCTGCGGAACGAGGCGTATCGGGTGCGTACGACACCGGCGGGGCAACTGTCGCCAAGCGCCTCCAGCTCGCAGCGGCGCTGAACTTCGTTGAGGAACGAAGTCTGGCCGTCAGGGTTCTGCACCAGACTCTGGCTCCGCGCGCGCTTGATGTTCCAGTCGCCACGGTCGTTACGCAGGCGGAACACGAAACCCGTAAGACCGCCGGTATGTGCCTCGACGACATCGGGATGCGATGCATCGAGGGCCAACAATTGGGCCAGCGGAAGCGGCAGTTCATCGACCGCGCCGCACGCGACCTCCTGACCACTTGCCACGAAGGCCAGCTGCGCAGCCTGTCGAAGTTCATCCCGTGTCATGGTGCACTCCTCCTCAAACTCGATGCCCGCATCCTCCGCCCTGCGCGTCACCAAGTCGTCAAACCCCAAGGTTGATTGTCGCGGTACGATGCCGCCCATGCAGATGGACACCTTCAGCCCCCCCGCCCCGTATCAACCCGATCAGGCACGACCTAGGGTAAGCGCGGCCTTGCATGCCGCCATGCAGCGCCCGCTGGTGGTGGTATTCGCCCCCGGCGGTTATGGCAAGACCTGCGCGCTGCGAGGCTTCTGGAACGCATGGCGCGGCGCCCGCGCCTGGGTCGATTGCGCTCTGTTCTCGGAAGGCTTCGCGCAAGTGTTGGCAGGTGCCATCGCGGCGGCAGGAGATGATGGTCTGCTGATCTTCGACGCGGTAGAACGCCTCGACAACGACGCGGCGCTCGCCCTTGCCGCGGTACTCGAACACATTCCGCGCAGCGTGCGAACGATACTGGCCGGGCGCAACGCCGGACACCTCCCCGTATCCTTATGGCGTTCGCAAGGCAGGCTCGCAGCCATCAACGCACACCATCTTGCCCTGTCACAGGACGAATGGCGCGAGGCCGGCCTTGATGGCACTGCAGACAGTTGGGCCGGCTGGTGGGGGGCCCGACAGGCTGCGCTGCATGCTGATGCACCCTGGGATGCGGAACTGGCAATTTGGCTGGATCTCGCCTGGCTCGATGCGCTCGGCGACGCGCAGATCGCCGAACTCGGCCGAGCGGCCCTGCTGCCCGAATCGCGCCCTGAATGGCTCATGGCGCTGGGCATAGGCGGGCGCGCGCAAGCCGATGCAGCGATCCTCGCGATCGCCACGCTCGCCGGCCCGCTCTGCGATGCCGGCGGCGGCGTGCGGCTCGCGACACGATTCCGGCCTTACCTCGTCGCCGCCTGGCGTCGACGCGATCCTTCCGCATGGGACTCGGCGCTGCATCAGGGGACCAAAGCCCTGTTGGCGCGAGGCGAACACGCCCCCGCCGCCCTGCTGGCCCTGGATGCCGGCGAGACATCACTGTGCCTTGAAGTCATTGCCACGGCCGGCTGGCGCATGCTGTTCGACCGTAACCGGACTCTTTTGCGCACACTCCTGGACGCGACAGCGACCGAGACCTCCCACGGAGGGCGAGCGGTACTTGAAGCAGCCTGGAAGGTGGAAGTTGCCAAGCTGCCCCACGAAGCCGACGCACAGGTTTCCTTGCTTTCCGAGCACGCCGATGCGGCCATTGCGGCGCAGGCGCTCGCGCTGGCAGCTTCGATCTCGTTCCAGTACGACGGATTTGAGTGCGCAGCAAAACACGCGGCCGATGCGATGCATGCCCTGGGCGAGGACCTTCACCCCGCCTACGCCCTTGCCGAGCATGTTGCCGCAGGATGCGCACTTGCCAACGGCGATCTGGATATTGGCGAGCAGCGTCTCGTGCATATGCTCGCCTGCGCCGACCGCGACCGGCTCGACTGGCTGCAGTTCGAAGCACTGCACCGCCGTGCATCGATTGCACTGGAACGCGGCGAACTGGACGTCGCCCTGCGCTGGTCGATCGAACGGCGCAAACGCATCCGCGCCGCGGGCCTCGAATCCGCTGCCGCGCTGGACCCCAGTGTCAGGCTCGAAGCGATAATCCACCTGCGTCGACTCGATCCTCAGTCGGCTCGGCGCCTGATCGAAGCCGGCACTGATGCCGCATGCACCTACGGCGAATACTGGAGCTTCACCTACGGGACCCTGCAAACGGTCTGCTCCCTGCTCGAAGGCGACGGCAACTCAACCTCGGAAGGCGTGCGCTGGCTCGAAACCCAGCTCGCGGAACGCTTTCTTTGCCTGAAGTGGCGCGCCGAGGCGCTGCTGCCACGCCTGTGGCACCGCGCCCGAGAAGCCGACAACGACGGTCTGCTCGAACTCGCGGCGCGCACCGAGGCAGAGACCTGGCCCGCCTGCATCTACCGGGATCGTCGCGACATTCTCTGTGTCGCAGCCCGCATGCTCACGGGCGAGTCGATCGATCCAGAGCCACTTGCCGCCATCATTGGCCGTCTGGAATCCGGCAACGCGCGCGACCTGGCCGCGCTGGGCAAGCGCGTGCTGGCCTTGCACAGCGCCGATCCGCAGGATCTGCTCGCTGCCGTGCGGGTTTCAGCGGCGCAGCAGGACCGGCTCGACTGGATGTGGCTGGCGCCGCGCGCACTCGGGCCGCTGGAGGCAATGCTGTCCGACACCTCGTTGGCCTCAGACACCGTGACCCGCAACTTCCTGCGCGAACTCGTGCAACGGATGCTGGAACGTCGCCGTGCCGTAGCCGACGACAGCGCAGAAATCACCGAAACCGCACCGCCCGCCGGTCTCACGAGCAAGGAATGGAAGATCCTGCAACTGATTGGCGATCAGCTCACCAACGAGCAGATCAGCGCGCACATGCATGTTTCATTGGCGACGGTGAAGACGCACATCAACCACATCTATTCGAAGCTTGGCATCCGCTCGCGCAGCGAGGCGGTCCATCGCGCGCGGACACTGTAAGAATCCTGATCGTCGGCTACAGTGAAGCGAACGCAACGGAGACGCAGACGCCTTGTGAAGGCGCATCAAGCGCAAGCTGAACAGGTATCGAGCGACTACCGCTTGACGGCAACCAGCAATGAAAAGGAGCGTGGCGAATGGCTGGATCGCGAGTCCCCGGGCCGGCAGGCCTGACCGACGCAACACCTGTCGTCGAAGACGGCACCGCACCTCGCACGCCCACACCACCACCGGGCCCGGTAGGCGTTGCACCGCAGCCGCAGCCTGCAGCGGCTGCAGCAACGCCGGAAACTGACAGCGCGATCGAGGCGCTCAATCTTGCGCCGACGGCGCGACTGGCAGCCTATGCGCTGAAGAAGGCGCACCCGTCGGTCACGTTTACGAGCGGCCGCCGCGGCAAGGAAGATCAGGCGCGCGCGATGGCAAGCAATGTCGTCAAGAACCGCAAGTGGATCGAAGAGACTTACGCCAACAGCCCCTTGCGGAAGAAGTGTCAGGACTGGGTCGACAACAACCCGGGCAAGAAAACCCAGGCGGAGATCCAGGAAGGCCTGCTCTCCGTGTTCAACGAAGCCACCGATGAAGATCTCGGCAAGTTCAGCAAACACCTCTCAGGCATGGCGTTCGACGTACAGCCGGTCGATGACGACGCCGAGGCGATCAAGAAAACGATCCGCGGGCTTGAAGGCCTGGACAAGTTTCTCGACAAGGAAGGCGGCCTGGTTCGCTGGCATGCACAATTCTGAGATCTCCATGACCCGAAATCGCATGCGTCGGCACGCGCCCTTTCTGGCGGTTCTGTTGTTCGTGTGCTCCGGAGCGCTTGCGGACGGCATGGCGCCACCGGTGATACCCGCTTCGGCTGGCTGCGAGGCCACGATGCGCTCGCTATCGAAGGACGCGCGGGCAGCGGCCATTGCACTGCGAGACGCAACCGAAAAAGGCCCCCTGTTCGTCACCCTGGCGAGACACTCGGCGCTGCGCAGCTGCGAGACCCGATCAAATGGTGCTGCTGCGCTCACGCTGCGCTATCGATTCGCCAACGGCGACCGCCTGATCGTCCAGCGCGACGCAACGATCGAGTTTCTCGACCAGTCCGCACAGTTGAAGAACGGCATGACGGAACCGCCCGAATCCGTGCTCTCTGCCGCGGAGATCGCAGCCTTCGGTGAAGGCGGTTGCGGCATAGACTGGAAGTCGCCCGAGTCCTCGGCATCGGCCGATCATCCGGCGGAGGTGACCTACATCTATCGCGGCGAGACCTGCAATTGCCAAGCCCGCATCCGACGCGCCGCCAACGGCAGGCTCATCGCACTGACGCTCCGCAGCGCCTGTTGAAGCCTGGCCCGATAGCGAATCAGGGCGTCGCCGTCGGCGACGCCGAGGCGACCTTCCCCGCCAGTACGCGATGCACGATTAACCTTTACACCGAGATCCAGGTGCGTCGTGCGTCCGGCCTCACCATGCCGGCTTCGACAGGTGCAGATCAGAAACCGATCGACAACAGCGCCGCAGCGATGATGACGGTGGCGGTAGCGGGCAGGCCGTAGCACAACGCGCGCGCAAAACTTCCGGCGTGGATGCCGAAGTCGTGCAGGCTGTGGAAGATGCGATGACCCGCGTGCCACAGGAAGAGCGACACCACGCCAAAGAGTACCCCCTTGCCAAGCCAGTGCTGTGCGAGCGCATGTGCGTTGTCATAGCGCAGCGCATCTGGGCCGAGCAAGCCAAGCGGAACGGCGATTCCAGTGATCAGGATCAGCGCCGGCCCAATCAGCGCAGCAAGCATGCCACCCGCGCCGAACAGCGCCCAGAAGATCGGCTCGTTTGAACGACGGCTCATCTCAGCACTCCCCAGGCCACAACGATCACGATCAAGCTCGCAATGGCGGTCGCAGCAAGGCCACCGGCAAAGATCGCCGAGGCTCCGACACGTTCGCCCCGAACGCGAATCGGCGGCAAGGTCTTCGGCATGATCTTGAACCAGCTCCAGCTGTGGTAGCCCACCGCAACCAGCATGACCAGGTGCACCGCGATCGACAGGGGATGCCGTAGCACCGCAAGCCACGCATTCCACGCCCCCTCGCCCTGCATCACGCAAAGCACCCCGCTCAGCAGCACCAATGCGTAGGCCGCCACAAAGCAGGCTGTCGCCTCATGGATCACATACTCGACAAAGTAGGGATTCCGGCGCCACCAGCCTTGCATCGGGCGCTTGTAGGGGCGCCGCGGATTCGCGCTCATTTGCAGTCTCCCTTCGGCCGCACGAAGCGCAGGAAATAGTCCTGCGCCACCTTGGTCTTGTTCACGTTCACCGCGTTGGCCGGGTCGACGCCCTTCGGGCACACCTCGGAGCAATAGCCCACCGCCGTGCAGTTGAAGACCCCCTCATGGCCGTGGATTTCCTGCATCCGCTCGGCCTCGCCACCATCCCGCGAATCGGCGTTGTAACGGTGCAGCAGCGCGATGATGCCAGGGCCGAGGAATTCGTCATTGAGCCCGTACTGCGGGCAGGCGGCGTAGCAAAGCATGCAGTTGATGCACGACGAGAACTGCTCATACACATCCAGCTCCGCCGGCGTCTGGATGTATTCCCCTTGCTCCAGCGTGCGAGCCTCTTTCGGAATGATCCAGGGTTTGATGCGCTGCAACTTCTCGATGAAGTCGTCCGCCACAACGACCAGGTCGCGCTCGATCGGAAAGTGCGCAAGTGCCTCGACGCGAATCCGTTGCGGGTAATAGTCGCGCAGGAAGGTTTTGCAGGCGAGCTTCGGCACGCCATTGACCATCATCCCGCAACTGCCGCAGATCGCCATGCGGCAAGACCAGCGAAAGCTGAGCGTGCCATCGAGCCAGTCCTTGATGTGCTGGATCCCCTGCAGCACCGACATGTCGTCCGCATAGGGCACGACATACACCTGCGGTACCGGATGCGCATCCTGCTCTGGCCGGTAGCGCAGCACTTCGATCTCGATCGTCTTCTGCTGTTCAGACACCGGCGGCGCTCCTTTCCTGCTCTGCCCGCTCGCCTTCCGCTCCGTAGGCGCGAACCCCCGGCGGCAAACGTGTGATCTTCACCGCGCCGTACTCGATGCGTGGCGCATCGCGACCCGCACGGATCGCGAGCGAGTGCTTGAGGTAGTTAGCGTCGTCGCGTGCCTCGAAACCATCGAGCCGCTGATGCGCACCGCGCGATTCGCGCCGTTGCAGCGCCGAATGCGCCATCGCCTGCGCGACTTCGAGCTGGTAGCCCAACTCTATCGCGAGCAGCCATTCCGAATTCCACACCCGCGAACGATCGTCGAGCTTCACACGCGCAAAACGCTCACGCAGTTCCGCGAGCTTGTCGCAGGTCGCCTGCATTTCATTGCCCAAGCGATAGATGCCGCAGCCCTGCTCCATCGTCTGCGCCATCTCGGTCCGCAATGTGGCGATTCGCTCCGTGCCGTTCTGGGTGACGACACCGCGAACACGCTGCTCGACGTCTGCCGCTTGCTCCGCCAACACATGTGGCCGCATCGGTGCGGCTTCCTGAGCGAAACGCGCAGCCTCTTCACCGGCCACTTTGCCGAACACGCACAACTCGGCCAGCGAATTCGAACCAAGCCGGTTCGCGCCATGGATGCCGACGCTGGAGCACTCGCCTGCCGCATACAGCCCGCGCAGCGGTGCTGCGCAGCGACCGTCGACCAGTATGCCGCCCATCGTGTAGTGCACCGCCGGGCGCACCGGAATCGGCGCCTTGGCGGGGTCTATGCCGAGAAACTCTTCGGCCAGCTCGCAGATCTGCGGCAGCCGCTCGCGCAGCTTCTTCTCGCCCAGGTGCCGCAGGTCGAGATTTACGGCCGATCCCCAGCGAGTCTCCAAAGTGCGCCCCTTGCGCTCTTCATGCCAGAACGCCTGAGAAAGCCTGTCGCGAGGCCCGAGCTCCATCGCCTTCTTGCGCGGCCAAGGGTCAGCCGGACCGAGTCCGTAATCCTGCAGGTAGCGATAGCCATCCCGGTTGGTCAGAATCCCGCCTTCGCCACGACACCCTTCGGTAAACAGCAGACCGGTTCCGGGCATGCAGGTCGGGTGGTACTGCACGAACTCCATGTCGCGCAGCGGTACGCCGTGGCGGTACGCCAGCGCCATGCCGTCGCCGGTGACGATGCCGCCATTGGTGTTTTCGCGGAACACCCGCCCTGCGCCGCCGGTGGCAAGCACCACCGCCGACGCCTGGATCTGGATGCATTCACCGCTGGCGATCTCGATCGCGACCACGCCGCCACAGCGCCCTTCGTCGACCAGCAGGTCGGCGCAGAAATGCTCGTCGAAGCGCTTGATCGACGGATACTTCATCGAGGTCTGGAACAAGGTGTGCAGCATGTGGAAGCCGGTCTTGTCAGCGGCGAACCACGTGCGCTCGATCTTCATGCCGCCGAAGGCGCGCACATTGATGTGGCCGTCTTCCTTGCGGCTCCAGGGGCAACCCCAGTGTTCGAGTTGCACCATCTCTTCGACACAACGGGCGACGAAGAAGTCCACCACGTCCTGTTCGCAGAGCCAGTCGCCACCCGCGACGGTGTCGTGGAAATGGTGATCGAGGCTGTCGTGTGCCTGCACCACCGCCGCCGAACCGCCTTCGGCCGCCACCGTGTGGCTGCGCATCGGGTAGACCTTCGACACCAATGCCACTCGCAAGCGCGGATCGCACTCTGCCACCGCAATGGCGGCACGCAAGCCCGCCCCCCCAGCTCCGACGACCACGACGTCAGCCTGATGAATCTGCATGCCCCCTCCCGCGGTACGCGGCCGAATCCCCGCGACGTTCGGCCAACCGACGCCGAGTGTGCGCGTACGGATTGCGAGAGTTCTTCGCCTAAATCAAACCGGAGCCAGCCTGCACGATTTACCGGCAGGCAGAGTCTGGGTCATGTCTTGGGCCACAGGATCATCTGCGTACAGCGAAACAAGGCGATTTTCGTACCGTCGGCACGCCGCACTTCGGCATCCCACACCTGCGTGGTGCGGCCCAGATGCACCGCGCGCGCCTCGCACAGCACCTCGCCTTCCTTCGCGGTAGAAAGGAAGTTGGTCTTGAGTTCGATCGTCGTGAAGTTGCTCGCACCCTCCGGCAGATGCGCGATCGCACCATAGCCACAGGCGGAATCGGCGAGCAGTACGACACTCGCCGCATGCAGGAACCCATTCGGCGCCATCACCTCGGGGCCAAGGGGCAGCTTGGCGATCAGGCGACCTTGCTCAAGCTCCAGCACTTCGAATCCGTGGTGCCCGGGCAGGCAACCGGGGCTCCACGCGTTGAGTTTGGCCACCGACATGTCCGCGCGCAGCGTGCTCATGCTCACTCTCCAGAAATGAAAAGGGCCGCCCGAAGGCGGCCCCGCAATCTCACCCGGATCAGAGTTTCGACTCTAGCAACTGCATGACAGTCGCGAACGCGTCCGGCAACTTCTCCGGAAGCGTGCCGCCGGCCTGTGCCATGTCGGGCCGGCCGCCACCCTTGCCGCCGACGACCTGCGCCGCGGCGCCGACGATTTCGCCCGCCTTGAGCTTGTCGGTCAGCGACTTGGTCACCATCGCGACCAGCGACACCTTGCCATCGGTCACCCCCGCAGCGAGCACGACACCTTCGCCCAGACGATCGCGTGCCTTGTCGGCGACATCGCGCAGGCTGGCGGCATCGACGTTCTCCAGTCGCAAGGCCACAATCTTCACACCCTTGATGGTGCGCATGCCGGCGGCCACAAGCTCGTCGAGCTGCATCACGACCATTTCGCTCTTGAGCTTGGCCAGTTCTTTCTCAACCGCCTTGAGATGCTCCTGCAGTTGGGCCACACGTGCCACAGCCTCGGCCGCGGGTGCCTTTAGGGTTGCCGACAGTTCGCCAAGCAGCGCGTCCTGCTGCTGGACGATCGCGAACGCGGCCTCGCCGGTGGTCGCTTCCACCCGGCGGATGCCGGCCGCCACGCCGCCTTGCGCCACAATCTTGAAGAGGCCGATATCGCCCGTTCTGCTGACGTGGGTTCCGCCACACAGCTCGCGCGACGAACCGATATCGAGCACACGCACCTCGTCGCCGTACTTCTCGCCGAACAGCATCATCGCGCCCGTCTTCTGCGCTTCTGCGATCGGCAACACACGCGCCTGGGTGGCGGCGTTGGCGAGGATCTCGCGATTGACGATGGCCTCGACCTTGCGGATCTCTTCGTCGGTCATCGGACCGTTGTGGGCAAAGTCGAAACGGGTCTTCTCCGCGTCGACCTGCGAACCCTTCTGCTGCACATGCGCGCCAAGGACCTCGCGCAGCGCCTTGTGCATCAGATGGGTTGCCGAGTGGTTGCGCATGATGCGGGCCCGCGACTCACCATCGACCTTGGCATTCAGCAAGTCGCCGACGCGCACCGTGCCTTCGACGACCTGACCGTGGTGGCCGAAGACGTCTGCCTGGATTTTCTGCGTATCCTCGATCACAACGCGCGTGGTGCCGTTCTGCAGCACGCCCGCATCGCCGACCTGACCGCCGGACTCGGAATAGAACGGCGTGTTGTCGAGCACGATCACCGCATCCTGCCCGGCCACGGCGACGTCGACGGCAGCGCCATCCACATACACCGCAGTCACGCGTGCGCCATCCACGTTGAGCCTGTCGTAGCCGTGGAAGGTCGTTGCGCTGCCGCTGTATTCGAGCGCCGCTGCCATCTTGAACTTGCCGGCAGCACGTGCCTGTTCGCGCTGGCGCGCCATCGCGGCATCAAAGCCCGCCGCATCGACGGTGTAGTTGCGTTCGCGGCAAATGTCCGCCGTCAGGTCGAGCGGGAAGCCGTAGGTGTCGTGCAGCTTGAAGGCGACCTCGCCATCGAGCTCCTTGCGGCCATTCGAGTCCATCACCGCCAGCGTGGCATCAAGGATTTCCATGCCGTTCTGGATGGTGCGGAAGAAGCTGTCTTCCTCTTCCTTCAGGATCGCGGTGACCTTCGCCTGTTCCTTGACCAGCTCGGGATACGCCTCGCCCATTTCGGCGACGAGATCCGGCACCATCTTGTGGAAGAACGCGGCACGGGCGCCCAGCTTGTAGCCGTGGCGGATCGCGCGGCGGATGATCCGGCGCAGCACATAGCCGCGGCCGGCGTTACCCGGGATCACGCCATCGGCGATCAGGAACGAGCAGGCACGGATGTGATCGGCCAGCACCTTCAGCGACGGGCTGTCCATGTCGCTGCTGCGGGTTTCGCGCGCGGCAGCCTTGATCAGGCTCTGGAACAGGTCGATCTCATAGTTGGCATGCACATGCTGCAGCACTGCCGAGATCCGCTCGAGGCCCATGCCGGTATCCACGCTGGGCTTGGGCAGCGGGTGCATCACGCCGGCCTCGTCGCGGTTGAACTGCATGAACACGTTGTTCCAGATCTCGATGTAACGGTCGCCGTCTTCGTCCGGGCTTCCCGGCGGGCCGCCCCAGATCTGCTCGCCGTGGTCGTAGAAGATCTCGGTGCAGGGGCCGCACGGCCCGGTGTCACCCATCATCCAGAAGTTGTCGGATGCGTAGCGCGCGCCCTTGTTGTCGCCGATGCGGATCACCCGCTCGGCCGGCACGCCGACTTCCTTGGTCCAGATGTCGTAGGCCTCGTCGTCCTCGGCATACACCGTGACCCACAGCTTCTCGGTCGGCAGCTTGTAGACCTCGGTCAGCAACTCCCAGGCGTACTTGATCGCGTCGCGCTTGAAGTAGTCGCCGAAGCTGAAGTTGCCCAGCATCTCGAAGAAGGTGTGGTGGCGGGCGGTGTAGCCGACGTTTTCAAGGTCGTTATGCTTGCCGCCAGCGCGCACGCACTTCTGCGAGGTGGTCGCGCGGGTATAGGGGCGCTTGTCGAAACCGAGGAACACGTCCTTGAACTGGTTCATCCCCGCGTTGGTGAACAACAACGTCGGATCGTCGCCTGGCACCAGCGAACTGGAATCGACGATCTGGTGCCCCTTGGAGGCGAAGAATTCAAGGAACTGGCGGCGGATCTCTGCGCTTTTCATGACGGTCCGGTCAGTGCTCGCGCAATGAGCGCGAATGGGTCAATGGAAACGCGAGATTGTAACTGAAAGCCCTGTCGCGCCATGCGGCGCGGCCGATCAGGCAAGTACCGCGAGCAGATCTGGCCGATCGGTGATGACAGAGTCGACGCCCCAGCCGAGCAGGGCTCGGGCGCATTCGGGATCATTTTCGGTGTAAACGCCGAGCATGAGATCAGCTTGCTTTACCGAGGCAGCCACTGCAGGCGTCAGCCGTTTGGCATTGCAGACCAGCCCGGCGGCGCCAAGGCGCCGCACGTGCAGCGCCCAATCCGCCGGGATCGTGTCGAACAGGATCGCTCGTGGCAGGGTCGGTGCCGCCGCTGCTGCGGCTTCGAGGGCATCGAGGCTGAACGACGACAATACCGGCAGCCGATCGTCGCCAGCCCAGCCGCGCGCGGCGACCTCCGCCGCGATGCGCCCGGTCTCCCGCTCAAAGCCTGCCGCCGGCTTGATTTCGACGTTGGCGGCGATGCCGAGCGCGCGACAGCGCCGGATCGCGTCGGCGAAGAAAGGAATCCGTTCGCCGGCGAACCGTTCTGCGCGCCATGCGCCTGCGTCCAAAGCGTGGAGTGTCGCATCGGAAGTCTCACAGACTCGACCGCGGCCGTTGGTGGTGCGTTCGAGCGTCTCGTCGTGAATCAGGATCGGGGTGCGGTCAACGCTGAGCATGACGTCGAACTCCACGCCGCGGCATCCATGCGCCAGCGCGAATTCCAGTCCGATCAGCGTGTTTTCGGGGGCCAGCGTGCCGCCGCAGCGATGCGCGACAATGCGCGGCAGCGACCACTGGCCCATGGTGCGCTTTCAGCGGATTCCGAGGGCGCGGATACGCGAAACGGCCTCGTCGAGCGCGAGCTTGGCCGCCTTGCCCTGGTTCCAGACGCCGTCGAGTTCTTCTTCCAGCACCTTGAGCACACGCGGGCTGTGGCCCATCGCGGTGGCGCGCGAATTCGCCGTCGCCGGCGTGGCCACGAGCTGATCGACCGCCACCTTGATGTAGTTCAGTTCGCTGCCGAAGGACCGACTGCTGGCCGCGAAGGCGCCGGAGCGGTTGAGCGGCAGATAGCCGGTCGCACGCATCCAGTCGATCTGCTGCGTGGGCTCAAGCCAGAACGCAACGAACTTCGCGATCGTCTTGTACTCGTTTGCGTTGCGGCCGGCCGACACCCACAGCACGGGTCCATCGGCCAGCGTGTTCTGGCGTGCGCCCTGCACGTCCTGATAATACGGAAGCGCGCTCACGCCAACCGCGAAGCTACCCTTCGACGCAACCGGCATGGCGGACTGCCCGGCGATCAGCATGGCGCATTCGCCACTTGCAAAGCGATCCACCGCCTCGTCGCCATGACCGAAGATCTGCAGGTAGCGCGATTTTTGCCAGGAGGCCATGCGCGCCAGATGGCGCACATAGTTAAGCCCATTCACCGCGAGGTCGCCCTTGGCGTTCACGAACGGTTCGTTGTGCCACGCGGCAGTATTTTCAAGCAACGCGGTCGCCGGGCGCGCGACCGTCAGCGGGCAGGCAACGCCGCCATCGACCAGTTTGCCGGCAGCGTCCTGCACTTCCGCCCATGTCTTGGGCGGGCTCGCCGGATCAAGCCCGTTTTTGCGGAACACGTCTTGGTTCACGAAGAACACCGGAGTCGCCAGCGCGACTGGCAGGCCGAGCAAGCGGCCCTTCGCGTCGACCGAAATCGGTGCAACCACCGGTGCTCCCCGCTCTGCCAGGTCGAGCTTGACCCCCGCGTCCTTGGCAACCGCATACAGCGGCTTGTAGCGCTGCTTGCCTGCGAGGAAGGCCTCTTCGCTGACCGGATCCAGAATCTGGGCAGTCAGCGGCGCGCCGGCGTCCCAAGCGCGATCGACCAGCACGATTCGGCTACCCTTGTTCGCATCGTTGAAGCGCGAAATCAGCGTCTGCAGCGCTTCCTGTTTGTCCTTGGGCAACTGGCTGGCAATCTCGACATCGGCCGCTGCCGGCGCCGGGGGATTTGCGGGCGCTTTGCCTTTTGCCGCCAGCACAGGGTTGCAAATCAGGCTCAGGGCAAGCGCGACGGGCGTAATCAGAAACTGGATTTTCATGGGGCTGCGGCTCGATGAAGGATGCATGGAGAGCGCGGATTATAGGCATCTGCCCGCCTCCGGGAGTAACCGTCCGTCCGATTCGGGTCAAGTTCCGTCCGCGGGGGACGTAATCATTACTGGAACGAATATCGTCGGAGTCCCCGCCATGCAATGCCCTCGACCGCTTCGCCTCGTCATTCCGGCGCTCTGCCTGCTCGCACTGGCCGCCTGCGAACAACTCGGCATCGAAGACGGCAAAGCCATCGAAGCAGAAGGCAAGGCGGTCGGCGCAGCGTGCCGGCACTCGGGGCGTGCGCTGGAAGACTGCTACCAGCTCAATCCGAAGGCGCCCAAGGCTGCGGTGTTTGCCGGCTGGAAAGAAATGAACGACTACATGACCGAGCAGAAGCTGGAGGTCATCAAACCGACCTTGCCCCCAGCGCTTCCGAAACAGAAGAAGAAAGCCGAAGCTGACACGGAAGCTGAACCCGGCAACGATGCCGCTGACGCCGAACACGAAACCAATGCGTCGGCTCCGAACGGGCATGACAAGGAAGCCGACGCCAAGGCAAAAAAGGCAAACGAAAAGACTGACGGGAAGTCCGAGGCAAAGGCCGAGAAACCCGGCACGCACAAGTCAAATGCCGGGGGCCATTGATCAAACGCCAAGCTGGCTTCGCGCTTCCCTTCGGGCCGGATTACCAGACCATCATTGCCGCGACGCCCAGTAGCCACCCCGGCCGCCGCGCTCCCACTCCGTCCACCATGCAATGAATTCGGCAATCGCCATCGGGCGCGCGATGAGGAATCCCTGTGCCGCATCGCAGCCCATCGCCATCAACATCCGCAACTGCTCTTCACGCTCCACACCCTCGGCAACCACACGCAGCCCAAGCCCTTGGGCAAGCTGGATCACGGAACTGACGATGGCGCGATCCTGCGGCGTCTCTGGCATTTTCTGCACGAACATGCGGTCGATCTTCAGCCGGGTGGCCGGCAATCGGCGCAACCAGGCGAGGGACGAATAGCCGGTGCCAAAATCGTCCAGCGCGACGCCATAACCCGCACTGCGAAGGCGCGCGATGAGTTCAAGCGTGTGCGCATCGTCGGCAATCATCGACCCCTCGGTGAGCTCCAGCGTCAGCCGGTCGGGCGGTACACGCCAGGTCGCGAGGGCCTGCGCGATGAATTCGGGCAATTCCGGGTCGCGAAGGTCACCTCCGGCGAGGTTCACCGCGATGCCAACCGCGACGCCTTCTCGCTGCAGTTCGGAGAGCATTGCAGCAGCGCGCTGCAACACCAGCCGCGTCAGTTGCTGCATCAGTCCGAACTGCTCGGCCATTGAAACGATTTGGGGCGGCGGCACCCACTGCCCGCTGCTGCGCTGCCAGCGCAGCAGTGCCTCACCCCCCAGGCATCCACCGTCCGACACCTGGATGATCGGTTGCAGGTGCAGGCCGAATTCGTTGTTTCTCATCGCTTCGATGAACTCACGCTCAAGCAAGACGCGCTCGTTACGTTCGAGTTCGATCTCCGGTCCCGCGATTCCAATTGAGCGACCAATGCGCGATGCAGCCACCCGCGCACGCCGTGCTGCATTGAGCACCGCGTCGATCGAATCGCCGTCGCGTGGCGTCACCGCCGCGCCAACCGACAAGCTCGCATGGGAAGCCAGTCCCACTTTTCGCAACGCCTGCTCGCCCGCCTCGAGCAGCGCAGCGGCAGCCAGTTCCAGCCGCGGACCATCACCGACTCCCGGCGCCCACAGCACCCAGTCGTCGTCACTGACGCGAAAGAGCGAGTCATCCGCACGCCCCCGTCCAAGCAAGGCACGCCCCAACTCATTCCGGGCCCGATCGCGATCCGCAGTGTTGAGCAGGACCGCACTCTCGCCCCATTGCAGCCCGACCACCAGAAGGCCTGTTGGCTTGCCGTCGGCCCCAGCCGGTTCAAAGCGTGAAATCAAGGCAACTCGATTCGGCAATCCGGATGTCGGTTCGACATGCTCCGCGAGCCACCGCGCATGCGCCTCCGCCTCGTTTGACACTTTCGCGAGCAGGCCGGCTATGAGCAAGCCCACACGCATGATGATCTGCAGCAACGCGGCATCCAGCCGTGAAACGCTGCTGCGTTCGTGGATCAGTTCGCCCTGGAGCACTGTCATTGCAACAGCGGCAGCACGCGCTGGCATGTCCGGCGCGCCCCCGGCTTCATACAAGGCAAGCCAGGAAGCGCTCAGTCGCAGCGGCCAGTCCGGGTCCAGCTCCCAGCCAATAATCCCCTGGAAGGCCTGCACAAACACATCGCCACACGTCGGACTTACGTCGGCCGCCTCGGCACGAAGCACCGTCAGACCGTCCGCAAGCGAATCACCCAGCCTTGCAAGGTCCGCGCTGTGCCAGAAAGCGCGAAGCGCCGCCCGTTCAGTCTCGCCAAATCCATGCGCTGCCAGCGCCGCCCGCACGGCGAGCACCTTGTCCTGCGGCTCCTCGAATTGCACGTTCCGGACTGTCATGCGAGGTAGAACTGCGCCGGATCGATTCCGAACGCGTTTTCGGGGAGCGAACGCACGATGCGGTATGGCTCACTGCCGCCAGGGATCGGCGGGTCATAAAGGAGGTCAAGCGTATGGGGATTCGAATTGGGTGAATGGTCGCTCGACAGCAGCACCATCACCCTGGGCTTGAGTCGGCGCACCCGGTTCTGCGCGATCACCACAGCGACCTCGCCGGAATTGAGCTCAACCAGTGTTCCGGCTGGATAGATGCCGATGCACTGGATGAACTGATCAATCAGTTCAGGGCTGAAGCGCTTTCCCCGCAGCGTGATCAGCGACTCAAGACCCTGCTGGGTAGAGACAGCGGGGCGCCATGAACGATGCCGCGTCATGGCGCAGAAGCTATCGACAATGCCGGCCATCTCCGCAAACACGCCAATCACGTCGCCCACCAAGCCGGCGGGATATCCGCTGCCGTCAATACGTTCATGGTGTCGCGCCACAATTTCGACTATCAGTGGATCGGTATCCGGGTCTGCGCGCAGGATGTGTACCGCGCTGTCCACATGCGTGCGGAAGATCTCATACTCCAGTGGCGTCAGCGGTCCATCCTTTGCCAGCAGGCGTGCCGACAGCCGCAACTTGCCGACATCCCACAGCAACCCTGCCATTCCGAGCATTGCGATTCGCTCCTCGGGCAGACCAAGATGCCGCGCAAACACCATTGCGTAGGTGCAGCAATCGAGTGCGTGGTCGTACGTGTAGCGATCGGTGCGCTTGAGGCGGGTCAACCAGAGCAGCGCATCGGGGTGCCGGGTCACGCTGCGCATCATGTCCTGCACCACTTCGCGCGCCTGCCCCAGATTGGGGGGCAATTGGCGTTCGACATCCCGCATGATGTCCCGCACCACCCCCATGGCCGCAGCGTGGATCGGGGCAGCAGTCAGGAGTTCCTGCTCCAGCGGCACGTCGATTGGATAAGGCAGGTCCGGTGCGAGCTCGGCCGCATCCCCTTCTTGATGATCCTCTCGGCGCGTTCGTCGGCCAAAGGCCTTGCGGCCAAGCCATCCCAACAGCGTCTCGCCACGTTCGCCTTTGGGCGCCTTTACCGCCCCCAACTCGCCGTCGCCATGTTTTGGCGCCACCCAGGCCAGGACGGGACCCTCGCGCGGGCCAGCGCCATCCTTTTGTGGCTCGTACGATTTGAGCAGGCGCAGGAGTTGAAAGAAATCCGGTGGCGGCGAATCGCCGCGCACCATTGTCAGAGGCGTGGGTCGTGGCGCCGTGGGTTGTTCCGGCGCAACGGGCTGCCGGTCTTGGTGGTGGCGCGCATCGGAACGCTCGCGGTCGATCATGACGATACGGCAGAGCGCCCTGATCTGCTGCAACTGTTCTTCGCTCTCAAGCACGAAGCCCTGCAGCAGAAAAGGGGTTTCGATCCATGGCCGATCGAGTTCGGCAACGAACATGCCGAGTTCGAGATCCGATGCGGCGAGAAATTCCTTCAACGACCGACCTCCGCTAAAGCACCCGATGCATCGGGTAACATGGCCGACCCGATTCTGGATTCGACCCGCCATGGACTTCACCAGCCGCGCCCTCGCCTATTGCCGACCCGGCTTCGAGAAAGACCTTGCCGCCGAGTTCGCGACCAGGAGCGCCCGCTCCAGCGTTGCCGGCCACGCCCTCGCGACCCCTGACAGCGGATTCGTCCTGTATGAATTCGACGCCCCGCTGGACGAAGCACAACGGATCATTTCGTACGACCAACTGATTTTCGCACGGCAACTGGTCTGGGTACGCGAGACGCTTGAAGATCTTCCCGAGAAAGATCGCCTCGCGCCGATCCTCGCCGCCATAAATCGTATCCACGGTCGATTTGGCAGGGTGTGGGCCGAGACGGCCGACACCAATGAAGCGAAGACGCTGTCGTCTTTCCTGAAGCGTTTCATGCCGCATGTCGAGCGCGCGCTCAACGACAGTCGCCGCCTGATCGACAAGAACGACGCCTTGAATCTGCACCTGTTCTTCATCGACTCGTCCCGCGTATTCATCGGCACGTCCGACCCCGCCAGTGCATCGCCCTGGCCGATGGGGATTGCACGCCTGCGCATGCCACGCGAAGCGCCGAGCCGCTCGACGTTGAAGCTCGCCGAGGCTTTTTTCGGCCTGCTCAGCGAAGACGAACGCAACGCGACGCTGCGCGCGGGGCTCCGTGCGGTCGATCTCGGTGCTGCGCCGGGCGGTTGGACTTGGCAATTTGCGAGCCGTGGATTGTTGGTCACTGCAGTTGATAACGGCCCGATGAGCGAAATCGTTAGGGCAACCGGACTGGTCGAGCATGTGCGCGCCGATGGTTTCGTGTGGAAACCCTCGAAACCGGTCGAATGGATGGTCTGCGACATGGTCGAACAGCCCTCACGCGTCGCCCAGCTGGTGGCCGAATGGGTGGCATCCGGGCGCTGCCGCCGTTCGATGTTCAACTTGAAACTGCCGATGAAGAAACGCCACGACGCCATCGAGCAGGCACGCAACCTGATCTACAAGCGCATGTCGGTATCCGGCCGCGACTGGACGCTACGTTTCAAGCACCTCTATCACGACCGCGAAGAGGTGACCGGCTACCTCGCAGCGCTAAAGCAAGCGTGAAGCCACCGCGAGACTGCCCCTGCGGAGGCGGCCCATATGCCGAGTGCTGCGGGCGCTGGCACGGCGGCGAGCGTGCGCCGCGGGCCGAGGCGCTGATGCGATCGCGTTACGCCGCGTACGTACTGGGACTCGAAGACTACCTCGCCGAGACCTGGGCGCCGGAGACGCGCCCGGCAACCCTCGATCTGGAGGAAGCCCCCAAACCAAAGTGGATCGGGCTTGAGATACGTTCCGCGCGGGAAGACGGCGACACCGCTACTGTCGAGTTCGTCGCCCGCTACCGCGTCGGCGGCCGCGCACAGCGCTTGCACGAAACCAGCCGATTCGAGCGTCGAGACGGGTGCTGGCTTTACGTCGACGGCACACTTCACGACGCCTGACGCGCAGCAGTCCGCTGGTCGCCGGACCAAGGGCCCGAACATCGCACCGCAACCCGGCAGGCAGGCAATATGGGCGCGCCAAAGGAGGACGTCCTCCTGTCTAATGCTCAAGTTTCAGAAATCGCTGCCGTGAAAGCAAACACAGGCGATCGTGAATTGCCTGACAAATAGACGGAAACGGAAGCGAATTGCCGGGCAACACCGGCGAAATAAAAAAGGGGCCGCGGGCATTGCTCGCGGCCCCTTCACTTTCAGGCTTGGGAGTGGCGGTCGCCTTATCGACCCCGCGTCTCCGGCTCGAACTGGTCAGGCAATGCGACCCAGGCGTGCGATCACCCGATCGCGCCCGATCACTTCCAGCACCGCATCGATCGCGGGCGTCTGAGTGACGCCCAGAAGGGCCACGCGCAGCGGAATCGCGACCTGCGGCATCTTCAGCGCGTGCTCGGTGCACGTTTCCTTGATCGCTGCACTCAGCGTCGCCTTGTCCCAGGCAACTTCGGCAAGCCGTGCGCGCAGCGAGGCCAGCGCCGCCTTCGCTGCATCGGTGAAATGCTGCGCCGCCAGTTCCTCCGAGGGGGTAACGTCGATGTAATACGGCTCCACCGAATCGGCCAGTTGCACCAGGGTGTTTACCCGTTCGTGATACAGCGCGATCACGGCCTCGAGCGCGGGACCATCTGCCAGCGACACGCCACGCTGCGTGAGGCGACGCGACGCGTCCGCCGCAAGGCGAGCGGGATCGGCCTGCTTGATGTAGTGCGCATTGAGCCAATCAAGCTTTTCGAAATTGAATTGCGCGGCCGACGGGGTGATGCGATCAAGGTCGAACCATTCGACAAACTGCTCGCGCGAGAAAATCTCGTCGTCGCCATGGCTCCAGCCCAGACGCGCCAGATAGTTGATGACCGCTTCGACGAGGTAGCCATCGTCGTCGTACTGCATCACGCTGACCGCGCCATGGCGCTTCGAGAGCTTCTGCCCATCGGAGCCAAGGATCATCGACAGATGCCCATATTCCGGCACCTCGGCACCCAAGGCGCGCAGGATGTTGATCTGGCGCGGCGTGTTGTTCACATGGTCGTCGCCACGAATCACGTGGGTGATGCCCATGTCCCAATCGTCCACCACCACGCAGAAGTTGTAGGTCGGCGTGCCATCGGGGCGCGCAATGATCAGGTCGTCGAGTTCCGCGTTGTCGAATTCGATGTCACCCTTGACCACGTCCTTCCAGGCCACTTTGCCGGACGTCGGATTCTTGAAGCGCACCACCGGCTTCACGCCCTCCGGGGGCGTTGGCAAAACCTTGCCAGCCTCCGGGCGCCAGCGGCCGTCGTAGCGCGGCTTGTCGCCGCGGTCGCGCTGCGCCTCGCGGATCGCCTCCAGTTCTTCGGGCGTCGTGTAGCAGTAGTAGGCCGTGCCCGCTTCCAGCATCTGGCCGATCACCTGTTTGTAACGATCCATGCGCTGCATCTGGTAGAAGGGACCCTCGTCCCATTCGAGGCCCAGCCAGTTCATGCCGTCAAGAATCGCCTGCACCGCCTCGGGCGTCGAACGCGCGACGTCGGTGTCCTCGATCCGCAGGATGAAATCGCCGCCATGATGGCGGGCATACGCCCACGAAAACAGCGCGGTGCGCGCACCACCAATGTGAAGGAAACCCGTCGGGCTGGGAGCAAAGCGAGTGCGGATGCGTCGAGTCATGGCAAAGGTCGGCCGGAATCGGAAAAGTCCGCCATTCTACCGGACCCGCCCCACGAACGCCCCGCAGTATTGACCCCAAAGTCCGCCCACGGTATAGTTGCGGACTCCGCTGCACGTTGGGCAGTTAGCTCAGCGGTAGAGCACTGCCTTCACACGGCAGGGGTCACTGGTTCGATCCCAGTACTGCCCACCACCAACCTGCACGAAACGCAAAGCCCAGCCTCGCTGGGCTTTTTGCTTTTCTGCACGCAGCTTCCGCGTGCCACACCGTCTCCTGGTCCGCGAGAAAAAGAAAAACGGCAGCACAAAGGCTGCCGTTTTTGACCGAGCAGTGCGCGCTCAGGCGCCGACCGATCCGAGCAAGGTTTCGAAGGCCTGCTCGAACAGCACCAGACCCTCGTTCTGCAACTGCTCACCCACGGCGTTGATGTCGACGCCCGCTTCCGCCAGCGCCTTCAGCGTCGCACGCGCCTCCGCCGGATCCTGTGCCAGCGTCGCAGCCGCATTGCCGTGATCGCGGAACGCGTTGAGCGTCGCCTCGGGCACGGTGTTCACCGTATCGGGCCCGATCAGCGTCTCGACGTAAAGCACATCGGAATACGCCGGATTCTTGGTGCCGGTGCTCGCCCACAGCAACCATTGCGGATGCGCGCCGGCCGCCGCCAACGCAGCGAAGCGGTCGCCCGTTGCGCTCCAGTGCGCCTGCCAATCAGCATAGGCGGCACGGGCGGATGCAATCGCCACCTTGCCCTTCAGCGCATCGCTTACCTGCGGGTCGATCTTGCTGTCGACGCGCGAGATGAAGACGCTGGCCACCGAGCGGATCTGACCCACCGGCAGGCCGGCGGCCACACGATCAGCCAGGCCCGACGCATGCGCCTGCGCCACCGCTTCGACATGGGCAGGCGAGAACATCAGCGTGACGTTGATGTTGATGCCGGCGGCGATCGACTTGCGAATCGCGACCAAGCCTTCAGGCGTGGCCGGGATCTTGATCATCACGTTTGGCCGAGCGATCGCATTCCACAGACGCTGCGCAGCCGCGAAGGTGCCTTCCGCATCGCGCGACAGGCGCGGCGACACTTCGAAACTGACGAAGCCCTTGTTGCCGTGGCTTGCGTCGAACAGCGGCAGGAAGGCATCGCAGGCGGCCTGGATGTCCGGCAACGCGAGCGCCTCGAAACGCGCTTCGGCATCGGTCAGCGTTGCCGGCAGAGCCGCCTTGGCCGCCGCATACGCCGGGTCCTTCGCGAGTGCCTGCTGGAAGATCGCCGGATTGGAGGTCACGCCCGAGATGCCATCCTCGGCAATCAATCGGGCCAGTTCGCCGCTTTCGATCAGCTTGCGCGAGATCGAATCGAGCCAGACCTGCTGGCCGAGGGCACTAATCGCTTTCAGACGACTCATGCTGCTTCCTTGACGAGTGAGAGCACCACCTCGACCACGCGGGCCGAGGTAATGCCGAAGTGTTCGTACAAAACGGGCGCCGGCGCCGATTCGCCGAAGGTGTCGATACCGATCACCGCCCCCTCGAGGCCGACATACTTGCGCCAGCCGTCGGTGACACCGGCCTCCACCGCCACCCGCGGCACGCCGCGCGGCAGAACGGAGGCACGATAGTCTGCACTTTGCCGGTCGAACGCAAACGTCGATGGCATGGATACGACACGCACAGCGACGCCTTGTTCCTGCAATCGCCGCTGGGCCTCCACCGCCAGCGCCACTTCCGAGCCGGTCGCGATCAGCACGGCCTGCGGTGCACCGTCGCAGTCACTCAGCACATAACCGCCCCGCGCGATCGCGTCGATCTGCGCCGCACTGCGCAGTTGATGCGGCAGGTTCTGGCGCGACAGGATCAGGCAGGTCGGCGATTCACGATGCTCGACAGCGGTACGCCACGCGACAAAGGTCTCCACCGCATCGCAGGGGCGCCAGACGTCAAGGTTGGGCACCATGCGCAGCGTGGCGGTTTGCTCCACCGGCTGATGCGTCGGGCCATCCTCGCCGAGGCCGATCGAGTCGTGGGTGAACACCCAGATCGGGTTGGCCTTCATCAGCGCCGCCATGCGGATCGCGTTGCGGGCGTATTCGCTGAACATCAGGAAGGTGCCGGCAAAGGGGCGGAAGCCGCCGTGCAGGGCGATGCCGTTCATGATCGCGCCCATGCCGAACTCGCGCACGCCGTAGTTCAGGTAATTGCCGCCCGCCTCGCGCACCGGCACGCAGCCCTTCCACATCGTCAGATTGGACGGCGCCAGATCCGCCGAGCCGCCGAGGAATTCCGGCAGCAGCGGCGCGAGCGCCTGGATCGCATTCTGTGAGGCCTTGCGGCTGGCGATTGTCTCGGCCTTGGCGTCGATCTCTTTCAGCGCTGCGTCGGCACGCGCGGCGAAGTCGGCCGGCAATGCGCCACTGGTACGGCGCAGGAATTCCGCAGCCTCGGCCGGATAGGCCGCCTGATAGCGCGCGAACAGATCGGCCCACGCCGCCTGTGCTGCGCCACCCTGCTCCCGCGCATTCCAGATCGCGCGCACTGAATCCGACACCTCGAAGGGGCCGGCGGTGATACCCAAAGCAGCACGCGTCGCCGCGATTTCGTCGGCACCGAGCGGCGAGCCATGCACATCATGCGTGCCGGCCTTGTTCGGCGAGCCCTTGCCAATCACGGTCTTGCAGCAGATCAGTGTCGGCCGTTCGTCCTGCACGCGCGCTTGGCGCAACGCGAGGTCCACTGCGTCAATGCTGTGCCCGTCCACATCGCGGATCACGTTCCAGCCGTAGGCTTCGAAACGCTTGGGCGTGTCATCCGAGAACCACGGTTCGACGTGGCCGTCGATCGAGATGCCGTTGTCGTCGTAGAGCGCGATCAGCTTGCCGAGCTTCCAGGTGCCAGCCAGCGCACAGGCTTCGTGCGACACACCTTCCATCATGCAACCGTCGCCGAGGAACACGTAAGTGCGGTGATCGACGACCGGGAAGCCCTCGCGGTTGAACTCCGCCGCGAGCAGGCGTTCGGCCATCGCAAAGCCAACTGCGTTGGCAATCCCCTGCCCCAGCGGGCCGGTGGTCGTTTCAACACCCGGTGTGTAGCCGTACTCGGGGTGACCGGGGGTCTTGCTGTGCAACTGCCGGAAACGCTTGAGCTCATCCAGCGGCAGGTCGTAGCCGCTCAGGTGCAGCAGCGCGTAGAGCAGCATCGAGCCATGGCCGTTCGAGAGCACGAAGCGATCGCGGTTGGCCCACTTCGGGTCAGCGGGGTTATGGCGCAGATGGCGGTGCCACAGCGCAACGGCCACCTCTGCCATGCCCATCGGCATGCCGGGGTGGCCCGAGTTGGCGGCCTGCACGCCGTCCATCGCGAGGATGCGAAGGGCGTCGGCGAGAGATTGGGATGTAATCATCGGGAGCGTCTTTTCAGGTTCGGCGACAGAAGCGTAGCGCAGCCCCACCCGCCGGAAACGCCGCCCAGCCGGGATCAGCTTTTCCGTCCATCGATTCGGGAAAGGAATGCAGCCAACATCGTTGGCGGCGGGCCGAGGAACCCCGGCCCGCCCCTTCACGCGGCCGCTAGCCGCGCGAGGCTCAGATGTAGCTGTTGAGCAGGTTTTCGATCAGTTCCTGACGGCCAGACTTCGGCGCGACGTCGACATTGCGGTCGATCACGCGCTGCGCCACGGCATCCAGCCCCAGCTTGCCCGCCAGCACTTGCTGGCCGAACTCGTCGCGCCAGCCGGCGTAACGATCCTGGGTGATCTGCGCGAACTTGCCATCGGTGATCATCTTCTCGGCGATCAGCAGCGCGCGGGCCGACACGTCCATGCCGCCGATATGGCCGTAGAACAGATCCTCGGCATCGATCGACTGACGGCGCACCTTGGCGTCAAAGTTCAAACCACCGGTCGTGAAGCCGCCGCCCTGCAGGATGTAATACATCGCCAGCGCCGTTTCCGGGATGTTGTTCGGGAACTGATCAGTATCCCAACCGCACTGCATGTCACCACGGTTCATGTCGATCGAGCCGAAGATGCCCAGCGCGATCGCGGTGCTGATTTCATGCTCGAAGCTGTGGCCCGACAGCGTGGCGTGGTTGGCTTCGATGTTGACCTTGACGTCGTTCTCCAGGCCGTACTGCTTCAGGAAACCGTACACCGTCGCGGTGTCGAAATCGTACTGGTGCTTCGACGGCTCGCGCGGCTTCGGCTCGATCAGGATCGGGCCCTTGAGGCCGATCTTGTGCTTGTAGTCGACCGCCATGCTGAGGAAGCGACCCATCTGCGCCAGTTCGCTCTTCAGATCGGTATTGAGCAGGGTCTCGTAACCTTCACGGCCGCCCCACATCACATAGTTGGCGCCACCCAGCTTCACCGTGGCGTCCATCGCCTCCTTCACCTGCAGCGCGGCCATCGCGAAGATTTCGGGATCCGGGTTGGTCGAGGCGCCGGACATGAAACGACGGTGGCTGAACAGGTTGGCCGTGCCCCACAGCAGCTTCATGCCGGTCTCTTCCTGCTTCTGGCCGAGGATGTCGACGATGCGATGCAGGTTCGAAACGCTTTCGCGCGGGGTCGCGCCTTCCGGGGCCACGTCGCGGTCGTGGAAGCAGTAGAACGGCACGCCCACCTTCGAGAAAAAGTCGAAGGCGACGTCGGCCTTCACCATCGCTGCTTCCATGGCGTTCGGGATCTGGTGCCAGGGGCGCTGGAAGGTGTCACCGCCGAACGGGTCAAGCCCGTTCCAGCAGAAGGTGTGCCAGTAGCAAGCGGCAAAACGCAGGTGGTCTTCCATGCGCTTGCCAAGCACCAGGCGGTCCTTGTCGTAGTACTTGAACGCCAGCGGGTTCTGCGAATCCGGGCCTTCGTATTTGATCTTGTCGATGTTCTGGAAGTAGGCAGCCATTTTGAGTCTCCTTTTGCTTTGGTGTAGGGGGCCGCGTCAGCGTGCGAAGAGGTCGCGAATACGCGGATAGAGCTGAGTGAATCGTTGATAACGCGGCAGCAAGCGCGCGCGTTGTTCCGTGTTCGAGGTATAGCGTGCGCGGATCGCCGGCGCGCGGCAGACTTCCGCCTCAACACCGCCAGCGGCAAGCCAGCCCAGACGTGCCGCGCCGAGCGCACCACCGGTTTCGCTGCCTTCGAGGGTGACAATTTCGGTATCGAGCAGGCTTGCAAGCAACTGGGCCCATTCGGCGCTGCGCGAACCGCCGCCGACCAGCGCAAGCCGGCCAACCTGGGTGCCGGCTGCTTGCAGCGCGGCAAGGCCATCCATGGTGCCGAAGGCCACGCCTTCGATCACCGAGTAGGCCAGGTGGGCGGCCGTCGTGTCGTGATTGAGGCCGAAGAACACGCCCTGCGCCTGGGCGTCGTTGTGCGGCGTACGTTCGCCCGACAGATATGGCAGGAAGATCGGTGCAGCGTCGCGCTGCGCATCGGTCAGCGCATTGGCCTGCGCGAGCAGTTCGCCTTCGTTGGCCGCACCCACCAGATGCGTGACCCAGCTCAGGCAGCTCGCCGCCGACAGCATCACGCTCATCTGGTGCCAGCGCCCTGGCACCGCATGGCAGAAGGCATGCACGGCGGAGGCCGGATTCGGGCGGAACTTGTCGGTGACGACAAACAGCACGCCGCTGGTGCCGAGCGACAGGAAGCCGTCCCCCGGTGCTACCGCGCCGATGCCGACCGCACTGGCCGCATTGTCACCACCGCCGCCGGCGACGATCACGTCGCGCGAAAGGCCCCACGCTTCGGCCACCGCGGGCGTCAGCTTGCCTGAGGCCTCGCTGCCTTCCACGAGGCGCGGCATCTGCGCGCGAGTCAGGCCGGTCGCAGCGAGCAGTTCATCGGACCAATCCCGCTTGGCCACATCCAGCCACAGCGTGCCGGCCGCGTCGGACATTTCCGACACTTTCTCGCCGGTCATCAGCAGCCGCAGGTAGTCCTTCGGCAGCAGCACGCTGGCCACTTTCTTGAATACGTCGGGCTCATGTTTCGCAACCCACAGCAACTTGGGCGCGGTGAAGCCCGGCATCGCGAGGTTGCCGGCGATCTGCGGCAGCGCCGGCAAGCGGCTCGTCAGCTCGGCGCATTCGGCTGCGGAACGGGTGTCGTTCCACAGGATGGCTGGGCGCAGCACCTGGTCTTCGGCACCCAGCAGCGTCGCGCCATGCATCTGGCCCGACAGGCCGATCGCCTTGACCGCGGCATATTCATTCGGCACGAGTTTGCGCAGTGCCGCCATCGCGCGGCCGGTGGCCGACCACCACTCCGCCGGATCTTGCTCCGACCAATGGGGTTGCGGGCGTGAAAGCCCGATCTTCTCGCCTGCCGTGGCCACGATGCGGTGATCTTCGGCGAGCAGCAGCACCTTGACTTCAGATGTACCCAGATCAATTCCCAGAAACATGTGCAAACCAGCCTTTCTTGCAATCCTGTGCCGTTCAATCGAGCCTGATAGAAATCTAGACTTCTTTTGTTCGGCCGTCAAACTAATTACGCAAAGCACTCCTGAAAAGTGCGTCTCCGAAAAATGATGCGCCCAATTTGATGACGCGCGCATTGCCATGGCTCAGCAAGCATCCATCGGAATTCCATACGGCTGGCTGCCACGGCATCCGCCGCGATAGAATCGCGCCCTCTTTTTCGCAGGACCCGCCATGAGCCAGACCCCACTCGATTACACCGCCGCCGGCGTCGACTACAGCAAGATCGACCCGCTCAAGATTCTTGCCCAACAGGCCGCCAGCGCCACCAAGGGCAACCTCGCGGCGCACGGCGTGAGCGAGATCCCGGCTTCGCGCGGCGAATCCGCATACGTCATGGACGTGGGCGGCGTGCTGATCGCCTCCATCACCGAATGCCTCGGCACCAAGGCCCTGGTCGCCGATGCCGTGCGTCCTATCACCGGCCGCACCCACTACGACAGCATCGCGCAGGACACGATTGCGATGGCCGTAAACGATCTGATCACCGTCGGCGCCACGCCGATGTCGGTGCACGCCTATTGGTCAGCCGGCGGTAGCGACTGGTTCGCCGACGAACAACGCATGCGAGACCTGGTGAACGGCTGGCAGCGCGCCTGCGACGTCTGCAAGGTGAGTTGGGGCGGAGGCGAAACCCCGGCGCTGGCTGGCGTGGTGGAAGCCGGCCGCATCGATCTGGCCGCTTCGTCGGTCGGCATCGTGCGCTCCCGCGAACACCTGACGCTGGGCGACAAGCTGGCGGATGGCGATGCGATCGTCTTCCTTGCATCCAGTGGCATCCACGCCAACGGCGTGAGCCTCGCGCGCAAGCTGGTCGAGCGCCTGCCGGACGGCTACGCAAGCAAACTGTCGGATGGCCGCCTCTACGGCGAAGCGCTGCTGGACCCAACCGCGCTGTATGTGCCGGTGACCGAAGCGCTGTTCGCGGCCGGCATCATCCCGCACTACTGCGCCAACATCACCGGCCACGGCTGGCGCAAGATCATGCGTCACCCCGGCAGCTTCACTTACCGCATCCATACGCTGCCGCCGGTTCCCCCGGTGCTCGCCTTCATCCAGGAAAAGGCCGGTATCGATGACCGTGAGGCCTACGGCAGCCTGAACATGGGCGCTGGCTTCGCCTTCTATGTCGCAGCGGAGGATGCCGAGCGCACCGCCGAGATCGCCCGTGCCGCTGGCATCGAGGCCTGGGTGGCTGGTCGAGTTGAGGCAGGGCCGAAGCAGGTCGTCATCGAGCCGCTCTCGCTCACCTACGCGGCCGACGAACTGCACCTGCGCGCCTGAGCCTCAATCGCCGCAGTCCAGACCGAGGGCGCTGCGCGCAAGCAGCGCCCTCATCGTTTCCGCTGCACGCATCGGGAAGCGGTACTGCACGTAGGGACTGATCTGCGTGGTCGCGGGATTGATTTCGACCGTCGGCACCCCCGAGCGAATCGCCCAGGCGACCGGCTCGACGATGTACGGGAAGGTGCTGGTGGTGCCGATGCTGAACACCAGATCGAAGCCTTCCACCATTTCGCTGTAGAGGCGCACCAGGTTAGCCTCGGCCAGTCGCTCGCCAAACAGAACGACGTCAGGCCGCATCACGGACTGACATTCCGGGCACACCGGCGGGAGCACACGCCCCTCCAGCGACACGATCTCTTCATCCAGCCCGCAATGTGTGCAGCGCAGGTGGTGGAGGCTGCCGTGGATTTCGATCAGGTTTTCACTGCCGGCGGCGCGATGCAGGCCGTCGACGTTCTGCGTCAGCACCAAGACGTAGGGGGCGCCGCGTTCGATCGCGCGAAGCGCACGGTGCGCATCGTTCGGTGCCGCCCCCCGGCAAGCGCGCTCGATCTGGGCGAGGTACTTCCAGGTCAGGTCTGGGCGCGACCGCAGCATCTCGCCAGAGAGCGCTTCCTCGATGTCAATGCCTTCGTCGGTCGCCTGATCGTTGTACAGGCCGTTGATGCCGCGGTAAGTCGGCAAACCGGAATCGGCCGAGATGCCGGCGCCAGTGATGAACAGGATCCGCCGTGCCCGGTCGAGCGCCGACGCAACGGCATCGAGTTCGCTTGCCACGTCCATTCTGTGCCTTTCCTCTATCAGTCGAAGGAGCTTTCCCGTTCCGGCTGAAACCTGCACTACCAAGGCAATCGACGCGTATTAGCACGCCATGCGGCGGCTCTAGCCGAACCGCCGCAGAACCTCGGGACCGAGGCGCCCTCTGCTGTGGCCGCGCATCAGGACCGGAAATCACGGTTGAGTCGCAGCAGGCGGGCGTCTACAGTTACGGGTTCGCCGGCGCCACGCGACGGCCACACTTTCAATTTTGCACCCCGCCCGGTCCGACGCCACGTCGTGAGACAACTTACCCTCAAATTGCGGCCCGAGCGCACGCAGCGCTTCGATAATTTCATCGTCGGCGACAACCGCGAGGCCTTCGACACCATTCGCCTGCAGGCGCGCTTCGGGCAACCTGCAGCGGTGTACCTGTGGGGCGAAGCTGGCGCCGGACGCAGCCACTTGCTTGCCGCCGCGGCGGCAGAGTGTCGGGCGGAGGGACGCGCGTCCGCCACAGCGGATTCGCTGCCTGCGCAAGGTGATTACGATCTTCCGTCGCACGGACTGCTCTGCGTCGACGATGTCGACCAGCTCGACGAAACGGGCCAGGCCGCGCTGTTTCGGGCTTTCATCCGAGCAGGCGCCGCGCAATGCGGGCTTCTGATAGCCGGCAGCGTTCCGCCAGCAGCGCTGTCGCTGCGGGAGGATGTGCGGACGCGGATCGGGCAATGCCTGGTTTTCGAACTCAAGTCGCTCGGCGACGACCATAAACAGGAAATGCTGGCGCTGTACGGTCTGAGCCGTGGCCTGATGCTCGAGCCGGACCTGATCGGCTGGCTGTTGCGTCACGGGCGACGCGATCTGCCGTCGCTGCTCGCCGCCATCGATGCGCTGGACGACGAATCGCTGGCCCGTCATCGCCCACCTACCCTGCCCTTGCTGCGCGAACTCGTGCAAGGGGAACTGCTTGCCCCGGAGGCTTGATGAATCTCGCCCTGTTCGATCTGGACAACACCCTGCTCAAAGGCGATAGCGACTATGAGTGGGGCCGCTTCATCGTGGACCACGGCCTTGTCGACCGTAACGAATACGAATCACGCAATGCCGCGTTCTACGAGCAGTACAAGTCCGGCACCATGAACATCTTTGAATACCTCCGCTTCGCGCTCGCGCCACTCGCGCAGCGCCCGCGCGCCGAACTCGAGACCCTGCACGAGCAGTTCATGCGCGAGCGGGTCGAGGGAATGTGGCTGCCAGCAGCGCAGGCACTCGTCGATCGCCACCTCGGCGCAGGCGACCTGTGTGCGGTTGTGACGGCAACGAACGCCTTTGTCACCGGGCCCATCGTTCGCAAACTCGGTGTGCCGCACATGGTCGCCACCACGCCGGCGCAGGAAGCCGGGGAATTCACGGGCGCGCCGCGCGGAACGCCCGCCTTCCAGGCCGGCAAGATCGAACGGGTGGAACATTGGCTGGAGTCTCTGGGCCTGCACTGGGGCAGCTTCGACCAGACCTGGTTCTATAGCGACTCACTGAACGACCTGCCGCTGCTCGAATGCGTCAGCAACCCGGTGGCGGTCGACCCTGACCCAACCCTGAATGCCGAAGCGCGGCGGCGCGGCTGGCCAATCCTGAGCCTGCGCGGATAGCGGCGGTCACCTGTTACACTTGTGTGATTTTTCAAAGAAAGAACCGCAGCCACCCCAATGATCCGCAAGCTCCTGCGCCGTGTTTTCCGCCGCGACCCGGTTTCCGCGACGGCTGTCAGTGCCATCGAACCGGCCATCATTCCGCTCGCCCAGCACGGCATTTCGCGCGACCACATTTCACCGGCGTCCCGCCGTGTCTGCGGCACGCTGCAGGAAGCCGGATTCAAGGCTTTTGTGGTGGGCGGCGCGGTACGCGACCTGATTGCGGGCATCACGCCGAAGGACTACGACGTCGCGACCGATGCAACGCCAGAACAGGTACGCGAGTTGTTCCGCCGCTCGCGCATCATCGGTCGGCGCTTCCGCATCGTGCATGTGATGAGCGGCCCGGAAACGATTGAAGTCTCGACCTTCCGCGCCCTGCAGAGCGAAGACACACACACCGACGAACATGGTCGCATCCTCGCCGACAACGTCTGGGGCTCGCAGGCTGAGGACGCCACGCGGCGGGACTTCACGATCAACGCGCTGTACTACGACCCGAGTACCGAGACGGTGATCGACTATCACCACGGCGTCGGCGATCTCAAACAGAAGACGCTTCGCATGATCGGGGACCCGGTCACGCGCTACCGCGAAGACCCGGTCCGCATGCTCCGTGCGGTGCGCATGGCCGCCAAGCTCGGCCTGATCATCGACCCAGCCGCCCGCAAACCGATTCTCGAACTCGCCGACCTGCTCGAAAACGTGCCGGCCGCGCGCTTGTTCGATGAAATGCTCAAGCTGCTGACCAGCGGCCACGCCGTCGCCTGCCTCAAGCAACTGCTGGCCGAAGGCCTGCACAAGGGTTTGCTGCCATTGCTTGACGTGATCCTTGAGCAGCCGATGGGTGAGCGCTTTGTGTGGCTCGCGCTCGAGAACACCGACGAGCGCGTGCGCGCAGGCAAGCCGATTTCGCCGGGCTTCCTGTTCGCGACCCTGCTCTGGCACCAGGTGCTGGCGAACTGGGAAGCGCGCAAAGCACGTGGCGAGACTTCGCAACCGGCACTGTTCGACGCGATGTCCGAAGTGCTCGACCAGCAAGCCGAAAAGCTTGCCATCACCCGCAAGATTTCCGCGGACATCAAGGAAATCTGGGCCTTGCAGCCCCGCTTCGACCGGCGCGCCGGCAAGGCTCCCCACCGTTTGCTCGAACAGCCGCGCTACCGCGCCAGCTATGACTTCCTGCGCCTGCGCGCCCTGAGCGGCGAGATTCCGATGGAGCTGGCGGACTGGTGGAACGACTTCGCCGACGCCAACCCGGATTCGCGCGAGACGATGCTGGTCCCCGATCGCGATGGCGCGGCGAAGAAGCGTCGCCGTCGTCGCCGCAAACCGGGCGGCGCGCCTTCCGCGGGTGGCGATTCAAGCGCGGAATGACGCCGCTTGTTCGCGCCTGGATCGCGCTCGGCGCCAATCTGGGCAACCCGCAGGCCACGCTGGATCGCGCCTTCGAATCGATCGCCCGACTGCCGCAGACCCGCCTGATTGCGCGATCCTCGCTTTACCGTACCGCACCGATCGACGCGCCGGATCAGCCTGACTACTGGAACGCCGTCGCAGCTGTCGACACTGCACTGGAACCGCTCGATCTGCTGCACGCCTTGCAGAAGATCGAAGCGAGCCACGGTCGCGTGCGGGAATTCCGCAACGCACCTCGCACGCTCGACCTCGACCTGCTGATGTTCGGCGGCATCACACTTGACGCTGACGAGCTGACGCTGCCGCACCCACGCATGCACTTGCGCGCATTCGTGCTGGCGCCGCTGGCCGAGATCGACCCCGACCTGGCAATTCCCGGCGTCGGCCGCGTCGCCTCCTTGTTGCCGGCGGTACGCGACCAGCGCATCGAGCGGGTCGAATAGCCACGCACGCGCACCACCCCTGCGGCTTGTGTATCCTTTGCCGCTGCAACTCAACTCCTCTGGAAGCACGAAAGCATGCTCGACAAGGCGCGCCACATCGTGGTGGAAGGTCCGATAGGCGCTGGCAAGACCAGCTTTGCACAACGACTCGCCCAGCGACTCGACGCAGATCTGATGCTCGAACAACCCGAGCTCAATCCCTTTCTCGAGCGCTTCTACGACAACATGGACCGCTGGGCACTCGCGACGCAAGTCGCTTTCCTTTACCAGCGCCACGACCTGTTGACGCGATTTTCCAGCCATCCACTTGAGCGTCGGGTCGTTTCCGATTTCCTGATCGAGAAAGACCCCCTGTTTGCAGGCCTCACGCTGGGCCCGGACGAAGAACGGCTCTACCAACGTCTGTACAGCACCTTGCAGCCACAGATTCCGCGGCCAGATCTTGTGATCTACCTGCAGGCACAACCTGAAATCCTGATGGATCGCGTGCGCAAGCGCGGCGTGGGCGCCGAACGCAACATCACCGAGAGCTACCTCGCAAGCGTCTCGGAACGCTACGCGAGCTTCTTCCACCAGTACGATGCGGCGCCACTGTTCATCGTGAATGCCGAAGTGCTGAACCCGATCGATCACGACGACGATTTCGAGCTTCTGGTCGATCGCCTGACGGCCATGCGCAGCTACCGGGAGTTCTTCGGCTACGCACAGTAAGCCAACGCCACATATTCACTGAAACCGCAACGCGAAGGCGGCATCACTGACCGGGCCCGCCCGAGGTGCAGGGCCAACCGCCCCGCAACCCCAATCGCGTGCAGCAAGGAAGTCGCACGATGACCTACCTCCAGAACGAACGCCCCGTCACCCTCACCGAGCTTGCAAAGATGCGCACCGAGCAACGCAAGATCGCGATGCTTACCGCGTACGATGCGAGCTTCGCGGCCTTGCTCGAGCGCAGCGGCGTCGACGTGATCCTCGTCGGTGACTCGCTCGGCAACGTACTTCAAGGGCATGGCAGCACACTGCCTGTGACCATCGAACAGATGGTCTATCACACCCAGTGTGTGGCGCGTGGCTGCAAGCGTCCGATGATCATCGCCGACATGCCTTTCGGCTCGTACCAGGAGAGCCCGGCGCAAGCCTTCCGCAATGCCGCGCTGCTCATGGCCGCCGGCGCACATATGGTCAAGCTCGAAGGCGGTGCCTACATGGCCGAGACCGTGCGTTTCCTGGTCGAACGCGGAATCCCGGTGTGCGCCCACATCGGCCTGACGCCGCAGGCGGTGAATCAGCTCGGCGGTTACCGCGTCCAGGGTCGCACCGAGGAGAGCGCACGGCGCCTCAAGGACGACGCGCTCGCACTCGAAGCCGCCGGCGCTGCACTCGTCGTACTCGAGATGGTGCCTGCGACGCTGGCATCGGAAGTCTCGGCAGCTTTGAAGTCGATGGCGACTATTGGCATCGGTGCCGGCAAGGACACCGACGGCCAGGTGCTCGTCTTGCACGATCTGCTCGGCGTCTTTCCTGGCAAGAAAGCCCGCTTTGTCCGCAATTTCATGGACGGCGCATCGTCAATCGAACAGGCGGTGACGAACTACGTCGTAGCGGTCAAGGACGGGAGTTTCCCGGCGGCCGAACACGTCTACTGATAGCCCGCGGGGTGACCATTCCCCAGACTTGGTCGGTCTGGTTAAAACCCCTTCATGGGATTTCGGCATGCCCAACAACGTTGGGCCCCGTCAGGCATGACTGGGGGTCAAGACCATGTCCTGTCGGTACGCCAACGCATGGCGGGCGTTGGTGGAGACAGATGCGCGACTGGCATGCGCCATGGCGGCCAGCAACGGTATTTGCCCGACGCTTCAGGACTCTCAGCACAAAGGCGGGTCTGGCGGGAAACGACTGCGAGTGCCAACCAGGTTCAGAAGCGAGCCGACTGTCGCTCGCGTAGCGTGGCAAGCTAAGATCGTCGCAGCAGTCCTGCGCATGCAAAGGCCCAGAACGCAGGACGCCCTGAATACCCCGAGGAGCGCAGCATGACCCAAGACCAATTCGACGCCTTCATCGCTGCCGGCAAGTCACTGGTCGTTGCCATCGATGAGCGCGACACCGTCACCAGCCGGCACCTCAATCGCGTCGCGACGCTTGCGGAATACCTTGCGCTGCACTGCGGCACCAGCGAAACGGATGCCCGCCGGGCGCGCGCGGCGGGACAACTCCACGATATCGGCAAGATCGCCATCCCCGACGCCGTCCTGTTCAAGGACGGCCCGCTCACGCACGAGGAATGGTCGATCATGCAAAGCCACTCGGCGATCGGCCAACGCATCCTGATCGCGTCGGAAAACCCGCACCTCGCATCGATCGCCGACATCGTGCGCAACCACCATGAGCACTTTGACGGCAGCGGCTATCCGGACGGGCTGGCTGGCGACGAAATCCCGCTGCTCGCGCGGATCGTGTCGCTGGCTGATGCCTACGATGCCATGGCATCACCCCGCCCCTATCGACCGTTGCAGGCCCACACGCGCATCATGAGCATCCTTTCGAGCGAAGTGGGCACCAAGTGGGATGCCTCGCTGTTCGACGCACTGACCGGCGTTTTCGACAACAACCCCTGGCTTGCCGCGCCGCTCGCCTGAAGCCCCCCCAAGGTTGTGCGCTTTCATGGCACCCGAACGCACCTGTGGACGCTGCCCACTTAAGGTCGCAACATGATGGGCGCAGCGTTCTGAATGCAGGTGCCGCATTTGCGGTTACTCGCGGCTGACTGGCCGCGCCCGTCATGCAATCAACTTCGGAGCCTTCATCATGCGACCGACAATAGCGAACCTTCTCGCCGCCAACCACGGCACCCTGACGATCAGCAACCTTCGTCACAACAACCGCAGCGCGGGCCTCGCAGAATGCAAATCGACGGTGGCCCTCGGGGGCGCCGGTAACGCGATCACGCTTGATGGTTCGGGCGGCGGTGACGAACCCGGCATGTGGGTGCACTACCTTGAGACCCGCGCCGCCTACGGGATTGCGTCGGGCGGTGAAACCTGGGCCGCAAGCGGCCCGTTCAGTGGCTGCCACATTGCGATCGGCAAATGCGACCAAGGGGTCTATCTCGCGCATATTGCGCAACAGTCCGGTTCGAACGCGGACGAGCAATGGCGGGGCCGCGCGTTGCGCAACGAGGTCACCTGGGGCCGCTGGAAAGTGCCGGTGCCCTCATTCGACTTCTTCTCCAACAGCGTTGTGTTTGTCGACTGGTCCCGCGGCAACAGCCCCGCCGCGATCAGCGTCGTGCGGGTCGACCTGCGCACGGTGCGCATGGGCGGTTTTGACGACGGCGCGATGGAAATCTTCAATGTCGTGCATCTGGTGAATCCCGACGGCTGAAGCCTCGCACCGACCTACCCGCCCGGATTTGCGCCCGCTACGAGGCGACGCCCGCCTTTGCAGGTGATTGGGCGGGGACACACCAAATAATCGGGGGCATTCCGAACGCCAAGGCGCTCAAGATCAAAGAACTTGCGTTCAATGTGGGCTAGCCTGAATCGGTTGAACCGCAAGCGTCGGCGCAAGGGGCATCATGGGATCTACATTCCTGAAGGCAGTGTCGAGCGCACTGATCGGCGTATTCCTGTCGTGTTCTCTGTCGGCAACCGCCGCCGGGCCAGCCGAGAGCAAGCGCCCACGAATCGGTCTGGTATTGGGTGGCGGCGGAGCACGCGGCCTTGCGCATATCGGCGTACTCGAGGAACTCGAACGCCTGCGGGTGCCGATCGACTGCATCGCCGGCACGAGCGCAGGCTCGCTGGTCGGCGGCGTGTATGCAAGCGGAATGCCACTTCCCGAGATCAAGAAACGCGTCGAGTCCGCTGACTGGGAAAAGCTCATCGGCGGACAGCCTGATCGGCGCAACCTGCCTTACTTGCGCAAGAAGGACGACTACCGGAACCTCGCCGCGATGACGCTGGGGCTGGATTCCGAGGGCGTCAAATTGCCGCGCAGCGTCGTCAATTCCCAGTTCATCGACGCGTTTCTGCGTGAGCTCACGCAGGATCTGTTCATCGATTCGTTCGCCAAGCTTCCGATTCCCTTTGTCGCAATCGCTACCGATCTGGAATCCGGCGACATGCGGGTCTTCAACGGTGGTGACCTTGCGATCGCGCTGCGGGCAAGCATGGCGGTGCCGGGCGCCTTCGACGTCGTGCATGACAACGGGCGCATGTACGTTGATGGCATGTTCGTGCGCAACCTTCCGGTCGAGAACGTCAAATACAAGGCGCCGCAAGGCTGTGGCGCCGACGTGGTGATCGTCGTCGATGTCGGCACGCCGATGCTCAAGGGCAACGAAATCAAGAGCTTTCTCGATGTTGCGGGGCAGGCGATGAACATCGCGACCGGGCGCAACGTGCTGGAATCCCGCAAGTTGATCGGGCCCGGCGACGTGCTGATCGAACCCGATCTCGAAGGCTACACGCCAGCCAGCTTCACCGACGCCAAAGACATCATCGAACGCGGCCGCAAGAGCGTTGCCCGGGTCGAAGCACAACTTGCAGTGCTGTCGGCCCCCGAGACGGAGTACGAGGCGTGGGCCAGCCGCATTTCGGGCAAGGCGCCAAAATCACTGATCCAGTATGAGCGCGTGGATGTTGCCAAGACCCGCTTCGTGCCCCCGCAGCGGGTCGAAGAAGTGCTTACTTCGCCGCCGGTCCCGAACAATCAGGGCGAATTGCTCGACCGCTTCGACCGACTTTATGACTCGGGTGACTTCGACGGGATCAACTACCGTCTGCAACAGGAAGGTGGCCAAACCGTTGCGACGGTGACCCCGATCGAGCGGCATGTGGGGCCGAATTACCTTCGCTTTGGCCTTGAGCTTTCGTTCGACACTTATCGGACCGCCGATGTCGCGCTGCTCGCCAACTACCAGATGACCTGGTTGAACCAGTGGGGCGCGCAGTGGCGCAACAATCTGAAGATTGGCAAAGGGGGGCAGATCGACAGCGAGATCTACCAGCCAATGTGGGGGTCACCCGTCTTCGCCTATGGAAGGGCGCTCGCGGCAAATACCGTCTTCCCGCTTTTCGACGGAAACGGTTCGAAGCTGATGGAGATCGATGTCAGACACGGCGGCTTCGAGGCCGGCGCAGGCTATTCCCTCGGGCGCTATGGCGAAGTCCGCGCAGGCATTTTTGCCGACAAGGTCCGCTTCACGTCGCTGACCGGGTTCCTGGGCAGCCTTGCTCAGGACGAAATCCGTTCCACCATGCGCGGCGGCCGTCTCTATGGCGTGATCGATCAGCTCGACAATCCGAAGTGGCCCCGCCGCGGCTACTACTTGCGCGCCGACTACGCTTACGCGCATCTCGATTCGGACACTTCGACGCAGAGCTCTTCGCAATTGCTGACAGTCGACGGTGACCTCGCCGGAACTTATGGAACCTATACCTGGCGAGGCTCGGCGCGACTACACGGCTCGCCGAAGCAAGAACTGGCCGGCATCACAACGCCCTATCAGCTCGGCGGGTTTCTCGATCTCTCCGGACTGAGGGCCGACCAGCTGAGTGGCGCGCAAACCGCCCTCGCCCGTTTGATGGTGTACAAGCAGATGACGACCCTGCTGCCACAACTCGGATCAGGTACCTACATCGGAGCATCGCTGGAGGCCGGGAAGGTCTGGAATCAGCTCATCAGCCATGCAGACACCCGGACGATTCCAGCGGCTTCTGTATTCCTCGGCGTCGACACGCTGCTGGGCCCGCTCTACTTTGCGGGGGGCTGGGCAGACTACATGGGGAGTCAGTGGGCCGGCTACCTTTACCTCGGGTACACGAAGTGAGTCGAAACCGCCTGTCGTGAAAGCCGGCGGGCTCATTCAGGGTCGATCCTGATCGGCCCACGGCCCACCAAACCTTCGGGATCACAGGCGCTCACATCCCCGCGCCCCAGCGCGTCTGCAATCCCAGCGAGACAAGGCTCATGTTGTTGCCGGTCCGGGCATAGACGCCGTTGCTGACAGCGAGCTTGATCGATTGATATCGGCTCAAGGGCACCGCCAAGGTTGCGCCAAGCCGCCAGTTCTCCTGCAGGTCGTCCCCCGGTTTGCCGCCAATGGTTGTCCGTCCCCCCTGGAAGTAGGTCGCGCTGAGCGACAGCCACGAGGCGAGAGAAAAGTTATACACACCATGGACTTGCACCGAATACAGCGGGTCCTGGGTGCGCGTGGCACCACCGTAGAAATCGTTGTTGGCGGTATAGAAGGTAACGGCGCCAGCCAATTCCAGCGAACAGGGGCCTAGCGTCTTCGACATCCCGACTTCCGGTTTGATCGTCCAGCGATTGCTACCGATGTTCACGATACGGCGATTGTCATAGACGCCGCTTGGCGCCGTCACCTCAAGACTCGCACCCACGATGAGGTCAGGCTTGTAGTTTCGGAATTCCGCCGCAGACACTGCGGGGGCGCCAATCAGGTTATAGGACACCCGAAATATCGAATCGGTAAGGCCCTGCTGCTGTCGCTCAACCGGCCGGCCCTGGTAATCAGCCGTGCCGGACAGCCATGCATACGGAGCGACCACATCCACCCTTCCGCTCTGGCCAGCCAGATCGAAGACCCGTGCGTAGGCCACGAAGGAACTCCACACGGCCAACTGCGGATTCTTCACTGGCAAGGCCGGATCAAAGGCCGCTCCGCCCTTTGAATGAGCCCCGCCCAGAATCAGGAAATTGACGTCGATCGGCGCATTCGAATAGTTGCGAGGCTCGATCGACTGCGCCGACGCGCTCGGGCATCCGGCCAAGCCGAGCAGCCAGAACAGGCACCCCATTTGCCACGTCCGTACCGCCACGGAAATCATGCGTATTGCTCTCCGATTCGATCGGCTGCACTGTTGCAGCAAGGCAAGCACGGCCACGCGCCGCCGCAAGGGTACGTGCGCTTCTGGCCACACCGACATCGCCGCCATTGTCCCCCAAACAAGGGAATACGCATTGACACGCGTGAGCGGCGGCGAAGTTCTCGGGGGTTGAAAACCTGGTGCGAGTTCGATTTCGGGACCGGGCTGCCGGTCTCGACGGATCGGGCGCGAACGCGGGCAAGCCTTGTCGGCATTGGCCAAGACCAGGCGTCATGCTCGACCGGACAGTCGCCAGAGGGGCGGGAGATTGGATGGCAGCGTGATCACGCTCACTGCACTCGGCGGGTCAGGCCGCGGCGCAGGGGCGACATCCTGTCTGCAGCGTCGCTGCCTGCCTCACGATTCAAACGATTGGGACCGCCGCCGGCGGCCTGTCGCCCGCCAATCCGGCACGCCCTCAGGCGCGGGCGTCGCCCTTGGCCGGCGTGCGCGCCCAGCGCCCGATGTCGGCGATCACCGCCTCCTGGGCCGACCGATCGACGGTCGCCTCGGTCAGGTAAGCCGTAACCACGATGGGCTTGCCAGCAGGGTTCCAGTACACGCCAACGTCACTGATCGTGCCGGTCGCAGCATCGCCGGTTCCGGTCTTGTCGGCGAGGCGCCAGCCTTCGGGCAGTCCGGCACGCAAACGCTGGCCACTGTACTTGGTCGCAAGCATCCACTGCGTGAGTTGTGCGCGCGAGCCCGCGCTGAGCTTGTCCTCAAGCAGCAGGCGCCGCAGGTTGACCGCCATGGCCGCCGGGGTGGTGGTATCGCGCACATCGCCGGGGCGCGACTCGTTCAATGCGGGTTCACCTCGGTCGAGCCGCGTCAAGGTGTCGCCTATTCCGCGCACATAGGCGTTCCACATCGGAATACCGCCAATCTCGCGGAGGATCAGGTTGGCCGCCGTGTTGTCGCTTTCGGTAATCGCCGCCTCACAAAGCGCCGCCAGGCTCATGCCTTCTCCACCCACATGCTGTTTCGTGGCCGGCGCCCACTCCATCAGATCGTCCGCCGATATGACGATGCGTCTCTCCAGACTGTCCTCGCCGGCATCAACACGGTGCAGAAGCGCCGCCGCCGCCAGCCATTTGAAGGTGCTGCACATCGGAAAACGCTCGCCTTCGCGGTAGCCGGTGATGCGACCGCTCGCGGTATCGATACAACAAACACCCAGCCGACCACCCATCTTGTCTTCGATCGCCTCGAAGCGGCTATGGCGCTGGTGTTTCTTCTTCCTGGCGCTGGCCGTGGTGGAAAAAGCCGCCAGGGCAATGCCCGCCACCTGCATGAATGTCCGTCTATCCATCTGCCCCGACCGGTCGAAAACTGGATCGAGCATGTTAGTCGCGCACGACGGCGAATCGGGCGACGAATTGTTTCGGAAGGTGAACGCTTGGCGCCGCCCCTCGCGCGAGTCATCAAAGCCTCACGCTCGCACGGGCTTGCGGTGGCGGGCCCCGACGCCGTGATGCGCCGCCAGCACGTCGCCGCTTCGGCCAGGTCGCGGCCTCGTCATGCACGCAAAGCGCGCGACGCGGAGGATCTGAAGCCACGGCGCACGCCGAAGCGCGCATGGCGGCCGGCAACGTGTATCGTTGCGCCCTTCGCTCCAGCTTCACCAAACGCTACCGCAATGTCCTCACCCCGTTTTACTGCGGACGCTTACGCCGCACAGCTTGCCCCCAAGGTCGAACAGTTCCGTCGCGACTTCGCGCCCTTCGCGGCGCCCGAACCGGCCGTATTTGAGTCTGCACCGCAGCATTACCGCATGCGCGCCGAATTCCGCATGTGGCACGAGGCTGACCGGATCGACTATGCGATGTTCGATCCGGCCGACCCGAAACGCCCGGTGTTGATGGATGACTTCCCGGTCGCGTCGGTCCTGATCTGCGAAGCGATGCCGCGCCTGCGCGCACACCTGCTCGCCAGCAGTGCGCTGCGGCACAAGCTGTTCCAGGTGAACTTCCTCTCGACGCTGAGCGGCGAGCTGCTGATCACCCTGCTCTACCACCGCAAGCTGGACGAGGCCTGGGAAGCCACCGCGCGCGCGCTGGCCGGTGCCATGAATGCGCAGGTAATCGGCCGCAGCCACAAGCAGAAGATCGTGCTTGAGCGCGACTGGGTGCTCGAAGCAATCGAGGTCGACGGCCGCGTGCTGCGCTACCAGCAGATCGAAGGCAGTTTCAGCCAGCCGAACGGCGGCATCAACCGCCAGATGCTCGGCTGGGCCTGTGCGCAGGCAGGTCAGCTCGGTGGAGACCTGCTTGAACTGTACTGCGGCAACGGTAACTTCACGATCGCCCTCGCCCCGCATTTTCGGCGTGTGCTGGCCACCGAGGTCAGCAAGTCCTCGGTGCGCGCTGCGCAATACAACCTGGCAGCCAACGCGGTCGAAAACGTCGTGATCGCCCGCCTGTCGAGTGACGAGATGAGCGATGCGCTTGCCCGCGTGCGCCCCTTCCAGCGCCTGCGTGAAATCGATCTGGACAGCTACCGCTTCAGCACGCTGTTCGTCGATCCGCCCCGCTGCGGCCTGGACGCTACCACCCTGCAGATGGCGCGCAATTTCGAGCGGATCCTCTACATTTCATGCAATCCACAGACGCTGCGCGACAACGTCGAGCAACTGCATGCGTCCCATCAGATCGCGTCGGCTGCGGTGTTTGACCAGTTTCCCTTCACGCACCACCTGGAGTGCGGTCTGCTGCTGACGCGGCGCGCCTGACCCACTGCGGACTCCAGGCCGCCGACGCAACGCAAAACGCCACTGCGGCGCCGTGCCACCGGGAGGCCGAACCGGCAAGAACTTTCGCTGGCGACAGCGGCGCCCTGCGCGCAGAATGGTCTTGAACCCCGTTTCGGGAAAAGGCCATGGGCGCAATCGACACTGCCCGACTTCACAAGCTGGAGCGCCTCTTGAGACTGGCGCGAGATCTGATGCAGGCCTCCGGCCAGATCGCCGCACTGGACTTGGTGGGTGAAGCCATCCACGAACTGCTGCAAGCCAGCCGCAGCTTGCTTGCGGTACCGGTCGCAGACAGCATGGTCTTACAAGGTTTCGATGCGTACGGCCGATTGACGGCCGAAGGCAGCGACCCACTGCTGCTGCACTTCGCGCGGCGCGCTACGAAGCACGGCCGCCCACTCTCAGTCACCGCGCTTGATCGTGATGCCCTGGCATGTGCTGGATCATCCGAATGGGCGCCTGATTCCGCACTCTCCGCCGTGCCGTTTCCCGGTATCGGACAGAGCGGCGCACTCTGCCTCATCTGGCGCGACGCGCGTGCCATGCGAGACGGCGACATCCCGTTGATCCGGCACATCGGCCAGTTGGCCACCGCCGCATTGGTCAACGCCAAACTTCGAGAAGGGCTGGAACAGCGCATCAAGGCCGACAGCGAGTCATCCGAGCGCACACATCATGCGCACGCCGAAGAAATCACCCGCCACAATCAGACTGAGCGCGAGCTCCATCGCCTGTCCGTCACGGACATCATGACCGGCCTGCTCAACCGCCGCGGCTTCGAGTTCTACGCTTCACAGAGTCTGAGCATCGCGCGCGAACAGTACCTTCAAGGACTACTGCTGTTCGCCGACATCAACGATCTGAAGCGAGTCAATGACGCGTACGGCCATGAACGGGGCGACGAACTGATTCAGGACTGTGCCGGCGTCCTGCGCGACGCGTTTCGCAAGAGCGACGTGGTCGCCCGACTGGGCGGCGACGAATTTGCGGTCTTCAGCGTCGATGCCGAATCCCCCGACGCGGTGCAGCAGCGTGTTGATCAACGCCTCAAGGCGTTCGCGGAAACGCATGCGCGGCCCTACCCGATTTCGATGAGTATCGGTGTACTGGAATGCCCATCGAGCAGCGATGAATCGCTCACTCAGATGCTGGCACAGGCCGATCGTCTGATGTACACCCAGAAACGCTCATCTGCACCGCGACGGGCCACCAATGTGCAGCAATGAACGTCGCAGCCAGGCCGCTGTTTGACCCATCAGCGCTGGATGAAGCGCACCGGAACGCCGCTGCATGGCGACAACACGCACTGGCCACCACTGGTTACGCGGCACAAAGAGCCGTCTCGCGGCCTTGCTGGGCAAGACACGGCGCGTCGTGATGCATGACCGGTGCCGCCCGCCGCCGCGGTCGCCATCCGGTGGCGCCACACCAACGACCGCGTACTGCGCGTCAGCGATGCACGCTCAGCGTCGCAAGCGCGCTTTGCATCGAATGGACGATTCGAAGTAGTTCAGGCGCGACGCTATCTTCCTTGCCAGCAAGGCTGGCGAGCGCGTCGACCTTGACGCTCAATTCGCGCAGCGCTTCTTGCTCCGCCTCGAATCGGCTTTCCTCGAACAAGGGCTTCCACGCCGGATGACGGCTGCCTGTCGGCTTTTCGAACTGGACACGACGCCCGGCGCCGGTCCACACCCATGCGACCGGCGCTGACCTAGCCATGATCCACCTCCTGCAGCAGGGCCTCGCCTGCCCGCAGCGCCTGATCACGCTGGTGCGCCATGGTGGCCGAACTCTCGGAAGTAAGGCGCAGCGCGTCGACGCACTGGCGCAGCACAGCCAGCATCCGCGCAGCATCCGTTAACGTCGCCGGGTGCTCGAAGAGCGGAATGATTTCGCAATCGAAGTCTTCGGCATGGGCAAACGCCTCGCGCTGCACATAGAAGGTACACGTCTCGACGTAGGCTTTGTTGCGTGGAACGAGCTTCCAGGCCGACGGCGCGTACATGCGTGTGGCGGGGTCGCTGGTGGGTGTTTCGTGGCCTTCGTGGGCGAGCACCGTGAATGCGGCGTTCGCTGGTTCGGTTGACCGGCGTTTGGCCAAGGTCTCAGCAGGCTGTTCTGCGCGCCCCTCGCGCCAGGTGTCTTGATGTTCAAACATGGTGCATCCTTGCTCCAAGCTCGGGAAAAGATACGTTCCCGTATCGCCGCCGACGCCCGCTTTTGGCCGGCGCCGGTATGTGGCAGTGCACAAGCAAGGAATGCGCCGCTCTGGCTGCTGCCGCAGCAAATCCAGCAATGAACCCAATTGCCATCGAATCGGTACGATGCGGACACCCGTCTGCCGGCCGCCGCGCAAACCGTTCCGCCAAAAGGAAACGGCCCGTTTTTCTCGAGCCGTTTCGTTCTTTTGACATCCGTGCGAAGCGCTAGGTCTTGTCGCCACCAAACTTCGAGACCAGCAACTGGAGTTTTTGCTGGCGAAGCTCTTCCGCTTTGCGCGCCTTCTCGGCCTCTTCTGCAGCCCTGCGCGCTTCAGCCCGCTTGCGCTGGATTTCGCCGATCTGTTCGCTCGCGTATTTGCGCTGCTGGTCGGTCACCTCGCCCGCGATCGAGCCATCCAGCGCGAATCGTTGAGTCGCCTTCGCCATGTTCCTGTAGTACGGCAGCGATCGCGTGTGGATCAACAGGGCTGTCTTCAAGGCCTTCACCGGAAACTCGGGATGCAAGGCGATAAGCTGTTTGTCGACGCCGATTGCAAGCGGCTGCCACGCGCGAAACACCGGATATCGTTCGCAGATCAGTTTCAGGAGTTCTCGGGGACTGGGCGTTGCAGCGGGGCTATTCATGTGACGGACAGAAATCGAATGGAGGCCGGATTATCGCCCGATAACGGGGTTTCCGATGCACTCGGGCTCGAATCAGCGACCTCGTGTCACGGCGCAGCGCGGTCTGCGCGCAACAAAGGGTCGATATCTCAGGTTCCGTAGTGCGCCTCGACCTGAATGCCGATCTTCTTGAGCATGGGCGTCGGCAGTTCGCCGCCGGCACAGATGATCACGTGTTGATTCGGCAGGGTATGCGTCGTGTCGCCTTGTTTCAGGACCACGTGATCGGCTTCGATCGAAGCGACCTGCGATTCCAACCGTACATCGATGCGCCCTTCTGCTTCCGCAGCGTCGATCAGGGTGCGGTTCTTGGGCTTCACCCGCCCGAAGGCGGAACCGCGATAGGAGAGCGTCACCGTGGTGCCGGGCTCGCGACTCAAGTCCAGTGCGGCTTCCAGCGCACTGTCGCCACCCCCGACGACCAGCACATGAGCACCCCGGTACTGTTCGGGATCGATGAGCCGATACACGACTTTCGCCTGGTCTTCACCCGCAGCGCCGAGCTTGCGGGGTGTGCCGCGGCGCCCGATCGCGAGCAGCACGCTCGCAGCCTGATACGTCGCGCGGTTGGTTCGGATAGTGAATCCGCCGTCCTGCGGGATCAGCTCTTCCATCCGCTCGCCGAACTGGATCTTGGGTTGGAAGCGGTCGAGGATGCCCTGCCAGATTTCCATCAGCGCCTCTTTGCTCACTTCCCGCACCTTGATTTGCCCGACCAGCGGCAGTTGCATCGGCGCGGTCATCACCAGTTTGTTGCGCGGGTAGTGGTAGGTCGTGCCCCCCAACGAATCCTCCTGTTCGATGGTGACGTAGCGCAGCTTGAGCTCCTCGGCGGCCAGCGAAGCGGAGATACCGGCCGGGCCGGCTCCGATGATGACCAGATCGAGCGCGTTGGCGCCGCGGGGGCGTTTCGAGATCGTTCCGACCGCAGCCGAACCTTGCCGCACGGCGTTGCGGATCAGCCCCATGCCGCCCAGTTCGCCGGCGATGAAGATGCCTGGCACGTTGGTTTCGAAGTCCGGCTTCACCTGCGGGATCTCGATGCCCCGCTTGGCGGTGCCGAACACGAGACGGATTGCGCCCACCGGACACGCCGGCGCGCAGGCGCCATGACCGATGCAGTGGGTCGGGTTGATCAGCACCGCCTTGCCCTTGATGACGCCGAGCGCCTTTTCAGGGCAGGACTTCACGCAGGCGCCAGAGCCCATGCACACCGACAGATCGACCACCGGGTGTAGCGAGGGCGGTTCGGTAAGCCCGGACTCTTCCGCCTCTTTGAGTACTTCGACGGCCTTGACGGTGGTTTTGCGGGCGGCGCGCAGGTGGAAGTAGAGGGCCACCCCAACGAGCAACACCGGGAAGGAATAGAAAATCAGGTCAGTCACGATCCAGGCCAGCCGTCCAGAACATCGATTTGTTTCGAGCCACTTACGCGTACTTGGCCGCAAGGCGCCGTTCGGCGCGCTCGACCATGCACATCGGATCCTCACCAGTGCAGTGCTGCTCGACGAGCACTTCGGCGATGCACGATGCCCCCTGCGCCGAACCTAACCCGTTTGCGCACGCGTCGATGTCGTCCGCGATCTGGCGCGCGCCTTCAAGTGTCGTATTCGGGAGCAGGAGGTAGAAATCGCCGCCACGGGCATGGCACACGGTGTCGGCCGTCCGGACCCGCCGATGCAATTGCGCCGCGAAAGCGACCAAGAGCGCGTCGCCGGGCACGGTGCGCGCAGCGCCGGCGTCCATCAGACGCACGAACAGCATCGTCACCGGCATGTCGTAACGATCCGAAATTGCGGTCAGTTGCGCCAGCTCCGATTCGAACGCCTGCAGTGACGCAACACCGGTTTTCGGATCGTGCATGCCGTCTTCACGTCGCTGCCGCTGTGCTGGCTGCGCCGGGCCAAAGCGTCGGACGCCCCAGCCAGCGGTCAGCGCGATGATGCCGACGAGCAAGCCCAACTGCAGGGCCTCATGCAAACCGTCGATTCCCAATATGCTCAGCACGCCGGTGAACACCAGCGCTCGGATGGATGCGCCCCACAGCGAATAGGTTGAATCGGCGAACCACCACAGTGCGAACGCCGGACTCCAGCGCGCGGCGTGATGGGCGAGGTGCACGGCTTCGTAAGCGCGTCCGCTCGCAAGCCCACCCAAGCAAGACAGCAGCAGCAAGGCCGCGACGGCGTCAACATAGGCGCCCACCAATGTGGGGGCGGATGGCGCCTGGCGTGCATGCCAGATGCCTGCCAAGGCAATCAGCGCGGACGCCATGAATGGTACGGATGCCGCGGTGCCGCGGGCTTCAGACAGCTCGAATACGGCCGTTAACACCAACGCGTATAGCGGCAAGGTTCGAGACGCCGATGGGTTCGCACTCATACAGCCGGCTCCTGAAAGTGTGCAAGGGGATGGTGAGGCGTCCGGGGTGGTGCAGGCAAGCACTTGTCGCGCGAATGACATGAGGGATATGGGAAAATATCCCAGTGTGATATTTTTCACATTGACGCCGGTCAGCGACGTTTCGAGTCGGCCATTTTCCGGAGCTGCGTGTGGTAGCCGTCCCTCTAGCCGAAAGCTCAAGTTCAAGCAAGGCAAACGCCCCAATGGCGCTGGTCTGGATTGCCGGCGGCGTCTTGTCGGCCCTGCTTGGCTGGCTTGTCTGGCTGGTGGTGGTCGAGCAGGCCTACACCGCCGGCTCTGATCTGGGCTACAACCTGGGCTTGGCGGGCGGCTTGCTGATGCTGAGCCTGTTGCTGTACCCGCTGCGCAAGCGTGTCCGTGCGCTCGAACGACTCGGCGAGATGACCTCGTGGTTCAAGTACCACATGGTGGCCGGGGTGCTTGGGCCGCTGCTGATCATGTTCCATTCGACCTTCCAGACGCATTCGATGAACGGCCGTGTCGCGCTGTACTCCATGCTGCTGGTCATGATCAGCGGGCTGGTCGGCCGCTTCGTCTATCGCCACGTTCACCGCGGCCTGTACGGCAAGCGCCTGACGCTGGAAGACGTGGAACGTGAGCTGAACAAGTCGAACGACAACATGCGCTCGGTGTTTGTCATGCGGCCGGATATCGAAGTCCGCCTGCAGGCCTTTCGCCGCGAGGCCAATGCGCCCAACCGCAGCGCCCTTCAGAAGACCTGGCAGTTTGTGACGCTGCGACATCGCGGCCGGGTGATCGCGCGCAGCGTGTGCGCCGACGCACGCAAGGCATTGCGCAAGCAGGCAAAGACCGACGCAAAGGCTGAGGGCGAGGTCAACCGGATGGCGGTGCGCCTCAATTACCTGCTGGCGAAACAGGGTATCGAGGCCTACGTCGAAGCCATCGTCGACGCGGTGCAGCTCTCGGTATGGGAGAAGCTGTTCTCGCTGTGGCATCTGGTGCACGTGCCCTTTTTGTACCTGCTTCTGGTCAGCGGCATCGTCCACGTGATCGCCGTGCACATGTACTGACATGCGGGCGCTGCTGCTTCTTTTCGCGCTATGGCTGTGTGGTGCGGCCCATGCGGAGTCGATCGAAAAGGCGATCATGCCGGGCGAGCTCGCCAAGGCGCACGCCAAGATCGAGGAAGAATGCAGCAAGTGCCATCAGCGCTTTGACCGCTCGGCGCAAGACAGGCTTTGTCAGGACTGCCACAAGGACATCCGCAAGGACATCGCGGGCAGGCAAGGCTTCCACGGTCACCTCGACAACACGACCTGTCGCACGTGCCACACCGACCACAAGGGCCGGGGCGCGTCGCTGATTGTCATCGACACCAAGAAGTTTGATCACGCCAAGACCGGCTTCCAGCTCAAGGGCAAGCACGCGGATATCGCAACCAAATGCGCGAGTTGCCATGTGGCCGGCAAGAAGTATCGCGATGCCGACACCGCGTGCGCGAGCTGCCACCGCAAGGACGACGTGCATAAGACCCGCCTCGGTGAGGACTGCCAGCGCTGCCACACGGAAAAGAACTGGAAGGAAACCAGCTTCGACCACGAGAAGACGAAGTTCTCACTGGTGGGCGGCAAGCATGCTGAGGTGAAGTGCAAGTCATGCCACGTCGATCAGACCTTCAAGGGCGCAGAGACGCAGTGCAACGCCTGCCACAAGAAGACCGACGACGAAAAGGGCCACAAGGGCCGTTTTGGCACGAAGTGCGAGACCTGCCACACCGATCGCGGCTGGAAAGACATCAAGTTCGACCACGACACCGACACGCACTACCTGCTGAAAGGCAAGCACCGCGCGGCCAAGTGTGTGAGCTGCCACCTGCCCGAGAAAGGCTCGCTCTACCAGCAGAAACTGCCGACCAAGTGCGTGGCCTGCCACAAGGCGGACGACGACGAAAAGGGGCACAAGGGCAAGCTCGGCGACAAGTGCGAGAGCTGCCATAACGAACGCGGCTGGAAGACCGGCACCTTCGATCACGACACGACGCACTTCCCGCTGCGCGGCGGGCATCGCGAAACGAAATGCGAGGCGTGTCACATCGGCGGGGTGTCGGGGAACAAGGCCAACGTCAAACTCGACACCGCGTGCGTCAGCTGTCACCGCAAGGACGACCAGAGCAAGGGCCACAAGGGCCGCTATGGTGACCGTTGCGAGACCTGCCACGCCGACACCAAGTGGAAGGACGCCCGCTTCGATCACAGCAAGACGGCCTACCCGCTGCGCGGCAAACACCTTGAGGTGCGCTGCGATGCCTGCCACCTGGTCGACTTCGGCCCCTTGAAGGGCAGCAAGATCCAGCAGACCTGTTTCGCCTGCCACCAGAAGGACGACAAGCACAAGGGCCAGCTCGGCAAGGACTGCGCGAAGTGCCACGACGAACGCCGCTGGCAGGGCACCGCCTTCGATCACGCGCGTTCGCGCTTCCCGCTGGTCGGCAGCCATACCAAGGTGGACTGCGCCAAGTGCCACACCACACCCGCCTTCCGCGACGCGCCAAGCGCGTGCATCGGCTGTCATGAGCGCGACGACGTGCACAAGAAACGCTTCGGTACGCGCTGCGAAACCTGCCACAGCGCGCGCAGCTGGGCGGCTTGGGACTTTGACCATGCGAGCACCGGATTCCTGCTCGATGGCGGACACGCCAAGGTTCAGTGCGACACCTGTCACGAGAAGGAAATGACGGGCAAGGCGACGCGGCGGCCCTGCGTCGCCTGCCACACGCGCGACGACGTTCATGAAGGCGGGTTTGGCGCGCAATGCGATCGCTGCCATGTCACCGCCAACTGGAAACGGCAGAAGCGATGACTGCGCCTCGTATTTGCAGATGGGAAAACCCCCCATTGCTCCGCGGGTTTTCGACTATAGTTTCCGAAAGTCCCTACTCGATAAAGGGACATGTATGACCCACAGAGCAGGAGGGGACGCGTTCGTCCAGACGCCGATGAAGGCATCCACACGCGACAAGCTGTATCGCCAGCCCTTCCAAGCCAAGGTTGTTTCTGCATCACACGCGTTCGCCAGAACGCTCGTTCAGCTGTTCGGTGCCCTCTTGCTGGTGTTTGCCGCGTCGACCGCGCTTGCACAGACGGCGAACTCACCCACGTTCGAGCATGCAAAAACCGGTTTCGCGTTGACCGGACAGCATGCCGTGGTTCGCTGCGAGGCCTGCCACCAGCAGGGGATCTTCAAGGGCACGCCGCGGGATTGTGGCGCCTGCCATCGTGCGGGTTCACGCTATGGCGCAGGTGCCATGCCTTCGACCCACATCCCGACCACGCAGGCATGCGCGACCTGTCACACCACCAACGCATGGAACATCACCACGTTCCGGCACCAGGGTGTGACGACTGGCACCTGTTCGACCTGCCACAACGGCATCTTCGCAAGCGGCAAGCCGCCGAGCCATGTCGTGACGACATCGTCCTGCGATTCCTGTCACAAGATGGCCGCCTGGACACCCGCGGGTTATGACCACGCGCGGGTCGTTCCCGGCACCTGTGAAACCTGCCACAACAACGTGCGGGCACCGGGCAAACCTGCGTCGCACATTCCAGTCACCCAGCCCTGCGACGCCTGCCACACCAACTATGTGGCCTTTTCTCCGGCGCAGATGGATCACAGCACATCGGCCGGCAAGTGCAGCACCTGCCATGGTGGTGCCTTTGTCAGCCAGAACGCGCAGACGAAGCCGGCCACCCACATTCCGACAACGGCGCAGTGCGACACCTGCCACACCTCCACCCGTACCTGGGCCACCGGCAGTTTCGATCACGCCACCGCGAGCCCGCCGGCAGCGGGTCGCTGCTCGACCTGCCACAACGGTACCTCAGCACTCGGCAAACCGACGAACCATGTGCCGACCGCCGGCCAGTGCGATACCTGTCATACGAACTTCAGCAGTTTCGCGCCGGCGAACATGGATCACACCGGCACCACCGGGCAGTGCGCCACCTGCCACAGCGGCGCATTCGGGTTTGCCAATGCCTTGGGCAAGCCGTCGACGCATATTCCGACCACGGCCCAGTGCGACACCTGCCACAAGAGCGGCTTCGTCGCTTTTGCGCCGGCAACAATGGATCACACCGGGTCGGCCGGCAAATGCAGCACCTGCCATGCAGGCGCGTTTGTGAGCCAGAACGCGCAAACGAAGCCGGCAACGCATGTGCCGACCACCGCGCAGTGCGACACCTGCCACAAGTCGACCAGCAGTTGGGCCACGCGGGCACTCGACCATAACAGTCTGACCCCGCCTGCGACCGGTCGCTGTTCGTCCTGCCATAACAGCGTCGCAGCGATCGGCAAACCCAGCAACCACATTCCGACCAGTGCGCAGTGCGACACCTGCCACACGAACTTCGTGGCCTTTGCGCCGGCCGCGATGAACCACGCCGGTACGGCCGGACGCTGCTCGACCTGCCACAACGGCTCCTACGCCTTCGCGAATGCCCTTGCGCGACCGACCGGGCACATCCCGTCGCTGTCGCAGTGCGACACCTGCCATGTGAACGGCTTCACCAGTTGGAACCCGGCCACGATGAACCACGCGGGCCTGGCAAACCAGTGTTCGACATGCCACAACGGAGCCTTCGCGTCGCAGAACGCACAGACGAAGCCACCGACCCACACGCCGACGACAGCACAGTGCGACAGCTGCCACAAATCCACAATCAGTTGGGCCACGGCGAAGTTCGACCACGCCAGCGCCTCGCCACCTGCGGTCGGGCGTTGTTCCACCTGCCACAACGGCACCACCGCGCTGGGCAAGCCGACCAACCACATCCCGACCACTGCGCAGTGCGACAGCTGCCACAACACCTTCGTCGCCTTCGCCCCGGCGTTGATGAATCACAGTGGCACCAGCGGACAGTGCACGACCTGCCACGGCGGCGCGTATCGCGCTGTGAATGCAGACGCCAAACCGGCAACCCATATTCCGACCACGCAGTCGTGCGACACCTGCCACAGCACCACCGCGTGGAAGCCGGCGACCTTCGCCCACACGGGGGTGGTGGCCGGTTCGTGCGCCACCTGCCACAACGGCGTGAATGCGATGGGCAAACCGGCCGCGCATATTCCGACGGCCCGTTCGTGCGATGCCTGCCATCTGACCTTCACCGCATTCGCGCCGGCGGTGATGGACCACACAGGCCTTTCGAGCCAGTGCTCGACATGCCACAACGGCAGCTACCTCGCGCAAAACGCGCAGACCAAGCCGACGACGCACATCGCAACGACAGCGCAATGCGACAGCTGCCACAGCTCGACGACAACCTGGGCTACTGCAACGTTCAATCACGCCACCGCTTCGCCGCCGGCGGCTGGCCGCTGCTCGGCATGCCACAACGGCACCGCTGCCTTGGGCAAGCCCACAAACCACGTTCCAACCACCGCGCAGTGCGACACCTGCCACACCAATTTCACGGCCTTTGCGCCCGCGTCGATGAACCATGCCGGAACGGCTGGCGCGTGTGCCACGTGCCACAACGGCACCTACACGTTTGCCAACGCGCTCGCCAAGTCTTCGACCCACATCCCGGTGACTTCGCAGTGCGATCTGTGCCACACCAACGGCTTCATCGCCTGGGCGCCATCGAACATGAACCACACCGGACTCGCCGGCCAGTGTTCGACCTGCCACAGCGGCGCCTACACATCTCAGAACGCGCAGACCAAGCCGCCCACCCACACGCCAACAACGGCACAGTGCGATAGCTGCCACAAGTCGACGGTAAGCTGGGCGACGGCGTCCTTCGACCATTCAACGGCTGTTCCAGCCGTTGCGGGACGTTGCGCCACTTGCCATAACGGCACCAGTGCCCTTGGCAAACCCGGCACACACATCCCGACCACGGCGCAGTGCGACACCTGCCACCTCAATTTTGTCGGGTTCGCGCCTGCGGTGATGAACCACAGTGGCACTACAGGCCAGTGCGCGACCTGCCACGGCGGCGGCTACACCAGCGTCAATGCGCAAACCAAGCCCGCAACGCACATCCCGACCACGCAGTCCTGCGATACCTGTCACGGCACCGCGGCCTGGAAGCCGGCGAGCTATGCGCACACCGGCGTCGCGCCGGGAACTTGCTCGACCTGTCACAACGGCACCAACGCGATGGGCAAGCCGGCCAAACACATACCGACCACGTCGCAGTGCGACACCTGCCACAAGAATTACACGGCCTTTGCTCCGGCCTCTATGAATCACGCCGGCCTGGCCGGGCAGTGTTCAACCTGCCACAACGGCAGTTACCTGGCGCAGAACGCACAGACCAAGCCGGCAACGCACATTGCGACAACTGCGCAATGCGACAGCTGCCACAACTCGACCACCACCTGGGCCACTGCAACGTTCAATCACGCCACCGCCTCGCCACCGGCGGCGGGCCGCTGCTCGGCCTGCCACAACGGCACGGCCGCATTGGGCAAGCCGACCAACCATGTGCCAACCACAGCGCAGTGCGATACCTGCCACAAGAACTACACCGCCTTCGCGCCTGCGACGATGAGCCATACCGGTACGACCGGTGCCTGTGCCACGTGCCACAACGGCACCTATACCTACGCCAATGCGCAGGCCAAGACGGCGACGCACATCCCGACCACGCAGTCGTGCGATGTGTGTCACGGCACGACCGCCTGGAAGCCAACCAGCTTCACGCACACCGGCGTCACACCGGGCTCTTGCGCCACCTGCCATAACGGGACGAATGCCACCGGCAAACCGTCGCTGCATATTCCAACGACGGCGGCCTGCGATGTCTGCCACAAGACGGCAAGCTGGCTGCCGCTGATCCTGCCCTACAGCCACACCGGTGTTGTCGCGGGCAGTTGTGCGAACTGCCATACCTCGGCCTATCCGAGCATGGACTTCAAACCCAGCAGCCATTTGCCGACGTCAGCGGCCTGCGATGCGTGCCACACGAAGACCGCCTGGCTTCCGCCAACCGCCTACTCACACTCGGGCGTCGCGGCCGGAACGTGTTCGACCTGTCACGGTGGCGCCTACACCAGCATCACGGTGAAACCGTCGAATCACATCCCCACCACCAGCTGGCCCTCGTGCGATGCCTGCCACAAGAGCTACACCTCTTTTGTCGGCGCGAAGATCCACAGGACGGCGTTCACCTCGGTTACGGCCTACCCGGGAACCTGTCTGAGCTGTCATCAGGTTGGTAACCCCTACGGTCTGAGCACTCGAACCTCCGAGCATGCAAAACCGACTTGGAAGAATTTCAGGGGCGCGGTTCAGAGCGGGCTGACCAGCTGTGATGCCTCGAATTGCCATACCAGCGTGACGAAGTGGAATTGATGGCATGACGTCAAGAAGCCGATACGAACTGTCAGCGACGCGCCCTGAACGCACGTACCCTGTGCCGTTTCCCGGCGTCTTTGCGGTGTTGATGCGGGTGCTTGTGTGTGCGTGCTTCGCCGCCTTTAGCCAGTTCGCATGCGCGCAGGTGATCGACCGCATCGACATCAACCGCGACGGCACCGAGGCCGAGACGGTGATCCGCTTTGCCAGCCGGATCCAGTACATCCGCCACGCGCCACCCAACAGCGGCCAGGTGCTGCGCGTCTTCATCCGGCTGATCAATCCGGCGCTGGACGAGGCGGACATGGTGCCGGAGACGGTTCAGTCGCCCAAGACGGACATGGTTCCCTCATTCTCGGTGACCTATCCGGAAATGAGCGGCAGCGTGTTGATTTCCTACCCGAAGCCGATG